>NZ_CP192584.1:4800000-6583482 GCF_050632235.1 Roseateles chitinivorans | reverse complement strand
CCTGAAGGCTACTGGACGTCGCTCAGCTACGACAGCAGGGGCAATCTCATCCGCCTGTCGGACAGCGGTGGGCGTTCAGCCACGATGACCTACTCTGGCGGCGAGGTGTCGAGCCGCACTGATGCAGCAGGCAATCGGACGACCGTGTTCTCGGACACTGTTGGACGCCTCCGGAGCTTCAGTGATGCGCTGGGAAATGCAAGTCATCTCTCCTATGACGCTATGGACAGGCTCACCTCTATGGTTGACGCGAAGGGCGGAACCTTGGGAATAAGTTATGACGGCAATGGAAACGTTCTGAGTCAGACAGACGAAAAATTCAATGCACGGACTTTTGGTTATGACAAGCGGAACCGGCAAACCTTTAAGAAGGATCCATTGCTGCAGCAAGAGTCCTCGGAGCGTGAGCCTGGTGGCCGTCCCCGGAAGATCACGGACCGCAAGGGGCAACAGATGTCGGTCGTTTCCATGGACGCCTTGGGAAGACCGATTCAAGTGGGTTTCGGCGCGACCGTGGATGCTCCCAATGTTTTCAAGAGCACTGTGACATACACCTGGGATGCCGGCGATCGATTGGTCAAAGCAATAGACAGTTCATCAGGCGAGATCTCATGGAGCTTCGACGGACTTGATCGACCTCTCAGTGAGACGACGTCGCAAGGCTCTGTGGGGTACGCCTATGACGCCGGGGGACGTCGAACGGCCATGACATTGCAGGGCTTGCCAACAACTCGCTATGTTTGGGACAAGGGGGACCGGCTCGTACGGATAACCCAGGACGCGCACCCCGTCAATGGACAGGTCGCACAAACAGTCAGCTTCGCATTTGATCAGTCAGGACGACGCAACCAGGTGACCTTGGCCAATGGCATCGTGGGGAGCTACGTCAGAGGGGCAGATGACCGGATCGAGCGCATTGCTTACACAGGTTCCAACGGTGTCGTCCTTGGAGAGGCTGCATACACCTATGACGCGGCGGGACGGATGACTGCGGCGACGGGATCATTGGCAGGTAGCGTCTCCGACGCAGTGCTGAGCGATACAGTCATCGATGCAAATGGTCGTCTGACGCAATGGAATGGTCATCCTGCGACGTACGACGCGAACGGCAACTTGCTCAATGACGGAACCAATACATATACCTGGGATGAGCGTAACCGTCTGATCAGGGTGGATGGAGCCAGAACTACGACTTACGGGTACGACGCATTGGATCGACGCGTGTCGCGGACGGTAGATGGGATCACAACGCAGGTGGTTCATGACGGTTGGAATGTCGCGTCTACGTCCGGGAGCGGATTGGTGGTCCTCCGATTGAACGGCCTTGAAACCGATGAGTCGTATGCTGTCTATCGCAATGGAAATCAAAGCCATCTGCTTGTGGATTCGCTGGGCAGCATGCGTGCGGTTGCGACAGCGGATCAGCAGATCGTTTCTACTTTGAGCTATAGCGCCTATGGCAACGTCTCCGTCGTTGGATCCCAGGTGCCTGACTGGCAGTACACCGGTCGGGAGAACGATGGCAATGGCCTGTACTACTATCGTCATCGCTATTACAACCCGACAATCGGAAGATTCATTTCCGAAGACCCAATCGGCTGGGCCTCAGGACAGTCCAGTGCTTACGCCTATGTCGGCGGGAATCCATTGAGTTACGTAGATCCGACAGGCCTGAGTGTTGCGTCAATGGTGAGCGACTTGACGGGCGGATGCAGCAGCAACAGCTTCGTGGAAGATGTAGTGAACAACTTTGTCGATGTAGAGGAGCGAACGTCGCTGCTCCAGATCGGTACGTCTCTGGCCCTTGGTGGTCAGTTTGCAAAGACGTTCGGTGGGATGACTATCCTTGGGGCTGCGGGTGGTCTCTACGGCGAGTTGAGAAGTGGATTTACGATGACTGGTATCGGTTCGAGAACCTTCTTGCAGGCAGCGGTCACGACCACCGTCACCACGGCGGTCAACACTGTGCTCATTAAGGGGGCGTTTGACGCTGGCATCCTGGTTGGCTCCATTCTCAGAACGGCAGTCAATCGCGCGGCCTCCAGCGCTGCATGCACATGCCAGGAGTGATCAGCGTGAACGACTCGCGCCTGTTGATCGAGGGGCAACAATGGAAGCTATGGCTTGCCGGAGCACTGCTTGCGATTGCAGGTGTCGGATTCCTGATGCCAGACGGCATTGGCCGCTTGCTGGACATTCCAGCGGTTGCTGTGGAGCTTGGAGCCACGGCGCTCTGTGGCGTGAGTTTGGCTTGGACCGCTTTTGCTGTTCGATGCGGGCATTGCGGCCTGCGAATCGTGATCTACGCGATTTCGCACCAGAGCATCGGACAGTGGCTGCATTGGCTTATGGTCGTGAAACGGTGTCCGAAGTGCGGCGCAGACCATGTCGGTCGGCTTCCGTGACGCACCTTGGCCTCATCTATCGTGGTCTTGATTGTCGTGCCAAGTAGACGCAGGACTGAGAGCGTGGGTCCATGAGAGGGTGCGCAGAGAAATTTCCCGTGCCACTCTTCGGGGTGGTGCTGGCTGCTTCCTTCCTGGCGGCATGCGGAGCCAGCGATGTGGGGCGCAACCTGCCTGAAAGGTGGGATCTCGCCTTCGATCAGAAGTCGATGGGCGAGATCGTCGAGCAACTCGGAGCCCCGCAAGAAGAGGCGTCGGCCAAGCAGTTCCTGAATTGGGTCGAGCCGACGCCGACTGGCAAGCGCCTGCTGAAGGTCATCTGTCCGATCAAATGCCAGGCCAGTGAGCGGCCAACCATGGCGCTGTTCATCGTCCATCGCGCTGAGGACGACAAGCAGATCCACATGAAGGTTTTGATCGACGCAAAGGTGCGAGAGGCCCGGACGCTCGACCCGAGCAAGTAGCTCGCCGAATGAACAAGACGCGCGCATTCAGGCTCGCATCGGCCGCGCTGTTCGTGCTCCTCTGCGTGGTCGGCCTGGTGCTCGCTCTCCTCCGGCTGGGAAGTTATGTCTTCGTCTTTCCCGACAGCCCGTTCTGGTCCGCCATCCCCAGTCTGACGATCATGGCGCTCGTGCTGCTGCCGTGGCGACCCCCGGCGGCGCAGCGCTGGATCGGCGCGGGATTGATGGGGCTCTGGCTGTGCAGTTATGGCTTCCACAACTGGGCCCAGCTGATGACCGGGTACGCTGACGGCAACTGGACCGTCATCACGGACGCCATGGAGGCCGTGGTCATGGTGGGTCTGTCGCTGGCGCGCGTGTTCGCGACCCGTCACCGCAAGTAACGATTCCCTGTCCCGCCATGCGCTTTCCCTCATGCATCAGCGCCCCCTTCCATGCCAGAATCCGCTCGCAAAGAACAAGACTGACTGAGCTTTTGAAGCGCCCTCTCCGGGCGCTGCAAAGGGAGGACCCCACGAACCGGAACCGACGCCGCCCCGCGGCGCGGCGAGGTGCGCCTGACCGGCGCGTGGGCAGGCCCGTCCGCGGGCAACGACGACGCTGTACACGATGTTTGCCAACGCCCCGACCGCTCGCGCGCACCGGTCCCCGGTCTCCCGCCATCGCGGCTTCACCCTCCTCGAACTGCTGGTGGTGATCGTCATCATCGGCCTGCTCGCCGCCTACGTCGGCCCGCGCTACTTCTCCCAGATCGGCAAGTCCGAACGCGGCGTCGCCAAGGCCCAGATCGACGGCCTGGCCAAGGCGCTCGACGCCTACCGCCTCGACACCGGCCGCTATCCCGCCAGCGAGCAGGGACTCAACGCCCTCTACACCGCCCCCGGCGACGAGCCGAAGTGGGCCGGCCCCTACCTGCAGAAGGCCGTCCCGGCCGACCCGTGGGGACACGCCTACGTGTACCGCTCGCCCGGCCAGGGCAACACCGACTTCGATCTTCTTTCCCTGGGCAAGGACGGTCAGCCCGGAGGCGAAGGTGAAGCCGCGGACATCTCCTTCCGCTGAGCGCCCGACGTCGCGGCTCAAGGCCGCGGCGCTCGCGCTGCTGACGGTCGCCGCCTGCACGACCGGCGGACTGGCCTCGATGCTGGTCAGCGCCGGCACGCCCGCGCCGCCCGCCCGGAGCGCCGCCGTCGACCCGGTCGCCGCGCTCGGCGAAGAACTCTTCTTCGACCCCCGCCTCAGCGCCGACGGCCGCGTCAGCTGCGCCTCCTGCCATCTGCCGGACAAGTACTTCAGCGACGGCCTGCCCGTGTCCAAGGGCGTCGAGGGCAAACCCGGCGCGCGCAACGCCCCGAGCCTGCTGAACGCGCTCGCGAACGGTTCGCAGTTCTGGGACGGCCGCTCGCCCACGCTCGAGCATCAGGCCCTGCAACCCTTCACCAACCCGAACGAGATGGGCCTGCCCGATCTCGACACGCTGGTGCGCCGCGTCGCCGACGATCCGGCCTACCGTCAGGCCTTCGCGCGCGCCTTCGGCACCGCGGCCCGCAGGGACGGCATCACCGCCCCGCGCATCGCCGACGCGATCGCTCGTTATGAACGCACGCTGGTCGCGCCGCCCGCCCCCTTCGACCGTCACACGGACGCGGCGCCCGCGATGTCGCCGGAAGCGCTGCGGGGCTACCGCCTCTTCACGGGCTACGCGAAGTGCGCGTCCTGCCACACCGTGAACGGCGTGAACAACCCTTCGGCCCCGTTCACGGACGACGCGTTCCACACGCTGTCGGTCGGCCTCGAACGCATCGCAGGCGACCTCGCCCCGCTCTCGCTGGAGGTCGTCCGCCTGCGCGAGAACGGCCGCAGCGCCGACGACGTGCTCGTCGAGCTGCCGCAGGCGTCCCCGCTCGGCCGCTTCATCCTCACGCTGAAGGCCGGCGACATCGGCGCCTTCCGCACGCCCAGCCTGCGCAACGTCGCCGAGACCGCGCCCTACATGCACGACGGCAGCCTGCCGACGCTGGAGGAGGCCGTCGACCACGAGGTCTACTACCGCAGCTCCGAGCAGGGCCGACCGATGCTGCTCACGCCCACCGAGCGTCGCGAGCTCGTCGAGTTCCTGCGGACGCTCTCGTCACCACGCGACGAGGTGGCCGCGCTCGGACGACCCGTGCCTCCGTCCGCGCGGAGGGACCATGCGTTTTGAGATCCGCGGCGTCGGCGCCGATCACACCATCACCACCGTCAGCCTCGAGGCCGTCAGTGCCGAAGAGGCGACGCGCGCCGCCGAGGCCCGCGCGATCCGCGTGCTGGAGGTGACGGCCCGACCCACGTCGGCGTTCAGCCTGCGCCGCTCGCGCTTCTCGCTGCTGCTGTTCAGCCAGGAACTGCACGCACTGCTCAACGCAGGCCTCGGCCTGGTCGAGGCCCTGCAGGGGCTGGCGGAAAAGGAGGTGGCCGGCGACACGCGCACCGTCCTCGACCATCTGCTTGCCCGGCTGCGCGGCGGTCAACGCCTGTCGACCGCGTTGACCGACCTGCCCCATGCGTTCCCGCCGCTGTTCATCGGTCTTGTGCGCGCCGCCGAGACCACCGGCGAGCTGCCGCGCGCGCTGATGCGCTACGTCGACTACCGCGCCCGTGTCGAATCGGTGCGCGCGAAGGTCATCAGCGCCTCGATCTATCCGCTGATCCTGATGGCCGTCGGCGGTCTGGTGACGCTGTTCCTGGCGGGATACGTCGTGCCGCGCTTTGCCGCCGTCTACCAGGACAGCGGCCGAGAACTGCCCTGGGCGTCCAGCCTGCTGCTGGCCGCCGGCACCTTCCTCGGCGCCCATGCGCTGTCCGTCCTCGCCGTGACGGTCGGCGTGCTGGGCGCCGCCGGCGCGGCACTGATGCGGGCCGTGCGCAGCGGCGCCCTCGCGGCCTGGGCGGCCGGCCTGCCGTGGCTGGGCCGGCACGTGCGGCTGTACGAGCTGTCGCGGCTGTACCTCACCCTCGGCCTGCTGCTCGAGAGCGGCGTGCCTGCCGTGCAGGCCATGGAGATGTCGCGCGGCGTCACCGCCCCCGCCATGGCGGGGCGGCTGGCCGACGCCCGCCTGCGCGTGCAGGCCGGCGGCGCGTTCTCCGAAGCCTTCGAGACGCTCGGCCTGACCACGCCGATCTCGCTGCGCATGCTGCGCGTCGGCGAACAGTCCGGGCAGCTCGGCCGCATGCTGATGGAGGCCGCCGCGTTCTACGACGGCGACGTCGCCCGCTTCGTCGAGCGCTTCACCCGCGCCTTCGAGCCCCTGCTGATGTCGGCGATCGGCTTGATCGTCGGCCTCATTGTGCTGCTGCTCTACATGCCCATCTTCGATCTCGCCGGGAGCCTCGGATGAATGCCGCCGTGATGCCGCTCGACGCCGACAGCCAGCCGGAGACAGCCACCGGCAGGAGCGCCGACATCGGCCTCGACGCCGCGCCGCCGCGTAGGGCCGGGGCCGATGCGACCGCGGCTCTCGCGACGTCGCCGCTCACGCTGGCCGATGTCCGCGCGGCGCGTCCGCTGGCCCAGGCCGACGGTGTTCCGCTGCTCGACGCCCTGGCGGCACGCCACGGCCTCCGGGTGCAGGACGCCGCGCGCGACGTGGCCGCGCTGGTCGGCTGGCCGTGCGCCGACACCGCGCGGCTGGACGCCTGCCAGCCGATGTTCGACCGGCTGCCGATCGCGCAGGCCCTGCAGCGGCGCTGCGTGCTGGTCCGCGACGGCGAGCAGGTGCTGGCGGTCGTCTCCGACCCCTTCGATGAGGACCTGAAGACCTGGCTGCGCTGGCGCACCGATCCTGCGCCGCGGCCTTGCCTGGCGCCGGAGGCCGAGATCCGCGCCTACCTCGCCAAGCAGGAGGCGAAGATCCGCGCCGTCGACGCCATCGCGGCCGAGTCGCAGGACGGCGCGGCGGTGGCGTCCGATACCGAGGTGCTGTCCCTCGCCATGCTCGGGGAAAGCAGCAGCCCGGCGGTCAAGCTCGTCAACTCCACGCTCTACGACGCGCTGCGCGCGATGGCATCCGACGTGCACCTCGAGAGCACGCCTGCCGGCATGAGCATCCGCTATCGCATCGACGGCGTGCTCGATCACGCCACCAGCATCTCCGGGCGCGAACTCGCGGCCCAGGCGATCTCGCGCATCAAGGTCCTCGCGGAACTCGACATCTCGGAGCGCCGCATCCCCCAGGACGGCAGCTTCCGCGTCGAGGCGCAGGGCCGCGAGATCGACCTGCGCGTCTCGGTCATGCCCAGCGTGCACGGCGAGGACGCCGTCATCCGGATCCTCGACAAGCAGACGATGGTGCAGGCGCATGGCGCGCTGTCGCTGAAGGCGCTCGGCTTCGACGACGGTGCGCTCGCCGCGCTGCGCCGGCTCGTCGACGAGCCCTACGGCATGCTGCTGGTCACCGGACCGACCGGCTCAGGCAAGACCACGACGCTCTATGCCGCGCTCGGCGAGGTGCACGACGGCCGCGACAAGATCATCACCATCGAGGACCCGGTCGAGTACCAGCTGCCGGGCGTGCTGCAGATCCCCGTCAACGAGAAGAAGGGGCTGACCTTCGCGCGCGGTCTGCGTTCCATCCTGCGCCACGACCCGGACAAGATCATGGTCGGCGAGATCCGCGATCGCGAGACCGCCGAGATCGCCGTTCAGTCCGCGTTGACCGGCCATCTGGTGCTCAGCACGGTGCACGCGAACAACGTGTTCGACGTGTTCGGCCGCTTCTCCCACATGGGCATCGATCCCTACGCCTTCGTTTCGGCGCTCAACGGCATCTGGGCCCAGCGGCTGGTGCGCAACGTGTGCCCGGCCTGCGCGCGGGAGGCCGCGCCGGCGCCGGCCCTGGCGCACCGGCTCGGGCTCGATCCCGCGGAGCTCGCCGACGGCCGCTGGCGCGAGGGCGGCGGTTGCGGCGAGTGCCGCGGCACCGGCTACAAGGGGCGCACCGCGATCGCCGAGATCCTCGCCTTGAACGACGAGATCCGCGAACTCATCATCGAGCGCGCCTCGGCGCGCCGCATCAAGGAAGCGGCGGCCCGTCACGGCACGCGGACGCTGCGCGACGTCGCGCTCGAGTTGGCGCGCCAGGGCCGGACCACGTTGGAGGAGGTGAAGCGTGTCACGCTTCAGTCGTAGGAAACCGCTCGCGATCGAGCTCTCGCGCCGGTGCGTCCATCTCGGGGGACTGGGCGGTGCGGAGGCGGCGTCGGCGCCGGCACGCCCCTGGTCGTCCCACGAGGAGTTGCGCGCCGCGCTCGCCGACGCGCCGCGTGGCGCGCCGTGGCGCGTGATCGTCGGGGCGGCGTCGGCCCGTCATTTCATGGTCCGTCCGCCGGCGAACGCACGACGTCTCGCGGACCTGCGCGCGGTCGCCGCCCTGCGCTTCGAGGACCTGCACGGCGACAGCGCCGCCGACTGGTTGATCGAAGGCGACTGGGACGCGAGCCGGCCCTTCCTCTGTTGCGCCATGCCTGCGGCCCTGTTGCGGACGCTGCGCGACGCCGCGAAGCAGTCGGGCGCCGGCACGCCGAGTGTGGAGAGCGCGTTCTGCGCCGCCTGGAACGCGGCGGGCGCCCGGAGCGTGGATGACGCGGACTGGGTCCTGCACACCGGCCTCGACGGCACCTTGCTCGCGGCCGCCGAGGCGTGGCGCGTCCGCGCGATCGGCGATCTCGACTGGCGCCCCGGCGAAGACGAGGAGGCGCTCTGGCAGGCGGCCGAGCGCCTTGCGATGGCCTGGTCGCTGTCGCTGCCGGCCGGCCTCGTGCTGCTCGGGCAGGGCGGCGGCGCACCGCGCCGGTGGACCCGTGCCGGAGTCCCCGCATGAAGCCGCTGCGATTGCGTTTCTCGGCGCCGTGGCGGCAGCGCCTGGGTGCCGGGCCCGTGGCCATGGGGGTGCTCCTGGGCGCCTTGGCGTGGCTCGGACATGAACTCTGGACGTCGATGCGTCTCGACGTGCAACTGCGCGAACAGCGCGTCGCGCTGGCGACCGCGCAGGCGCCGCGCCCGACGGTCGGGTCGCGGGCGGCGTCCGCTCCCGCCATTCCCGCCATCCAGGTGGTGGCCGCGAACGCGGCGATCCGTCGTCTCAATCTCCCCTGGCGCGAGGTGTTCGACGGACTCGAGGCGGCGGCCGGCGAACAGGTGAGCGTCGTCTCCATCGAGCCCGAAGCCGACAAGCGTCTGCTCCAGGTCGGCGGCGAGGTCGCCACGCCGGACCGGATGCTGGACTTCGTGTCCCGGCTGAAGCGACTCGACGCCTTCGAGCAGGTCGTGCTGCGGCATCACGAGGTGGCGTCCTCCGGACCGTCCGATGCCCGGCCGCTGAAGTTCATCGTCGCGGTCACCTGGCGCGATCCCCAGGAGGCGGCACGATGAGGTCGCCGCGCCTGTGGCTCGAGATCGCGTTCGCGACCGGCCGGTTGCCGGCGGTGCCGCTGGTCGCCGGCCTGCTGCTCATCGCCGCGTCGACGCTGCGCCTGCATGTCCTGCCGGAGCAGCGACGGGAGCAGGTGCGTCTCGGCATGGCGATGGACGACGTGCGCGCCGCCGCGCTGCGCACCCGGGCGATCGCCGGCGTCGCGCCGACGGACGAGTCCCAGCGCTGGCACGCGTTCCTCGCGTCGCTCGGCCCCGCCGCGCGCTCCGAGGAGCAACTGCGCACGCTCTTCCTGCTGGCCGAGGATGCCGGATTGACGCTGCGTCAGGCGGACTACCGCGAGTCGGCGGCGGCTTTCGGGCAGGTCCGGGTCCTGGAGTTCGTCCTGCCCGTCGAGGGGCGTTACGAGCAGATCCGGCAGTTCGCCGAACAACTGCTGCTGCGGGTGCCGTTCTGCGCGCTCGACAGCATCCGCCTCGCCCGCGCCAACGCCGGCGAGGCGCGCGTGGAGGCGAAGCTCCGCTTCACCCTCTACCTGCGCGATACGTCCGCGCGCACCGCCGTCGATCGTGACGGCCAGGCGCGGGGAGCGGGCGATGACCCCGAAGCGGATCGCCGTCTATGCCTGCGTCGCGACGGCCCTCGGCCTGGCGCTCTGGCTCGACCCGGCGCCCGGCACGGCGTCGTCCGACGTCGTGCTGCCGGTGCCGCGCGGGGCGGCGACAGGGCCGGCCGCCGCCACAGTGCCATCGCCATCGACGTTGCCTGCGCCACAGCGGACGCCGTCGCCCACGCCCCCTTCGGCGGCGGGGCGCGGTGGCGCCGGCACCTCGGTGAACGGAGCGGCCAACGCGGCACCACGCCTGCTCGCGCAGCGCGACCGCGCCGAGATGTTCGGCGACGCCGCGACCCGTGAGGCGCCGATGTTCCGCGCCCGAGGCTGGGGCGCGCCTGCGGCGCCGGTCGCGGCGAGCTCCGCCGCGGAACTGCCGGCGCTGCCTTTCACCTATGTCGGCAAGCAGCAGGTCGGCGGCGAGTGGCGGGTCTTCCTGCAGGACGCCGACGACATCCACATCGTGCAGGCCCGGGATACCGTGGCCGGCGCTTACCGGGTGCTCTCGGTCAAGCCGCCCACGATGACCCTGGAACACCTGGCGACGCACACCGTCCAGACCCTCGAGATCGAATGAACCCCGTCTACTCCCAGGCCGTCCGTCGGCCGCGCGTCCTGCTTCGCGCCTGCGCCCTGGGCGCGGCGGTCCTGCTCGCCTGTGCGTGCACGACCTCCGCGCCCGATGTCGATCGGGCCCGGCTGACGTTCGACGAAGGCCGCATCGAAGAGAGCCTCGCCCAGCTGCGCGAATCGCTCGCGGAGCGCCCGCGCGATCCCGGGTTGCGGCTGACCTACCTGACCCTGCGCGAACGCGGCATCAACGACCTGCTTGCCCAGGCGTCGCGGCAGACCGGCGAGGCGGCGGTCGGCGAGCGCGCGCGCCTGTACCGGCGGGTGCTCGCGATCGACCCCGAGAACAGCCGCGCCCGCGGCGGCCTGGCCGCCCTCGAGCGCGACGCGCGCCTGGCCAAGGACCTTCTCGACGCACAGCTGGCCATCGACTCGCGCGATCATGCGCTGGCGCTGACCCGCCTGCGTGCGCTGCTGCGCGAGGAGCCGCAGCACGCCAAGGCGCGCGCGATGCTGCAGGCGGTGCTCGACAAGACGAACCAGCCCGCCGTCGATCCGGCGCTGACGCAGGCGCTGCTCAAGCCGATGAACATCGACTTCAAGGACGCTTCGCTGAAGCAGGTCTTCGATGTCCTGGCGCGCACGGCCGACATCAGCTTCGTCCTGGACCGGGACATCAAGCTCGATCAACGGGTCACGCTGTCCGTCAAGAACGTGCCGGTGCGCGACGCCATCGACACCGTGCTGATCACCAACCAGCTGGAACAGCGCGTGCAGGGGCGCAAGACGATCGTGGTGTATCCCAACACCCCGGCCAAGCAGAAGGAGTACCAGCCGCTGAAGGTGCGCACCTTCTTCCTCGCCAATGCGGACGCCGAACAGATGGCCAACACCTTGAAGACGGTGCTGAAGGCCCGCGACGTGGTGGTGGACAAGGCCCAGAACGCCGTCGTGCTGCGGGACACGGCGGGCGCGGTGCAGATGGCCGAGCGGCTCGTGGCGCTGGGCGATCTCCCGATCGCCGAGACGATGATCGAGATCGAGGTGCTCGAAGTCAGCCGCGACCGGTTGAGCAACCTCGGCGTGCAGTTCCCGCCCTCCGCGGCGCTGACGCCGCTGCCGCTGACCAGCGGCGGCAGTCTCACGGTGGACGACATCCGGAACCTCACCCTGGGTCGTATCGGCGTGTCGGTGGGGGCGACCACGATCAACGCCAGCGGCCAGGACGCCGACGTCAAGACGCTCGCCAATCCGCGCATCCGCGTGCGCAACCGGGAGACGGCCAAGATCCTGATCGGCGACCGCGTGCCCAACATCACCTCGACCGCGACCTCGACCGGTTTCGTCTCCGAGAACGTGCAGTACATCGACGTCGGTCTCAAGGTGGAAGTGACGCCGACGATCAGCGTCGACAACGAGGTCGCGCTGAAGATCGCGCTGGAGGTCAGCAGCGTCGTCCGTCAGGTGACGACGCCCAACGGAACCAATGCCTATCAGATCGGCACGCGGTCGGCCTCGACGGTGCTGCGATTGAAGGACGGGGAGAACCAGGTGCTCGCGGGCCTGATCAACGAGCGCGACAACAGCACGGTCAGCAAGGTGCCCGGGCTGGGCGACCTGCCGGTGGCGGGGCGGCTGTTCTCGAGCGACAACCGGACGAAGACGTCGTCCGAGATCGTCCTGTCCATCACGCCGCGACTGGTCCGCGGCATCGCCCGTCCCGATCCCGGCCTGCTCGAGTTCGAGTCCGGCACCGACGGCAACCTGAGGAGCGGCGACGGCGAACCGGCCGCCCAGGCAAGCCAGGGCGGCGCGCTGTCCACCGTCGAGCCGGGCGTCCGCGCGGCGGCGGGAGGGCGGTCCGACACCGCGACCCCGGGGCCGTCGGCATCGACCGACTCATCGTCGACGGGCGCTGATCCGGGCAGGCGCGAACCGACGCCTGCGGCGGCGGGCGGCGCGTCCATCCAATGGTCCGCGCCGGGGCGGGTCGCCACCGGCGGCGAGTTCAAGGCCGATGTCGTCCTGAACGCCGGGCAGCCGCTCACGTCCATGACCCTGGTGCTGGCCTACGACCCCGGTGCGCTGCGGGTGAGCGGTGTGTCGGAAGGCAGCGCGCTCAGCGGCGACGGCACGATGACGACCTTCAGCCAGCGTGTCGACGCCGCCACGGGCCAGATCTTCATCAGCGCCGCGCGGCCTCCCGGCGCGCCAGTCGCTGCGGCACAGGGCAGCGGCGTCTCGATCGGTTTCATCGCGGGGCCGAATGCCGGCGACACGCAATTGCGGGTGGTGTCGGCCACGCTCTCCGGGCCGGACGGCGCGGCGCTGCCGACCGCGGTGCCGGCGCCGCGGCCGATCAAGCTGGACAAGGCGGTCAAGTGATGCCGGGCGGACGCGGTTTCACGCTCATCGAGCTGCTGATCACGCTGGCGGTGCTGTCGGTGCTGGCCACCCTGGTGTTGCCGGTAGCCCAGATCGAATCGCAGCGCGTGCGCGAGCGCGAGCTGTCGCGTGCGCTCGGCGAGCTGCGCCACGCGATCGACGCCTACAAGAAGGCCTACGACGAGGGGCGCATCGAGCGCAAGGCCGACGCGACCGGTTATCCGCCGACGTTGGAGGTGCTGGTCGAAGGCGTCGAGGACGTCCGTACGCCCGACAAGCCCCGGATCTACTTTCTCCGCCGTGTGCCGCGTGATCCGATGTCCACTGATGCGTCGGTGCCGGATGCGCGCACGTGGGCGTTGCGCAGCTATGCCAGCGAGCCGTCGGCCCCGGCGGAAGGGGAGGATGTGTATGACGTGCATTCGCGCTCGACGCGGATCGGACTCAATGGCCAGGCCTACCACCGCTGGTGACCGTCGCCGTCGGCGCGGATTCACGCTGATCGAGCTCCTCGTGGTGCTGGCGATCGTCGCGCTGCTGCTGTCGCTGGCGCTGCCGCGCTACTTCAGGCACCTGGAGGCGGCGAAGGAGACGGTGCTGCGCACCAACCTGCGCGAGACGCGCGATCTCCTGGACAAGTACTTCGCCGACACCGGGCGGTATCCCGACACGCTCGACGAGCTGGTCGCCGCGCGCTACCTGCACGCGGTGCCGTACGACCCGGTCACCGAGAGCACGCAGACCTGGGTGCTCGTGCCGCCTGACGATGCCGAACTGGGGGCGTGCGCGACCTGCACAGCGGCGCGACGGGTGCGGCGGCGGACGGCACGCCGTGGTCGCAACTGTGAGCTCGCGCCGCACGGACGGCGGCTTCACGCTGGTCGGCCTGTTGCTGGTGCTGGCCGTCGTCGCGCTGTCGCTGACGGCCGTCGTGTCCACCGCGGCCATCGTCAAGCGACGGGATGCCGAGGCCGCGTTGCTGGAGCGGGGGCGCTGGTACCGGGAGGCCCTGCTGGCCTACGCGCGCAACACACCACCCGGCGCGCCGTCGCGCCCGCGAAGTCTGTCGGAGCTGCTGCGCGACCCGCGCCATCCCGAGCCGCGCCGGTATCTGCGCGACCTGATGCCCGATCCCATTACGCAGCGGGACGACTGGGTGCTGCTGCTGGACGCGGAGGGCGGCATCGCCGGCCTGCACAGCGCGTCGTCACGTCCGCCGTTGAAGGTCGACGGATTCCCGCCGCCGTTCCAGGACTTCGCCCATCGCGCGCGCCTCGATGAATGGGTGTTCTGGGGGCAGCCGCCGGCGGCCGGTATCGTGCCGATGGCCGCCGCCGGTGCTGCGTCCGCGCCTGTCGCACCCCCGATGCTCCGTCCATTCTGACCGTCATCCACGAGCCACCTTGCATGCAAGACGATCCCGACAAGGACCTGTTCGACAACGCGCATCTGCTCCCGCCCGGTTTCCGGCAGCCGCCTCGGGTGCAGGGCCCCGGCCGCTTCTACGTGCACCTGCCCAATCTCAGTCTCGAGGACGGCGTCGGCATCCCCTTTCGCGGCGGCGAATTGCGGTCCGTTCCGTTTGATGAATGGCGGGCGCTCGATCGGGAGGTCGCGGAGAAGCGGTCCGGGATCTATGGGGAGACGCGGCCAGCGTTCTTCGTGGTGGATGACATCGCCGTGACCGGGCGTATGCACGCGAAGGTGAGTCGCGATGCGCGAGTGCTGTTCTCGATCCTGACCTTGAACGGGATGCGCATGGATCCGCCCAGAACCTCCACGGCCTACGTGTGGCGGCAGGGGCAGGTCGCCCGGTTCGTCGGCGTCCATGATCGCCGGACAATCTTGAACGGGCCCGTCCGGGTGCGGCTGCGCAAGACGGACGAGGGTCTCCTGCAGGGGCTCCTCGATGCGGTCTCGCGTCTCGAGCCGAAGGGCGCCGTGTTCGACCTGCCCGAGCTGTCCAGCATCGTCCAGGCCTGTGGACGGGGCGGTGGCGAGGAGGCGCCGATCGACGACATCATGCGTCTCACCGTGGCGCTGGAGGCGCTGCTGGTGAAGGACGTCACCGCCGGCATCACGGCTGCATTCGTGGATCGGGTCGGTCAGTTCGTGCGGGAGCCGGGCGAAGACGCCAGCGAACTGGCGCGCGATCTCCGGACGCTCTACGCCTTGCGCAGCGACGCCTTGCACGGCCGCGACTGGGCGGACAGCCTTGCCGGGACGGGGCGTGACGAGCCGGCCTGGTCGGCCTGGGCGCATCAGATCCTGCTGCGCGCCGCCCACCGCGTCGTTGCCCAGGTCGGCGGGGCCGCCGATCCTCGCCTGGCCCTCGACACGCTGCAGACGAGCCTCATGCCATGACCGACCTCCACGCATTCCTCGCCGACCCGGCCTTCCTCCATGTGCTGCACATGCCCGGCCTGGAACTCCCGCAGACGCGGGCGCAGATCGCCGGCATCGGCCTGCGGCCACTCCGCTGGGTGGAGTGGCTGGTGCTGGAGCACACCGCGACGGCCGAGGCGCTGAAGGCCGAGTTCGAGCATGGCCGGCACAGCTTTGCCGTGGTCGAGCGGACCGACTTCACCGGGGACGACGCGCAGGCGGAGGCCATGGGAGCCGACGACCTCGCGGCATTGCAGCGGGTCGTGTCAGCATTGCGTCTTGTGAAGTCTGGCGACCTCCTCGACCCGGCAGGGTCGGTGCGCTACGAGCGGCGAGGGTCTCTGAACCGCCGGTATGTCGGGCACTTTGGCCGGCAGCTGTTCGAACCCGAGCACGCGCGGACCTATGTGCTGGGCAAGGCGGATGTGGTCGCCGCCGAGGTGATCGCCGCCGACCTGGCGCATCCGCAGGTCGCCGCCGACCGGACGATCCGGCTGGCGATCCGGCACTTCGATGCCTCTTACGACCACACGCTGGAGGCGAGAGATCGGCTGCTGCACCTGTTCACGTCGCTGGAGGCGACCTTCGGCGAGTACAAGAAGCAGGCGCGACCCGTGACAGGTGCGAGCCTGGGTCAAAGTGCGGCTGCGCTGTGTCCGTCCGCGACGCGCGCCGCCACGACGAACTTCCTGGATGACAAGGCGCAGGCGCGCGGCTTGCGCAACGCGGTGGCCCATGGCGACCTCGACGACCGGGACCCCGCGCAACTGGACGCCGCCGTCGAGCGTTTGCGTTCGGTGCTCCGGGTGGGGTTGCGCGGCCTGGTGCGTTTCGCCGCCCGACGTCACGGCTCGACCGTGACCCTCGACAGCATCTCGGCGGGCCTGGGCGCCCTGCCGCCCAAGGCGGCGTTCCAGCATGTCCTGGGCCATGCGGCGAAAGGATCGATCGCGGCGCGGGACCTCCTCGCGGCTCTGTCCGCCTGAGACGGCGCAGACCCGCCGCGCGTGACGCTGACCGGCCGGACAGCAGCGGAGAAGGTCGAATCCATGACTTGAAGACGTTGCGCCGGATGAGCGCTACGCTCGTCCCGATCATCGACCTGCACAAGGAGCCCTCATGAGTTCAAGACTGTTCGCGCTGGCCACGGTGACTGCCGCCGTCGCGCTGATGTCGTCGCTGGCCGCGGCGCAGACCCCCGCCGTCACCGCCGCGGTCGCGGACGCGACCCGTCCCGCGAAGGATGTCCAGCAGGACGAGTCGCGCCGGCCGGTGGACCTGGTCACCTTCTCCAAGGTGAAGCCCGGCGACAAGGTCATCGACGCGGTGCCCGGCGGCGGGTACTGGACGCGGATCTTCTCGACGCTGGTGGGCCCCAAGGGCAAGGTCTACGCCTATGTGCCGAGCGAGTTCGCCGTCTTCAAGTCGAACCCGGCCGCCACGGCCAGGGCCATCACGGCGGAGCCCGGCCATGGCAATGTCGAACAGACCTCGAGCCCGCTCGCCGAGCAGCCACCGGCGGCCATCCACAACACGCTCGACGTGTTCTGGACCTTCGAGAACTATCACGACTTCCACGACAGCTTCATGAAGGGCGCGGCCGTGAACGCCTATAACAAGGCGGTATTCAGCCTGCTGAAGCCGGGCGGGTACTACATCGTCGCCGACCATTCCGCGGTGGCGGGGTCAGGTCTGAAGAACACCGAGGACCTGCACCGCATCGATCGCGAGGCGGTCAAGGCGGAGGTGCAGAAGGCCGGGTTCGTGCTCGACGGGGAAACCGACGCGCTGGCCAATCCCGCCGACGACCGCACGCTGAAGGTGTTCGATCCGGCGATCCGCGGGAAGACGGACCGCTTCGTGCTGCGCTTCAGGAAGCCGTGATCTCAGGGGCGCAGGACGATCTTGCCGATGACCCGCCGACCCTCCAGGGCGCGGTGAGCGTCTGCGCCGTCCCGTAGCGCGAATGTCTGCGAGACGCGCAGCGTCACGGCGCCCGACTGGATCCAGCCGAACAGTTCCGAGGCGCGAGCCCGGCGCTCTTCGGCTGTGGTGAGCACGTTCCACAGGTCGCCGCCGACCAGCGCCAGCGAGCGGTCCATGAGCAGTCTCGGATCCACCGGCGCCGGATCGCCCGCCGCCATGCCGTAGAACACGACTGTGCCGCCGGTGCGCGCGGCGTCCAGGCTGTCGCGCAGCGTGGTGCCGACCGAGTCGTACACCACGTCCGCGCCGCGTCCGTCGGTCAGTGCTTTCACGGCCTGCAACCATCCATCGGTAGGGATCACGGCGTAGGCGCCGACCTCACGCACGGCTTGTCGCTTGGCCTCGCTTGAGGCGATGCCGATGACGTGCGCGCCCCGGTGCTTCAGGATCTGCACGAGAAGCAGCCCCACGCCACCCGCCGCCGCGTGCACGACGGCCCAGTCCCCGGGGCGCACCGCGTAGCTGTCGCGGCACAGGTATTGCGCCGTCAGGCCCTGAAGCAGGCAACCGGCGGCGGTCTCGAAGGACGTGTCGTCGGGCAGCGGAATGAGGCGGCTCACATCGACTGCGCAGAGCTCCGCGTTGGCGAACGGGCTGTCGGCGAAACCGACGCGCTGGCCGGGCCGTAGGCCGCTGCCCTCTGGCGCCGCGACGACCTCGCCGGCACCCTCGTAGCCCAGGATCCAGGGCGGTGATCCGGCCAGGTGATAGTTGCCTTTTCGGCGGTAGACGTCCGCGAAGTTCAACCCGACGGCGCGCATGCGCACCAGCGCCTGGCCAGGGCCGGGAACGGGATCGGGCACCGCTTCGTAGCGAAGGACGTCGGCATCGCCGAATTGGCGGAAGACCAGTGCGTGCATGGCAGTCCTTTACAGCGACCGCGTCAGACCGCCATCGACGCGCAGGTTCTGGCCCGTGATGTAGCCGGCGCCCTCGGACGCCAGGAAGGCGATGGTTGCGGCGATCTCGTCGCTGCGTCCGTAGCGCTGCATCGGCACGCTGTCGCGGCGCTCGTCGGTCGCGGGGAGGCTGTCGATCCAGCCCGGCAGCACGTTGTTCATGCGGATGTTGTCCGCCGCGTAGGTGTCCGAGAAGATCTTCGTAAAGGCGGACAGGCCGGCCCGGAACACGCCCGAGGTCGGGAACTGGCCGGACGGTTCGACGGCCCAGGCCGTCGAGATGTTGATGATCGCGCCCGACCGCTGCTGCCGCATCGCCGGCACCACGAGCCGCGACGCACGCACGACGTTGAGCAGGTAGGTGTCCATGCCCCGATGCCAGTCGTCGTCGGACATCTCGAGCAACGGGCCTCGCGGGCCATGACCGGCACTGTTGACCAGCACGTCGATGCGGCCCCAGCGCGCCAGCACCTGATCGACGAGACCCCGCAGGTCCGACTCGGACTGGTTGGAGCCCGTGACGCCGATGCCGCCGAGTTCATGCGCGAGCGCTTCACCCTTGCCCGACGAGGAGAGCACGGCGACCCGGAAGCCGTCCTTGGCGAGACGGCGCGCCGCGGCGGCGCCCATGCCGCTGCCGCCAGCGGTGATGATGGCGACCTTTTCTACTGTCTTGTCGGCTGTCTCATTGGCTGTCATGGCGCTCTTCCTTCGTCGTGCTGTCGCCGGATGGCGTCTGCTAACGATGAGCGATACGCTATCAGCGCAGCCCCGATCCGGGGAGTCCGCACAGCTACATTCATCCAGTAGAAAAGTTACAGTCCAGTTCATGAACATGCCGCTGGAAGGACTCCCGTCGCTGAAGGCGCTCCGCGTCTTCGAAGTCGTGGCGCGGCACCTGAATTTCCGGCTCGCGGCCGAGGAGCTCGACGTGACGCAAGGGGCCGTGGCGCAGCAGATCCGCGCGCTCGAAGCCGACCTGCGCATCAAGCTCTTCGAGCGGCACCCGCGCGGTCTGGCCCCGACCGGGGCCGGCGCCGCCTACGCGCGCCGCGTGCGGCTCGCGCTGGAGGAGATCGCCGACGCCACGCGTCTCCTGCGTCCCGGCGACCGGCACGTCACGATCAGCGTGGCGCCGACGATCGCCACCAAGTGGCTGTTGCCGCGCCTGCCCCGCTTCGCCGCGCGGCACCCCGACATCGACCTGCGGGTCCTGGCGACGGAGCGCGTGTCCAGTTTCCACGGGGAGGGAGTCGACCTGTCGATCCGGTGCGGACGTCCGCCGTTCGGTCCGGGCGTCGAGGCGCGGCTGCTGCTCGAGAACCAGCTGATCGCGGTGGGGAGCCCGGCGATGCTCGGCGGCGCCGCGGCCCTGACACCGAAGCGGTTGGCGGGTTGCCCGCTGATCCATGACGGGCACGACGCCTGGCCCGCGTTTCTCGCGCAACTGGGCGTGTCGTCTTCAGCGTCGAAGGGCACCCGGTTCAACCAGACAGGACTGGCGATCGACGCGGCGATCGCGGGGCAAGGCCTGGCCCTCGCCGGGCGCTTCTTCATGGAATCCGACCTCGCGGCCGGGCGCCTGGTGCAGGTGACGCCGCAGGTGATGCACCTGGGCCTCGACTACTACCTCGTGTCGCCACGACGGACCCGCGGCGAGGCGCCGTTGGAGGATGTCGCCGAGTGGCTGGTCGAAGAGGCAGCGGGTGAGGGTGGCGGCGAATCGACGAGCGCTCAGAAAACATGATTGGCAAACTGCGAGGACCGATGAAGGCTATGCCCGGACGCAGCCTCTGGCCACTCCTGGTCATGGCCTTGGCTGTTGCATTCGTTGTGGCGCGCGGCGCCAGCGCTGAAGAGCGCTTGGTGCCCGAAAAGTGGAAGCTGGACTACCGCCAAAAATCGATCGGCGCCATCGTTGATGAACTCGGCGCCCCGCAGGATGTTGCGACGGCCAAGCAGTTCCTGAATTGGGTGGAGCCGACGCCGACGGGCGTGCGTCTGCTGAAGGTGCTTTGTCCAGAAAAATGCGAGGCGGACGAGAAGCCGTCGTCTGTGCTGTTCATCGTTCTTCGTGGCGAGGAGAAGAAGCAGGTGCATACGAAGGTCCTGTTCGACGCCAGGCACGGCGCCAGTCCGCGGAGAACCCCATGAACGCCGTCGACGGCAGAACGTTTGGAGGCCGCAACCATGACAGGTAGGCGAAAGCTCCTGTGGTCAGTGCTTCTCATTGCTCAGGCCCTGTTGATCGGGTATCTCGGTCGCCTCGTGCTCGATTGGGTTCTGGCGGCACATCCGGAGTGGGGCGAGCGCGGGGACCAGATCGGGCAGGCAGTGATCGGACTGTTCGTCGGAGCTTTTGCCGTGGTGCCGTACATGAGGCTCAACGGTCTGATCGACCCGTATCGTGGCTCTACGCGTTCATTTCGTCGTCGTCGGCGAGGTAAATGACGGGGACGGTGCTTCGCAGGGAGTACGGCGAGATCGAGGCGGACTTGTCGACATCCGACGCGCATGTGAATGGTGCGCCAACCATTGGGACTTATCCGTCGAATGGATCGACACTGCGTCGCATGAACGACAAGCTGCTTGCCCTCCGAGTGTTCGCACGCGTGGCGCGCACCGGAAGTTTCTCGGCCGCAGCGCGGGAGCTGGACCTGTCCCAGCCGTCGGTGTCGCGCATCATCGCGGCGCTGGAGCAGGACGTCGGCGCGGCGCTGGTCACCCGCACGACGCGGGCGCTCACGCTGACGGATGCCGGGACGGACTACCTCGCGCGCGTCGAGGCGATCCTGGCGTCGCTCGAAGAGGCCGATCACGTGGCGCGCGGGTCGCTGGAACTGCGAGGCGGGTTGCGTGTCGCGTTGCCTTCCAGCTTCGGCGTCCGCGAGATCGTGCCCTTGCTGCCCGGCTTCCTGGCACGCCATCCGCTGTTGAACGTCCACCTGTTGATGAGCGACCAGCGGCAGGACACGCTGAAGGAGGGCGTCGACGTCGCGTTGCGCCTCGGTGAACTGGCCGATTCGAGCGCGACCGCGCGTCTCATCGGCCGGACGCACCGATTGATCGCGGCCTCACCCGCCTACCTGAAGGCGAACGGCACGCCCGGGACGCCGGCCGACCTCGCGAACCACACGGCCATCGTCGGCCCTGCGGGAACGAGCGCGGCCGGATGGCTGTTCAACAAGGGTGGCCGGGACATGACGATCCGCGTCGACAGCCGGCTGAGCGTGTCCGTCAACGAAGGCGCGGTGGCCGCGGCGGTGGCGGGCATGGGCGTCGTGACCACGGCATTGTGGGGATGCCGCGCCGAACTCGCGAGCGGCGCGCTCGTCCAGTTGCTTCCGGACTGGAATATGAACGACGTCGAGGTCCACGGCATGTTCACGCCGGGCCGACCGCCGAAGCCGTCGGCCCGGGCCTTCGTGGAGTACCTGATCGCCGAGCTGCCTCGCTGATCAGGCTCGGCGGTCAGGCGCGCTGACCGCCAGAGGCCGTGATCCGTTCGCCGGTCACCCAGGCCGAGTCGTCGGAGGCCAGGAACTGCGCCACGCGGGCGATGTCTTCCGGCTGTCCGGGGCGACCGAACGGGATCGTGGCGATGATCGACTTGACGGCCTCCTCGGGCCAACCCAGGGCGGCGATGCCTTCGGTGATGGTCGCCCCAGGGGCCAGGGTGTTCACCCGGATCTTCCTGGGCGCGAGTTCGACCGAGGTCACGCGCGTGATGGCGTCGACAGCGCTCTTGGAGGCTGCGTAGATCGCCGAGTTGGGCATGAAGCCGATGCTGGCGATGGAGCTGATGTTGATGATGCTGCCGCCGTTCGGGCCGAAGTACTTTGCTGCTTCCTGCGTGGCGGTGATGACGCCCAGCACGTTGGTGTTGAACTCGCGATGGAACTCCTGCTCGGTGGCGCCTTCAATGGGACCGAAGGCGTAGACGCCCGCGTTGTTCACGAGGACGTCGAGCGTGCCGAAGATCCGCTTGGTTTCTTCGAACAGTCGCTGGATGTCGGCCGTCTTCGAGAAGTCGGCTTGGATCGCGACGGCCTTGCCACCGGCGCCGTTGATCTCGCCGACCAGCGCATGGGCGGCATCCTTGCTGGTCGAGTAGTTGATGACGACCGAGGCGCCGGCCTTGGCGAACTGCCTGGCGATGCCCGCGCCGATGCCCTTGGAAGCGCCGGTGACGATGGCGACCTTGTTGGTGAGTGTGCTCATGGATTCAATCTCTGGATGACGGCGCCGGGGTGGCGTCGGGATGAACTTTGGTTCATCGTCCAGTGAATGAGTAGGTGCGCCAGCGACTAAGACTTATTCGGAGGGCGGATTGATCAAGGTTCGCTGGACCTTGGTCGAGGCGGGAAGTCGCCTACTTGCACCCGCCCAAGACCTTGCGGATCTCCTGCACGAAGCGCTCTGTGTCCTTGGCCGCTTGCGCATCGCCTTTCAGGTGACTGATGCGCAGCTTCACGAAGTTGTTCTTCAAGCCGGTGACATAGGTGTAGGAAGTCAACGAGCCTTCGTCGAGCACGATTTCGTAGCCGCGCCAGATGAACTGCGGACCGCAACCGGAGTAGTGGGTGACCTGCTCTGAACTGCCGCTCAGCGTGACCGAGCGAGCGCGGCCGATGGTGGCCATCTGCTGCACTTCTCCGATCACCTGGTCAAAGTGGCGCCGCACGATGGGTGCCTCGGTGCCATCAGGGATGGCCTTGGCGCCGGCCGTGTAGATGAATACAGAGCCGCGCGTGGGGCCGTTGCGCTGCCAGGCGTAGTTGACGCCCAGTTCCTTCTGCGGGAACTCCTTCTTTCCGGCGAAGGAAAGGCCGGCGACCTCGTCGGGCAGGGTGACGCCGAGAGCGGGTTCGAAGGTGGTGGCGTGGGTGGCGGTGACGGCCACGGCAAGGATCAGGACAGGCAGGGTGGAGCGCATCATGGTGGCATCGGGAAGTCGTGCAGGGCGCCGTCGCGCATCTGGGCTCAGGCTGCGGCGGTGTTCAGGGGGCGGTGGGATTCTCCGACAGGCCGCGGCAGCGTTGAGATCGATGCCACCCGCCCATGTCCTGATCGCGGTGCTCGCCAGCCCCCTCCGCTTCATCCCCCTTTTCTGCAGTCTGTCGCCCCCCGCTGGGTCCGCACGGGGGCGCTTGCTATGGTGTGCTACATCAGCAACACACCGGCGCTCCGGCGCCCCGCGTCATGCACAGCTGGAACGATCAAGCGCCGATCTATCAGCAGCTCGCCGACCGACTGGCGTCGCAGCTGCTCGACGGCGATCCGCCTGAGGGCGAAGCGCTGCCCTCCGTCCGCACGCTGGCGAGCCAGTACCTCATCAACCCGCTGACCGTCAGCCGCGCGCTGCAGGCCCTCGTCGAGGAGGGGCTCGTGGAGAGCCGCCGCGGCATGGGCATGTATGTCCGCGACGGCGCCCGCATCCGCCTGCTGCACACCGAGCGGGAGCAGTTCCTCCAGGAGGAATGGCCCCGGTTGCGGGAGAAACTTCGCCGCCTGGGCCTCAAGCCCCAGGACCTGAATTGGGAGGACGCATGAAGACGCTCATCGAGGCCAGCCATCTGAGCCTGAACTACGGCCGCAAGGCCGCCCTGCAGGACCTGACCTTCACCATCCCCGCTGGCCGCGTCGTCGGGCTGCTCGGCCACAACGGCGCGGGCAAGACCACGCTGATGAAGACGCTGGTCGGACTCAAGCGCGCCGAAGGCGAGCTCCGCGTGCTCGGCCTGGATCCGCATGCGGACCGCGCCCAGCTCCTGACCTCCCTCTGCTACATCCCCGACGTCGCCGTGCTGCCGCGCTGGGCCAAGGTCTCCGAGCTGATCCGGCTCATGTCCGGCCTGCAGCCCGCCTTCTCCGCCGACCGCGCCCGGCAACTGCTCAAGCGCACCTCGGTCACCGAGAACGACAAGGTCAAGCACCTCTCCAAGGGCATGGTCACGCAGCTGCACCTCGCGCTGATCGCCGCCATCGACGCCAAGCTCATGATCCTCGACGAGCCCACGCTCGGCCTGGACGTGATGTCGCGCAAGAGCTTCTACGAGATGCTCATCGACGAATGGTGCGACGGCGAGCGCTCGGTGCTCATCTCCACCCACCAGGTCGAGGAAGTCGAGACGCTGCTGTCCGACGTGCTCATGCTCGACGAGGGCAAGCTGGTGCTGAACATCTCGCTGGCGGAGATGGACGAGCGCTTCGTCGCGCTGTCGCATGACCCCGACGCCGCCGAGCTGGTCGCCGCCAACCACCCGCTGCTGCGCTACCGCGTGCAGGGCCGCCCGGCCGCGCTCTTCGACGGCGTGCCGCCCGATGCGCTCGCCCACCTGGGCCAGCGCGTGCGTCCCAGCCTCGTCGATCTCTTCATGGCGCTGACCCGCAAGCCCGAACGCCAGGCCACCGAAGCCTGACCGGCCTCATCGCAACGCCCGGCGACCCTCTTCCAAGGATTCAAGGACCACCCCATGACGCTCTTCAACACGCTGCTGCTGCGCGAGTGGCTGCAATACAAGCGGGCCTGGATCGGCCTGGTGCTGGCGCCCGTGCTGGTGCTGCTGGCGCTGGTGCCGTTCAGCCAGGTCGACGGCATCGACGTGCCCAGCCCCGAACCGGTCGCGCTGATCGCCGGCCTGCTCACCGTCGGCCTGGTGCTGGCGCTGGCCCTCGGCGTGTCCATGTACCAGCTGATGGGCCTGGCCCGCCGCGACCAGCAGGACCGCTCGATCGAGTTCTGGTCCTCGCTGCCCGGCAGCCATGCCGCCAGCATCGGCGCGCCGATCGTCGCCCACGGCCTCCTCGTGCCCGTCGTGGCCACGCTGCTGGCGCTGGTCGGTGGCGCGATCGTCGGGTCGGCGATGGCGTTCAAGGAATTCGGCCTCGCCGCGCTGCAGCAGACGCAATGGAGCGCGCTGTTCCAGGGCACCCTCTGGCTGGGACTGCGCCTCGCGGTCGGGCTGGTGCTGGCCGCCCTCTGGCTCTCGCCCATCGTGCTCGCGATGATGGCCGCCTCGGCCTGGCTCAAGCGCTGGGGCGCGCCGCTGCTGGTCATCGGGGTGTCGGCCTTCCTCAAGATCTACCAGAACGAACCCGCCGCCGAGCTGCTGCGCCATGCGCTGATCACGCAGGTCGCCGGGGTCGGCGCCTCGCTGGTCCAGACCGGGACCCGGCTGGTCATCGAATCGGACGGCGACGGCCACCTCAACATGCAGGACTTCTTCGACATGCTCTACCGCTTCCCGGACTACGCCCGGGAAGGGCTGCCCCAGGTGCTGCAGGCGGCGGTGCATCCGCAGTTCGTCGGCGGGCTGGTGATCGCGGCGGTGTGCTTCTGGCTGCTGGTCCTGCAGCGCAAGCGCAGCCTCTGAACGGACACGAAGCGCCCCTCGAGGGCGCTTTTTTCATCCCATCGTCGGGAAGGGGCTGACGCCGATGATCATCCGGTGCAGCCCCATGACGAGCGAGATCCAGGCGACGACGCCGATCGCGACCGAGATCGCCGTGCCCTTGGCGGTCCCCGCAGGCGGTGGCGGCGCGGCACGACGCCGGGCCGAACGGAAATCCAGGATCGCCCAGGCCAGGAAGGCACCGAACAGGACGAGGTCCGCGACGGTGTTGTTGGCCAGCAGGTGGCCGAAGGCCCACAGCTTCACGGCCAGCAGCATCGGGTGATGCAGCTTCGCCTTGAAGTGGTTGCGCGGCACATGCGACGCGGCCAGCAGGATCAGCGAGGGCAGCATCAGCAGCCCGGCCAGATGGTTCATGCCGCGGGGTGTCGCCCAGAGCGGATGCGGATCCAGCCGCGCCTGGCCGTAGCCCCAGATGATCAGCAGCAGGCCGATCACGGAGATGGCCGTGTAGCTGAGCTTCCAGCGTTTCTCGCCCCAGGCGGCGAGGCGGCCTTCGCGCCAGGCCGGCGCGACGAAACGGACCGAATGCGGCCCGAGGAAGAGGATCAGTCCGAGGATGAGTGCCCACATGGTGAAGTCGCTCCTTTGCGGCGCGGACTATGCGCCCGCCGCGAGGACTTCACCACTGCCGCGTGGGTCAAGAGACCGTTGTCGCGGACGGCTGGAATGCCGGGCCGGCCGGTGTGGTGGCGGACGGCACCGCCATCGGCGCGCGCACCTGGCGCAGATCGCCTTCGGCGTGGTCGAGCCAAGCCATCGCGGCCAGCAGGGCCAGCACCGTGACGGCGATGCCGAGCGCGGGCAGCAGCAGGCGTCGCCAGCGGTGGGCGGCAATGGGCGGTGTCGCGTGCACGGGTGGTGCGGCGCCGTGGAGACGGGCGGGGGCTTTCATGGCGGTACTCCTCAGGACTTGGAGGTCGCCGCCGTGCTCAGGGGAGCACGGCGCCGAGGCCCCACAGCAGCGACGGATACACCGCGCCCCAGGCCACCGCGAGGATCGCGAGGGCCTTCAGGCCGATGAAGATCGGCGGGACGTGCTTGGCAGTGACGGCGGGCTTCGACATGGTGCGCTCCTTGAGCTGGCGACTCATGGTTTGCAAACGGCGTGCCAGCGTTGCGCGTTGACGAGGCCGGGGGCCTAAAACATGACGTTACTCACGCGCCACGAGGCTGACATGGATCGCTCGTGCGCTCGTGCGCTCGTGCGATCAGGCGCTCCGGTCCACCCGCAGCGCCAGCAGCACCGAGGTGTGCGTCTTGATCACGCCCTCGATGTCGCCGATCTCGTCGAGGAGCGCGTCCAGTCGCGCGGTGCTGTCGGCGCGCAGCGTCGCCATGTAGTCGAACTCGCCGCTGACCGACGCCAGCTGGCGCAGCTCCGGCAGCCGCGAGAGCAGCTTCACCACCTCGCGCCCGGCGCGCGGCTGCACCGTGATGCCGACGAAGGCCTGCACGCCGCGCTCGACCGCCTCGCCGCCCAGCCGCACCGTGTAGCCGGCGATCAGGCCGTCCGCCTCCAGCCGGGCCAGCCGCGCCACCACGGTGGTGCGGGCCACGCCCAACTTGCGTGCGAGGTCGGCCGTGCTTTCGCGCGCGTTGGCCTGCAGCAGCGCGATCAACGCGCGATCGGTCTGGTCGCGCAATGTCGCGGGAGCGGCGGCCTGCGATTCAGCGGCGGATCCGGAGGCCGGTGCGGGCGAGGTCTTTCTGGCGTTCATGAGCGAGGCCCTCGGCAGGCTGTGACGGAGTGCTCGGGATAAACCCTGGTTTTCGCCGGAATGGAAGATCCGGCTGACGGATCGTCAGTATCGATGTGTTTTTCGTCGAACTCGCGCTTTCTTTCGTCAGGGCAGGTCGGGACACTGCCGGCATCGCATCTGAAACCTCATCCGCACAGGATCACAAGGAGTACGACATGAAAGTGGCACTGCTGGGCGCCGGACACATCGGCCAGACCATCGCTCGACTGCTGCAGGGCAGCGGCGACTACCAGGTCACCGTGATCGACAAGAACGCCACCGCGCTGAAGTTGGTGGCGGATCAGGGTCTCGCGACCAAGACCGTCGACACCGAGGACAAGGCCCAGCTCGCCGCCGCGCTGCGCGGCAACGACGTGGTCGTGAACGCGCTGCCCTACCACCTGGCCATCACCGCCGCACACATGGCGCTGGAGGCCGGCTGCCACTACTTCGACCTGACCGAGGACGTGGCCGCGACCAAGGAGATCAAGCGCATCGCCGAAGGCGCGAAGACCGCGTTCATGCCGCAGTGCGGCCTGGCGCCGGGCTTCATCGGCATCGTCGCGCACCACCTGGCCAAGAGTTTCGACTCGCTGAGCGACGTGAAGATGCGCGTCGGCGCGCTGCCCGCGTTCCCGACCAACGCGCTGAAGTACAACCTGACCTGGTCCGTCGACGGCCTGATCAACGAGTACTGCCATCCCTGCGAGGCGATCCACGACGGCGCCACCATCGCCGCGCTGCCGCTGGAAGGCCTGGAGCACTTCTCGCTGGACGGTACCGAGTACGAGGCCTTCAACACCTCCGGCGGCCTGGGCACGTTGTGCGAGACCTGGGAGAACAAGGTCCGCAACCTGGATTACAAGACCGTCCGTTATCCGGGCCACCGCGACCTGATGATGTTCCTGCTGGACGACCTGGCGCTGAAGAACGACCAGGAGAAGCTCAAGGACATCATGCGCAAGAGCATGCCGGCGACGATGCAGGACGTGGTCCTGGTGTTCGTGACCGTGTCGGGCATGAAGAACGGCGTGCTGATGCAGGAAGTCTTCGCCCGCAAGATCTTCGCCGAGCGCGACGGCGCGCAGCCGCTGTCGGCCATCCAGATCACCACCGCCGCCGGCATCTGCGCCGCGGTCGACCTGTTCCGCGAAGGCAAGCTGCCGCAGTCGGGCTTCGTGCGTCAGGAAGAAGTGGCGCTGCCGGACTTCCTGGCCAATCGCTTCGGCAAGGCGTATCAACAGTCGCGCCAGGTTGAGTCCATCGGTTGATCGGTCGGCCGATCGATCGCTTCGATCGGCCCCTCGCACGACCTGCCTGAACGCCTGAAGGAGAATTCCCCGATGACTTCCACCACCACCGACCTGCTGGCCGCCCTGGGCGTGCCGGCCGCCGCCGTCACCGGCGGCACCATGACCGTCCGCAGCCCCATCGACGGCGCCGTGATCGCCGCGGTCCACGAGGCCAAGGCCGCCGACATGACCGCCGCGGTCGCGAATGCGCAGCAGGCCTTCCTGGCCTGGCGCACCGTGCCGGCGCCCAAGCGCGGCGAGCTGGTCCGCCTGTTCGGCGAGGAACTGCGCGCCAACAAGGCGGCGCTGGCCCGCCTGGTCTCGCTGGAAGCCGGCAAGGTGACCAGCGAGGGCGAAGGCGAAGTGCAGGAGATGATCGACATCTGCGACTTCGCCGTCGGCCTGTCGCGCCAGCTGCACGGCCTGACGATCGCCAGCGAACGTCCCGGTCACCGCATGATGGAACAGTACCTGCCGCTGGGCGTCGTGGGCATCATCTCGGCGTTCAACTTCCCGGTCGCGGTGTGGGCGTGGAACTCGGCGCTCGCGCTGGTCTGCGGCGACACCTGCCTCTGGAAGCCCAGCGAGAAGACCCCGCTGACGGCGCTCGCGACGCAGGCCCTGTTCGAGAAGGCCGTGGCCCGCTTCGACGGCGCGCCGAAGTTCCTGTCGCAGGTCCTCATCGGCGGCGCCGGTGTCGGCGAGGCGATGGTCGACGACGCCCGCGTGGCGCTGGTCTCCGCGACCGGCTCGACCCGCATGGGCCGCGCGGTCGGCCCGCGCGTCGCGGCGCGCTTCGGCCGTTGCCTGCTGGAACTGGGCGGCAACAACGCCATCGTCGTCACGCCGAGCGCGGACCTGGACCTCGCCGTGCGCGGCATCCTGTTCGGCGCCTACGGCACAGCCGGCCAGCGTTGCACGACGACGCGCCGCGTGATCGCCCACGAGTCGATCCACGACGAGCTCGTCACGCGCCTGGACCGCGCACGCGCGCAGCTGAAGATCGGCAGCCCGGTCGAGCCCGGCAACCTGATCGGCCCGCTGATCGACAAGGCCGCCTTCGACGCGATGCAATCGGCCCTGGCCGCCGCGCGCGAGCAGGGCGGCGAGGTCAGCGGCGGCGAACGCGCCCTCGCGTCGCAGTATCCGGAAGCGTTCTACGCGGTGCCGGCGCTGGTTCGCATGCCCGCGCAGTCGGCCATCGTGAAGCACGAGACCTTCGCGCCCATCCTGTACACCCTGAAGTACAAGACGCTGGACGAGGCGATCGCGCTGCAGAACGACGTGCCGCAGGGCCTGTCCTCGGCGATCTTCACCAACGATATCCGCGAAGCCGAGACCTTCGTCAGCGCCAGCGGCTCCGATTGCGGCATCGCCAACGTGAACATCGGCACCTCGGGCGCGGAGATCGGCGGCGCCTTCGGCGGCGAGAAGGAGACCGGCGGCGGCCGCGAATCCGGCTCGGACGCGTGGAAGGCCTACATGCGCCGTACCACCAACACCGTCAACTACTCGCGCGAGCTGCCGCTGGCGCAGGGCGTGAAGTTCGATGTCTGAGCGGACCGCGGAACTGAAGGCGTTGACGGCGCTCAACGCCAAGGTCGCGGCGGCGGTGGACAGCGGACTGTTCCAGCTGCTGCGCGGCGCGCTCGGCGACGAGGCGGCCCGCGCCGCCTTCGCGCGCGTGCAGGTGGTGCCGTCGCTGCTGCGTCCGGCCGGCGAGCGCGTGTCGCGCGCCGAGCTGGCGCAGGCGCTGAACATGGCGCTCTTCCTCGACGTGACCGACCGCGTGCCGATGGCGGCCGCCTACGTGGCCGACCTGCAGCGCGACGGGCAGCAACTGGTCTTCGACCACGGCGCGCTGCGCACGGTGGCCTGGCCGTCAGGCGCGCTGCCGCCGGGCGAGGCCGCGATCACCCGCGTGCTGAGACCGTTGGGCTTCACGATGGCGGCGACCTATCCGCTGCCGCGTCTGAAGATGACCGGCCGCGCCTGGCGCCACGCCGACTTCCCGGAAGACATCGCGCAGTTCTTCGTGTCGGAGCTGCATCCGGAGCGTTTCTCCGGCAGCTTCCAGGGCGCGGTGACGCGGGTGCTGTCGACCTCGCAGGATCCGCTCACGCCGGGTGACCTGGCGATGCTGGAGCACCTCGCGCGCGACGGCGATCTGCCGATCTCGTCCGCCGTGGCGCTGCTGCCGAAGCTGGTCGGCTGCTTTGCCCGGCAGCACGGGCTGTTCGAGGCGGACGACTACCAGCTCCTGCTCACTGAATCGGCCGAGATGGCCTGGATCGCGACGGAGGGCAACGCCTTCAACCACGCGACCGATCGCGTGGCCGACATCGAATCCGTCGTTTCCGCGCAGCGCGCGCTCGACCGGCCGGTGAAGGACTCGATCGAGACCTCGGCCACCGGGCGCGTGCGCCAGACCGCGTTCAAGGCGGCGCGGGTGATGCGCGAGTTCCTCGACCGCGGCCAGCGCGTGATGCTCGAAGTGCCGGGCAGCTTCCACGAATTCATCCAGCGCGCGCCGCTCGATGAGTCGGGTGCGCTGGACCTGGCCTTCGATGCGGGCAACGCGACCGGCATCTTCAAGATGACGGCCGGCGCGGCCAAGGACGCCGACACGACGGGCGAGGCCGCGGCGTGCTGAGCTTCCAGGCCGGCGGCTTCCTCGCGGAAGCGAGTGCCGTCTGCGGCGAAGCCTACGTGCAGGTGGGGGCGGACATCGAGCCGCGCTTCCTGCAGCCCGCGCGCTATGCGGCGGGACGGGCGGCTGCGCTGGTGCGCCCCGGCAGTCGCGACGAAGCGGCGCGCGTGCTGGCACTCGCGGCGGCCTGCGGGCTTCGCGTGGTGGTGCAGGGCGCGCATACCGGGCTGGTCCGCGCCGGCACGCCCGATGATGCGAACGGCGAGGTGCTGCTCAGCACCGAGCGCCTGCGCGAGGTCTTCGAACTCGACCTGCTCGACCGCACGCTGCGCGTGTCGTCGGGCTTCCGGCTGTCGGAGATCAACGAACGCCTCGAGTCGCACGGCCTGTGGTTCCCGGTCGACCTGAGCGCCGACCCGTCGATCGGCGGCATGGTCGCGCACAACACCGGCGGCACGCGGATGCTGCGCTACGGCGACGTGCGCGCCAACACGCTGGCGCTGGAAGTCGTGCTGGCCGAACCGGCGGGGCAGGTCTTGCGCCTGGGGCAGGGGCTGCAGAAAGACAACTCGGCGCTCGCGCTGGGACAGCTCTTCATCGGTTCCTCGGGCAGCCTGGGGCTGGTCAGCGAGGTCACGATCAAGCTCGCGCCGTTGCCGCGTCAGCGGGCCGTGGCGCTGGTGGCGCCGTCGTCGCTGGCGGAGGTCTTCCCGCTCTATGCCGACGTGATGCAGCGCTGGGGCGGGCTGGTGTCCGCCTTCGAGGGCATCAGCCGCGCGGCGCTGGAGGCCGGACTGCACGGCCAGGACGTCGCGCGCTGGTTCGAGGGCCAACTGCCGGACTACGCGATGCTCATCGAGCTCAGCAGCGAGCTGCCGGCGGATCAGCTCGCGCTGGACGGACTGCTCCAGGGCTGGCTCGAAGGCGAATTCGAATCGGGACGGGTGCGGGACGCGGTGCTGGACGCCGACGAGGCGATCTGGGGTCTGCGCCATCGCATCAGCGAAGGGCTGCGGGTGCAGGGCAAGGTGATTGGGCTCGATCTCTCGCTGCCGCGCCGGCACTTCATGGCCTTCCGCGAGCGCGGGGCAGCCTGGCTCGCGGAGCGCTTCCCGCAGGTGAGGCTGGCCGACTTCGGCCACCTGGGCGACGGCGGCATGCACTTCAACATGGTGTGGCCGGCGAGTGCGGGAACGCTCGCGCCGGAGCAAGAGCTGACCCTGCGCGAGGGCCTGTATGCGCTGGTCGCGGAGCTCGGCGGATCGATCAGCGCGGAGCACGGCGTCGGTCCCCAGCTCCAGGAGGCGTACCGCGCGCACTGGGAGCGCGTGGAGCCGGCCATGCTGGATTGGGCGCGGAGAGTACAGATGTTGTGGGATCCGCACACGCGTCTCGGGAAAGTGAAGTGGGGCGGCTGAAACGCTTGCCTGATTCCAAAACCGTGCTAAAGTCCAATTCTTCGCTGCACACAGCAGTCAAACGCAATAGCGGCGAAGAAAAATCCTGAAAGCCCAGGTGGCGGAATTGGTAGACGCACTAGTTTCAGGTACTAGCGGGTAACTCCGTGGAGGTTCGAGTCCTCTCCTGGGCACCAAATCTGAAAAGCCGGCTTCTAGCCGGCTTTTCTCATTCTGAAGCCCAGGAAGTGATGTCCGGGGGACATCACGCGAGGACTCGAATGGTTTGGACCGGGAGGTCCAAACCGGGGTCGCGCTTGCGTGACCGGGTCGTCTCCTGCGGGGTCAGCGAGCGGAGTTGAAGTGCTCCGGGGCTTCCCGCCCGCACTGATCGTGTCCATATGGCAAAGTCGGGCGAGCATTTCGGATCCTTATGCCGCCACGTAAACCCGCCACCATCATCGACGTCGCTCGCGAAGCGGGCGTCTCCATCAAGACGGTATCCCGGGTCCTGAACCAAGAGCCCGGCGTCCACTCCGAAACCCGTGAAGCGGTGCTGAAGGTCGTCGCCGACCTCAAGTACCGCCCCAAGCAATCCGCGCGCAGCCTGGCCGGCGGACGGTCCTTCCTGATCGGCCTGCTGTACTACGACCCGTCGGCGGCGTTCGTCGGCGGCGTCCAGCAAGGCGCGACGCTGCGCTGCCGCGAGGCCGGCTACCACCTCGTCGTCGAGTCGCTCCACAACGACGCCCCGGACCTCGCGATGCAGGTCGACCGCATGGTCTCGGCGCTGCGTCCGGACGGGATGATCCTGACCCCACCGCTGTGCGACAACCCGCAGGTGCTGTCCGCGCTCCGCGAGAGCCAGACCCCGTGCGTGCTGATCTCCCCGGCGGCCGACGAGCCCGATCACCCGAGCGTGCGCATGGACGACGTGCACGCGGCGGAGGAGATCACCAACCTGCTGATCAGCCTGGGCCACACGCGCATCGCGATCATCAAGGGCGCAAAGGAGCAGGTGGCGTCCAAACGCCGCTACCAGGGCTACCTGGCCGCCTTGAAGGCGCACAAGCTGCCGCTCGACAAGGACCTGGTGGTGCAGGGCGACTTCACCTTCGACACCGGCGTCGAGGCGGCCTACCAGCTGCTGAGCCGCCGGCAGCGCCCGACCGCGGTCTTCGCCAGCAACGACGACATGGCGCTGGGTGTGCTCGCCGCGGCGCAGCGCCTGGGCCTGGCCGTTCCGGGCGACCTCTCGATCGCCGGCTTCGACGACACGCCCGCCGCCGCGCGCGTGTGGCCGCCGCTGACGACGGTGCGTCAGCCGATGGACGACATGGCGCGCGCCGCCGTCGATCTGTTGATCGGCACGCCGCGCGATGCCGAGCCCGAGGTCGGCGCCGAAGAGGCCGTGAAGCCCAAGCACCGCGTGCTGCCGCACGAACTGGTCGTGCGTGACTCCACGGCGGTGCTCGGCACCAAGGCCGCACCGCGGCTCAAGAAGGCCTGAGCGCCTTCGCGCCGCCCTCAGGCGGCGCGCTTGCCCGTCCGCGCGAGGAGCTGCTCGATCAGCACCCGATGCGGCGGCAGGTCCCGCAGCGCATGCGCGCCGAGTTGCGCGATCGTCGCGAACTCCTTGCGCGCCTCCTCGCTGCGCATCAGCGCGGCGGCGCCCGTCCCGAGCTGCGTCTCGAATTCCATCCCGTAGAGCACGTACTGCCAGCTTGCCGGCAGGTACATCTCGACGTCGGTGATGAAGTCCAGGCGCTGCGGCGGCCGGCAACGCCACATGGCGAGCTTCTCCTTCAGCGTGTCGGTGAATGACGCTGGATCGGCGTTGTCGCGCCAGAACGCCGTGTCCGTGCGCTGCGTCAGGCCGTAATGCAGTTTGATGAAGTCGACGATGCGCGCGTAGCGCTCGTTCATGAACGCATTGAAGTGCTTCGCCACCGGCGCCGTATCGCCGTTGAACGGGAACAGCTGCCCGATCAGATAGGCCGCTGTCTCGATGAGCCCGATGCCGGACGACTCCAGCGGCTCCAGGAAGCCGCCTGACAGCCCGACCGCCACGCAATTCTTCACCCACTGCGTCTCGCGATACCCGATGTTGAGCGCGAGCTTGCGCGGCGTGAGAGCGTCCGACGCCGGGCCGATGTAGCGGCGCAGCGCGCGCTCCGCTTCCGCGTCGTCGCAATGCCGGCTGCTGTACACATGGCCGATGCCGCGCCGCTCCTGCAGGCCGATGTCCCAGATCCAGCCGTGGTCCTGCGCGCTCGCGATCGTGTACGACGCGATCGGCGCGTCGGGTCGCGCATACGGCACCTGCATCGCCAATGCGCTGTCGACGAAGAGCACGTCGCGCATCGACTTGAACGGCGAGCCCAGCGCCTCGCCGATCAGCCGCGCCCGGAAGCCGCTGCAATCGACGTAGAGCCCGGCCGTCAACGTGCCGGCCTCCTTCGTGTGCACAGCGGAGATGGCGCCCTGTTCATCGAGATCCACGCGATCCACCGTCGCGATCACGCGCTTCACGCCGAGCGCCTGTCCATGCTCCGCGAGCAGCGCCGCGAAGCGTCCCGCATCGAAGTGGTACGCGTAGTTCAAGGGCCCGAGAAAGTCGCCATCGCTCGCGCGCTTCGGCCCGTGCCGCGCATCCGCGACGGCCTTCTGCAGCGTCACCGCCTCGGCGAACGCGCGACCCTCACCCGCGTCGCCCATCAGCCAGTACGGCAGCAGTTCCGGCGAGCCGGGTCGCTGGCTCGGCTGGCTGAACGGATGGAAGTAGTGATCGGTGCCCGCCGTGCCCGGTGGCCGCACCCAGTGCTCGAAACGGATGCCCTGCTTGTACGTTGCCGAGCACGCCTCGAGGAACTCCGCCTCGCCGATGCCGATCGCCGACAGCGTCCCGCGGATCGAGGGGAAGGTCCCTTCGCCCACGCCGATGATGCCGATGTCGCTGGATTCCACCAGCGTGATGCCGACGCCGCCGTGCGCGGTGCCGAGCTGCCGCGCGAGGAAGGCGGCGGTCAGCCAGCCGGCCGTGCCGCCGCCGACGATGAGGAGGTCCTGGATGGGTTGCATGGGCTTGTCTCCGGTGATCTTTTCAGGCGCAGCATCGAGGCCGCGATCTACGGGTAAATGATAGTGAGCAAAATGACAACGATGTCAATCAGGGCGTTGACAACGTTGTCATGCGTTGCCTACGATGCACTCAAATTAGAAGAACACGCCCACCCGGAACAGAGCTTCGAATCGAAAGCCACCAGGAGACAACATGACTGACCGCCTCATCCGCCGGCCGCGCCTCGGCCTTTCCTCGCCCGTCCAGATCGCCGTGCTCGCGCTGCTGGCCGGAGCGGCCCACGCCCAATCGACCGAGGCCCCCGCGCCGACGCCGCAGGCCGACACCAGTGCCGCGGCCTCCGCCGACGGCAAGGAGAACAAGGCACTGCCGCAGGTCGTCGTCACGGCGACCAAGCGCGCCACCTCGCTGCAGAAGACCCCGATCGCGGTGACCGCGATCAGCGCGTCGACCATCGACGACGCCCACGTCAAGAGCATGCTCGACGTGTTCAACCTCGTGCCCAGCATGCAGGGCACGGGGCAGGGCGACCACGGCATCGTGAGCATCACGCTGCGCGGCATCGGCAACGACTCGGCCAAGACCGAGTACGCCGACCCCGAGGTCGCGCTGTTCGTCGACGGCGTCTTCGCGCCGCGCCCCGAAGGCGCCGCGACCATGCTCTTCGACCTCGACGGCATCGAAGTGCTGCGCGGCCCGCAGGGCACGCTGTGGGGACGCAACTCCACCGTCGGCACGATCAACATGAAGACGGCCAAGCCGGTGCTGAAGGACAACACCGGCTACGTCGAACTCGGCACCGGCAGCTACAACCGCCTGGGCGCCAAGGGCGCGATCAACATCCCGCTGGGCGACACGCTCGCGGCGCGGGTCGCGTTCATCCACGAGCAGCACGACGGCTACGTCGACTACCAGAAGCCGACGCAGTACACGATCGCGCAGCAGCAGGCCGCCTACAACGCGGGCAACACGGCCGGCACCTTCCCGCCGTTCCAGCCGCTGAACTACAACCTGTTCACCACCGGCGGACCGAAGTACAACGCGCAGGACCAGACCGCCGCGCGCCTGAGCCTGCTGTGGCAGCCGATCAAGGAGTTCCGCTGGGACGTGTCGGTGGAGCAGTTCGCCGACCGCGGCACGCCGGCGATGAGCCTGATGCAGACGCCGCGGGAAGGCCAGAAGTTCTGGTCCGCGCTGATCGACACGGCGCCGTCGCTCAAGCGCGACTCCACCTCGATCCGCAGCCGCGCCGAGTACGACCTGGGCGGCATGTCGCTGGCCTACGTCGCGGGCTACACCCACTTCAAGGGCTCGGGCACCTACGACCAGGACCTCGGCGTGCAGATGCCGACCAGCTTCACGACGGGCGCCAACCATCAGGAAGACAACACGGTCTGGACCAGCTACCGCAGCCAGAGCCACGAGCTGACGCTGCAGAGCACGCAGAAGCAGACCATCGACTGGGTGCTGGGCCTGTACTACGCGGCCGAGGACAACGGCATCCGTTTCGACATCCCGATCATGAACGGGACGCAGCAGGGCACGGTGAGCTGGCAGGGTTCGTTCATCCAGCCGAAGGAGACGGTCGATTCCAAGGCGGCCTTCGGTCAGGCGACCTGGAACCTGACCGACGCCTTCCACGTGACCGGCGGCCTGCGCTACACGCACGACGACCGCAAGAACATCGGCGGACGCGGCTGGACCTGGAACGGCAACCCCGCCGCGCCGCAGATTCCGCTGAACCCGACGATCGATCCGACCGATCCGGCCAACGGCTACGTCGCGGGCAACATCAACGACGCCCACTACAAGGGCAGCAAGACGACCTGGCTGGCGCGCGCGACCTACGACATCGACAAGAGCTCGATGGCCTATGGCAGCGTGTCCACCGGCTACAAGTCCGGCGGTACCGGCGACGGCGGCCTGCCCTACGGCCCGGAGACGCTCACCAACTACGAGGTCGGCTACAAGACCTCGCTGCTGGACGGTCGGATGACCTTCAACGTCAGCGCGTACCACATGAAGTTCAAGGACTTCCAGTTCAGCGCGCCGGTGATCGTCAACGGCAACCGCCAGTTCGCCTACTCCAACGCGGAGGGCGCGAAGGTGTCCGGCGTCGAGCTCGAGACGGCCTGGATGATCACCAACGACGACAAGCTGATGCTGTCGGCCTCGTACACGAAGACCAAGCTGGGTCAGCTCGTGGCGGCGTCCAACGACTACCAGCTGCCGACCTGCTTCGACGCGACGCTGGGCGGCACCTGCCTGAACGTGACCGGCCACGAGCTGCCGCACGCCCCCAAGGTGGCGATCCAGCTGATGTACGAGCACGTCTTCCCGCTCGCCAATGGCGATCAGGTCGCGCCGCGCATCAGCTACCACTACCAGTCGGCGAATTGGCTGTCGGTCTTCAACCTGGGCGACGGCGATCGTCAGAAGGCGTATTCGACGGCGGACATCAGCGTGCGCTACTCGTCGAAGAAGAACTGGTACGTCGACGGCTTCGTGCGCAACGTGTCGGACGAGAAGATCAAGACCAGCGCCGGCAGCGCGGTCAGCTTCGCCAATCCGGTCTGGACCGCGCAGTACGCGGCGCCACGCACCTTCGGCGTGAACGCGGGCTACAACTTCTGACCGCTGTGCCCGATCTCCACCTGACCCGGCGATCGGCGGCGCGTGCGCTGCTGGTGGCCGGGGCGGCCGCCGCGCTCCCCGGGGCGTTTCCCGCGGTAGCCCAGGTGGCCCCGACGCGCGCGCCGACTTCGGTGCTGCGCGTCGCCACATTCCCCGACCTCGACCGTGCCGCGATCGCGGCCGCGCCGCGCTGGCGCGCGCTGCATCCGGACGTCGAGCTCAAGTTGCTGTCGATGCAGTACGCGGATCACCACCTGTCGATGACGACGGCGTTGGCCACGGGCTCCGGCCTGCCCGACGTGATGGCGATCGACCTGCGCTACATCGGCAAGTTCGCCGGCTCGGGCGGCTTCGTCGACCTGAATCAGGCACCGTTCCACGCGGCCGCGCATGCCGACGAGTACGTCCGCTTCGCGATGGCGCAGGGCGTGGGTCCCAACGGCGCGCAGGTCGCGATTCCCGCCGACATCGGTCCCGGCACCTTGATCTACCGCAAGGACCTGCTCGACAAGGCCGGCGTCGACGAGGCGGAGATCACCCGCGACTGGACCTCCTACCTCGCCGCCGGTGAACGCATCCGCAAGACCACCGGCGCCTACCTGATGGCCGACGCGGCCGATCTGCGCGACATCGCGCTGCGCCAGGGGCTGCAGGACGGCGAAGGTCTCTACTTCGATGCGGAAGGTCGCGTGCTCGTCGAGTCCGCGCGCTTCCGCCACGCCTTCGAGCTCGGCCGCGCCGTGCGACGCGCGGGCCTGGACGCGCGCGCGATCGCGTGGACCAACGACTGGGCGGCCGGCTTCAAGCAGGGCCGCATCGCGACGCAGATGATGGGCGCCTGGCTCGTCGGCCAACTGCGCAACTGGATCGCGCCGCAGACGGCGGGGCTGTGGCGTTCCGCGCCGCTGCCCGGCGGCGTGCAGGCCGCGTACGGCGGATCGTTCTATGCGATCCCGAAGAAGGCCGCCAACAAGACCGCCGCCTGGGACTTCATCCGCCTGATGACGGCCGACGCGCAGGTCCAGCTGGAATCGCTCAAGGTGCTGGACAGCTTCCCCGCGATGCGCGCGGTGCTGCGCGATCCGGTGATGGACGAGCCGATCGAATTCCTCGGCGGACAACGCGCACGTCAGCTGTGGCGCGAGACCGCGTCGCACATCCCCGCGATCCCGGTCAACCGGTTCGACGTGCTCGCCACGACCGTGATCCGCGACGAGTTCGAGCGCGTCATTTCCAAGGGCAAGGCCATCGCGGAGGCGCTGGCCGACGCGCGGTATCTCATCGAGCGCCGCGCTCGCCGCCGCTGAGGCCACAGGCATGAACGCGCGCCCATCTCCCTCGCTCGCCGCCCCGCGCCCGTCATGGCTGCGGTTCCCGGCGCTGCGTTCGCGACGCCTCGCGCCCTACCTGTTCATCGCGCCGTTCTTCGCGCTGTTTCTGGTGTTCAGCCTGTTCCCGCTGCTCTTCTCGGTCTACCTGTCGCTGCAGCAGTGGAACCCGGCCGAGGGCCTGCACACGATGCATTGGGTCGGGCTGGAGAACTACGGCTACGCGCTCACCGATCCGTGGTTCTGGGACGCGCTCTACAACACGGCCTGGTTCGCGCTGGTGGCCGGCGTGCCGCAGCACCTGGTGGCGCTGCCGCTGGCGTTCTTCATCCATCGGCGCTTCAAGCGCGGCCGGGACCTGATCGTCGGCGCGTACTTCGTCCCGTACATCACGTCGAGCGTGGCGATCGCGCTGATCTTCACGACGCTCTACTCGAAGGACTACGGCCTGATCAACGCCGCGCTGGCCGAGCTCACGCGGATCCCGTTCATCGGCAGTCCGCTCGCGTCGCTGACGGCCTTGAAGGACGGCGGCATCGACTGGCTCGGCGACGCCGATGTCACGCGACCCGCCGTGGCCTTCGTCGTGTTCTGGCGCTACCTGGGCTGGAACCTGGTGCTCTACCTGTCGGGCCTGCAGGTCATCGACAAGGACCTCTACGAAGCGGCGACGCTGGACGGCGCCACCGAGTGGCAGCAGTTCTGGCACGTCACGCTGCCGCTGCTCAAGCCGATGATGTTCTTCGCGGTGACGCTGACCCTCATCGGCAACCTGCAGCTGTTCGAAGAACCCTTCATCCTGGTCGACGGCGAGAAGGGCGTGTCGTCGTCCGTGATGACGACGGCGATCTTCATGTACCGGACGGCGTTCTCGGACGGCGACTTCGGCACCGCGTCGGCGATGTCGTGGCTGATGTTCGTGCTGATCGCCGCGCTGACCTGGCTCAACGCGCGGCTGTTCGGCCGCGACCCGCGGAGCGCCCATGGCAAGCGCTGAACGCCATTCGCGGGTTCCGTCGGCGTGGCCGGCGCGGCTGCTCGTGGCGGCGGGCGCGGTGCTGCTCGTGGCGCCGCTGTACTTCACCTTCGTCTTCGCGACGCACGGGCGCACGGAGATCTTCGACAACCCGCCGCCGCTGTGGTTCGGCGACGCGGCGGCCTCGAACCTGCGGCTGCTCGAAGAACGCCTGCCGTTCTGGCGCAACCTCGGCATGAGTCTCTACGTCGCCTCGATGACGACGGTGCTCAACCTGCTGCTGTGCTCGCTGGCGGGCTACGCGTTCGCGATCTACGAGTTCCGCTTCAAGGGCACGCTCTTCGCGATCGTGCTCGGTTCGATGATGCTGCCGGCGTTCATGCACATGATCCCGAGCTTCATGGTGATGGACGCGCTGGGCTGGATCGACGAACCGCGCGCGCTTTACGTGCCGGCGGCGGCGAGCGCGCTGGGCATCTTCCTGATGCGCCAGTACATCGGCTCGGCGATCCCGCCCGACCTGATCGACGCCGCGCGCATCGACGGCTGCGGCGAGCTGCGCATCTTCTGGAGCATCGTGCTGCCGCTGCTCATGCCGGCGCTCGGCACGTTGGGCCTGATCACCTTCATCGCGAGCTGGAACAACTTCGTCGCGCCGCTGGTCGTCATGCGCTCGGCCGAGCACTACACGCTGCCGCTGGCGCTGCGCTCGATGCAGGCGCCCAACAACACCGAATGGGGCGCGCTGATGATCGGCAGCGCCATCGCGATGCTGCCCTTGCTGGTGGCGTACTTCTTCAGCGCCCGGCGGCTGGTCGCCGGGCTGACCTCGGGCGCCGTGCGCGGCTGACCGAACCGACGCCGGACACGCCATGCCCACGCCCGCTCCAGCGAATTCTCCTGCGACATCCGCCTCCGGCGTGATGTCCTCGACCTCTTCGAATCCTTCGATCCCTTCGATCCCTACGACCACGACTGTCACCACCATGCACGCGAACGACGCCAACCCCGCCGCAGACACCGCCACCTTCCAATCGCTGATCCAGTCGTTGCCCGCGGACTTCCAATGGGGCTCCGCCACCAGCGCCGCGCAGATCGAGGGCGCCGCCCGAGAGGACGGCAAGGGCGAGTCGATCTGGGACCGCTTCTGCGCCCAGCCCGGCCGGATCAAGGACGCGTCCAACATCGACGTGGCCTGCGACCACTACCGCCGCTATCCGGAGGATGTGAAGCTGATGAAGTGGCTGGGCCTGGACGCTTACCGCTTCTCGTTCTCGTGGCCGCGCGTGCAGCCGCTGGGGCGCGGCGCGTGGAACGAGGCCGGCTTCGCGTTCTACGACCGGCTGATCGACGAGCTGCTCGCCGCCGGCATCAAGCCCAACGCGACGCTGTACCACTGGGACCTGCCGCAGGCGCTGGACGATTCCATCGGCGGGCTGCTGTCGCGCGACGTGGTGCCGCTCTTCGCCGAGTACGCCGCGGAGATCTCGCGCCGCTTCGGCGACCGGCTGTCGACGATCGCGACGCTGAACGAGCCGTGGTGCTCGGCCACGCTGGGGTATGAGACCGCGCAGTTCGCGCCCGGCCACACGAACCGAGGGGAGGCCTATCAGGTCTCGCACCACCTGCTGATGATGCACGGCGCCGCGATCCAGGCGATGCGCGCGGTCGGGTCGAAAGCGCAGCTCGGCATCGTGCTGAACCACACGCCGTCCTTCCCGGCCGACCCGCTGAGCGAAGACGACCGCCGCGCCGCGCGCATCGACGACGGCACCAACGTGCGCTGGTACATGGACCCGGTGTTCCGCGGGCAGTACCCGGCCGACATCGTGGAGCACCTGGGCGCCGACGCGCCGAAGATCCAGGACGGGGACCTCGCGCTGATCCAGCAGCCGCTGGACTTCCTGGGCATCAATTTCTACACGCGCAGCGTGCTCAACGGGCGGCAGCAGTTCGTGACGCCGCCGGGAGAACTCGGCTTCACCGACATGGGCTGGGAGATCTATCCGCAGGCGCTGACGCAGCATCTGCTGCGCATCACCCGCGAGTACACGCCGCCGCCCATCGTGATCACCGAGAACGGCATGGCCAACGCGGACAGCATCGTCGACGGCCGCGTGCCCGACGCGGCGCGCATCGCCTACCTGCGCGGCCACCTGGAAGCGCTGGCCCAGGCGGTGGCGCTGGGGGCCGACGTGCGCGGCTACTTCTACTGGAGCCTGCTGGACAACTTCGAGTGGAACTCGGGCTACCTCAAGCGCTTCGGGCTGTTCCACGTCGATTACGCGTCGCAGCAGCGGCTGGCCAAGGACAGCGCGCACTGGTATCGCGACGCGATCGCGGCGTTCAAGGCCGGTCGTTGACGCGCGTGCGCCAGGGCACGTTCAGCGCGACGCGCTAAACACCGGCCGCGACCCTGTCCGTCACCCGGGATCCGGCGGCGGACTGTGGCAGCATCCAGGGCTTTCGACGGGCAGGCGGCCAGCTTGCCCCGCGACGGCATGGAGTATCGGTGAAGGAGCACAAGGCATGACACAAGGCGCAATCGGGGCGCCGGCGCGCTTGCTGGCGGATGTGGGCGCGACGCACGTGCGTTTCGCCAGCCAGGGCGGCGCGGCCGGGCCACTGGAACATGTGGCGCGGTATGTCTGCCAGGACTTCGACACGCTCGCGGACGCGATCTTCTATCACCTGCATCGCGAGGGCCTGCCGACGCCGCGCAGCTGCGCGATTGGCATCGCAACGGCGGTCACCGGCGACCATGTCCGGATGACCAATCATCACTGGAGTTTCTCGACGCGGGCGCTGCAGTCGGCGCTCGGCGCGGAGCGGTTGCTGGTGATCAACGACTTCACCGCGCTGGCGCTGGCCTTGCCGGGCATCGGCCCGCAATCGACGCGCAAGGTTGGTGGCGGCGAGGCCGTCGCCGGCGCGGCGCGGGGCCTGGTGGGTCCCGGCACGGGACTGGGCGTCTCCGGACTGCTGCCCTCGGAGGACGGCACGTCGATGGTCGCCGTCGGCGGAGAGGGCGGGCATGCGACGCTCTCGTCCTACGAGCCCGAGGAACGCGCGGTGCTCGACCTGTTGCACCGCCGCTTCGGGCACGTGTCGGCAGAGCGGGCCGTGTCCGGGCCCGGGCTCGAGAACCTCTACACGGCGCTCGCGGAACTCCGCGGCCTCAAGCTCGCGCCCGGCGAAGGCCGCAGCGCACCGGCCATCACCGCCGCTGCGCTCGCGGGCGAGTCGTTCAGCAGCGACGTCGTCAACATGTTCTGCGCGCTGCTCGGCGACATCGCCGGCCACGTCGCACTCACGCTCGGCGCCCGCGGCGGGCTCTACATCGGCGGCGGCATCGTGCCGCGCCTCGGCGAGTGGTTCGATCGCAGCCCGTTCCGGGCGCGCTTCGAGACCTGCGGGCGGCTGACCTCGTATCTGCGGGCCATCCCGACCTTCGTCGTCCATGAGGCGGATCAGGCGCCGCTGCTCGGCGCGAGCCGGGCGCTGGATCGGGAAGTGCTGACGCACTGAGTGCGCCTGTCCTTCGGCGGCCTGGGCGTTGGCCGCCGATGCATGGGGCCTTGGCGTCAAGCGCCAAAACCCCACGCATCACCGTCCCCCATCACTGTCGTCCTTCCGCGGTTTTGGTACCGGGGACTGCGAAGGCTTGGGACCGAGGGGCAATGAAAAACGGCCGGTGACTGTGCAGTCACCGGCCGTTCGTTCAGGGGTCAGGTCTTACCAGATCCGGATGCGGTCGTCGCTCGACTTGAACATCTTGTCGCCCGGCTTGGTCTTGAAGGCCTCGTGGAAACCGTCGTGGTTGACGGCGGCACCGTTGGCGCGGAACTCCGGCGGCGAGTGCGGGTCGATCGTCAGCAGCTGCAGCTTGCGCTCGTCGCGCGCCTTTTCGCGCCAGGCCTGCGACCAGCCCATGAAGAAGCGCTGCTCGCCCGTGTAGCCGTCGATCACCGGCGCCGGCTTGCCGCCCAGCGAGCGCAGGTAGGCCTTGTAGGCGATCTGCAGGCCGGACAGGTCGGCGATGTTCTCGCCCAGCGTCAGCTTGCCGTTCAGGTGCTTGCCGGCGATGGGCTCGTAACCCTCGTACTGCGCGACCAGCTTGTTGCCGATGGCGTCGAAGGCCTTGCGGTCGTCGTCGGTCCACCAGTTGCGCAGCTTGCCGTCACCGTCGAACTGGCTGCCCTGGTCGTCGAAGCCGTGGCTGATCTCATGCCCGATCACCGCGCCGATGGCGCCGTAGTTCACCGCGTCGTCCGCCTTCGTGTTGTAGAAGGGCGGCTGCAGGATCGCGGCCGGGAAGACGATCTCGTTGAGCGTCGGGTTGTAGTAGGCATTGACCGTCTGTGGCGTCATCAGCCATTCGCGGCGATCGACCGGCTTGCTGGCCTTGGCGGCCTGGCGCTTCCACTCGAAGATCGAGGCGCGCAGGTTGTTGCCCACCGGGTCGCCGGCCTTCACTTCCAGCGCGCCGTAGTCGCGCCAGACGTCGGGGTAGCCGATCTTCACCATGTACTTCGACAGCTTGTCCTGTGCCTGCGCCTTGGTCGCGGGCGTCATCCAGCTCAGCTTGTCGATGGATTCCTTGTAGGAGGCCAGCAGGTTGTTGACCAGCTGCACCATGCGCGCCTTGTCGGCGGCCGGGAAGTGGCGCTTGACGTAGACCTCGCCGACGGCTTCGCCGAGCGCGCCGTTGACGTTGCCCACGGCCTGCTGCCAGCGCGGCTGCTGGCTCTTCGCGCCGGTCAGTGCCGCGCCGTGGAAGGCGAAGTGCGCGTCGCGGTAGGCCTTGGGCAGCGTCGAGGCGTTGGCGTCGAGGGTGCGGAAGGTCAGGTAGAGCTTGAGGTCGTCGAGCGAGGCCTCGCCGAGGATCTTCGCGGCACCGGTCAGGTAGCTCGGCTGCGAGGCGGACAGCTTGTCCAGGCCCGGCAGCGAGGCGGCGGTGAAGAACGCGTTCCAGTCGAAGCCCGGCGCCTTCTGCGCGAGTTCGGCCGGCGTCATCGGGTTGTAGGTCTTCTGCGGATCACGCAGCTCGACCTTGTCCCATTGCACCTGCGCCAGGCGCTCCTCGAGCGCGAGCACGCGCTGCGCGCTGCCCGCCGGATCGGCGATGCCGGCGGTCTTCGCCAGCGTCTGCAGGTAGTCGACGTAGGCGCCGCGGGCCTTGCCCAGACGCTCGTCGTCCTTCTTCAGGTAGTAGTCGCGGTCCGGCAGGCCCAGGCCGCCCTGCCAGGTCTGCAGGCGGTTGATGGTGGGGTCCTGGTAGTCGGCCTCGATGCCCAGCGGCACCGGCAGGTCGACGACGCCGGTCTGCGCGCCCAGCCAGGCGGCGAGCTGCTCGCGCGTCTGGATCGCGGCGATGCTGTCGAGCAGCGGCTTGACCGGCGCGAGGCCGGCCTTGTCGATCGCCGCGGTGTTCATGTAGGCGGCGTAGTAGTCGCCGATCTTCTGCTCGACGGTGCCGGCCTTGGCCTTCTTCTTCGAGAGGTCCTCGATGATGGCGCGGGCCCGCTTGTCGGAGAGGTCCGCCAGCTGGTGGAAGGCGCCGTAGGAGGACTTGTCCGCGGGGATCTCGGTGGTCGAGAGCCAGTGGCCGTTGGCGGCGCGGAAGAGGTCGTCCTGCGGCCGGACCGTCTTGTCGTAGCCCTTGAGGTCCAGGCCCGATTGCGGCGGCGCCGCCATCGCGAAGCCGCCCAGCTGCATCAGCAGGGCGAGGGTGGTGAGGCGGAGGGCATTCTTCATCGCAAGCAACTCTTGAGCGCGGGCCGGGCCCGACGAGGCCGCCAGCCTATGCCAGAAGACAGGCCCATGACAAAAGGCATGAGCCCGCCTGTGGCGCCCGTCGCACCGGGGCTTTCCAGCTTGCCGGGAGGCGAATCAAGTGGCTGGGAACCGCCCGCCGGCACCTGCCATCGCCCGGGCCTTTACCTCCGCTTTACCGGAGGAGGCGGGCGACCGCGTGCTCAACGTGAGCGCCGCGATGACGAGCGCCGCGCCGATCCACTCCTGCATCGCCGGATGCTGACCCAGCGCGACGCTCATCAGCAGCGCGGACACCGGCACGCCGTTCAGGAACAAGGTTCCGCGCGAAGCGCCGAGCTGCCGTACGCCGAAATTGAAGGCCACCACCGCCGCGACCGTCGGCACGGCAGCGATGTAGACGAGGTGCGGCACGACGGGCGTGACGTCGGCCCACGCAGGCGCGGCGATCCAGCCGCCGGCCGTCGCGACGAGGGCGAACGCCACCTGCCACGGCAGGGCCGCGATGGCGGTCAGGCCGGTGTATTCGAGCGGGCTGAGGGCTGGTACCTTCGCTGCGCCGCGCGTGTAGAGCACCCAGCCGACCGTGCCCAGCAGCGTCAGCGCATCGCCCAGCAGCATGTGCGGCGGTCCGTCGGTGCGGCCCAGCACGCCGGAGACGAGGACGACGCCGCTGAGCGCCAGCACTGCGGCACCGGCGACGCCCAGCCCGGGCCGCTGGCCGTCGAGCAGCCAGCGCAGCAGGATCGTCGTCATCGGCATCGTCGCCATCAGCACCGCGCCGTGCGAGGGCAGGGAGAGCTTGAGACCTTCCAGCACCAGGATCCCGAAGAAGCCGTAGCCGAGCACGCCGTAACGCGTCAGCGTGCGCCAGTGGGCGCGGAGCTTGGCCCAGGGGCGTTCCCCGAAGAAGACGACCAGCAGCGTCATGCCGACGCCGGCGAGCAGGTAGCGCAGCGCCGTGAACCAGATGGGGTCGAGGCGGCTCAGCACCGGCTTGCCGACGAGGAACAGGCTGCCCCACGAGACCGCCGCGAACAGCATCGCGACGGTGGCGGCATAGGGGTTGGAGAGGCTCATGGCGGCCTTCGCTTTCGGAGACTTCGATGGCTGGAAGTCTGGGCGTCGCCACGCGCACGGTCCATGCGCATGTTTGGAACAGGCGTTTTGAGAATCTGAACGACGGTCTCACGGCGGCTTGTCAGAATCCGGACCCATGGAGCTGTACCAGCTGAAGAGCTTTCTGGCCGTCGTGGCCGAACGGAACCTGACCCGCGCCGCGGAGAAGGTGTTCACGTCCGTGCCCGCCGTGAGCGCGCAGATCAAGGCGCTGGAGGAGGAGCTCGGCATCCAGCTGTTCGAGCGCAGCTCGCGCGGCATGACGCTGACGCCCGCCGGCGAGAAGCTCGCCGAAGAGGCCCGTCGCACGCTGGATGCCGCGCAGCGCTTGCGGCATGCCGCCGCGCAGATCCGCGGCGACGTGCAGGGCGTGCTGCGCATGGGCACGGTCAGCGATCCGATCTCGCTGCGCCTGGGCGACGTGCTGGTCAAGCTGGCGGAGCGGCATCCCGGCATCGGCCTGCAGCTGATGCAGCGCCTGTCGCTGCAGAGTGTGCAGGCGCTGCGCCGCGGCGAGGTCGATTGCGCCTATGTGCTGCACGACAACGAGGCCGCGGAAGGCCTCATCGTCAATCGTCTGCGACGGATGGAACTCGCGATCGCGGTGCCGCGCCGCTTCGCCGACCGCGAGTGGCCGGTGTCGCGGGATGCGCTGCTCTCGCTGCCCTGGATCGGCACGCCGGTGGTCTGCGGTCTGCGCGCCGCAGCCGAACGGTTGTTCCAGAGTGCCGGCCGCGAGCCGCCGCACAGCCTGATGGCCGAGACCGAGTCCGCCGTGCGCGGCATGGTCGCAAGCGGCCTCGGGGCGGCAATCCTCCGGCTCGATCAGGCGCAGGCCGCCGTCGAGGCCGGCGAGCTGCGGATCTGGCCGCACTGGCAGGACGAGACCTGGCTGTGCTGGCTCCAGAAGGAAGGCCCCGAGGAACACGCGCTGACGGCGGTGCGCGAACTGGTCGAGGAAGTCTGGCGAGATTGAGCGTGGAACCGGGCTGAGAACCGGGCTGAGGGACCGGGCTGAGGGACCGCGCCTGCCGGACGGGCGGTTGTTTCCGGATCTTTTTCGACCGACCGGTCGGGCTGCGATACTCCGGCGATCACAACGGAGACGTCATCGTGGAGACCCTGCAGATATCGACCGACGCGCGTGGCGTGGCCCGCGTGACGATGAACCGGCCCGAGGTGTTCAACGCCTTCGACGAAGCCATGATCGCGGCCCTCGACGCCGCGTTCGAGCGGCTCGGGCGGGACCCCGCCGTGCGCATCGTCGTGCTGGAAGGCGCCGGCAAGGCTTTCAGCGCCGGTGCCGATCTCCAGTGGATGAAGCGTGCCTCCGAGGCGACGCAGGACTGGAACGTCGAGGACGCGCGCCGCTTCGCCGGCATGCTCGACCGCATCGCGCGCTGCCCGAAACCGACGATCGCGCAGGTCCATGGCGTGGCCCTGGGCGGCGGCGTCGGACTGACGCTGGCCTGCGACATCGCCGTCGCCGCGGCCGGCGCCCAGTTCGCGGTCAGCGAGGCCCGCTTCGGCATCCTGCCGTCGGTGATCGGCCCCTACGTGATCAACGCGGTCGGGCCGCGTGAGGCGCGCCGGCTCGCGCTGACGGCCAGCCGCATTCCCGCCGCCGAGGCGCTGCGGATCGGCATGCTGCATGAGGTCGTCGAGAGCGACGCGGCCGGCGGCCTCGACGGCGCCGTCGAACGCTGGATCAGCGAGCTGTTGATGAACGGTCCGCTGGCGCAGGCGGAGATCAAGACGCTGTTCGCGCAACTCGAGGTCGGTCCCGTGACCGATCAGGTCCGCGAGCTCACCGCGCAGACCATCGCCCGCGTGCGCATGGGCGCCGAGGCCAGGGAGGGCTTCGCCGCGTTCCTCGGCAAGCGGCCCGCGACCTGGGTGCCGGGTCAGGATTGACCGGCAGCGGTGCCGGAACCGGACCAGAACTGAGAACGACGAGACGGAGACAGCAATGACGGAATCGACGGGATCCTGGCGCGTCGCGACGGCACCGGCCGCGCAGGCGGCGGTGGCGGTGATCGGCGCGGGCGTGATGGGCGCGGGCATCGCGCAGGTGGCGGCGCAGGCCGGCCATCCGGTCCAGCTGATGGACCTGCGCGAGGGCGCCGCGGCTGCGGCGATCGCGCAGATCGGCAAGGCGCTCGACGGACTGGTGACCAAGGGGCGCATGGAAGCGGCGGAACGAGAAGCGGTGATGGGCCGGCTCTCGCCGGCTGGCGCGACTGCGGACCTGAAGGACGCGGCGCTCGTGATCGAAGTGATCGTCGAGAAGCTCGAACCCAAGCAGGCGCTGCTGCGCGAGCTCGACGCGCTGCTGCCGCCCGACGCGCTGATCGCGTCCAACACCTCGTCGATCAGCATCACCGCGCTGGCCAATGGGATGGCGACGCCGCGCCGTCTGGTCGGCATGCACTTCTTCAATCCGGTGCCGTTGATGAAGCTGGTGGAGGTCGTGTGGGGTGCGGAGACGGACCCGTCCGCCGCGCAGGCGATCGAGCAGCTGTCGCGCCGCTGGGGCAAGACGCCGGTGCACGCGACGTCGACGCCGGGATTCATCGTGAACCGCATCGCGCGGCCGTACTACGCAGAAACGCTCGCGCTGCTGCAGGAGCAGGCCGGCTCGCCCGCGCAACTGGACCGCGCGCTGCGCGGCGCCGGTTTCCGCATGGGCCCGTGTGAGCTGATGGACCTGATCGGACACGACACCAACTACCTGGTGACGCAGTCCGTGTTCGAGGCCAACTACGGCGACAAGCGCTATCAGCCGTCGCTGGTGCAGAAGGCCCTCGTCGACGGTGGCCGGCTCGGTCGCAAGTCGGGCAAGGGCTTCTATGACGGCGTGCCCGCGGCGACGGCGCCGGCGAGCGCCACCGACGAGGAGGTCGGCCTGATCACGCTGGCGGGGCAGGGCGCATTGGTCGAACGCCTCGGCGGATGGATGGCCACGCGTGGCGTTGCCTTCGAACGCGATCCGGCGGCGGATTGGAACGGCATCGCCATCGAGGGGCTGCAGTTGCACTTCACGCGCGGACGATGCGCCGCGCAGCTGGCGCACGAGCGCCGCCAGCCCGGTCTGGCGGTGATCGACTGGCCGCTGGCGCCGGATCGCATCGACGGTCTGGCCATCGCCTTCGCGCCGGGCGTCGAGGCCAGTCCGCGGGCGCATGCCGAGGCGGTCCTGCGTCGCCTCGGCTGGGAACCGCTGGTGCTGCGCGACGTGCCGGGTCTGGCGGTCGCGCGCACGATCGCGATGCTGGTCAATGAAGGCGCCGATGCGGTCTGGCAAGGCGTCTGCGATGAAGCCGGCGCCGATACGGCCATGAAGCTCGGCGTCAACTATCCGGCGGGCCCCTTCGAATGGCTCGCGTTGCTCGGCGCGACTAGCCTCGTGGATGCACTCGATGGGCTCTTCGACGCGTATCGCAGCGAGCGCTACCGCGTCAGCCCGCTGTTGAGGCAGCGTCTCTGGGCCTGAGCGCGGCCATTCCCTCCCGGATCCCGACCCCGGGCCGGACATGAAAAAAGCGACCCTCGGGTCGCTTTTCCATTGGCGCTTCGGAAACTTCCGTCGCAGCTTCAGAGCAGCATGCGCAGGTGCGCTTGCGCCTGCAGCAGCGGGGGCAGGCAGTGCTCGACCATCTGCTCCATGCTCATGCGGGTCGCGTGGACGCTGATGGCCATGGCGGCGACGGTGTCGCCCTTGTAGTTCTTCAGCGGCACGGCCACCGAACGCAGGCCTTGTTCCAGCTCCTGGTCGATCAGCGCGTAGCCCTGGGCGCGGGCCCGGGCGATCTCGATGCGCAGGCGCTCCGGATGCGTGATCGTGTGCGGGGTCAGCGCGGTCAGTTCCTGACGGGCGATGAAGGCGTCGACCTCCGCCTGCGGCTGCGCCGCCAGCAGCACGCGGCCGTTGCCGGTGCAGTAGGCCGGCACGCGCGTGCCCGGTTGCAGCGTCGGGGAGACCACGCGACCTGCGCTCGTCGCCGAGATGCAGATCACGTCGTTGCCGTCCAGCACGCCGGCCGAGGAGGCTTCCTTCATCGCGTACGCCAGCTTGTGCAGCTCGGGTTCGATGATGCGGGGCAGGCGGGCGGAGTGCATGTAGCTCTGGCCCAGGCGCAGCACCTTCGGGGTCAGCGCGAACATCTTGCGATCCTGCGAGACGAAGCCCAGGTGGGTCAGCGTCAGCAGGTAACGGCGGGCAGCCGCGCGGGTCAGGCCGGTGCGGCCGGCGACCTCGCTGATGGTCAGTCTGGGACGTTCCTGATCGAAGGCTTCGATCACGGCCAGACCTTTTTCCAGGCCGGCGACCAGGTCGCGCTTCAGCGGACCGGTACGGACTTCAGCGTCAGGGGCGGGGACGACCGCTTGGATCGCGGTCAGTTCATCATCAAAGGCTCGTGCAGCGGACATGGCGGGGAGGGAGGACGTGCGTTTGACGCCCAAATCTGCTGGGCGTAAGCAGGTGATGTCCAGGACTATAGGGACAACCCTGTGAAGAATGTTTGCCAGGGCAAATGTTTTATCCGTAAATCGCACGCATGTGCATCAATTTGGTGCATTTTCTGCGCACAGCGCCCCACCGCCTGGATCAGGCAGCGTGAAGGGCGTTCAGCGGGAAAAAGGTGCGCGAAACCGCGGTCGGTGGTCGCTAAGCAGGCGGTCAATAGTCAGACATCATGCTTGTCACCGCATACCTACATATATGAGCGGTATGCGCCATCAAACGAAGTCAGTATCACATGCGATGTGCGATTGGCGCCTACGTGGTCCTACGTGCGCCCATGACTATTTCTTTGTCGATGCCAACTTTTGGCTATAGGTCCCGCTGCAATGGAGGGGGCGCTCAGCACTCCCGTGCTGCACCAAAATGAGGTCAGACAACCTGGGCGATTGCTGGAATCCTCAATTCGTCCCTGGGGCAGAAGCTTCGCCTTGAACAGGGGACAGGAAACCGGCTGGCGCCGGTTCCCTGGCAATCGGAGTCAGACCCGCTCGACGACGATGGCGATGCCCTGGCCCACCCCGATGCACATGGTGCACAGCGCGTAGCGTCCCTGGATGCGATGGAGCTGGTTGATCGCCGTCGTGACCAGCCGGGCGCCGCTGGCACCGAGCGGATGGCCCAGCGCGATCGCGCCGCCGTTGGGGTTCACGCGGGGATCGTCATCCTGAACGCCGAGGTCGCGGAGCACCGCCAAGCCCTGGGCGGCGAAGGCCTCGTTCAGCTCGATGACGTCCATCTGGTCCAGGGTCAGGCCGACCTGGGCCAGCACCTTGCGCGTGGCCGGGGCGGGGCCGATGCCCATGATCCGTGGCGCGACGCCGGCGGTTGCCATGCCCAGCACGCGCGCCCGCGGGGTCAGGCCGTGCCGGGAGATCGCCACTTCGCTGGCCATCAGCAGCGCGCAGCTGCCGTCGTTGACGCCGGAGGCATTGCCGGCGGTCACGCTGCCGTCCGGCCGGACCACGCCCTTGAGCTTGGCCAGGGCCTCCAGGCTGGTGTCACGCGGATGCTCGTCCTGACGCACGACGACGGCATCGCCCTTCTTCTGGGGAATCGTGACCGGGCAGATCTCGGCGTCGAAGAAGCCGCTGCGCTGCGCAGCCAGCGCCTTGGTCTGGCTGGCGAGGGCCATGCGGTCCTGCGCCTCGCGCGCGATGCCGAAGTCGACGGCGACGTTCTCGGCCGTCTCCGGCATGGCGTCGACGCCGTACTGCGCCTTCATCTTGGGATTGATGAAACGCCAGCCGATGGTCGTGTCGTAGATCGCATTGGCGCGGGAGAAGGCCGACTCCGCCTTGGGCATGACGAAGGGCGCGCGGCTCATGCTTTCGACGCCGCCGGCCAGCATCAGGTGCGCCTCGCCGGCTCGGATCGCCCGGGCGGCGCTGCCGACGGCATCCATGCCGGAGCCGCACAGCCGGTTCAGTGTCACGCCGGGCACGCCGATCGGCAGCCCGGCCAGCAGGGCGGACATGCGCGCCACGTTGCGGTTGTCTTCGCCGGCCTGGTTCGCGCAGCCGTAGAACACGTCGTCCAGCGCTTCCCAGTCGAGCGACGGGTGCCTTGCCATCAGCGCCTGGATCGGCACCGCACCGAGATCGTCCGCGCGGATGGACGACAGGGCCCCGCCATAACGCCCGAAAGGGTGCGCTGCGCATCGCAGATGAAGGCGTGCATGAAAAGTCTCCTGTATCTTTATGAGAATGCGAGGTTCGGGGGATCATAGGGGGTGCAGGAAAAACCTGTGACAAGTCGCACGGTCTCCCCCGGATCATGCGCAACACCGTACGGTTGACGCGGTTTTGATTTAAGTTGCGCCCCTCCGCAGCCGAAGCTGCTGACGAGGGCGTCCGAACCGGGACGCGGAACTACAAGAATATGAAGGACAGATCGGCCGATCCGCTCATCGATGTGAACCAGCTGAAAGTGGGGATGTTCATCCATCTCGACCTCGGCTGGATGTCGCATCCATTTCCGCTCAGCAGCTTCAAGCTGAGTTCGGAAGAGCAGTTGCTGATCCTGCGTCGCCTGGGTCTCAAGCAGGTGCGCTGGAGTCCGGGCAAGAGCGACCTGCCGCTGGAAGCGACACCGATGCCCGCGCCAGCGCCCGCCGCGGCCGTCGTCGAGGACAACCGCAGCGCCGAGGACGAGGTCCGCGAACGTCATCGCCGATTGCTAGCCGAGCAGCGCGACGCGCTGCTGCTGTGCGAGCGCCAGTACGCCGAGGCGGCGACCGCCTTGCGCGACCTGATGGAGCTGGTGCCACGCGATCCGACCGACGCGCGGGACCGGTCGTCCGCGTTGTCCCGCGCATTGCTGGACAAGATGCTGGTCGAAGGGGACATCAATATCCGGCTGCTCAACGAGGGGGCCGGGGACCGCGGCACCGCGCACGCGCTCAACGTGGCCGTGATCGCCATGCTGCTGGGCCGGGCCTTCGGCCTGGGTCGCGATGAGATGGTGGACCTGGGCCAGGGGGCGCTGCTCCACGACATCGGCAAGATGGAGTTGACGGCCCGTTTCCGTCATCGCGACGACAGCTTCACCGCCGCCGAGGTCGCGGCCTACCAGCAGCACGTCGCCAAGGGTGTCGCGCTGGGGCAGAAGATGGGCGTCGGCGCCGGTCCACTCCTGATCATCGCGCAGCATCATGAACACGCCGACGGCAGCGGCTTCCCGCAACGCCTGAACGCCGATCGCATGAGCATCGGCGCCCGCATCGTGGCGCTCGTCAACCGTTTCGACGGCTTGTGCAACCCCTTGCTCAGTTCGAAGGCCATGACGCCGCACGAAGCGCTGTCGCTGATGTTCGCGCAGGGCCGCAGCCGTTTCGACGCCACCATGCTCAACGCCTTCATCCGGATGATGGGCGTGTACCCGCCCGGCTCCGCCGTGCAATTGACCGACGACCGCTACGCGTTGGTCGTGGCCGTCAACTCGTCGCGCCCGCTCAAGCCCAAGGTCATGGTCCACGACCCCAAGGTGCCGCGCGACGAGGCGCTGGTACTCAACCTGGAAGAGCTGCCCGACCTCGGCATCCGCCGCAGCGTCAAGCCGCAGCAGCTGCCGCGCGCTTCGCTGGACTACCTCAGCCCGCGCAGCCGCATCGCCTACTTCTTCGAGTCCGCCGGCCCGATGTCCACGCCGCCCTCGCCCCCCGGGGAGATGGCGGCGTGACCCTTGTGACCCGAGCCGTCGCCGCGACCCCCGCGGCGCTCAATGCCGCGTTCCTGCCGTTGATCGACGGTCTGCAGGAGGCGGTGTGGCTGGTGGACGCTTCCACGCATGGCGTGGTGGCGGTCAACCAGGCCTCGCAACAGTTGTTCGGTCTGCCGGCGAAGGACCTGATCGGTCGCAGCGTCGAATCGCTGGCGTCGACGCCGGAGGATGCGCTGTTCTGGATGGACGCCGCGATCGGCCGCCGAGAGAGCCTGCATACCGACACGATGATGCGCCATGCCGACGGGCGCATGCTGTGGATCTCCCGCCGCATCAGCCATGTCGCGCAGGCGCAGGGCGACGGCCTGTGGCTGATCGCGATGCGCGATCAGACCCAGCAGCGCCAGCACGACGAGGAACGTGAGACGCTGCTCGCCGAACTCCGGGCCACGCTCGAGTCGACCGCCGACGGCATCCTGGTCACGGACCTGGCCGGCCGGATCCGCAGCTTCAACCAGCGGCTGGCGTCGTTGTGGGGGATCCCGGAGGATCTGCTCAACGATCGCAACGACGACGCCGTGCAGGCGTGGATGCGGCGCAGCGTCGTCGATGGGGCCGCCTACGCGATGCGGCTCGGCGCGATCCAGGAATCGCCGCTGCTGCACACCAGCGACAACCTCAAGCTGATCGACGGGCGTGTCCTCGAGCGCGTGTCGCTGCCGCAGTGGAGCCGTGGCCGTCCGATCGGTCGCGTCTACTCGTTCCGCGACCTCAGCGAGAAGCTCGCCGCCCACCAGCGCATCGAGGAGCTGTCGCACAACGACATGCTCACCGGGCTGCCGAACCGCCGCGCGCTGATGGAGCGCGTCGACTATGCGCAGGCCATGGCCCGCCGCGAGGCGACGCCGTTCGCGCTGCTCAACGTCGACCTCGACCGCTTCAAGCAGATCAACGACACGCTGGGCCATTCCTATGGCGACCGCGTGGTCAAGGAAGTGGCGTTGCGGCTGAAGGAGTCGCTGCGCGAGGTCGACACCGTCGCGCGGCTCGACGGCGACGAATTCGCGCTGCTGATCCACCAGGCCGACGCCCGCGGCGCCGAGCACGCCGCGCGTCGCGTCCAGGAGGCGATGTCGCGGCCGTTCTGCTTCGACACGCTCAGCTTCACCGTCACCTGCAGCACCGGCATCGCGCTGTTCCCGGGCGACGGCGCGAGTGCCGAGGAGCTGCTGGCCAGCGCTGAGCGCGCCATGCACTGGGTCAAGGAGAGCGGCCGCAGCGCGTTCCGCTTCCACCAGCCGCGCAAGGACGTGGATCTGCTGTCGCGCATGCGGCTGGACCACGCGATGCGCCAGGCGCTGCAGGAGCACGAGTTCCGGCTGCACTTCCAGCCGCAGGTCTCGCTGGAGACCGGCGAACTCGTCGGCGCCGAGGCGTTGATCCGATGGCGCGACCCGCTGCGCGGCGATGTGCCGCCGTCCGAGTTCATCCCCGTGGCCGAGGAGAGCGGCTTCATCGTCGCGATCGGCCAATGGGTGCTGCAGCAGGCGGTGGCGCAGGCCGCGGCCTGGCTGCAGAAGGGGCTGCGCGTGCCCGTGGCGGTCAACGTGTCGGCGTTGCAGTTCCAGCAGACCCAGTTCGTCGAGCAGGTCGCGCAGGCATTGCGTGCCTATGACCTCCCGCCGTCGTTGCTGGAGCTGGAGCTGACCGAATCCGTGCTGCTGCGCGACGCCGAAGAGGCGCTGCACAGGATGGAGGCGTTGTCGGAACTGGGCGTGCTGATGTCGATCGACGACTTCGGCACCGGCTATTCGAGCCTGGGGTATCTGAAGCGCTTCCCGATCCAACGGCTCAAGATCGATCGCAGCTTCGTGCAGGGGTTGCCGGGCGATGCGAGCGACGCCGGCATCGTCAACGCGATCGTGCAGATGGGGCGGGCGCTCCACCTGAAGGTCATCGCCGAGGGCGTCGAGACCGAAGCGCAGCGCGATTTCCTCGCCCGCTGCGGTTGCCACGAGTACCAGGGTTTCCTGTGCGCGCCGGCGCTCGAGACGCGTGCCTTCGAGGAGCGCCAGTCCCAGATCGCCGCGCAGGTCGAGGCCGGCAAGTCGGCGCGCGAGCAGGCGGTGGCCCCTCGTGCCGCGCGTGCCTCCGTGCACCTGTTGCGCGGCGGCTGACCCTTCTCCCGCGCCGGGTGCGCATCGGGATCGACCCGGACGACGGGCCGGGCGGGCTCGGGAGACCTCTCCACTGCCTCGTGCGCGAGGGCGGCACAATGCGTTGATGGCCGACGTCGACGGCCGGGAGACACAGGTGCTGTACAAGTTCAAGTCGAAGGCCGGGGCTGACGTCATCATGTTGGCCGCCCATGGCGATCAGGCGCTGCAGGCCCTGGGGCGCGGACCGGCGCCGCAAGGGATCTTCCAGGCGTCCGACCTGCCGGCGCTGATTGCGCACGGCGAGGCGGCGATCGCCGAGGAGCAGCAGGCGCAGGATCGCGCCGCGGAGCAGGCGCAGGCCGAAGGCCGCAAGCCGCCGCCCAAGCCCGAGGTGTCGCTGCGCCAGCGGCTGTGGCCGCTGCTGGAGCTGATGCGCGCCGCGCAGGGCGCCGACACCGACGTGGTCTGGGGCGTCTGAGTGGACCCGACGCTGATCCTGGCCATCCGGCACGGCGAGACCGCCTGGAATAGAGAGGGGCGACTGCAAGGTCACCTGAACCTGCCGCTCAATGCGCTGGGCGAGCGCCAGGCCGAGCGGCTCGGCGCGGCGATGGCCGACCATCCGATCGACGCAATTTATGCGAGCGACCTGGACCGCGCCGCGGTGACCGCCCGGCATCTGGCGGCGCCGCATGGGCTGGAGGTCCGCCTCGACGAACGCCTGCGTGAGCGCGCCTTCGGCCGCCATGAGGGCAAACTCTGGACCGAGATCGAGTCCGGATTTCCGGAGGACGCCCTGCGCTGGCGCCGACGCGATCCGGACTTCGAGCCGCCCGGTGGGGAAAGCCTGGTCACGCTCTACGCCCGCTGCATCGCCGTCGTGTCCGAACTGGCTGCGGCGCATGCGGGCCAGACGATCGCGATCGTCGCGCACGGCGGGGTGATGGATTGCCTGTACCGCGCCGCGACCCGCATCGACCTGCAGGCGCCGCGCAGCTGGGTGCTGGGCAACACCAGCGTCAACCGGCTGCTGTATTCGCCGCAAGGATTCAGCCTGGTCGGGTGGAACGACGATCAGCATCTGCAAGGTCTGGCGCTGGACGATCCCGGCGTCCCGGGCTTCATGCCCGTCGCGGTGGCGACCGCCAAGGCCTGAGCGCGGGATCGCCGGCTCCCACGAGGGCCGGCGGCCGCGGACATCGACAGAAGCGCCGCATCGAGCGCTCATCGAGGAGACACATGACCGACGCACAGATCATCGTGCTGGCCACGCCGGTGTTCTTCGCCCTGATCGGGCTCGAATACTGGATCGGCCTGCGCCGGGGCCGCAACACCTACCGGCTGAACGATGCCGTGAGCAGCATCGCGCTGGGCATGCTCAGCCAGGTGGTGGGCGTGCTCACCAAGCTTTTCACGCTGGGCATCTACACCTGGGTCTTCGAGCGCATGGCGCTGACCCGCCTGGATGCGGGCGCCTGGTGGGTCTGGCTGCTGGGGTTGCTGTTCTACGACTTCCTCTACTACTGGCATCACCGGCTCGGTCACACGACCGCGCTGCTGTGGGCGGCGCATGCCGTCCATCACCAGAGCGAGGACTACAACCTCTCCACCGCGCTGCGCCAGACCGGCAGCGGCTGGCTGGTCGGCTGGCTTTTCTACATGCCGATGGCGATCCTCGGCTTCCCGCCGCTGGTCTACGCGGTCGTCGCGCTGATCGACCTGCTGTACCAGTTCTGGGTGCATACCCAGCAGATCGGCAAGCTGGGCTGGTTCGACCGCTGGTTCTGCTCGCCGTCCAACCACCGCGTGCATCATGCCGTCAACGATCCTTATCTTGATCGCAACTACGGCGGAATCCTCATCATCTGGGATCGGCTGTTCGGCAGCTTCCAGGAGGAACTGGACCGCGAGCCCTGCGTCTACGGGACCCGCGACGCGCTGCAGAGCTGGAACCCGTGGACGGCCAATGTGCAGGTGTACGCCAAGCTGCTGTCCAAGACGCGGCGTACGCCGCGTTGGCGCGACAAGCTTCGCCTCTGGTGGGAGCCGGCACATTGGGAGCCGGGCGTCGGTGCCCGCATAGCGCCCGGATACGACCCGCACACGCGGCCGCTGTTCGACCCGATGGTCGCGCCCTCGCACGCCTGGGCGGCGGGCACGATGTTCCTGCTGCTGCTCGGCGGGGTCGCGCTGTTCCTCTGGCATGCCCACCGGCTCGGCCCGATCGAGCAGATCGCCGCGCTCGCCGCCCTCCTGGCGGGACAGGTGCTGACCGCCCGTCTGTTATCACCCGCCGGACCCCTGGTTCACCCCTAACGGGGAACTGTTGCAATTTTGCGTCGGGCGTTATGGGTGCGTGCAACGCACTTCTATACTCCGCACACCTTGCAGTAAAGCCATTGAGCCAGACCGGCTGAAACCTCCAACTGGATGAAGGTGGGTATGAAAAAGATTGCATTCGCTGCGGCCATCGCGGCTCTTTCCGCTCCCGTGTTCGCGCAGAGCTCCGTCACGCTCTGGGGTCGTATCAACACCTCGGTGGAAAGCATCAAGACCGGCAACAACGACCGTGTCGCGTCGGTGGTCAACAACAATTCCCGCCTGGGCTTCAAGGGTACGGAAGATCTCGGCAGCGGCCTCAAGGCCAGCTTCGCCCTGGAACACGGCCTGAACTCGGACGACGGCCGCCAGACCAACTCGGCGTTCTGGAACCGTGAAGCCAGCGTTCAGCTGGCCGGCGACTTCGGCGCGATCCGTCTGGGCCGCTGGACCCCGGGCTCGTACTACGCGACCGCCGACTATGTGTCGATGCACAACCACGACACCGGCACGTCGGAAGACAAGCTGTACTCGGGTGCCGGCTTCACGCAGACCAACAAGGTCGGCTACTTCACCCCCAACGTCAGCGGCTTCAATGGCGAGTTCACGCTGCACGCCGGCGAAGGCGCTCCGGGCGAAGCCCGCGGCTACGACGTCGCCCTGAACTACGACCAGGGCCCGATGCACCTGGGCGCCGGCTACAGCAAGCAAGGTTCGGCCAAGCAGTACGCGATCCGCGGCCTGTATGAACTGGGCGCCTTCACCTTCGGCGGCTATGCGCAGCGCGAAGAGTCGGGCACGCCCCTGACCGCCGGCGGCAAGGACAACCGCTGGATCGGCCGTGCCGCAGTGATGTATACGCTGGGCCAGTCGGAGTTCCACCTGAACGTCGGCGGCACCAAGGCGGGTGCGTACTCGTTCAACAATGGTCGCAACGGCGGCAAGCAGTACACGGTGGCCTACAACTACAACCTGAGCAAGCGCACCAAGGTGTACGCGTTCTACACCGCCGTGGATGCGAACACGCCGAACAAGCGCGACGACCTGAGCTCGTTCGCCCTGGGCGTTCGCCACAACTTCTGATCTCCGGATCACGAAGCAGAAAGGCGCTCCTCGGAGCGCCTTTTTCATTGCTGCATCGGTGAGGCCCGGGGGGTTGTCCTCGGGCTCGCTGCTTCATTCGCTGTCGAACAACTGCCCCGCCTGCTTCGGCGGCGCCACGCCGAGATGGCGGTACGCCGCCAATGTGGCGATCCGTCCGCGCGGGGTGCGTTGCAGGAAGCCCTGCTGGATCAGGTAGGGCTCGATCACGTCCTCGATGGTTCCGGGCTCCTCGCCGATCGCCGCAGCGACGTTGTCCAGGCCCACCGGTCCGCCGTCGAAACGGTGCACCACCGCTTCCAGCAGCTTGCGGTCCATCAGGTCGAAGCCGAGCGGGTCGACATCCAGCATCGCCAACGCCTTCTCCGCGATCGTGCGGGTGATGGTGCCGTCGGCCTTCACGTCGGCGTAGTCGCGGACCCGGCGCAGCAGCCGGTTGGCGATCCGCGGCGTGCCGCGCGATCGCCGCGCGACCTCGAGCGCGCCGGCCGGTTCGATCGGTGCGCCGAGCAGCGATGCGGACCGCGTCACGATGCGCTGCAGTTCATCGGCCGTGTAGAACTCCAGCCGCGCGACGATGCCGAACCGGTCGCGCAGCGGGTTGGTCAGCATGCCCGCGCGCGTGGTCGCGCCCACCAGCGTGAACGGCTGCAGGTCGAGCTTGATCGACCGGGCCGCCGGCCCCTCGCCGATCATGATGTCGATCTGATAGTCCTCGAGCGCCGGATACAGGATCTCCTCGACGACCGGTGAGAGCCGATGGATCTCGTCGATGAACAGCACATCGTTGCGCTCGAGGTTGGTCAGGATGGCGGCTAGGTCCTTGGGCTTCTCCAGCACGGGACCGCTGGTCTGGCGCAGGTTGACGCCCAGTTCCGCCGCGACGATGTGGCTCAGCGTCGTCTTGCCGAGCCCCGGCGGCCCGAACAGCAGCACGTGGTCGAGCGCCTCGCGCCGCTTCTTCGCGGCGCCGATGAAGATCTCCAGCTGCTCCCGCGCCTTGGTCTGGCCGACGTATTCGTCGAGCAGCTTGGGGCGCAGCGCACGCTCGATCGCGTCCTCGTTCGGCGACGCGGGTTGCGCGCTGATGAGGCGGGCCTGCTGCGGCGCGGGCGTGAAGTCGTCGGTCTGGATGCTCATGGTGGAAGGGTACGCCCCGCGCGCGGGTTCATGACAGGTGCTTCATCGCGAGCTTGATGCCCTCGCTGACGCCGATGTCCGGCGGCAGCGTCTTCAGCGCGGAACCGGCTTCCTTCTCGCTGTAGCCCAGCGCGACCAGCGCCTGGAGGATGTCGGCCTGCGCATCGTCGGCCACCGACACCGGCAGCGAAAGATCGGGGCTGAGCTTGCCCTTGAGCTCCAGCAGCAGCCGTTCGGCAGTCTTCTTGCCGATGCCCGGCACCTTCACCAGCCGACCGGCTTCCTGCTTGGACACCGCCTGCGCCAGGTCCCCGACCGACATGCCGGACAGCAGCGACAGCGCCATCTTGGGGCCGACGCCGCTGATCTTGATGAGCAGACGGAAGGTGCTGCGCTCCTCGGCGGTGAGGAAGCCGAAGAGGACGTGCGCGTCCTCGCGGATGCTCAGGTGCGTCAGCAGCGTGGCGCGTTCGCCCAGCCCCGGCAGATTGAAGAAGGTGCTCATCGGCACGTCGACTTCGTAGCCGACGCCTTGCACGTCGATGACAACCTGCGGGGGCGATTTTTCCGCGATGACGCCGGTGAGCTTGCCGATCATGGGCGCGGATTATCCGCGTTCGGCGGCGTTGCGACGGCGAATGGCTGGATGTTTGTCCAGTATTTTCCCGGGGCGCAGGGCCGCGCCTCGGATCCTGGGCGCGGAGGTGCTCAGTTCCTGCCGAAAAGGCCCAGACGCTGCGCTTCCAGCGCTGCCTCGGCGCGCGAACTCACGTTGAGCTTGCGGTAGATCTGCTTCACGTAGTCGGCGATCGTGTGGCGCGACAGGCCCAGCTGCACGCCGATCTCCGGCAGCGTGAAGCCCTTCGCGACGCGCAGCAGGACCTCCGTCTCGCGGTCGGTCAGCGAGACCTCGTGCAGCACCTGCGCGGCCTGCGGCCGGCGTTGCGAGGTGAAGTAGGCGATGACCTTGCGCGCGATCGACGGCGACAGCGGCGGCTCGCCCTGGCTGATGCGCTGCAGCTGCTCGACCAGCAGCTCGCGCGACTGTTCCTTGAGCAGGTAGCCGAAGGCGCCGGCCTGCAGGGCGGGGAAGAGGTGCTCGTCGTCGTCGTGGATCGTGACGATCACCGACTGGACTTCCGGCTGCTTCTCGCGTAGCGCGGAGATCACGTCGACGCCGGAACCGTCAGGCAGGCCCAGGTCCAGCAGGGCCAGCGTGAAGCGTTGCGAGTTGACCTGCTGGAGCGCGTCCTGCACGCGCGAGCACTCGGTGACCACCGCGTTGGCGAAGACCTGTTTGACCAGGACCTTGAGCCAGGCGCGGATTTCGGGAATGTCTTCGAGGAGCAGGATGTGGTTCATGGCGCGGATTTTTGCTCAGGAAAGCAATGCCGGCAGGGAACCCGCCGGCTTCGCGCAACAGTACGGCTTTCTCGGGGGCTGACCATCCTGATCAACGCCGCACTGTGGCGCCGGCGGCAATGGATCACGCGAGATCGCGATCAGAGCGTGATCAAAGTGGGATCGTCAGCCGGATGACGGTGCCCCATCCGGGTCCGGATTCGACCAGGCACTGTCCGTGCATCTGCTTGGCGCGGGCCTTCATGCTGGCCATGCCGTGTCCCTTGTCCAGGCGACCTTCGAGCTCGAGCGGGATGCCCTGGCCGTTGTCCTGGATGACCACGGAGAAGTAGCCGTCCTGCGCCGAACAGCTGATCACGCAGTGCGTGGCGCCGCTGTGCTTGATGATGTTGCTCACCGACTCGCGCAGGATGCGCGTCGTCTGCACGTAGGCGCGGGCGGGGAAGGTGTGCTCGATGTCCTCCGCCGGCGACTTCCATTCGGCCAGGATGTTGGCCTGGGCCAGCCGCGACACCACCTCGGCGCGCCAGTCCCCCAGCGCGTCCAGCAACTGCACCGGCTTGCCGGTCAGGCCGCGCACGGACAGCCGCATCTCCTCCAGCGCCTCGCGCGCCAGCGTGGAGATCCGGTCGGACTCGCTGGTATGGACGATGGTCAGCAGCTTCGCGCCCAGGTCGTCGTGGAGGTCGGCCGCGATCCGCTTGCGCTCGCGTTCGGTGACCTGCTCCAGCTTGGTCTCCGCGACCTGATCGAAATGGCGCTCCAGCTCCGCGATGCGTTCCTGCAGACGCAACTCGCCTTGCAGGACGGCGAGCTCCGACTGCGTGAGCGCGCGGGCGAATTCGCGGACGCGATGCAGGCCGAGCCCCAGGAGGCAGAGTGGGCCCAGGATACCGGCCAGGCCGCTGCCGGGCAGCACGCAGGCCGACACCACGGCGAGCATCCCGAAACCCATCAGCACGCTGCTGAGGACGAAGTCGGACTGCGGGTACCGCTCCTCCAGCGTCGGCAGGAACATGTCCTGCCAGAGGTGCCACAGATGCGCGGCCATCGCGACCAGCAGCTGCGCGCCCAGCCACCAGAGCGCGAAGGTGGCGATGCGCGTCGCCGGCACGGGCAGCAGCAGCGCGGCGGGAAAGAGCAGCGCCTGGGTCAGCAGCGCGCGATGCACGCGGCGGTCGCGTCGCCGCATCCGCCGCATCAGGTAATGGAAGGCGCACCACAGCAACCACGGCGCGAGGATCACCGCGATCCCGGTCCGCCAGGACGACAGCGGCGCGAGGCCGACCATGACGACCCATCCCGGCATCAGCACGAGCAGCCAGCCGATGTGACGCTGGGCGCGGCGCTGCCAGATCAGCAGCCCCAGCACGAAGGCCATCAGCACCAGCGCGGACTGCAGGCCATAGGCGAGCTGCGGCGCCAGCCGCGTCCACAGCGTGGCGAAGGAGCCGGTCGTGACACCGTCGGCGCCGGCGACCGCCGCGCCCGCGACCTGCGCGAGGCAGACCGGCACGGCCAATGACAGGACCGCCGCGGCGCCGAACGCCGCGGGCCGGGTTCCTCCCTGCGCCTGCGCGGCATCCCTGAGGCCGGCGGCGTCTCCTTGTTGTTCCGTGGTCCGGTGCATGGGGGGCGATTGTGCAGGCGCCACAAGCGCGCGGCGCACCGGCGCGCGACAATACCGCCCTCAACCCCCTGAATACGGAGCCGTCTCCGCTTTGAACCTGCGCCACGCCTTCACCCCCGCCGACAACCGTCGCCTGTCGCACCTGTGCGGCCCGCTGGATGATCATCTCCGCCAGATCGAGGCGGCGCTGAGCGTGCGCATCACCCACCGCGCCGAGCACTTCAACGTCGAGGGCGACCGCGCGCCGGCACAGCGCACGATGGTCCTGCTGGAAGCGCTCTATGCGCGCGCCGACCGGGCGATTCCCGGCGAGACGCTGCGGCTGGCGATCGTGGAGGCCGCCAACGACGTGGCCGCGCGGTCGAAGCCCGCCAATGGCGCCGATGCGGGCCACGGCGAGGACCCGGACGGCACGGACGGCAACAGCGTCGTGCTGCGCACCCGGCGCGCCGACCTGGCCGGCCGCACGGGCAACCAGCACCTCTACCTGCGCAGCATCCTGTCGCACGACATCAGCTTCGGCATCGGCCCGGCGGGCACGGGCAAGACCTTCCTCGCGGTGGCCTGCGCGGTGGATGCGCTGGAGCGCTCGACGGTGCAGCGCATCATCCTGACGCGTCCGGCCGTCGAGGCGGGCGAGCGGCTCGGCTTCCTGCCCGGCGACCTGACGCAGAAGGTCGATCCCTACCTGCGCCCGCTCTACGACGCGCTCTACGACCTGATGGGTTTCGATCGCGTGACCAAGGCGTTCGAGAAGGGACAACTGGAGATCGCGCCGCTGGCTTTCATGCGGGGACGCACGCTGAATCACGCGTTCGTCATCCTCGACGAGGCGCAGAACACGACCCCCGAGCAGATGAAGATGTTCCTGACGCGCATCGGCTTCGGCAGCAAGTGCGTGGTGACCGGCGACACGAGCCAGATCGACCTGCCGCGTGGCATGCGCAGCGGACTGGTCGACGCGGAAGAAGTGCTGGACGGCGTCGAGGGCATCGCGATCACGCGCTTCACGCGCGCGGACGTCGTGCGCCATCCGCTGGTCGCGCGCATCGTGCAGGCCTACGAGAACCAGACGGAAGCGCTGGCGCTCGAGGAAGCCCGCGCGCAGGAAGAGCACCGCGCCCAGTTCGCGGAAGAACGCGAGGAGCGTCGCCTGCGTGCGCTGCGCTTGCGAGAGGAGGCGATGCGCTTTGAGGCGCCGCCGCCGCCTGCTCCGATGCCTGCGCCTGCGAAGCGCGACGTCGCCAAGACACCGGTCACGAAAGAGATCACCCTGCGGGCACCTGCCGCGAAGACAGTGACGGCGGGAAAGGCCCCCGCGGCGAAGGCGACCACGAAGAAGCCGACAGCGAAGAAGGCGGCCGCGAACAAGCCGGCGACGAAGAAGGCTTCAGCCAAGCCTGGCGTCAGAACGGCTGCCAAGTCCACGCGCAAGGGAGCCTCCCGATGAGCCGTCCGGAACTGAGCCTGTCGCTGCAATTCGCGGATCCGCGCCACAGGGCGCTGCTGCCGCGGCACAAGGTGATCCGCTGGATGCGCGCCGCGCTGGAGCTGCCCGGCGAAATGACCGTCCGCATCGTCGATGCGGAGGAGGGGCAGTCGCTCAATCGCGAGTACCGCTCGAAGGACTACGCGACCAACGTGCTGACCTTCGACTACACGCACGAGCCCGTCGTCGCCGCGGACCTGGTGATCTGCGCCGAGGTCGTCGAGCGCGAGGCGAAGGAGATGGGCCTGGACCTCGCGGCGCATTACGCGCACATGCTGGTCCACGGCACGCTCCACGCGCAGGGCTACGACCACGAGGAAGACGACGAGGCCGAGTTCATGGAAGCGCGCGAGACCGAGGTCATGCTGGGACTCGGCTTCGCCGATCCGTACGCCGCGGCCAAGGCGAAGGCTGCCAAGCCAGCGAAGGTCGCCAAGACGAAGACCGTGAAGGCCGCGAAGACCGCCGCCAAGGCGAAGCGCTGAGCGCTCCGCCTCCCTCCGCTACTGTTGCGTGCCGAGGTAGCGCTTGCGCCAGAAGAAGGCGCCGAGCGCGATCGCGGTGACGCCCATGACGCCGACGGCGATCCAGAAGCCGGTGGCCCGGTGGATCAGCGGCAGGGTATCGAAGTTCATGCCGAAGACGCCGGTGATCAGGTTCAGCGGCAGGAAGATGGCCGTGAGCACGGTCAGCGTCCGCATGATGTTGTTGGTGCGCTCGCCGGTGAGCGAGAAGTGCATCTGCACCGAGGTCTCGGCCGAGGTCTCCAGCCGCCGCACGTGGGTCAGCACCCGCTCGACGTGTTCGAGCACGTCGCGAGAGCGCACGCGCAGCAGCTCGCGCTCGCGCTCGGCACGCGCGTCGCCGACGGGCCATTCGCCCAGCGCGTCGATCCATTCCTGCACGGCGCTGCGCTGGTCCTCGCAGAGGTCTTCCAGCCGCGACAGCGTGTCCCGGGCGTGCAGCACCACGGGCCAGTCGCGGAAGTGGCCGCGCCGGTCGAGCAGCAGGTTCTGCAGCGTCGTCAGCTGGCGCGTCAGCAGCCGGCGCAGGTCCAGGTAGCTGTCGACCATGTGGTTGACCATGCGCAGCATCAGCTCGGCCGGGCTGTGGGGCAGGCGCGTGCTGCCGCGCAGGTCGCGGCCTTCCTGCTGCGCGCCGAGCTTGCCGGCGAAATAATCCCGCAGCGAGCACTCGCCCGGATGCACGGTGATCAGCACGCGGTCGAACACCGCGAAGCCGACCGGGCTGGTGTCGATGGCCTTCAGCGCCTCGTTGACCGCCGCGGCGGTGCGAGGCTCGTCGTCGGAGAGGTGCTGCTGGCTGCCCGGCATCGTCGCGAGCCGCCGGAAGACCATCAGGTCATAGGCGCTCGTGTAATCGAAATGAGACGGCAGCTGCGGATTCATCAGATCCGACACATGCAGATCGAGCAGCTGCGCGCCGGTCCACCGCGTCAGCCGCTGCTGCAGCGTGCCGAGCTGGAGTTCGAACTCCCGCCGCGGCAGCCCGATCCACAGGAAGCCTTCCGGCGGGAGTTCCTCGGGCAGCGCGGCGAGTTCCTCGTAGAGCGCGTCGCTGAGATGGAAGATGCGCATGCGTCGGTCGGGCAGCCCGCGTTCCCTGGCGTCGGGGACGTTCAGGCGCCGGCGCGCAGCAGACGCGCCGCGTCCATCGCGAAGTAGGTCAGGATGCCGTCGGCGCCTGCACGCTTGAAGGCCAGCAGCGCCTCGAGCATCACGGCGTCGTGGTCCAGCCAGCCGTTGGCGGCGGCCGCCTTGATCATGGCGTACTCGCCGCTCACCTGGTAGGCGAAGGTCGGGACCTTGAACTCCTCCTTCACCCGCCGGACGATGTCCAGGTAGGGCAGGCCGGGCTTGACCATCACCATGTCGGCGCCCTCGGCCAGATCCAGGCCGACTTCGCGCAACGCTTCGTCGCTGTTGCCCGGGTCCATCTGGTAGGTCTTCTTGTCTGCCTTGCCGAGGTTGCTGCGCGAGCCCACCGCGTCGCGGAACGGGCCGTAGAAGGCACTGGCGTACTTGGCGCTGTAGGCCATGATCCGCGTGTGGATGTGGCTGTCGGCCTCGAGCGCGGCGCGGATGGCGCCGATGCGGCCGTCCATCATGTCGCTGGGCGCGACGATGTCCACGCCCGCCCGGGCCTGGACCAGCGCCTGCTGCTTGAGCAGTTCGACGGTGCGGTCGTTGAGGATGTAGCCCTGTTCATCGAGCACACCGTCCTGGCCGTGGCTGGTGTACGGGTCGAGCGCGACGTCCGTCAGCACGCCCAGGCCGGGCACCTTCTCCTTGAGCGCGCGCACGACGCGGGGAATCAGACCGTCCGGGTTCGTCGCCTCGATGCCGTCGGGCGTCTTTAGCGCCGTGTCGATCGCGGGAAACAGCGCGATCACCGGGATGCCCAGTTCGACGCATTCCTCGGCGACCGGAATCAGCCTGTCCAGGCTCAGCCGCGACACGCCGGGCATCGACGCGATCGGTTCGACACGGTTTTCGCCTTCATGGACGAACACCGGAAAGATGAAATCGCTCGGGTGCAGCCGGTTTTCGCGGACCAGTGCCCGGGTGAAGGCGTCGCGACGCAGGCGACGGGGACGGCTGGCGGGATAAGGTGCGGGAAGTTGCATGATGTCCGAGAGGGACCACCGGGATGAGGGGGCCACTAGGTGGAAAGACGTAGATTCCGAAATTCGGCAGATCTGTTAAAGTCGTTCTTGAATGATAGCCGCTGGCTGTCGTTCCCTGCTTTTCCTCCCTGAGCAGGAGCCTTAACGTGATGACAGCGATAAGGCTTTCCGACCCCGGCTGTGAAGCCGGGGTTTTTTTCGCGCCCTCCATAATGCCGCGATGCTCTGGATCAAAGCGTTTCACATCATTTTCGTCGCCGCGTGGTTCGCCGGCCTGTTCTACCTGCCGCGGATCTTCGTGAACCTGGCCATGGTCCCCGCCGACAGCCACGCCGAGCGAGAACGGCTGCTGATCATGGCCTTGAAGCTGTACCGCTTCAGTTCGGGTTTGATGCTGCTCGCCCTGGTCTTCGGGCTGACGCTGTGGCTGTACTACGGCATCGGCCGCGGTCCGGGCAACGGCTGGATGCACGCCAAGTTGGCGCTGGTCGTCGCGGTGATCGGGTATCACCACGTGTGCCGCGCCTTCCTGCGAAAGTTCGAGATGCTCGCCAACCGTCGCAGCCACAAGTGGTTCCGCGTGTTCAACGAGGTCTCGGTGCTGCTGTTCGCGGCGATCGTGATCCTGGTCGTCGTCAAACCCTTCTGATCCGGCGATGCATCGGCGCAGTTCCGCCACCTGGCTGGCCCTGTGTTATGCCGTGCTGGTGGTCTACGCCAGCCTGTACCCGTTCTGGCCCTGGCGCATGCCACCGAGCCTGCCCTGGCCGGGCTTCGTCGGACTGCCCTGGCCGCGCTACTGGGGCAAGTTCGACATCTGGATCAACGTGGTCGGCTACTGGCCGCTGGGGCTGCTCTGCTTCTCGGCGGTGATCCGCGGCAGCGGGAGCCTGGTGCGCGCGCTGCTGCTGACGGTGGTCGGGCTGCCGCTGCTGTCGTTCTCGATGGAGACGCTGCAGTACTTCCTCCCCGGCCGCGTGCCGTCGCTGGCGGACTTCCTGCTGAACAGCGCCGGCGCCTGGCTCGGCGGACTGTGTGCGTGGGCGGTCCTGGGGCTTGGGGGCTTGGCGCGCTGGAACGGCTGGCGCGAACGCTGGTTCGTGCCGCACAGCGCCGGCGCGCTGGCCCTGCTGGCGATGTGGCCCGTGGGGCTGCTCTACCCGGCGCCGTTGCCGCTGGGGCTCGGCCAACTCTTCCCGCGCCTGCGCGAATGGGCGGAGCTGCTGCTCGAGAACACGCCCTGGGAGCTCGTTCCGAAGGAGCTGACGGACGACCTGCCCCTGCCGCCCGGCCTCGAGGCGATCGCCATCGCCATGGGGGTCCTGGCGCCGTGCCTGCTGGCGTTGTCGGTGGCACGACCGGGCAAGCGCCGCGCGCTGCTGGTGCTGGGCGCGATCGCGCTGGGCGTGACGACGACCGCCTGGTCGACGGTGCTGAACTTCGGCCCCGATCACGCGTGGGCCTGGCTGACCTCGACGACCGAACCCGGCCTGATCATCGGCGGCGTGCTGGCGCTGCTGGCAGCGTTCATGTCGCGGCGGGCGAACGCGGCCTGGGGCCTGGTCGTGCTGACCGCGCTGATCGCGCTGATGGCCGAGGCGCCCTCCGATCCCTACCTGCTCGAGAGCCTGCAGTTCTGGGAGCAGGGCCGCTTCGTCAACCTCTACGGACTGGCGCAATGGGTGGGCTGGCTGTGGCCGTTCGCGGCGCTGGCGTGGCTGCTCTACGGTGTCACGCAGAGCGACCGCCCGGGCCCGCCGCCTGCCGGGGAACGACCGGTCGAAGCGCCTTCTGCCGGAGAACCTTCTGCAGGAGAGCGATCGGCCGGGCGCTCTGAAGGACAAGCGGTTCGTGACGGACCGCACGAACAGTCGCTCGGTGAAAACCCTGAAACTACAATCGACCGATGAGCTCCCCCAGCTACTACCAACGCCACATCTTCTTCTGCCTGAACCAGCGCGAGAACGAGAACGCCTGCCTTCAGCACAACGCGCAGGAGGCTTTCGACCACTGCAAGAAGCGCGTGAAGGCCGAGAAACTGGCCGGCAAGGGCGGCGTGCGCGTGAACAAGGCGGGCTGCCTGGACCGCTGCGCCGGCGGGCCGGTGGCGGTCGTGTACCCGGACGCGGTCTGGTACCAGTTCGTCGACAACAGCGACATCGACGAGATCGTCGAACGCCATCTCAAGCATGGCGAGGTCGTCGAGCGTCTGGTGCTCGACGATTCGGTCGGCCGCTGATCGGGAGTCCGCTCGAATGAATGCACAGACCCAGCGCCGGCAGATCGCCGGCCCGGCCGGCGAGATCGAATGCGCGATCGACGAACCTGCGGTCGACGCGGGCCCGCTGCGCGGCGTGGTGGTGATCTGCCACCCGAACCCGACGCAGGGCGGCACGATGGACAACAAGGTGGTCCAGACGATCGCGCGCGCGTTCGTGCACCTGGGCTACCGCGCGGTGCGCTTCAACTTCCGCGGCATCGGCAAATCGTCCGGCGCCTGGGACGAAGGCCGCGGCGAGGTCGACGATGCGCTGGCCGTGATCGCCGAGTTCCGCGATCCCGCGCAGCCGCTGGCGCTGGCGGGCTTCTCCTTCGGCGGTTTCGTCGCGTCGCAGGCTGCGCTCAAGCTCGCGCAGCCGGCCGAGCGCCTGCTGCTGGTCGGTCCGGCCACGAGCCGCTTCGGCGTCGCGACGGTGCCCGCCGATACCGTCGTGATCCACGGCGAACAGGACGATGTGGTGCCGCTGGGCGCCGTCTTCGACTGGGCGCGCCCGCAGGCGCTGCCGGTCATCGTGGTGCCCGGTGTCGGGCACTTCTTCCATGGGCAGTTGCCGCTGCTCAAGACTCTGGTGCTGCGCGGCTGGCATGCCGTCGGCGAAGCGCGCGCCTAAGGATCTCTCCCGAATGAAACGATTCCTCGCCTCCCTGGCCCTCGGCGTGGGCCTGTCCAGCTTCGTGATGACGACCGGTGCCTCGGCGCAGGCGCTGACGCCGCCCGAGATCGCGGCCCGCAACTTCGTGCTGCTGGACCTGACGACCAACCAGACGCTCGCCGAACGCGACGCCGACACGCCGCAGGATCCTGCCTCGCTCACCAAGCTGATGACGGCCTACGTCGTCTTCGACGCGCTCAAGGCCAAGCGCCTGACGCTGGAGCAGACGTTGACCGTCTCCAAGCGCGCGTGGGACGAGCGCAAGGGCGACCCGTCGCTGATGTTCATCGACACGACGATGACGCCCAAGGTCGACGAGCTGCTGCGCGGCATGATCATCCAGTCGGGCAACGACGCCTCGGTCGCGCTGGCCGAAGGCGTGGGCGGCACGGTCGAGCAGTTCGTCGCGATGATGAACAAGCAGGCCCAGGCCTGGGGCCTGAAGAACACCTCGTTCAAGAACGTCACCGGCATCACCGAGCCCGGCCACAAGACGAGCGCCCGCGACATCGCGGTCATCTTCTCGCACGTGATCCAGGACTACCCGCAGTACTACGCCGACTACTACTCCAAGCGCGAGTACACCTTCAACAAGATCCGCCAGTCCAACCGCAACATGCTGCTGGGCCGGGATCCGTCGGTGGACGGCGGCAAGACCGGCTACACCGATGCGGCCGGCTACTGCCTGGCAGCCAGCGCCCAGCGCGACGTGCCCAACGGCAAGCGCCGCCTGCTGAGCGTGGTGATGGGCACGGCCTCGAAGGAAGCCCGCGCGACCGAGAGCCAGAAGCTGCTGAACTGGGGCTACTCGGCCTTCGACGCGGTGCGCCTGTTCGAGAAGAACCAGCCGATCACGACCGTCAAGGTCTGGAAGGGCGCCGCGCCGGAAGCCAAGCTGGGCGCGGCCGACGCGGTCTTCGTCGCCGTGCCGCGCGGCGAGGGCGGCAAGCTCAAGACCGACATCCAGCGCACCGATCCGCTGGTCGCGCCGCTGGCGCTCAACCAGCGCGTGGGCACGCTGAAGGTCACGACCTCGGGCGGCGCGCCGGTGGCCGAGGTGCCGCTGGTCGTGCAGCAGGAGGTGCCGCTGGCCGGCATCTTCGGCCGCGCCTGGGACGCGATCCGGCTCTGGATCAAGTAAGCCCGCGCCCCTGACCGGCACGCCGGGCCGCCCAAGGCCCCTCGCTTGCCGGGGTTGGCCTGCCGGGCCGGCGGCGTACAGTCGGTGGCTGCGGCGTGACCACACTGCGGGAGCCACCGATGACCATGCCTTGGGCCGATCTTCCCTGCTATCTGAACGGCCACCTGGGCCAGCTCGGTGATGCCCGTGTGCCGGTGATGGACCGGGGGTTCCTCTTCGGCGACGGCGTCTACGAGTCGATCCCCGTCTACGCGGGCCGGCTGTTCCGCGTCGACGATCACCTCGACCGGCTCGGTCGCAGCCTGAAGGCGCTGCGCATCGAGGATCCCTACGAGCGCGAAGCCTGGCTGGACCTGTTCCACAGCCTGGTGGCGCACTTGCCGGAGGTCGAGGATCAGATGATCTACCTGCAGGTCACGCGTGGCGTCGCGGCGCGCGGCCATGCGATGCCCAAGGACCTGGAGCCGACGGTGCTCGCGTACACGCAGCCGTTGCTCGCGTTGACGCCGGAGCAGCGCCATCAAGGCTTGAGCTGCGTGACGGCACGCGATTTCCGCTGGCAGCGCGGCGACATCAAGAGCATCTCGCTGCTGGGCAACGTGCTGGCGCGCCAGGCCGCCGCCGATCAGGGCGCCGACGAGACCGTGCTGATCCGCGACGGCTACCTGACCGAGGGCTCCAGCAGCAACGTGTGGATCGTCCGCGACGGCGCGCTGCTGACGCCGCCACCGGGCGAGGCGCTGCTCGAGGGCATCCGCGTTCGGCTGCTCAAGGAGCTCTGCGAGGAACTCGGCATCGCCTGCAACCTGCGCCCGATCGCGGAGACCGAGCTGAGCACCGCGGACGAAATCCTGCTGACGTCCGCGAGCAAGGAGGTCGCTCCGGTTACCCGGCTCGATCACGAACAGGTCGGCCACGGCGCGCTGCGCGGCAAGCCGGGCCCGGTGTACGCGAAACTCCACGAGGCCTACCAGCGGGCCAAGGTCTTGCAAAGCCGCTGACCGGCTCCATTTGAATTTCCCATCATGACCAGCTTCAACAACGCCCCGATCCCGCCCGAGCAGTCGCTCATCGAGTACCCGTCGCAGTTCCCCATCAAGGTGATGGGCGCGCAGGTGGAGGGCTTCGTCGAGGCGATTGTCAGCGTCGCGCAGCAGTTCGATCCGGCCTTCGACGCGTCGACGGTGGAGACCCGCCCGAGCTCGGGCGGCAAGTACCTGGGCGTGACGATCACCGTCACCGCCACCAGCCGCGAGCAGCTCGACGAGCTCTATCGCACGCTGACCACCCACCCGATGGTCAAGGTCGTCCTGTAAACCAGGCGCGTTCGGACCGTGTCAGGTCCGAGCTGGCCGGATCACACGGATCCTGCGTCGGCCGCGAGCGCCGCGTCGACGGCCTTGAGCTTGTACGGCGCGGCCTCGTCGCCGTTGCGTGCGGCGATGTCGTACCAGTAGCGCGCCAGGCGCAGGTCGCGATCGACGCCCAAGCCCGACTCGTACATCGACGCGATCAGGTACTGCGCACCGACGTCCCCGCCCTTGGCCGCTTCGCGGTACCACTGCGCCGCCTGCGGGAAGTCCTTTCCCGCGCCACGGCCGAGGTAGAACGCCGTGGCCACGGCCACCTGCGCATCGACGCTGCCATGCTCCGCCGCCTTCAGGTACCAGGCCTGGGCCTGGACCAGGTCGCGCTGGCCATCCTCGCCCTGCTCGTGGAACTGGCCCAGCGCCAGCTCGGCGCGCACGAGGCCGCGACCGGCCGCGCGCAGCAGCAACTGGCGGGCGAGCTTGGGATCAGGCTTGGGCACCTCGGCGCGCAGATGCATCATCGCGAGGTTGTAGTCGCCGAGTGCGAGGCCCTGCTGCGACAGCGCGCGGAACTGCTTCTCCGCAGCGCGAAGGTCGCCGCCTTCGTACGTGGCGAGCGCCTGCTCCAGCGTGACGCCGGCGGCGACGGCAGGGCCGCCTTGCAGCGCAAGGCAGCAGACCGCTGCGGCGGCGAGGGCCGTGATGTGACGCGGCATGGCGCGGCTCCTGAATGTCCCGATGCCGGCGATGCTAGGGCCATCGCGGCTAGCATGCCGGCATGCTGATCAAGACCCTGGGCCGCGTCGACTATGCGGCCACGCTGGACGCGATGCGTGCCTTCACCGAGACGCGCGGTCCGGAGACGCCGGACGAGCTATGGCTCTGCGAATTCGACCCCGTCTACACCCAAGGCCTGGCCGGTCAGGCCGACAACGTCCTGGACCCGCAGGGCATCCCCGTGGTGCAGACCAACCGCGGCGGGCAGGTGACGTATCACGGCCCCGGGCAGGTGGTTGCCTATCCGCTGGTGGACCTGAAGCGGCTGGGGATCTTCGTCAAGGAATACGTCTTCCGCCTGGAGACAGCCGTGATCCAGACGCTGGACGGCGTCGGCGTGACGGGCCACCGGGTGACCGGCGCGCCCGGCATCTACGTGCGGCTGGACGATCCCGGGGCGCATGCCGCCCTGACCGGGCCGGCCGATCTGGCGGATCCGTTCCGCGGCCTGGGCAAGGTCGCGGCGCTGGGGATCAAGATCAGCCGGCACTGCACGTACCACGGCGTCGCGCTGAATGTCGCGATGGACCTGAAGCCCTTCCTGGGCATCCATCCGTGCGGATACGCAGGGCTCCGGACGGTGGACCTCGGTACACTCGGGGTTTTCACGGACTGGGCCACGGTGGCCCAGCGGTTCGGAGAGCGGCTCGCCGCGCAGCTCCAACCCTGAGGCCCGGCACACGGCAACCGAGAGAACGCCTGATGGCAACCGAGAACGTCACCCACGAAGCCAAGAGCGCGTCCGACTACGACGCGACCGCCAAGCAGAAGGCGCAAGCCAAGACGGCGCGGATCCCGATCAAGATCATTCCGGCGGAACAGCTGAAGAAGCCGGACTGGATCCGGGTGAAGGCCGGTTCGCCATCGACGCGGTTCTACGAGATCAAGCAGATCCTGCGCGAGCACAAGCTGCACACGGTCTGCGAGGAAGCGTCCTGCCCCAACATCGGCGAGTGCTTCGGCAAGGGCACGGCGACCTTCATGATCATGGGCGACAAGTGCACGCGGCGCTGCCCGTTCTGCGACGTCGGCCACGGCCGTCCTGATCCGCTGGACGTGGACGAGCCGCTGAACCTGGCCAAGACGATCGCGGCGCTGAAGCTGAACTACGTGGTGATCACCAGCGTGGACCGCGACGACCTGCGCGACGGCGGTGCCGGCCATTTCGCCGAATGCATCCGCAAGGTGCGGGAACTGAGCCCGCGCACGCAGATCGAGGTGCTGGTGCCGGACTTCCGCGGCCGCATGGACCGCGCGCTGGACATCCTGAAGGCCGCGCCGCCGGACGTGATGAACCACAACCTGGAAACCGCGCCGCGTCTGTACAAGGAGGCGCGACCGGGTTCGGACTACCAGTTCAGCCTGAACCTGCTGAAGCGCTTCAAGGAAGCGGTGCCGGGCGTGCCGACCAAGAGCGGCATCATGGTCGGCCTGGGCGAGACCGACGAGGAGATCCTCCAGGTCATGCGCGACATGCGCGAGCACAACATCGACATGCTGACGATCGGGCAATACCTGGCGCCGTCGGGCCACCACCTGCCGGTGCGCCGCTACGTGCACCCGGACACCTTCAAGATGTTCGAGGAAGAGGCCTACAAGATGGGCTTCACGCACGCAGCCGTCGGCGCGATGGTGCGCTCCAGCTACCACGCGGACCAGCAGGCGCATGCCGCGCTGGAGAAGGTGGAAGCGGAGAAGGCGTCGGCGGCCTGACCGCCTGATCGCCTGAGCGATCGATGAAGCGACAGACGGCCCTTCGGGGCCGTCTTGCATGGTCCCTCGACCCGGTGCATGACTTTCGTTGAGGCGTCGGGCGGCCTCTACAAACGGCGCTTCTTCATCCGGCCTCGCGCGCATCGCGCCTTCCGCTTCCCATGCACAAGATCTCGAGCGCGCCGAAGCGCGCATTGGCCGGCGCGATGCTGCTGGCGTGGATGTCGGTCTTTCCGGCGTCCGCGCAGGCGCCTCGTGATCCGCAATCGAAGGCTCGCCCCGCAGCCGCGCAAGCCGGCGCCGCCTTCCGCGGGGTCATGACGCTCGACGTCGATGCCACCGACACGCGCCGTCGGATCGTGACGATCCAGCAGCGCATCCCCGTGCAGCGCGCGGGCGAGATGACGCTGCTCTATCCGCAGTGGGAGACGGGGAGCCACGCGCCCTCGATTTCCGCGCACCGCCTGGCGGGTCTGGTCATCAAGGCCGACGGCAAGACGCTGCCGTGGCGGCGCGATCCGGCGCGGGTCCACGCCTTCCGCATCGTCGTCCCGGCGGGTGCGCAAGCGCTCGACCTGAGCTTCCAATATCTGGCGCCGCTCAGCCGTGATCCCTCGGCGACGATCGTCGATGGCTTCGTCGGGGTCTACTGGAACCGGATGCTGATGTACCCGTCGGGCTGGAAGGCCAGCGACCTGCCGGTGCAGGCGACGATCAAGCTGCCCGCAGGGATGGTGCCGGCGACCGCCTTGTCCAGCGTGCCTGACGGCGACCGGATCCGCTTCGAGCCGGTGTCGCTCGATCGACTCATCGATTCGCCGGTGTTCTCGTCTCGCCACGTGGTGACGCGTGAGATCACCGCCGGCGTGCGCCCCGTGCGCGCGAACTGGCTGGCCGCGGATGCCGAGGTGGTCAAGAACGTCGACCGCTTCGACACCAGGATGCAGGCGGTCCAACGCGAGACGGAAGCGGTCTTCGGCGTGCCGCCGTTCAAGCGCTACGACTACCTGATCGCGCTCGATGACCGCCTGCCCGGTCCCGGCGGCATCGAGCACGCCGACTCGGGCGAGGTCGTGCTTCCCGCGAATCTGTTCTCCGAGCCGGCGGAGTCGACCTCCGTCATCGACGTCATTCCGCACGAGCTCATCCATGCGTGGAACGGCCTGTGGCGCGTGCCGGCGGACATGGCCGTGTCCACGCCGAACGAGCCGTTCACCGGTACGCTGCTGTGGGTCTACGAAGGCCAGACGGAGTTCTGGTCGCGCGTCGTCGCGGCGCGTTCGGGACTGCGCACCGTCGAGCAGACGCTAGGCGCCATCGCGCTGGATGCGGCCATCGTCCAGCATCGCGCGGGCCGCCAGTGGAAATCGCTCGCAGACAGCGCCAACGATCCGCTGATCCAGGACGGGACCGCGTACTGGCGCGACTGGCAACGGCGCGAGGACTACTACATCGAGGGCGTGCTGTTCTGGCTCGACATCGATGCGCGCCTGCGCCAATGCAGCCACGGCGCCCGGGGCCTGGACGACTTCGCCACGCGCTTCTTCAGCGCGGCGGACCAGAAGCCGGGCGAGCGGCAACGGCCTTATTCGGAAGCCGACGTCGCCGCGACGCTAGCCCGCGTCTGCCCCGGACCGTGGGCGGGAACGCTTCGCAGGAAGCTCGATGCCCATGATGACGACGGCGTGCTCGACGGTCTCGCCGGGCACGGCTGGCGCCTGGTGTTTCGCGATACGCCGACCGAGTTCTTCCGCCTCTACGAGGCCAGCGAAGGCGTGCTCGACCTGACGTGGTCGGCGGGCATGACGGTGACGAAGGACGGACGGGTGAAGGCGGCGACGTGGAACGGCCTGGCCTTCCGAGCGGGCATCGTGCCTGGCACACGGTTGAAGACCGTCAACGACGAGCCCTACAGCGCGGAACGCCTCACGGCCGCGATCGCCGCCGCCGCCAAGCAGGGCAGCCTGCGGCTGGGCATCCTGGTCGACGGGAAGCAGGAGACCGTGACGGTCGACGCCTCCCAGGGCCTACGTTATCCGGCGCTGGAACGCATCGAAGGCACGCAGGATTCGCTGTCGACGCTGCTGGCGCCGCGCCGGCCGGTGGCGCAAGGCGGGACGCCACCTGCGGGACGTTGAGCGCGGGCTCTCCACGACGCGAGGGGCTCCCTCCTGGACCCCCTCGCATCATTCCGGCCCCAGTGAGACCCGCTGGTCGCGGGCCTTTGACGTCCCGGTTCAGGCCGGAGCCCAGCGCCCCGCCACGTTCTTCAGCAGCAGGTTGATCGCCGCCAGCTGGCGGTTGCGCACTGAGAGCAGCGAAGCTTCCGCGTTGAAGGCGCTGTTCTGCGCGGTCGTGACGTCCAGGAAGGACACCGTGCCCGCGCGGTACTGGTCCGTCACGAGTTCGAGGTTGCGCTGCGCGGCGTCGAGCGCCTCCTGCTGCAGGCGCGCTTCCTCACGCAGGTGATCGGTGAGGATCAGGTTGTCCTCGACCTCCTGCAGCGCGGTCAGCACCGTCTGGCGATAGGTCGAGGTCGCGACTTCGGCGCTGGTGCGCGCCTGCGCGCTCGCCAGCTTGCGCTGGCCGCCGTCGAAGATCGCCTGCGCCAGCGACGGGCCCAGCGACCAGAAGAGGTTGGGTGCCGACAGCAGGTTCGACAGCGTGCTGTTGCGATAACCCGCGCTGCCGGACAGGGTCAAGGACGGGAAGTACGCCGCGTCGGCCACACCGATCTGCGAGTACGCCGCCGCCACGCGCCGCTGCGCGGCAGCGATGTCGGGCCGGCGCTCGAGCAACTGCGAGGGCAGCATCTCGGGCACCGCCGGCGGCTTCGGCAAGGTCGCGCTCTTCGTCAGATCGAGCGCCGACGGCGGCAGTCCCAGCAGCACCGCGATCGCGTGCTCCAGCTGGCCGCGCGTGGAACGCGTCTCCAGCAACTGCGCTTCCGCCGAACGAAGCTGCGTCTGCGCCTGCAGCACGTCGCTGCGGGCGGCGACGCCGCTCTGGTAGCGCGCCTGCGTCAGGTCGAGGAAGCGCTGATACGACTTAACGCTGCGGTCGTACAGCGCTTCCTGCGCCTCCGCCGTCCGCAGCGAGAAGTAGGTCTGCGCCAGCGTCGCCTGGGCGCTCAGGCGCGCCGCGGCGAGATCGTCGGCGCTGGCCTGCAGCGAAGCGTTCGCGCGCTCGCTCGCGAGACGCAGTCGGCCCCAGAGGTCCGGCTCCCAGCTCGCGTTCAGCGAGGCCTGCACGCTGTTGGTCGGTCCGCGGTTGATCGAGCCGTTGGTGACGTTGCCGTCCGGACTCTTGCTGCGCGTGCCGGAGAAGCCGGCGGACAGCGTGGGGAAGAAGGCCGAGCGGCTCGCTTCCAGCGCGGCGCGGGCGCCTTCCACCTGCGCGACCGCCGCCTTCAGGTTCTCGTTGCCGATCACCAGGCGATGCTGCAGGTCGTTGAGGACCGGGTCGTCGAACAGCGTCCACCACTGCTCTGGCACCGGCTCGGCGGCGGCGGGGCGCGCCTGCTTCCAGAGCGCGTCTTCCTTGAACTGCGCCGGCGCGGCGACCGGCGCGGGCGGATCGACTCGGGTCACAGCGCAACCGCTCATCACGGCGATCAGCGCCGTCATCGCCGATGCCATCGCGATGGTGTTGAGCGCCGTGCGCGAACGTGCGGCGGAGACGGGGGAGGCGTTCTTCATCATCGGGGTCTGCATGTCTGTGCGCATGTCTGTCTGCATGTTTCAGCCTTGCAGGGTCGGCGCCGCGGGCGGCTCGGGATTCATCGGTGACGTGGCGTCTGACCTGCCGCCGGCCTTGGCCGCCTTCGCGGCGCGCCTGGCCGCGCGGCGCTTCATCACGCGCTGGCGCAGCCGCTCCATCGTCACGAACACGACCGGGGTCGTGTATAGCGTGAGCACCTGGCTCAGGATCAGCCCGCCGACGATCGCGATGCCCAGCGGTTTGCGCAGCTCGGCGCCGTCTCCGCTGCCCAGCGCGAGCGGCACCGCGCCGAAGATCGCGGCGAAGGTCGTCATCAGGATCGGACGCAGCCGCAGCTTGGCGGCGCGGAAGATCGCCGCGCCCGCCGTCAGGTGGGCCGTCGTGCGCTGCCGCGCGATGGCGAAGTCGATCATCATGATCGCGTTCTTCTTGACGATGCCGATCAGCAGGATCACGCCGATCAACGCGATGATGGAGAACTCCGTGTTGAACATCATCAGCGCCAGCAGCGCGCCCACGCCCGCCGACGGCAGCGTGGAGAGGATGGTCACCGGATGGACCAGGCTCTCGTAGAGCATGCCCAGCACCAGGTAGATCGCGATGATGGCCGCGCCGATCAGGATGGGCTGCGACTTCAGCGCGTCCTGGAAGGCGTTGGCGGTACCGGCGAAGGTGCCTCGCACCGACACCGGCACGCCGAGCTCCGACATCGCGTTGTTGATCGCGTCCGTGGCCTGCGACAGCGAGACGCCTTCGGGCAGGTTGAAGCTGATCGTCGACGCCGGCGAGCCGCTCTGGTGGTTCACCGACAGCGGCGTGTTGGTCGTCTCGACGCGGCTGAAGGCCGACAGCGGGACCTGCGCGCCGGAGCTGCTCGTGACGTAGAGCTTGCGCAGCGTCTCCGGCCCCTGCAGGTATTGCGGCGCCAGCTCCATCACCACGCGGTACTGGTTCAGCGGGTTGTAGATGACGCCGACCTGGCGCTGGCCGAAGGCGTTGTTCAGCGTCGTGTCGATGGTACTGACCGTCACGCCTAGCCGAGCCGCCGCGTCGCGATCGATGACCAGCGAGGTCTGCACGCCCTTGTCCTGCTGGTCGGTGTTGACGTCGGTCAGATCCGGCAGCTGCGACAGCGCGTTGCGCACGCGCGGCTCCCATTCGCGCAGGACGTCGAGGTCGTCCGCCTGCAGCGTGAACTGGTACTGCGCGTTGGCCTGCCGGCCGCCGATGCGGATGTCCTGCACCGGCACCAGGAACAGGTTGGCGCCGGGCTCGTGCGCCATCTTGTCGCGCAGCCGGTTCACGACCTGGTCGGCCGAGACCTTGCGCTCCTTCAACGGCTTGAGCGTGATGTAGAAGTTGGCGCCGTTGCGCTGGCCGCCGCCGGTATTGCCGTTGACGTTCTCCACCGCCGGGTCGGACAGGATGATCTCCATGAAGCGGTCGACCCGCTTGCGCATCATCTCGAAGGAACTGCCCTGGTCCGCCTGCACGCCGCCGATCAGCACGCCGGTGTCCTGCTGCGGGAAGAAGGTCTTGGGGATCGCGCCGTAGAGGTGCACGTTCAGCGCGACCACCGCGACGAGCGACAGCAGCGCCACCGGCTGGTGCCGCAGCGTCCACATCAGCGAGCGCCGGTAGCCGCGCGCCAGTCCGCGGTTGAAGCGTCCCGCCGCGCGCGCGAACCAGCCCTTGCGCTTCTTCGCGGCGCTGGGCTCGGGTTCTTTGCGGGGCTTGAGCACGCGCGAGGCCATCATCGGCGTCGTCGTCAGCGAGACGATCATCGACACCAGGATGGAGGCCGACAGCACGACCGCGAATTCGCGGAACAGCCGCCCGACGACGCCGCCCATCAGCAGGATGGGGATGAACACCGCGACCAGCGACAGGCTGATGGAGATCACCGTGAAGCCGATCTCGCGCGCGCCGCGCAGCGCGGCCTCGACGGGTTCGAGACCCTGCTCGATGTAGCGGGTGATGTTCTCCAGCACGACGATCGCGTCGTCGACGACGAAGCCGGTGGCCACCGTCAGCGCCATCGCCGACAGGTTGTCCAGGCTGTAGCCGCACAGGTACATCACGCCGAAGGTGCCGGCCAGCGACACCGGCACGGCCACCGCGGGCAGCAGCGTGGCGCGCCAGCTCCGCAGGAACAGCAGCACCACCAGGATGACCAGCCCGACGGCGATCGCCATCGCGCGCTGCACCTCGTCCAGCGAGGCGCGGATGGTCGGCGTGCGGTCGCTGATGACCTTGAGGTCGATCGCCGGCGGGATCGAGGCCTGCAGGCGCGGCAGCAGCTCGCGCACGTGCTGGACCGTCTCGATGATGTTGGCGCCCGGCTCCTTCTGGATGAACAGCAGGATCGCCGGCTGGCCGTTGGACGCGCCGTAGTTGCGCACATCCTGGACCGAGTCGCTCACGTCCGCCACGTCGCGCAGCCGCAGCGCGGCGCCGTCGCGGTAGGACAGCACCACCGGCGCGTACTCGGAGGCCGTGCGCGCCTGGTCGTTTGCGCCGACCTGCCAGTAGCGGCCGGACTCCTCGACCGCGCCCTTGGGCCGGTTGGCGTTGGTGTTGGTGATGGCCTGGCGCACCTGGTCCAGCGAGATGCCGTTGGCCGCCAGCTTGTCCGGGTTGAGCTCGACCCGCACCGCCGGCAGCGCGCCGCCGCCGACGTTGACCTGCCCGACGCCGCCGACCTGCGCCAGCCGCTGAGCCAGCACCGTGGAGGCGGTGTCGTACATCTGGCCGCGCGTCAGCGTCTGCGAGGTCAGCGCCAGGATCATGATCGGCGCGTCGGCCGGGTTGACCTTGCGGTAGGTCGGGTTGCTCGGCATGCCGGTCGGCAGCAGCGTGCGCGCCGCGTTGATCGCGGCCTGCACGTCGCGCGCGGCGCCGTCGATGTCGCGGCTCAGGTCGAACTGCAACGTGACGTTGCTCGATCCGAGCGCGGAGCGCGAGGTGATCTCGGTGACGCCGGCGATGCTGCCGAGCGCGCGCTCCAGCGGCGTCGCCACTGTCGCGGCCATGGTGTCCGGGCTCGCGCCCGGCAGCGAGGCGGACACCGAGATCGTCGGGAAGTCCACCTGCGGCAGCGGTGCGATCGGCAGGAAGTGATAGCCGAGCATCCCCGCCAGCGCGATGCCGATCGTGATCAGCGTCGTCGCGACCGGCCTCGCGATGAACGGCGCCGAAATGTTCATCGCAGGTCTCCGCCAGGGCCCGTCGAGCCGGCCGGTCCGGCGGGGGCGATCGGGCCGACCGGACCGATGGGGCCGGCAGGATCGGCGATCTGCGGTGCGTCGGGACCACGGCGTTCCTCGGCGGCGCGCGTCTCGCGCTTCACGCCGCGGCGCTCGCGCCAGCGCTGCGCCATGCGTGCGAAGCCGAGGTAGATCACCGGCGTCGTGAACAGCGTCAGCAGCTGGCTCACGATCAGGCCGCCGACCATCGTCACGCCCAGCGGGTGCCGCAGCTCATGGCCGACGCCGGTGCCCAGCATCAGCGGCAGCGCGCCCAGCAGCGCGGCCATCGTCGTCATCAGGATCGGACGGAAGCGCAGCAGCGAGGCCTGGTGGATCGCGGCGCGCGGCTCGAGCCCCTGTTCGCGCTCGGCCTCGAGCGCGAAGTCGATCATCATGATCGCGTTCTTCTTGACGATGCCGATCAGCAGCACGATGCCGATGATCGCGATGATCCCGAGGTCCAGTCCGCCGAGCAGCAGCGCCAGCAGCGCGCCGACGCCGGCCGAGGGCAGCGTCGACAGGATGGTGACCGGGTGGATGTAGCTCTCGTAGAGCACGCCCAGCACGATGTACATCGTGACCACCGCCGCCAGGATCAGGAACAGCGTGCTCGACAGCGAGTTGCTGAACGCCTCCGCCGCGCCCTGGAAGCTGGTCTCGACGCTGATGGGCAAATCGAGGTTGGCCTGTTCGGCCTTGATGGCCTTCACCGCGTCGCCGAGCGCCACGCCCGGCGGCAGGTTGAACGAGATCGTCGCCGCCGGGAATTGCGCAACGTGGTTGATCGCCAGCGCCGCGGGGCGTTCGACGATCTGCGCGACCGAGTTCAACGGCACCTGCACCGAGGTCGTCGACGACGAGCCGGTGGCGCCGGTCGTCGTCGTGCTGCCGGGCACGTACAGCCCTTCGAGCGCGCGCGGGCCGCTGCGGAACTCGGGTGCCGCTTCGAGCACGACGCGGTACTGGCTGGACTGCGTGTAGATCGTCGAAATCAGGCGCTGGCCGAAGGCGTTGTAGAGCGCGGTGTCGATCGCCGCGATCGTCACGCCGAGCCGGCCCGCCGCCTCGCGGTCGATCTGCACCCAGGCCTGCAGGCCCTGGTTCTGCAGATCGCTGGCGACATCGGCCAGCTGCGGCAGCGCCTTGAGCCGCTCCAGCAACTGGTCGTTGGCCTTCTGCAGGTCGCCGGTGTCCGGCGAGCTCAGCAGGAACTGGTACTGCGTCTTGGACACACGGTCCTCGATCGTCAGGTCCTGCACCGGTTGCATGTAGGCGGTGATGCCCGGCACCTGCCGGTTCGCGTCGCCCAGCCGCGCGATGATCTCCGTCGCCGACGCGTGACGCGACGCGAAGGGCTTCAGCGTGATCTGCATGCGGCCGGTGTTCAGCGACGCGTTGGCGCCGTCGACGCCGATGAAGGACGCGATGTGGTCGACGTCGGGATCCTTCAGGAAGACCTCGGCGAGCTTCTGCTGGCGCTCGCTCATCGCGTCGAAGGAGGTGCTCTGCGTCGCCTCGGTGATGACCTGCAGCAGGCCCGTGTCCTGCACCGGGAAGAAGCCCTTGGGCACGACGACGTACAGCAGCGCGGTCAACGCCAGCGTCGCGAAGAAGCCCAGCAGCGTCAGCACCGGGCGGTCCAGCACCCAGTCCAGGCCGCGGCCGTAGGCCTGGATCATGGCCTCGAACTTCTCGCCGAACCAGGTGCCCAGGCGCGAGTGCTTCTGCTCCACCTCGGGCTTGAGCAGCCGCGCGCTCATCATCGGCGTCAGCGTCAGCGAGACGAAGGCCGAGATCAGGATGGACACCGCCAGCGTGATCGCGAACTCGTGGAACAGCCGGCCGACGACGTCGCCCATGAACAGCAGCGGGATCAGCACCGCGATCAGCGAGACCGTCAGCGAGATGATGGTGAAGCCGATCTGCTTCGAGCCCTTGATGGCCGCCTCCATCGGCGAATCGCCTTCCTCGACGTAGCGAGCGATGTTCTCGATCATCACGATCGCGTCGTCGACGACGAAGCCGGTCGAGATGGTCAGCGCCATCAGCGTCAGGTTGTTGATCGAGAAGCCGGCCAGGTACATCACGCCGAAGGTGCCGATCAGCGACAGCGGCACCGCGACGCTCGGGATCAGCGTGGCGCTGCCGCTGCGCAGGAACAGGAAGATCACCGCGACGACCAGCACGATCGCGAGCAGCAGCTCGATCTCGGTGTCGTCGACCGAGGCGCGGATGGTCGTCGTGCGGTCGGAGAGGATCTGCACGTCGACGGACGCCGGCAGCGTGCCCTGCAGCTTGGGCAGCAGCGCCTTCACGCGGTCGACGGTCTGGATCACGTTCGCGCCGGGCTGGCGCTGCACGTTCAGGATCACGCCGGGCGTGGTGTCGGCCCAGGCCGCCAGGCGCAGGTTCTCGGCGTCGTCGACGATCTCCGCGACGTCGCTCAAGCGCAGCGGGTTGCCGTTCTTCCAGGCAATGATCAGGTTCTGGTACTCGGCGGCGGAACGCAGCTGGTCATTGGCGTCGATCGTCGACGCGCGTTGCGAGCCGTCGAAGCTGCCCTTGGCCTGGTTGACGTTGGCCGACGCGATGGCGCTGCGCACGTCGTCCAGGGACATGCCCAGCGCCGCCAGCGCGCGCGGGTTCGCCTGGATGCGCACGGCGGGACGCCGCCCGCCGGCGATGCTGACCAGGCCCACGCCGTCCACCTGCGACAGCTTGGGCGCGAGGCGGTTCTCGACCAGGTCGTGGACCTTGATCACCGGCAGCGAGGGCGAGGTCACCGCGATCGTCATCACCGGCGCGTCGGCCGGATTGACCTTGCTGTAGACCGGCGGCATCGGCAGGTCGCTGGGCAGCAGGTTGCTGCCGGCGTTGATCGCGGCCTGCACTTCCTGCTCGGCGACGTCGAGCGACAGGCCCAGCGAGAAGCGCAGCGTGATCACCGAGGCGCCGCCCGAACTCGACGAGGTCATCTGGCTCAGGCCCGGCATCTGGCCGAACTGCCGCTCCAGCGGCGCGGTGACCGTGGTCGAGATGACGTCGGGGCTCGCGCCCGGGTAGAGCGTCGTGACCTGGATGGTCGGGTAATCGACCTCCGGCAGCGCCGACAGCGGCAGCAGCCGGTAGGCCAGCAGGCCGGCCAGCAGGATGGCCAGCATCAGCAGCGAGGTCGCGACCGGCCGCTCGATGAAGGGACGGGACGGGTTCATGGCCATGCCCTGTTGCCCTCGGCGATCAGTTGCCGCCGCCCGAGGCCGCCGCCCGCTTCGCGCGGCGCTCGGCGATCCAGGCTTCCCGCTCGGCGGGGCTCATCTTCATGACCTTCTCTTGGACATCGGGCGGCAGGCGGTCCAGCCAGGCCGGACGTTCGCCGCCGGCTTGTGCGGCGTCGTTGCGCGCTTCCGCGGTCGGTGCGCGCAGCGCGGCGTCGGCCGGATTCCCGGAGCCGCTCGCGGCGCCTTGCGGCGCCGATGCGCCGGAGGCCCGTCGACCTTCGCCCCAGGCGCCGGAGGCGGCACCGCCCGGCGCGCTCGCGCCACGGCCGCGACGCGGGGCCGCGTTGGCACCGGCGCGCTGCTTCGGATCGGCGGCGATGACCTCGACCTTTGCGCCTTCGCGCAGCCGGTCGACGCCGTCGATGACGACGCGGTCGCCCGGTTCGATCTTGCCGTCCACGGCCATCCAGTCGCCGTCGACCGCGCCGGTCTGCACGACGCGCGTGGAGACGGCGTTGTCCGCGCCCACGACATAGACGTAGAAGCCCTGCGAGCCGCGCAGCACCGCCGCGGCCGGCACGGCCAGGCGGTTCTGCTCGGTCGCGAGCTGCAGCTTCACGCTGACCGACTGGTTGGGATAGAGCGCGTCGTCGTCGTTCGGGAACAGCGCTTTCAGCTTGATCGTGTCGGTGGCGATGTCGATCGCGTTGTCCGCGGTGGCGAGCTTGCCCGTGGCCAGGCGCGTCTTGCCGTCGCGGCTCCAGGCTTCGACGGTCATCGCGGTCTTGCCCTTCAACCCGGCAGTGACCTGCGGCAGCAGCGCCGACGGCACCGCGAAGGTCAGCGCGATCGGGTGCGTCTGCGTGATGCTGACGATGCCGTTGGTGTCGCCGGTCTGGACGACGTTGCCGATGTCCGCCTGTTTCAAGCCGACGCGGCCCGAGATCGGTGCCTGCACCCGGCTGTAGGTGACCTGCAGCCGCGCGCTGTCGACGGCGGCCTGGTCGGCCTTGACCGTGCCGGTGAGCTGGTTGACCGTGGCCTGCTGCGTGTCGACCTGCTGGCGCGCGATCGCGTCCTTGGCGAGCAGGTCCTGGTAGCGCGTCAGGTCGATGCGGGCGTTGTCCAGCGTGGCCTTGTCGCGGGCGAGCTGGCCCTCGGCCTGGCCGAGCGCGGCCTGGAAGGCGCGCGGATCGATCTGCGCGAGCGTCTGGCCGGCCTTGACCTGCTGACCTTCGGTGAAGTGGATCTGCTGCAGCACGCCGCTGACCTGCGCGCGCACGACGGCGGTGTTGGAGGCGCTGATCGTGCCGATCGCGGCCGCGGTGTGGCGGATGTCCTGGAGTCGCGCGGGCATCACCGACACGGGCTGCACGCGGTTGGCGGCGAAGCGTCCGCCTCGACCGGCACCGCCGCCACCCGGACCGCCGGCCCCCGCCGGACCGCTCGCCGCCGACGCGGGACCGCCCGCCGCGCCTTCAGCGCTCCGGCCCTTCCACCACCACCAGCCGCCGGCCGCGACGGCCAGCACGACCACGCCGAGGATCCAGGGCGTCGCCCGTCCCCGTTGTCGCCGGCGTGTCGATGCGCTGGAGAGGGGGCAATGACAGTCCCCGGCGCGCCGGGCAGGTTCTTGTTCGTGTTCATTCGGGCGGGCGATGCTTGCTATGTCGCTACCCTAGTATCTGGCGACAGCAGGCTGGTGTACCCGAGGAAAAGAATCGCAAAGCGTCGGGGCTAACCCGCGTAGCCGAGGGGCCTGCAAGGGGTTCGCGAGTGGCTCGCGCAGGGGCCCGGCGCCCGATCGAGGGACGGCCTCGCCATGAAAAATGCCGCTCGAAAGCGGCATCGTCCGGGGGCCTGCGCGGCTCAGCTTTCGGCGAGCAGCTTCTCGATGGTGCCGTGCAGTGCCGCGAAGTCGGGCTCGCCGACGAAGCGCTTGACGATCTCGCCGCGCTTGTTGATCAGGAAGGTCGTCGGCGTGAGCTGCACCTTGCCGAAGCTGCGCGCGATCTCGCCGGTGCTGTCCATCGCGACGCCGAAGGGCAGGTTGCGGGTTTCGGCGTAGTTGGCGACGTAGGCTGGCGGGTCGTAGCTCATGGCGACGGCCAGCGTGTCGAAGCCCTTGTCCTTGTACTTCTGGTGCGTCGCGATCACCTGCGGCATTTCCTTGACGCAGGTGGTGCAGGAGGTCGCCCAGAAGTTGACCAGCATCACCTTGCCCGGCCACGCCTGCACGGAGGCGTGCTTCGAGCCGTCGAGCAGCACGTAGCTCACCTGCGGGGCAGGTTCGGGCTTCAAGCCCTCATAGGCGAGGCCGGCGCCGATACCGACGGCGGCGACCAGCAGCAGGAGTCCGGACCAGCGAGGCAGTTTCATGGGGCCGGAGTGTATGCCCGGGGCTGTTCGCCCATCACTTTGGTGGGGCTTAAGTCAGGAGCCTGTCAGGGCCCCCGGCCGAGGCGTCCCAGGTGGGCCGGATCGACGTCCAGGGGCGTCAGAGCGCCTTGGACAGTTCGAACAGCAGCACCGACGGCAGCGCGTCCTGGAGGTTCTGGCGCGAGATCCGCGCCATGTGGTCCGCGGTGGCCGTGGACAGCTGCGTCTGCTGCTCGCCGTCCAGCACTTCGATGAAGCTGAAGCTGGGCACCTCGCCGGTGATGTCGGCGCGCAGGCGGTCGAAGTCGGCGTCGCGCATCGACTGCTCGAAGGCGATGCCGTGCGGCAGACCTTCCTCGCAGAACTGCAGCGCCTCGTCCATCGAGGCGACGGCGTCGATGATCAGGCCCATGTGGCGCACGGCGTTCTGGATCTCCTGGCGCACCTCGCGGCGCGGCGAGACGATCAGCAGGTGGCAGCCCGCCAGCGGCTTGGAGTTGTGCGACGGCGTCGGGTCGTCCGGCTCGGGCCGTTCCGGCCGTTCCGGCCGTGCCGGGGGCGGGAGTTCCTGCGGAATCGCGGGCTCGTCGCCGGCCACCTGCGGGAACTCCAGCGTCAGCATCGTGATGCCGGCCTCGTCCTCGCGCAGCGGCAGCGCGCCGAGAGTCAGCGCGGTCTGCTCGATCAGACGCCAGTGCAGCGAGTTCAGCGATTCCGGCGGCGCGTTGATCGCCGCCGACGGGGCGCTGCCCAGGTCCAGCGAGCGGTGGGCGAAGCGGCACATCAGCCGCGCCTTGGCCGGCCACGGTGTCAGGTCCAGCCGCATCTCCAGCGAGGAATGCGTGCTGGCGAGCGCCCAGTCCATCACCGCGTTCAGCAGCGAGAACAGCAGCGAGGCGTCGGTGATCACCTCGATCGGCTGCAGCAGTTGCCGGATCTGGATGCCGCGCGCCTGGGTCTCGCGGCTGCGTTGCGCCAGCACGCCGCGCAGCACCTGCGTCAGCGGCACGCGCTCGCGTGACAGCCGCAGCCGTCCCGATGCCAGCCGCGCCAGTTGCTGACTCACCATGCCCGCCTCGCGCGCCTGCGCCACCGAGTCGCGCAGCGCCCGCAGGCCCTGGCGGTCGATCTGGCCGGTGCTGATCAGCGTGTGGATCCGCTCCAGCGCCGCGCTCAGCGGGCCGGCGATCTCGGCGCCGAGCTGCTGGACGATGTCGCCCCATTGCGAATCGCTCGGGGGCTGCGCCATGTCATTGGCGGCCAGCGGCGCGGCAATGGAAGGGGGCGGGCGGGACATGCTCTCTCGTTCTTGTAAGCCTCCGGCGGCATGCCGGGGCGGGGGAGGCGCCATGGTTCCGCGCGGTCCGGGGGCAGGCCATCCCGTGACTCGGGGGCAATCGCCCCCCTGGGTGGATGGCGTGAAATGGCTCACGATTGCCCAGGGATTCGGGGCGGATTGCGGACGCTCCGTCAGGACTCCCGGGCCTGGCGCTCTGCGAGCATGAGGAGACGTTCGGTGAGTGCCTTCGGCGCGGACACCATCACCTGGTGACCCGTCGGGATCTCGAAGAGTTCCCAGCCGGGCTGGCTGCGTGCGCGCTCGCGCGCCGCGGCGATCGTGAGGAGCGCGGGACGGTTGCAATCGATGAAGGTGCGCGGACGCCTGAGCCACGCGGCCTGGTCGAAATCGAGCGGGCTGTCGTAGACGCCGCCGGGCTGTGGGCGCTGGCAGCGCATCATCCAGTCGAAGTCGTCCGGCTTCAGCCCCATGCCATTCGGCTCGGTCACCGGCAGGTGGCCGAACTTCGAGATCAGCTCGCGGCGCTGGACCTGCGTCTCGGGCGTGTGGCGGCTGGACCAGGATTCGCCCGGCTCCGGCACGACGGCATCCAGGTAGACCAGCCGCGCGATGCGGTCCGGCATCTGGTCCGCGACACCGGTGATCACCATGCCGCTGTAGCTGTGGCCGACGAGCAGCACATCGGTCAGTTCCTCGCACTCGATGACCGCCTTCACGTCGTCGATGTGCGTCTGCAGGCGGATATTCCCGTGCGGTTGATGAGCGCGTTCGCCGACGCCGCTCAAGGTCACTGGAAACACCGGATGTCCCGCCGCCCGCAGCGGTCCGAGCACGCGCTTCCATGCCCAGGCGCCGAGCCACGCACCGTGCACGAGCACGATGTTCACGCCCTTGCCGGTGGATTCCTGACCTTGCTTCTCATCCTTGCTGCTCATGCAATGACCCCTTCCTCGCGCCATGCGGCGATTGCGTCAGGGCCGTGTCCGAGTTCCGCAAGCACCTCGTCCGTGTGCTGACCCATGAGCGGCGGGGGCAATCGGTAGGCCACGGGCGTTTCGGACAACTTCATCGGACTGGCGACCACCCGCAGCGCATCGCTCTGCGGATGGGCCATCGACACCACCATCCCCCGGTGCTGGACCTGCGGGTCGTCGAAGACTTCGGACAGGTCGTTGATCGCGCCGCCCGGCACCTTGGCCGCTTCCATCGCATCGAGCCAGTGTTGTCTGGGTCTTTCCGCAACGCGCGCGGCCAGCAGCGGAACCAGGTCGTCGCGGTGCCGGACCCGCTGCGAATTGGTCGCGTAGCGCGGGTCGCGCGGGAGGTCCGGCAGCCCCAGGAGCTCGCAGAACTTGACGAACTGGCCGTCGTTGCCGACCGCAACGATCAGATGGCCGTCGCTGGCCTGGAAGACCTGGTACGGCACGATGTTCTGGTGCGCGTTGCCCATGCGGCGGGGCGCCTTGCCGGTCGTCAGGTAGTTGGCCCCGAGGTTGGCCAGCATCGCGACCTGCGTGTCCAGCAGGGCCATGTCGACGACCTGTCCCTGGCCGGTCGCGTCCCGGTGACGCAGCGCGGCGAGGATCGCGACCGTCGCGTACATGCCGGTGAAGAGGTCCGCCACCGCCACGCCCACCTTCTGCGGCCCGCCGCCGGGCAGCGCGTCGGCCTCGCCGGTGACGCTCATCAGGCCGCCCAGGCCCTGGACCGCGTAGTCGTAGCCGGCGCGATCCCGGTAGGGGCCGGTCTGGCCGAAGCCGGTCACCGAGCAGAACACCAGCCGGGGATTGATCTCACGGAGCGCCGCAGCGTCCAGTCCATAGCGGGTCAGGTCGCCGACCTTGTAGTTCTCGACCAGCACGTCCGCGCGCCGCGCCAGTTCCCGTATCAAGTCCTGACCCCTCGGGCTGGCGATGTCGATCGCGACCGACCGCTTGTTGCGGTTCGCGCCGAGGTAGTAGGCCGCCTCGGCGGTGTCCTGACCGTCCCGGTCCTTCAGATAGGGCGGTCCCCATCCGCGCGTGTCGTCCCCCCGGGATGGCCGCCCTTCGGGGGCGCTCGACCTTGATCACATCGGCGCCGAGATCGGCCAGCGTCTGCGTGCACCACGGGCCGGCCAGCACGCGGGAGAGATCCAGCACGCGCACGCCCTTCAGGGCCATGGCGGAGGGCGTGGGGGAGTTCGCTTCGCTCATCGGACCATTGTGGCCCCTCCATAATCGTTCGATGCGTCGCTCGACCCGGCTTGTCCCTCTCCTCCCGCTGGCGCTTGTGCTGGCCACCGGCTGCAGCCCGGCATTGAACTGGCGCAAGGTGAGCCCGGAAGGGGCTCAGGCGCAATTGATGTTCCCCTGCAAACCCGATCGGGAGGAGCGGGCGCAGCCGGGGCCGTCCGGACAGGAGGTCGCCGTGCGATCGCTGAGCTGCAAGGCCCGGGGCACCCAGTTCTCATTGACCTGGACCGACCTGGGCGATGCCGGGGCGACCTCGGCCGCGATGCATCGCATGCACGAGGGGATCGCCCGGCAGATGGCCGCGCAGGCCTCCGCGCCGTTGGGCGTGCGCGGCATCACGAGCGACCCGGAAGCCTTCCAGCAGGCTTTCGAGGCCCGTCCCGGCCAGCCTCGCCAGCAGGTCCGGCAGGCGGTGTTCTCCCGCGGTGGCCGGCTGTATCAATTGCTGATGCAGGGTGAACGCCTGGATGCGGAGGCTTGGGACGTGTTCCTGGGCTCGGTGGAGCTCCCTCCATAAATAAGTAAGTCGGAGCGACGCGGGTGGGCGGGCATCCTCCCCACGATTGAGGGTTTGTGCGAGCCACGCCCGCATCATGCTGCGCCGCACGATAATGATCGACATGTCCGGCCTGCTGTTGATCGCTCACGCCCCGCTGGCCACCGCGCTGAAGCAGGTGGCCGAGCACACGTTCCCGCATTGCTCCTTGCAGTTGAGGGTGCTGGACGTGACGCCGGAGATGAGCGCCGACGACGTCGAGTCGCAGGCGCGCGCGCTGATCAACGCCTCCGGACACCAGCAGACCCTGGTGCTGACCGACGTCTACGGTGCCACGCCGACGAACGCCGCGCTGCGTCTGCAGGGCGATCAGGTGAAGGTGCTGACCGGCGTCAACGTGCCGATGCTGTGGCGCTCGCTGTGCTATGCCGGCGAAGGCCTGGATGCGCTGGTCCAGCGCGCCAGCCAGGGCGGCACCCAGGGCATCCTCTGCGACGCGACGGCACCCTGCGCCTCCCACAACTCCTCGTCCCAATCTTCCTGCTCATGATCAAGTCGACCCTCACCATCAGCAACAAGCTGGGCCTGCATGCCCGGGCATCGGCGAAGTTGACGAAGTTGGCGGGGGGATTCAAGGCGGAGGTCTTCATGACCCGCAACGGCCGCCGCGTGAATGCCAAGAGCATCATGGGCGTCATGATGCTGGCCGCGGGCATCGGCGCGGAAGTCGAGCTCGAGACCTCCGGCGAGGACGAGCAGCCCGCGCACGACGCGATCACGGCGCTGGTCAACGACAAGTTCGGCGAAGGCCAGTAACCAACCGGCGGGGGCGCTTCGCCACGGGCGCTCAGCCGCCCAGGAAGTGCTTCCGGTACCGCGCCGGCAGATCCGCGATGCGCATGATCATCGGCAGGTCGGCCGTGTTGAAGTCCGGATCCCAGGCCGGACGGCCGAGGATGCGCGCGCCGACCCGCAGGTAGCCCTTGATCAGCGGCGGCGGTTCGACCACCAGGTCCTGGCGCAATTCGTCGACCGGCAACGGCAGGCGCGGGCGCACCTGCCACGCGATGTCGGCCATGTGGCTGGCATCCAGCTGGCGCCACAGGCTGGCGGCGTAGTGCCCGCCGTCGCGCATGCTGATGCTGGCGCAGCCGATCATCGTGTCCAGGTCGTTGCGGACCATGAATTCGGTGAGAGCCCCCACAGCGCCATGATCGCGCCACCGGTGCGGTGGTCCGGGTGGACGCAGGAGCGGCCCAGCTCGACCATGCGCGGGCGCAGCGAGCGCAGGCGGGTCAGGTCGAATTCGGTCTCGCTGTACAGGCCGCCGGCGCGGCGTGCCGCTTCTGGCGTCAGCACGCGGTAGGTGCCGATGACCTCGCCGGGCTGTCCGTGCTTGTCGAGCGTGCGCACCAGCAGATGCTCGCAGAAGGGGTCGAAGAGGTCGATGTCGTGTCCGGCGGGTGCGCCGGCCGGCACGCTCAGGCGGGCGCCCATCTCGTCGACGAAGACCTTGTACCTCAGGCGCTGGGCCTGGCGGACTTCGCCTTCCGTGCGCGCCCAACCCACGTGGAAGCGAGCGCGCGCAGCATCGACAGCGGCATCTTGCGAGCTGGCTGGAAGTGACCTCCGAGGCGCTTCGGCGGGGCGCAGGTCGGAGAAGGGCAGGGTAGGCAGCGGCAGATCCCTCATGGCAAAGCCTCGCTGAAGTGATGGCCGCGATGCTGAGCGGACGGGGTGACGCGTCCGTGACCCTCAAGTGAACGAACCGTGACAGTCGCGGGGGTGGCCACGGGCTTTGGAGCCCGCTGCTAAAGTCGGCGCATGAGCTTTCAGGTCTTCGGCATTCCCGTTTCTCGCGGCGTGGCGATCGGCCGCGCGGTGCTGGTCGCTTCCAGCCGCGTCGACGTCGCGCATTACTTCATCGCCGCCGCCGACGCGGAGCAGGAGTACGCCCGCCTGGTGAGGGGCCGCGATGTGGTCACCCGCGAGCTGCAGGGCCTGAAGGCCGAGTTGCCCGAGGACGCGCCGCACGAGCTCGACGCACTGCTGGACGTCCATCTGCTGTTGCTGAATGACGAGGCCCTCGTCGACACGGCACGCGACTGGATCGTCGACCGGCACTACAACGCCGAGTGGGCGCTGTCGGCGCAGCTGGAAGTCCTGGCGCGCCAGTTCGACGAAATGGAAGACGACTACCTGCGCGAGCGCAAGGCGGACCTGGAGCAGGTCGTCGAACGCATCCTCGCCGCACTCGCGGCGGAACTGGACGATGCGCCCGCTGGCGGGCCGGCCGCGGTGGTGGCCCGGGACTTCGCCGGGGAGGATCCCTTGCTGCTGGTGGCGGCGGACATCGCGCCGGCGGACATGATCCAGTTCAAGCGCAGCGTCTTCCAGGGCTTCATCACCGACATCGGCGGGAAGACGTCGCACACCGCCATCGTGGCGCGCAGCATGGCCATTCCCGCCGTGGTGGGGACCCGTGAAGCGTCACGACTGATCCGCCAGGACGACTGGGTCATCATCGATGGCGACGCCGGGACCGTGATCGTCAACCCTTCGCCCATCGTGCTGGAGGAGTACCGTTTCCGGCAGCGGCAGTCGGAACTCGAGAATGCCCGCCTCGCCCGCCTGCGCCATACGCCGGCGATCACGATGGACGGCCAGCGCATCGAGCTGCATGCCAATATCGAATTGCCCGGCGATACGGTGGCGGCGCTGGCGTCCGGCGCGACTGGCGTCGGTCTGTTCCGCAGCGAGTTCCTGTTCATGAATCGCGACGGCGACCTGCCCAGCGAGGAGGAGCAGTTCGTTGCCTATAAGAGTGCGGTCGAAGCCATGGCCGGTCTGCCGGTGACGATCCGGACGGTGGACATCGGTGCCGACAAGCCGCTGGACCGGATGTCGGTCAACGAGCTCCGGCACGAACATGTGCTCAATCCGGCCATGGGCCTCCGGGCCATCCGGTGGAGCCTGGCGGAACCCAGCATGTTCCGGCAGCAGCTGCGCGCCATCTATCGCGCGAGCGCCTTCGGAAGGGTGAAGCTGCTGATCCCGATGGTCGCCCACCTGGCGGAGATCCGTCAGGTCCAGGAGGCCGCCAAGCGTGTGAAAGCCCAGCTCGACGAGGTGGGCCAGGCCTATGGCGAGGTCGAACTCGGGGTGATGGTGGAAGTTCCGGCTGCGGCGATCATGCTGCCCCAGTTGCTCAAGCACGTGGACTTCGTGTCGATCGGCACCAACGACCTGATCCAGTACACGCTGGCCATCGACCGTGCCGATGAGGCCGTCGCTCATCTCTACGACCCTTGGCATCCCGCGGTCCTGCATCTGCTCGCGAACTCCATCGGTCAGGCCCGGGCGCTCGGGAAAGAAGTGAGCGTGTGCGGCGAGATGGCTGGCGATGCAGCCTTCACCGATCTGCTGTTGGGCATGGGGCTGACCAGCTTCTCGATGCACCCGTCGCAGATTCCTTCGGTCAAGCAACGCATCCTTCGGGCGGACGTGCCGCGGCTGGCTGCCGCGCTGCCTCGCATCCTGGAGAGTGACGAGCCGGCCAAGGTGGCGCAGGAAGTACTGTCGACTCAATCCCGCCTGCACTGACGGCCCCCGCCGTCAAAGCCACGGCGGTCGAACACCGCACGTTTAATGAAAGCGCCATGACAGGAGTTGCGCGGGCGGAAAAACTCGTGCTAGACTAGCGGTCTTCGCTGTTCACGACATTGTTTTGAACGGCGGCCTCGGAGGGTATGCCGGGGTGTCGAATGGATAACCAGCAAAAGCCGGTTTTCATTTGGCGGCGAGATTCTCGCAGTCGGTGATGAAAATAATTTCTCTGACTGCTTGACGGATTCGAAAGAAATCGTTCATAATCTCGCTTCTGCGCTGCTGACGACAAGTCAGCGACGCGACGAAGTAAGCGGAAGCTGCTTCGATGTTCTTTAAGAATTTACAGCCGATAAGCGTGGGCGTCTGGACGAGCGACCTGAGAAGGTTAAATCGCTAGATGCTCACGGAAGAAAGAATGAAGCTATGAAAGTAGTCTTTGTTCGATTCCGTTGAGTTTATTCAAGATCGAACTGTAGAGTTTGATCCTGGCTCAGATTGAACGCTGGCGGCATGCCTTACACATGCAAGTCGAACGGTAACGCGGGGCAACCTGGCGACGAGTGGCGAACGGGTGAGTAATATATCGGAACGTGCCCAGTTGTGGGGGATAACTGCTCGAAAGAGCAGCTAATACCGCATACGACCTGAGGGTGAAAGCGGGGGATCGCAAGACCTCGCGCAATTGGAGCGGCCGATATCAGATTAGGTAGTTGGTGGGGTAAAGGCCTACCAAGCCTACGATCTGTAGCTGGTCTGAGAGGACGACCAGCCACACTGGGACTGAGACACGGCCCAGACTCCTACGGGAGGCAGCAGTGGGGAATTTTGGACAATGGGGGCAACCCTGATCCAGCCATGCCGCGTGCGGGAAGAAGGCCTTCGGGTTGTAAACCGCTTTTGTCAGGGAAGAAAAGACTCCTACTAATACTGGGGGTTCATGACGGTACCTGAAGAATAAGCACCGGCTAACTACGTGCCAGCAGCCGCGGTAATACGTAGGGTGCAAGCGTTAATCGGAATTACTGGGCGTAAAGCGTGCGCAGGCGGTTATGCAAGACAGATGTGAAATCCCCGGGCTCAACCTGGGAACTGCATTTGTGACTGCATGGCTAGAGTACGGTAGAGGGGGATGGAATTCCGCGTGTAGCAGTGAAATGCGTAGATATGCGGAGGAACACCGATGGCGAAGGCAATCCCCTGGACCTGTACTGACGCTCATGCACGAAAGCGTGGGGAGCAAACAGGATTAGATACCCTGGTAGTCCACGCCCTAAACGATGTCAACTGGTTGTTGGGAGGGTTTCTTCTCAGTAACGTAGCTAACGCGTGAAGTTGACCGCCTGGGGAGTACGGCCGCAAGGTTGAAACTCAAAGGAATTGACGGGGACCCGCACAAGCGGTGGATGATGTGGTTTAATTCGATGCAACGCGAAAAACCTTACCTACCCTTGACATGCCAGGAATCCTGCAGAGATGTGGGAGTGCTCGAAAGAGAACCTGGACACAGGTGCTGCATGGCCGTCGTCAGCTCGTGTCGTGAGATGTTGGGTTAAGTCCCGCAACGAGCGCAACCCTTGTCATTAGTTGCTACGAAAGGGCACTCTAATGAGACTGCCGGTGACAAACCGGAGGAAGGTGGGGATGACGTCAGGTCATCATGGCCCTTATGGGTAGGGCTACACACGTCATACAATGGCCGGGACAGAGGGCTGCCAACCCGCGAGGGGGAGCTAATCCCAGAAACCCGGTCGTAGTCCGGATCGCAGTCTGCAACTCGACTGCGTGAAGTCGGAATCGCTAGTAATCGCGGATCAGCTTGCCGCGGTGAATACGTTCCCGGGTCTTGTACACACCGCCCGTCACACCATGGGAGCGGGTTCTGCCAGAAGTAGTTAGCCTAACCGCAAGGAGGGCGATTACCACGGCAGGGTTCGTGACTGGGGTGAAGTCGTAACAAGGTAGCCGTATCGGAAGGTGCGGCTGGATCACCTCCTTTCTAGAGATGACGAGACCGTTGTCTGGCCTAGGTCAGAGAATTGAGTCGAGTCCACATAAGCGAGTTCAGCGCGCCCACACTTATCGGCTGTAGACACACAACAGTGAGTGAGAAAACGCGTGAGCCTGGCGAGCTGGCCTTGCCGGTTGGCGCGATTGCAGGAGCACGCAAGAAACGCGTGGGTCTGTAGCTCAGTCGGTTAGAGCACCGTCTTGATAAGGCGGGGGTCGCTGGTTCGAATCCAGCCAGACCCACCACGATGATCGTCAAGATCTTGGGGGATTAGCTCAGCTGGGAGAGCACCTGCTTTGCAAGCAGGGGGTCGTCGGTTCGATCCCGTCATCCTCCACCAATCACTTCACAAGGTTGGCAAACCACAGCGTCAAGAATGACGTTGTGGTTTGCCAGTCTCGACTTTTTAGTCGGCTGTTGTTCTTTAACAATTCGTAGAGTCGAATCAGCGTTGCTGGCGGAAAGCTCGGCACTCGTAAAGGGGTGACCGGCACCGTGCCGCCAGCGACATTTGATTGCGTCAACAAACTTCAACTCTGAAAAGAGTAGAAATTGAAGAACGGCGAACGCGTGATACTCAAATAAATGCTCAAGTTGTTGAGCATCTGTCCTTGACGACATCTGCGGATGTCAAAGTTATAGGGTCAAGTGACTAAGTGCATGTGGTGGATGCCTTGGCGATTACAGGCGACGAAGGACGTGATAGCCTGCGATAAGCTTCGGGGAGCTGGCAAATAAGCTTTGATCCGGAGATTTCCGAATGGGGAAACCCACCTCGTTTAGAGGTATCGCATACTGAATACATAGGTATGCGAGGCGAACCGGGTGAACTGAAACATCTCAGTAGCTCGAGGAAAAGACATCAACCGAGATTCCGAAAGTAGTGGCGAGCGAAATCGGAGTAGCCCTCGTGTTTTAGCAGTTGGCATATCAGAACGGAATGGAAAGTCCGGCCATAGCGGGTGATAGCCCCGTATGAGAAATGTCGATTGTGGAACTAGGCACGAATAGAGTAGGGCGGGACACGTGAAATCCTGTCTGAATATGGGGGGACCATCCTCCAAGGCTAAATACTCGTAATCGACCGATAGTGAACAAGTACCGTGAGGGAAAGGCGAAAAGAACCCCGGGAGGGGAGTGAAATAGATCCTGAAACCGCATGCATACAAAAAGTAGGAGCCCGCAAGGGTGACTGCGTACCTTTTGTATAATGGGTCAGCGACTTACATTCAGTGGCGAGGTTAACCGAATAGGGTAGCCGTAGAGAAATCGAGTCCGAATAGGGCGAATTAGTCGCTGGGTGTAGACCCGAAACCAGGTGATCTATCCATGGCCAGGATGAAGGTACCGTAACAGGTGCTGGAGGTCCGAACCGACTAGTGTTGCAAAACTAGCGGATGAGCTGTGGATAGGGGTGAAAGGCTAAACAAACCTGGAGATAGCTGGTTCTCTCCGAAAACTATTTAGGTAGTGCCTCAAGTATTACCTTCGGGGGTAGAGCACTGTTTAGGCTAGGGGGTCATGGCGACTTACCAAACCTATGCAAACTCCGAATACCGAAGAGTACAGCTTGGGAGACAGAGCACCGGGTGCTAACGTCCGGACTCAAGAGGGAAACAACCCAGACCGCCAGCTAAGGTCCCTAAAATTGGCTAAGTGGGAAACGAAGTGGGAAGGCTAAAACAGTCAGGATGTTGGCTTAGAAGCAGCCATCATTTAAAGAAAGCGTAATAGCTCACTGATCGAGTCGTCCTGCGCGGAAGATGTAACGGGGCTAAGCCAGTTACCGAAGCTGCGGATGCACAGTTTACTGTGCGTGGTAGGAGAGCGTTCTGTACGCCTGTGAAGGTGGGTCGTGAGGCCTGCTGGAGGTATCAGAAGTGCGAATGCTGACATGAGTAGCGTTAAAGGGGGTGAAAAGCCCCCTCGCCGAAAGCGCAAGGTTTCCTACGCAACGTTCATCGGCGTAGGGTGAGTCGGCCCCTAAGGCGAGGCAGAGATGCGTAGCTGATGGGAAACAGGTCAATATTCCTGTACCGATCAATAGTGCGATGTGGGGACGGAGAAGGTTAGCTCAGCCGGGTGTTGGATGTCCCGGTTCAAGCCTGTAGTCGTGCCTGGTAGGCAAATCCGCCGGGCTTAGATGAGGGGTGATAACGAGTCTGCTTGCAGACGAAGTGAGTGATACCCTGCTTCCAGGAAAAGCCACTAAGCTTCAGCTATTGACGACCGTACCGCAAACCGACACTGGTGCGCGAGATGAGTATTCTAAGGCGCTTGAGAGAACTCTGGAGAAGGAACTCGGCAAATTGACACCGTAACTTCGGAAGAAGGTGTGCCTTTAGTAGGTGATCCATTTACTTGGTTAGCCCAATGAGGCCGCAGAGAATCGGTGGCTGCAACTGTTTATTAAAAACACAGCACTCTGCAAAGACGAAAGTCGACGTATAGGGTGTGACTCCTGCCCGGTGCTGGAAGATTAAATGATGGGGTGCAAGCTCTTGACTGAAGTCCCAGTAAACGGCGGCCGTAACTATAACGGTCCTAAGGTAGCGAAATTCCTTGTCGGGTAAGTTCCGACCTGCACGAATGGAGTAATGATGGCCACACTGTCTCCTCCAGAGACTCAGCGAAGTTGAAATGTTTGTGATGATGCAATCTCCCCGCGGAAAGACGGAAAGACCCCATGAACCTTTACTGTAGCTTTACATTGGACTTTGAACAGATCTGTGTAGGATAGGTGGGAGGCTTTGAAACCTGGTCGCTAGATCAGGTGGAGCCAACGTTGAAATACCACCCTGGTGTGTTTGAGGTTCTAACCTTGGCCCGTTATCCGGGTTGGGGACAGTGTATGGTGGGCAGTTTGACTGGGGCGGTCTCCTCCCAAAGTGTAACGGAGGAGTTCGAAGGTACGCTAAATACGGTCGGAAATCGTGTTGATAGTGCATTGGCATAAGCGTGCTTGACTGCGAGACTGACAAGTCGAGCAGGTACGAAAGTAGGACAAAGTGATCCGGTGGTTCTGTATGGAAGGGCCATCGCTCAACGGATAAAAGGTACTCTGGGGATAACAGGCTGATACCGCCCAAGAGTTCATATCGACGGCGGTGTTTGGCACCTCGATGTCGGCTCATCTCATCCTGGGGCTGTAGCCGGTCCCAAGGGTATGGCTGTTCGCCATTTAAAGAGGTACGTGAGCTGGGTTTAAAACGTCGTGAGACAGTTTGGTCCCTATCTTCCGTGGGCGCTGCAAGATTGAGAGAGCCTGCTCCTAGTACGAGAGGACCGGAGTGGACGCACCTCTGGTGTATCGGTTGTCACGCCAGTGGCATCGCCGAGTAGCTAAGTGCGGAAGAGATAACCGCTGAAAGCATCTAAGCGGGAAACTCGTCTCAAGATGAGTCTTGCCGGGGCCTAGAGCCCCCTGAAGGGTCGTTCAAGACCAGGACGTTGATAGGCTGGGTGTGGAAGCGCAGTAATGCGTTAAGCTAACCAGTACTAATTGCCCGTGAGGCTTGACCCTATAACTTTGACACTCAAAACGTCAAGGTGAGTGGTCACGCAGATCGCAGCGCATCCCGCTTATGCTGGGAATGCCCGATCAAAACCGTTCTTCAATCCCTGAAGACGCAATCAAACCAAGCTGATTTGACTCTACCGAATTGGGCCTGCTGAGCTCCTCAGCAAGCCAACCAGTCAAGCCTGATGACCATAGCGAGTCGGTCCCACCCCTTCCCATCCCGAACAGGACCGTGAAACGACTCAGCGCCGATGATAGTGCGGATTCCCGTGTGAAAGTAGGTCATCGTCAGGCTAATATCCGGAGACGCCCGGTCGGATGACCGGGCGTTCCTTCTCTGCTTGCAGAGATCAGCGCTTTGCGGAGCGTTGATCTCTGAGGCTGAGACGGCATCGATCTGATCATGCAAATGATTTCGAAAGATGCTTGACAAGTTCAAACGAACTCGTTTATAGTCTCGCTTCTGCGCTGCTGACGACAAGTCAGCGACGCGACGAAGTAAGCGGAAGCTGCTTCGATGTTCTTTAAGAATTTACAGCCGATAAGCGTGGGCGTCTGGACGAGCGACCTGAGAAGGTTAAATCGCTAGATGCTCACGGAAGAAAGAATGAAGCTATGAAAGTAGTCTTTGTTCGATTCCGTTGAGTTTATTCAAGATCGAACTGTAGAGTTTGATCCTGGCTCAGATTGAACGCTGGCGGCATGCCTTACACATGCAAGTCGAACGGTAACGCGGGGCAACCTGGCGACGAGTGGCGAACGGGTGAGTAATATATCGGAACGTGCCCAGTTGTGGGGGATAACTGCTCGAAAGAGCAGCTAATACCGCATACGACCTGAGGGTGAAAGCGGGGGATCGCAAGACCTCGCGCAATTGGAGCGGCCGATATCAGATTAGGTAGTTGGTGGGGTAAAGGCCTACCAAGCCTACGATCTGTAGCTGGTCTGAGAGGACGACCAGCCACACTGGGACTGAGACACGGCCCAGACTCCTACGGGAGGCAGCAGTGGGGAATTTTGGACAATGGGGGCAACCCTGATCCAGCCATGCCGCGTGCGGGAAGAAGGCCTTCGGGTTGTAAACCGCTTTTGTCAGGGAAGAAAAGACTCCTACTAATACTGGGGGTTCATGACGGTACCTGAAGAATAAGCACCGGCTAACTACGTGCCAGCAGCCGCGGTAATACGTAGGGTGCAAGCGTTAATCGGAATTACTGGGCGTAAAGCGTGCGCAGGCGGTTATGCAAGACAGATGTGAAATCCCCGGGCTCAACCTGGGAACTGCATTTGTGACTGCATGGCTAGAGTACGGTAGAGGGGGATGGAATTCCGCGTGTAGCAGTGAAATGCGTAGATATGCGGAGGAACACCGATGGCGAAGGCAATCCCCTGGACCTGTACTGACGCTCATGCACGAAAGCGTGGGGAGCAAACAGGATTAGATACCCTGGTAGTCCACGCCCTAAACGATGTCAACTGGTTGTTGGGAGGGTTTCTTCTCAGTAACGTAGCTAACGCGTGAAGTTGACCGCCTGGGGAGTACGGCCGCAAGGTTGAAACTCAAAGGAATTGACGGGGACCCGCACAAGCGGTGGATGATGTGGTTTAATTCGATGCAACGCGAAAAACCTTACCTACCCTTGACATGCCAGGAATCCTGCAGAGATGTGGGAGTGCTCGAAAGAGAACCTGGACACAGGTGCTGCATGGCCGTCGTCAGCTCGTGTCGTGAGATGTTGGGTTAAGTCCCGCAACGAGCGCAACCCTTGTCATTAGTTGCTACGAAAGGGCACTCTAATGAGACTGCCGGTGACAAACCGGAGGAAGGTGGGGATGACGTCAGGTCATCATGGCCCTTATGGGTAGGGCTACACACGTCATACAATGGCCGGGACAGAGGGCTGCCAACCCGCGAGGGGGAGCTAATCCCAGAAACCCGGTCGTAGTCCGGATCGCAGTCTGCAACTCGACTGCGTGAAGTCGGAATCGCTAGTAATCGCGGATCAGCTTGCCGCGGTGAATACGTTCCCGGGTCTTGTACACACCGCCCGTCACACCATGGGAGCGGGTTCTGCCAGAAGTAGTTAGCCTAACCGCAAGGAGGGCGATTACCACGGCAGGGTTCGTGACTGGGGTGAAGTCGTAACAAGGTAGCCGTATCGGAAGGTGCGGCTGGATCACCTCCTTTCTAGAGATGACGAGACCGTTGTCTGGCCTAGGTCAGAGAATTGAGTCGAGTCCACATAAGCGAGTTCAGCGCGCCCACACTTATCGGCTGTAGACACACAACAGTGAGTGAGAAAACGCGTGAGCCTGGCGAGCTGGCCTTGCCGGTTGGCGCGATTGCAGGAGCACGCAAGAAACGCGTGGGTCTGTAGCTCAGTCGGTTAGAGCACCGTCTTGATAAGGCGGGGGTCGCTGGTTCGAATCCAGCCAGACCCACCACGATGATCGTCAAGATCTTGGGGGATTAGCTCAGCTGGGAGAGCACCTGCTTTGCAAGCAGGGGGTCGTCGGTTCGATCCCGTCATCCTCCACCAATCACTTCACAAGGTTGGCAAACCACAGCGTCAAGAATGACGTTGTGGTTTGCCAGTCTCGACTTTTTAGTCGGCTGTTGTTCTTTAACAATTCGTAGAGTCGAATCAGCGTTGCTGGCGGAAAGCTCGGCACTCGTAAAGGGGTGACCGGCACCGTGCCGCCAGCGACATTTGATTGCGTCAACAAACTTCAACTCTGAAAAGAGTAGAAATTGAAGAACGGCGAACGCGTGATACTCAAATAAATGCTCAAGTTGTTGAGCATCTGTCCTTGACGACATCTGCGGATGTCAAAGTTATAGGGTCAAGTGACTAAGTGCATGTGGTGGATGCCTTGGCGATTACAGGCGACGAAGGACGTGATAGCCTGCGATAAGCTTCGGGGAGCTGGCAAATAAGCTTTGATCCGGAGATTTCCGAATGGGGAAACCCACCTCGTTTAGAGGTATCGCATACTGAATACATAGGTATGCGAGGCGAACCGGGTGAACTGAAACATCTCAGTAGCTCGAGGAAAAGACATCAACCGAGATTCCGAAAGTAGTGGCGAGCGAAATCGGAGTAGCCCTCGTGTTTTAGCAGTTGGCATATCAGAACGGAATGGAAAGTCCGGCCATAGCGGGTGATAGCCCCGTATGAGAAATGTCGATTGTGGAACTAGGCACGAATAGAGTAGGGCGGGACACGTGAAATCCTGTCTGAATATGGGGGGACCATCCTCCAAGGCTAAATACTCGTAATCGACCGATAGTGAACAAGTACCGTGAGGGAAAGGCGAAAAGAACCCCGGGAGGGGAGTGAAATAGATCCTGAAACCGCATGCATACAAAAAGTAGGAGCCCGCAAGGGTGACTGCGTACCTTTTGTATAATGGGTCAGCGACTTACATTCAGTGGCGAGGTTAACCGAATAGGGTAGCCGTAGAGAAATCGAGTCCGAATAGGGCGAATTAGTCGCTGGGTGTAGACCCGAAACCAGGTGATCTATCCATGGCCAGGATGAAGGTACCGTAACAGGTGCTGGAGGTCCGAACCGACTAGTGTTGCAAAACTAGCGGATGAGCTGTGGATAGGGGTGAAAGGCTAAACAAACCTGGAGATAGCTGGTTCTCTCCGAAAACTATTTAGGTAGTGCCTCAAGTATTACCTTCGGGGGTAGAGCACTGTTTAGGCTAGGGGGTCATGGCGACTTACCAAACCTATGCAAACTCCGAATACCGAAGAGTACAGCTTGGGAGACAGAGCACCGGGTGCTAACGTCCGGACTCAAGAGGGAAACAACCCAGACCGCCAGCTAAGGTCCCTAAAATTGGCTAAGTGGGAAACGAAGTGGGAAGGCTAAAACAGTCAGGATGTTGGCTTAGAAGCAGCCATCATTTAAAGAAAGCGTAATAGCTCACTGATCGAGTCGTCCTGCGCGGAAGATGTAACGGGGCTAAGCCAGTTACCGAAGCTGCGGATGCACAGTTTACTGTGCGTGGTAGGAGAGCGTTCTGTACGCCTGTGAAGGTGGGTCGTGAGGCCTGCTGGAGGTATCAGAAGTGCGAATGCTGACATGAGTAGCGTTAAAGGGGGTGAAAAGCCCCTCGCCGAAAGCGCAAGGTTTCCTACGCAACGTTCATCGGCGTAGGGTGAGTCGGCCCCTAAGGCGAGGCAGAGATGCGTAGCTGATGGGAAACAGGTCAATATTCCTGTACCGATCAATAGTGCGATGTGGGGACGGAGAAGGTTAGCTCAGCCGGGTGTTGGATGTCCCGGTTCAAGCCTGTAGTCGTGCCTGGTAGGCAAATCCGCCGGGCTTAGATGAGGGGTGATAACGAGTCTGCTTGCAGACGAAGTGAGTGATACCCTGCTTCCAGGAAAAGCCACTAAGCTTCAGCTATTGACGACCGTACCGCAAACCGACACTGGTGCGCGAGATGAGTATTCTAAGGCGCTTGAGAGAACTCTGGAGAAGGAACTCGGCAAATTGACACCGTAACTTCGGAAGAAGGTGTGCCTTTAGTAGGTGATCCATTTACTTGGTTAGCCCAATGAGGCCGCAGAGAATCGGTGGCTGCAACTGTTTATTAAAAACACAGCACTCTGCAAAGACGAAAGTCGACGTATAGGGTGTGACTCCTGCCCGGTGCTGGAAGATTAAATGATGGGGTGCAAGCTCTTGACTGAAGTCCCAGTAAACGGCGGCCGTAACTATAACGGTCCTAAGGTAGCGAAATTCCTTGTCGGGTAAGTTCCGACCTGCACGAATGGAGTAATGATGGCCACACTGTCTCCTCCAGAGACTCAGCGAAGTTGAAATGTTTGTGATGATGCAATCTCCCCGCGGAAAGACGGAAAGACCCCATGAACCTTTACTGTAGCTTTACATTGGACTTTGAACAGATCTGTGTAGGATAGGTGGGAGGCTTTGAAACCTGGTCGCTAGATCAGGTGGAGCCAACGTTGAAATACCACCCTGGTGTGTTTGAGGTTCTAACCTTGGCCCGTTATCCGGGTTGGGGACAGTGTATGGTGGGCAGTTTGACTGGGGCGGTCTCCTCCCAAAGTGTAACGGAGGAGTTCGAAGGTACGCTAAATACGGTCGGAAATCGTGTTGATAGTGCATTGGCATAAGCGTGCTTGACTGCGAGACTGACAAGTCGAGCAGGTACGAAAGTAGGACAAAGTGATCCGGTGGTTCTGTATGGAAGGGCCATCGCTCAACGGATAAAAGGTACTCTGGGGATAACAGGCTGATACCGCCCAAGAGTTCATATCGACGGCGGTGTTTGGCACCTCGATGTCGGCTCATCTCATCCTGGGGCTGTAGCCGGTCCCAAGGGTATGGCTGTTCGCCATTTAAAGAGGTACGTGAGCTGGGTTTAAAACGTCGTGAGACAGTTTGGTCCCTATCTTCCGTGGGCGCTGCAAGATTGAGAGAGCCTGCTCCTAGTACGAGAGGACCGGAGTGGACGCACCTCTGGTGTATCGGTTGTCACGCCAGTGGCATCGCCGAGTAGCTAAGTGCGGAAGAGATAACCGCTGAAAGCATCTAAGCGGGAAACTCGTCTCAAGATGAGTCTTGCCGGGGCCTAGAGCCCCCTGAAGGGTCGTTCAAGACCAGGACGTTGATAGGCTGGGTGTGGAAGCGCAGTAATGCGTTAAGCTAACCAGTACTAATTGCCCGTGAGGCTTGACCCTATAACTTTGACACTCAAAACGTCAAGGTGAGTGGTCACACAGATCGCAGCGCATCCCGCTTATGCTGGGAATGCCCGATCAAAACCGTTCTTCAATCCCTGAAGACGCAATCAAACCAAGCTGATTTGACTCTACCGAATTGGGCCTGCTGAGCTCCTCAGCAAGCCAACCAGTCAAGCCTGATGACCATAGCGAGTCGGTCCCACCCCTTCCCATCCCGAACAGGACCGTGAAACGACTCAGCGCCGATGATAGTGCGGATTCCCGTGTGAAAGTAGGTCATCGTCAGGCTAATATCCCGCCAAACCCCTCGGTCAGCAATGATCGAGGGGTTTTGCTTTTTCTGAATGGCCTTTTGGATTCACCGGCCGCGCACGGATATTGATGTCGATTCTTGTTGCAACGCACCGGAGTGCACGAGTTCCTGGACCAGTTGCAAGGTCCACTCGACGAATGGCGTTGTGCCAAAGAACCGTTGCCATGTGCTGGCGAGAATTGGAGTTCTCTGGAGCCACGCCAGCAGATCTTCCGTCGAGCTCTTTTGGGTCTCTAACATGTGGAATACGGTCAACGCTTTGGCGGCGTTGAATGCGTGTCGCTCCGGCTTGCGTTGAAAGTACCGCAGCCGCTCTCGGGCGGAAAGCAAGGCGGTCTGGACATCCTGAAATGGCGCGCCGTGGCCCGGAATGACGAGCTTTGGCCGAAGGCCCTCGATGATGTCGAGCGTGGCCTCGACTTCCAGGAATGCGTGGGTCCCGTCGAGTTCCGGGAAGATGATCCCGAATCCTCGTTCCCACAGTGCGTCAGCTGAAATGAGCGTGCCGCTTTCGGGTTCGAAAAGGATCACGGAATGGGGATCATGGCCTGGCGCCGCATGAATCTGCCACTCGAATCGTCCTTGCTTGAGCGTTTGGCCCGGCATCAGTTTGCCACTGGGATTGAAACGCTCGCACTGTTGGCCGGTCGCGTGATAACTCAGCACCGAATCGTCCCAACGCTCTATGGCCGAGAACTCACCCGGTGGTATCAGGATTGGGCATTGATACCGCTCTGAGATTGCTCGATTCCCACCGCAGTGATCAGAGTGCAGATGGGTATTGACGATGCACCGAACGGTTTCTTGCGGCCGCAGCGCGTTGGAGAGCAGTGCGAGCGTCTGCTCACGGTGGCAGAAGTAGCCAGTATCGACTAACACCGCCCCTTCGCTCGGTGTCGCTCCATGCAGCAGGATATTGTTGGATGACAGCCACCCTCGCTCCAGCACAGTGATATGGGCTGGAGTCGGAGGGGGCTGATTCATGGTCGCGAGAATACTGGGTAGGCCGAGTCACTATTGACGTAGCTCGCGCCGAAGAATCTTTCCGACGTTTGTTTTCGGCAGTTCATCCCGGAACTCGATGTATTTGGGGCGCTTGTAGCCCGTCAGCTGTTTGTGGCAGTACGAGGATAGATCTTCCTCAGCAAGCGCCGAGTCCTTCTTGATGACGAAGAGTTTCACCGCCTCGCCGGAGTGTTGATCGGGTACACCGATCGCGGCGCACTCCAGCACGCCGGGGTGCAGATTCACGACTTGCTCGATCTCGGTGGGGTAAACATTGAATCCGCTCACCAGGATCATGTCCTTCTTGCGATCGACGATCCGGGTGAAGCCGTCGGCATCCATGACGCCGATGTCTCCGGTCTTGAAGAAGCCGTCCGGGCCGATGGCCTGCGCGGTATCTTCGGGGCGATTCCAATATCCAGCCATCACCTGCGGCCCGCGGATGCAGATCTCACCACGCTGTCCGAGCGGCATGTCGTTGCCTTCGTCGTCTCGGATGGCGATCTCGGTGTTCGGGACTGGCAGGCCGATCGAACCGTTGAACTGATCCAGATCGAGTCGATTGATCGTCGCAACGGGCGAGGTTTCCGACAGACCATACCCTTCGACGACGGGGCACCCGGTGATGCGGGCCCATTTCTCCGCAGTGGCTTGCTGAACCGCCATGCCCCCGCCGTTCGAAATCACCAATTCGCTGAAGTCGAGCTTGGCAAACGCCGGATCGTTGGCCAAGGCATTGAACAGCGTATTGACCGCCGGAAACATGTTCACTCGGTAATTGCGCAAGGTCGCAATGAAGCCTGGGATATCGCGTGGATTGGGGATCAGGAGATTCATGATCCCCATGCGGGCGCCCAGCATGTAGCAGGCCGTCAACGCGAAGATGTGATACAGCGGCAGCGCGCAGACGATGGTCAGGGGTTTGTCGCCGAGCTTGCCGAGCATCGGCGCGAACCACGCTTCGCTCTGCAGGATGTTGGCGACGACATTGCGATGAAGCAATGTCGCGCCTTTCGACAACCCGGTGGTGCCGCCGGTGTACTGGAGGAAGGCTGGATCTTCGGCCCCCACCTGGACCGGTTTGAGCGACATTCCGGCGCCTTCTGCCAGTGCCTGGTTGAAACGCGTGACGGTGCGGCCCCCGTGAGCGGCAGCCGGAATTCCGGCACCATCTTCTTGACATGCCGGACCGCAAAATTGATCAGCGGGCCGCGCCACCAACCGAGCATGTCGCCCAGGCCCGTCAGCACCACATGCTTGACCTGCGTCCGGTCGATGACCTCCGACAAGGTCTTGGCGAAGTTCTCGAGCACGATGATCGCCTCGGCACCGGAGTCCTTCAGCTGATGCTCGAGCTCGCGAGGCGTATACAGCGGATTGACGTTCACCACGACATAGCCGGCGCGCAGGATCGCGGCGATCGTCACCATGTACTGCAGGACGTTGGGCATCATGATGGCCACGCGCGCGCCGCGGGACAGGCCGCGCTGCTGCAGCCAAGCCCCCAGTGCGGTCGACAGCTCGTCCACCTGCGCGAAAGTCAGGCGTTGGTCCATGCAGGCCGCGGCGTCACGGCGGGCGTGCTTGCGGAACGCTTCCTCCAGAAGGGCCACCAACGAGGGATAGATGTCGACGGGGATCTCTGCGGGAACGCCGGGCGGATAGTTCTTCAGCCAGGGCTTGTCGGTGTGCGTTGCTGTCATGTCTCCTCGTCGCGTTCTTGATGTGTGGAGGGGCGTGCCCCGGAGGAACTGCCGATGCTGGCGGCTGGCACCGCCTCGTCGTAGCGGGGATGCCCTAGGCAGGCTCGTCACGTGAGGGACAACGCCGCTGTTCCGAGGCGTGGCGACGGCGATCTCAGAATTTTCCGAAGCGAAGCCCAGGTCGGGCCCGCCTCTACACTCGACCCTTTGCCCGGGAGTCCGGATGAACGGCCGGCTGCAGCGCCTCTTTTCCCTGTTCCGTTGGATCGTCGGTCCGCTGCTGGCCCTGTGGGCGGGTGTTCACTGGGGCGCCTGGACCGGCATCGCGGTGCTGGCGTTGTTCGTGCTCGGACCGCCACTGACGATGCTGCCCCACTTCCTCGTGCTTCGCGTCGTGCCGCCGGCGCCGGGGCTGCCGACCGCGCCGTTGGGAGACTTGTTGGAAGCCTGGTGGCGCGAGGTCGTCGTCGTGACGAAGGTGTTCTGCTGGCAACAGCCGTGGGCCGAGCACCAGGAGCCCGATCTGGTGCCCGAGGCGGCCCAGGCGCACGGTCGCCGCGGTGTCGTGCTCCTCCACGGCTACAACTGCAACCGTGGCATGTGGAACGTCTGGATGAGGGCGTTGCGCGCGCGAGGCGTCCCCTTCATCGCGGTGACGCAGGAGCCGGCGTTCGGCTCGATCGACCGCTACGCCCCCCAGATCGACGCAGCCATGCGCACGCTGCAGGAACGCACCGGCCTGGCGCCGCTGATCGTCGCGCACAGCATGGGCGGCCTGAGCGCCCGCGCCTGGTGGCGCAGTCAGGGCCACGCATTCGACCGCATCCATCGCATCCTGACGCTGGGGACCCCCATCACGGCACGTTGCTGGCGAAGCTCGGCACCACGGAGAACGCCCGTCAGATGCGAGGCGATTCGGAATGGCTGAACCAGATGGCGCGCGATGAGCCGGCACAGTTCGGTGGCCATTTCGACTGCCTGTACGGGCACTGCGACCAGATCGTGTTCCCGGCGGAGACGGCGATCCTGCCCGGCGCCCGTGTCCTGCACCTCCCGGCGCGTGGACATCTGCAACTGGTGTTCGAGCCGCAGGCCTTCGAGCGGGCGCTGCAACTGCTCGAAGAGCCTGCCCTCGGCTCACTCCAGACGGTGAGCCGGGCCGGCTGAATCAGGCCGCGATCAGGCGTCGGCCTTCAGAACGCCGCGGCGGATCTGATCGAGTTCGATGCTCTCGAACAGCGCCTTGAAGTTGCCTTCGCCGAAGCCCTCGTTGCCCTTGCGCTGGATGATCTCGAAGAAGATCGGGCCGATCACTTCCTTGGTGAAGATCTGCAGCAGCAACTCATGCGGCGCACCCTGGTGGGCGGCGCCGTCGATCAGGATGCGCAGGCGGCGCAGTTCGTCCAGGTTCTCGTTGTGCTCGGGCAGGCGCTTGGCGACCAGGTCGTAGTAGGTCTCGATCGTGTCCTGGAAGACCACGCCGGTGTCCTTCATCCCCTCGACCGTGCCGTAGATGTCGTCGGTGCCCAGCGCCACGTGCTGGATGCCTTCGCCGTGGTACAGGTCCAGGTATTCCGCGATCTGGCTCTTGTCGTCGCTGCTCTCGTTGATCGGGATCCGGATCTTGCCGCAGGGGCTGGTCATCGCCTTGGACTTCAGGCCGGTCAACTTGCCCTCGATGTCGAAGTAGCGGACCTCGCGGAAGTTGAACAGGCGCTCGTAGAACTCCGCCCATTCCTTCATGCGGCCGCGGAAGACGTTGTGGGTCAGGTGATCGATGTAGGTCAGGCCGTGGCCCGTCGGCGTCGACTGCACCGGCTTGCCGTCGCCGTCGAGCACCGGCACGAAGTCCACGTCGTAGATGCTGATGTTGCCGATCTCGCCAGCGGCCGCACCGTTCTTGCCTTGCCAGCGGTCGACGAAGTAGATCAGCGAGTCGCCGATCCCCTTGATCGCCGGGATGTTCAGCTCCATCGGGCCGGCCTTGTTGTCGAAGCCCCAGGCGCCCAGCTCCAGCGCGCGGCGATAGGCGAAGGCGGCGTCCTTGACGCGGAACGCGATCGCGCAGATCGACGGGCCGTGCATGCGCGCGAAGCGCTGCGCGAACGCGTCCTGCTCGGCGTTGATGATGAAGTTCACATCGCCCTGGCGATACAGGGTCACGTCCTTGTGGCGGTGGCGGGCGACGGCGACGAAGCCCATCGAGGTGAACAGCGCGCCGAGCGCAGCGGGATCGGGGGCCGCGAACTCGATGAACTCGAAGCCGTCGGTGCCCATCGGGTTGTCCCAGGGGGTGAATGCCATGTGTGTCTCCGAAACCCCGATCAAGGGGATCTGGTCAGGAATGCGATGGCGTCACTGTAGAAGGTGGGAAGCGCAGGATTTCTGCGATCCACGTCGTGGACACGGGGTGATGCGCAGGAATCCTGCAAGAATCCGGCCATGGACAAGCAGATCGAGCTTGATGCGATCGACCGACGCATCCTCCACGCCCTTCAGGCCGACGGCCGCATGACCTACGACGCGCTGGCGGCGCAGGTCAACCTGTCGTCGTCCGCCGTGCTGCGGCGGGTCCGGCGGCTGGAAGAAGACGGCGTGATCACCGCGTACGTGGCCCTGGTGAATCCGGAGCGTGTCGGGCTCGGGCTCACGGCCTACATCAACGTCCGGCTCGAGAAGCACACCGAGAGCCACAAGCGCACGCCGATGGACCTGTTCCGGGCCGCCGTCCAGACCTGGCCCGAAGTGGTGGAATGCGCCGCCCTGACGGGGGAGATGGACTACCTCTTGCGCGTGCTGGTCGAGGACATGGGCCACTACGCACGCTTCATCAGCGACACGCTGCTGCGCCATCCCAGCGTGCAGGATTGCAAGACGAGCTTCGTGCTCGACCGGCTGAAGAACACGACCGCGTTGCCGGTGTGACCGGACGCGCCGTCAGCGGCGTTCCAGCACCACTGCCAACTCGAACCACCCGCGCTCGTGGGGCCGTTGCGCGTAGGGAGGCGCGGGCCACTTCCACAGCGCAAGCGGGAACAGCGCGCGCACCGCGTTGATGTCGCAGTGGTACGGCGGGCCGATGACCTGACCCTGCTCGGACTCTTCGCGACGGGCCTGCATGAACAGCGCCAGCAGCCGTCCGCCGGGCTTCAGCCAGCGCTGCAGTTGCTCGGCATAGGTCGTCCATTGATCGGGGTGCAGCGCGCAGAGGCAGGTCTGTTCGTAGACGAGGTCGAGCGCTTGATCCGGACGCCAGGCCAGGACGTCCGCCTGCTCCACGCGACCCGGCAGATGCCCGTCCTTGAGCTTGGCGCGGGCGCTTTCGACGGCGGCCGGCGTGTAGTCGAGCCCGGTCACGTCGAGGCCTTCCCGGGCCAGCACCGCAAGTTCATGACCCCGACCGCAGCCCGGCACCACGATCCGCTGGCCCTGGCCGAGCAGGCCTTCGCTCAACCAGACCGCCAGCTGCGGATGCGGGCCGCCACGATCCCACCCGGTCTGTCCGGTCTCGAACCGTTGTTGCCAGAACGCTTGATCGGGGCCGGCCATGGTGCTGTCTCCTCGCGGTGTCCGCGTCTTGTGAAGCGGACAGCGTAACGCCGCGCGAGGATCAGACGACGCCGTCGACCTCGTGGACGAGTTTCAGCGTGTGGGCCGGAGAGAGGCTCATCAGCTCGCCGATCTCGATGAGATCGTCCGGCACGGCCGGGTTCTCCCAGCTCTGCGCCGTGTGCCGCGCCAGACGAACTGCCAGCATCACGCTGCGGACCTGCGGGTCGTGGACCTTCTTGTCGTCGACGATGTGGGCGAGCAGCTCTGGCAGGTGCCAGGTGCGCATCAGCGCCTGCTCCAGATCGCCGAGCTCCACGTTGAGCACCGCGCGCTGCGCGGCGACGCTGCGCAACGTCGGGTCCGCTTCCTGACGACGCTGGATCTCGAGCGCCAGGTCGGGCGCCTCGCACCACAGCAGCATCTCGGAGAAATCGTGCAGCAGCGCGGCGCTGTGGACGACGGCCGCGTCCGGGTCGGCGCGGTGCGCGGCGAAGCCCAGCGCGAAGCGGGCCGCGCGTTCGGCGCGATGCAGCACACGCTGGATGCCGGCGAGCGCATCCGGCCGGTCCGCCAGGCGCTGCTCGACCGTCGGCTGCTCACCGAAGGCCTTGAAGAAGGGGGTGATGCCCATCAGCACCAGCGCGGCCGTGACCGTCTCGGTGTCGGTCAGCAGCCGGCTGGAGCGCTGCGACGCGGCATGCGCCAGCAGCTTGAGCGTCATCAGCGGGTCCTTGCTCAGGAACTCGCCGAGCAGGTGCGCGTCGACCGCGTCCTCATTCGCGCGCCAGAGTTCCAGCTGCTCGGCCGTGCTGGCCAGCACCGGGATCTCCATGTCGCGGAAGCGGGCGGTCCACGCCGCCAGATCCGGCAGAGGCCGGATCAGCGGCTGGAACGGCTGCCGCGGCACCGGAGCCGGGGAGGGAATCGGCGGATTCCCCGGCCCGTTCCCGGACGGGGCAGACGCAGCGGGCGGAGCGCTCTGGGTCATGAAGCGGGGTCGTCGCGTGGGCGGCGATGCACGGTGAACGTTGTCCATCGTATATCGGCTCGGCCCCCGCGAGCTTGATCCCCACCGCGGCCACGGCGACCGCGAGCCAGAGCGGCATCACAGCCGTTGCACACCCGCGAGGGTGCCCTGCAGTTGGCCGTCGACGTAGATCCGGCCGGAGCCGTCGGCGTCGGCATGGAACTCCAGCCCCGCGGCCGGCTCCTCCCGGCGCGCCGCCGGGGCGACGTGCCAGGCCCAGCTGATCAGGCGCCCGCCGGCGCTGAGCAGCAGGATCGCCAGCCAGCCCCGCAGGCTTTGCTGACGGACCAGGCCATGCATGCGGCCCGGCATCAAGGTGATCTCTTGCATTTCTTGTCTCCCTGGGCGGCCTGCGCCGGACCGGGAAGACATCCCGTTCCGTCGGAGGCTACCCGTTCAAGGGCTGAAGTCGTCGTGCCGCTGAAGTGCGCGCTTCAGGGCCTGCTGTTCCTGCTGGCGGCGGCCGCCGGCGGAGGGGCCGTGACGGCCCGCGGAACGGCCGTGGCTCAGGGCCACGAAGGGATTGCGCGGCTTGCGCGGTGTGATGGCGAGACGCGGACGGGGAGTGGTGAACTGGGCCATGGCAGCCTCCTGTGGACGGACGGGAATGGGGTCGAAAGGGCATGAGCGCCTCGGTCCCGGAACGGCGCCTGACTGCGCTGCCGTTGCGGCGGGGCTCAAAAGTTGCGCAAATGATAAACATCTGATTATCAAGCGCAAGTGATTTTGCTCGGACGTTGTCCCAGGGCGACGGGACGCGCGCAGGCGTGCGCCCACCTTGCCGGCGCGATCGGATCAGGAGCAGGGCGTGCGGAGGAAGCGCGTCAGCGCTTCTTGGCCTTCAGCGGGGCGATGCTCCGCTGCAGCTTGTGCCAGTCGTCGACATCGGAGGTCGCGGGCGCGGCAGCCTTGGGGGCCGGCGCCGGGGGCGCATTCGGCGCGGGCGGGGTGAGCACCTCGCCCAGCAGGTCCAGCAGGCGCGTGCGCGCCCGTTGCGGATGCCGGCGGTAGTAGGTCAGCACCAGGCCGACGATGAAGCGCTCGTCGTCGTCCTGGGGCAGGCTGGGGGAACTGTCCGCCGAGGCGGGCCGGCTCGTGCTCGATAAAGCCGCGTTGCCCTGCGAGGTACCGCCGAGCGCCGGTGCGGCGGTGCCGAGCGGACCGTGTTCCTGGTCCATCCAGCCGTTGGGCTTGTGGGTCAGCTGTTCGAACTGGCGCGCCAGCCGCTCCCCGATCTGCCGCGACCGGCTCTTGATCTGGCTCCAGTAGCTGGGCTGGATCTGCAGGCGCTCGGCGAAACGGCGCTCCAGGCCGCGCAGGGCGGCGGCATCGGGGTGTTTGATCGTGGCGGAGACAAACTCGTCGAACAAGCGCATCGCGTTGTCCAGGCGGATCTGCGCGACGTCTCGGTGGGCGGAACACATCCCCCGATGATAAAGCTTCGTTCACAAACCGCCGGGCCCCGCCCCGGGGCTCGCGCCGTGCCCATCGGCGTGGTAGCGCTACGGGACGAGCGCCCCGCGACCTCCGGGGGCTATTCCTCCTCCTTCAGGTGGTAGCCCGCCGCCAGTTGCGCCTGCGTATTGGGGGGCACCGCCTCGTAGTGGGACAGCACCATCGTGTAGCGCCCCTGGCCGCTGGTCATCGCGTTGAGGCGGTTCTGGTAGGCGCTGAGCTCCGCCAGCGGCACCAGCCCGTCGACGCCGAGTTGTCCCGGCACGCTGCCGCGCGTCCCGAGCACCTGGCCGCGTCGCGACGCCAGGTCGCCGGTGATGTCGCCGGTGGCGCTTTCCGGCGCGCTGATCTCGACCTGAACGATCGGCTCCAGCACCACCGGCCGGGCCTCGCGCACCGCCGCGATCAGCGCCCGTTTGCCCGCCGTGATGAAGGCGACTTCCTTGGAGTCCACCGAATGGTGTTTCCCGTCGAAGACCGTCACCCGCAGGTCGACGACCGGATATCCGGCCACGACGCCCTGCGCCAGCGCCTGCCGCACGCCCTTCTCGACCGCTGGCATGAACTGGCCCGGGATCGTGCCGCCCTTGACCTCGTCGCGGAACTCGAAGCCGGCGCCGCGCTCCAACGGCTCGACACGCAGCCACACCTCGCCGAACTGGCCTGCGCCGCCGGTCTGCTTCTTGTGACGGTAATGGCCTTCCGCCTTCGCCGAGATCGTCTCGCGGTAGGCGATCCGCGGCGGCTGGGTCTGGACGTCGAACTTGTAGGTCTCCTTGAGCCGGTCCAGCAGTACCCGCAGGTGCAGCTCGCCCAGCCCGTAGACCAGCGTCTCCTCGCCCTGCGGGCCGAGCCCTTCCTCGTTGCCGCCGCGCTCCAGGCGCAGGCAGGGATCCTCCTCGACCAGGCGCGTCAACACCTCCCACAGCCGCTGCTCGTCGCCATGCCGGCTCGGCCGGATCGCCACGCCGTGCACCGGGGTCGGCAGCGCGATCGGCGCCAGGTGCAGGTGCTCGTCCTCCTGTGCGTCGTGCAGCACCGCGTCGTAATGCAGCTCGTCGATCTTGGCCAGCGCGCACAGGTCGCCGGGCAGCGCCTGCTCGATCTCCACGTGCTCCTTGCCCTGCAGCATGAACAGATGCGCCACCCGCACCGCCTTGCGCGCATGACCGACGAAGAGCTGGGCGTTCTTCCTCAGCGTGCCCTGGTGGACGCGCAGCATCGCAAGCTTGCCGAGGTAGGGATCGGACTGGATCTTGAAGACGTGCGCGACGACGTGCTGCGCCGGATCCATCGCGACGATCAGCGGTTCCGCCTCGTCGCCCTCGCGTCGCATGAACTGCGGCGGATTGGCCTCATAGGGGTTGGGCAGCAGTTTCTCGATCACGTCGAGCAGCTCCGCCACGCCCGCGCCGGTGCGCGCGGACACGAAGCAGACGGGGATCAGATGCCCCTCGCGAAAGGCCTGTTCCAGCGGTGCGTGCAGCTCGGTGGCCGGCACGTCGCCGTCGTTGAGGTAGCGGTCGACGAAGTCCGGATCGACCTCCACGACCTGCTCGACGAGCGCGCGATGCGCCGCGTCGACCGAGCCGAAGTCGCTCTCGCCGCTGCAGCCGAAGAAGCAGTCCTGCACCCGGGTGCCGCCCGCGGCGGGCAGGTTCAGCGGCAGGCATTCGCGACCGAAGGCCTCCTGGAGCTGACCGAGCAGCGCCTGCGCGTCGACGCCGGGCGCATCGATCTTGTTGACGATGATCAGCCGTGTGAGGTCGCGTCCGGCCGCCGCGTCCATCATCCGGCGCACCATCAGTTCGAGGCCGTTCTGCGCGTTGATGACGACGGCGACCGTCTCGACCGCCTCGAGCGCCGGCAGCGCCTGCCCGATGAAATCGGGCGCGCCGGGCGTGTCGAGCAGATGGATGCGCAGGCCCTCGTGCGTGATGTGCATCTGCGAGGCCTGCAGCGAATGCAGCATCCGTTTCTCGAGCGGATCGTGGTCGCTGACCGTGCTGCCTTTCTCGATGCTGCCGGCGGTCTTGAGGGCGCCGGCCTTCAGCAGCAGGGCCTCGGCCAGCGTGGTTTTGCCGGCGCCGGCCGGACCCGCCAGCGCGAGGGTGCGGATCGCCGCGATGCCGGGATGCCGCGGCACCGCGGCGCCGCCTGGGCTGCCGGCGGGGGGCCTTCCGTGTCGGGGGAGGGAGTGGGGGACATGGCTCGTTCCTCTCAGGCAAGAGTTGGACGTGGGTCTGGAGCCGGACTGCGGCCAGCGTAGAGGAAGCGCCCGGCCTTCACAAGGGAGGGGCATGGGCGGACCGATTGCATCCGCTTGCAACTCCGACGCGGGGCCGGCCTAGACTCGTCGTCTTCACGGCGTCGTGACGCCGTCGTGGGTGGCCGGTTCCTCGGCCGGCCCCATCGATCAGCACAAGGAGAACGGGCATGAGCGTGGCGGAATGGATGTCGACGCTGGCGGTCGCGATGGCGGCCACGGCCTGTGGCGGAGGGAGCGGCGCGAGCGCCGGCGGTGACGACACCGCCGCGCCGGCCCAGCCCGGCGGCGGCGCGGCGGCGCCGTCGATGCAGACCTTGAACAGCACGCTCGATCGCCCCTGGGGCCTCGTGCAGCTGCCCGACGGCCGGCTGCTGGTGACGCAGAAGGGCGGCACCCTCGTGCGCCTGTCCGCGGCCGGCAAGACGGAGGCGACGATCTCCGGCGTGCCCAAGGTGCTCGACAGCGGGCAGGGCGGACTGCTCGGCATCACGATCGATCCCGACTTCGCGACCGCCGGCAACAACTGGGTCTATTTCTCCTACTCGGAAGCGGGCACCGGCACCGAGGCCGGCAAGGCCGGCACGACGGTCGCGCGCGGGCGTCTCGAGGGCGACGCCCTCGCCGGCGTGCAGGTGATCTTCCGCCAGGCACCGAAGGTCGACGGCAGCGGGCATTACGGCTCGCGGCTGGTCTTCGCGCGCGACAAGACGCTCTACATCACGACGGGCGAGCGCATGAAGGGCAGTCCGTCGCAGGACCTGCAGCAGACGCTGGGCAAGGTGATCCGCGTGAATCGCGACGGCAGCATCCCCGCGGACAACCCGAGCTTCGCCGCGGGCGCCAAGCCGGGCATCTGGAGCTACGGTCACCGCAACATCCAGGGCGCCGCGCTGCATCCGCAGACCGGCGAGCTGTGGATCACCGAACACGGCCCGCAGGGCGGCGACGAGGTCAACATCGCGCGCGCCGGCCAGAACTACGGCTGGCCGGTCAAGAGCTACGGCTGCGAGTACGGCTCGCCGGTCGGCGACGCCTGCCGGATCGGCGGGGGCACGCATGCGCCGACCTACGTCGAGCCGCTGACCACCTGGACGCCGATCTCGATCGCGCCGGCGGGGCTGGTCTTCTACACGGGCAGCCTGTTCCCCGAATGGCGCGGGCAGCTGATCTCGGGCTCGCTGGCGGGCACCGCGCTGTGGCGCATCGCGCTGAACGGCGACACGGTCACGGGCAAGGAGAAGATGTTCGGGGACCTCGGCGAGCGCTTCCGCGACGTGATCCAGGCGCGCGACGGCGCGTTGCTGACGGTGACCGATGGCGGCAAGCTGATGCGCGTGTCACGCTGAGGCGCGCAAGCGCTGAAGACCGCTCAGTCCAGCCGCTTCCAGTACAACGCGGTCGCCTGCAGCTCCCCTTGCGGATTGGCGGCGAAGAACGGGATCTCGCCGGCGCGCTCGAAGCCTCGTGATTGATAGAAGGTCTCCGCGGCCGATCGGGCTTCGGTGTCGAGCGTCAGCAGGCTGAGATCCGCGTCCCGGGCGGTCTGCTCCAGCGCGGCCATCAGTTGGACGGCGACACCGCGCCGCCGCGCGTCGCGATGGACCATCAGCTTCATCACGTCCCCGCGATGCCGCTGATTGGGCTTGCCGCAGATCGACAGCTGAACGGTGCCGAGCGCGCGGTCGCCGTCGCGCGCGATCCACAGCCGATGCCGCGGACCGAGCTGATCGAACACGCCTTCCCAGTACTCGCGCATCTGCGCCTCGTCGACGTCCTCGAGGAACCCCAGCGAGCCGCCGCCGTCGACGACATCGAAGAACAGCTCGCCGAGCGCCGGCATCCAGTCGCGGTCGGTGCCGCGCAGTTCGATCAGGTCCATGAGGATTCCTTGGGTTCCGGTTTCAACGGCGAGAGGATGGGGACTGGCGCGGCGACGGCGGCGGTGGCGACCCGCAAGGACTTGCCGAGGCACACCGCGTCCTCGCGGTCGACGTAGCTGCCGTAGTTGGGGATCTCCGAGTAGCCGTGCCGCCGATAGAAGCGCAGCGCGCGTCCGTTGACGCGGCGCGTCTCCAGCCAGATCGCGCGGTAGCCCATGACGAGGGCCTCGCGCTCCAGCGCCGTGAGCAGCGCGGCCCCGACGCCGCGGGTGCCGTCGCGGGCGAACATCCGCTTGAGCTCGCCCACCGGTGCGCCGCCCGCCTGGGCGAGCGGGCGGACCGCGCCGCAGCCGAGCAGCGCGCCATCCGCGCCCCGTGCCACGAGGAACACCGAACGCCCCGCCGGCATCGACGCGGCCTCGAAGCCGCTGGCGCCGGAGTCGCCGCTGAGCGAGGCCAACCGCTGGTTGAGCTGGTGCATCAACAGCACCGCATCGGGGTGCGTGACCGGGACGGCTTCGAGCACCGGCACTGCGGCCGTCGCGTTGGCATGGTCAATCGCAGGCAGTTGTGGCATCGTTCAGTCTTCATTCAAACCGTCGATCAAATACTAACCAATGGTTATCAAGTCCACAAGCGGCAGCCGCGCGCCGATGCCGGATCCGCGCCCGAGCGGTCCGAAGGGCCTGCACAACCCCCGGGCGTCGTGCAGGCGGGGCCGGCGGGCTCGGCCGATGCGCGCCCCCAGGCCAAGCCGCAGCCGCGTGTGCGGCAGAAGGTGGCCAGGCCGGACGGACCGCTCAAGCGGCAGGCGCAGCGCAAGGCGAAGCACGAGGGCGATCTCGGCCTCGACGCCGATGCGACATCCGGCCTCGATGCGGGCGTCCCGCCCACCGCCTCCCAGCAGCGGCGCGCCGCGCACAAGCTTGCGCTGGAAGCGGGGATCCTGTCCGCGGCGCGCGAGCTCTTCGCCGAGCGCGGCGCGGACGCGTTGACGCTGCGCGACGTGGGGGCGGCGGTGGGGTACTCCCACGCGACGCTCTACAGCTTCTTCCACGACAAGGGGGAGTTGCTCGCCCGTCTGGCCGATGACAGCCTGCGGACGCTGCTCACGCGGCTGCAGGGGGCGTCGGACGGCGCGGCCTCAGGCGGCGAAGCCGCGGCGGTGGCGAGGGCCTTCGTGAACTGGGGCTTGCAGCACCCGCACGACTACCGGCTGCTGATGCTGGACACGCCGGTCGCCCTGCGTGAATCGTTGATCGCGGGCCTGGACGGGCTGATCGCCCCGGCGGCGTTGCCGGCCGCGCGCGCCGCGGCGCTCTGGGCCGGGCTGCACGGCCTGGTGATGCTGGAGCAGGGCGGGCTGGCCGCGCTGGGCGGCGCCGCGGCGCGGGCGAGGCGCGTCGAGGCGCTGCTGGCGGGTCTGCTGGCGACGCGCTGACGCGCGTGCCATCGGGCGGGGGCGCGACGTGCCGGACGCACGCACGCCCGGCGAAGAGGCTCAGACCAGATGCGGCAGGCGCTTGTAGTACAGCGCGGCGGCCTGCAGCTGGCCTTCGGCGCCGTGGCAGTGATCGGGGATCTGGCCGGCGCGCTGCCAGCCCAGGTGCGCGAACACCGCTTCCGCCTGGGAATCGGCGCAGGTCTCGAGCTGCAGCAGGAAACGGCCCTGCGTCGCCGCCGCGCATTCCAGGCGCGACATCAGCTGTCCTGCCACGCCGCGGCTGCGTTCCTGGCTGTGCACCATCAGCCGCTGGACTTCCCCGCGGTGGTGCGCATTGGCCAGCGGGCACAGCGACAGCTGGACGGCGCCCAGCAGACGGCCGGGGCCTTCGGACTCGCAGGCGATCCACAGCATGTGGTGCTGGCCCAGCCGCGCGAAGACGCCATGCCAGTAGTCGAGCGCCTGGTAGCGCGACAGTGGGGCCAGGAAACCCAGGGTGGCGCCGAGATGGACGTTGTCGATCAGCAGGGTCGTCAGGGCGGGCAGCCATTGCAGGTCACGGGAGGTCAGCTTGACGACCTCCATCGGCGCGCGCTGCAGATGCTGCGACGCGGCGGCATCGCTGGCCAGCGGATTGAGGGCGCGCGGTGCTCGAGCGTGAACGGCCGTGGGGCTGAGGGCGACATGCATGGCGGGAACTCCAGGTCTGGGTACAACGACGTCCCGAGCCTCTCGTGGAGGGCGCTGGGACCTGGAAAACCCTGACGCAAACGTCATGCCAACCGGGCGCTGGGGCACATCGACTGGGCGATTGCCGCGCGACCCGGGCGGTGCGCGTGAAACGCGTCACGTCCGGAAGCCTTCGAGCCGGGAAACCGGGCCCGATCGGGCCCTGTCCAGGCGCCGCCGCGGCCGCCGGCGCCGGGCGCGCGGCCGCCTTCAGGCGGGCACGGCCACGCTGAGCTCGGCCTCGAGCCCCGGTTCGGCGCACAGGCGCCCCTTTCCCTGGCGTTTGGCGGCGTAGAGCGCCGCCTCGGCGCGGTGCAGGAGGTCCTCGATGTTGCGGTCGCCGTTGCGCAGCTTGGCCCAGCCGGCGGAGTAGCCCAGCGTGAAGCCGAGCTCGCGCGGTGCGAGTTCGAGCAGCGCCTCGCGCTGCCGCCGGTCGAGCGCGGGCGGCCCGACGAGGTCCGAGCGCGCCATCAGCACGGCGAAGCGCTGGCCGTCGATGCGCGCGACGACGTCGCCCAGGCGCTTCTGTTCGTCCAGGCAGCGGCCGAAGAGCGCGAGGGCCTGATCGCCCTTGGCCTCGCCGTGCGTGGTGTTGATCGCCTTGCAGCCGTCCACGTCCATGACGACCAGCATCAGCGGCTCGCTGTAGCGGCGCGCCATCGAGATCATGTCCACCGAGCGCTGCTGGAAGGCGCGGCGGTTGGCCAGCCCGGTGGCCGCGTCGATCTGCGTGAGGCGGCGCAGCTCGGCCTCGCTCTCGCCGCGCCAGGCCACGAGGATCGCGATCGCGGCCGCCAGCACGCAGACGTTGGCCACGACGGCGAACGCCATGTTGAGCGGGTGCGGCGCATCGAAGCTGGGCAGATGGGCCGTGTCGAAGCCGGCCAGGTAGGCGCGCGCCAGGTTCAGGACGGCCAGCAGGCCGAGGCTGACGGTGAACAGCAGCCGCCAGCGCAGGTTGCCGGCCGGACCGCGCTTGATCGGCTGCATCAGGCTGGCCCCGAGTGCCAGCATCTGCAGCCCGATGCAGCCGTTGGACCAGGCCAGGCGCAACGCGTAGTTGTCCCAGCCGGCGCCGTAGCCGACCATGACGAGCACCGGCATGCCGTACTGGAAGAGCCGGCCGAGGCGGCCGGGCAGCCAGCGATCGGCGGCCATCCACAGCAGCGTCACGCTGACGCTGAGCAGCCCGAGCGCGACGATGGCGGTCAGTCGCATGCCGTCGGGCGGCAACAGCAGCAAGGCCCAGCCGGCGGCCTGCGCGGCCGCGCTGAGCTGCGCGCGACGGGCGGCGACGCTGTCGCACCAGCCGAGCAGCAGCGGCAGCAGCAGCGCCAGCACCAGGGACTGGATCAGCATCAGGCTGAACAGCGTCGGGACGTCGAAACGCATACGCGCGGCACCCGCCGGCGAGGCGGGCTGGAGCTGGTCGTGACAGGGCATTGTGGCCGTAAAGTCACGCGCGATGACCCCCTCGACGCCCATGATCCCCGCTCCCCCGCCCGAGGGCTTGCCGTTCGCCTACGCCGGCGGCTACGCACCGCAGTGCGGCGGGATCCACGCGCTGGTGCGCGACGCCGGCGGCCGCGTGCAGGCGCGCCTCGCGGCGGCCGTGCCGGGCAGCCCGACGTGGTTGCACCTGGCCGACGGCGGCCGGCGTCTGCACGCCCTGCTGGAGGACGGGCACGAACTCGCGACCTTCGAGGTCGATGCGGCGGACGGTGCGCTGACCCTGTTGTCGCGGCACGCGACGGGCGGCGCGCTGCCGGTGCATCTGGCGTTCGACGCCCGCGTCGAGGGCGGGCCGGCGTGGGTCGCGCACTACGGCGACGGCTCCTTGCGCCGGGCCGCGATCGGCGCGGATGGGGCGCTCCGGGCGCCGGAAGCCGTCATCGCGCCCCGGTCCGGTGCCGGCGCCGCCGCGACCGAGAACGCAACCGAGGGCGAGGCCGCGCACGCGCACATGGCCCGCTTCCATCCGCGCTGGCCGCTGATGCTGGCCACGGACCTCGGACGCGATCTGCTTCGGGCGTGGCGGGTCGGGACCGGCGCGACAGACCCTGTCGAACTGGAAGGCCTCGTGCTTCCGGCAGGCTCCGGGCCGCGTCACTTCGTGTTCCACCCCCGGAACGACGGTCATGTCTACCTGCTCAACGAGCAGGCGAACGCGCTCGACTGGGTGGGCCTGGACGAGTCGGGACATCTCACGCATCGGCTGCGCCTCAGCAGCCTGCCGGCGGGATTCGAGGGCCTGAGCTACGCGTCGGATCTGCTCATGGCGGCGGACGGCCGTCGACTGTTCGCGCTGAACCGTCTGCATGACGCGATCGCCGTCTTCGATCTCGACGAGGCGGGGCGGCCCTCCTGGTGCGGCGAGGTCTGGGCCCAGGGGAGCTACCCGCGCAGCGCGACCGTCAGTCCGGATGGCCGGGAACTGTGGGTCTGTCTGCAGCGCAGTCACCAGATCTGCGTGTTCGAACTCGATGGCGCGGCGCTGCCGCGCTTCGACGGCCGCTTCATCGCCATGCCGGGCGCCGCCTGCGTCGTGTTCCGCTGACGATCTGCGCGTTCAGCCGAACTGACGCCGATACCGTGACGGCGCGGGCAGCCCCAGCCGCCGGAAGTGCCGCCGCATCGACTCCGGCGAGCCCAGGCCGGCGAGGTCCGCGACCGCCTCGACGTCGAGCGCCTCGCGCGTCTCCAGCAACTCCTTCGCGATGGCGACGCGCTCGCGGGTCAGCCATTCGAGCGGCGCGAGGCCGGTGCTCTCCTTGAAGCGGCGCTGCAGCGTGCGCGCGCTCATCGCGGCCTGACGGGCCATCGACGCGACGGTGTGCGCCCCGCGCGGATGCGCGCGCAGCCAATCCTGCAGCACGGCGATGGGACTGGCCTCCTCGGACGGCATCGGCCGGGGCACGAACTGCGCCTGTCCGCCGTCGCGGTGCGGCGACATCACCAGGCGCTGCGCCACCGCGTTGGCGATGCGCGGACCGTGGTCGCGCCGCACCAGGTGCATCAGCATGTCGAGCCCCGCAGCGGATCCCGCCGAGGTGATCAGCGTGCCTTCGTCGACATAGAGCGCGGACGGGTCGACGTCGATCGACGGGAACTCCCGGGCGAGGCGCTCCGCGTAGCGCCAGTGCGTGGTCGCGCGCCTGCCGTCGAGCAACCCCGCATGCGCGAGCACGAAGACGCCGGAGCAGATCGTGCACAGCCTGGCGCCGCGCGCATGGGCGGCGCGGATTGCGGCCAGCAGCGCCTCCGGCGGACGTTCGGCGGCGTCGCGCCAGCCGGGAATGACGATGGTGTCGGCGCGGCGCAGCATCGCCAGCGTGTGCGGGGCCTCGATGCGCACGCCCCCGGTCCCGCGCAACGGGCCGGGCTCCGCGGCGCAGATCGCATGGCGGTACCAGGCGACGCCGAGCTCCGGGCGGTCGAGCGCGAAGAGCTCGACGGCGCAGCCGAACTCGAACATGCAGAGCCGGTCGTACGCGAGGATCGCGACGAGGGGCGGCTTCGGCGGGGTGGTCGCGGTGGGCGGGGGCCGGGCGCCGGATCGGGAATCGGCAGTCTGACGTGGCATGGCGCGATGTTACCGGTCAATGTCTTTCCCGCCACTCGCCCGATCCAGGGGAACTCACGACACTGACCCTCATCGATACCCTACCGCTGAAGGAAACCCCGATGAGCTCGAACATCTCCGCCGTTCCCGCCGCGCCCAGCGCCCAGGCGCTCGCGCACTTCGCGCAGGCATTCGCCTTCGAGACCGACTGCTGGGACGTGCACGACGCGTTCGCGCGCGGCGTCGAGGACTTCGTGCTGCTCGACGTCCGCAGCCACGAACTCCACGCCCGCGGCCACGTGCCCGGCGCGGTGAGCCTGCCGCACGGCAAGATCACCGAGGGCAAGATGGCCGCGTACCCGATGGACACGCTGTTCGTCGTCTACTGCGCCGGTCCGCACTGCAACGGCGCCCACCGCGGCGCGATCCGGCTCGCGACGCTCGGGCGGCCGGTGAAGCTGATGATCGGCGGATTGACGGGCTGGATCGACGAGGGATTCGACGTCGCCCGTCACGCGACGCCCGAAGTTGTCGGTCAGTGAGAGGACACGAACGGCCCGTCGTCCCGCGCCGGCAGGGCGAACGAGGCTTTCAGGCGCGCGACCTCCGCCTGCGGCGCCTGTCCGAACAGACGGCGGAACTCGCGGCTGAACTGCGAGGCGCTCGCGTATCCGACCCGGTCGGCGGCCGAGGCCGCCGTCATGCCCTGCCGCAGCATCAGCAGGCGCGCCCGGTGGAGCCGCGTCGACTTCAGGTACTGCATCGGCGTGGTCTGCGTGACCGCCTTGAAGTGGGCGTGGAAGGCGGCGAGTCCCAGGCCCGCCTCGCGCGCCAGGCGCGAGACGTCCAGCGGCTCGGCGAAGTCCGCATGGATGCGCCGGAGCGCCAGGGCGATGCGCCCGAGGTGCCCGCGCTCGCCGAGCACGCTGCGCAGCGTCGCCCCCTGGGGGCCGTCGAGCACGCGGAAGTACAACTCGCGCAGCAGCGCGGGCCCCAGCACGGCGGTCTCGACGGGATCCGCCATCGCTTCGAGGAAGCGCAGCAGCGTGGCCTCGATCCGGTCGTCCATGGGGGAGGCCTCGAGTCCGAGCGTTTCGGACGCGCTCGGGTCATCGTCGCGCGACCCTCGACTCCGATCGATCGCGAGGGCGACGTCCGCCGCCAGCGTCGGGTCCAGCCGCAGGTAGACGGCCAGCAGTGGCGCCGCCTCGCTGGCGTCCGTCTCCATCGTGAACGGCACCGGCACGGCGACCACCAAGTAGTGCCGCGCGTCGTAGACGATCGTCCGGTCGCCGACGAAGCCCCGCTTGCGGCCCTGGCAGACGAAGACGATGCCCGGCTCGTAGAGCACCGGCGTGCGGTCGAGCGGGCGGTTGCTGCGCAGCCATCGGACCGAGTCGATGGGACTCACGGTGTAGCCCTCGTCGGGCGCGAGCTGGTGCAGCAGGTCGCGGATCTGGCGTTGTCGGTGGTCGTCGGTCATGGGATGCCGTGAATTCTCGTCTCGGTGAGGACCGGCCGGCGGCGGCATGGAGGAATAGGCAAGACCGGCAGGCCGCTGGGCCTGCGCAAACGGCCCGGCGGTTCCTAGCATTCCCTGCCATGAACACGACCCCCACGAATCCCCCGCCGTCGACGGCGCGGTCCACCAAGACCTTCCTCATCACCGGCGTCAGCAGCGGCTTCGGACGCGCGATCGCGCAGCGCGCGCTGGCCGACGGCCACGTCGTCGTCGGCACGGTGCGCCACGCCGAAGCGGCGCAGGACTTCGAGCGGCTCTGTCCGGGCCGGGCCCATGCACGTCTGCACGACGTGACGGCGCTGGCGCTGGCGGCGCCGCTGGTGACGGCCATCGAGGCCGAGGTGGGCCCGGTCGACATCCTCATCAACAACGCGGGCTACGGGCACGAGGGCATCCTGGAGGAGAGTCCGATCGACGACCTGCTGCGCCAGTTCCAGGTCAACGTCTTCGGGGCGGTGGCGATGATGAAGGCGGTGCTGCCGTTCATGCGAGGCCGTCGTTCGGGCCGCATCTTCAACACGACGTCGATGGGCGGCTTCATCACGATGCCGGGCATCACGTACTACTGCGGCAGCAAGTTCGCGCTGGAGGGCCTCTCCGAGGCGCTGGGCAAGGAGGTCGCGGACCTGGGCATCACCGTCACGGCCGTCGCGCCCGGGTCCTTCCGGACCGACTGGGCGGGACGGTCGATGGTCCGGTCCGGGCGCAGCATCGCCGACTACGACGCGATCTTCGACCCGATCCGCGCGCGGCGGCAGGCCGTGAGCGGTCGGCAGCTGGGGGATCCGGCGCTGGCCGCGGGCGTGATCGTGGACCTCGCCGTCGGCGCAGCGCTGCCGCCCGCGCATCTGCTGCTGGGCAGCGACGCGCTCGGGCTGGTGCAACAGAAGCTGGCGTCGATGAACGAGTCGATCGAGGCGTGGCGCGCGGTGACGGTCAGCACGGATGCCCCGCTCGAATGACGGCGCGCAGCATCCGTCAGTGCTGAGTCCTGTGGGTGGCGATCCCCGGTGACGATCACCAGGGGGTCACCGACGATCGTCACTTCACCGGAATGACGGTGGCTCGATCCACCGGCACCGCGGTCACGCTGTTCTGCGGCGAGCCCTCGATCACGCGGTCCGAGTAGGTGAGGTAGACCAGGGTGTTGCGCTTCGCATCGACCATGCGGACGACGCGCAGCCGCTTGAACACGAGCGAGGACCGTTCGGAGAACACCTCCTCCTGCTTCGGGAGCGGCTTGGGGAAGCTGATCGGACCGACGGCGCGGCAGGCGATCGACGCCTCGGACTTGTCCTCGGCCAGGCCGAGACCGCCCTTGATGCCGCCGGTCCTGGCGCGCGACACGTAGCAGGTCACGCCGTTGACGGCAGGATCGTCGTAGGCGTCGACGACGATCTTGTGGTTCGGGCCGATGAACTTGAACACCGTGCTGACTTCGCCGATCTCCTCGGCGCTCGCGGCCATGCAGGCCGAAGCGGTGAGGGCCAGCGCAGCGGCGCCGAACGACGCGAGACGGAGAGGCCGGGTGGGGCCGGAAGGACGAGGGCTACGCATGCTGAGGGCTCCTTGGACCCGCCGTTGTAGCACGCGCCGCGTCGACGAATTGCGACGGGATCCAGCGGTCGCGCAGGGCCAGGAAGGGCCGCTCCACCAGCCGGTACAGCAACCAGCCGCCGAGCAGGCAGGCCGCCGCGATCACCGGCACCGTCCAGCCCGAGGCGCGCATCAGGCCGATCGCCGCGAGCGGCTTGACCAGCGCGAAGGCGATCGGCTTGTGGGTGAGGTACAGCGCATACGACCAGCGCGCCAGCGCGTTGGCACCGGGGACCTGGACACGGGCCATCGGCCCCTGCGGTGCGAGCGCGGCCAGCACCATCAGGCCGAAGCTCCAGGCGAGCGCGCTGTAGCCCCAGCTGCTCATCGCATGGCCGTAGCCGTAGTCGTCGATGTAGTAGCCGTGCAGCATCAGGGTCAGCATGCCGAGGCTCGCAGCCCCGCCGATCGCGAGCAGCGTCCTCGCGCGCCGCATCAGCGCCGCCCAGAGGTCCGCGTGGCCATGCTTCAGCAACGCGATCGCGACGCCGGGCAGGAATTCATCGAGGCGCGCGAGGCTGCCGTAGTACAGATGCGGGTAGTAGCCGAGCGACGGATCCTGCGTGCCGTACAGCCGCCACAGGTGGTCGCGCCAGACGACGGCCGCCAGCGTCAGCACGCCGATCAGCGACCATGCCAGCGCGCGGCGGTGGCGCTTCAGCGCCGCTCCCAGCATCAGCGCCGCCGGCAGCACCAGGTAGAACTGCTCCTCGATGCACAGCGACCAGGCATGCGAGAAGGCGGTGCCCGGCGTCAGCGCGATGTTCTGGGTGAAGGTCAGGAAGCGCCACAGCGGCGGCGGCTCGCGTCCGCCCATCACCTGCGGGAACAGCCAGTACAGCATCAGCACCACGTAGAAGTTGGGCAGCGTGCGCAGCAGGCGCCGCCCGTAGAAGCGCGGCAGCGAGAGCTGCTCCCCCGTTGCATCCCGCCCATCAGCTGGTTGGCGATCAGGTAGCCGCTCAGCACGAAGAACAGGTCGACGCCCGTCCAGCCGATGCTGCTCAGCCAGCCGAAGGTCGGCGCGCCGCTGACGAAGACCTGGTAGTGGTACGCGAAGACCAGCAGGATGGCGGCGGCGCGCAGCGTGTCCAGGCCGTGCTGGCGCGGCGAACCCGGGGCGGGCAGGGCAGGGGATGACATGAGCGGGATCCGGCCTCGAAGCCGTGTCGTGTGGGCGGCGGCGATTCTCGGCGCGCCGCCCGGCGCCGGGCGCGATCGTGCGACGAAATGGTCGGGTCCGGCGACGAGACCCTGGTGGAAGGCGCGTTACGCACGTTACGCCCGTAGCGCCCGGCGCCCTGGTACGCCCATGCGTCTGCAGCGCAGCGCAAGTCCGGTACGCGCCGCGGTTCAGCCGCGATTCATCCGTGATGCCGCTCGCGGCTGTCTGCAGGCGCCTGCTCGCGCTCGGTCATGCCGTAGTCGCGCAGCACCGAAGCGACGCGCAGGCGGTAGTCGGCAAACACGCCCCCGCGGCCTTCGGATTGAGCGCCGCGATGCGCTTCGATGCGACGCCATTCGCGCACGGCCTCCTCATCGCGCCAGAAGGACAGCGAGAGCAGCTTGTCGGGATCGGTCAGGCTCTGGAAGCGCTCGATACTCAGGAAGCCATCGACCTCCTGCAGCAGCGGCTTGAGGGCCGCGGCGAGTTCCAGATAACGGTCGCGCCCGTCGGCGCTGGGGATGACTCGAAGATGACGGCGATCATGGGCGGGGCTCCTTGTCCAGGTCGTCCTGGTCGTCCAGGAATTGCGGGATATCCATGTTGGGCAGCGACAGGGGCGCGGCGGACTCCGGAAGACGGAGATCCGCCTGTTCGGAGCGCCACGTCAGCGCCGCGTGGAGGCTCGTCAGTGCCAGGCCTTGCCCGGGACACCGGTGGGCGCCATCGCCGAACGGATGATCGGTGCCGGACAACGGCACGCTCACCGGCTCGGCGGGATCCTGCCGCACGTCGAAACGGCGGGTCACCCGCACGGCGCCGCCGTCACGGGCGATGCGCAGCAGCCCACCCCGGGAGGGCACCTGACCGGTGGCCCGCGATTCGAGCAGCGCGTGCCCGAGCAGCGCGGCGCCGGCCTCGTGGCTCTGCCAGACCAGCGCCAGCCGGTTGGCGGTGAACGCGGCGCGGTCGGACCACCGCTCCGGCGCGGCGTGTCGCAGCAAGGACCATTGCAAGGGCGCATCCGGTGAACGACGCTCCGCGTCGTCGAGCGCGGTCAGCAATGCCGTGACCGCCTCGCCGCCCGCGCGGATCGCTTCGGCGTCAGCAGTCGCGCCCAGGCCGGCAGCCATCGCGCGGAGTGCGGCGTGCAGCCGGCCTTGTGCGTCGACATCGCGGATCTCGATGCCGAGCAGGCTCGCGACCGTCGACGCCGGCACAGCCCAGGACCAGTGCGACCAGCCGCCCTGCAGCGCGATGACGGCCTGGCGCCGCGCATGCGCGCGGACGTCGTCGTCCGAGAGCGCCAGCAGCGCATGCGTCAGCGCGGCCTTCTCGGGCGCGTGCGCCGGATCGTCGCGCTGTCGCAGCCACCGCGTGAAGACGTCGGCGAGCGGCCCGCCGTGCAGGCGTAGCGGCAGCGGCAGCGGCTCGCCAGGCGGGCGCATGCGCAGGTCGGGATCGAGCAGCGGCGAATGGAAAGGACAGGAGGGGGCATGGCTCGGGTCAAGGGAAGGGGCATGGGGGAATCTTCGCGATGGATCGCCAGGAACGCTTCGCTTAGCATCGAAGCATGATTGACGCCCCCACCGCCGACGAGGCGCTGGCCCACATCGCCGCCAGCATGGCCGAGCCGGTACGCGCGCGCATGCTGTGCTGCCTGATGGATGGCCACGCGCGCACGGCGACCGAGCTGGCCGCCGTCGGCGACGTGGCCGCGTCGACCGCCAGCGCGCATCTGGCCAAGCTGCTGGGGCAGGGCCTGGTCGGCTGCATGGCGCAGGGCAAGCACCGCTACTACCGGCTCGCCGGACCGGAGGTCGGCCAGGCGCTGGAGGCGATGCTGGTGCTGGCCGGTCTGCCGCGGCCGCGTTTCGAGCCCAGCACGCCGCCCGCGCTGCGACAGGCCCGCCGCTGCTACGACCATCTGGCCGGCCACTGGGGCGTGCGGCTGCACGACCACGCGCTGCGCCTGCACTGGATGACGCCGGACCCCGACGAGGTCGGCGGTTACCGCATCACCGGCGAGGGCCTGGACGCGCTGCGCGGGCTCGGCGTCGACGTGGACGCCGCCACCGGCGCGCGCCGCCGTCGCCTGGCCTGCGCCTGCATGGACTGGAGCGAGCGTCGACCGCACCTCGGCGGCGCACTCGGCGCGGCCTGGCTGCAGGCGATGCTGGCGCAGGACTGGCTGGACCCCGATCCCGACAGCCGCGCGTTGCGCGTGACGCGCCGCGGACAGACCCGACTCGAACGACTTCTGGAGGACACGACGACATGAGCACCGCTATCCACGTGGGCATCGGCGGCTGGAACTTCGAGCCTTGGCGCGAGACCTTCTATCCCAAGGACCTGCCCGCCTCGCGCGAGCTGGAGTACGCCAGCCGCCAGCTGAGCGCCATCGAGGTCAACGGCACCTACTACTCGACCTTCAAGCCGGCGACCTTCGCCAAGTGGCGCGACACCGCGCCCGAGGGCTTCGTCTTCTCCCTCAAGGCCAACCGCTTCACGACCAACCGGCGCGTGCTGGCCGAGGCCGGCGAGTCGGTGACGCGCTTCATCGACAGCGGCGTCGCGGAACTCGGCCCCAAGCTGGGACCCATCGTCTGGCAGTTCGCGACCACCAAGCGTTTCGATCCGGTCGACTTCGGCGCCTTCCTGAAGCTGTTGCCCAAGGAGTCCGCGGGCGTCCCGCTGCGGCACGCGCTCGACGTCCGCCACGAGAGCTTCCGCTCGCCGGAGTTCCTGGCGATGGCGCGCGACCATGGCGCGGGTGTCGTCTTCACCGAATCCGACGACTATCCGCCGATCCCCGACCTCACCGCCGACTTCGTCTACACGCGGGTGATGCGCACGCGCTCGGAGCTGGTCACCGGGGTGACGGAGGAGGAACTCGACGGTCTGGCCGCCAGCGCCTCGCGCTGGGAGTCCGGCGGTCAGCCCGACCGGCTCCCGCTGGTCGAGGCCGACCGCACGCCGCCGAAACGCGCGCGCGACGTGTTCGTCTTCTTCATCAGCGGCGCGAAAGAGCGCGCGCCCGCCGCCGCGATGGCGCTGATCGACCGGCTGTCCTGAGCGCGAACGCAGGCGTCCCCCATGGCCACGCGGGTCTGAGGCGTCGGTAACCGGCAACGCCCGCGATGTAGGGGGCACCGACGGGGCGTCGTCACTACACTCCTGCGTCATGGCGTCCATCCACATCCCCACGCTGATGTTGGCGCTGCTGAGCGGTTTCGCGATGCTCGGCGTGCAGCTGTGGGCGGCGCAGCGCAGCCAGCTGCATTACCTGGATCTCGGGGTGTGGACCTGGGGCTCGTGGACGCTGCTGTTCGGCTTCGTGGGGCTGGCGTCGCGCATGGTGCTGCCGGTCTGGATCTCCGCGCTGGTCGGCAACGGGCTGATCGCGCTGGGCCTGGTGTTCTACAACGAGGCGATCCACCGGCACGTGCTGGGGCGCTCGCTGCCGCGATGGATGTGGTGGGGCGGGCCGGCGGTGGCCTGGGGGCTGACCGCCTGGATGCTGGCGTGGCCGCTGGCGCTGCGCACGAGCGCGATCTCGCTGGTCTTCGCGGTGTTGCTGCTGCCGGCGATCTTCGTGCTGCTGGGGCCGGGGTGGCGCGGTGAGGCCTCGCTGCGCGCCGTCGGCGTCACGCTGGTGGCCGCCGCCGCGAGCCTGCTGCTGCGCAGCGTGCATGCGCTGACGAATCCGGACGAGTACCGCGACCTGATGCAGGGCAGCCTTGGCCAGGGCCTGACCTTCCTGTTCAGCTTCATCTGCCTGATCGGCGCGGGCTTCGGCTTCGTGCTCGCCAATTTCGAGCGCATCGCGCGGCGCATGGAGGAGGTCGCCTCGACGGACGGCCTCACCGGTTGCCTGAACCGGATGACGGCCGACGCGCTGCTGCGACACGAACTGGAGCGCGGACGGCGCGAGGGCACCCCGCTGGCCTTCGTGCTGCTGGACCTCGACCACTTCAAGGATGTCAACGACTGCCACGGCCATCACGCCGGCGACGACGCGCTGCGCGCCTTCGCGGCCGAGGTGCGGGCCCGGCTGCGCGCGTCGGACGTCGTGGGCCGCTGGGGCGGCGAGGAATTCGGACTCGTGCTGCCGGCCACCGACGGCGCGGGTGCCCGGAGCCTGGTCGAGCAGATCCGGGAGGCGGTGGCGACGCTGCAGCTGTGCGACGGCGACGGCCGGGCGTTCACGCTGACGGTGTCCGCCGGCATCGCGGTGGCGGAGCCGGGCAGCGCGCTGACCGCCGATCAGCTGTTCATGCGCGCCGACCGCGCGCTGTATCGCGCCAAGGACGGCGGCCGCAACAACGTGCAGGTGCACGACAGCAACTGGGAGCTGGGGACGGAGTCTCCCGTCGCCTGAGTTCGTCACCAGAGGGCTCGCCGCCACCCGGGCGACCCGGTCATCACCCGGCCGCCACTCCGGACGCGCCGCGCGAGCGCCTCAGCAGTTCTCGTACTTCCAGTTCCGCCGCTTGCCTTCGGCGATCCACTCGACCGCCTGGGCCAGGCGGCGCGCGCGGGTCTCCGGCCTCTTCGCCTCGACGATCCAGTCGACGTACTCGCGCTGCTGTCCGGGCGGGAAGGACGCGAAGTGCCGATGCGCGGCGGCATCGGCCTTGAGCGCGGCCGCGAGGTCGTCCGGAATCTCCGGCGGCGGCTTGGGCGCGGTGGCGCGCGCGGGGCGGGCCTTCACGCCGTCGTCGATCAGCTGCATCGCGCGCTTCAGGATGACTTTCTGCTCGGCCTTGGGCGGCAGGTCCTTGATCGAGGTGAGCTTGCCGAAGTCGCCCATCGCGCTGCCCTTGGCGTGGTCGGCACCGACGGCCGCCTCGCCGTGCCAGAAGCCGATCGAGCAGTGCGCCTTGAAGGCGGCCATGCCGGTCAGGATCTTGTCGCGGTAGGTGAAGTTGGGGAAGCCCCACTTGATCGTCTCGACGACGTCGGGGCAGTGCGCGTGCACGGTCGCGCGCCAGTGGCGCAGCAGGTCCTGCGCGAACGGGGCGGCGCGTTCGATGTAGTCGTCGACGCGGGGATCGAGGGTCGGCATGGTCCGCCGAGCGTAGCGCGTCCGAGGCCCTCGGACCATCGTGGTCTATGCTCGGCCCATGCATGTGAAGCGCTCCAACTCCTTCTTCGCCCGCCTGCCGGCGGCCTTGCCCCTCTGGTCGCTGGCCGCGCCGTTGGCCGCGATCCTCGCGCTGGTGGGCCTGACGGCCGGCGCCAATTCGACACTGGTGCTGGGCGTGGTGAGCGTGCTGCTGATCGCCGCGGTGCTCGCCGCGGTGCATCACGCCGAGGTCGTCGCGCACCGCGTGGGCGAGCCCTACGGCTCGCTGGTGCTGGCGGTGGCGGTGACCATCATCGAGGTGGCGCTGATCGTGTCGCTGATGCTGGCCGGCGGCGAGTCGACCAACGCGCTGGCGCGCGACACGGTGTTCTCCGCGATCATGATCGTGTGCAACGGCGTGCTGGGGCTGTGCATCCTGGTCGGCGGCTGGAAGCATCAGGAGCTGGCCTTCCGCGTCGAGGGCACGAGCCCGACGCTGGCGGTGCTGGCCGCGCTGTCGGTGCTGACGCTGGTGCTGCCGGCGTTCACGACGAGCTCGGCCGGACCGACGTTCACCACCACGCAGCTGCTGTTCGCGGGCGGCGTGTCGCTGGTGCTCTACGGGGCCTTCGTGTTCGTGCAGGCGGTGCGGCACCGCGACTATTTCCTGCCGGTGGCCGGCGTCGACGACCAGGACATGCACGCCGCGCCGCCGAGCTGGCGCGTGGCCGGCACCAGCCTGGCGCTGCTGCTGGTGTGCCTGGTCGGCGTGGTCGGCCTGGCGAAGCTGCTGGCGCCCACCATCGAGCGCGGCGTGCAGGCGATCGGCGCGCCGCCGTCGCTGGTCGGCGTGATCGTGGCGATGCTGGTGCTGCTGCCGGAGACGGTGGCCGCGGTGCGCGCGGCGCTGCACAACCGGCTGCAGACCAGCCTGAACCTCGCGCTGGGTTCGGGCCTGGCGAGCATCGGCCTGACGATCCCGACGGTGGCGGTGCTGTCGCCGCTGTTCCCGCACTCGCTGGTGCTGGGGCTGACGCCGCTGAGCATGGTCCTGCTGTTCCTGACCTTCATCGTCGGCGGCCTGACGCTGGGCGGTGGCCGCGCGACGGTGCTGCAGGGCGCCGTCCACATGGTCGTGTTCGTGGTCTTCCTGTTCCTCGCGGTGTTCCCCTGACCGCGCAGAGGCCGGAAGGCGCCGCCGACAGGCTCTGCGCGACGGAATGAGAAGAGCCGCCCGAGGGCGGCTCTTTCGCTGGTGGCGCGGAGCGGCGTGGCGTTCCGTCGCCGGTCCGTGCAGGGTCAGTCGTTGACGCCGACGATCACGCTGGATGCCTTGAAGATCGCGGTCGCCTCGGTGCCGGCCGTGAGCGCCAGTCCGGTCGCGCTGTCGTTGGTGACGACGGCCACCAGTGCCTGACCGCCGGAGAGTTCCAGGACGACCTCGCTGTTGACGGCGCCGGTCGCCACGGACCGCACGCGGCCCTGGAACTGGTTGCGCGCGGAGAAGCGCGCGTTGCCGACGTCGGTGAGCAGCACGACCGACGGCGCCTTGACCAGCGCGAACGCGTGGCGGCCGAGCTTCAGCCCGAGTTCGTTGCGGCTTTCGCGCGTGACGGTGGCGACGATGCGCAGGCCCGCGGCGGTCTCGATCTCGATCTCGTCGTTGATGCTGCCGTCGCGCACCGCGGCGACGGTGCCTTCGAAGAAGTTGCGGGCGCTGGCTTTCATGCGGTCAATCTCCCAGGGCGATGAGTGGAGGCAGGGTCACGGTGGTCTGCGCCGGCGCCGCATCGGCGCCCATGCAGACCGCGAAGTCGCCGCAATCATCGCACTTGGGCGGACGCAGGCCGGGACGGCCGAGCGCATCGCCGAGGCTCAGGAACAGGTGGCGTTTCCAGCGCAGGTTCCGGACGTTGCCGTCGTGCAGGGCGGGGAAGGCGAGCTGCATCAGCCGCGAGACCTGGGCGCGTTCCTGGAGGCCGAGGTCCTGCCACAGGTGGTGGCCGCCCATGCAGGCGCTCGCGAGCCAGCCGGACAGGCGCGCATGCGACGAGTCCCGGGCCGCCCGGTGCCCGAGCAGGAAGCGATAGAGCGGTCCCGTGAGCGCGGCGGGGTCGGGCGCGTTCGGCGGGAAGTCGCCCGCGTCGGTCCGCGACTGGACGTGGTGGCCGACGGTCGCGAACAGCGCCCGGTCCGCCGCGTCCCAGTGACGCGGCGCGTCGGACAACAGCCGCGTCAGAGCGGCTTGATCTCGATCTTGCTCAGCCATTTGACGTGACGCGGTCCGCTGCGCAGGTCGCGGCCGGAGACCAGCGCGATGCGGCCTTCGCCGTCATCGAGCGCCCGTCCGTCGCGTTCGAAGATCACCAGCACGCCGGCGCCGACGTCGGTGTTGGTCAGCTCCGGCCAGGAGAACACGACCTTGTAGCCGTCGCTCGCGGTCGCGATCACCGCCATGGACTTCCACTCGTGGCGATCCTTGCCGACGACGCCGGCCCGCTCCAGCACGGCGGCGAGGCGGACGCCGCGCACGGTGGTGGATTGCTCGCGGCCCTCGACCTCCTTCTTCAGCGTGAAGGTCCCGATCTGGTCCGCCGGGAAGGCGCGCAGGTCGTCGACGGTGAGCGTCAGCGGTGACCGCACGGCGCCACCGACCTGGATCTGGCCGGTCACCGGCCCGGCAGCCAGGGCTGCCGACGCCATCGTGGACATCAGTGCAACGGCCACGCACGCCGCCATCGCGGCGCGGCGGGTGACAAGACGAATCGGCATCGGCACTCCGTGATCCGGACGCGCGGGCTGCGCGTCGATAACGAAATATATCGCTGGATATGACGTGCGTTGATTCCGTCCTGTTCAACGCGGCCACGCCGCGGCCTTCCCGCCGTACTCCCAGGTGAAGGGCACACCGGTCTCGCCGAGCAGGCGGCGCACGATCGCCGGGTAGAGCCGCTCGGCCGTCACGTCGTTGGACAGCAGCACGACGCAGGCACCGCGTCGTTGGACGCACACCATCGTGTTGCCCGTCTGGTCGTCGTGGCCGCCCTTGAAATAGCCGGGCCCCTGCGGGCCGTCGAAGACGACGACCCCCAGACCCGCCGCGAGGTCCGCCCGGCGTTGCGCCGCGGGCAACTCCGGTTGCAGCGTCGGGAACTGCGACGCGGTCGTGATCGGCGCCTGGGGGCGCGTCATCTCCGCGCGGCTCTTCGGCGACAGGCCATCGCCGTGCGCGAGCCCCGCGGCGAAGCGTGCGAAGTCGTCGATCGTCGTGTCCATCGACCCTGCGGCGCGGACGCGGCTGCGTTCATCGTGCGGAACCCAGCGACGCGCCTCCGTCACGCCGTCCGCCAGGTTGGCCGCGAAGTCCGCGCGCCACGTCATCGCCGTCATCGTCATGCCGAACCGGTCGAAGACGCGGCGCTGCATCTCCCGGCCGAGGTCCAGCTTCAGCCGCCCCTGCTCGAGCACGAACTGCAGCAGGATCAGGCCCTCGCCGGAATACGCGTAGCGGCTGCCGGGATCGACGTGGAAGCGCAGCTTGCCGTCCGGCTCCAGGAAGGCGAAGTTGCCGAAGCCGCCGCGATGCGAGAGCAGCAGGCGCGGCGTCAGCGCCCGCCAGCGGTCGTCGCCGCGCAGGTCCTGCCACGGGCCGTAGCGGGCATCCTTCGGATAGTCCGGCAGCGGCCGGTCCAGCAAGGTCGCGATGGACGCGTCCAGATCGATCAGTCCTTCGTCGACCAGCTGCATCACCGTGTAGGCGAACACCGTCTTGGTCAGCGACGCGCCATACATCACCGTGCCGGTCTGGAGCGCCTGTCCGTCCGCGTTGCGGTGGCCATAGCTGCGCACCGCGCGCACCCGGTCGAAGTCGATGAACGCCAGCGCCAAGCCCTTGATCTCGCCCGAAGCGATCGCGGGGACGATCAGGGCTTCCGCCGAGGCCAGGCGCTGCTCGCGTTCACGATCCAGGTCGGCCTCGTACCGGGCATACCGCTTCCAGGGCTGTTCTCCGCAGCCTTGCAGCGCGGAGAAGGTCAGCAGGAGCAGCGCGGCACTGGCGGCCGCGCGCCGCCACGGCGACGCGCATGCGACACCGGCGCCGCGTGGCGTCATGCCGCCAGCCGGAATGTGCTCACCAGCGCGGTGAGCTGCTCCGCCTGCGATCGCAGGCTGCCCGCCGCCGCGGCCGATTCCTCGACCAGCGCCGCGTTCTGCTGCGTCATCTCGTCGAGCCGCTGCACGGCGACGTTGACCTGGCCGATGCCGTCCTTCTGCTCGGCCGCCGCCGTCGCGATCTCGCCGACGATGTCGGCCACGCGGCGCACGCCCTGGACGATCTCGCCCATGGCCGCGCCCGCGTTCTGCGCCAGCCGCGTGCCGGTGTCCACGCGCGACACGCTCTCGCCGATCAGTGCCTTGATCTCCTTGGCCGCGCCCGCCGAGCGCTGTGCCAGCGCCCGCACTTCACCGGCGACGACCGCGAAGCCGCGGCCCTGCTCGCCGGCACGCGCCGCCTCGACCGCCGCGTTCAGCGCGAGGATGTTGGTCTGGAACGCGATCCCGTCGATGACGCCGATGATGTCGTTGATGCGGCGCGAGCTGGACTCGATCTGCTGCATCACGGCGACCACCTCGCCGACGACGTCGCCGCCCTTGGAGGCCGACACCCGCGTCGCGCTCACCAGGTCGTTGGCCTGCTGAGCGGAGCTCGCCGTGTTGGCGACCGTGCCGGTCAGTTCTTCCATCGAGGACGCCGTCTCCTGCAGGTTGGAGGCCGTCGCCTCGGTGCGCGCCGACAGGTCCTCGTTGCCGGTCGCGATCTCGCGCGTCGCGACGTTGATCGTCTCCGTGCCGTCCCGCACCTGGCGCACCATGCGCCGCAGGGAATCCTGCATCGCGCTCAGCTCGCGCAGCAGCACGCCGATCTCGTCGCTGCGATCGACGACGATGTCCTGGCTCAGGTCGCCGCTGGCGATCGTCTGCGCCACGTTGCCGGCGCGCACCATCGGCGCCCGCACCGAGTGCGTGATCCGCCAGGCGATGACGATCCCCAGCACGATGGCGATGCCCGTCAGCGACAGCATCAGCGTCGCCGCCTGCGCAGCCTGCGCGCGCTGCTGCGCGGCGAAGGCGTCGGTGTCCTCCGAGATCAGCGACACCAGCTTCTCGACCGACGCCAGGTAGTTGGAGGCCGCCGGGATCAGCGTCTGGTCGACCTGACGCGCGCCGGATTCCGCATCCGCCTTGATCGCGGCCATCACGCCCTTGCGGATGTCGACATAGCGCTGACGCGCTTCCGCGATCACCGGCAGCTGCGCCTTCTGCTCGGGATCGTCGATCGCCTTGTCGAGCTCGGCCTGCAGCTGGTTGATGCGCTCCGTGGTCCGGGTCATCTCGCCTGAGAGGAAGCCGCTGAGTCCCTCGTGGCCGCCGGACTTGGCCATCGCCATCACGCGGTTCAGGTTGAGTTCGGTCGCGGCGCGCCAGTTCGTGGCCATCAGCCGGCGCTGCTCCAGCGTGTGCAGCTGGTCGCTGAGCCGCACCATCTCGCGGAGCTTGAACACGCCCACGCCGGTCATCAGGGCGGCCATCGCGAGTACCGCCGCGAAGCCGACTTGCAACAAGGTCGTGATCTTCATCCGGCTCAGTGCCTGCAGCATGGCGTACTCCGATATCGATGGTGCAATCGATTATGGGAGTGCCCCTCCGGGGCGGCAACACGGGGAGAACCCGGGTCCCTCGTCCGAGGGGCCGATGGAATGAGGAAACGCGCCCGATCCGCGACCTATCTCACGCGTGGTGCCGGGTCATGCGTGGCGCGGACACCGACACGACACAGACCGTCCTGCGCGCGGCGCTTCACGCGAGCCGGAATACCCGCACCAGCTCCGCGAGTTCCTTGGCCTGCTGCTGCAGGCTGTCGGCCGCCGCGCTGCTTTCCTCGACCAGCGCGGCGTTCTGCTGCGTGACCTGGTCGAGCTGCGTGACCGCATGGCCGATCTGCTGGATGCCGCGCGACTGCTCGCCGCTGGCGGAGGCGATCTCGCCGATGAGCACGCTGACCTGGCGCACCTGGTCGACGATGCCCTGCATCGCCGCGCCGGCGTCGTCGGCGAGTCCGGAACCCGACTGCACCTGCTCGACGCTGCGGCCGATCAGCGCCTTGATCTCGCGCGCGGCCTGCGCCGAACGCTGCGCCAGCGCACGCACCTCCGATGCGACCACCGCGAAGCCCTTGCCCTGCTCGCCGGCGCGTGCCGCCTCGACCGCCGCGTTCAGCGCCAGGATGTTGGTCTGGAACGCGATGCTGTCGATGACGCCGATGATGTCGGCGATCTGCTTCGATGAGGTGCTGATGTCCTGCATCGTCCGCACGACCTGCTGGACGACGCCGCCGCCCTGGCCGGCGGCCTCGGCGGCGCGCGTCGCCAGTGCATCCGCCTGGCCCGCGGTCGACGCGTTGTTCTGCACCGTGCTCGACAGCTCCTCCATCGACGCGGCCGTCTGCTGCAGGTTGCTCGCCTGCTCCTCGGTGCGCTGGCTCAGGTCGAGGCTGCCGGTGGCGATCTCGCTGGAGCCGGTGGCGATGCTCTCGCTGCTGTTGCGCACGCGGCTGACGATGTCGCGCAGCGAGCCCGCCATGGCGCCGAGCGCCGCGATCAGCCGCGCCGCCTCGTCCTGGCCGGGCGTCGCATCGCGGCTGCGCAGGTCGCCTTGCGCGACGGCCTCGGCGAAGTGGACCGCCTCCTGCATCGGTGCCGTGATCGAGCGCGTCGTGAAGACGCCCGCGCCCAGCGCGATCAGCACCGCCGCCACCGCGGCCGCCAGGCTCCATGCGCGGACCGAGGCCGCGGTCGATTCGGCGGCGTGGAAGGATTCGGCGCCGACACGCACCTGCAGCGCCAGCAGCGCGTCGATCGCGGTCTTCGCCTGCGCGCCCAGCGTCGCGATGCGGTCGCCGTAGATCGCCTGCGCCTTGGCCACGTCGCCGGCCTTCACCGCGTCGCGTGCGGGCAGCAGCCCCTGGCGGACGTAGTTGCCGCGGACCTCGGCGAAGGCGGCGGCCAGCTGCTTCTCCTCGTCGGTGAGGTAGGTGGACATGTAGTCCTTCCACAGCGCGGTGATCGTCGCGACGTTGGCCTGCAGCTGCGTGTCGAGGGTCGACAGCTGGCCCGGGTCGCGGATCATCTCCGACACCAGGATGCGGTTGCGCAGCATCAGGCTGTCGATGTCGCCGATCTGCTTGAGTGGGATGGTCCTGTCCTCGTAGATCGTCTGGAGGTCGGCGAAGACCCGGCCGCTGCCGCGGATGCCGAGTGCCGAGACGGCGAGGATCAACAGCAGCATCAGGCCGAAGGCCAGCGACAGGCGCTTGCCGGTGGTGAAACGGCGCAGGAAGGTCATGGCGGTCTCCAACGGTTCTTGTGAACGACGATGTCAGAGCCGATTGCACGATATGTGCCAGCGGGAGGCAAATCCCGCACTCCGGTGACCGGATCAACGCCTACCGTGATCCGCATCACGACGGGGTGCCATGCCCCGCTGCGCGGGCGCGCCACGACGCGACGTGATGCGCCCGCCCGCCGGACTCACATGCTGCGCCGGTACTGCCCGCCGACCTCGAACAGCGCCGAGGTGATCTGCCCGAGCGAGCACACCCGTACGGCGTCCATCAGCACGTCGAAGACGTTGCCGTTGTCGATCACCGCCTGCTGCAGCCGCTTGAGCATCGCCGGCGCCTCGCCGGCATGGCGCGCGTGGAAATCGCCCAGGCGGGTCAGCTGGCCCTGCTTCTCGTCCTCGGTGGAACGCGCCAGCTCGATGTGCTCGGGGGTCGGGTCGCCATGCGGGTTGCGGAAGGTGTTCACGCCGATGATGGGGTACTCGCCGGTGTGCTTCAGCATCTCGTAGTGCATCGACTCTTCCTGGATCTTGCCGCGCTGGTAGCCCGTCTCCATCGCGCCCAGGACGCCGCCGCGTTCGGCGATGCGCTCGAACTCGGTCAGCACCGCCTCCTCCACCAGCTCGGTGAGCTCGTCGATGATGAACGCGCCCTGGCTCGGGTTCTCGTTCTTCGCCAGGCCCCACTCGCGGTTGATGACCAGCTGGATCGCCATCGCGCGGCGCACCGATTCCTCGGTCGGCGTGGTGATCGCCTCGTCGTAGGCGTTGGTGTGCAGCGAGTTGCAGTTGTCGTAGATCGCGATCAGCGCCTGCAGCGTGGTGCGGATGTCGTTGAAGGCGATCTCCTGCGCGTGCAGCGAGCGGCCCGAGGTCTGGATGTGGTACTTCAGCTTCTGGCTGCGCTCGTTGGCGCCGTACTTGTCGCGCATCGCCACGGCCCAGATGCGGCGCGCGACGCGGCCCAGCACGGTGTATTCCGGGTCCATGCCGTTGCTGAAGAAGAAGCTCAGGTTGGGCGCGAAGTCGTCGATGTGCATGCCGCGCGCCAGGTACGCCTCCACGAAGGTGAAGCCGTTGGACAGCGTGAACGCCAGCTGCGAAATCGGGTTCGCGCCCGCCTCGGCGATGTGATACCCGCTGATCGACACCGAGTAGAAGTTGCGCACGTCGTGGTTGACGAAGTACTGCGCGATGTCGCCCATCACCTTGAGCGAGAACTCGGTCGAGAAGATGCAGGTGTTCTGGCCCTGGTCCTCCTTGAGGATGTCGGCCTGCACCGTGCCGCGCACGTTGGCCAGCACCCAGGCGCGGATCTTGGCGGCTTCGTCGGCGGTCGGGTCGCGGCCGTTGTCGGCCTGGAACTTCGCGAGCTGCTGGTCGATCGCGGTGTTCATGAACATCGCCAGGATGGACGGCGCCGGGCCGTTGATCGTCATCGACACCGAGGTCGTCGGGTTGCAGAGGTCGAAGCCGTCGTACAGGACCTTCATGTCGTCCAGCGTCGCGATGCTGACGCCGGAGTTGCCGACCTTGCCGTAGATGTCGGGCCGAGGCGCGGGATCGGCGCCGTAGAGCGTGACCGAGTCGAAGGCCGTCGACAGCCGCTTGGCCGGCAGCCCTTCGGACACCAGCTTGAAGCGCCGGTTGGTGCGGAAGGCGTCGCCTTCGCCGGCGAACATGCGGGTCGGGTCCTCACCCTCGCGCTTGAACGCGAACACGCCGGCCGTGTACGGGAAGCTGCCCGGCACGTTCTCCAGCATCAGCCACTTCAGCAGCTCGCCCTGGTCCTCGTACGGCGGCAGCACGACCTTGCGGATCTTGGTGCCCGACAGCGAGGTCGACACCAGCGCGGTGCGGATCTCCTTGTCGCGGATCTTCACGACGTACTCGTCGCCGGCGTAGGCCTGCTGCATGTCGGGCCATTGCGCGAGCAGTTGTCGCGCGTCGGCGTCGAGCCTGGCCTGGCGCGACGCGGCGAGCGCTTCCAGCGCGGACAGCGAGGCGGCGTGCGTCGTGGCGTCGGTCTGTCCGAGCATCGCGACGCTGGCGGTCAACTGCTGGATCTCGCGGGCCAGGCGCGCCTGCGCGCGGGCCCGCTTCTTGTACGAGCGCACCGTGTCGCCGATCTCGGCGAGGTAGCGCGAGCGCGCCGGCGGCACGATGGGCGTCTGGTGCGTGCTGAAGCGCGTGGCGGCGACCGGCAGGCGGCCCGCGCCGTCACGCAGCGGCAGGCCGAGTTCGGCCAGTCGCGGCTTGAGCGCCTGGTAGAGGGCGGTGACGCCGTCGTCGTTGAAGCGGCTGGCCATGGTGCCGAAGACCGGCATCTCGTCCGCCTTCTTGCCCCAGGCTTCCTTGTTGCGCTGCACCTGCTTGGCGACGTCGCGCCACGCGTCGGCCGCGCCCTTGCGGTCGAACTTGTTGATGGCGACGAACTCGGCGAAGTCCAGCATGTCGATCTTCTCGAGCTGGCTGGCGGCGCCGAACTCCGGCGTCATCACGTACATCGGCACGTCGACGTGCGGCACGATGGCCGCGTCGCCCTGGCCGATGCCGGAGGTCTCGACGATGACGAGGTCGAAGCCCGCGACCTTGGCCGCGGCGATCACGTCGGGCAGCGCCTGGGAGATTTCGGAGCCGAAGTCGCGCGTCGCCAGCGAGCGCATGTAGACGCGCTGCCCCGCGGCCCACGGCGCGATCGCGTTCATGCGGATGCGGTCGCCGAGCAGCGCGCCGCCGCTCTTGCGGCGCGACGGATCGATCGAGATCACGGCGATGCGCAGCGCGTCGTCCTGGTCCAGGCGCAGGCGGCGGATCAGTTCATCGGTCAGCGAGGACTTGCCCGCGCCGCCGGTGCCGGTGATGCCCAGCACGGGCGTCCGAAGGCCCTTGGCGGCGTCGCGCAGCGCCTGCGTGAAGGCAGCATCGGCGCGGCCGTTCTCCAGCGCCGTGACCGCCTGCGCGAGCGCGCGCCACGCGCCTTCCGAATGGCCTTGCAGCGCGGCCACGGCCTTGGGCGCGGCGGCGCTGAGGTCCTGGTCGCAACGCATGACCATCTCGCCGATCATGCCCATCAGGCCCATGCGCTGGCCGTCCTCGGGGCTGAAGATGCGCACGCCCTGGTCGGCCAGGTCGCGGATCTCGGCCGGGACGATCACGCCGCCGCCGCCGCCGAAGACCTGGATCTTGTCTCCGCCGCGCTGGCGCAGCAGCTCCACCATGTACTTGAAGTATTCGACGTGGCCGCCCTGGTACGAGCTGACCGCGATCCCCTGCGCGTCTTCCTGGAGCGCGGCGGTGACGACCTCGTCCACCGAGCGGTTGTGGCCCAGGTGGATGACCTCCGCGCCCATGCTCTGCAGGATGCGCCGCATGATGTTGATCGCCGCGTCGTGCCCGTCGAACAGGCTGGCGGCGGTCACGAAGCGGACCTTCTGGGTGGGGCGGTACTCGGCCAGGGCCTTGTACTCGGCGGACATCTCGGTCATGACGTTGTCTCCGGCTGGGGGGCGCGGTCGCCTGCGGGGGATGAGGATGGTCCCGCCGCGGCGCCTGTCGTGGATCGACCCCTTCTGAGGGTCGATGTTGCCCGCCGATTCTAGATTCCGGTTGACGTTTACGTAAACGAGAGATGCCCGAGGTTGTTCAGCGGCGAAGGGCGGTTAATCCCGGGGTCCGTGCGGGATGGGGTAGCCGGAGGAGACGCCGGCCGCGTCGCGAGGTCAGGGCGAGCGGCGCCGCGACCGGCCGAGCAGTAGCAGGGCCAGCCCGGCGACCATCAGGGCCCAGGTGCCCGGTTCGGGCACTGGCGGCACGGCCAGCGACGCCGCGTAGTCGATGCCCCGATCGTTGAAGGCGCTGTAGCCCGGCAAGGCCTGCCCCTGGGCGTCGGTGACGGCGAGGATGCCGTCCCAGTGGAAGCTGTTGGAGAAGTCGGTGACGCTGGAGGCCCAGCCCGTCATGCGGGTATCGGTGTCGAGGAGGCCGACGGTGGCGGTGGCGTACAGAGAACTGGCCCAGCTCAGGTCCACGGCCTGGTTCAAGGTGACGGGCACCGTGAAGGTGTAGGTGCCGGCGCCGACCGGGCTGCCGTCGCGGGTGCGGTCGCCATTGTGGAAGGCGGCGCTCTCGTAGGCCTCGAAGCGGAAAGGCGTGGCACCCGGATCGACGGGCACGCCCGGTGCGTTCACGACCAGCGAGGTCTGCCAATGCGTCTGGGCATCGTAGACGGCGCCGGAGCCCTGCGTGACCGAGGCATAGCCGTCGGGCCAGCGCACGCCGTCGACGACGATGCGGAAGGTCATGAAGCCCGCGGCGCCCGTCTCGCAGCCGGCGCAGGCGAGGAAGAAGCGGTCGCTCCACTGGCCGCCCACCATCGCGGCGCTGTAGGCCGAGCCGGCGCCGTCGCGGCTGTCGAGGAAGGCCGTCGTCTGGGCGCTCAGGTGCGCGCTCCCGTAACTGAACAGGCCTGAGGCCTTGCCTTGCGTGATGCTGGTGTGGCCGGCAGCCTGGTCCAAGGTCTCGCTGGCGAAGGACTGCCGAATCGGTCCCGGGGAGCCCCGGAAGTCCAGGCGGTCCTCCTGCTCGCCGACGGCGGAGCGGCTGTAGCTGTATCCGCCGATCGAAAAATCGGCGGCCTGCGCGCCAGTGCCGGCCGTTCCCATCAAGGTGGTCAGTGCCACGGCCGTGGCGGCGATCCCGCAGGACCGGCCCCGCCGTGCGGCGTGACGGCGGCGTGCGAGTCCGGACACTGCGGCCAGCCCCGCTGCCATCAGCAGCCAGGTGCCCGGCTCGGGGACGACGGCCATCGATTGCGCGAAGTCGATGCCCTCGTCGTTCAGCGCCCGGTACCCGGCGATGCGCTGCCCGTTGCCGTCGAGCACGGAGGTGATGCCTCCCCAATACATGTCGTTGCGGCCGACGGACATGTCGATCGACGCCCAGGAGGTCGCGTCGTGCGGCTCGTAGTGCCCCGCGCCCAAGATGAAGCTCAGCGAAGCGCTCCAGACGAAGTCGACCGGCCGGCCGAAGATGAAGTCCAGCGTCAGCGACTGCCGGCCCGGCGCGTGGTTGCCGCCGGTGGTCGTCGTGAGCACGCCGTTGGCGAACTCGTAGTCGGTGCCGGTGTAGAGCTGGCTGTAGATCGTCTGCCCTTGCGCGTCCTCGATGCCGTCCACATGCATGCGCAGGGCGCTCGACCAGTTCGCGATGCCGCCGTAGTTGGGACTGACGGAGTTCGGCAATGCGCCACCACGCCAGTTCATGGTCGCGCCCACCTGCAGCTGGATCGTGAGGCTGCCCCGTGTGCCGTCCACGCAGGTCGGGCAGGTGACGACGAAGCGGTCGCGCCGGAAGGCCGAGCTGCCGCCCTCGCTGTAGATCCAGGCGCCTTCGCCGTTGGCCGCGGTGAACGCGGCACCGGAGAGGGACAGTTCGTATTCGCCCGGCCGGGCCAGCGCCCAGGTCCGGGAGAAACCGCTGGCCGTGTGGGCAGCGCCGATGTCGATCACCGACGAGGAGGAGAAGGCGGGGCCGTCCACCGGCCACCGGCTGTCGGCGTCCCATTCCTCGCCGAGCTGGCTGATCACGCGGTTGCTGGTCGAGGCGAAAGTCTCGGCGGTGCCGCTCGCCATCGTGGGCCAGGCCAATGCGGGCACGGCCAGCGCCAGCAGCAGGCGCGACACCGGGCGGCCGGGAGCGGCGGATCGCGTCCGGCACGCGGTCCCCGGGCCGGCGTTCTGTCGGCCGGCGCCACGGCGGACCCGGACGCGCAACGTGAGCGCCGCGATGGCGGCGGCCATCAGCGCCCAGGTGGCCGGCTCCGGCACGGCCGCCGCCGCAGCGGCGGCGAACGAATAACGGTAGTCGATGCCCGCCGCGTTCAGCGCGGTGAATTCGCGCAACGGTGCGCCGCTCGAGTCGACCACGCCGTCGAGGCCGTCCCAGAACGTAGAGCGGGAGAAGTCCGTGGTCGACATCGCCCAACCGTCGACCGAAGGCTGGCCCCGTGCCGACACGACGGCCATCACGCCGGCGCTGCTCTGCAGCTGGAGGTGGATGGGCTGGCCGAAGATGAAGAACACCGTCATGTGGCGATAGCCAGGGCCGAACGACGCATCGCCGAAGGTCTCCGTGTAGTCGTTGTAGAGGATGTCCATCCGCTGCCCGCCCTCGAACACGTGGCCGGGGTTGTTCGGCGGGAAGGGCTCGCCGTGGGGCCAGTCAGGCGGTGGCGTGTCCCAGGGCACGCCTTCGGCTTCGATGCTGACCCCGGCGCCGCGGTCGACGTAACCGGCATGGAGCGCGTCGGGGCTGTCGACACCGCCGGCCAGGTGCGTGACGCCGTCGACGTACACCCGCGCCGAGAAGTAGCCGAGCGTGCCGGCCACGCAGCCGTCGCAGTCGATCACGAAGCTGTCGCGGCTGATGGCCGACGACGTGCCCCAGGCCTCGGCCGCCTGATCGGGGCGGGTGGTCGCCAGATGACTCGCGCCGTGCGCGAAGGCCTGGGCGTAGCCGTAGCCGGCGCGCCCCCAGGTCGACAACTGCACGCTGCCCGCCAGATCGGCGGTCTGCGCCATCTGCGTCAGCGCGCCGTCGACGCGCACGTTGCGCAGGCTGCCGTCGCGGGTCTGCGTCAACTGTTCGCCCGCCAGCGAGGTGGTGAGCGTCTGGCTGGTGAGGAACTCCGGCGACTGTGCTTGCGCCAGCATCGGCGTCGACGCGAAGGCGCCGGCGGACAGGACCTGCGTCAGCGCCGATCGCCCGGGGCGGCGCAGGCGCCAACCCAGCAGCGCCAGGCCTGCGGCCAGCAGCACCCAGGTGCCGGGCTCCGGCACGACTGCCGCCGTGGCGAACGACCGCGCGTAGTCGATGCCCGTCGCGTTCAGGGCGGTGAAGCCGTTGACCATGTTGCCCTGCGCGTCGAACACGCCGGTGATGCCGTCCCAGTACATGCTGCGCGTCGCGTCGGTTTCCATCGCGCCGTAGCCGCTGAAGGGCGTGGTATTCCCGCCGGTGTTCACGCCGCCATTCAAGGTGGCGCTCAGGCCCATGGCGAGATGGATCGGCTGGCCGAAGACGAACCGGATCGACAGCAACTGCAAGCCGGCCGAGAGGCCAGGGCTCTCCTCGATCGTGCCGACGCCGTTGTGCAGTGACTCGGTGCGGTAGAACTGGAACTCCAGGCGCCCGGGATCCAGCGGCCCGGGCACGCCCTCGGCGTCGATGGCGAACGCGGCAGACCAGTCGGTCGTTGCCGTGTAGCCGCCTGTGGCGGTCGCGGGTTGCGCCAGTCCGCCCGAGCGCGTCCTGACGCCGTCGAAGAAGAGGCGGAAGTTCAGCGAGCCCACGGTCCCCGCCGCGCAGGTGCCGCACTGGATGACAAAGTCGTCCATCAGGTTGACGTTGATGTCCCCGGTCATGTAGGTGCCTTGACCCGGCCCCTGGGCCGTGAGCGAGGTGGCGCCCTTCGCATAGGCCTGCAGATGACCGGCGCTTGCCGAGGCCCAGCCTTCGACACGGGCGGCGGAGGTCAGCGATGCGTCGCTGTAGCCGATCGCATCGCTGAACCGGGTCGCCTCGCCCGGGGACAGCAAGGCGTACGCGCCTTCGTTCTTGCCCGTCGCGCCGGGCGCGCCGAGGGTGTAGCCATAGTTCGCATCGAAGGATTGGGCCTGCGCGAGCGCACTCACACCCAACCCCAGCAGTCCACAGCAGCGCGCAAGCCGGGCGACGGCGCGATCCTGCGGGGCGGCGCGCGGCGCGTGCCGGCGGCGGGCCATCAGTCCCACCACCAACAACCCGCCCGCCATCAGCGCCCAGGTGCCGGGCTCCGGCACCGCGGCCGCGGTGGCGAACGAGCGCGCGTAATCGACCCCTGCGGCGTTCAGCGCGGTGAAGCCGCTGACCACGTTCCCCTGCGCGTCGATCACATTGCTGATGCCGTCCCAGTACATGCTGCGCGTCGCATCTGTTTCCATCGCGCCATGACCGCTGAAGGACGGGGTGTCCGGGCCGGCGAAGACGCCGCCCAGCACGCCCGCCATCAGGCTCATGTCGAGCCGGATCGGCTGGCCGAAGACGAACTGGATCCACATCTCCGAGTCGACGAGGGACCCGCGAGTCACGTCCTCGATCCAGTGCTCGCCGTTGTGCAGCTTGTCGAGCCGATAGGTGGTCTGCCAGAGCTGCCCAAGGTTGGGGCCCCCCAGCCATCGGGAGGCAGGGGTGGCGGGTCGGGGACGCCCGCGGCGCTGAGGTTCAGCGAGGTCGTCCAGTTCGTGTCGGCCATGTAGAAGCCGCTCCCGCCCGGCGGCTGGTTCAGTCCCCCATCGCGCGACGTTGCGGCGCCGAATGCGACATGGAAGTACATCGTGCCGATCGTGCCCGCCGCGCAGGTATCGCACTGGATGACGAAGCTGTCCGTCAGCGACGACGTGACGCTGCCGTAGGTGTAGGTGCCTCGCTCCGCAGCCTGGGTGGCGAGCGACGTGGATCCCTTGGCAAAGGCCTGCAGGTGGCCGTAGCGCGCGGCCCCCAGCCCTCGACGCGCGCGTCGGAAGACAGCGTCGCGCCGCTGAAGCCGATCGCATCGTCGAAGCGGCGCACCTCGCCGGGCGTGGTCGCGCCGCCGCCCTGGATACTGCGTCCGCTCGTGCCAGGCGCTTCCAGCTCGTAGTTGTAGGACACGCCGAAGGAAGGGACGGGCGGCTCCTGGGCGACTGCGGTCTGGCCCAGCCCCAACAGCCCGCCCACGACCGCGACCATCGATGCGATCCGCGACGGCGCGCCGGAACGACGCGGGTGTCCACGCCGCGCGAGCAGCCCCAGCGCGACCAACCCGGCGACCATCAGCGCCCACGTCCCGGGCTCGGGCACCACTGCGGCGTTGGCGAAGGACTGCGCGTAGTCGACGCCGACGCTGTTCAGCGCGGTGAACCCGCTCACCAGGTTGCCGTCGGCATCGGTGACGGCGGAGATGCCGTCCCAGTAGAAGCTGTTGGAGAACGCGGCGTAGCCCATGGCGCTCAGGAAACCGGTGGCATGGCCCTCGGGCCGCAGGTCGGCCGAGGACATCGCGGTCGCCTGCCAGTTCATGTGGATGGGCGCGCCGAACTCGAAGTCGAGCGCGTAGTCGTAGAGGCCCATGCCCTCGCGCGAGCCACCGGCCACGACCTGGTCCTCGACCATCGCCCGGAAGTCGTAGGCATACAGCGAGAGCGTGCCGGGACCGGGAAACTCCATCGCCACGCCCTCGGCGCGCATCGACAGGTTGCTGCTCCAGTAGTACGACCGCGTCCGCGCGGGACCGTCGATCGGCGGCCCGCCCGGGCCTGGCGCGGGGTCGCTCAACCCGACGTCGCCTTCGAGGACGACCCGGAAGTTCATCGTGCCGCGCGTGCCGGTGACGCAGGTCGCGCAGGAGATGATGAAGCTGTCGGTCATCGACGCGCTGGCGTAGGACTCCGCATGCAGGCCGGGCTGCGCGCCGGAGACGGAGGTCTGGCTCGTCGCGGCGCGGGACACGAACACGAGGTGGCCGTAGCTGGCACTCGCATAGCCGACGCCCTCGGCGTTCTGCAGCACGCCGGCCGCCGAGTCCTGCACGTTGACGTTCGCCCCGGCCCAGACGGGCGAACTGCCTGTCCGTGTGTCGCCGCCTTGCTGGACGTTCTTGGTGGCGGTCTGGCCGGAAGCGCTGGCGCCGACGGTGAACTCGGCGGCGACGGCGACGCGGGTGCCGAAGGACAGCACGGACAGCAGCGCGATCAGCGCCACCAGTTGGAGGGAGGCGGGAACCCGGGGCCGGACGAAGCGCATGGCAATCTCCCTGGCGGCGTGGCCGCCGCTCGCCGCGACGGTACGGCGAAGCGCCCGTTTGCGCGGCCCCTTCTTGGCAGGACCCTGGGCACGCCCGTTGCGTCGGTCCAGGAATGGCGCTTGCCCTCCGCCCGGGCGGTGAGGCGCGGCATGGAACTTGCGCGGTGAGCGGCGTGAAGCCGCCGCCCGCCCCCGATGCCAGCCCGCCGCGCCCCGTGCATGCCACGCATGCCGGCCTGCGCGTGCTGCTCATCGACGACGGCGCCCATCGCGTCGACCTGCTCCGCGACGAGCTGGTACGCCAGGGCTGCGAGGTCGTCGGCGTCATCGAGCAGGCCACGCTGATCCACGACTGCGTGCTGCGCCTGCAGCCGGATGTCGTCATCGTCGACGCCGAGTCGCCCACGCGGGACACGCTGGAGAACCTCGCCACGCTGTCGACGAGGATGCCGCGCCCCGTGGTCATCTTCGCGGAGGACGAGGACCGTGCCCCGATGCGCCGCGCGATCCAGGCCGGTGTCAGCGCCTATGTCGTCGCCGGGCTGCAGACGCAGCGTCTCGCGCCGGTGCTGCATGTCGCGATCGCCCGCTTCGAGCAGGACCTCGCGCTGCGCGAGGAACTCAGCAAGACGCAGGCGCAGCTGGCCTCGCGCAAGCTGGTCGACAAGGCCAAGGGCATCCTGATGCGCGAGCAGGGCCTGGACGAGGACCAGGCCTACCAGCGCCTGCGCCGGCTCGCCATGGACCGCGGCGAGGCGCTCGCGCAGGTCGCCCGGCGCGTGATCGACGCGCACGATCTGCTGCGCGGCTGAGCACCGGCGCGCACCGCAACGGCGCATCGGCGCCGCCAGACAGTGCACGACGTGCCTCCGCGACGGCCGGATCGATCGCGACCTGCCTCGAGACTTCCCTCGCGAACTCCCGGTTCGTCCCTCGCGTTCCCCCTCTGGGCGGGCACTGCTCGACGGCCTCGCGGCCGCACCGTGGCACGCATCCTGCAATGTCCGAGGCAAGCCCTCGCAACGGCGTGAGGGCCCCTGGAAGATTTGGGCAAAGGCGTCCGATCGGTTCCGCTTCAACGAAGCGGGGCGGTCGCGACGCCTTTTGTTTTTCCGCTGGAGTTCTTCGTTGGAGGTCTGGATGCAACACGGTTCGAAGGAGGGTCTGATGAGCGCTGAGCGTCGCAAGCTGCTCGCCATCGGCGCCGCGCTCGGCGGCCTGTCCGCGCTGCCGGGCGGCGGCGCGTACGCCGCCGGCTCGGACAAGCCGGAGAAGGAGGAGGTCCGCATCGGCTTCATCCCGCTGACCGACTGCGCGTCGGTGGTGATGGCGGCCGCTTTGGGCTTCGACAAGAAGTACGGCATCAAGATCGTTCCTACCAAGGAGGCCTCCTGGGCCGGCGTGCGCGACAAGCTCGTCAACGGCGAGCTCGACATGGCGCACGTGCTCTACGGCCTGATCTACGGCGTGCACCTGGGCGTGGCGGGTCCGAAGAAGGACATGGCCGTGCTGATGACGCTCAACAACAACGGCCAGGCGATCACGCTGTCGAAGAAGCTGGCGGAGGCGGGCGCGGTGGACGCGGCCTCGCTGGCGAAAGTGATGGCCAAGGACAAGCGCGACTACACCTTCGCGCAGACCTTCCCGACCGGCACGCATGCGATGTGGCTCTACTACTGGCTGGCCGCCGCGGGCGTGAACCCGCTGAAGGACGCCAAGGTCATCACCGTGCCGCCGCCGCAGATGGTGGCCAACATGCGCGTGGGCAACATGGACGGCTTCTGCGTCGGCGAGCCCTGGAACCATCGCGCCATCATCGACGGCATCGGCATCACCGCCGCCACCACGCAGGACATCTGGAAGGACCATCCGGAGAAGGTGCTGGGCACCACCGGCGACTTCGTCAAGAAGTACCCCAACACCGCGCGCGCCGTGATCATGGCGGTGCTCGAGGCCGGCCGCTGGATCGACGCCAGCCTGTCCAACAAGCAGAAGATGGCCGAGACGATCGCCGACAAGGCCTACGTCAACACCAGCGTCGACGCGATCAACCAGCGCATCCTGGGCCGTTACCAGAACGGCCTGGGCAAGACCTGGGACGACCCCAACTACATGAAGTTCTTCAACGACGGCCAGGTCAACTTCCCCTGGCTGTCCGACGGCATGTGGTTCCTGACGCAGCACAAGCGCTGGGGGCTGATCAAGGAACACCCGGACTACCTCGGCGTCGCGCGACAGGTGAACCAGGTCGAGCTCTACAAGCAGGCGGCCTCGGCGCTGGGCGTGTCGGTGCCGAAGGAGACGATGCGCTCGACGAAGCTGTTCGACGGCGTCATCTGGGACGCGAAGGATCCCGCGAAGTACGCCGATTCGTTCAAGGTCCGAGCCTGACGAGATCTCTCCCAGTTCCCTTCTGATCGATGCAGGAGTCCGCCATGGTCAGTGCCGTCTTCCATTCTTCCGACGACGCGTCGGGCGACGCGATGAGCGTCTCCGTCGCCACGCCCTTGCCGCTGGCGCGCGACGCGGCCAACGAGGCGGTCGCCACGCCGGCGCCCGTGGCGCGACCGCCGCGCGCGGGCATCGACTGGCGCGCCGTCTGGATGCGCGTGCTGCCGCCGGTGTGCGGCCTGGGCCTGCTGTGGCTGGTCTGGCAGGTCGCGACGATGAAGGGCGGGGCCTTCCCGACGCCGGGCGCGACGTGGGACGCGGCGGTCAAGCTGTTCGCCGATCCGTTCTATCGCAACGGGCCCAACGACCAGGGCATCGGCTGGAACATCCTCAACTCGCTGCAGCGCGTGGCGCTGGGATTCGGCCTCGCGGCGGCGGTCGGCATCCCGCTGGGTTTCATCATCGGCCGCTTCGAATTCGCGAGCCGCATGCTGTCGCCGCTGATCAGCCTGCTCAAGCCGGTGTCGCCGCTGGCCTGGCTGCCGATCGGGCTGCTGGTGTTCAAGAGCGCCAACCCAGCGGCGATCTGGACCATCTTCATCTGCTCGATCTGGCCGATGGTGGTGAACACCGCCGTCGGCGTGCAGCGCGTGCCGCAGGACTACCTCAACGTCGCCCGCGTGCTGCGCCTGTCCGAATGGAAGCTGGTGACCCGCATCCTGTTCCCCGCCGTGCTGCCCTACATGCTGACCGGCGTGCGGCTGTCCGTCGGCACCGCGTGGCTGGTGATCGTCGCGGCGGAGATGCTGACCGGCGGCGTCGGCATCGGCTTCTGGGTCTGGGACGAGTGGAACAACCTCAACGTGCAGCACATCATCATCGCGATCTTCGTGATCGGGATCGTGGGCTTGTTGCTGGAGTGGTTCCTGATGAGCCTCGCCAAGCGCTTCAGTTTCGATGACTGATCGCGACGATCCACCGTCGATCGCTCCCCGCATCACCAGGAGATTCCGATGAGCACTCCCTTCATCCGCGTGCAGCAGGCCGAGATGGTTTTCGCCAGCCGCAAGGGCCGCTTCCATGCGCTGCGCGAGATCGACCTCGACATCGCCAAGGGCGAGTTCGTGACGCTGATCGGCCATTCGGGCTGCGGCAAGTCGACGCTGCTGAACCTGATCGCCGGGCTGCTCAGGCCCACCGATGGCGGGCTGCTGTGCGACGGGCGCGAGATCGCCGGGCCCGGGCCGGAGCGCGCGGTCGTGTTCCAGAACCATTCGCTGCTGCCGTGGCTGACCTGCTTCGACAACGTGCTGCTGGCGGTGGAGTCGGTCTTCGGCGGCCGCGAGCTGCGTCCCCGTCTGATGGCGCGGACGGAGGAGGCGCTGCACCTCGTCGGCATGAGCCATGCGATGTTCAAGCGGCCGCATGAAATCTCGGGCGGCATGAAGCAGCGCGTCGGCATCGCGCGGGCGCTGGCGATGGAGCCCAAGGTGCTGCTGATGGACGAACCCTTCGGCGCGCTGGATGCGCTGACGCGGGCGCATCTGCAGGACGAGCTGCTGAAGATCGTCGCCGCGACGCACAGCACGGTGGTGATGGTCACGCACGACGTGGACGAGGCGGTGCTGCTGTCCGACCGCATCGTGATGATGACCAACGGCCCGGCCGCCACGATCGGCGAGATCCTGCCCGTCACGCTGGCGCGTCCGCGCGATCGCGTCGCGCTCGCCGAGGATCCGACCTACGTGCATGCGCGCAAGGCGGTGATCGACTTCCTCTACACGCGGCATCGGCACGTGGAGTCGCGGGCCGCTTGACTGCGTGAGGCCGCTGGCCCTCACCCCCGCCCTCTCCCGCAAGCGGGAGAGGGAGTGAGAGTGCACCGAGCCATTCGGAGCCGCAGCACCGGGGTGAGGATGCATCGAGCCTTTCGGAGCAGGAGCACTGGGGTGGCCCCTCTCCCGCTTGCGGGAGAGGGCAGGGGTGAGGGCCAGCGGCGGTGGCAGTGCAGGAGCCTTCAACCCAGGATGATCTGCAGACTCTGTTGGTAATGCACCGTGAGCAATTCCAGCCGATCGAGCATCACCTCGCTGCTGCGCGCCAGTCCTTCAGCCGCTTCGCGGCCGTGGGTCACGCGCACGCTGCGCATCAGCCGCAGCCACTCGGCGCCGACCTCGGCGAGCAGCGCGCGGATCGCGTCGCTCGATAGCGGCGAAGACTCCAGCTCCGCGAGGCCTGCGGCAAAGCGATCCAGACTGTCGAGCAGCACGACCGGATCGCGACCCGGCAGCAGGTCCGCGAGCAGCGCCTCCTTCGCCAGTTGCTGGCTCAGCATGCGCTGCCGTCCGCAGACGTTGACGACGTGCAGCGGCTTGCCGCCGCCCGAGGCGGCGAGTGCCGTCGCCAGCGCATCGGAATGCGTCAGCAGGTCCTGCGCGGCCGCATCGGCGGCAGCGAGCGCGTCGGTGGCGGGCTTGCCGAGCAGCAGCGGTTCCAGCCGGTGCCAGGCGTTGATCACGGGCTCGACGAGCTGGGCCGGTGTCCCCATCGACACCCCTTCCGGGACCGCCGCTGGCGACGGTGGTGTCGACGGCAACAGACCCGTCACCAGCGTCGGCAGTCGTGCCAGATTCGCCGCGACGCGCGCGCAGGACTCGTCCTGCAGCGCCTTCGCACGCTTGACCTCGATGCCCGCGGCGCGCTGCGCCATCAGCTTCACCAGCCGCTGGCTGAGCATGCGCTGCTGGCCGGCGAGGTTCACGGCCTCGGCCAGCTGCGCCGACTGCACGACGGACCGCGCCACTTCGCCCAACCGCAGATGCGCGTGCATCGCCGCATCGCGCAGCAGGCGGAAGGCGCCGTCTTCATCGAGATCCCGGGCCGACATCAGCAGCCCCTTCGCGCGATCGGTCCACTTGCGGTCGTCCAGTTGCGCCCGCAGCGCCGAGAAGCGGTTGAATGAGCCGATGGCCCAGCGCAGCTGGCGACGCAGCGCCGCGGCATCGGGCATCGATTCGAGCAGCACCTGCACGCCGAGGGCCATCGCCCGCTGCTGGAAGTCGACGGGCAGTCGATGCGCGCCTGAGGCGATGCACACGCCCGGCAGGTTGATCTGGACCGCCTCCAGGGCCTCCAACCAATCCGAGCCGACCGGCGTGACCGATCGCGCCGCCATGTCGGACCGATCGGAGGCGTCTCCGGGCGACGCGCCGCCAAGATGGAGCACGAACGCCTCCACGTCCCGTTCCTGTGCGGCGCGCACCAAGCTGTCGCGCTCCGGCTGGTGCACGGCTGCCGCAATCCAGTGCGCGGCGGGGTCGCCGGCCAGCGCCGCGGCGCCCAGCAGCAGCACGCGGCGCGGCAAGGTCGCGTCGTCATCGGGATCGGAACCGGTCGGTGCGTGGGAGTCGGACATGGCCTCGGGCAGGGGCTGGAACCAGGGCGTGACAGAGGAGGGCGGCAGCGAGCGACGGGTGTGCGCCGCAACGTCGACGAAGCGCCGCAGCATAAGCCTGCAGCGCTCTGGCGTTGAAGAAATCCCGACCGGCGCGCTTGCTGGCATGCGACTTGCGGAGTCCCCGGCGTGGCGCAACGACGCGCCGCACCCTCGCGGGGCTCCGGCTCCGCGGTCTTCGCGCCGGATCGTCCGCGATCCGATGCCTCATCCGTCAGAAGGCCTCGCCGAGCCCCGTGCTCGACGCGGCCTTTTTCGTTTCCAGCCACCCACAGCACTTCCGCCATGGCAGCGTTCCGCACCTTCCTGCGCTCCGGCCACGCCCCCACCCTGGGCGCGGCGTTCCTGTACTTCGCCTGCTCCTGCTGCATCTGGGTGCTCAACGGCGCGCTCGCGCCCTTCATCAGCGAGGCCTACCAGCTCACCGCCGCGCAGAAGGGCCTGATGCTGTCCATCCCCATCATGGCCGGCGCGCTGATGCGCTTCCCGCTGGGCGTGCTGTCGCAGTACATCGGCCGCAAGAACGCGACCCTGGTCGAGATGGCGCTGATCGCAGTCGCCATGAGCTACGGCTACTTCATGGTGGAGAGCTACGGCGACCTGCTCGCGATGGGCGTGCTGCTGGGCATCGCCGGCGCGAGCTTCGGCGTGGCGATGTCGCTGGGTTCGGGCTGGTACCCGCCGAAGTACAAGGGCCTGGCGATGGGCCTGGTCGGCGCGGGCAACGTGGGCACGGCGGTGTCGGTGCTGGTCGCCCCGCCGCTGGCGCAGTGGCTGGGCTGGCAGAGCGTCTACGCGATCGCCGCCGCCGCGATCGCGGTGCCGATGCTGGTGATGGTGGTCTTCGCGAAGGAGCCGCCCGACGTCGACACCCACGCCGGCCTGCGCGACCATGTCGCCTGCCTGTTCGAGAAGGACGGCTGGGCCTTCAGCCTGCTGTACGCGGTGACCTTCGGCGGCTTCATCGGCCTCACGACCTTCCTGCCGACCTACTACCACGACCAGTTCGGCGTCTCCAAGGTCGCGGCCGGTCAGCTCACGATGCTTGCGGCCTTCATGGGCGCGGCAGTGCGCGTCGCCGGCGGCGCGCTCTCGGACCGCTGGGGCGGCATCAACGCGCTGACGGCGGTGCTGGCGGTGGTGACGGTCTCGTTGCTGCTGGTCGGACTGGCCGACGGCTCGCTGGTGCTGACGACGGTGCTGCTGGTCGTGTGCTTCGGCGCGCTGGGCGCGGGCAACGGCGCGCTGTTCCAGCTGGTGCCGCTGCGCTGGCCCGCGGCCACCGCGGTGGCGGGTTCGATGATCGGCGAGATCGGCGCCCTGGGCGGCGGCGCGGTGCCCAACCTGATGGGCCTGTCCAAGCAGTGGGCCGGTACCTACGCGTGGGGCTTCGCGGCCTTCGCCGTCTTCGCGCTCGTGATGCTCGGTCTGCTACGCGTGATGCAGGCCCGCTGGACCCGCACCTGGGTCGGCGCCGGCGGCCGCGCACATCCCTCCGCTTCCAACGAGACACCGCTCTCACTCCCTCTCCCGCTTGCGGGAGAGGGCAGGGGTGAGGGCCGGGCTCTCCCGAACGCCACCTTCCGCATGGAGCGCTCCGCATGAACGCCGCCACCGAACTCGCGCCTCTGAACCTCCCAGCCGGAGCCCCCGCCATGAAAAAGATGAAGCTCGTGATGATCGGCAACGGCATGGCCGGCGTGCGGACGCTGGAGGAACTGCTGAAAATCTCCCCGATCTCTACGACATCACCGTCTTCGGTGCCGAGTCGCATCCCAACTACAACCGCATCCTGCTCAGCCCGGTGCTGGCGGGCGAGCAGACGCTGGACGAGATCATCCTGAATCCCTTGTCCTGGTACGAGGACAACGGCATCACGCTGCACCTGGGCAAGGCGGTGAAGACCATCGACCGCATCAAGCGCAAGGTGATCGCCGAGGACGGCACCGAGGCCGAGTACGACCGCCTGCTGATCGCCACCGGCTCCAACCCCTTCATCCTGCCGGTGCCCGGCAAGGAGCTCGAAGGCGTGATCGGCTACCGCGACATCACCGATACCAACACGATGATCGAGGCGGCGACCAAGTACCGCCATGCCGTGGTCATCGGAGGCGGCCTGCTCGGTCTGGAAGCCGCGAATGGCCTGATGCTGCGCGGCATGCAGGTCACGGTGATCCACATCGCCGGCTGGCTGATGGAGCGCCAGCTCGACGACCAAGCCGGCGATCTGCTGCGCAAGTCGCTGCAGGAGCGCGGCCTGCGCTTCCGCATGGGCGCGCAGACCGAGGCTCTCATCGGCGACAAGGACGGCCGTGTGATGGCCGTCCGCTTCAAGGACGGCGAAGAGATCCCCGCCGACCTCGTCGTGATGGCCGCCGGCATCCGTCCCAACACTGCGCTGGCGGAAAGCGCCGGCATCCACTGCCACCGCGGCATCGTCGTCACCGACACGCTGCAGACGGTCACCGATCCCCGCGTCTACGCCGTCGGTGAATGCGCTGCGCACCGCGGCATCGCCTACGGCCTGGTCGCGCCGCTGTTCGAGCAGGGCAAGGTCTGCGCGAACCACCTCGCGCAGTTCGGCATCGGCCGCTACCTCGGCAGCCAGACCAGCACCAAGCTGAAAGTCACCGGCATCGACCTGTTCTCGGCCGGCGACTTCATGGGCGGCGAGGGCACCGAGGAGATCGTGATGAGCGATCCCTTCGCCGGCGTCTACAAGAAGCTCGTCATCAAGGAGGACCAGCTGGTCGGCGCCTGCCTGTACGGCGACACCGTCGACGGCAGCTGGTACTTCAAGCTGCTGCGCGAGGGCCGCAAGATCGGCGACATCCGCGACAAGCTGATGTTCGGCGAGAGCAACATCGGCGACGTCGGCCACCAGGGTCACAACAAGGCCGCGGCGATGGCCGACAGCGACGAGGTCTGCGGCTGCAACGGCGTCACCAAGGGCGCCGTCTGCAAGGCGATCAAGGAGAAGGGCCTGTTCACGCTGGAGGAGGTGCGCAAGCACACCAAGGCGAGCGCGAGCTGCGGGTCCTGCACCGGCCTGGTCGAGCAGCTGCTGATGTTCACCGCCGGCGGCGACTACTCGTCCGCGCCGAAGAAGAAGGCGATCTGCGGCTGCACCGACCTGAGCCACCAGGAAGTGCGCGACGCCATCTTCAAGGACCATCTGATCAAGCTGGGCGACGTCTACGCGCGCCTGAGCTGGAAGACGCCCGACGGCTGCGCGACCTGCCGGCCGGCGCTCAACTACTACCTGCTGTCGTCGTGGCCCAAGGAGGCCGTGGACGATCCGCAGTCGCGCTACATCAACGAGCGCAGTCACGCGAATATCCAGAAGGACGGGACCTACTCGGTGATCCCGCGGATGTGGGGCGGGGAGACAACCGCCGATGAGCTGCGTCGGATCGCCGACGCCGTCGACAAGTACAAGATCCCGACCGTCAAGGTGACCGGCGGCCAGCGCATCGACCTGCTGGGCGTCCGCAAAGAGGATCTGGTCGACGTCTGGCGCGACATCGGGATGCCCAGCGGGCACGCCTACGCGAAGGCGCTGCGCACGGTGAAGACCTGCGTCGGCTCCGAATGGTGCCGCATGGGCACGCAGGACAGCACGCAGATGGGCAAGGACCTGGAGCGCGCGATGTGGCGGATGTATGCGCCGCACAAGGTGAAGTTCGCCGTCAGCGGCTGCCCGCGCAACTGCGCCGAGGCCGGCATCAAGGACGTCGGCATCATCGGCGTGGACTCGGGCTGGGAGATGTATGTCGCGGGCAACGGCGGCATCAAGACGGAGGTCGCGCACTTCCTCGTCAAGCTCAAGACCTCGGAAGAGGTCATGGAATACACCGGCGCGTTCATGCAGCTCTATCGCAAGGAGGGCTGGTACCTCGAACGCACCGTGCACTACGTGAGCCGCGTGGGCCTGGACCACGTGAAGCGCCGCATCCTCGATGACCACGAGGGACGCAAGGCGCTGTGGGCCGAGCTGCAGTTCGCGCTCGACGGCGAGCCGGACCCGTGGTTCGAGTTCGCCAAGGCGCAGGTCGACGTGCGGCAGTTCGAGCCGGTCGCCACGGTCGACGGAACCGCTTCATCCGCCGCCCCATCTGTCGCTCAATCCGCCGTTCAGGCCACCCTTCAAGCGTGAGGCGCACCCCATGACGAACTGGATCTCCGTCTGCACCGTGGCCGACATCCCCGTGCTGGGCTCGCGACGCGTCGCCCGCACGAAAGGACCGCAGGTCGCGCTGTTCCGCACCGCCGACGACCGCGTGCATGCGCTGCTCGATCGCTGCCCGCACAAGGCGGGGCCGCTCAGCCAGGGCATCGTCTTCGGCAACGCGGTGGCGTGTCCGCTGCACAACTGGACCATCGCGCTGGAGAACGGCTGCGCCCGCGAGCCCGATGAAGGCCGCACGCCGGTGTTCCAGGTGAAGGTCGAGGATGGCGTGGTGCTGCTGGACCGCGACGAGCTCGACACCGTCGGCGTCGACCTGCCGGCGGTGAAGGCCGGTCCCTGCACGCGCGTGGCCTGCTGAGCGACGCCGACGTGGTCGCCGAGCCGCCGTCTTCGATGAAACCGGACATCCGCACCACGCGGTCGACCTGCCCATACTGCGGCGTGGGCTGCGGCGTGCTGATCGATGCGACCGGCGAAGGCGCGCAGGCGCAGATCGTCGGCGTGCGCGGCGATCCGGATCATCCGGCCAACTTCGGACGGCTCTGCACCAAGGGCTCGACCCTGCATCTGACCGCGACGCCGGTGGTGCGCGCGCAGCAGCGGCTGCTGCAGCCGGCGTGGCGGGAGACGCGCGATGCGCCGCTCCAGCCGATGGATTGGGACACGACGACGCAGCGCCTCGCCGACCGGTTGCTGGCGATCCGCGCGGAGCACGGTCCGGACGCGATCGGCTTCTACATTTCAGGCCAGCTGCTGACCGAGGACTATCACGCGTTCAACAAGCTGGCGCGCGGACTGATCGGAACCAACAACATCGACAGCAACTCGCGCCTGTGCATGAGCTCGGCGGTGGTGGGCTACAAGCAGTCGCTGGGCGCGGATGCGCCGCCCACCTGCTACGAGGATCTGGAGCAGACGGACTGCCTGTTCATCGCGGGCGCGAACACGGCGTGGGCGCATCCGATCCTGTTCCGGCGCATCGAGGCGGCACGCGCCGCGCGGCCGGGGATGAAGATCATCGTGGTCGACCCGCGCCGCACCGAGACCGCCGAGTTCGCGGATCTGCACCTGGCGTTGAAGCCCGGCAGCGACGTCGCGCTATTCCACGGAATGCTGCACGCGGCGATCTGGGAAGGCTGGATCGATGCCGCGTTCATCACGCAGCACACGAGCGGCTTCGACGCGTTGAAGGCGCTGGTGCGCACGATGACGCCGGCTGAATCGGCACGGCTGACCGGGTTGAAGGAATCGGACATCCTGCAGGCGGCGCAGTGGTTCGCGCAGTCGCCGGCGAGCTTGTCGCTGTACTGCATGGGGCTGAACCAGAGCAGCAGCGGCGCGGCGAAGAACACGGCGCTGATCAACCTGCATCTCGCGACGGGACAGATCGGTCGCGCAGGCGCGGGACCGTTCTCGTTGACGGGACAACCCAACGCGATGGGCGGTCGCGAGAGCGGCGGCATGGCGACGCTGCTGCCCGGTCATCGCGATCCGGGCAACGCGGCGCATCGTGCGGAGATCGCGGCGTTGTGGGGCGTCGAGACCTTGCCGGAGCAACCCGGCAAGACGGCCGTCGAGCTGTTCCAGGCGGCGGCGCGCGGCGAACTCAAGGCGTTGTGGATCGCGTGCACGAATCCGGCGCAGTCGATGCCCGATCAGGCGCTGGTGCGCGCCGCGCTGGAGCGCTGCGAACTGGTGATCCTCCAGGAGGCTTTCGCGGGCACGGCGACGGCGGCGTTCGCCGATGTGGTGCTGCCGGCAGCGACCTGGGCGGAGAAGGAAGGCACGGTCACCAACAGCGAGCGCCGCATCAGTCGTGTGCGCGCGGCGCTGTCGCCTGCTGGTGATTCGCGGGCCGACTGGCGCATCGTGCGGGACGTGGCTCGCCGCATCGAAGCGGCGTTGCGGCCGACGGCGCCGTCGCTCTTCGCCTGGGATCGTGAAGAGCAGGTCTGGCTGGAGCATCGCGCGGCGACGCTCGGCCGGGATCTGGACATCGGCGGCCTGAGCTATCCGATGCTGGAGGCGTCGCCCCGCCAGTGGCCGTGGCCCGTCGGCGCGAGCGCGGCCAAGGCGAGGCTTTACGAGGACGGCGAGTTCGCCCATGCCGATGGCCGGGCGCGCTTCATCACGAGGCCCTTCGCGGCGACCGCGGAGGTCCAGGACGCGAAGTTCCCGTTGGCGCTGAGCACCGGTCGTCTGCGCGATCAGTGGCACGGCATGAGCCGCAGCGGCACCGTGGCGAAGCTCTTCGCCGGCGAGCCGGGACCGGCGTTGACGATGCATCCGCAGGACATGGACCGCCGCGGATTGAAGGCGGGGGCGCTGGTCCGCGTGCGCTCGCGGCGCGGCGAGCTGATCGTGCCGCTGCGCGCGGACGACGGCGTCGGCGCCCAGCAGGCCTGGATGCCGATGCATTGGGGCAGCGAGTTCCTCGGCGGGCGCGGCCTGTCGGGCATCAACGCGCTGACGCAGCCCGCGTACTGCCCGGACTCCCGGCAGCCGGAGCTGAAGTTCACCGCCGTGGCCGTTGAAGCTGTCGACCTGCCGTGGCGGATCTTCGGCGCCGCGTGGATCACGCCCGGCGAAGGCGCCGCGCTGCGCAGTCAGCTCCGCGGCCTGATGGCGGAGGCCGACTACGCCTGCTGCCTGCCCGGTCCGGCGCAGGACGGGCTGGAAGGGCGAGATGGGGAAGAAGGATCGGGAGGCCGGCGTGCATTGGAGGGCTGGAGTCTCGAACTCGCCTTCGCGGAGCCGCCGCCCGCAGCGGTCGTTCAGGCGCTGGCCGCAGTGCTGCAACTGAACGGCGTCGGTGTGCTGCGTTATGCCGATGGACGCCGCGGACGCAGCCGCTCGCTGCGACTCGACGGCAAAGGCGCGGAGGCGAAGTTGCAAGCGTTGATGCGCGTCGGCGAGGGCAGCGAGGCTGCGTGGCTCGACGCGCTCTGGCGCGAGCGCGCGCCGGTCGCGCCGTTCGGGCGGCGTCTGCTGGCGCCCGACGCGGAGCAGCCCGCGGCGGCGGCCAGTCCGCAGATCTGCAATTGTTTCAACGTGCGCGAGGACGCGATCGCCGCGTGCCTGCGACGCCAGCCGGACGTCGCGCCCGAGGCTCGCCTCGCCGCACTGCAAGGCGAGCTGCGCTGCGGCACGCAGTGCGGGTCCTGCCTGCCGTCGCTGAGGCGTCTCGTGCAGACCGTGGGATCGAAGACCGCGACCTCGACCTCGACCTCGACCGCATCGTCGTCGCGGGCGATCCCGGCGATACCCGTCTCGAATCAGATGAAGGAACCGACATGAGCCCGTTCGACGCCAGCCCGATCGCCAGCCAGACTGCTCGTCCCTTTTGCGTCTCCCTCGTCGGCGCAGGGCCGGGTGATCCCGAGTTGCTCACCGTCAAGGCGCTGAAGCGTCTGCAGCAGGCAGAGGTCGTGCTGACGGACGACCTCGTCGACACGCGCGTGCTGGCCTGTCTGCCGGCTTCCGCACGCGTGCTGCGCGTCGGCAAGCGCGGCGGCTGCGTGTCGACGGAGCAGCGATTCATCCATGAGCTGATGATTCGAGAAGCCAAGTCTGGCGCACGTGTCGTCCGCTTGAAGGGCGGTGACCCGTTCGTGTTCGGACGCGGCGCAGAGGAGGTCGACGCGTTGCGTGAGGCCGGGATCGAGGTCGAGGTGATCAACGGCCTGTCTGCGGGTCTTGCGGCGCCGGCGTCGGTCGGCGTGCCGGTCACGGACCGGCGCTGCACGCCGGGCGTGGCCTTCGTGACGGGGCACAACGGGGAGCACGGCGTCGCCCCGGATTGGGCGGCACTGGCGCGCAGCCGGCTCACGCTCGTGGTCTACATGGGGCTGACGCGCGCCGCGGTGATCGCGCAGTCCTTGCAGGACGGCGGGCTGGCCGCGGAGACGCCCGCAGTCATCGTGAGTGCGGCGCACACGCCGCGTCAGCGCGAGTGCTTCACGACGCTCGCCGATCTGCCCGCCGCGATCGAGCGCGAAGTGCTGCCGAGCCCGGCGCTGCTGGTCATCGGCGAGGTGGTGGCGTTGTCGCCGCAATGGCGGGCGGATGTCGGTCTCGATGCGGCGATGAGCACGACGACCGTGGCGACCGGGAAGGGCGACCTGACGACGATGGCCGATGGCCCCGAGGACTCACGCGTCGCCGCGCGCTTCCAGGCTGCGTAGTCTGAGCATGATCAGCATGCCGACGGTGAGCACCGCGGCGGTCAGCCACAGCGACGCGCGATAGCTGCCGCTGGCCTGCGCCATCGCGCCGGCGAGCGCGGGCGCCGTGACCTGCGCGACGCCGTAGCTCAACGTGAGGCGCGCCATCGCCTTGCCGGGATTGCCGGGCGAGCGCCGGCCCACCAGCGCGAGAGTGAGGCTCACGAGGCCGATGAAGGTCGCGCCGTAGAGCAGGGCGCCGGTGAGTGCGGCGGCGAGGCTGCCGGACAGCATCGGCAGCACGACGGAGACGATCTGCAGCGCGAAGGCGGCGAGCAGCGCGTTGAGATCCCCGAAGCGGCGCGCGACGCGATCCCACAGGAACACGGCCGGCGTGGCGGAGAGGCCGACGAGCAGCCAGGCCCACGGCCCTTGGCCTTGGAGCAGCGGTTGGCGCTCGACGATGGTGACGATGAATGTGGCGCTGATGACGAAGCCCCAGCCGGCGCAGAAGTAGCCGGCGATCATCCAGCGCATCCACCGGGTGCTGGGCGCGCCGGCGCCGAGCGTGGCCGTGGCGGGCGGCGGCACGGGCGGACGCCACCACCAGGTGATCGCGAGCAGCGGCACGCCGATGACGACGAAGCCCCACCAGTGTCCGGCCCAGTCGAGCGCGAGTTGATCCATCGCCATCGCGCCGATGGCGGAGACGACGATGCCGAGGCCGAGCCCCATGAAGTGGACGCCGAGTTCGGGGCGTCTGCCGGCGCGCATCAGGAAACCCAGCACGAGCCCGGAGCCGAGCAGCATGCCCGCGGCGCCGCTGAGGCCGCCAAGGTAGCGGGAGACCGCCCACAGCGCGAGGTCGGGCGCGAGCGGCATCAGCGCCGTGGCGACGAGTCCGAGCAGCATGCCCCAGAAGTACAAGCGCGAGCGCCAGCGCGGATCGTCGATGAGCGCGGCGAGGACGGCGCCGCTCATGTAGCCGGCGTAGTTGACGGCGGCGAGCGTCCCGCCCATCGCGTCGCCGAGCCCGGCTTGATGCTGCATCAGCGGCAGCACCGGCGTGTAGGCGAAGCGCGCCAGTCCGATGCTCAGGATCAGGCCGGCGATGCCGCCGGCGGAGACTTGCCAGGGAAGAAGCCGGTTCGCGCGGGACGCGCTCGCCAGAGCGTTGCGGTGGGCCTCTTCCATGTCTCAACGTCCCTGTTGCTTCTGAAGGCGGTAAGCCTCGCGCTTGGCGTCGTCCGCGAAGAGCTCTTCACGCATCTGGTCGAAGTACGCCTCGTCCGCGAGAGGCTCGGGATCGGACTTCGCTGTCGACGACCTCTCGCTGGCGTAGCGCTTCGCGATGAGCCGATCGACCAGATTGGCGAGATAGGAGGGGCGATCCTGAAAGTCCTCCATGAAAGCGCGCTCGTCGACAAAATCGGCGAGGCCTGTCGAGTACTCGATGGTGATGGGGGTCATCTTGTCCTTCTGGGTCGGGGCCGATCAGGCGGCGTGGAAGCGATGGGAGATGTCTCGCTTTCCATGCATCACGCGGAGGATGCGGACGGCATTGGCGAGTTCGACATAGAAGACCAGGTGAGGGAAGCGCGTGACTTTCCAGAATCGTATGCCGGGCGCATCCAACTCCTTCTGGTAGCGAGGAGAGCCCGTTCCCGGCGCTCGGGCGATATGGCGGAACGCCTTTCCCATTTCGCCGAGGAACCGGTGAACGGGGAAGTCTCCGGCGGTCTGCGCGTAGTAGTCGATGATCTCGCGGAGGTCGTTCTTCGCGCGGACGTTGTAGTGCAAGGACCTTTCGCTCATTGATCCCACCCTTCTTCCCCGCGAGACTGGTCGAGCGACTGGGCGTAGCTCAGCAGGTCCTCGAAGAAGGCGTCATTGACGAGGAAGGTCTCCTTGGAACGGAACGATTCCATGAGCCGTCCGCGCAGGGCGAGGCGGTCCCGTTCATATTCGATCAGGTCGACGATGAAGTCAGGCACCGAGTCGAAACCCGCCCGCTGCGCGCACTGGGTCAGCGTTTCCAGTTGTGCGTCCGTGAAGCGGATGGTCTCGAATGGCATCAGAAAGGCGCCGGTCGAAGAAGCGCGAGGCGGGTACGGCGAGTGGTTGGTGTGGAGCGGCATGGGAGGCCCTCGAAGCGAAGAGGGCAGTCAGCCTATTCCGGGCGCGGACGTCCAAAAACCATTCCCAAAGCAAAACGACCTCTATTCAAGAGGTCGTTGCGCTAGATCAAAAAGTTTCCCAATCGCCGTCGGGAGCCGCTGTTGCGCTCGGGCCAGAAGGGTTGGCGCTGCCGGTTTTGGTGTATGTGTCGCGGCGGGCGATCTCGGCGCCGGCGCCTTGGCGACAGGTCTTGCCATCGGCTTCGTCGCGGTCACTTTGCTGGTGGTCTTCGAAGCCGGCGGCTTGGCCGTCGAGGTCTTCGCCGCGGCTGGGGTCGTCGCAGGACGCGGAGCCGTAGCGGGCTTCGCGACCGGCGTGGACGCACGAGCGATCGGCGCGGGCGCCGCGACGACGTTCATCGCATCGCCCGGCTTCGGCTTGGGATCGCTGACCTTGAAGTGCCCCACCAGGGCGGTGAGCTTGCGCGCCTGATCGCTGAGCGATTCGGCAGCGGCCGCCGACTCCTCGACCAGCGCGGCGTTCTGCTGCGTCATCTGGTCCAGCTGCGCCACCGAGCCGTTGACGCTGCCGATGCCCTGGCTCTGCTCCACCGTGCTCGCGCTGATCTCGCCGATGATGTCCGACACGCGCTGCACGCTGGCGACGATCTCGTTCATCGTCGCGCCGGCGTCGCGCACCTGCTGCGAGCCGACTTCCACCTTGGTCACGCTGTCGCCGATCAGCGCCTTGATCTCGCGCGCCGCGCCGGCGCTGCGCTGCGCCAGCGCCCGCACCTCGGACGCCACCACCGCGAAGCCCTTGCCGTGCTCGCCCGCGCGGGCCGCCTCCACCGCGGCGTTCAACGCCAGGATGTTGGTCTGGAATGCGATCCCGTCGATGGTGCCGATGATGTCGTTGATCTTCTTGGCCGACGCGTCGATCTGCGCCATCGTGCCCACCACGTCGCCCACCGCCGTGCCGCCGCGCTCGGCGACTTCGGCCGCGCTGCCCGCCAGCTGGTTGGCCGTGCGCGCGCTCTCGGCGCTCTGCTGCACGGTGCCGGTCAGCTGCGACAGCGACGATGCCGCCTGCTGCAGGTTGGACGCGGTCTGCTCGGTGCGCTGGCTCAGGTCCTGGTTGCCGCTGGCGATCTCCTGGCTCGCGGTCTGCATGCCGTCGGCGCTCGCGCGCACTTCCCGGATGACCTTGCGCAGCGAGCTCTTCATCGCGGCCAGCGCGCGTTGCACGTCGCCGATCTCGTCCTCGCGGTAATCGCGCTCGACGTGGAACAGGTCGCCCTCGCCGATGCGCTCGGCCTCGGCCATCAGCGACTTCAGCGGCGCGGAGATCGTCCGAACGAAGTACGCCGTGGCGAGCGCGAGCGCGCCGACGATCAGCGACATCAGTGCCGCCACGCCCCACACGGTGCGCATGCGCTCGGCGCCGGCGGCCTCGCGCAGCGCCGCGGACCGCTTCTGCTGCAGCACGACGAAGTCCTGCTGCGCGGCCAGGTACTGCTCGATCGCGGGCACGACCTTCTGCTTGAGCGCCTGGTGCGAGCCGTCGTTGTCGCCGCCGGCCTTGAGCTTGTTGGCGTCGTTGCGCACGGCGATGTAGGCCTTGCGCTGCTCGGCGATCTTCGCCATCGCGGCCTTGTCCTCGTCGCCTTCGGCCAGCGCCTCGAGCTGCTTCTGCACCTCGTTGATCGCCTCGGTGGTGCGGGCGATGTCGCCCTTCATCGCGTCGGCGACGGCGTTGTCGTTCGCGGCCAGGCCGGCCTGCACGCGGCTCGCGTTGGCCTCGGTCAGGCCGCGCCATCGCAGCGCCAGTTCGAAGCGCTGCTGCTGCCGTTCCTGTGTCACCTGGGCGACTTCCAGCAGGGTGCGGGTCCGGGATGCCGCGCCCAGCGACATGACGACGGTCATGACGGACATGACGGCGACGGGGATCCACAGTCGCGTGGCGATGGAGAACTTCATCGGTCCGGAGCCTTGTTGTTGTGTCGACGGCGTCGCCCCGGGGTGGTGCGACGAGCCTCGATTCAATCCTAAATCGGCTGTCCGGTGCACCGGCTTGAGGACAAACACTGCTAACCTGCCGCCCTGTCCCCCACGGCACCGACATTTCCCCAAGAACTCCACGTATTCCTCGACGGATTCGCGCAACGCCCATGAGCTTCCTGGCCATCGACATCGGCAACACCCGCCTCAAGTGGGCGCTTTATGCCGGCCCGCAGCCGGGCAGTCCGATGCTGGCGCACGGCGCGCAGTTCCTCGAGAACATCGAGAAGCTGGCCGAGGACGACTGGGCGAAGCTGCCCGCGGTGCCGGGCAGCATGCTGGGCAGCAACGTCGCCGGCGATGCGATGCGGCATCGCGTCGAGGAGCAGATGGAGGAGATCTGGGACATCGAGCCGCGCTGGGTCGCCTCGTCGGCGCAGGCGGGCGGCGTGACCAACGGCTACGACCATCCGGGTCGCCTGGGCGCGGACCGCTTCGTCGCGCTGATCGGTGCGCGGCACCACGTGCTGGCGCGAGGCCGCGGACAGACGCCGAAGCCGGCGCTGGTGGTGATGGTGGGCACGGCGGTCACGGTGGACGCGCTCGACGCGGACGGCCGTTTCCTCGGCGGGCTGATCCTGCCCGGCCACGGGATCATGCTGCGTTCGCTGGAAGGCGGCACCGCCGGCCTGCGCGTGCCGACCGGCGAGGTGCGCGAGTTCCCGACGAACACGTCGGACGCGCTCACCAGCGGCGGCAACTACGCGATCACCGGCGCGATCGAGCGCATGCACCGCCACATCCTCAAGCGCTGCGGCCAGGCGCCGGTCACGCTGATGACCGGCGGCGCGGGCTGGAAGGTTTCGCCGGCGCTGGACATCCCGCACGAGCTGATCGACTCGCTGATCTTCGACGGACTGCTGGCGCTGCAGGCGCATCGGCTGGCGCTCTGAGCGGGACGCCGGTGCTCGACCGCGTCTTCCGCCACTTCCTCCTTCCCAAGGTCCAGTTCGTCGCCGCGCGGTCCGAAGCCGCGCGCCACAGGATGCGTGCGACCAAGGTGCTCGCCGGGCACATGGCACCGACCCTGCGCCAGGCGGAGGTCGTCTGGTACGCGCCGTGGGCGGGCGACGGACCGCTGTCGCGCAGTCAGGTCGTCGTGGTCACCCACTCCGACTATGAGGGGGCGCTGGTGCCGCTGCGCGTGGTGGGCCTGCCGGGCGAGAGCCTGGAGATCGTAGAGGGCGACCTGCTGATCGACGGGCATCGGCTGCCAGAGCCCTATCTGCTTGAAAGCCAGGCGCAGGAGGTCTACTCACGAAGCGTGCCGCGCGTGGTCGTTGCCGCCGGCACCTACTGGCTGATGGGCGACTTCCGCGACATGTGCAAGGACAGCCGTGTGCTGGGACCCTTCGCGGTGTCGACCATCCTGGGCGAGGTATCGAAGGCCCATCCGTTGGGTGGGCATCGGGCCGCGCGAAACGTACGCTGACCCCTGCGCCGAGGGTCACACGTCGACCTTGAACCCCAGGTCGATCTCCGACGCCGGCACGCCGCCGCGCAGGCCCCAGTTCTCGCGCTCGACTTCGTTGAGCGTGATCGTGACGTGGTCGGCAGGGATGTCGAGCGCGCCAAGGCGATCGACGATGCTGCGATAGAGGCGGCGCTTCGCCTCGATGGTCCGCCCAGCGAAGCCGGTGACCGTGACGAGCGTGTAGGACTCGGGCCGCGACAGGCGCGGCGGATAGATGAACCGGTGCGGCTCGTACGCGATGAGGCGTACGCAGCGGTCTTCCGCCGGGATCTTGAAGCCCTCGACCAGCGCCGCTTGAACGGCTTCGATCAGCTGGACTTCCTGCTCCTGCGAGTAGGCGCGGCGGACTTCGATGAGGGTGCTCGGCATGGGCGTGGCGGTGGAGGGCGACGGGGCTCCAAGCTTATCGCGACCCATCCGGAGGGAGACGTGGAAGTGCGGCATGACGGGATCGGTGTCCACTGATTGAGGAGACGCCAGTCTCGTCACGCCCTTCGAGGGCAGCATGAGCCCGCGGTGAGGCCGGCGTGAAGTCGTTCGTCACCGGTCGCCGGGAGGTCCCGGACGTTCAGCGGCTCACGACCTGCTTGCTCTGGAAGTCGACCGGCACCGAGGTGTGCTGGTGAACGGCGCGCCACGTGCCGCCGTCATTGCGCAAGAGCACGGTCAGGCGGTTCTCGGTCGCACGCAGCGGCTGGCCATCGGCATCGAGCGCCGCGAATGCCAGCGTGGCCGAGCCGCCGGCCATCTGCGCGTCGTGCCAGGTCTTGACGTCCTTCGACGTGACGCGGACGCGCACATCCTGGATGCCGCCGAACCAGGCGGCGATCATGCCGCCCCAGTCGTCGCGGCCGGCATAGTCCCAGCGGTCCCAGCTGTCGAAGACCTGGGTGTCCGGTGTGTACAGGTCCAGGAAGCGTGGCAGATCACGGTCGAGGACCGCCGCGGCGTAGTCGCGCAGGAAGGTGTGGACGGGATCGTCGGTCATCGGAGGCTCCTTGGCGTTCATCGAGGGTGGATGACGGACGACGAACGGGACCTGCGGAAATCGACAGACCCCGGCCGGATCACGACGCCATCCGCTGCTGGTGCCGCGCCCAATCGCGCTTCCACGAGACGATGTTGTACAGCAGCACCGAGGCCGACGTCGCCCAGAACATGCCGAGCCAGATGCCGACCACCTTCAGCGTGAAGGCCATGTCGCCGTCGCAGCGGCCGACGGCGTTGCAGGGCGAGGGGACGTAGACGTCGATGAGCAGCGCGGACGAGACGTTCCACACCAGCAGACCGAGGAGCACGGAAGCGAGAAAGCGGTTCATGGCGGGACGGGTCCTTTCCTGAGGTGAAGGCCCCAGTCTCGCCATGCGTTTCGAGCTCAGGATGAGCCCTGTGTGAGCTCGGGGTGAAGCCGGCGGACGCCGCACGCCTGGCGGCAGGCGTTCCGCGCGTCATCATCCTGTTCAGGGAGCGATCACTTCGGGAAGTCGGTCGACACCGCCAGTTCGCGCCACTGGGAGAGTTCCCCGGCGACGAAGGCGTTCTTCTGCTCGATCGCCGCGACGGTGTCGGAGCCGAACGGCATGCGCAGCGGTGGCTGCTCCGCGTCGACGACCTTCAGCAGCGCCTTCGCCAGACGTGCCGGATCGCCCGGCTGCTGATGGTTCAGATCGGCCGCGATGCGTCGCACGGTGCCGACCGGTGTGTCGGCGTAGTCCGCGATCGTCGTCGGCAAGGTCGTCAGCGAGCCGCCGTCGAGGAAGTCGGTGCGGAAGTAGCCCGGCTCGACGATCGTCACGTGGATGCCCAGCGGTTTCAGCTCGTCGGCGAGCGCCTCGCTGATGCCTTCGACGGCGAACTTGGTCGAGGCATACACGCCGAAGCCCGCCGCGCTGCGATACCCGCCGATCGAGGAGATGTTGATCACGTGGCCCGCGCGCTGCCTGCGCAGTTGCGGCAGCACCGCGCGCGTCACGGCCAGCAGGCCGAAGACGTTGGTGCGGTAGACCGACTCCACGTCTGCGGCGCTCGTCTCCTCGATCGCGCCGAGCACGCCGAAGCCGGCGTTGTTGACGACCACGTCGATGCGGCCGAAGCGCTTGACCGCCTGCTCGACCGCGGCGCGGGCCTGCGCCTCGTCGGTGACGTCGAGGTTGGCCGCCAGCAGTCGCGGATGGTCGCCGAACTTCTCGACGATGGCGCGGGCGTTGCGCGCCGTGGCGACGACGTTGTCGCCGCGCTCGAACGCTTCCTTGACGAACAGGGTGCCGAAGCCGCGCGAGGCGCCGGTGATGAACCAGGTCTTCATGGGGAACTCCTTGTGGGGAATGAGGGGGCGGGCAGGGGGATGCCGAGGGAAGGAAGAGGGAATTGGCGGGAGGGGCCGGGGAACTCAGTTCGCCGCGACCGGGTTCTGCCGCCAGAACTCGTCGAAGGCGATGCTGTCGAAGAAGGCCGTGACGCGGACGGCCTTGCCGTCGCGCATCGTCAGCATCCAGACATAGCTGTTCGCATAGGGCTTGCCAGCGTTCGTCGTGCCGGCGGCGGAGAAGTGCGCGACGACGGTGTCGCCGTCGGCGTAGACCGCATGGATGGTGCGCGGCCGGAAACGGTCCTGCGATTGCGCGAAGCGAGCGCCGAACGGGCCGAGCACGGTGCGGTTGAGCTCGTCGCGGCTGCGCGTCGTGCCGGCGACCAGCGAATGGCCGGTGATCGTCCACTCGATGTCGTCGGCGAGCATCGGCTGCAGCGCGCCGTAGTCGCCGCCCATCCAGCGGCGGAGCATCGTGTCGACGGCGGCCTTGTTGGCGGCGGCATCGGCCCCGCCCTGGGCGTTCGCGGCCTGGGCCTTCGCCTGGGCAGCGGCGGTGGCGGCGCGGGCCGCGGGAATCGCCATCGCGAGCGACGCGATCACGGCGCCCGTCATCACGGCGGAAACAAGTCGGGTGCTGGACATGGGGTGGTTCCTTTGCTGATCGTGGCACGGCGCCTGATCGAATGGCGGCGGTGTGGAACGAACTCTAGGAACCGGCGATTGATGCGTCTATGCTCAGGAATTGAAACGAGCCAGTGGGGAATTTTCATGAATGAGCGTACGGGCCGGCCCCATGGCTGAGCGTCCCAGCCTTGCGGAACTGACCGCCTTCCTGGCGATCGTGCGGCACCAGTCCTTCCGCGCCGCGGCGGACGAGCTGGGGATGTCGCCGTCCAGCCTGAGCCATCTGGTGCGGGGCATGGAGGAGCGGCTGGGCGTGCGGCTCTTCAACCGCACCACGCGCAGCGTGGCGCCGACGGATGCGGGTCAGCAGCTGGCGCGCGACGTCGGACCGATCCTGGTGGAGCTGGACAACGCGCTGGGTGACCTGGGCTCGCTGAGCGGACGCACATCGGGTCGACTGAGGATCAACGTGTCGGAGATCGCGGCCGGCGAATTGATGCGGGACATCGTGCCGGCGTTCGTCGAACGCCATCCGGACGTGCAACTGGACCTCGTCACCGAGGGCAAGCTGGTCGACATCGTCGCCGAGGGCTTCGATGCGGGCGTGCGGCTCGGCGAAGCGCTGCCGCAGGACATGGTGGCCGTGCCCTTCGGCGGCGACGTGCGCTTCATTGTGGTGGCGTCGCCGGACTACCTCGCGCAGCACGGCACGCCGCGCACGCCGGACGCGCTCGCGGCGCATCGTTGCATCCGCTTCCGGCTGCCGAGCGGCAAGAGGTACCGCTGGGAGTTCGAGCGGCAGCGGCAATCGTTGAAGGTCGACGTGCCGGGCTCGCTGACGCTCGATCACATCGGGTTGATGGTCGAGGCCGCGGCCAAGGGGCTGGGCCTTGCGTATGTCTGGTCGACGAAAGCGGAGGCCGAGATCGCTTCAGGGCGTCTGGTGACCGTGCTCGACGACTGGACGCCGCCGATCCCCGGGCACCACCTGTACTACCCGAGCAGCCGCCTGATGCCCGCGGCGCTGCGCGCGTTCATCGAGGTGATCCGCGAGGTCGAGGCGCAACGCGCGCCGGCGAAGGCGCGGGTGACGGCGACGTCGGCGCTGGGGAAGGCGAAAGGCCGGGCCGCCGCCGGCAAGGCGCCCGCGGCGCGAGGCTGAGGCTCGCTCAGGACGCGAGGCCCGCGCCGGCACTGCCGCTGCTCATGCCGGCTCCCAGCATTCGCGCAGCACGTCGCGGAACAGCTCGGACAGCAGTGGCTCGACCTCCGGTCGATCGTTGGCGGGAAGCTCCAGGCCTTCGATGCGATCCAGCTCCCGTTCGATGAAGCGCTGGATGGGAACGACCTGCGGCGACAGACCGAGCTCCGGCGTGTTGCGCTTGAGCGCCAGCAGATCGTCGATGGCCGCAGGCAGTCCGGGCTCGTCCGCAATGGTCTCGAGCAGTCGATGGAACTCGATTGGCGCGGGCTGCTGGTGGCGTTCCAGCCAGCGGACCGCGAGCAGCGGGCGCAGCACGTAGAAGTACTTCTTCAGTGGTACCTCCTCGGTCTGGAGGTAGCCGCGGAAGTTGGTCTTGGCCATGCTGCGGTAGTGATGGATGCCGCGCACGACCGAATACACGATCGGCAGCAACTCCCGCGCGCGCGAGTGGAAGCTCGTGCTGCTCTCATAGACGATCGGCGACTGGATCCACTCGACGAAGCCCGGATTGGAACTTCGGAACAAGCGGAGAGCCTTGCGCAGGTCCCAGCCGTTGATGTCCATGTCGTCGACGATCGGGTATTCGATGACGTCGCGCTGCTCCTCGAGACCGACCGACAGGTACCAGTCCGTCCGGTTCGCGTAGATGAAGCGCGCATCGAAATCGCTGTTGGGCGACGCGAACCCCCAGGCGCGACTGCCGGACTCGATGGCCAGCAGCACGCGCACCTGGTGCTCGGATTCAGCGGCCCGGAGCCGGGCATGGACCTCGGCCCGCTCGGGCTCGGGGATGGCGGAGATGTCGGTGGAGGGAAGGGCGCTCATGGCGTCATTCTCAACGCCTTGTCCGTTCCGGAAAATGACGCGCCCTCTTGGAGAGGGAAGGTGCGTCAGCGCTGCTGCACCGCGACCTTGAGGCCCAGCGAGACAAAGATCGTCCCGATGATCTTGCCCTGCCAGCGGTTGAGCCACGCCACCCGCTTGAGCACGCGCCCGAGCGGCTTGATCGACAGCGCGACGGCCGTCGTGTAGAGGCTGCTCATGACGACGAAGATCGCGCCCAGGACGGCGAACTGCACGAAGCTCGAGCCCTTCTCGGGATGCACGAACTGCGGCATGAACGCCAGGAAGAATAGCGCCGTCTTCGGGTTGAGGACCTCGGCAGGGATCGCTTCCAGGTAGGCGCGCAGCGGGCTGATCGGCGCCAATGCCGGCAGCGACGGATCGGACGGTGTCGACAGGAAGGCCCGGACGCCGAGATAGACCAGGTAGGCCGCGCCGACATACTTCACCACGTTGAACGCCATCGCCGACGTCATCAGCAGGGCCGAGAGCCCGACCGCGGCGAACAGCGTGTGGACGAAGTCGCCGGTGGCCACCCCGAGGCCGGTCATCACGCCCACCTTCCGGCCGCCCTGCACGGTGCGGCTCAGGACCAGCAGCACGGCGGGGCCGGGGATCAGGAAGAGGCCGATGACGATGGCGACGAAGGTCGCCAGGGTGGTGACGTCGAACATGGAATTCCTTGAGGCCGCGGCACTGCGGATTGGCGGAGTCTACGGAATTCCCGCCGGCCCTGCAGTGCGTGGACTTCCACGTCCTGGCCCACGCCCTCGTCGCGCGACGAGGGGGATGTCCCTCAGAGGATGAACCGGCTCAGATCCTCGTCCTGCGCCAGCGCGCCAAGCTTCTCGTCGACCTGCGGACCGTCGATGGTCACCGTCTTGCCGGCATGCTTGTGCGCGTCGAAGCTGATGTCGTCCAGCAGCCGCTCCAGCACCGTCGCCAGCCGGCGCGCGCCGATGTTCTCGGTGCGCTCGTTGACCTCGTAGGCGATCTGCGCGAGCCGGCGGATGCCGTCGGCGCTGAGTTCCAGCGTCAGGCCTTCCGTCGCCAGCAAGGCCTGGTACTGCTTCACCAGGCTCGCATGCGTGCTCGACAGGATGGCCTCGAAGTCGCCGACCGACAGCGACTTCAGCTCCACCCGGATGGGGAAGCGGCCCTGCAGTTCAGGGATCAGGTCGCTGGGCTTGCTCAGGTGGAAGGCGCCCGAGGCGATGAACAGGATGTGGTCGGTCTTCACCATCCCGTACTTCGTGTTCACCGTCGTGCCCTCGACCAGCGGCAGCAGGTCGCGCTGCACGCCCTGGCGCGACACGTCCGCGCCGCCGCTGTGCTCGTTGCGGGTCGCGACCTTGTCGATCTCGTCGATGAAGACGATGCCGTTGTCCTGCGCCAGCGCCAGCGCCGCGGTCTTGATCTCTTCCTCGTTGACCAGCTTGCCGGCCTCTTCCTCGACCAGCAGCTTGCGGGCCTCGGCGATCTTGACCTTGCGCGTGGTCTTCTTCTCCTGCCCCATCTGCGAGAACAGGCCCTTGAGCTGCTCCGCCATCTCCTCCATGCCCTGCGGCCCGAGGATCTCCATCGAGGGCTTGGCCTCGGTCAGCGCGATCTCGATCTCCTTGTCGTCCATCGATCCCTCACGCAGGCGCTTGCGCATGACCTGGCGCGCGGTGTTGTCCGCGCCGCCGGTCTCCGCCGCCGCGGGCGCGAAGCCGGTCGACGAGCGTGCCGGCGGTACCAGCACGTCGAGGATGCGCTCCTCGGCCGCGTCCTCGGCCCGCGCGCGCTGGAAGCGCATTTGGCGCTCCCGCTCCTGCTTGACGGCGATGTCGACCAGGTCGCGGACGATGCTGTCCACGTCCTTGCCGACGTAGCCGACCTCGGTGAACTTCGTCGCCTCGACCTTGATGAAGGGCGCATCGGCCAGTTTCGCCAGGCGGCGCGCGATCTCGGTCTTGCCGACGCCCGTCGGGCCGATCATCAGGATGTTCTTCGGCGTGATCTCGCCGCGCAGCTTCTCGTCGACCTGCTGGCGCCGCCAGCGGTTGCGCAACGCGATCGCGACGGCGCGCTTCGCATCGGCCTGGCCGACGATGTGCCGGTCGAGTTCGGAGACGATTTCCTGCGGGGTCATGCTGCTGCTCATTCGTGTGCTCCGCGCCGGATCAGTCCAGCGTCTCGATCGTGTGGTTGCCGTTGGTGTAGATGCAGATCTCGCCGGCGATGACCAGCGACTGCTTGACGATGTCCACCGCGCTCAGCTCGCTGTGGTTCAGCAGCGCCTTGGCCGCGGCCTGCGCGTAGGCGCCGCCGCTGCCGATGGCGACGATGCCCTGCTCGGGCTCCAGCACGTCGCCGTTGCCGGTGATGATCAGCGAGGCCGTGCGATCGGCCACGGCCAGCATCGCCTCCAGCCGGCGCAGCACGCGGTCGGTCCGCCAGTCCCGCGTCAACTCCACGGCCGCGCGCACGAGGTTGCCCTCGTACTTCTCCAGCTTGGCTTCGAAGCGCTCGAACAACGTGAACGCATCGGCCGTCGCGCCGGCGAAGCCCGCCAGCACCTGGTTCTTGTGGAGTTTGCGCACCTTGCGCGCCGTCGACTTGACGACGATGGTGCCTAGCGTCACCTGACCGTCGCCGCCGATCGCGACCTGGTTGCCGCGGCGCACGCTGACGATGGTGGTGCCGTGGTACGGCGGAAGCGGGGAGGAGTGGTCTTGGGACATGGGCGATCCAGGCGGCTTGAACGTCGTGTCACCCTCACGTGGGTCCCCACGGGGGATTCACAAGGTGAGGAAAAGGCTGCGGCCTCGCGTGTGCGAATGCCGGTTGACGATGTCGATGATCGGACATCCGAATGAGGAACGGGGCCAGAGGCCCCGTCGTCGCGTCGGTTGAATCCGGAAGTCTGGCCCTCCGGAAGGGCCGCGTTCACACGTGCCGGATCTTGACCCGGGCGTGCTCGTTGATGCCCATCGCGCCGAAGAACAGCGCCACCAGGCGGTGCGCATCGCTGAACTGCACCGCGCGGTTCTCGCTGCGCCGGGCCAGGACCCAGTTCAGCAGGTCGCCCGCGGCCATGAAGTCCAGGCGGATCAGCTTCGGGCAGGCGATCGTCACCAGCGAGGCGCCGCCCAGCTGCTCGGTCATCAACGCCAGCGTCTCGCTGATGTCGCCGCTGAGCTGGCCGGACAGTTCCATCAGCGCCGCCGTGTTGACCGCGTCGGTCATCGTCGACTCGAGGAAGGCGATGCCGGTGTCCATCGCCGCCGGCTGGATGGAGGACGGAGAACTCGTCGACAGCGCGTTGCCGCTGATGCGGACGTGGCACAGGGCCTTCTCCCAGCTCGGCGGGGAGACCTCGTAGGTCACGCAGTAGTCGATCGCGACCTCGTCGAACTGGTCCGGCCGGTTGGCCAGGCGCAGCGCTTCCAGGCGCAGCATCCAGAGGATGGGGTCGGCGTCGCGGCTGCCCACCGGGGCCTGCTCGCGCAGCACATTGAAGAAATGGTCGCCGGACAGCCAGCGCAGGTCCAGCGCCTGCTGCGCCCAGGCGCGGAACAGGTCGCGCAGCTTCGCGCAGGCCTCGATGTCGATCTGCTTGAGCGGCGCCCAGTCGATCACCCACGGCATCGGCAGGTTCTCGCAGCGCGTGCGCATCTGCGTCACGGCCTCGACGTCCAGGTACTCCGGCGTGGTCCACGACACGCTGCTGGCGCGGCCGCGCGGGGCGCGTTCCGCCTGCACCGCCTCGGCCACCAGCTTGGGCAGCGAGAACCATTGCGGCGACGACAGCCCGAACTGCTGTGCGTAGTCGTTGGCCAGATGCTCGAACTTGCCCTGCTGGCCGGTCGCCCGGTACAGGTCGAACAGCACCAGCCAGGTCTCGGCGTGCTCGTGGCGCGCGCCGCCCTGGCGGGTCAGGTCGATCAGGCTGCGTTCGCAGTGTTCGTAGTCGGCGTTGGCGAAGGCGATGACCGCCTCGTCCAGCTCGGCGTCGTGGACGACCTCGTTGACCTCGACCTGCGGATCCGCGACGTGGAAGCTCAGCGTCGGGATCTCCTTCTTCAGCTCGGGGATGGCCGCCGGCGCTCCGGCCGGGGAGGGCGGCGCGATGCCGCCGCCCATCGAGGCCGCGGCCGGCGCGGGCGACAGGTCCAGGCGTTCGATCTCGGCCGGCGCCGCATGGTCGGAGACGCGCGCGCCGACCTGGTCCGCCGGCTGCGTCGCCGCGAAGTTGACCGGCCGGGTGCTCGTGTCGAAGAAGCCGGGCGGGTGCTGGCTCTGGACCTGCGTCGGCACGAAGCCCTCGCCGACCATCTGCTGTTCGATCTGGTCGATCTTGGCCTTCACCGTGCCGTCGTCGCGCCGCACGCCCTGGATCTCGCTGATGCGGCCCAGTTCGTCGATGCCCGACGTCGCATGGCCGCCCAGGGCGGCCAGCTGCTCGGGGGTCAGGCCTTCACGGCGGATCTTGCGCAGCATGTCGAGCTCGCGCTTGCGCACGAAGTCGTTGCGGCGCTTGCGCTCCACCATCGCCCGCAGCTCGGCCTTGGCGGCGTCGGCCTCGGGGTCGTCCTGGCGCGAGTTGATCTCCGCCCAGTCGGTCGTCGGATTGGCGACGAAACGCGCCACCTTGCGGAAGAAGCTCTCGCCTTCTTTGGTGCCGTCTTTGGGGTCGGACATGCTCACGCGGACCTTGCTTTTCGCAGTAGTGGCGGTGGAACTGGCGGTACTGGGGCGGTACTTCCTGATGCGGGCGGATGCGGGCGACTCAGTCGCCGAACATCTTCTGCTTGAGCTCGCGGCGCTGCTGCGCCTCGAGCGACAGCGTCGCGGTCGGGCGGGCGATCAGACGGCCCAGGCCGATCGGTTCGCCGGTCTCGTCGCAGTAGCCGTACTCACCGCTGTCCAGACGCTGCAGCGACTGCATGATCTTCTTCAGCAGCTTGCGCTCGCGGTCGCGGGTGCGCAGCTCCAGCGCGTGCTCTTCCTCGATCGTGGCGCGGTCGGCCGGATCGGGGACGATGGAGGTGTCCTCGCGCAGGTGCTCGGTCGTCTCGCCGGCGTTGGACAGGATGTCTTCCTTGAGCTGCGTCAGCTTGGCGCGGAAGAACTCGACCTGCTTGTCGTTCATGTATTCGGTGTCGGGCATCGCGAGCACTTCGGCATCGGACAGTTCGGCACCGGCCTTGTTTTTCCAGGCGGAGGAGAGTTTGGGATCGGCTTTCACGGCAGGTCGGCTGTTCTGGTTCGTTGATGTCGGGGTCGAGGGCCGGACGGGGCTGTCCAGCAGTGAGACCGTGCTGTCGGGCGCGTCCGCGTCGGCGGACTTGCCCTCCGCGGCAGCCTTGGACGCCTTCGCAGGGGCTGCGGGCGCCTTGGTCGCTGCGGTCTTGGAGGCCGGGGTCTTGCTCACGTTCACTCTCCTAGCGGCTCTTTATACCTGCTCGACATGAGAAGCCGGGGCTTCCCGCCGTTGGCGCAGGGGCCTGGTTCGGGCGCGGCGGATTGTATCCACCTCCGCCGCCGCACCAGCGATGGCCTTGAACCATGGATCAGTGTGGCACTAAGCCAGGCAGCCTTCCAGCCCCTGCATGAGGATGTCCTTCGGCAGATCGATGCCGATGAACACCATCTTGCTGATCTTCTTTTCTTCCGGCAGCCACTTGGGGCCCAGATCCGAGCCCATCAGCTGGTGCACGCCCTGGAAGATGACCTTCTTGTCGGTGCCGTTCATGTTCAGCACGCCCTTGTAACGCAGCATCTTCGGGCCGTACACCTGCACGATCGCGCCCAGGAAGTCCTCCAGCTTGGCCGGATTGAACGGCCGCTCCGAGCGGAAGACGAAGGACTTGACGTCGTCGTCGTGGTGATGGTGGTGCGGATGGTCGCAGGCTTCGCCGGGGGCGTGGTCGTGGCCTTCATGGCCGTGGTCGTGCCCGTGGCCATGTTCATGGTCGTGCGAATGACCGTGGTCGTGGTCATGTCCGTGGTCATCCACGGCCAGGAACTCCGGGTCGATCTCCAGCTTGGCGTTCAGGTTGAAGCCGCGCAGGTCGAAGACGTCCTTGATCGGCACCTCGCCGAAGTGGACCTTCGATTGCGGCGCGCGCGGGTTCATGTGCTTGAGGCGGTGCGACAGCGCGTCGACCGCGGCGGCGTCGACCAGGTCGGTCTTGCTCAGGAAGATCTGGTCGGCGAAGCCCACCTGGCGGCGCGCCTCCTGGCGCGTGTCGAGCTGGTCGTTGGCGTGCTTGGCGTCGACCAGGGTCAGGATCGAGTCCAGCAGGAAGGTCTCCGCGATCTCGTCGTCCATGAAGAAGGTCTGCGCGACCGGACCGGGGTCGGCCAGGCCGGTGGTCTCGATGACGACGCGCTCGAAATCGAGTTCGCCCTTGCGCCGTTTCGCGGCCAGGTCGGCCAGCGTGGTGCGCAGATCCTCGCGGATGGTGCAGCAGACGCAGCCGTTGCTCAGCTGGATGATCTGCTCCTGGGTCTCGCTGACGAGGATGTCGTTGTCGATGTTCTCCTCGCCGAACTCGTTCTCGATGACGGCGATCTTCTGGCCGTGCGCCTCGGTCAGCACGCGCTTGAGCAGCGTGGTCTTGCCCGAGCCCAGGAAGCCCGTGAGGATGGTGGCGGGGATCAGGGCCGAGGCGGGCGCCGGAGTGGGCGTCTGCGAGGCGGTATCAGGGGACGACATGATGGAAGACCAATCTGTAAGGAAGCCTGGGCCCGCTAACTGAGGGCGGATGACTGTGTTTCAAGCGAATGTCAATGTCAATCGGTTATTCTGGCGCCTCCTCAACGACGGCACACACCTCAGTGTCTGAACCCCAGCCTAGTCGGCCCGCCAAACATGGCGGGCGTGGCAACGACCCACGCGGCCTCATCGATCGCGTGCTTGAATTCCTGCACCCCGGCCCCGACTCGACCAGCGAACTGATCGAGAACTTCGCCGAAGCGGAGGAGCGCGATCTGATCGCGCCCGAATCGCGCCAGATGCTCGAGGGCGTCCTGCGGATGGCCGAACTCAGCGCCGGCGACGTGATGGTCGCCGCGCCGCGGATGGACCTGCTGGACATCCAGTGGGCCCCCGACGACCTGCTGGCCAACGTCATCGACACCGGTCACTCGCGCTTCCCGGTCTACGACGGCCAGCGCGACAACATCATCGGCATCCTGCTCGCCAAGGACCTGCTCAAGCTCCAGCGCGCGCCGGAACTGAACCTGCGCGCCCTCCTGCGCCCGGCAGTTTTCGTGCCCGAGAGCAAGGGCCTGAACGAGCTGCTGCGCGATTTCCGCTCCAACCGCAACCACCTTGCCATCGTCATCGACGAATTCGGCAACACGGCGGGGCTGATCACCATCGAGGACGTGCTCGAGGAGATCGTGGGCGAGATCGAGGATGAATTCGACGTCGGCGACGGCGACGCCGGCATCTACACGCTGGCCGACGGCAGCTACCGCGTCGCCGGCGACGCCGACGTGGCCGCGGTCAACGAGTCCTTCGGGCTGTCGCTGTCGGTGGCCGACTTCGACACCATCGGCGGCCTGGTCGCGCACGAGCACGGCCGCGTGCCGCGCCGCGGCGAGACCGTCGAGGTGGCCGGCCTGCGCTTCTCGGTGATGATCAACCGCGGCGGCGCCGTGCGCTGGTTCAAGGTGACCCGCGCGCCGGCCTCCGAGGCCGACGACCACAGCGGCTGATGCGCCGCGGCGTGTCGTTCGACGGACCGGACCGGTCCGGTGGTCCGGGCCGGGCGGTCCGCCAGGGATGGCGGGCCTGGCTCGGCCACCCGGCGCTGGCGCTCGTCGCGGGCGTTCTCCAGACGGCTTCGTTCTCGCCCAGCCCCGCCTGGTGGCTGCAGCCGCTCGCGCTCGCCTGGCTGATCTGGGCCTGCGACGGCCTGCGGCCGCGACGCGCCGCGCTGACCGGCGCGCTGTTCGGCGTCGGCTGGCTGGCCTCGGGACTGTGGTGGCTCTACATCAGCATGCACGACTTCGGGCACCTACCCGCGGTCGTGTCCGCGCTCGCGGTGCTGGCGCTGGCGCTGTTCCTGTCCCTCTACTACGCCGCCGGCATGGGGCTGGCCGCGCGCTGGTCCGCCGGCGCCGCGCCGTGGCGACGGGCGCTGGCCTTCGCCGGGCTGTGGCTGGGAGCGGAACTCGCCCGCGCCACCATCCTGACCGGCTTCCCGTGGATCGCCAGCGGCTACGCGCATGCGCAGGGCCCGCTGGCCGCGTTCGCCCCCTACGTCGGCGTCTACGGCATCACCGCGCTGGCGGCGCTCGCGGCCGCGGCGCTGGCGCTGCGGCGCTGGGCGATGTTCGCCGTGCTCGTCGCCGGGGTCGTCGCGGGGCAGTTCCTGCCGCAGGACTTCACCCGGTCCACCGGCACCCTGACGATGTCGCTGGTGCAGCCCAACATCCCGCAGGACCAGAAGTTCGATCGCGAGCGTTTCGACCAGAACCTCGACCAGCTGATCGCGCTGATCCGCTCCGCGCGGGGTCAGGTCGTGATCACGCCGGAGTCGGTGCTGCCGGTGCCGCTGGCCTTCCTCGACGAGGAACACGTCGAGCGCCTGCGCCGCGATGCCGAGACCCGGCCGCTGCTGCTCGGCACCTTCCTGGGCAATTCGACCGACGGCTTCGTCAACTCGCTGGTGGGCCTCGGTTTCGCGCAGCGCTACGACTACGGCAAGCGCCACCTGCTGCCCTTCGGCGAGTACATCCCGCCCGGCTTCCACTGGTTCGTCAAGGCGATGAACATCCCCTTGGACGACCAGGCGAGCGGCACGCACGAGGGCGCGCTGCCCTTCGCGGGCCAGCGGCTGCGGCCGCTGATCTGCTACGAGGACCTGTTCGGCGAGGACATCGTCGCCAGCGCGCTGGACAACGGCGGGCCGGCCGCGACGGTGTTCGTGAACGTCAGCAACCTGGCGTGGTTCGGTCCGCGCATGGTGCAGGACCAGCATCTGCAGTTCTCGCAAATGCGGGCGCTGGAGTTCCAGCGGCCGGTCGTGCGCGCGACCAACACCGGCGCGACCGCGCACGTCGACCACCTCGGCCGCGTGCGCGAGCGGCTGCCGGCGGAACAGGCCGGCGTGCTCGAGGTGAGCGTCGAGGGCCGCAGCGGCGTCACGCCGTACGCGCGGTGGCTGGCGATGCTCGGCCTGTGGCCCTTGTGGGCGTTGGCCGCGCTCGGCGTGCTGCCGGTGCTGGCGCCTCGCCGTCCGGCCCGCTCGCGTTCGGGCTGAAGCGCTTCGGCTGACCGGGCGCGACCTCGCGACGCGACGCCCGTGCGCGGCCCGGGGCGCACATAGAATCGGTCGGTTTTCCCCAACGCGCCCGCCGACGGCCCGACGTCCCTATGCTGACTTTCCAGCAACTGATCCTCCGCCTGCAGGAGTACTGGTCCCAGCAGGGCTGTGCCCTGCTGCAGCCCTACGACATGGAAGTCGGCGCGGGCACCAGCCACACCGCGACCTTCCTGCGCGCGCTCGGTCCCGAGCCCTGGAAGGCCGCCTACGTCCAGCCCAGCCGCCGTCCCAAGGACGGCCGCTACGGCGAGAACCCGAACCGCCTGCAGCACTATTACCAGTTCCAGGTCGTGCTCAAGCCCGCGCCGGCCAACATCCTGGAGCTCTACCTCGGCTCGCTGGAGGCGCTGGGCTTCGACCTGAAGAAGAACGACGTCCGCTTCGTCGAGGACGACTGGGAGAACCCGACCCTCGGCTGCTGGGGCCTGGGCTGGGAGGTCTGGCTCAACGGCATGGAGGTGACGCAGTTCACCTACTTCCAGCAGGTCGGCGGCATCGACTGCAAGCCCATCACCGGCGAGATCACCTACGGCCTCGAACGCCTGGCGATGTACCTGCAGGGCAAGGAATCGGTGTACGACCTGGTCTACACCGACGGCCTGACCTACGGCGACGTGTTCCATCAGAACGAGGTCGAGCAGTCGACCTACAACTTCGAGCACAGCGACGTCGACTTCCTGCTGAACGCCTTCGGCGCGTACGAGCGCAAGTCCAAGGACCTGATGGACGCGCACCTGGCGCTGCCCGCGTATGAGCAACTGCTCAAGGCCGGCCACACCTTCAACCTGCTGGACGCGCGCGGCGCGATCAGCGTGACCGAGCGCGCCGCCTACATCGGCCGCATCCGCAACCTCGCGCGCGCCGTGGCGCAGAGCTATCTGGACAGCCGTGCGCGGCTCGGCTTCCCGATGGCGCCCAAGGACTGGGCGGACGAGGTGATCGCGCAGATCGAGAAGAAGAGCGCCGAGGCGGCCGCCAAGGCCGACAAGGCTTCTGAAAAGAAGACCGCCGCCTGAGACGACGAGGAACACCCCAGCATGACCACGAAGAACCTGCTCGTCGAACTGTTTGTCGAGGAACTGCCGCCCAAGGCGTTGAAGAAGCTGGGCGAGGCGTTCTCGTCCGTCCTGGCCGACTCGCTGAAGGCGCAGGGCCTCGCGGACGCGGGTGCCGCGGTGACCGCCTTCGCCACGCCGCGCCGCCTGGCCGTGCACCTGACCGGTGTCGGTGCCAAGGCCGCCGACCGCGCCGTGCAGCAGAAGCTGATGCCGGTCGCCGTCGCGCTGGACGCGTCGGGCAATGCGACCCCCGCGCTGCTCAAGAAGCTGGCCTCGGTCGGCGCGGACGCGTCGGTCGTCCCCAGCCTGAAGCGTGCGCCGGACGGCAAGGCCGAGGCGCTGTTCCTGGACACCGTCGTCGCCGGCGTCACGCTGAAGGACGGCCTGCAGAAGGCGCTGGACGAAGCGCTGGCGAAGCTGCCGATCCCCAAGGTCATGACCTATCAGCTGGCCGACGGCTGGAGCGACGTCAAGTTCGTCCGCCCCGCCCACGGCCTGATCGCGCTGCATGGCGATGAGCTGGTCGAAGTCGCCGCGCTGGGCCTGACCTCCGGCCGCACGACGCGCGGCCACCGCTTCGAGACGACGGTCGCCTCGATCGAGATCAGGAACGCCGACACCTACGAGCAGCAGCTGCGCGAGGAAGGCCGCGTGATCGCGTCCTTCGAGCAGCGCCGCAACGACATCGTGCGCCAGCTGCAGGCGCAGGCCGCGCCGCTGGGCCTGACGCCGATCGACGCCCCCGAGCTGCTGGACGAAGTCACCGCGCTGGTCGAGCTGCCCAACGTGCTCTCGTGCCAGTTCGAGCCCGAGTTCCTGGCCGTGCCGCAGGAGTGCCTCATCCTGACGATGAAGGCCAACCAGAAGTACTTCCCGCTGCTGGACGGCCACGGCAAGCTGACGCACCGTTTCCTGGTCGTGAGCAACGTGCATCCGGACGACGCCTCCAAGGTCGTCGAGGGCAACGAGCGCGTCGTGCGCCCGCGCCTGGCCGATGCGAAGTTCTTCTTCGACCAGGACCGCAAGAAGACGCTGGCCTCGCGCGTCGACGGCCTGGGCAAGGTCGTGTACCACGGCAAGCTCGGCAGCCAGGGCGACCGCGCCGAACGCGTCCGCGCGATCGCGCACGCCATCGTCAACCAGCTGCGCATGGCCCAGCACCCGTACACGGCGGAAGCCAAGGACGAGTTCGACATGCTCGACAGCAAGGTCAAGGAAGCCGCGCTGCTGGCCAAGACCGACCTGCTGACCGACATGGTCGGCGAGTTCCCCGAGCTGCAGGGCATCATGGGCGGCTACTACGCGCGCCATGAAGGCCTGCGCGACGGCGTCGCCAAGGCCATCGAGGACCACTACAAGCCGCGCTTCGCCGGCGATGCGCTGCCGCGCAACCACACCGGCACCGTCGTCGCGCTGGCCGACAAGCTGGAGACGCTGGTCGGCCTGTTCGGCATCGGCCAGCTGCCCACCGGCGACAAGGACCCGTTCGCGCTGCGCCGCCATGCGCTGGGCGTGATCCGCATCCTGGTCGAGAACCACATGCACCTGTCGCTGCCGGAACTGATCGAGGGCGCGCTGCCCGCCTTCGGCGAGTTGATCCAGGACCCGAGCGAGCCGCTGCTGGGCTTCTTCGCCGACCGCCTGGCGGTCAGCCTGCGCGACCAGGGCTACAGCGCCCAGGAGGTCGACGCGGTGCTGGCGCTGAACCCGGCCCGCCTGGGCGACGTGCCCAAGCGCCTGGGCGCGGTGCGCGCCTTCGCGGCGCTGCCGGAATCGGCCTCGCTGGCCGCGGCCAACAAGCGCGTGGGCAACATCCTCAAGAAGGTCGAGGGCGAGCTCCCGACCGACGTGAAGCCTGCGCTGCTGACCGAGGCCGCCGAGAAGGCGCTCGCCGACGCGCTGGCCGGCGTGAAGCCGCAGGCCGACGCGCTGTTCGAACAGCACGATTACGCCGGTTCGCTGAAGGCGCTGGCCGCGCTGAAGGCGCCGGTCGACGCGTTCTTCGACGACGTGATGGTCAACGCCGAGGACCCCGCGCTGCGCGCCAACCGCCAGGCGCTGCTCAAGCAGCTGCACGAGGCGATGAACCGCGTGGCCGACCTGTCGCGCCTGGCCGTCTGACCGTCTTGCTCATCGGCGTCCACGCGCAGTTCACGGGAGATCACGATGCCTAACCGGTCCGACCATCCGCACGGCATGAAGCTGGTGATCCTGGGCCGCGACGGCACGATCAACCGCTACCGCGACGACCACGTGAAGTCGCCCGAGGAACTCGAGCCGCTGCCCGGCGCGCTCGAGGCCGTCGCGCGGCTCAACCACGCCGGCTGGCACACCGTCATGGCCACCAACCAGCCCGGCATCGGTCGCGGGCTGATCGACATGGCCTCGCTGAACGCCGTCCACCTGCGGCTCAACCAACTGCTGGCGGAGAAGGGCGGCCGGCTCGATGCCGCGTTCTTCTGCCCGCACGCGCCGGAAGACAACTGCAACTGCCGCAAGCCGCTGCCGGGCCTGATCGAACAGATCGGCGAACGCTTCGGCGTGGACCTCAAGCACGTGCACATGGTCGGTGCCAGCGTGCGCGACCTGCAGACCGCGCACAACGCCGGCTGCGTGCCGCACCTGGTGCGCGGCGACCGGCTCGCCGGCGTCGAGGAGGCGCAGCTGCAGGAGCAGATCGCGCTCGTGCCGGGCTCGCGCGTGCACCAGGACCTGACGGCCTTCGCCGAAACCCTCATCCACGCGGAACGCCGCGCCCGCGCCGAAGCGCGAGGCGAATCCGCCGAACCCGATACCGCCCCTGGAGAACTGGGCTGATGCCGATGCTCATCACTGTGCTGCGTTCCATCGTTTTTGTCCTCTACCTCATCGTCACCGTCATCCCCTGGGGCAGCGCGGTGGTGCTCTGCTCGCTGTTCCTGAACAGCACCCAGCTGTACTGGATGTGCGCCACCTGGCTGCGTATCGCGATCTGGGGCGCCAAGCTCATCTGCGGCGTGCACTGGCGCGTGCGCGGCATGGAGCACCTGCCCACCGATCCGAAGCAGTCGGTCATCCTGCTGTCCAAGCACCAGTCGACCTGGGAGACCTTCGCCTACCCGATGCTGATGCCGCGGCCGCTGGCCTACGTGTTCAAGCGCGAGCTGATCTACATCCCGTTCTTCGGCTGGTCGATGGCACGCCTGGACATGATCCACATCGACCGCAGCAAGCGCAGCGAGGCCTGGAACAAGGTGGCCGCTCAGGGCAAGCGGATCGCGGCGCTGGGCAACTGGATCATCATGTTCCCGGAAGGCACGCGCGTGGCGCGCGGCAAGGCCGGCGACTACAAGACCGGCGGCTCGCGCCTGGCGGTCGAGACCGGCGTGCCGGTGGTGCCGATCGCGATGAATTCCGCGACCTGCTGGCCGCGCAAGAGCTTCCTGTTGAAACCTGGCACGATCGACGTGTCCATCGGCCCGATGATCCCCAGCACCGGTCGCGCCCCGGCCGAGCTGATGAAGGAAGTGCAGGCCTGGATCGAGGCCGAGATGCGGGTGCTCGACCCCGCGGCCTATCCGGCGGTCGTGTCGGGCGAGGTGTCCCCCGCACCGCCCGCCCCGCCGGCTCCCCCGCGCCGCCACCCGCGCCGGCCGCCGCCTGATTACACTCGCAGCCCATGCTGCCTTCCAAGCTGCGGGGACTGGGCGCACTGCTGAACAACTTCACGCAGTTGTCGCTGTTCGACACCGAGCCCCAGCCCGCCCCCCGCTTCCTGCGCCGGATCCCATCGCCCCGACGCCGCGTTCCCGCGGTGACGTCGGCGCGTCCACGCGCCAGGTCTTGCTCCAGGGGCAGTCCATCCCGTACGAGCTCAAGCGCGCCCGGCGCCGCAGCATCGGTTTCACCGTGAGCGAGGATGGCCTGCGCGTGTCGGCGCCGAAGTGGGTGCCGCTGGGCGACATCGACAAGGCGCTGCAGCAGAAGGGCGAGTGGATCCTGCGCAAGCTCGTCGAGCAGCGCGAACGCGCGCGGCGCACGCAGGCGGCGCGCGTCCACTGGGGCGACGGCTGCAGCCTGCCATACCTGGGCGAACCGCTGATCGTCGTGCTGGATCCGTCGCTGACGGGGGCCCGGCTCGACGAAGGGCAGTCCGATCCGCAACCGACGCTGGCCACCGTGCCGCGCCGCATGCTCTACCTCGGTCTGCCGCAGGACGCGACGCCCGACCAGATCCGCGACACGGTGCAGGCCTGGCTGCAGCGTCAGGCGCGGCAGCGCTTCGAACAGCGCTGCCGGCACTTCGCCGGACCGCTCGGCGTCACGATGACCGGGCTGAGACTGTCCTCCGCGCAGACGCGGTGGGGCAGCGCGAGCGCGGACGGCATGATCCGGCTCAACTGGCGCCTGATCCACTTCTCGCCGGCGCTGATCGACTACGTCGTCGCGCATGAGCTCGCGCACCTCAAGGAGATGAACCACAGCCCGCGTTTCTGGGCGGTGGTGAGGTCCGTGTTCCCCGACTACGAGCTCGCGCGCGACCGCCTCAAGCAGGCGGTGTTGCCGCTGATGGACGAGGCGTAAGAAGGCAGGGACTGTCACCGCCGCGGGCCCTCCCCCAACCTTCTTCCGCAAGCGGGAGAGGGGGCAAACGGGCGTGGTACCGCTACGTTTCAGAGCGTTCCCCCTTCAGGGGGCTTGTAGCTGATTTGAGTGGCGTTGCACACTGAGGTTTGCTGTCATCACTCGCATCTGAGTCAGAACTTCCTCCCGCGTTCCGCTCCCGGCGGCGCACAGGGTTCCCCAGCCGTCAGGCTGCGTCCGGACAACCCGCGCTCAGAGCCGACAAGCTGATGCAAAAAAGGCGCAGCGCCGCCGTCCCGTGACCGGGGCGGCGGCGACTGTCTTTCTGGGGTCAGGTGTTTCGTCTGCCCGGGCCGGGATGGCGCGGCGATCTCAAATCCTCAGGCCTTCAAGCCGAGAAGCGGTGGATCCCGTCGTCGTCCAGCGTGCGTCGCAGCAGTCCACCCAGCCACAGGCGGTTCAGATGCGCCACCGCCTCGCCCATTGCGAAGGTCGTCTGGTGCAGGTCCAGCGGCCGGCGGAACATCATCGGCAGCAGCTCGGCGGCGTGGCAGGGCTTCGCGGTGCAGGCCTCGAGCACTTCCGCCAGACGTTCCCGATGGTGTTCCTGCAGCTGGTCGATGCGCGCATGCAGGCCGCGGAACGGCTTGCCATGCGCGGGCAGCACCAGCGTGTCGGCCGGCAGCGCGGTCAGCCGCTCGATCGAGTCCAGGTACAGCTGCAGCGGATCGGCCTCCGGCTCCACGTCGAGCACTGAAATGTTGGTCGAGATCCTCGGCAGCATCATGTCGCCGGAGATCATCACGCCTTGCCCTTCCGCCTGTGTCCCGCTGAACAGGCTGATGTGCTCGGGCGCGTGGCCGTACCCGACCAGGCAGCGCCAGTCGTGGTCGCCGATGCGCACCGTCATGCCGTCCATGAGCCGGCGGAACGCCGCCGGGATCGCCGGCACCATGCTCGGGTAGTAGCTGGCGCGGCCGCGGATCTTGTCGAGCGCGGCGGGATCGCTCAAGCCATGGCTGGCGAAGAACGCCGCCGCCGCTTCGCCGCCCAGGCCGACCGTCGACGAGGACGCGACGCGCGCGAGTTGGTAGTCGGTCGCGCTGATCCACAGCCGGCACTGCCATTTCTCGGTCAGCCAGTGTCCCAGCCCCAGGTGGTCGGGATGGATGTGCGTGACGATCACGCGCAGCACCGGCAGGCCGTCCAGGCGCTCGGCGAAGACGCGCTCCCAGTTCGCCTTGGTGGTGTCGTTGTGGATGCCGCAGTCCACGATGGTCCAGCCCTCGCGGCCGTCCAGCACGTCGCGCAGCAGCCAGAGGTTGATGTGGTCCAGCGCGAAGGGCAGGCCCATCCGCACCCAGCGCACGCCGGGCAGCAGGTCCAACGCCTCGCCGGGGCCTGGCAGCGTGTCGCCCAGGGGGTAGGAGAGTTCCGATTCGCGAGGGTTGGCCATGGCTTTAGACTTACGTTTACGTCAACGTCATTTGCCAGTGTAGCCATGAGCCCCTCTTCCCGCCCGACCCCGGCCGATGACCTGCCCGAGGACGCGCTGCCCGAGGCCGGCGACGACGCGGGGCCGCTGTTCACGATCACTGAACTGGCCGCCGAGTTCGACATCACGCCGCGTGCGATCCGCTTCTACGAGGACATGGGCCTGCTGACGCCGGCCCGCGCCGGCCGCAACCGGGTGTACACGCAGCGCGATCGCACGCGGTTGAAGCTGACGCTGCGCGGCAAGCGGCTGGGCCTGTCGCTGCAGGAGATCAAGCAGCTGGTCGACATGTACGACAACCAGTCGGACACGGTGCCGCAGGCGCGGGCCTTCCTCGGCGTCCTCGAGCAGCACCGCCGCCAGCTCCAGCAGCAGCTGAACGACATCGAGATCACGCTCGAAGAGATCACCTTGCACGAAGAGCGTTGCCACGCGCTCCTCTCCGAGGCCGGCGCCGAACAACACCCGTCCGCCTGATCCGGTCCCAGGCCGCCGCAGGAAGCCATTGGCGGCCAACGCCCCGACCGCCGAAGTCCTGCCTCTACACTGCCCGCCAATGAACGGCCTGCATCTCACCGCCGACCTGGCCGGCTGCGCCCATGACGCCCTGCTGACGGACGGGTCAGGTCTTGCCCGTGCGGTGCGTGCCGCTGCCGACGCGGCGGGCCTGTCCGTCGTCGGCGAACACTGGCACCGCTTCCCGGACGCGCCGGACGGCCAGCCGGGCGGCATCACCGGCATGCTGCTGCTGGCCGAATCGCACGTGGCGCTGCACACCTGGCCGGAGATCGCGTCCGTGACGCTGGACGTCTACGTCTGCAACTACGAGGGCGACAACTCGGACAAGGCCCGCGCGCTGATGGCGGCGCTCGTGGTGCTGTTCGAACCGGCTGACGCCCGGCATCACGCGCTCGTCCGGGGACAGCTGGGCGCCGGGGCGCTTTAGTAGACTCTCGCCCGGGCCGCAAGAGCCCAGGAGTCCGAGGGATTGATCGAGAGCAACACCGAGCTGACGCTGGTGCCGAAGGCGCCGACGCCTGCGCCTGCGCGCGGGCCGGCATCGGTGCGCGCGGCGGCCGCCGCGCGGCCGGCCGGCGCCATGGCCGCCGCCTCTCCCGCATCCTCTCCGGCCTCGCCTGCCGGGTCGACGGCCGGATCGCCGGCAGCGACCCCCGCGCGTGACACGCCCGTCACCAGGCGGCACGCGTGGCGGCTCGAGTTCACCGGCACCGGCGCCGACTACTTCCGCGTCTGGATCGTCAACACGCTGCTGACCCTGGCGACACTGGGCGTCTATTCCGCCTGGGCGAAGCGCCGGAAGGCGCGCTGGTTCGCGCGGCACACGCTGCTGGCCGGCGAGCCCTTCGACTTCCACGGCGACCCGCGTCGCATCCTCGTCGGCCGCGTGCTGGCGCTCGCGCTGCTGCTCGTCTGCGTCCACGCGTTCGACTGGTCCCTCGCCGCCGGCGTGGCCGCGCTCGCGGCGCTCTATGTGCTGGGACCGATGCTGTTCGCAGGCGCCCAGCGCTTCAAGCTGGGCAACCTCAGCTGGCGCGGCCTGCGCTTCGGCTTCCAGCCGGTGGCCGTGCCGGCCTACGCCTCCTGCCTGCCGCTGCTCGTGGCATGGACGCTGGTCGCGTTCCTCGTCAGCCTGGGGCCGGCCCTGGGGCCGTGGGTGAGCGGTTTCATCGGCCTCACGGCCGCGCTGCTGATTCCGATCGCCCATGGGCGACTGCGGCAGTTCCAGCATCGGCACGCGCGCTACGGTGCACTCGCCTTCAATTTCCATCTGCCGGTGGAAGCCTTCTACGGCCTCTACCTGCGGGTGGGCGGCGCGCTGATCGCCGCCGGCGTGGTGACCGCACTGATGGGGGCCGGTGTGTCGTTGGGCTGGAAGCTCGCCGCGGGCGCGCCGCCTGAAGGGCTGCGTACCGCGCTGCCGTTGGTGGCGGTGGTCGTGGCCTGGGCCTGTGCCTGGCCGATCTACATCGCGCGGCTGCAGCAGGTGGTCTGGAGCAACACCCGGCTGGCGGGTGGCATCGAGTTCGCGTCCGACGTCTCCGGGGTGGCGCTCCTCAAGACCGTGCTCGGCCAGGGATTGCTGACCGTGCTGACGCTAGGCCTCTACTGGCCGTTCCTGGCCGTGCGCGTCGCCAAGCTGCGCATCGAGGGCATGAGCGTGATGACGGACGCGCCGGTCGGTGGCATCGTCGTGCAGGCGCCGCCGCGGCGCGGACCGGGGCCCGCCCGCGGTCCGGTCGCCGACGGCACCGGCGACACCTTCGGCCTGGATGTCGGCTGGTGAGCCCGCGGGACGTCGCATGAGGCCGAAGATCCATACCGCCACCGCCCGCTGGTTCGACGGCGTCGACAACCGGCCGCAGGACGTGCGCGTCCGCCTGAGCGGCAACCACTTCGAGTTCATGCCGTGGCCGCCCCGGCCACAGTCCTCGTCGTCGATGCCGTCGGAAGCCGAGCTGGCCGCGTCGCGGCCGTCGATGCCGGGCCTGCGCCGCTATGCGCGCAAGGCGCTGCAGGTCGGCGAATGGTGGCGCGACCGCCCGACGCCGGTCGGCCTGCCCGACGGGGGCACGGTCTGGCTCCCGGCGGACAGCGCGATGGGACGGGTGCTCGGCGGGCAATCGCTGCTCTCGCAGGTCATCGGCAGCTGGAGCCTGGCCGTGTGCGCCCTGGTGGCGCTGGTGGCGCTGGTGGTGTGGTTCGACCGCCAGGGCGTGGGCCTGCTGGCGCGTGCCGCGCTGCCGCTGATGCCGAAGCAGCTCGACGAAGCCGTCGGACTGCAGGTGGAAGAGCGGCTCGCGGCCACCTGGCTGAGGCCGTCGCAGCTGCCGATGGAACGCCGGCAGGCGATCCGCGCCCGGTTCGCCGATGTCGCCGGTCGCGTGTTCCCGGGCATGAGGTTCGACGTGCGCTTCGCGCGCCAGGGCGACCACAAGGGCTCGCAGGCGATGGCGCTGCCCAACGGCACGATCTTCGTCTTCGACGGCCTCGCGGAGCTGCTGAACGACGATGAACTGATCGCCGTGCTGGGCCATGAAGCCGGGCACGTGAAGCACCGCCATGCGATGCGCCAACTGGTGCAGGGGGCGGGGTTGCTGTCGGTCACGGGCCTGGTGATGGGCGACTTCCCGTCGGTGGCGGGCACCCTGCTGACCTCGACGCACACGATGCGCTATACCGCGGACGCGGAGGGCGACGCCGATGCCGAGGCGCAACGCCTGATCCTGCGCGAACATCTGCCCAATGAGACCCTGGTCGGGGCCTGGGGCAAAGTGCTGGGGGAGATGCGGCGCGAAGGGCGTGTCGACAGCCTGAGCGGCCTGCTCGCGACGCATCCGTCGATCGGGGAGCGCATCGAGAGCGCCCGGCGCGCGGCTCAGGAAGCGGAGCCTTTGCGCTGAGGCGCCGTGGCGTTGGGCGGGACCGCCCACCTGCCACCTTCAGGGCGCGGACCCTCCCAGGGCATGGGGCCTCGCGTCCGCGAACCCCAAGCCCTGTGCGTGCCCCGGTGACCGTCGTTCTTGCGACGGCTTGGGGCTCGTGGTGGACGACGACTACTTGGCGTTGGTGGTGGTCGTCGTTGATTCCTGACCCTTGGCAACAGCGGTCTCCGGCGTCGTCGTCGGCTTGAACTGTCCCATCACGTCGCGCTTGCCGCGTTCCAGGTACGGCACCGGCTGGTCCATCCAGGTCGGGCGCGGGCTGCCGAGCAGGTAGTGATCGAAGAACTCGGCCATGTGCACGGTGTAGTGCTTCATGTTGTCGCGCTCGCGCAGGCCGTGCTTCTCACCGTTGTAGTTGAACCAGTAGGCCTCCTTGCCGAGGCGGCGCAACGCGGTGAAGAACTCGATGCCCTGGTACCAGGGCACGGCGTCGTCCTCGTCGTTGTGGATCGTCAGGTAGGGCGTGGTGACCTTGTCGACGCGGAAGATCGGCGAGTTCTCCAGGTACAGGTCCGGACGCTCCCACGGCGTGGCGCCGATGCGGCTCTGGCCATGCTCGTACTGGAAGGCGCGGCTGATGCCCGCGCCCCAGCGGATGCCGCCGTAGCCGCTGACCATGTTGGCCATCGACGCTCCGGCCTCCGCCGCGCGGAACTGGCTGGTGTGCGTGATCAGGTAGTTGATCTGGTACGCGCCCCAGCTGTGACCCTGGATGCCGACGCGCTTCGGATCGACGTAGCCCTTGGCGATCTGCTGGCGGATCGCCGGCATCACCGTGTTCATCGCGCTCTTGCCCGGCTGGCCGGTCGTGTAGACGATGTCCGGACGCAGCACCAGGTAGCCGTTGCTGACGTAGCGCGAGACGTTGATGTTCTGCGACGGCGCCGGCGGGATGTAGCGGTACCGGTTGTCGGTCATCTTCTCGTAGATGTAGACCATCATCGGGTACTGCTTCTTCGGGTCGAAGCCGGGCGGCTTGGCCAGCAGCGCGCGCAGCTTCTTCCCGTCGGCGGCGGTGTACTCGACCAGTTCCTGCGTGCCCCATGCATAACGCGACTGCTGCGGGTTGGCGTCGCTGATCTGCTGCGGCTGCTGGAAGGCGAGCGTGGACGTCCACAGGTCCGGGAACTGCGTGAAGGTCTGCTGCGTGAAGACGATGCGGTCCGCGTCCTTGGCCTTGATGAGGCCGCCGATCATGCGGTCGTCCTGGATCAGGGCCTTGGGTGCGCCGCCGGTCGCGTCGACGCGGTAGTAGCCGCTGGCGCGCGTGATGTCGTGCGTGCCGGCCAGTGTCAACGCGTCGGCGGGCAGCGGCTTCCTGTCGGCGTCCTCGGGGTCGAGCGGCACCACGCGCAGCTGCAGTTGCTGCTTGCGGCCCCAGCCCTGCGTGAGGTTGCGGGACTGGCCGGTGGCCGGTTGCACGGCCCAGAGGTCGAACTTGTCGTAGACGACGACGCTGTCGTCGTCGGCGGTCCAGCCGGCGCTGCCGTAGGGCGAGGGCAGGTCGGGCACGTCGCGGTCGTCGTTGTCGAAGCGCGACTTGATCTTGCCGGTCAGGTCGATGGCGGCGGCGGTGTCGGTGCGCCAGGCCATCCAGCGCACGGCCGTCGCGTCGAAGCCCAACACGTAGCGGCCAGCCGGCGAGAGCGTCGGCGCGTGGCGCAGCTTGCGGGCGAGGGGCCTGGCCGCGCCGGTGTTCAGGTCGACGGCATAGGCGTCCATGTAGGCGCCTTCCCACGACATCAGCTGGCGGTACGGCAGCTCGCTCAGGCCGAGCGCGACGGTGGCGTTCTCGTTGACCTGGATCGTGGGCAGGTCCTTCGTCGCGAGCTGGACGAAGCGCGCCGCGTCGACGTCGTTGCCCAGGTGCACGACGGCGCGGTAGCTGCGCGCGCGTTCGCGTTCGGCCTTGGCCTTCTGCGCCGACTGCAGCTCCGGATCCTTCCAGTGCCAGAGGTCGACCTTCATCGGCTCGGGCGCGTCCTTCGGTTCGGGCGCGGGGAGTTCGGCGGTGCCGAGGAACAGGCGCTGGCCGTCCTTGCTGAAGGCGAGCGCGGCGTGCTCGCTCGGCGTCCAGCCGGCGGGCATGCCGGCGGTCCCGGCACTCACCAGCACCGAGGCGCGCTCCTGGCCGGCCTTCCACAGGAAGAGCTTGAACGGCGTCGGATCGGGCTTGTCGGCCTTCTCGTCCTTCTTCTCCTCCTTCTTGTCGTCGGCCTTCTTCGCCTTCTCTGCCTTCTCGGCCGCCCTGGTCTCGGCGACATGGTCGCGGTTGCTGACGAAGGCGAGGCGACGGCCGGCCTCGTCGAAGCGCAGCTGCTTGTAGCTGCCGGCGCCGGACATCACCGCGCGCGCCTGCGTCGGCGCGGCCGGGTCGATGAGGTAGACGCCTTCGCGGGTCGTCTCGTCGGGGGCAGGCCTTGCTTCGGCGACGGCCGCGGGCGCGGCGTCCGAAGCCGCTGAAGCCCCTGACGCCGCCGGCGGCTGCACGGCCGGGACGGCCGGGGTGGCGGGTTTGGCTGCTTCCTTCTTCGCCGGCTCCTTGACGGAGACCACGTAGGCCAGCAGCGTGCCGCCGTTGTTCCAGGCGAAGTCCGAGGCGTCCTTGAAGGTGTTGCGCTGCTTCGTCTCCGCGGCGATCAGCAGCAGGTCGTTGCCCGGCGCCTTCTTCGCGGACGGACCGCCGCCCTCGGCGGGGGCTTCCTGGTCGAGGAGATCCTCGGGATCACGGTCGACATCGGGCTTCGTCGCCGATGACTTGGTGTCCTTGGCGCCGTCCTTGGACGCGTCCTTCTTGACGGGCGCCTCCAGCAACAGCGCCAGATGCTGGCCGCCGTCCTTGCCCCAGGCGAAGCGCTTCACGCGCTCGACGGTCTCCACCTGGCCGGTGGCGAGGTCCATCCACGCCGCGCCGGCCTTGGGCGCGTCGTCGCCCTTCTTCTTGTCCTTCTTGGCCTTGTCGAGCTCGACCCGCGCCGGCTGCACGGCGAACGCGACGAAGCGGCCGTCGGCGCTGAACTGCGGCGAGGTGCCGCGCGGCGCGCGGTACTCGCGGCCGTCGGCGACGTGGCGGACGACGAGCTCGCCATCGGCCTCCTGCGCGACCAGCGCATAGGCGATCCACTGGCCGTCGCGGCTCAGCTGCGTGTGCTGGATGCTGCGCCAGGTGGCGTAGATGTCGTGCGTGATCGGCAGCTTGGCGGCGGCGGGCTGGCCGATGGTGGCGGCCGCGGCGGCGACGGGCGTGGCGGCTTGCGGAGGCGTGGCCGCGGCCAGCGGCGCGAGCGGCAGCAGGGCGAGCGACAACGCGGGCAGCGAGGACAGGAAGGACCGGGTCACAGGGCACCTCCCGCCGCGGTCAGCGTCTTCACGAGCCAGGCCTGCAGGGCCTGGATCTCGTCCATGCCGACTTCGTGGGCCATCGGGTACTCGTGCCACTCGATGTCGTAATCCAGCCGGCGCAGCTCGGCCAGCGACGCATGGGCGCGGGCGGGCACGACGACGCCGTCGTGGCTGCCGTGCGCCAGGAAGATCGGCGTGTCCGCGTTGGCGGCGTTGCGCTCGGTCTCGGTCGTGTCCAGCACGGGCAGGTAGCCGGACAGACCGACCAGTCCCGCCAGCCGCTTCGGATACCGCAGCCCGGTCATCAGCGTCATCGCGCAGCCCTGCGAGAAGCCCATCAGCACGACGCGCTCCGGCGGGATGCCGAATTCGGATTCCTCCCGGGCGATCAGGTCCTCGACGAGGCGCTGCGACACGCGCAGGCCGTCGGCGTCCTCTCGCTGGCTCAGGTCGCCATGGCGGATGTCATACCAGGCACGCATGCGCATGCCGCCGTTGATGGTGACCGGGATCTCGGGCGCGCTCGGCAGCACGACGCGCAGGCCGCCCAGCGCCAGCACCGGTGACAGGTCCAGGGCCTGGACCACGGGGACGAAGTCGTTGCCGTCGGCGCCCAGGCCATGCAGCACCAGCAGGCTGAAACGCGGCGCCTGGGGGGTCTGCAGTTCGATGGTTTCGAGGTTCATGGGACGGAATGCTAGTCCGCCGCGCGACGCCGGTCCTGGGTGGAAACGCCCTGTCGCGGCTCAGCCGCTCCGCATCGCGCCCAGATGCAGCCGGTCGCACGCGGCTCGCACCGATCGGGGCGGATCCGTAGTCTTCACGTCATCGCATCAACCGATGCACGACTCTCCGGGAAAGGAGCCCCCCATGTCCGACAGCGAAGAACTGAACCGCCTGGCCGATCTGCATCAACGCGGCATCCTCAGCGACGAGGAGTTCGCGAAGGCCAAGGAACGGGTGCTGAACGCCAGCAACCGGTCGTCGAGCTCGACCTCCTATGCGTACGCGACGCCGCACGGCAACGGCAGCGGCGCCCCGGTGGTGAACGCGATCAACACCTTCCGCCGCAGCCGCGACGACCGCTGGATCGGCGGTGTGTGCGGCGGACTCGCCCGGCTGAGCGGACTGGCCGCCTGGTTCTGGCGCATCGTGTTCGTGGCGCTCACGACCTGTGCCGGCGGCGGCGTGCTGCTGTACTTGCTGCTGTGGATCTTCGTGCCGCTGGAGGATTGATTCGATCCCGGGTCCGCGGGGTCAGCTGCCCGATGGCGCTGAACCCGCAGCGCGCCGCGAGAACCACCAGCCAGCAACGGCGATGGCGATGCCGAAAGCGTAGGGATAGGACCAGACGTACTGGAGGCCCCACCCACGAAGCGCCAGGGCGAGAAGTACAAGCGAGGCGATGAACAGGCGCTTGCCTCGGGAGCCGTTCATGGCGAAGCGCACGGCACCCGCGTAGAGCAACGCACAGCCGACGAGACCTCCGAGTCCGGTCATGAACGAGGTGGCACCGGTCTTCACCAGTTCCCAATAAGCAGGCATGAAGGCCAGCAGCGCCAGGAGCTGAAGAATAGACAGGCCCAGGACGACGAATGCGATGGGCCGGCGATTGGCCGGCGCCATTGTGTTCACGTCTGCGGTCGGAGGGGCGTAGGGGTTCATTGGGGGAGTGAAGCGATGGCCTGTGGAAATGTTGCCATCGATTCCAGGGCAAGCAGCGTCCTGGGTTCACCCGATTGCGCAAGCCCATTCGAGGTCTGCTCTCCGGACGGGAAACCGCGACGGCGGGAATTGAACCCGCGTCCGCAAGCCATGAGCACCTGGGTTGAGAGGCCTGTGCTGAATGACGTCGGCCGTCAGCGCTGACCCGTCATCACATATGCGGAAGCGAGCCAACGGCGCTCGACCTCCGCGTTCTTCATCCGGGACTCAAGCAGCCGCCACGGACAGTCGAGTCCGTCCATGCGCACGATCGAGTGCATCGCCGCGCCGAGCACGAACAGGTTGCTCATCGGCATCCACGGCGGCGCCCAGGCGAGTCCCGCGGCCACGATGCGCGCACCGGGCTTGAGCGCAGCGAAGGCGCGCGCGAGCCCCTCCTCGCTCTGCAGCACGTCGTGCGTGAAGAAGAAGATCGCCGCGTCCGCACGGCGCGTGCCGAGCACGGACGCGTAGTCCGCGTCTTCCGCCGTGGCACCCAGGAAGGCTATCGGAGCCGGGAGGTGGTCCACCCGCGCGCGCTGCTTGGCCTGGCGCATCATCGTCTCGCAGGGCTCGACGGCGACGATCCGGCCGGTGCGTCCCACCGCGGCGCTGAGGCCGGGCAGGCTCAGCCCGGTGCCCGCGCCGACGTCGAGCACGGTCTGCCCCGGTTGCAGATCGAGCAAGGCGATCGCTTCGCGCCGCAATGGCGCCACCGGCATCAACTCGTAGTCGTAGACCGGCGCACGGCGCGCATAGAGCGCGTTCGACGCTTGCCGGCCTGGACTGGGGTCTGGCGTGTTCATGGACTCCCTTGTGCTGCCGGGCCAGCTTCGCGTGGCGCGGAGGCCGGTGTCAAGCAAGAAAAACGGAGCGTCACGGAACCGTCATGCGGGCCCGAAAGAATCGCGTCCCTATGTGCGTCCAACTCACCACAGGTATGCGGCTTGCCCGCCGTGCCGCCCGCTCGATCGCCGTGCTCTGCGCCGCCGTCGTCCTTCCCCTGGCCGCGTCTGTCGCGCACGCCGAGTCCGCGCCGCTCGCGACGGCGAACGATGCGGCGTCCGACCTGAAGTTCTCCCAGTTCTTCAAGTCGCCGATCGGTCCGGCCGGCCTGGAGCTGTCCGATGCGCTGCGCGCCGCCGACGGCCGCCCGGTGCGCCTGGTCGGCTACATGGTCGCGCAGGAGCAGGCCAAGCCCGGCCGCTTCTGGCTCACGCCGCGCCCGGTGCGCATGAGCGAACACGCCGACGGCGAGGCGGACGACCTGCCGGCCGCCGCCGTGACCGTGCTGCTCGACCCGTCGCAACAGGAACGCCTGGTCGCCCATCGCGACGGTCTGGTGGTCCTCACGGGCACGCTGTCCATCGGCCGCGTCGAGGACGAGACCGGCCGTGTCTCCTGGATCCGCCTGCAGCTGCCGCCCGGCGCGCTCGAAGCGCAGTCGGCGTCCGCCGCCGCCCAGCCCGACGGCAACGGCCACGGCCACGGCCATCGTCATTGACCGCCATCGGCCGCCCTTGATCGCTCTTCACCGCCCCCGCGCGGTTCCCGATTTCCTCGACTCGAGTCCTCCACGATGAAACACCTGCCTTCCCTGCTCGCCGGCGCCTGCGCGCTGCTGGCGCTGAGCGCTGTCCAGGCGGCCCCGACCGTCACCCGCCTGACGCCGCCGAGCGAGCGCTTCTCCAGCGGTCAGCCGGAGCCCGTGATCGCGCGCTTCCTGCCCGGACAGCGCTTCGACCTGCAGGCGACGATCAAACCGGACGCCGGCCAGCGCATCACGGCCGCGCGTTTCGTGATCGACGGCAAGCCGGTCGACGCGACGGTCGCGCTGCGTGACTGCGCCACCGGTTGCGTGAAGGGCCTGAGCGCCGAGACCGCGATCGCCACGATCCGCGCGGTGAGCCTGGAGAAGGCCGGCCGCCACGAGTTCAGCGTCGAGGCCACGCAGTCCGACGGCCAGAAGGTCGCCGCCACCGGCAACTTCGACGTCGTGCCGTTCACCGCGGCGATGGGCCCGAAGGTGAAGAACATCATCATCCTGCTGGGCGACGGCATGGGCGCCGCGCAACGCACCGCGGCCCGCATCGTCAAGGGCGGCTATGCGCAGGGCAAGGTCATCAACCCGCTGGCAATGGACACCTTCCCGGCGACGGGCATGGTGAAGACGGCGTCGTTGAACTCGGTGGTGACGGACTCGTCGCCGGGCATGACGTCCTACGTCTCGGGCAATAAGAACAACAACAATGAAGAAGGCGTGTTCCCCGACGACACGATCGAGCCCTTCGACAACCCGCGCATCGAATACCTGTCCGAGTACCTGCACCGCACGCAAGGCAAGGCGCTGGGCATCGTGACGACCGCGGACGTGTTCGACGCGACGCCGGCCGGCAACGCGGTGCACACGAGCAACCGCGGTGCGGGCACCGGCATCGTGGACCAGTTCTTCGACGACCGCTCGCGCACCGGCCTGACGGTGCTGCTGGGCGGCGGCCGCAAATGGTTCCTGCCTGCCGGCACGGCGGGCTCGGAGCGCGCCGACGGCAACGACTACGCGTTCTCCTCGACCGATCCGCACACGTCCGAGATCGTCAAGCGCTGGGGCGCCGCGCCGGGCGCGAAGGACAAGGGCCGCGACCTGATCCAGGAATTCCAGGGCGCCGGCTACCGCTACGCGCCGACGAAGACGGCGCTCGAAGCCGCCACGGCCGGCGCGGGCGCCGATAAGCTACTGGGCCTGTTCGCGTTCTCCAACATGAACGTGGCGCTGGACAAGATCGACGGCCGCCGCGGCGCGAAGAAGGGTCTGGCGGGCGGCAGCGTCGTCGACGACTACGGCTTCCCCGACCAGCCGATGCTCGACGAGATGGCCAAGGCCGCGATCGCGACGCTGAAGAAGCAGCAGAAGGGCTTCGTGCTGATGATCGAGGGTGCCTCGATCGACAAGCAGGCGCACAACATGGACAGCGAGCGCTGGATGCTGGACACGATCGAGTTCGACCGTGCCGTGCAGGTGGCGCAGGACTTCGCACGCGAGAACGGCGACACGCTGGTCATCGTGACGGCGGACCACGAGTGCTCGGGTGCGGCGCTGATCGGCGGCTCGATGCTGACGGACCAGGCACTGCTGGACGCGGCGACGAAGAAGGGCGCGGCCAACCTGCGCGACAAGGTCGTCGGCGTGTATGAGAAGGCAGGCTTCCCGCGCTACCGCATCGCCGCGGATGGCTATCCGGAAGCGACCGACATCGACTACCGCCTGCTGGTGGGATACGGCGCGAACGCGGACCGCTACGAAGACTGGCGCACCAACGCGACGCCGTTGCGTGATTCGCAGCAGCCGATGGCGAAGTCGGAGCCGCTGAAGTGGTACCCGGCCAACGCGGCCGAGCGCGATGACGCGACGGGCGAGTTCCTGGTGACGGGCCAGGTGCCCGGCGAGCAGGCGGTGCACACGGCGACGGACATCCCGCTGTCGGCCTTCGGCCCCGGCGCGCTGGCGTTCACCGGCGTCATCGACAACACGGACGTGTTCTTCAAGCTCGCGCAGGCGGCGGTGAAGGGCGCGACCGCACCGGCGGATGCGACCGGTGCGAAGCGGCCGGCGAAGGTGGCGAAGAAATAAACGTCACCGCTTCGCAATGACTTCGATCGAGGGCCTGCGGGCCCCTCGTCGTCTTTCTAAGGACTTCTTCACCACACGTCATCGCCCACGGGATTCATCTCGTCCCACGCCACGATGTCCGCCGGAGGCGGCGCGGAAAGGTCGCATTGGGCAATCATGTCGGTCAGCGTGTACTCGCGCTTGGAGGTCGGGGGAGGGGCAACGCGGGACTGTTTTCCATTCTTCGACACCTTTTCCATGAGTGCCGCCCTCCAGTTGCAGCCAGGCCTGGAGTCGAGAAGGGCGACGTGATTGGGGCAACACAAGGTTGAACGTTCAATGCAGCGCCGGGCGGTCCATCGGAAGGTCGTTGCAGTAGAGGAGCAGTCGGACCGCCCGGCGCGCATCGAACGAGCCTGCATCTTGCGCATGGCGAAGACACTTGGAAATCACTCCAAGTGGGTCACTCCAAGGGGCGAGACGCCGGGGCAACATCCCCCATCGCGCCGTTTCCCACGGCGGCAGACCTTGGCAACACTGCCTCGCCTTGGTAGTACCGAGGTCAACATGGCGATTGGTTTCACACCTAAGGTCGGGCAAGTTCTCCTATGCCACTTCGGTCGATTCGGGGCACAGGGAGTCTCGAACGCCTGCGCCGATTTCAATCGGCGACTTCCACCGGAGATGGTCAAGACCCGTCTGGTCGTCGTTATCAACGGGCGCCTGAGTCGGCAGTCCTGCATCGTTGCGCCCTTGTCGACGACGTTTGATCCATCGAAGATGGCCGGTGGCGTTCACGTCGAGATCGGAGCCGGCGCGATCTGTGCTCTCGACTACTTCACCCCATGCGTCCGATGGGCCAAAGCGGACTGCATCCACACCGTGAGCAAACTGCGACTTCAGCCGCCGACCGATGGCGGCGAGCCGGTTGACTGGGCCATCAGCGCCGTCTTGCTGGAGCGAATCCAGCGGGCAGCCGTTCATGCGCTGAATGCAAGTGCCTTGCTGATCCCGATTGATGAACGGGCACTACTCATTGATATGAAGCGATCACTCGAATCGACGACTTGAAGACTCTCGGCGCAACGTGCAGAATCCATCTTGCCCTTTGAGGCCTCTCACTCTTCCAGCCCTTACGGGAATCATCTGGAAAACCGCCCTCGTGGCCTTCAGAAGCCCAGTCGAAAGATTGGGCTTCTATCGTTTGAGGCGTACAGATCAAGGAGTCGACCGAGCGCAGACGCTCGACGTCACCTCAACCTCCCATTCGCCACCATCTCCTCCGCCGCCCGCACCAGACACATGGCGGATGCACCGGCGGCCATGCCGGCGCGCCATTGGCGCTCCTCCAGCACGCCGCCGATGCCGACCACCGGCACGCCGGCCATGCGCGCCCACCAGCGCAACTGCGCCAGGCCTTGCGGCAGCCACGGCATGTCCTTGGTCGTCGTCGGCCACAGCGGGCCGCAGGCGATGTAGTCGGGCGCCGCGCCACGCGCGCGGGCGAGTTCCCACAGGCTGTGGCTCGACAGTCCCAGTCGCACGCCGTGTCGCGAGCGACGTTGCTGCAGGTCGTCGCGGTCCTCGGCATTCAGACCCGCCCAGTCCTCCTGGCCGAGGTGCAGGGCGCGCGCGCCTTCGTCGAGCGCCAGTCGCCAGTGATCGTTGATCCACAAGGTCGCGGAGCGACCCGCCATGTCGCGCACCGCGTCGCGGATCGCCGAGCGCAGCGCGTCGTCGTCGGTCGACGGGCTCCGCTTGATGCGCAGTTGCAGATGGGTGAAGTGGCCGCTGAGCGCCAACGCCGTCACGCGCTCCGGACGGTCCGTGATCGCGTACAGGCCTGTGGCGAAGGGCGCCGCGCGGCGTGACGCCGGCCACAGCACTTCGCGCCAGCGCGTCAGCGTGGCGCGGCCGGGCGAGGTCTCGTCATCGAAGCCCATCACCGGCATCGCGCGTGGATCGTCGATGAAGTGTCGATCGGGCCGGAGCGGCCCGGCGCCGGCGCCCGCCGCGTGGCCATCGCGCAGCGCGCACCAAGTGAGCATCTTCGCGAGGATCACCGCGTCCGGCACCGCGAAGCCGCGCGCGAGCGCCGCGGCCGCCGCGGTGGCGAAGGTGCAGCCGCTGCCGTGGTGATTCGGCGCCCCGCCGTTGCGGCCGGACAGACGCGGCAAGGCGATCCATCCGGTCGCCAGCGGACTGTCCAGCCAATCCATCGAGAGCCCGTCGACCTGCGCCGTGTCGTCGCCGCCGGTGATGCAGACGGCGCGTGCGCCCATCCCGCGCAGCATCGCGGCCAGCTCCGGCACCGGCAGCTGGCCCGAGGCCACGCCGAGCAGCCGTTCCGCCTCGCGCCGGTTCGGGGTGATCAGCGCGGCGCGCGGGATCAGCTGATGGCGGTAGGCGCCGAGCAGCGCGTCGTCGCAGAACGCCGCGCCGCCCGCGCTCGCGCCGAGCACGGGATCGACGACCAGCGGCGTGTCGCCGATCTGCGCCAGCAGCGCGTCGACCGTCCCGGCGCTCGCGAGCAGCCCAGTCTTGACGACGCGGGGGGCAGGTCTTGTCTCAGCGCGCCCAGTTGCGCTCGCACCTGACTCACGGGGAGCGGGAACACGGCATTGACGCCCACCGAGTGCTGCGCCGTTACCGCCGCGACCACGGGGCAGAGATGCACGCCCATCGCGGCCGCCGCACGCGTGTCGGCACTCAGGCCCGCGCCTCCGCCGCTGTCGGTGCCCGCGACGCTCCAGAGGATCGGCGGCGTCGGATCGTCGGTCCACGGCGTGAGCGTCAGCAGGTCGGGATCGACTGCGGGCGCCCAGGGCGAAGGCAGGCTCGGATGCGGCACGAGCGGCGATGGCATGGTCACCGTGGCGTGCTCGCGCCGGTCGGGACCGTCGATGCGATCAGCTCGATCAGATCGTTCAGATCGATCGACCTGACCCGCTCGATCGGCGTGTTCGCCGTAGTCGTTCTCTTGATTCATGCGTCCCCCAGGAGGAAGGCGTGGCCGCTCACCGGCGTGCTCGCGACCGCGAAAGCCTGGGGTGCCATCAACCCGGCGCCGAAGGCTCGCCGGCCCGCGCGCACGGCGTCGCCGAATGCACCGGCCATCGCCACCGGATCGCCGGCCTGCGCCACCGCGCTGTTCAGCAGCACGGCGTCGAAGCCCAGTTCCATTGCCCGCGCCGCCTGCGACGGCGCGCCGAGACCGGCGTCGATCACCAGCACCGTGTCGGGCAGCCGCTCGCGCAGCGTGCGCAGCCCGTGGAGGTTCAGCAGGCCCTGGCCCGAGCCGATCGGCGCACCCCACGGCATCAGCAGCGGACAGCCGGCGTCCAGCAGCCGCCGGCCGAGGATCAGGTCCTCCGTGCAGTACGGGAAGACGATGAAGCCTTCGCGCGCGAGCTCCGTCGCCGCCGCGACCAGCTCGAACGGATCGGGCTGTAGCGTGTGGTCGTCGCCGATCACCTCGAGCTTGATCCACGCGGTGTCGTAGAGCTCACGCGCCATGTGGGCGAGCTGCACCGCCTCGCGCGCGCTGCGGCAGCCGGCGGTGTTGGGCAGCAGCCGGGCGCCCTGCTCGCGTCCGACAGCGAGCGCCTGCGACAGCGCGCCGTTGTCGCCCGCTTGCAGCGTGCGCTTGAGGCCAACCGTCAGCACCTGCGAGCGGGAGGCGCGGATCGCGTCGCACAGCGTGACCGGGCTGGGATACCCGGCGGTACCGAGGAAGAAACGGCTGTCGAGCGCGATGCCGTCGATCAGCAGCGGATCGGTGGATGGCGCGTCGGTCGATCGCGAGCCGGTCGGTGGCGGAATGGCGTGGAGCGGCATGTCAGCCTCCGACGATCGGTTGGAAGAAGAGGACGACGTCGCCGTCGTTGAGCGCCGTGTCGGCGCGCGCGGCGCGAGGCACGAAGCGGCCGTTCAGCGCGGTGGCGACTGCGGCGGCCTCGCGTCGTTCGAGTTCGAGCAGCTGCGCCAGCGTCGCGCCGGCGGGCATCGCCACGGCGCGGTCGTCGAGCCGCACGGTGATCGGGGAGGGGGTGGTCATGGGGAGTTCTCCAGGGAGGCGGCAGACACCGGTGCCGGGTTCGGCGCGCAGTCCGGAACGAGGCCCGCCGCGGCGTCGGTCAGTGCGGTCAGCGCGGCCAGATCGGCGAGTCGGGCCCGATTCAGCAGCCGTTCGACCAGCGCCGGCGCGAGCAGCCAGCCATGGCGGTACAAGCCGTTGAGGCGCAGCAGGCCGGGCTCGTGATGGGTGAAGGGCAGGTTGTCGGGCAGCGCCGGCCGGAGATGCCGGTCGAGCCGCACGATGCGCGCCTCCGACAAGGCCGGGAGGACGCTCTGCGCCGCGGCCATCAGCTCGACGGCGGAGCGCAGCGAGACCGGGCTGCGGTCCTCGCTCTCGATCTCGCTGGCGCCGACGACGATCTCTTCGTCGGAGCGCGGCACGAGGTAGACGCGATGCCGTGGATGCAGCAGCCGGACCGGTCGACGCAGGCCGTGCCCCGGCAGCGACAGCGTGACGATCTCGCCGCGCACGCCGCGCAGCGGCAGCGGCGGCCGGGCGCCGAGTCCGCGCGCATCGATCGCCCAGTCGCCTTGCCAGCGCCCGCCGTCGGCGAAGTGCAGTTCGCCGGGCAAGACCTGGTCCACCGGGCGCGACCAGTGCCAGCGCGCGTCCGCTGCGCCGTCGTGCAACGCGGCCATCGCCGGCACCGGCGCGATGAGGCCTTCCCCGGCAGCAGCCAGCCGCGCAGGCCCGGCGCCAGCATCGGCTCATGCGTGCGCAGCGCGTCGGCATCGAGCGGCTCCGCACCCGGCATGCGCATCAGCGTGCGCTGCGCCGCACCGAGGTCTGCGCGATGCGACAGCAGCAGGCTGCCGTCGATGCGCAACGGCACCGGCTGCGATGCTGGACTCGACCTCGAGTCCGGAGTCAAAGCCGAATTCAATGGGGACTTCAGGCCCGACTCGCGCCGGGACAGCGCGGCGACGATGACCGGCCACAAGGCCAGCGATCGCCAGCCCAGTGCGGCGATCTCCGCGCCGCCCTGTTCCTGCTCGGCGAGCGGGCTCAGCATGCCGGCCGCGCTGAACGCCGCCGCGCCCTGCGCGTCGAACGCGGGCTCGGAACCGGACGACGCGTCGAAGACCTCGACGCGATGTCCGGCCCGCGCCAGCGTCCACGCGAGCAGCCGTCCGGCGAGCCCGGCCCCGGCGATGGCGATCGCGGCCATCGCGCTCAGGCCTGGCGGATCGGGATGTAGAGCTCGCCGCCGCCGGCCAGGAACTCGGCGCTCTTCTCGCGCATGCCGGCCTCGGCCGCGATCCCCGCGCCGCCGCTGCCGCCGCCTTCACCGTTGGCGGCCAGCTGCGCGCTGTATTCCCGCACGTCCTGCGTGATCTTCATCGAGCAGAACTTCGGTCCGCACATCGAGCAGAAGTGCGCCACCTTCGCGCTGTCCTTGGGCAGCGTCTCGTCGTGGAACTCGCGCGCGGTCTCGGGATCGAGGCCGAGGTTGAACTGGTCCTCCCAGCGGAACTCGAACCGCGCCTTGGACAGCGCGTCGTCGCGCGCCCGCGCCGCCGGATGGCCCTTGGCGATGTCGGCCGCGTGCGCGGCGATCTTGTAGGCCATCAGGCCCTGCTTGACGTCTTCGCGGTCGGGCAGCCCCAGGTGTTCCTTGGGCGTCACGTAGCAGAGCATCGCGCAGCCGAACCAGCCGATCATCGCGGCGCCAATGCCGCTGGTGATGTGGTCGTAGCCCGGCGCGATGTCCGTCGTCAAGGGCCCCAGCGTGTAGAACGGCGCCTCGTCGCAGTGCTTGAGCTGCTCGGTCATGTTGGCCTGGATCATGTGCATCGGCACGTGTCCCGGGCCTTCGATCATGGTCTGCACGTCGTGCTTCCAGGCGATCTTGGTCAGCTCGCCCAGCGTGCGCAGCTCGGCGAACTGGGCCTCGTCGTTCGCGTCCGCCAGCGAGCCCGGCCGCAATCCGTCGCCCAGCGAGAAGCTGACGTCGTACGCCTTCATGATCTCGCAGATCTCCTCGAAGTGCGTGTACAGGAAGTTCTCGCGGTGATGCGCGATGCACCACTTCGCCAGGATCGAGCCGCCGCGCGACACGATGCCGGTGCGCCGCTTGACCGTCATCGGCACGAAGGGCAGCCGCACGCCGGCGTGGATGGTGAAGTAGTCAACGCCCTGTTCGGCCTGCTCCACCAGCGTGTCGCGGAACAGCGCCCAGGTCAGGTCCTCGGCCACGCCGCCGACCTTTTCCAGCGCCTGGTAGATCGGCACGGTGCCGATGGGCACGGGGCTGTTGCGCAGGATCCAGTCCCGCGTCGTGTGGATGTTGCGGCCGGTGGAGAGGTCCATCACCGTGTCCGCGCCCCAGCGGGTCGCCCACACGAGTTTCTCGACCTCCTCCTCGATGCCCGAGCTGACGGCGGAGTTGCCGATGTTGGCGTTGACCTTGACCAGGAAGTTGCGGCCGATCGCCATCGGCTCGACTTCCGGATGATTGATGTTGGCCGGGATGATGGCGCGACCGCGGGCGATCTCGTCGCGCACGAACTCGGGCGTGATGATCCCGGGGATCTGCGCGCCCAGGCCCTGGCCGCGCAGGCGCTGCTCGCGCTCGGTGTCGGACAGGTACTCGTGCATCCAGGCGCGGCGGCCGTTCTCGCGGATCGCCACGTACTCCATCTCGGCGGTGACGATGCCGCGGCGCGCGTAGTGCATCTGCGTCACGTTGGCGCCGGATTTCGCGCGGCGCGGCGGACGCGTCAGCGCGGCGCTCTGCGCACGCAGCGCGTCCTGCTGCGCGGCCTCGCGCAGGCCGTCGTCGAAGAGCTGGATCGGGCGGCCGGTGTACGGCTCGGTGTCGCCGCGCGACTCGACCCAGGCGGCGCGCGTCGCCGGCAGGCCGCGGCGCACGTCGGTCGCGACGGCGGGATCGGTGTACGGGCCGGAGGTGTCGTAGACCGCGAGGCGTTCGCCGTTGGTCAGCGCGATCTCGCGCAGCGGCACGCGCAGCTGCGGATGCAGCACGCCGTGCTCATGCGTCTTGGTCGAGGCGGGCAGCGGGGCGCGGCTGGCGGCGAGGCGCTCGTGGAAGGTCGCGCTGTCGTTGCCGGCTGGAGGGGTCAGGTCGTTCATCGAGGTCTCCGGTTGGGCGCCGGAGGCTGAATCGACGGGAACGGGCAGGCGTTCGGAACAGACCCCTTCCTGGGTGGGGCGCACGGGGCGGTGCGGGACCGCGTGGCATCGGTGCGGGCCTGGGGGGCTCGCGATTCGCCGAGGTGCGCCTGGAAGGGCGGGCTCTTCTTACGCCGGTACGAACCGGATCAAGTTCAGCGGGTCCACGGCTTCATCGCCATGTCTCAGCCCGTGTCGACGATGCGCGTGGCGCGGTGTCGACCCAGGGCTCCCCGGAGCAGGCGCGCAGTATAGGCCGCGCAACACCCCGGCCGGCAAGGACGTGAATTTCTCGACGCAACCCCGATGTCAAGGGACATCCGGGGTACTGTTACATCCTGATTCCGGGGAAACACCGAGGGGCCGTCACCACGGTGACTTCTTACACTGCGGCGCTCAGGCCGGGGCGCGAAAGAACCACAGCAACAGCAGCAGACAAGACCGGCGTTGTCTCCAAAAGAGAGCAACCAGCGCAATCGAGAGGGTGGAGTGATGAGCAGCCGTAGTCTCCCGAGCGTCCGACACCATGGCCGGGCGTGGTGCCAGGTCTTGAGCCTGGGCCTGGGTCTGGTCGCGATGGGTGCGCAGGCGCAGACCGCGCAACCCGTGGCGCCGGCCACGTCGGCCGTGCCGGCCGCCGCCGCCGCGGTGGCGCCGATGAGCGATGTCGACCGCGCCAAGCGCGATGCCGACAAGGTGTTCCAGTGGATCAAGTTCCACGCGGAGAAGGGCGAGAAGAAGCCCGCGCACGAAACCAAGGCCGAGGCGCCCAAGCCGGTCGCCAGACCGGTCGCCGTGGCCGCGCCGGCGCCCGCGGCGCGCCGGGAACCCGATCCCGCCGCCGAGCGTGCGCTCGCGGCCCGCACTGCGCCGGAGACGGCGCCGGTGCCCGTCGTGGCGACGGCGTCGCCCGCGCCTGCGGCGATCGGCCAGTCGGCCGCGCAGACGATCGCGCCGCCGAGTTCCGTGCCGCAGCCGATGTCGGAAGCGCCGCCGCCGCAGGTCATGTCGATGTCGGCGCCGTCATCGGCCGTGCCCGCCGGCAAGTCGCCGGAACCCGAGCCCGAGGCCGAGGAGCCCGTGCCGCTGAAGCTGCTGCGCAAGGTCGATCCCGAGTACCCGCGCGCACTGCTTTCGCAGCAGCGCTCCGGATCGGTGATGGTGCAGTTCACCGTCCGCCCGGACGGCTCGGTCGACGCGGCGCAGGCAGTGCGTTCGCCGGACCGCAAGCTCAGCGTGGCCGCGGTCACCGCGGTGAAGCAATGGCGCTTCGGGCCGATCCCGGCCCCGCGCCAGGTCAGCGTGGAGATCGGCTTCCAGGCCGCCGAGTGACACGCGACGGCGCGACGGGGAACGGGCGCGGGCTGCGCCCTCACATCCCGTACATCGTCGCCTGATCGAACGGTCCCAGCGCCGCGGCCATCGCATCCAGGAACAGCCGCGTGCGCAGCGGCATCAGGCGGCGCTGCGGGAACACCGCCCAGCAGGTCGACGGCTCCGCGCACCAGGCGGGCAGCACGCGCAGCAGTTCGCCGCGGTCGACGAAGTCCTGCGCGTACTGGTTGCCGACCCAGGTGATGCCCAGGCCCGCGCGGGCCATCTGCAGCAGCATGTCCGGCGCGTTGACCAGCGTGCGGCTGTCGGGCACGCCGACCCACTCGATGCGCTCATCCGCCTTTGCGTCGACATTGCCGAACAGGCGCCAGGGCAGCGGTTCTCCCGCGCGGCTCAGGATCATCAGACCGTGCATGCTCAGCAACCCTTCGGGCAGTTGCGGCTCGCCATGCCGCTCCAGGTACTGGGGTGAGGCGTAGAGGCCGCTGCTGAACATCGCCAGGCGCCTCGCCGCGAGTTGGCTGTCCGGCGGCAACTGGCCCATGCGCACCACGATGTCGAAGCCTTCAGCGATCAGGTCCACGCGCCGCGGCGACAGGTCCAGCTCCAGCTGCACTTCCGGGTAGTCGCCGACGAATCGGCTCAGCATCGGCGTCAGCATCTGGTTGGCGAAGTCCGCCGGCATCGACACGCGCAGCCGGCCGGTCGGCCGTTGCTGCCGGTGCAGCGCCAGCGCCAGCGCGCCGTCCACCTCGCCCGCGAGCACCCGCGCATGCTCCAGCACGCCCTGGCCGAACTCGGTCAGCGTCAGGCGACGCGTGCTGCGCTGGAGCAGCTTCTCGCCGAGCCGCTCCTCCAGCGCCGCGATCCGCCGCGACACCGTCGACTTCGGCAGCTGCAGCCGCTCCGCCGCACGGCTGAAGCTGCCGCTTTCGATCACGCGGGCAAAAACAAGCAGGTCGTCGGCATCGAGGCTCATGAGGCATTGGATTGTTCTTTTGGCGGAACAATCTTATCCAATATGGGGTATTCCGGTGCTCGGGGGCGATCAATACAGTTCATCCATCCCCTCACACCCCGGCTGATCCAGCCGAAACGCCCCGGAGAACCGCACCATGAACATCCTTCAGATCAACTCCAGCGCCCGCCGTCTGCATGAGGGCCAAGGCTCGGTCTCGACCCTGCTGGCCAATGAAGTCGTCGCCGAACTGGTCGCCCGCAACGCCGGCGCCACGACGGTCGTGCACGATCTGGCGGTGCGTCCGCTGCCCGCGATGGACGAGGCCACCCTCGGCGCGCTGTTCACCCCCGCCGACGCCCGCACCCAGGCGCAGGCCGACCGCGTGGCCTTCAACGACCAGCTGATCGCCGAACTGAAGGCGGCCGACGTCATCGTGCTGACCGCGCCGATGATCAACTTCGGCGTGACCTCGCAGCTGAAGAACTGGATCGACTCGGTGGCCCGCGCCGGCGCGACGTTCAAGTACGGCGCCAACGGCCCCGAAGGTCTGGTGACCGGCAAGCAGGTCATCGTCGTCAGCACGCGCGGCGGCGTGTACCGTGGCCAGCCGGCCGACAACATCGTGCCCTACCTGCAGCTGACGCTGGGCTTCCTCGGCATGACCGACGTGAAGTTCGTGCTGGCCGAAGGCCTGAACATGGGCGAGGAAGCCGCGGCCAAGGGCCTGGCCACCGCCCGCGAGGAAATCGCCGCGCTGTTCGGCGAAACGCAACCGGCCTGATCGCCGGTCGGCGCAGCCGGCCGGATCGACCGCGCGCGCCCTCCACGGGGCATGGGGGATCCCTCCTGGACCCCCAAGCCCCATGCCGGGCCGGAAGCATCCGCTGACGGCCGGCACGACATCGATCGACATCCCGACATCCCGACAATCCGGAAAGGACTCCCTCATGACCGCCGCCACCCCTGTCACCTCTCTTCGGACGCCCCGCCAGGTCGAGCGCCTGGTGCAGGGCAGGGCCACCAGCGACGGCGCCGGCGTCAAGCTGACGCGGGTGCTGACGCAGGACCTGCAGCGGCGTCTGGATCCCTTCCTGATGCTGGATGCGTTCGGCACGGACAACGCCGACGACTACATCGCCGGCTTCCCCGACCATCCGCATCGCGGCTTCGAGACCGTGACCTACATGCTCGAGGGACAGATGCGCCATCGCGACTCGGCGGGCCATGAAGGCCTGCTCGGACCCGGCGGCGTGCAGTGGATGACCGCCGGCCGCGGCGTGATCCATTCGGAACTGCCCGAGCAGCAGGAGGGCCGCATGGAAGGCTTCCAGCTGTGGCTGAACCTGCCCGGCCGCGACAAGATGCGCGACCCCTGGTACCGCGACATCACCAGCGCCGAGATCCCCGAGCTGAGCTTGCCGGGGGCGACCGTGCGCGTGATCGCGGGCGAGAGCCACGGGGTGGCCGGCGCGGTGCAGCGCGATGCCACGCAGCCGATCTATCTCGACGTGCATCTGGCGCCCGGCGCGACCTTCGAGCAGGCGCTGCCGTCGACGCACAACGCCTTCCTGTACGTGTACCGGGGCGCGCTGCGCTTCGACACCGGCTGCCTGGTGCCGAGCGGCCGCATGGCGATCCTCGCCAACACGCCCGGCGCGGACGGCGTGCGCCTGACCGCCTCGGACGACGGCGCCCGCGCGATCCTGATCGCCGGGCAGCCGCTGGGCGAGCCGATCGCCCAGTACGGTCCCTTCGTGATGAACACGGAGGGCGAGCTGCTGCAGGCGGTGCGCGACTTCCAGGCCGGCAAGTTCGCCTGAGCCGCGGGCACGCTCGGAGCGCCTCGTGACGGATGCCCCCTGGTGAGGCCAGGGGCGCCGCCGACGCCCGGTGCTGTGTCCAGTGCCGCGTCTAGTGCGGCGTCTTGAGCGGCGGCACGACGGGCGCCAGCAGGCGTGGGCCGTCGAAGCCGTGGACCTCGCCGAAGCGGCCGCCGTCCTCGCGGCTGTTCCATTCCTCGGCGTAGACCTGCATCTCCTCGCGCGTGCGGCCGACGAAGTTCCAGAACAGCAGCACCGGCTCGCCGAACGGCGGGCCGCCCAGCAGCAGCGCGCGGCTCTTGCCGCCGCCCGACAGCAGCTTCAGCGATTGCGCGCCCGGTGCGATGTAGAGCAGTTCGCCGGGCTTGCTGGCGCCGGTGGACTCACCGTCGAGCGTCACCGACAACTCACCCTCCAGCACCATCAGTCCGTATTCCTGATCGGGGTGCAGCGGGATCGTCGCCTCGGCGGCGCGCGTGGCGCTCAGGTCCACGCCCAGCAGCGGCGTGTGGCTGGGCACCGGGGAGCGGTGGCCGCCGAACTCGCCGACCAGCAGCATCGTGTCGAAGCCGCCGGTGGAGAACGACGGCAGCTCGGGGAAATGCTCGAAGGCCGGCTCCCGATGGCGGACCGCGTCGGGCAATGCGATCCACAGTTGCGCCAGTTGCAGGCGGTCGGACTGCGACTCCTCCGTGTGGCTGATGCCCTTGCCCGCGGTCATCAGGTTCACCTGGCCGGGACGCAGCATCTGCTTGGAGCCCAGGCTGTCGCGATGCAGCACCTCGCCCTCGATCATCCAGCTGAAGGTCTGCAGGCCGGTGTGCGGATGAGGACCGACGCGCATCGCGTTGTCCGGCGTCAGGTCGGCGGGGCCGGCGTGGTCGAGGAAGCACCAGGCCGCGATCATGCGGCGCTTCGGTGTCGGCACCGCGCGCCGGATCGTCAGGCCGCCGACGTTGCCGAGGTGGGCGCTGATGCGCTCCCAGCGGGCCGGGACAGGATCGGTGGGGCTGCCGGACGCGGCACCGGATTCGGAATCGTGGGGGGCGCTCATGGGGTGGCTCCTTGTGCGAGGTCGTCGAGGATGGGGCAATCGGGGCGGTCGTCGCCGTGGCAGCAGTGCGCGAGCTCGGCCAGCGCGCGGCGCATCGCCTGCATCTCGGCCATGCGGCGGTCGAGGTCGGCGATGTGCGTTTCCGCGATGCGCTTGACCTGGCCGCTCGCGCGACGGCGGTTCTGCCAGAGCTTGAGCAGCTCGGCGATCTCCGCCATCGAGAACCCCAGATCCCGCGCGCGGCGGATGAAGCGCAGCGTGTGCACCTCCTTCTCGCCGTAGAGCCGGTAGCCCGACTCCGTGCGGGCGACCGGGGGCAGCAGGCCCAGCGACTCGTAATGGCGCAGCATCTTCGGCGACACGCCGGAGCGTTCGGCCGCCTGGCCGATGGTCAGCGGGGAGGTCATCGCGCGGCTCCTTTCCAGCGCTTGAGCAACAGGGCGTTGCCCAGCACCGAGACGCTGGACAGCGCCATCGCGGCGCCGGCGATGACCGGGCTCAGCAGGCCGAGCGCCGCGAGCGGCACGCCCAGCAGGTTGTAGATGAAGGCCCAGAACAGGTTCTGGCGGATCTTCGCGACGGTGGCGCGCGACAGCGCGATCGCCTCGGCGACCAGCCGCGGATCGCCGCGCATCAGCGTGATGCCGGCCGCTTCCATCGCCACGTCCGTGCCGCCGCCCATCGCCAGGCCGACGTCCGCGGCGGCCAGTGCCGGCGCGTCGTTGATGCCGTCGCCGACCATCGCCACCCGCGTGCCGTCGGCGCGCAGCCCGGCCACGATGCGGGCCTTGTCCTCGGGCAGCAGCTCGGCGCGGACCTCGTCCAGTCCCAGGGCGTCTCCCGCGGCCTTCGCGGCCGCGGCGTTGTCGCCGCTCAGCATCAGCGTGCGCAGACCCAATGCCTTCAGGTCGGCGATCGCCGCGGCGGACGTGGCCTTGACCTGGTCGCCGAACGCCAGCATCGCCAGCAGCACCGGTGCGCCGGGACCGTCGGCGGCCGCCAGCCACGACAGCGTGCGACCCTGCGCGAGCGCCGCTCGGGCCTGCGCCTCGAGCGGCGACAGGTCCACCCCGAGTTCCGTCATCCAGCGCCCGCTGCCCAGCATCAACGCGCGGGCCTGGACGCGCCCGTCGATGCCACGTCCCGCGACCGCGCGCACCGACGCGGCCGGTGCCGTCGTCAGCGCGCGTTCGAACGCGGCGTCGCGCACCGCGCGGGCCAGTGGATGTTCGCTGCCCATCTGCAGTGCCGCCGCGAGGCCGAGCGCATCCGCCTCACCGATGCCGGGCGCCGCGACGAAGTCCGTCAGCCGCGGCTTGCCCTCGGTCAAGGTGCCGGTCTTGTCGAACACGACCAGCCCGACGCGACGCGCCTGCTCCAGCGCTTCGGCGTCCTTGATCAGCAGGCCACGCCGCGCGGCGACGCCGGTGCCGACCATGATCGCCGCCGGCGTTGCCAGACCCAGCGCGCAGGGGCAGGCGATCACCAGCACGGCGACCGCGTGGATCAGCGCGCGTTCCCAGTCGCCGGTGGACAGTCCCCACGCCAGCAGCGTCGCCGTCGCGATGACCAGCACCGCCGGCACGAACACCGCGCTCACCTGATCGACCAGCCGCTGGATCGGCGCCTTGTGCGCCTGCGCGGACTCCACCAGACGGACGATGCGCGACAGCGTCGACTCCGCGCCCAGCGCCGTCACCTCGACCAGCAGCAGGCCGTCGCCGTTGACCGCGCCGCCGACGACGCGATCGCCTTCGGCCTTGTCCACCGGCAGGCTCTCGCCGCTGATCAGCGACTCGTCGACGGCGCTGCGGCCTTCGCGGATCCGGCCGTCGGCGGGAATCCGCTCCCCCGGCCGCACGACCATCAGATCCTTCAGGCGCAACTGCGCGAGCGGGACTTCCACTTCCATCCCGGGTTCAGCCGGACCGCGACGCACGCGGGCGTTTTCCGGACGGAGCTGCTTGAGCGCGGCGATCGCGCTGAGCGTCTGGCGCTTCGCGCGCCCCTCGAGCCACTTGCCCAGCAGCACCAGCGTGATGACGGCGGCGGCCGATTCGAAGTACAGCGCTGCGCTCATCGGCCCTTGCCGCACCAGCTCATAGACGCTGAGACCGTAGGCCGCGCTGGTGCCGAGCGCGACCAGCAGGTCCATGTTGCCGCTCCGGTCCTTCAGCGCGGCCCAGCCGGCGCGGTAGAAGCGTGCGCCGAGCCAGAACTGCACGGGGGTCGCCAGCGCCAGCTGCCACCAGCCGGACAGCATCCAGTGCGCGCCCCAGGCCATCGCGATCATCGGTGCGATCAACGGCAGGGTCAGCAGCGCGGCGGTGAGCACAGGCCAGCCGGTCGTGGCCCAGGGCGGCGGGGGAGGCGGCGTGTCGTCTTCGGCGACGATCTCGTGGGCCTCGTAGCCGGCCTTCGTGATCGCGGCAATGAGCGCCTCGGTGGCGATGCCCGCCTGCGTGCGCACGGTGGCGCTTTCCGTGGCGAGGTTGACTTCGGCGCCTTCCACGCCGGGCACCTTGCGCAGTGCGCGCTCGACGCGATTGACGCAGCTGGCGCAGGTCATGCCGGACACGGCGAGCTGAAGCTCGCCGGGGGCTCCGGCGGAGGTGAGGTCGGGGGCAGTGGCGGTGTTCATGGCGTCAGTCTCAAGCTTGCCATGATGGGAAGGTCAAGGCCATGCCCCGGATGGGAGATGTCGGCGACACTGCCGAGAGGGACTTCGCTCAGGCCCGAGGTCGACAGCGATGTGCTCAAGCCTTCGCTCACGTGGGATTGGGATAAAAATTGGAAGAGAACGCCATGAAAGCACCAATGATCATGCGCCGCAGCAAGCGTTGGGTTTTGCTTGCGCCGCTCGGTGTCATGGTGCTGAATCTCGCGCACGCCGCGCCAAGCTCGACCGACTGTGAGGCATGGCATCGCGAGGCTAAGCCGAGCAACTTACCGCTTCCACTTGAATCATTGCGACGTCTTGAACAGCGCCATCCAGAATGCCTGGGCACCGGCATGTTTGATGTGCATCTCGCGGATGAATATCTTCTGTCCGGAGACGCGACCAGCGCAACGCGGGTGGTGGAACGTGCCCTCATGAAGCAGAACAACGCGAGACCCAATCTGCTTCATATGCAAGTGCGGATTGATCTCAAGCTTGGCAAGACTGATCAAGCGATTCGTTGGGGAGAGGCGATGGCAATGGATTACCCAACGTACACGCCGATTCAATTCGAACTGGCTGCGATCGCAAGCAAGCGGCAGGATTGGCCGCGTGCCCTAGGCTACGCCCGGCGTGCATACGAAATTGAAGGCAGCGCACGGTCGTTGCTCAGCATGGCCGCAGCTTTGCATCAATTGGATCGCCACGAGGAGTGCATCGCTGCTGTGCGGCAGGCCCTGAAGCTGGAGCCGGGACGTATTGCAAAGATCAGCGGGCTGCTGGAAGGCATCTACTCACTGGGCGTTCTGAACCGCCGTGTGGAGGCGGCGGAACTGGTGCGACAGCACATTGCAGCGAATCCCAATTGGCGAGCCAATGCGGCCTTCGTGGAAGCTGCCAGGGCGTTGGGAGTTGTGTGATCAGCAGCGGTGTCGCGGGCACGGGCGATCGAGCCGCGGATCGCGCACCCCTGCGCAAGGACTTCCGCGAAGCTTGACCTTCCTACCATGGCAAGCTTTACCCTCCGTTCCATTCCCATCCCGAACGGAGTTCCCATGCATGAATTCAAGCTCCCCGACATGAGCTGCGGCCACTGCCGCGCCGCCGTGACCGAGGCGGTCAAGGAGGTCGACGAACACGCTGCGGTGAACGTCGACCTGGCCCAGAAGACGGTGACGGTGGAAAGCGCCCTGAGCCGCGAGCAGCTCGCGGGCGTGCTCAGCGAGGCCGGTTACCCGCCGGCCGCCTGAGCGTCGGAGCGGGCCGGTCAGGCCTGCTTGAGCGCGTCGCTGTCGAACGGCAGCTGGCGCAGCCGCTTGCCGGTCGCCGCGAAGATCGCATTGGCCACCGCCGGCGCGATCGGTGGCGTGCCGGGTTCCCCGATGCCGCCGGGGGCCTCGTTGCTCTGGACGATGTGCACATCGACCTTAGGCATCTCGTTCAGGCGCAGCACCGGGTAGTCGTGGAAGTTGCTCTGCTCGACCTTCCCGTCCTTGAACGTGATGCGTCCGTACAGCGCTGCCGACAGCCCGTAGACCACGGCGCCTTCGATCTGCCGCGAGATCGTCTGCGGGTTGACCGTTTGACCGCAGTCGACGGCCGCCGTCACGCGGTGGACCTTGATGTCGCCGTCCTTGGCCACGGAAACTTCCGCCACCTCGGCGACCCAGGTGCCGAAGCTTTCCGCCACCGCGATGCCCCGATGCCGCCCCTTGGGCAGCGGCCGGCTCCAGCCGGCCTTCTCGGCGGCCAGCAGCAGCACGCCGCGGGCGCGCGGGTGTTTCTCGAGCAGCGCCAGCCGGTACTTCAGCGGATCGGTCTTGGCGGCATGCGCCAGCTCGTCGATGAAGCTCTCGATGAAGAACGCGTTCTGCGAATGCCCCACCGAGCGCCAGAACCACACCTGCGGTCCCGGCTCGGCGCGGCCGTAGGCGATGCGCTGGTGCGGGATCTCGTAGGGATGGTCGGCGAGACCCTCGACGGCCATCGAATCGACGCCGTTCTCGGGGATCTTCATGAACCCCGACGCGGCCATGATCGACGGGCTGGCGACATCGGCGCGCAGCATCAGCGGCTGGCCCTGGTCGTCGAGCCCCGCCTCGAAGCGCACCCGCGAGGTCGGGCGGTAGTAGCCGGCAGCCATGTCGTCCTCACGGGCGTAGACCAGCTTGACCGGACTGCCGCTGAGCTTGGACAGCAAGGTCGCGTCGATGGTGAAGTCCGGCGCGAAGCGGCGGCCGAAGCCGCCACCCAGCAGCATCGTGTTGACCTTCACCTTGGCCGGCGTGACCTGCGCCACCTGCGACAGGATGCCCTGCGCCGGGCCCTGGCTCTGCGTGCCGGCCCAGATGGTGACCTCGTCGCCCTTGACCCAGGCGAGGCAGTTCAGCGGCTCCATCGCGGCATGCGCGAGGTAGGGCACGTCGTACTGCGCAGACAGGTTGCGCGCGGCGTTGGCGCTGCCGTCCTTGACGTTGCCCACTTCGCGCGCGATCGCGGTGGCGTTCTGCAGCCCTTCGTCGAGCGCGCCCGAGACCTTGTCCGACGACAGGTCCGCGTGCGCGCCCAGGTCCCATTCGATGCCGAGCGCGTCGCGGCCCTGCTTGGCGGCCCAGTAGCCGTCCGCCAGCACGGCCACGCCCGACGGGATCGCGATGACCTTGCGCACGCCCTTCACTGCCTTGGCCTTGCCTTCGTCGAAGGCCTTGGGCTTGGCACCGGCGATCGGCGCGCGCGCCATCACCGCGACCAGCAGGCCGTCCACGTGCGCATCGATGCCGAACTTGGCCGTGCCGTTGATCTTGGCCGCACTGTCCAGCCGGCGCGTCGGCTTGCCCATGATGCGGAAGTCCTTGCGGTCCTTCAGCGCGGGCTTGTCCGGCACCGGCTGCTTCGCGGCCGCCTCGACCAGCGAGCCGTAGCTCGCCTTGCGGCCGTTCGGGCCGATCACCTGGCCGCGTTCGGTGCGCAGCGACGAGGTGTCGACCTGCCACTGCTTCGCCGCGGCGGCGACCAGCATCTGGCGCGCCGCGGCGCCGGCCTGGCGCACCGGTGTCCAGTGCGCGCGCACAGTCGTGCTGCCGCCGGTGGCCTGCATGCCGAACATCGGGTTGTTGTAGGCCGCGTCCGCCGGCGCCTGCTCGACGGAGACCAGCGCCCAGTCGGCGTCCAGTTCCTCGGCCACCATCATCGGGATGGCGGTCAGCACGCCCTGGCCCATCTCGGCCGAGCCGCAGACGACGGTGACCTTGTTGTCCGGCGTGATGCGCAGCCAGGCGTTGGGCGCGAAGGTGTTGGAGACGGCGCCTGCCGGCGTTTTCGCCGTCGTCGTCTGCGCCAGCGCCGCGCGGCCGGCGGCCAGCGGCAGCGCGAAGGACACGGTCAGCGCCGCGCCGCCCTTGAGCAGCGAGCGGCGGCTTGGAGAAGCGGGAGCGGCACCGGCGGCGGCAGCGGAAGCATCAGCCGCGGTCAGCGAGGCCGCCGTGGGCGTCCCGTCCTGGTCGAAGAGGATGTCCATGTCAGCCTCCCTTCGCCAGCGTGGCCGACGCGTCGTGGATCGCCGCCCGGATCTGGTTGTAGGTGCCGCAGCGGCAGACGTTGCCGCTCATCGCGCCGTCGATGTCGGCGTCGGAGGGCTTCTTCTTGCCGGCCAGCAGCGCGCACGCGCTCATGATCTGGCCGCTCTGGCAGTAGCCGCATTGCGGCACGTCGATCTTGAGCCAGGCGTGCTGCACCGCCCGGCCGGCCGGCGTGGCGCCGACGCCTTCGATCGTGGTGATCTTCTTGCCGGCGGCCGCTTCCAGCGGCGTCTGGCACGAGCGGACGGGCTGGCCGTCCAGATGCACGGTGCAGGCGCCGCACAGCGCCATGCCACAGCCGAACTTGGTGCCGGTCAGTTGCAGGTCTTCGCGCAGCGCCCACAGCAGGGGCATCTGCGGATCGGCAGCTAGCGTCACCGCCTTGCCGTTCACGGTCATCGAAATGGACATGGGGGTTCCTCCTGGGGACGCCTGGGCGGATCCGCCGCGCCCGGCCCTTCTGACGGGGGCCGGGTCTTGCGGCGGGGGTGCGCAAGCGTATCCCTTTCGAACTTCCGGCGTGCGGGGGCCACGTCATGCCCCACCCCCTCCGGACCAACCCGGAAGGGTTAACTCGCATGAGTGGGCGGTCACCGCACCTGAATGGTGCTGTTACGTGGGCAGAGGGTTTTCCCTTCCTGGCACCGATGCCACCCCCGTTTCCGTACCACCTTCGCCCGCTTTTGCGGCAGTGGGGCGATCAGCGCCCGTGAATGCGACAGGTGGACGCCATGCGGTGAATGTTTGTTGCTGTTTTGCAATGGATGACGACGGACATGGGGGTGAGCCCTCCCCAGAATCCGCCCCCTCGCGCCCACCGGGGACACCCCCGGGCGCGACCCGGTGCCGACCCGGCTGCCGGTCCCCTCGGCCGATGCGACCCATCCGGCCCTTCATCAATTCGCAAGTGGAAGTATGAGAAAAAACACCCAGCTCTCCCTGTCCCTGAGCGCCGCCGCCGCGCTGCTGTGCTGCGCCCAGGTCGCGCAAGCCCAGGAACAGGACACGACCCAGCTTCAGCGCGTCGAGGTGACCGGCTCCAACATCAAGCGTCTGGCGTCCGAAACCGCCTCGCCGGTGCAGGTCTACAACCGTGAAGAGATCCGTCGCACCGGCGCCAACACCGTGCGCCAGGTGCTGGACACGCTGACCTCGACGTCGAGCAACGAGATCCGCGACGACGGCAACAACACCAGCTTCGCGTCGGGCGCCTCGGGCGTGTCCATGCGCGGCCTGGGCAAGGGTGCCACGCTGGTGCTGCTGAACGGCCGCCGCGTCGCCAACTTCGGCCTGGCCGACGGCGCCAAGGACACCTTCGTCAACGTCGACTCGATCCCGGCCGATGCCGTCGAGCGCGTGGAAGTGCTCAAGGACGGCGCGTCCGCCATCTACGGCTCCGACGCGATGGCCGGCGTGATCAACATCATCACGCGCCGCTCGTACAACGGCGTCGGCGCGTCCGCCAGCTACACCTTCAACGAGAACCCCAGCGAGGGCGCGCAGCGCCAGGCCAGCATCGTGGCCGGCTTCGGCGATCTGGAGAAGGACCGCTTCAACGTCTTCGCCAACATCGAGGCCTACCGCCGCGAGGGCTACACGGTCGCCGACATCAAGGGCGACTACCCGGCCTGGCACAAGGGCATCTTCAACCCGGCCTTCGGCGATCCGAGCCTGAGCTCCTTCCCGGGCAACCTGCGCGTGGGCACCAACCGCGTGCCGGTGGCGGGCTGCACGACGCTGAACGCGTCGGGCCAGTGCGTGACCGATGTGAACGGCCTGAACCCGGTCTCCGATCCGGCCAAGCGCATCAACTTCTTCAGCGCCGCCCGCGCGAAGGTGACCGAGGACATCCAGGCCTTCGCCGAGGTGTCCTACTCGAAGACGACCACCGAGTACCGCAACCTGCCGATGACCATCGGCGCCGGCGCGACCTCGCGCTGGTACGACGGCTTCAACAAGGTCGCGCAGTCGGTGCCGCATCCGGTGCTGTCCGCCACGAACCCGGCCAACCCGACCGGCGGTCCGGTGGGCATCGACTACCGGTTCATGGATGACCCGAGCATCTTCAACTATGACGGCACCGGCAAGCAGTACCGCGTGCTGACCGGCGTGCAGGGCACCTTCCGCGAGATGGACTGGGAAGTGTCGGTCGGCCGCAATGCGGCCGAGGCCGACAAGCTGAGCCGCTGGGGTTCGCGCGACCTGTTCACCGCCGTCGCTTCCGGCGAGTACAAGATCGGCGGCCCGAACAGCAAGGAACTGCTGGACCGTCTGTTCCCGGTCAACGGCTCCGAGGGCAAGAACCATCAGACCTGGGTGGACGCCAAGCTGAGCGGCGAGCTGTTCCAGCTGCCGGGCGGCCCGCTGGCCTTCGCGCTGGGTGCCGAGCACCGCCAGGAAGGCGTGTCGATCAAGTCGACCGACAACGTCATGAAGGCGCAGATCGTCGGCCGCGGTTCGGTCCTGATCGACGGCTCGCGCAACCTCGACGCCGCTTTCCTGGAACTGAACGCCCCGGTGATGAAGCACCTGGAGCTGAACGGCGCGCTGCGCTTCGACAAGGCCACGGGCTTCGACGGCCGCGTGTCGCCCAAGCTGGGCGTGCGCTTCGAGGTGATGCCGCAGCTGCTGCTGCGCGGCACGGTGGCCGGCGGCTTCCGCGCGCCCAACATCCCCGAGACGCTGGGCCAGGTCGGCGTGACCGGCTTCTTCAACTCGACGGTGGACCCGCGCCGCTGCGAGACCGCGACCCAGCTGCGCGACATCCTGAAGAACGGCAACGCCGCCGACAAGTCCGACGCCACGCTGGCCTACAACAGCGGCTGCCTGGCCTCGGTGCCGGCAATGATCTCGGCCAACCCGAACCTGAAGCCGGAGACGTCCAAGAGCATCACCCTGGGCTTCGTGTTCGAGCCGACGAAGAACGCGTCGATCGCCGTCGACTACTTTAAGATCGAGCGCAAGAACGAGATCAACTCGCGTGATCCGGACTATGTGCTGGAGCGCGAAGGCAAGGCCGGCTACGAGGACATGATCAGCCGCGGCCCGGTCACGGCGCAGGAGCAGGCCTGGGCCGACCGCGCCAACCAGCTGGCGCCCGGCAGCAACCTGGCCTGGGGCGCCGGTCAGATCACGTCGCTGCTGCTGCAGTACGAGAACTTCGGCAAGACCGAGACCTCGGGCGTGGACATCGACGTCAAGGGCCGTGTCGCGGCGGGTTCGTTCGGCACGCTGAACCTGGGCGTGGCGGCGACCTATGCGCTGACCTACAAGGCCTGGGACATCGACGCCAACAACTGGCGTCCCAACCAGGTCGGCCTGTACCAGAACCCGCGCCTGAAGGCGGTGTTCTCGGCGGCGTGGAACAAGGGCGACTGGAGCACCGGCCTGCGCTTCAACTACACGTCGAAGACGGCGCTCAACCGCGACGAGACGGATCTGGCCTCGTGGGGCGAAGCCGCCTGCCAGACCCGCCTGAAGCCGGGCAGCCTGCCGTGCTTCATCGACGAGGACCTGCGCACCGACTTCAACCTGGCCTACACCGGGATCAAGAACCTGCGCCTGTCGCTGAACGTGCTGAACCTGATGGGCGACGAGCGTCCGGTCAACCTGCGCGACGGCTACAGCCTGCGTCCGCGCAGCTACAAGGTGGGCGCGTCCTACGACTTCTGATCGCCCTGAGCGATTGCCGGACACCGCCGTCGAGGCCTCCTCGACGCGGTCGTCCGCGACCCTCGAGCCCGGCCCTGGCCGGGCTTTTTCGTTTCCGGAACGAATCGATAAATTTGCGCAAAGGACGTGCGGAGGGCGCGCAAGACCTGACTCCCCGATCGCGTATTCGTCGGGCCCGGACCCCCGAACGGTGGGCGATCGAGGGCAAATCGGGACCGGGTAAACGCGCAGCGGGATGACTTGTTTCAGGGTATCCGCCAATAGTTCTGTCGCATTGATGTATCACTTCAAACACATGAATTTACATAGGCGTGTGACGCATTAGTGTCACTGCAACAATTTGCCAAGCGCCCGCGGTGAGCTCCATCGAGCCCATCGTCCGAGAAGCGCTCAGCAAAACGGCGCTTGATCGAGCGCCACTCTTCGAGGATCACCCCGTCATGTCCCGTCCTATCGAAAAGCAAGGCAAGCTGGTCCTGACCAGCATCGCGATTGCCAGCGGCTTGTTCTGCTCGGCAGTGTTCGCCCAGAGCGAGCCCGCCTCGACCCAGCTTGAACGCGTGGAAGTCACCGGCTCCAACATCAAGCGTCTGGCGTCGGAAACCGCGTCGCCGGTGCAGGTGTACAACCGCGATGAAATCCGCCGGACCGGCGGCAACACCGTGCGCCAGGTGCTGGACACGCTGACCGCGACGACCAACTCCGAGTTGCGCGACGATGGCAACAACTCCAGCTTCGCCTCCGGCGCGACCGGCGTGTCGATGCGCGGTCTGGGCAAGGGTGCCACGCTGGTGCTGCTGAACGGCCGCCGCGTCGCCAACTACGGTCTGGCCGACGGCGCCAAGGACACCTTCGTCAACATCGACTCGATCCCGTCGGACGTGGTCGAGCGCATCGAAGTGCTGAAGGACGGCGCATCCGCCATCTACGGCTCCGACGCAATGGCCGGCGTGATCAACATCATCACGCGCCGCAACTACAACGGCATCGGCGCCTCCGCGAGCTACGTGTTCAACGAGAACCCCGGCGTCGGCGACCAGAAGACGGCCAGCATCGTGGCCGGCTACGGCGACCTGGACAAGGACCGCTTCAACGTCTTCGCCAACATCGAGGCCTATCGCCGCGAGGGCTACACGGTGGCCGACGTCAAGGACGACTACCCGGCGTGGCACAAGGGCATCGTGCTGCCGACCTTCGGCGATCCTTCGGTGCTGTCCTTCCCCGGTAACGTGCGCAACCCGACGACCAACGCCCGCGTGCCGGTCACCGGCTGCACCACGGTGTCGGCCGGCGCCTGCGTCACGGATCTGAACAGCCTCAACCAGGTGTCCGATCCGGCGCATCGCGTCAACCTGTACACCGCCGGCCGCTTCAAGGTGAACGAGGACATCCAGGCCTTCGCCGAAGTGTCCTACTCCAAGACGACGACCGAGTACTACAACCTGCCGATGACGATCTCGTCGGGCGCGACCTCGCGCTGGTACGACGGCTACAACAAGGTGGCCCAGTCGGTGCCGAACCCGCGCCTGGCGGTCGGCAACCCGGCCAACCCGTTCAGCGTGCCGGTCGGCATCGACTACCGGTTCATGGATGACCCGAGCATCTTCGGCTACGACAACGACGCGAGCCAGTACCGCGCGCTGATCGGCGTGCAGGGCACCTTCCGTGGCTACGACTGGGAAGTGGCCGGCGGCCGCGTCGGCGCCAAGGCCGACAAGATCAGCCGCTGGGGCTCGCGTGACCTGTTCAATGCCGTGGCTTCCGGCGAATACAAGATCGGCGGCCCGAACAGCAAGGAACTGCTCGACAAGTATTTCCCCGAGCAGGGCATGAACGGTAAGAACCATCAGAACTGGATCGACGCCAAGGTGAGCGGCGAGCTGATGCAGCTGCCCGGCGGCCCGCTGGCCTTCGCGCTGGGTGCCGAGCATCGCGAGGAAGCGGTCAGCGTCATCTCGACGCAGAACGTCCTGCGCGCCGAGATCGTCGGCCGCGGCTCGGTGCTGATCGACGGCGAGCGCAAGCTCGAGGCGACCTTCCTGGAGCTGAATGCGCCGGTGTGGAAGGGGCTGGAGCTGAACGGCGCGCTGCGCTGGGACAAGGCTTCGGGCTTCGACGGCCGCGTGTCGCCCAAGCTGGGCGTGCGCTTCGAGGTGCTGCCGCAGCTGCTGCTGCGCGGCACGGTGGCCGGCGGTTTCCGCGCGCCCAACATCCCCGAGACGCTGGGTCAGGTCGGCGTGACCGGCTTCTTCAACAGCCAGGTGGACCCGCGCCGTTGCGAGACCGCGACCGCCCTGCGCAACATCCTGCAGAAGGGCACGGCGGGCGACCGTTCGGACGCCACGCTGGCATTCAACAGCGGCTGCCTGGCCTCGCTGCCGGCGATGATCTCCGCCAACCCGAGCCTGAAGCCGGAGACGTCGAAGAGCATCACCCTGGGCTTCGTCTTCGAACCCACGAAGAATGCGTCGGTCGCCGTCGACTACTTCAAGATCGAGCGCAAGAACGAGATCAACTCGCGCGATCCGTCCTACGTGATGGAGCGTGAAGGCCGGCCCGGTTACGAGAGCATGATCAGCCGTGGCCCCGTCACCGCGCAGGAGCAGGGCTGGGTCGACCGTGCCAAGGTCCTGGACCCGACCGGCGCCGCCAACCTGTCGTGGGCGGCCGGCCAAGTCACCGCGCTGCTGCTGCAGTACGAGAACTTCGGCAAGACCGAGACTTCGGGCGTGGACATCGACGTCAAGGGCCGTGTCGCGTCGGGCTCGTTCGGCACGCTGAATCTGGGCGTGGCGGCGACCTACGCGCTGACCTACAAGCCGTGGGACATCGATGCCAACGAATGGCGTCCGAACCAGGTGGGCAAGTACACGAACCCGCGTCTGAAGGCGGTGTTCTCCGCCTACTGGAACAAGGGCGACTGGACCACCGGCCTGCGCTTCAACTACACCTCGAAGACCTCGCTCAACTATGACGAGACCGACGAGGCGGCGTGGGGCGAAGCGGCCTGCCGTTCGCGCCTGAACCCGGGCAACCTCGCCTGCTTCATCGACGAGGACCTGCGCACGGACTTCAGCCTGTCCTACACCGGCATCAAGAACCTGCGCCTGTCGCTGAACATCAACAACCTGATGGGCGACGAGCGTCCGGTGAACCTGCGTGGCGGCTACACCATCCGTCCGCGCGCCTACAAGTTCGGCGCTTCGTACGACTTCTGACGACGAGGCCGGCTCCGGCCGGCCCGTCCCGGAACGACACACCCCAGGGGCCGCAAGGCCCCTTTTCATGCCTGGTCCGCTCGTCGGATCCGCCCGCCTCGGCGCGGGTCTCAATGCGCGCCTCAACGCCGGCGTTTCGCTTTCCGTGCGTCGGGCGCCGGCGCGCGCACGCGCGCCTGGTCCTTGGAGTGCTCGAAACGCGCGGCCAGCGCGTCGATGAACAGCCGCGTGCGCGCCGGCAGCAGGCGGCGCGACGGGAACACGAGCTGCAGCGGGCCGACTTCACCGGCCCATTCGGGCAGAACCTCGACGAGACGGCCGTCGTCGAGTTCGTCGACCACGTCCCACACCGCGCGCCGCACCAGGCCGAGGCCGGCCAGGGCCCAGTCGTGGGCCTGTTCCCCGTTGTCGGTGACGAGCCGGCCCTGCACGGTGACCGTGCGCGGCGACGGTGACACCGAGGGATCGGCGGGCATGAACAGCCAGTCCGACTGGCGGGTGGCGATGCGCTCCTGCAGGATGCAGTCGTGGTCGACGAGGTCCTCGAGCGAGCGCGGTACGCCGCGGCGGCGCAGGTAGTCCGGCGTGGCGCAGAGCACGCGCCGGTTGGGACCGAGGCGGCGCGCGACCAGCCGCGAGTCCGCCGGTCCGCCGATGCGCACCGCGCAGTCGAAGCCTTCCTCGATCAGGTCGACGAGCGCATCCGACAGCGAGACCTGCACGGTGACGTCGGGATGCTCGCGCATGAACTCGGCGGCCAGCGGGCCGACGCAGCGCCGGCCCAGCGCGACGGTCGAGGTGACGCGCAGCAGCCCCCGCGCCTGCTGGCGGCCTTGCGTGAGTTCGGCCTCGGCGTCGTCGATGTCGGCGAGGATGCCCTGGCATCGTTCGAGGTAGATCGCGCCCTCGTCGGTCAGCGCGAGGCGTCGCGAGCTGCGCTGCAGCAGCCGCACGCCGAGGCGGGCTTCCAGCCGCGCCAGCCGCTTGCTGCCGACGGCGGGAGAGAACCCGAGCTCCCGCCCTGCCGCGGACAGACTGCCCGCCGCAACGGCGCGCACGAACAGGCGCATGTCGTCGAGTTCATTCATTCCGGATCTTCCATCGAGACTGCATCATGTGGCGGCCATCTTTTCCATTCTGGAACAGATGCTTCTCTCTTTCGACGGATTCCCATCCGGGGAGCGACAGATCACAGTGCGGACCATTGAATCAACGTTGGAGCCGCCCGTGACCTCCCTGTCTTCCACCCTCGACGATGCCGGCGCCAAACCGGTGGCCGCACGCGGTTTCCCGTTGCCGATCCTGGCCCTGGCGCTGGCGGCCTTCGCGATCGGCACGACCGAGTTCGTGATCATGGGCCTGTTGCCCGCGATGGCGCAGGACCTGGCGGTGAGTCTGCCGCGCGCGGGCCTGCTGGTGACGGGCTATGCGCTGGGCGTGGCCCTGGGCGCGCCGCCGCTGGCGGCGCTCAGCGCGGCCTGGCCGCGCAAGCGGGCGCTGCTGGTGCTGATCGCGCTGTTCATCGCGGGCAACGTGTTGTCGGCGATCGGCGGCGGCTACTGGACGGTGATGGCGGGGCGCATCGTCGCGGCGCTGGCGCACGGGTCTTTCTTCGGCATCGGCGCGGTGCTGGCGAGCGAACTGGTCGCGCCCGACCGAAAGGCCGGCGCGATCGCGCTGATGTTCACCGGCCTCACGCTGGCCAACGTGCTGGGCGTGCCCCTGGGCAACCTGATCGGCCAGGAGTGGGGCTGGCGCGCGAGCTTCGGCGCGGTGGCCGGGTTGGGCATCGTCGCGGCGATCGCGCTGGTCGCGTTGCTGCCGAAGACGAAGGACGCCGACGCCGGTGCCCAGGCGGGCAACGACTGGTCGGTGCTCAAGCGCCCGCAGGTGCTGATCGCGCTGGCGCTGACGGCGGTCGGCTTCGGCGGCATCTTCACCGCGTTCACCTTCATCGCGCCGATGCTGGCGGAGGTCACCGGTCTGACGCCGGGATGGATCACCGGCGTGCTGTTCCTGTTCGGCCTGGGCCTGACGATCGGCAACACGGTGGGCGGCAGGCTGGCGGACTGGAAGTTGATGCCGTCGCTGATGGGCGTGCTGGTCGCGCTGGCGATCGTGCAGGGGCTGCTGGCGGTGGTGCTCGACTGGCAATGGCCGACGATCGTGACCGTCTTCGTCTGGGGCATGGCCGCCTTCGCGACGGTGCCCGGATTGCAGATGCGGATGATGCAGCAGGCGCCCGATGCGCCGGCGCTGGTGTCGACGCTCAACATCGCGGCGTTCAACCTGGGCAACGCGGGCGGCGCGTGGCTCGGCGGGTGGATGCTGACGCACGGGGCGTCGTTGCGCTCGCTGCCGATGGCGGGGGCAGGGCTTGCGGTGGTCGGGCTTGGATTGGCGGTGCTTAGCGTGGTGATCGAGAGGCGGGCTCGCTGAGCTCAGCGACGGCTGCAATGAAGAGGGGCGACCGGAAGCGGTCGCCCTGTCACAAGGCAGTCCTTCAATGCATTGAAGGCAGTAGTTGCGGCGGATTCGGCCAATCGCGTCGGGCGTGCACGACGTCGAGCACTTCGAGGGAATTGGAAGTGATTCGGTACGGCACGAGGTAGTTCGCAGTCACCACGATTTCCCTGATGCCGTCCACGCGCGAGGATGCGCGATAGAGCTTGGGGAAAGCCATTGCGAAGCGCAACTTCCTCCAGATCAACCGCCTCAGCTCTTCCGCGGCCAAGGTGTTGTGTCGCGCGATCTCGGCAATGATCAGTCGATAGCGCAGATGAGCTCGAGGCCGCCATTCAAGCGTTGTGGGGTTGTCCATGGACGCTCCGGAAGCCTTGAATGATTTCCTCGGTTTCTCGCATGACGACATCGTGCGGGATGTTCGGGCGAGGGTCCTCGATCGAGAGGCGGATCTGCTCGCGATACCAGTCGTCCCAGGCGTCCTGGTCGAAGTTGTCCTCGCTGATGCGTGGAGCGTATTCGCCCGGTGCGGGCGTGGGAATTTGAACCGGCGATGAGACGGCGCCGAGCAGCTCTTCAACTACGGGATTGATGTCGAGATCCACGATGTGGTGCTTCATGAATCGACTCGAAAGTCGGAGCCGTCATCGTTGCCGAACAGGCGTTGTCGGGCTATTACCTCAACTGCTGATCTTTTGACCTTCCCAGGTCTTGCGCGCCTCGTAGCGCTGCGCTGAGGGTCAGGCCTTGCCGTCGACGGCGTCGATACCGCCATCGAGCGCCTGCGCCACGCGGGCCTTCAGTCGTCGCAGCGCCTTGAGCTCCTGGTCCGGCGCCTGCAGCGCCGGCCACAGCAGCGCGACCAGGTCGCGCGCCGCCGCGTCCACCTGGATCTGCCGGCCGGCGATGATCACCTCCCACAGCATGTGCTCCATCGGCCCGAAGACCAGCGAGCGCAGCAGCCGCAGCGGGATGTCCTGCCGGACCTCGCCTTGCGCCTGGCCGCGCGCCAGCAGGTCCATCAGCGGCGCCGTGTAGCGCCGCTGCAGGTCGACGAAGGCCGCGCCGAAGTCCTGGCCTTCGCCGCGCGCCACCGGTGCCTCGCGCTTGCGGCCTTCCGACAGCACCAGCTCGCACAGCCCCGTGCCCTGGATCAGGAACAGCCGCAGGTGGGTGTGGACCACGAACTCCAGCTGGTCCCGGATCGGCCGCTCGCGCGGCAGGCCCGATTCGATCGCCTCGATGATCTCGTCGTACCAGTCGCCGATCACCCGCATGCAGAGCTCGCGCTTGCCGCGGAAGTAGGTGAAGACCGTCGCCTCGGAGATCCCCAGCCGCTGCGCGATCTCGGTCGTCGTCGCGCGCTCGTAGCCGCGCTCGGCGAACACCGCACGGCTCGCGCGCAGGATGTCCTTCACCCGCTGCCCGGCCTTCGCGCTCACCGGCGAGCGGCGCTGCGCCGGCAGGGCGGCCGCGGACGGCGGATCGAGGCGGATGTCCTCCCGGGACAGCGGTGTCGGGCTCATGGCGCCGCATTCTCCGGGTTTATTGAGCCGGGCTCAAGTCTGTGCGAGTTCGGCTGGGGTCCGTCTTGGAAAGGTTCGCCATCTGGCTTATGCTTCGCGCCTTGCGCCGCTCCGGCGATCCCGGAATCGCGCTTTCAGCCAGCGCTTGTGCACCGAATTGAGCGCGGCTCATAAGACGGACGACGACCGTCCCCAGACCGGAGACCCAGACCCATGCCCCAGCTGTCCACCAAGCTCAACGCCCGCTCGGCCGACTTCAAGGCCAACGCGGACGCGATGCGCGGCCTGATCGACGACCTCAACGCCCGGCTGGCGAAGATCGCCGAGGGCGGCGGCGAGGCCGCGCGCGCCAAGCACGTCGGGCGCGGCAAGCTGCTGCCGCGGGACCGCGTGGAGATGCTGCTGGACCCGGGCACGCCCTTCCTGGAACTGGCCCCGCTGGCGGGCCTGGACATGTATGACAACGCCGCCCCGGGCGGCGGCGTGATCGCCGGCATCGGGCGCGTGTCCGGCGTCGAGTGCGTGATCGTCTGCAACGACGCGACCGTCAAGGGCGGCACCTACTACCCGATCACCGTCAAGAAGCACCTGCGCGCGCAGGAGATCGCGGACCAGAACCGTCTGCCCTGCATCTACCTCGTGGACAGCGGCGGCGCCAACCTGCCCAACCAGGACGAGGTGTTCCCGGACCGCGACCACTTCGGCCGCATCTTCTTCAACCAGGCCAACCTCTCCGCCAAGGGCATCCCGCAGATCGCCGTGGTGATGGGCTCCTGCACCGCGGGCGGCGCCTACGTGCCGGCGATGAGCGACGAGACCGTCATCGTCAAGAACCAGGGCACGATCTTCCTGGGCGGCCCGCCGCTGGTGAAGGCCGCCACGGGGGAGGTCGTCACCGCCGAGGACCTGGGCGGCGGCGACGTGCACACGCGCCTGTCCGGCGTGGCCGACCACCTGGCCGAGAACGACACCCACGCATTGGCGATCGCGCGCCAGTCCGTCGCGCGGCTGAACTGGCGCAAGCAGGGCGAGCTGCTGACGCAGGCGCCGCAGGCGCCGGCCTACGATCCCGCCGAGCTGCACGGCGTGATCCCCACCGACACCCGCAAGCCCTTCGACGTGCGCGAGGTCATCGCCCGCATCGTCGACGGCAGCGCGTTCGACGAATTCAAGGCGCGCTACGGCAACACGCTGGTCTGCGGTTTCGCGCACATCGAGGGCATGCCCGTCGGCATCGTGGCCAACAACGGCATCCTCTTCGCGGAGAGCGCCAACAAGGGCGCGCACTTCATCGAGCTGTGCTGCCAGCGCAAGATCCCGCTGGTGTTCCTGCAGAACATCACCGGCTTCATGGTCGGCCGCAAGTACGAGAACGAAGGCATCGCCCGTGCCGGCGCCAAGATGGTGACGGCGGTCGCGTGCGCGCAGGTGCCCAAGTTCACCGTGATCATCGGCGGCAGCTTCGGCGCCGGGAACTACGGCATGTGCGGCCGCGCCTACTCGCCGCGTTTCCTGTGGATGTGGCCGAACGCCCGCATCTCGGTGATGGGCGGCGAACAGGCCGCGTCGGTGCTGGCCACGGTCAAGCGCGACGGCATCGAAGGCAAGGGCGGCCAGTGGTCCGCGGACGAGGAAGAAGCCTTCAAGGCGCCGATCCGCCAGCAGTACGAGGACCAGGGCCATCCGTACTACGCCAGCGCCCGGCTGTGGGACGACGGCGTCATCGACCCGGCCGACACGCGCCGCGTGCTGGCGCTGGGCCTGTCCGCCGCGCTGAATGCCGAGATCCCCGAGACGAAATTCGGCGTGTTCCGGATGTAAGGTGCCGACCTTCGCTCCGCCCGCGCCATGACCGCTCCGACGATGACCGACCTGACCCTGCGCCCGCTTGGCGCCGATGATTCCATCGAGGCCCTGACCGCGCTGCTGCACGCGTCCTACGCGTCGCTGGCGGCGCAGGGCTGGAACTTCACCGCGGTCGACCAGAGCATCCAGACGACGCGCGAGCGCGTGGAGAGCGGGCAGGCCTTCGTCGCGCTGACCGCGACCGGCGAGCTGGTGGGCACGGTCACCGTCGCGCCGCCGAAGCGGCCCGACGGCCGCTACCTCGGCGACCCGGTGCCCGAGTGCTACACGCAGGCCGATACGGCCATCCTGGCCCAGCTCGCCGTGCATCCGTCGTGTCGCGGGCAGGGCGTCGGCGAACGGCTGATGGACATCGCCGAAGCCTGGGCGCTCGCGCAGGGCTATGCGCACGTGGCGCTGGACACGGCCGTGCCTGCCGAGGCACTGCGCCGCCGCTACGAGCGCCGCGGCTACGCGTTGATCGGCGACGTGCAATGGGCCGGCAAGACCTACCGCAGCGTGCTGATGCGCAAGGCGCTGGGCGCGGGGGCGCGCGCATGACACGCCTTGCCCACTCGATCCGCACGATCCGCACGATGCGCCGAACCTCCTGCCTCGCCGCGCTCTGTCTGGGCGCCGTCCTCGGCCTGGCCGGTGTTGCCGCGCGCGCGGAGGACACGACCACCGGCGATGCGCAGCCCGCGGCGCCCGTCCGCCTGGCCAACGACATCCGCGAGGCGGTGATCCGCGTGCCGGTGTCGGTCGAGAACCACCTCGGTCGCAAGCTGGACGCGGACCTCATCGTCACCACCTTCCGTCCGCCGGGCCCGGGGCCGTTCCCGCTCGTCGTCATCAGCCACGGGCGTCCGCCGCAGGAGGCGAAACGCGCGGCCATGCCGCGCCAGCGGCTCGAGGCCGCGGCCCGCTTCTTCGTCCGCAAGGGCTTCGCGGTGGCGGTGCCCACGCGCATCGGCTACGGCGAGCTCGCGGCCGTCGGCGATCCCGAGGCCAGCGTCAAATGCGATGCGCCGCGCTACGCGTCGGCGGCGGAAGCCGCGGCGGCCGAGCTGTCGGCGGTCGTGCGCCACCTGCAGTCCACCGCGGACATCGACGCGAAGCGCGTCGTGCTGATCGGCCAGTCGCTGGGCGGTTTCGCGACCATGGCGACGACCGGCGAACGCCTGCCCGGCGTCGTCGCGGCCATCGACTTCGCCGGCGGACACGGCGGCAATCCCGACACGCGCGCGGGCGAGCCTTGCCGGCCTGATGAACTGCGACGTCGTTTCGCCGACTTCGGCCGGCGCGCTGCCGCCGATGGCCTGCCGGTGCCCACGCTGTGGGTCTTCACCGAGAACGACCGTTTCTTCGCGCCGCAGCATCAACGCCGCTGGGCCGAGGCCTACCGCGAAGCAGGCGGCCTGGTGCAGACGCGCGAGATGCCGGCCTTCGGCGAGGACGGCCACCAGCTGTTCGCGCGTGGCAACGACCTCTGGCAGCCGATCGTCGATGCCTTCCTGAAGCCGCTCGGCTTCCCCGTCCCCGGCGCGCTGCCGGCACCGGTCGGCGGGACCGCCGTCACGGACGAGGTGCAGGGCCTGCCGGCGAGCCGGCTCGCGACCGGCTATCGCAAGTTCCTCGCCGCGCAGGAGCCGCGCGCCTTCGCCACCAACGGTTCGCGCTGGGGGTACGCCTACGGCGACGACGCCCAGTCGCGCGCGCTCGCCCTGTGCGACCAGTTCACCGACGGCGAGGAGCGCTGCCGCCTCTACGCCGTCAACCGGACGGTTGTCTGGAGCAAACCATGACCACGAACGACGCCCTCCCCACGACGCTGCGCGTTGAACGCGCCGGCCCGAACGACGCGATCGCGCGTGTCACGCTGAACCGCCCCGACGTCCGCAACGCCTTCAACGACACCGTCATCGGCGAGCTGACCGCGGTGTTCGAGTCGCTCGGACGTGACCCGTCGCTGCGCGCGATCGTGCTCGCCGCCGAAGGCAAGGCCTTCTGCGCCGGCGCCGACCTGAACTGGATGAAGGCGATGGCCGGCTACAGCTGGGACGAGAACCACGCCGACGCCGGCCGCCTCGCCCAGATGCTGTGGACGCTCTACAGCTGCCCGGTGCCAGTGATCGCGCGCGTGCAGGGCGATGTCTATGCGGGCGGCGTCGGTCTGGTGTCGGTCTGCGACATCGTCGTGGCCGCCGAGTCCGCCGGTTTCTGCCTGTCCGAGGCCAAGCTTGGCCTGCTGCCCGCGACCATCGGGCCCTACGTCGTGCGCGCGCTGGGCGAGCAGGCCTCGCGCCGCTACTTCGTGACGGCGGAGCGCTTCTCCGCGACCGAGGCCCATCGCCTCGGCCTCGTCCACGAACTGGCGGCCGACGTCGAGGCGCTGGACGCGAAGGTCGACGCGCTCACCGCCGCGCTGCTGGCCAACGGCCCGGCGGCCGTGCGCGCGTGCAAGCGCCTGGTCCAGGACGTCGCCCACGCCCCGATCACCGCGACGCTGCGTGACGACACCGCGCGCCGCATCGCCGATATCCGCGCCAGCGCCGAAGGGCGCGAGGGCGTGCAGAGTTTCTTGTCGAAGGGAAAGCCCTCGTGGCTGGTTTGAAAGTTTTCTTGAATGTCTGAAGCAGTACGACAAGACTGGCAGCGCCGCAGCCTCGCGGCGGTCTGGCACCCGTGCACGCAGATGGCGCGCGCGCAGGACGTGCCGCCGCTGCCCATCGCCCGGGGCGAGGGCCCCTGGCTGTTCGACCACGAGGGTCGGCGCTATTTCGATGCCAACAGCTCGTGGTGGGTCAACCTGTTCGGCCACGCCGACAAGGGCCTGAACGAAGCGATCAAGCATCAGCTCGACACCTTGCCGCACGTGATGCTGGCCGGCTGCACGCACGAGCCGGCGGTCCGCCTGTCCGAGCGCCTGTCCGCCCGCACCGGCGGTGCGCTGGGGCATCTGTTCTTCGGCAGCGACGGCGCCTCGGCGGTCGAGATCGCGCTGAAGCAGAGCTTCCATTCCTGGCGCAACCGCGGCCTCACGGACAAGCGCGAGTTCGTCTGCTTGAAGAACGGCTATCACGGCGAGACCATCGGCGCGCTGGCCGTCACCGACGTCGCGATCTTCCGCGACGCCTACGACCCGCTGCTGATGCGCAGCCACATCGTGATGTCGCCGGATCAGCGGCTGGGCAACGAGGCGCAAGCGATCGACGAGATGCGCGCGCTGCTCGCGGCGCGCCACGACCACATCGCCGCCGTCATCGTCGAGCCGCTGGTGCAGGGCGCGGCCGGCATGTCGATGTACGCACCGAGCTACCTGAAGGCGCTGCGCGCGCTGTGCACCGAGTTCAAGGTGCACCTGATCGCCGACGAGATCGCCGTCGGCTGCGGCCGCACCGGCACCTTCTTCGCCTGGGAGCAGACGGTTCCCTCGACGAAGGCGGACTGGCCCGACTTCCTGCTGCTGTCCAAGGGCATCACCGGCGGCACGATGCCGTTGTCGCTGGTGCTGACGACGGACGACGTGTACGAGGCCTTCTGGTCGCAGGACGTGACGCGCGGCTTCCTGCACTCGCACAGCTACACCGGCAATCCGCTGGCATGCGCCGCCGCCAACGCGGTGCTGGACCGTTTCGATGCCGGCCAGCTCGAGCGCAACCAGCAGCAGGCCGCGTGGCTCACCGAAGCCTTCGCGCCCCTGGCCGCCGACCCGCGCGTCACGCACCTGCGCCAGCGCGGCATGATCCTGGCCTTCGACCTCAACCCGAAGACGACGGCGCCGGTCGAGCGCTTCTCCGAGAAGTTCCACCTCGCGGCGCGCCGGCATGAACTGTTGATCCGTCCGATCGGCCAGACCGTGTACCTGATGCCGCCGTACCTGATCGACGCGGCGACGGCGACGTTCCTCGCGAACGCCGTGAGCGCGACGCTGGAGGAGGTGCTCCATGCTGCTTGATCACCTGCAAGCCAAGCTGGACGCGATCCGCGCCCAGGACCTGACGCGCTTCACCCGCATCGCCGAGACCGGCACCGCGCCGCGCCAGACGGTGCGCGGCGCCGATGGCATCGCGCGCGAGCTGACGATGTTCTGCAGCAACGACTACCTCGGCCTGGCCGCGCATCCGGCGGTGGCCGCGGCGTTGGTCGAGGGCGCGCAGGTCTACGGCGGCGGCTCGGGCGCGTCGCCGCTGGTGAGCGGGCATTCGCGCGCGCACCACGACGTGGAGGCGCTGCTGGGCCGCTGGTTCGAGCCGCATATCCCGGGCGCCAAGGCCATCGGTTTCTGCACCGGCTACATGGCCAACCTCGCGGTGGTGACCGCGCTGGGCGACGCCGACGCGGAGATCTTCAGCGAGACGCTGAACCACGCCTCGCTGATCGACGGCACGCGGCTGGCGAAGGCCAAGGTGTCCCGCTATGCGCATTGCGACGTCGATGACCTGCGCAGGCAGCTCGCGGCGAGCACGGCACGCGTGAAGCTGATCGTCACCGATGCCGTCTTCAGCATGGACGGCGACATCGCGCCGCTGCCGGCGCTGCTGGCCGCGGCCGAGGAATTCGACGCCTGGCTGATCATCGATGACGCGCACGGGTTGGGCGTGCTCGGCGAGAACGGCGTCGGCTCGCTGGAACACTTCCAGCTGCGCAGCGAGCGGCTGATCCTCGTCGGCACGCTGGGCAAGGCAGCGGGTCTCGCGGGGGCCTTCGTCGTCGCGCATTCGACGATCACCGACTACCTGCTGCAGGCGGCGCGCAACTACATCTTCTCGACGGCCTCGCCGCCGGCGGTGGAGCATGCGTTGCTGACCAGCCTCGAGCTGATCCGAGGCGACGTCGGGCGCCAACGCCGCGCTTCGGTGCGTGCGTTGCAGGCGCGGCTGCGCGAAGGCATCGCTGCGTTGCTCGATCGTCATCCGACCTTGACCTGGAAGCTGGCCGATTCGCAGACGCCGATCCAGCCGCTGATCGTCGGCGGCAACGCCGAGGTGATGGCACTTGCTGCCGCACTGGAGCGCGAAGGCCTGCGCGTGCCCGGCATCCGTCCGCCGACGGTGCCCAAGGGCGAGGCGCGCTTGCGCATCACGCTGTGCGCGACGCACACGGAGGCGGACGTCGATCGCCTCGTCGCCGCGCTGGAGGCCTGCGCATGAGCACGATGCATCCGCTGCACGGCTTCTTCATCACCGGCACCGACACCGAGATCGGCAAGACCTGCATCACCGCCGGCCTGACGCGCGCGTTCGACGGCCTGGGCCGCTACGTGACGCCGATCAAGTCGCTGGCCGCCGGCCAGACGCAGACCGCCGACTGCGTCTGGGTCAACGAGGACGTCGCCTTGCTGCATGCCGCGCAGCAGCAGGGCATGACGATGGACGAGGTCGGCCCGCTGCAGTTCCGCGAGCCCTGCGCGCCGCACATTGCCGCGAAGCTCGAAGGCCGCGCCATCGACCGCGCCGCGCTGCTGACCGCGATCCGGCGCTCCGCCTCCAAGGGCGACTTCGCGCTGATCGAGGGCGTCGGCGGTTTCCGCGTGCCGCTCACCGACGACTGGGACACCGCCGACCTGGCCGTCGACCTGGCGATGCCGGTGGTGCTCGTCGTCGGCCTGCGGCTGGGCTGCATCAACCACGCGCTGCTGACGGCCGAGGCCGTCCTCGCGCGCGGCCTGCGCCTGGCGGGCTGGGTCGCCAACACCGCCGATCCCCATCAACCCCATGTGGCGGACAATCTGGCCGCCTTGCACGCCCGGCTCGACCAGGGCTTGAGCGTGCCGTGCTGGGGCCATGTGCCCCGGCTCCCAGATCCCTCTCCCGCGGCCGTGGCCGCGCACCTGCAGCAGCCGCTGCTGTTGAACGCATTGAAAGCATGACGATGAAGCAGACCGTCAACCAGATCCAGACGCTGACGCCCACCACCGACGAGCAACGTCGCAACGCCAAGCCCTGGACCGTCAACGAGATCGCCGCGCTGTTCGAGCTGCCGTTCAACGACCTGCTGTTCCGCGCGCAGCAGGTGCATCGCGAGCACTTCGACCCGAACGCGGTCCAGCTATCCACGCTGCTGTCCATCAAGACCGGCGGCTGCGAGGAGGACTGCAAGTACTGCCCGCAGTCGGCCCACTTCGACACCGGCCTGAAGGCCGAGAAGCTGATCCCGCTGCAGGAGGTGATGGAGGCCGCCCGTGCCGCCAAGGCCAACGGCGCGACCCGCTTCTGCATGGGCGCCGCGTGGCGTTCGCCGAAGGAGCGCCACCTGGAGGCCATCGGCGAGATGATCTCCGAGGTCAAGGCCATGGGCCTGGAGACCTGCCTGACCGCCGGCATGCTGGGCGACGGCCAGGCCGAGCAGCTGCGCGAGGCGGGGCTGGACTACTACAACCACAACCTCGACACCTCGCCGGAGTTCTACGGCCAGATCATCACGACGCGCACCTACCAGGACCGCCTGGACACGCTCGAGCGCGTGCGCGGCGTCGGCCTGAAGGTGTGCTCGGGCGGCATCGTCGGCATGGGCGAGACCCGCCGCCAGCGCGCCGGCCTGATCGCCCAGCTGGCCAACCTGGATCCGTATCCGGAGTCGGTGCCCATCAACAACCTGGTGCAGGTCGAAGGCACGCCGCTGGCGGGCACGGAAGCGCTGGATCCGTTCGAGTTCATCCGCACGATCGCGGTGGCCCGCATCACGATGCCGCGCGCGATGGTGCGCCTGTCCGCCGGTCGCGAGGAGATGCCCGAGACGATGCAGTCGCTGTGCTTCCTGGCCGGCGCGAACAGCATGTTCTACGGCGACAAGCTGCTGACCACCAGCAACCCGCAGGCCGAGAAGGACCGCAAGCTGATCGACCGCCTGGGCATGCACTGCGCGACCGAGGCCGAGCTGAGCGCCGACACCGTGCCGGGCTGCGCGCCGGTGGGCGAGGACGCCGCGGCGTCCTGCGGCCATCGCCATTGAGCGGCACGACCCGACCTGCACCGACCTGACGACGCGTGACGGCCAATGCCGGCGCGCGGCCCCGGACGATCGCGAAGCGCGGCCTTCCGGGCGCACCCGGCGCGAAGCGGCCACAAGCCGCGACGCGCCGAGGACCCGAAACATGAGGAGACACCCGTGTTCAAGAAGATCCTGATCGCCAACCGCGGTGAAATCGCCTGCCGCGTCGCCGCCACGGCACGCCGTCTCGGCGTGAAGACCGTCGCCGTCTATTCCGACGCGGACGCGGATGCGCGCCACGTGCAGGCCTGCGACGAGGCGGTGCGCATCGGCGGTCCCGCGCCGCGTGACAGCTACCTGCAATGGCAGCGCATCCTCGAGGCTGCGAAGGCCACGGGCGCGCAGGCCGTCCATCCGGGCTACGGCTTCCTCAGCGAGAACGAGGAGTTCGCGCAGGCCTGCGCGGACGCGGGACTCGTGTTCATCGGCCCGCCGCCGTCGGCGATCCAGGCGATGGGTCTGAAGGCCGAATCGAAGCGCCTGATGGAGCAGGCCGGCGTGCCGCTGGTACCGGGCTATCACGGCGCGGATCAGGATCCGGCGCTGCTGCGTCGCGAGGCCAATCGCATCGGATTCCCGGTGCTGATCAAGGCCAGCGCGGGTGGCGGTGGCAAGGGCATGCGGGCGGTCCACGCGGATGAGGAATTCGACGCTGCGCTCGCGTCCTGCAAGCGCGAGGCGATCAACAGCTTCGGCGACGACGCGGTGCTGATCGAGCGCTACGTGCAGCGCCCGCGGCACATCGAGATCCAGGTCTTCGGCGACAGCCACGGCGATTGCGTCTATCTGTTCGAGCGCGACTGCTCGGTGCAGCGTCGGCATCAGAAGGTGCTGGAGGAAGCGCCGGCGCCCGGCATGACGGCCGACCGCCGCGCCGAGATGGGCGCCGCGGCGGTGTCGGCCGCGAAGGCGGTCGGTTACCAGGGCGCGGGGACCGTCGAGTTCATCGCGGAACAGGACGGCCGCTTCTACTTCATGGAGATGAACACGCGGCTGCAGGTCGAGCATCCGGTGACGGAGGCGATCACCGGCCAGGATCTGGTCGAGTGGCAGTTGCGCGTGGCGGCCGGCGAGCCGCTGCCGCTGAAGCAGGACCAGCTGCGCATGCACGGCCACGCGATCGAGGCCCGCATCTGCGCCGAGAACCCCGAGGGCGGATTCCTGCCCGCGACCGGCACGCTGTCAGTGGCGCGCTGGCCGGCGCATGAGGCGTTCCAGCGCGCGGACGTGCGCATCGATTCGGGCGTGGGCGAGGGTGATGCGATCAGCCCGTTCTACGACTCGATGATCGCCAAGCTGATCGTCTGGGGCGAGACGCGTGAACAGGCGCTGGCGCTGCTGGACGCGTCGTTGCGCGACACGCACATCGTCGGGCTGCACACCAACGTCGCGTTCCTGCGCCGCTGCGCGGCGACGGCGTCGTTCACTAAGGCCGACCTGGACACCGCGCTGATCGAGCGCGAGAAGGCCGTGCTGTTCGGTCAGCCGGGTCTCCCGCTGGCGGAGGCTGCGGCGGCCGTGGTGGCGCACACGCTGGCGGAGGAGGCGCTGACTGAATCCAGCGATCCATGGAGCCGCCGCGACGGCTGGCGCATGTTCGGCGCGGCGCAGCGCCGCTTCGAACTGGACGTCGACGGCGAGCACCACCAGGTGCTGCTCGCGCGCCATCATCACGGCAGCCTGTCGCTGACGGTGGGCGGCGAATCGATCGCACTGGCGTTGCGCTCGAAGGGGCCGGAGCAGCATGAGCTCTATCTGGGCGAACGTCGCGTCACCGTCTCGACCTACAAGGTCGGTGAGCAGGTGGCGGTGTTCGGCGCGCACGGCTCGGCGCTGGTGACCGAGGTCGATGTCATCGCCCACGCGGGCCAGGGTCAATCGGAAGCCGGTCGCCTGACCGCGCCGATGCCGGGCAAGCTGGTGGCGTTCCTGGCGCAGCCGGGCGACGCGATCACCAAGGGCCAGCCGCTGGCGGTGATGGAAGCGATGAAGATGGAGCACACCATCACTGCGCCGCGCGACGGCGTGGTGGCGGAGTTGCTGTTCGCGATCGGCGACCAGGTCGGCGACGGCGCCGAGCTGCTCCGCCTGCAGGCGTGAGGCCGCTGGCCCTCACCCCCGCCCTCTCCCGCAAGCGGGAGAGGGAGTGAGAGTGCACCGAGCTGACCTGGCAGCTCCCTCACGGAGCGAGAGGACGGCGGCAGTGCTTCAGCCCTCTTGCCCCCTCTCCCGCTTGCGGGAGAGGGTAGGGGTGAGGGCCAGCGGCGGTGGAAGTACTGAAGCCATGATTTCCTCTCCCGCAGGTCGGGAGACGGCAGGTCAAAGGATCCAAAGGACAACGTCATGACCCCATTGCCCACCCGAGTCACTCTCGTTGACGTCGGCCCGCGCGACGGCCTGCAGAACGAGAAGGAGAACGTCGGCACGGCCGACAAGGCCAAGCTGGTCTCGCTGCTGCAGGACGCCGGCCTGAAGGAGATCGAGGTCACCAGCTTCGTCTCGCCGAAGTGGGTGCCGCAGATGGCGGACAACACGGCGGTGATGGCGGCGATCGAGCGCCGACCCGGCGTGCGCCACAGCGTGCTGGTCCCCAACACGAAGGGCCTGGAGGGCGCGCTGCCGACCAAGCCGGACGAGATCGTCGTCTTCGCGGCCGCGTCGGAGGCCTTCTCGCAGAAGAACATCAACTGCTCGATCGCCGAGAGCATCGAGCGCTTCGCGCCGGTGGTGGCCGCGGCGCACGAGGCCGGCATCAAGGTGCGCGGCGCGTTGTCGTGTTCCGTCGGATGCCCGTACCAGGGCGATGTCTCGGCCGATGAGGTCGAACGCGTCGTCCAGCTGATGAAGGCCATCGGCGTCGACCACCTCGGCGTGGCCGACACGATCGGCGTCGGCACGCCGCGCAAGGTCCAGGCCGCGATGGAGCGGGCGCTCAAGCACTACCCGCTGGTCGAGGTCAGCGGGCATTTCCACGACACCTACGGCCAGGCGCTGACCAACATCTACGCCTGCCTGGAGATGGGCATCCACACCTTCGATGCGAGCGTCGCCGGCCTCGGCGGCTGCCCGTATGCGAAGGGCGCGACCGGCAACGTCGCGACCGAGGACGTGGTGTTCCTGCTGAACGGCCTGGGCATCGAGACCGGCATCGACATCGACAAGCTGGTCGACGCGGGCGCGTTCATCTCCGGCGTGCTGGGTCGTCCGCCCGTGTCGCGCGTGGGGAAGGCGATCCTGGCGAAGCGCAAGGGCTGAGTCGACGGGGGTGCACGGCGCGATGCCGCGCGCCCCGGCCAGCCGGGAACGCTCAGCCCCTGATCCGTTCCACGAACCACCACAGGTGCCCGCCGAGGTCGAGCACGCCGTAGCTCTTGTCGGCCCAGTATTCGGGGCCGTAGTCCTCGATCTTCGGTTCGTAGACGATGGTGGCGCCGGCTGCGCGGGCATGCTCGCAATGCGCGGCGGCGTCGTCCACGTAGACCATCAGGCTCTGCGTGTTGGCCCCACCCACGCCCTTGGGGCTGCGCAGCGGAATGCCGAAACGCTGCGAGCGCTCCCCCTCGCCGCCTTCGCTGACCATGATCAGCGCTTCACCGTAGGTCAGCTGGCTGTGGACGACCGAGCCGTCGTCCCCGTCGACCCGCAGTTGCACCTCGAAGCCGAAGGCCTGGCACAGCCAGGGGATCGCTTCCGCGGCGCTGTCGTAGAAGACGGCGCTGGACAGGCGCGGCCAGCCGGCGGGCGTGGGTTTCATCGCAACTCTCCCTGTGGCGCTTCTGCTCGAAGCGAGCGTTCAGCATAGGCGATCGGAGGCGAGATGCGCGGTGAGTCCACGTCACGCGCAGGTCGGCGGGCGGTGGTTGCCGATGACGCCGTCGCCGCCACCCTCGTCGAGGCGCCTGAGGATCAGCCCGCGGTCAGCGTCCGCGACACGCTGTCGCGGAACTTCGCCGCGCGTTCGGCGTCGGACTCGACCTCGATGCGCTCGCAGCAGAGGTCGATCCACTCCATGAAGCGGCTCTCGGTGTCGGCCTGCCGTGCCAGGTCCCGCAGTTCGCCCTCGCGGCCGGCCAGCATCCGGGTGACGAGGTCCAGACCGAAGAACTTCGCGGACACGAGGCGTCGCGCCCGATCCTGCGCGGCGCGTGCCAGCGCGGCGGCTTCTAGCACTTCGGCTTCGTGGATGACGTCGACGCCGGTGACGACGGGAGGCGCCTTGACGGCGGGCGGCGGCACGACGATGACCGGCACTTCGACCAGCCCCTGGTCGACCAGCCGCGTCAGGCCGTCGTCGCCCAGCCCGAGCCCGCGACCGAGCCGGCGCAGTTCTTCGGCGTCGCGCTTGCCGTCGACGGTGATGAGCAGCGCGCGCAGCGCGGGCGGCAGCCGGCGCTGCCCTGGGGCGAGCAGCTCGCGCGCCAGTTCCGTCTTGCGGGGAGGTGTTACGGATGCTTGCATGGCGGGCGGATCTTGCGGAGCCCTCATGCACGCTTGATGACAGTCAGGCGTAGGCCTCCCACGCTTGTGCATTGCCGCACGGGCCGCCGATGCCTACGATCGATGCTTTCCGTCCAGCGTTTCCGGACCGAGAGCCGGAGCGGACCGCCCGAGGAGGACCCCCATGGACAAGCTGGTCATCGTTCATCGCGGCGCGCTGCGCGCCAAGTACGGCGCCCCGGCGCTCACGAAGATCGACGCGGCGCTCAAGGCGCTGGTCGCCGCGGACAAGCGGCGCGGCATCGACACGCTGGTCGTGGCCGTGGACCTCGCCTCGGCGATGAAGCCCTACGACGTCGCGCCCGTGCCCGCCCGGCCTGATGCGAAGGCGCTGAAGGCCGTCATCGATGCACTGGCCCACGCCCGTCTGCCGCACTACTTCGTGCTGCTGGGCGGGCCCGAAGTGCTGCCGATGGTCCCGTTGAAGAACCCGGCGCATGGCGGCGAACTCGGTGATTCGGACGCGCTGGTCCCCAGCGACCTGCCGTATGCCTGCGAGGCGGCCTACTCGACCGACCCGAACCGCTTCCTCGGGCCGACGCGCGTCGTGGGCCGGCTGCCCGACCTGCCGGGTGCGACCAAGCCGGACCTGCTGCTCCAGCTGATCCGCGCGGCCGCCCGCCACAAGGGCCTGCCGCGCGAGGCCTTCGCCGACAGCTTCGGCCTGTCGGCCGAGGTCTGGCAGGGCTCGACACGGCTCAGCCTGACCAATACCTTCGGCAATGCGGACCGGCTGCATCTGTCGCCGCCCGGCGGCCCGAAGTGGGCCAAGGCGGACCTGGCGCCGCGCATGCACTTCATCAATTGCCACGGCGCCGAGGACATGCCCGAGTACTACGGCCAGCGCGGCGAGGACTTCCCGGTGTCCATGCGCTCGGCGCTGCTGCGTGACCGCGTCACCGCCGGCACGGTCGTCGCGGCCGAGTGCTGCTACGGCGCGCAGCTCTTCGACCCGGCGCTCGCCGACGGCGACTGGCCGATGGCGCTGCGTTACCTGGCCGACGGGGCCTGCGGTTTCCTCGGCAGCACGACCGTCGCCTACGGCCCGAGCGACGGCAACGGCTCGGCCGACCTGATCTGCCAGTATTTCCTGCAGCGCGTGCTGGCCGGCGCGTCGCTGGGCCGGGCCCTGCTCGAGGCGCGGCAGAAATTCGCCGGCGAGCGCACCCACCTGGATCCGATGGACCTCAAGACCCTCGGGCAGTTCTACCTGCTGGGCGATCCGTCCCTGCAGCCGGTGGCGGGCCCGGGTCATGCGCTGTCGCGCACGAAGGCGTTCCGCAAGGCCTTCGCGACGGTCGAGGACCGCGGCGTGCGCGGCCTGCGGCGCGAGCGCCTGGAGCGGGAGGGCCGGAACCTGGCGCGCTCCTTGCCCCGTCTTCAGCCCACCGACACGGTCCCCGCCAAGCCGGTGGCCGACGCTGTGCGGCCGATGCTCAAGGAGTCCGGCATCGACCCCGACCACTGCACGCCCATCAGCTACCGCATCGCGGGCGCGCCCGGTCAGCGCACGGTCCACGTCTACAAGGGGTGGGTCGATCGCCGGCTGCTGGCGCTGATCGCGACCGAACAGGACGGACGCCTCCTTCACGTGAGACGCATGCATGCCCGCTGACGCTGACGCATCGACTCCGGACGGCCCCACCGAGCGGCTGTGCGGCCGCCTGTGTCGGGACCGTGTCGACAGCGGCAGCAAGAGCGAGCGCGTGGCGCTGCTGCTCGCGCTGGCCGGCGGGGAGCGCGTCGCGCTGCGCCGGGCCGGCGCCAATCCTTTCCGCGATCCGGAACTGGAAGCGCTGGAGGGTCAGGTCTTGATCGTCGAAGGCGAACGCCGTGAGCGTTATTTCCTGGTGCGCCACTACCGCGTTGGCGACGACGATGACGCCTTGTCCGGATGACCTTTCTTCTGGCATGCGACCACCCGGGAGCGAAATCTGCCGGAGGGCAGGGCAAGGCCCGCGCATCGGCAAGACCGCGCGCCGCGGTCGGACACCCGTCAGGGCGACTTGCCGAGCACTGCTCGACAGACGTACAACCGGATTCCGGCCCGCGCCGATGCGCTTTCTGATCCCACAAACCGACCAAAAGGAGTAACGCTCATGGCCAAGACCTCTCCCTCCGACCGCCTGCTGAATGACTTGAACCAGGTGGTGACCGACGCCGAATCGCTGCTGCGCGCCACGGCCGACCAGACCAGCGCCGGCGCCTCCGAGCTGCGGGCCCGTGTCCAATCGACGCTGGATCGCGCCAAGTCCAGCCTGGGCGATTTCCAGTCGGTCGCGGTCGAACGCGCGAAGGCCGCCAGCAAGGCCACTGACGACTACGTGCACGACAACCCGTGGCAATCGATCGGCGTGGCGGCTGGTGTCGGCGTGCTGATCGGGCTGCTGTTGAGCCGCAAGTAAGCGGGCAAGGAATCGACGACGGCAGACCTGCCGCCGTCGATCGGCGACCTCGTCATCGTTGGCGGGTCATGGGCGGTGGAGGGGCGTTGACCGCCACTCCGCCTCCGCGCGTGCCGCTCAGCGGCCGCTGTTGACCGGCGCGGCGCACGGCGCCGCCAGCACGGTCGGTGCGGTTGCCGTCGGCGGATCCGTTTCCCAGGACTTGGGCGCGGCCAGCCAGCGATCCAGCTCTTCCGCCGGCATGGGCTTGGCGAACAGCCACCCCTGACCTTCATGGCACCCCAGCGCCAGCAGATGCTGGCGTTGTTCCTCGGTCTCGATGCCTTCGGCGACGACCCGCATGCCGAGGCTGCACCCCAGGTTCACCACCATCTGCGCGATCGTCGCGCCGGCGGCGGAGCTCTGCGCCTCGCGCACGAACGCGCGGTCGATCTTGAGCCGCTCCACGTCCAGGCGCCGCAGCTGACTCAGCGAGGAGAAGCCGGTGCCGAAGTCGTCGATCGCGACCGAGGCGCCCGTCCCGCGGATCTCCGCCAGCACGCGCAGCACCGCCGAGACCTCTTCCATCGCCATCGATTCGGTGATCTCCAGCTCCAGCGCGGCGCCGGGCACCTCGGCGTCGGCCAGCGCGCGGCGGACCGTGTCGATGAAGGCGGGATGGCGGAACTGTGCCAGCGAGATGTTCACCGCGATGCGGAAGTCGATGTACCCGGCGTCGCGCAGCTGGCGCACCTGGCGACAGGCGGTCCTCAGCACGAATTCGCCGATCGGCACGATCAGCCCCGACTGCTCCGCCAGCGGGATGAACTGGTCGGGCGGCACGAACTTGCCCTCGTCGGTGCGCCAGCGCAGCAGCGCCTCGGCGCCGATGACGCGGTGCGTGGCCAGCTCGACCTGCGGCTGGTAGACCACGAAGAGACGGCGCTCCTCGAAGCTGGCGCGCAGGCCCTTGAGCAGCTTGAAGCGCTCGCGTGCGTCGACGCCCATCTCCGGCGAGAAGTACTGCGACGCGCCGCGGTTGCCCGCCTTGGCGCGCTTGAGCGCGATCTGCGCGTCCAGCAGCAGCTCCGACCCGAGCGCGCGCGACTGGGCCAGCCGCACCAGGCCGGTCGTGGCCGACAGCTGCAGCCGCTCGCCGGCGACGGTGAAGGGGTCCTCGAAGGCCGTGCCGATGCGGTGGCCGTTGACCATGTCGTCCGGCCCCAGCAGGCCGAAGGCGTTCGACGAGATCCGCGCCATCGCCGTGTTGAAGCCGAGCCGCTGCGCCAGCCGTTGCGACACCGCCTGCAGCACCTGGTCGCCGAAGCGGTGGCCGAAGGCGTCGTTGACGTCGGCGAAGTCGTCCAGGTCGATCAGCGCCAGCGTGATGCCTTCGGGCGACTTGAGGTTGTGCTCCAGCAGCTCGATGAAGCGGGTGCGGTTGGGCAGCTGCAGCAGCGGGTCGTTGTAGGCCTGGTCGGTCAGCTGCGTGTACAGCATGACGTTCTCGAAGCCGACGGCGATGTTGGAACAGAACGCGCGCAGCAGCTGGCGGTCGAGTTCGTCGAGCTCGCGCTGGACCTCGACCAGCGCCGCCATCGCGCGTCCGCTGGGCAGGCCGAAGAACAGGACGGTGCAGCCGTCCTCGTACAGGTTGTGGCCGACGGACAGGCAGCGCGCGAGCAGTTCGCGGATCTTGCCGGCGGGCACGGCGTGCAGCGGGCGGTTGATCAGCGAGCTGTACTGGCCGGCGGCCGCGATCACGCGGGTGTCGCCATTGGCGTCGCCGCTGCCGTGGTTGGGGGCCTGCACGCAGACCAGCCCCTCGGGCAGCGTGCCCAGCAGCGCGCACAGCTGCGTGACCACGCCTTCGGCGAAACGGTGCAGGCCATGCTGGCGGCCCAGCTCGGTGCTGGCCTCGACGATCATCTCCAGGCCCTGCCGGTTCGCCTCGAGCGCGCGGATCTGCCGGTACGACCGGATCGCGGCGGTCAGCACCGTGTAGAGCCGGGTGCGGGTCAGCTCCGACTTGGTCTTGTAATCGTTGATGTCATAGGCCTGGACCGTCTCGATCTCCGGCGCGTAACCCGGCTGGCCGGTGCGCAGCACGATGCGCACGGCGCGCTGGCGCAGCTCCTCGCGGATGTGGCGCACCAGTTGCAGGCCGGCGTCGTCGGACTCCATGACGACGTCCAGCAGCACGACGGCGATGTCGGGCTCGTGACCCAGCATCGAGCGGGCCTCGGCGGCGGACTTGGCGTGGAGGAAGGTCAGCGGCTGGCCTTCGACCAGCAGTCCCTGCATCGCGAGCTCGGTGGCCTTGTGGACGTCGGTGTCGTCGTCGACGATCAGCACGCGCCAGGGCCTGCGCGCTTCGAGGGACTCATCGGCCGCGTGCTCGGGGTCGTCCAGGAACTGCAGCAGGTCGTCGTCTTCGACGACGGCGGAGTGCGGCGTGTGCTGGCGATCAGGCATTGAATGGACCTTGTCAGGCCGGCGGCGCGGGGTCCGCGCAACCAAGCGTTACCGCACTGTAGCCCAAGGCCTGTGGGCCGATCGGACAAAGAACGCCCTCGTTTCCCCCGATTCAGTGATAGCTTTCGCACACTGCGGGGATGGACACAGAGGGGAAACAATCGATGGAATCACGCGACCCGGGGCTCACGGAACGGCTGCGGCGAGTGGCCGATCGGGCGCTCGAACTGGCCCGCGTGCGGCTGGAATTGCTGGGCGTGGAACTGCAGTCGGAGCTGCTCCGCCTGTTCGGCGCGTTGACCGCGCTGCTGCTGGCCTTGCTGCTCGGCGTGGCCGCCTTGCTGATGCTGGTGTTCGCCGCGCTGCTGTGGGTGCCTGACGTGTGGCGGGCTCCGGTGGGCGCCGGGTTGGGGGCCGCATTCCTGATCGGCGCAGCCGCGTGCTGGCTCTGGGCGAAGCGGCAACTGGCGGCGGGCAAGCCGTTCGCGGCGAGCGTCGCGGAACTGGCACGCGACCGGCGCGCGCTCGAGCCCGACGACGGCCAGCCTGGCGACCGGAGGGCGCAGCCGTGATGTGGGGCGACGCGCAACAGCGGCTTCAATTGCGGCAGCTCGAACTGCAACTGCGCAGCGCCGAGCTGCGGCTCGGCTTGCGGCACGAGGTGAGGGGGCTCGAAGGCCCGATGCGCTGGGTCGACCGCGGGCATGCGTTCTATCGGCTGGCCGGCAGCCTGCCGCGTCTGTGGCGGACGGTGGCCGCGCTGGCCGCGGCGGGCGGCCTGGCAGGCCTGATGCGCGTCTTCCGCCGGCACGAGCCCGGGTCGGGCGACAGCTCGCCGGGACGGATCGCCCGGCTCTGGGCCTGGATCAGTCTGGGCTGGAAGGTCTGGCAGTGGGTGAAGCCGGCACCGTCGGCCGAGTCGCCGACGGCAGCCCCGTCGACGGCAACCCCGTCGACGGCGGCCCGATCGACCCCCGCGGACGATTGCTGATCCGCTTCAGCGCGGGCCGCGCTTCGCGTCGGCCTTCGTTCCTGTCCGTGCCCCTGCCTTGGTTCCTGACCTTGTTGTCGACCCCGGCTTGACGAAGGGTGACGACGTCGGACGCGCGCCGGCGCCGGCAGGGCGCTGCGGCGTCCGGGCCGAGCCGGTCTCGCGCGGCGGCAAGCCGGTGTGCTGGGTCAGGATCTGGCCCGAACGCGGCTTGTTCGGCGCGACCTTCTCGCCGGCCTGCGTCGAGTTCTTGCGGCGCGCCGATTCGTAGCCGCCATCGGTCGCCGGCTGGAAGGTCGGGATCAGGTGGTGCTTGCCGTTGCCGATCAGGTCGGCGCGGCCCATGTCCTTGAGCGCCTCGCGCAGCAGCGGCCAGTTGTTGGGGTCGTGGTAGCGCAGGAAGGCCTTGTGCAGGCGACGACGGCGCTCGCCCTTGACGATGTCGACCGGCTCGCTGTCGCGGGTCACCTTCTTCAGCGGGTTCTTGCCCGAGTGGTACATCGCCGTGGCCGTGGCCATCGGGCTCGGGTAGAAGGTCTGCACCTGGTCCGCGCGGAAGCCGTTGCGCTTGAGCCAGAGGGCGAGGTTCATCATGTCCTCGTCGGCCGTGCCCGGGTGCGCCGCGATGAAGTACGGGATCAGGAACTGCTTCTTGCCCGCCGCCGCGCTCGCCTGCTCGAACAGCTGCTTGAAGCGGTCGTAGGTGCCGATGCCCGGCTTCATCATCTTCGAGAGCGGCCCGCCCTCGGTGTGTTCCGGCGCGATCTTCAGGTAGCCGCCCACGTGGTGGGTGACCAGTTCCTGGATGTACTCCGGCGACTCGATCGCCAGGTCATAGCGCAGGCCGGAGCCGATCAGGATCTTCTTGACGCCGCGCAGCGCGCGGGCGCGCCGGTACAGCTTGATCAGCGGACCGTGGTCGGTGTGCAGGTTCGGGCAGATGCCGGGATAGACGCAGCTCGGCTTGCGGCAGGCGGCCTCGATCTCGGGGCTCTTGCAGCCGATGTGCCACATGTTGGCGGTGGGGCCGCCCAGGTCCGAGATGATCCCGGTGAAGCCCTTGACCTTGTCGCGGATGTCCTCGATCTCGCGGATGACCGAGTCCTCGCTGCGGCTCTGGATCACGCGGCCTTCGTGCTCGGTGATCGAGCAGAAGGTGCAGCCGCCGAAGCAGCCGCGCATGATGTTCACGCTGAAGCGGATCATTTCCCACGCCGGGATCTTGGTGGCGTGGTCGTGGCTGCCGTTCTCGTCGGCGTAGACCGGATGCGGGCTGCGGGCGTAGGGCAGGTCGAAGACGTGGTCCATCTCGACCGTCGTCAGCGGAATCGGCGGCGGGTTGAACCAGACGTCGCGGTCGACGCCGCCCGACGAATGCCGCTGCACCAGCGCGCGGGCGTTGCCAGGGTTGGTCTCCAGATGCAGCACGCGGTTGGCGTGGGCGTAGAGGACCGGATCGCTCTTGACCTGCTCGTAGGCCGGCAGCCGGATCACGGTGCGCTCGCGCGGCGTGACCAGCGCGCGGCCGTCGGTCTTGGACAGCGTCTGGCGGATGATCTTGATCGGCTTGATCTCGGGCATGCCCGGCTGCGCCGCAGCACCTGCGGAGACCGCCGAGGCGGGAGCGCCAGCCGCGCCGGCCGCACTGGCCGCTTGCGCCTGTTCCTGCTGCTTCGAGCAATCGGTGCCCTGATCGGCCGCCGCTTCCTCGGTGGTCATGTACGGGCTGAGCAGCGCGTCGATCTTGCCGGGGGCGTCGACGTCGGTCGAGTCGATCTCGAACCAGCCGTCCAGCGAGGCGTCGTCCGGCTTGCGCATGAAGGCGGTGCCGCGCACGTCGGTGATCGACTCGATCGGCTTCTTCTGCGACAGGCGGTGGGCGATCTCGATGATCGCGCGCTCGGCGTTGCCGTAGACCAGCAGGTCGGCTTTCGAGTCCACCAGGATGGAGCGGCGGACCTTGTCCTGCCAGTAGTCGTAATGGGCGATGCGGCGCAGCGAGGCCTCGATGCCGCCGATGATCACGGGGACGTCCTTGAACGCCTCCTTGCAGCGCTGCGTGTAGACCAGCGTCGCGCGGTCGGGCCGCTTGCCGGCGGCGCCGCCCGGCGTGTAGACGTCGTCCGAGCGGATCTTCCGGTCCGCCGTGTAATGGTTGATCATCGAATCCATGTTCCCGGCCGCCACGCCGAAGAACAGGTTGGGCTTGCCCAGGGCCCGGAACGCGTCCGGCGAGTTCCAGTCGGGCTGCGCGATGATCCCCACGCGGAAGCCCTGCGCCTCCAGCGTCCGCCCGATGACCGCCATGCCGAAGCTGGGGTGGTCCACATAGGCGTCGCCGCTGACGATGATGATGTCGCAGCTGTCCCAGCCGAGTTGCGTCATCTCCTCCCGCGACATCGGCAGGAAGGGGGCGGGACCGAAGCGTTTCGCCCAGAACGGGCGGTACGAGGTCAACGCCTTCTGGCCGGTCTTCTTCAGATCGGACAGCGGACGGGTGGGCGGGGGTGCGATGGACACGGCGGCGGCTCGGGCGTGGGCAACCGGGTATTGTCGCCGCAGCCTGGGGTTGACCCCAGGGCACCCTGCATAAATACAGGGCTTTCCAACGGAAAGGCGTTTATTCCCGAGGATGGATGGGAGTTGCCGCGTCGCCGGCGGCCGTGCCGTCCGTCTGCGCGGTGCCGGGGGCGGCGTCGGCCAGCGGGTCCCGGCACGCGTCACGGCCCGCCTCGCAGACCGGCTGCCGGCCCAGCGCACCGCGCTCGGCGGCCGTCAGCGGCGGGAAGCGGTTCGGCACCACCACCGTCAGCGAGGACAGGTAATGCTCCAGCCGCGCCTGGCCGACCACGATCAGGTCGAAGGCCTCCGGATCCAGGATCCAGTGATGCAGCAGCCCCCCGATCAGCGCCATCAGCCCGATGGCGGCCTGGTGCGCGTCGACCTCCGGGGGCAACTGGCCGAGCGACTTGGCGCGCTCGAAGGCCTCGCGGTTGTGCTCGGTCCATTCCCGGTGGGCGGCGACCTTGCGGCCGCGGATCGACGCCATCTCCCCGACGAACTCGACCCGCAGGTTGGCGATCTCGAAGGCGCGACGCGTGCGGGCATTGAACGCTGCGCAGTGCATGACGTTCATCAATCTCAGGCGCAGATCGTCCAATGGCCGGTCCGGCCCGGGCGACACCGAGGGCTCGAAGTCCTCCTCCAGCGGCATGGTGGCGCGTTCCATCATCGCGTTGAAGAGCTGGACCTTGTCCTCGAAGTGCCAGTACACGGCGCCCCGGGTCACGCCGGCGGCCTGCGCGATGTCCTGCAGCGAGGTGCGCGAGACGCCGCGCTCATGGAACAGCTGCTCCGCGGCGTCCAGCAGACGGGCGCGGGTTTCCTGGGCTTCCTGTTTGGTTCGACGAGCCATGCGCCGATTGTAGGAGCACATGGCAGAAACATACATGCATGAATGTATGTATATACTGCGCCACTTTGGTCGAACCGTACCGATGCCGTACGTCGTGACGGTAGGGCCGCGGTTTGCCCTGTCCGCCCGGCCGTCCAAGCCGGGCCGACCCCCTGGATCTGCGAATCTGCACTTCGAATCTGTACTGCGAGAGGAATCCCATCGTGATGTCTACCCCTCTGACAAAAGCAACGCCGGGGTCGGAGCGCCCGAGCCTGAAGGCCGGCGCGCGCATGCTTTATCTGCTGCCGCTGGTGATCTCGATCGCGGCGGTGCTGACCGCCTGCGGCAAGGACGAGAAGGCCGCCGGTGCGCCGGGTGGCGGCATGCCGCCGGCCAACGTCGGTGTCGTGACGGTGGGTGAGCAGGCGGTCGCGCTGCAGACCGAACTGCCGGGGCGCGTCGAGGCGCTGCGCACCGCGCAGGTCCGCGCCCGCGTCAACGGCGTGATCCTGAAGCGCCTGTTCACCGAAGGTTCCGAAGTGAAGGCCGGCCAGGCGCTGTTCCTGATCGATCCGGCGCCGTACCAGGCCCAGCTCGACAGCGCCAACGCCAACGTGGCCAAGGCGCAGGCCAATGAGGCCCAGGCCTCGGCACAGGCCGCGCGCAACAAGCCGCTGGCCGACGCGAAGGCGATCAGCCAGCAGGAATACATCACCTCGGTCGCGACCGCCAAGGCCGCCGCGGCCGACGTGGCCGCCGCCAAGGCCGCCGCGGTGCAGGCCAAGCTGAGCCTGGACTACGCGCATGTCTACGCCCCGATCGCCGGCCGCATCGGCCGCGCGCTGGTGACCGAAGGCGCGCTGGTCGGCGCCTCCGACGCCACGCAGCTGGCGCTGATCCAGCAGGTCAGCAGCGTCTACGTGAACTTCACGCAGTCGGCGAATGAAGTGCAGGCGATGCGCCGCGCGCTGGCCGCCGGCCAGTTGCGCAGTGCAGGCAACAACGCCGCGCAGGTCGAGATCGTCGGCGACGACGGCGCCGTGCTGCCGCGCACCGGCAAGCTGCTGTTCACCGACCTGACGGTCGATCCGACCTCGGGCCAGGTCACGCTGCGCGCCGAAGTGCCCAACCCCGACAGCGCGCTGCTGCCCGGCCAGTACGTGCGCGTGCGCGTGGCGCAGGCGGAACTACCGTCGGCCATCCTGCTGCCGCAGCAGGCGGTGACGCGGGGCTCGGCCGGCGACACGGTGCTGGTGGTCGGTCCCGACAACAAGCCCGCGCCGCGCAAGGTCAAGATCGGCAACGCGATCGGCAACCAGTGGGTGGTGCTCGACGGCCTGAAGGCCGGCGAGAAGGTCATCGCCGACGGTTTCCAGAAGATGTTCGTGCCGGGCGCGCCGGTCAATCCGGTGCCGTTCAACCCGGCCAGCGCCGCCTCCGGCGCGGCGTCCGGCGCAGCGCCCGCCGCCTCCGCGGCGAGCCGCTGAGCGCCTGACGCTCAGGAAGGATCCAAGACATGGCACGTTTCTTCATTGATCGCCCCATCTTCGCGTGGGTGATCGCCTTGTTCATCCTGGTCTTCGGCGGGGTGGCCATCACCCAGCTGCCGGTGGCCCAGTACCCCACCGTCGCGCCGCCGTCGCTGTCCATCAACGTCGCCTACCCGGGCGCATCGGCCAAGACGCTGGACGAGTCGGTGATCTCTGTCATCGAGCAGGAGCTCAACGGCGCCCCCGGCCTGGCCTACATGGAATCGGTCAGCCAGGCCAACGGCACGGGCGCCATCACGGTGACCTTCGAGTCGGGCACCAACATCGACCTGGCGCAGGTGGAAGTGCAGAACCGCCTGTCGCGCGCGACGCCCCGGCTGCCCGCCGCGGTGACGCAGCAGGGCGTGCGCGTCGACAAGGCGCGCTCCAACTTCCTGCTGTTCGTGACGCTGTCGTCCAAGGACGGCTCGATGGACCCGATCGCGCTGGGCGACTACGCCGCCCGCAACGTCGTGCCCGAGATCCAGCGGATCGCCGGCGTCGGCCAGGCGCAGCTGTTCGGTTCCGAGCAGGCGATGCGCATCTGGCTGGATCCGGCCAAGATGGAGTCGTACAAGCTCAGCCCCGCCGAGGTCAACGCCGCCATCACCGCGCAGAACGCGCTGGTGCCGGCCGGTGTGCTGGGCGACCGCCCGAACACCAGCAGCCAGACCATGTCCGCGACCATCGTGGTCAAGGGCCAGCTGGAGAACAAGGAGCAGTTCGGCAACATCGTGCTGCGCGCCAACACCGACGGCTCCACCGTGAAGCTGAAGGACGTCGCGCGCATCGAGATGGGCGGCCAGAGCTACAGCACCTATGCGCGGCTGAACGGCCAGCCGTCCACCGGCGTGGGGGTGCAGCTGTCGCCGACCGGCAACGCGCTGGGCACCGCCAAGGCGGTCAAGGCGCGCATGGAAGAGCTGAAGAAGTACTTCCCCGCCGGCGTCGAATACAAGGTGCCGTACGACTCGTCCAAGTTCGTGCAGATCTCCATCTCGCAGGTGGTGGAGACGCTGATCGAGGCGATCGTGCTGGTGTTCCTGGTGATGTACCTGTTCCTGCAGGACTGGCGCTACACGCTGATCCCGACGCTGGTGGTGCCGGTGGCGCTGCTGGGCACCTTCGGGGTGATGCTGACGCTGGGCTTCTCGATCAACGTGCTGACGCTGTTCGGCATGGTGCTGGCGATCGGCATCCTGGTCGACGATGCGATCGTGGTCGTCGAGAACGTCGAGCGCATCATGAGCGAGGAGGGGCTCAGTCCCCGTGAAGCGACCAAGAAGGCGATGGGCCAGATCTCGGGCGCCATCATCGGCATTACCACGGTGCTGATCGCGGTGTTCATCCCGATGGCCTTCTTCGCCGGCTCGGTGGGCAACATCTACCGCCAGTTCTCGCTGGCGATGGTGGCCTCGATGGCGCTGTCGGCGCTGATGGCGCTGTCGCTCACGCCGGCGCTGTGCGCGACGCTGCTCAAGCCGGTCGACGCCGGCCACCACCACGAGAAGCGCGGCTTCTTCGGCTGGTTCAATCGCGGCTTCTCGCGCACTGCCAAGGGCTACGAGGGCTGGGTCGCCAAGCTGCTCAAGCGCGCCGGTCCGATGATGGTCGCTTTCGTCGCCGTGGTCGCGGTCGTGGGCTGGCTGTACGTCCGCATGCCGACGTCCTTCCTGCCCAACGAAGACCAGGGTTACCTGATCGTCAACGTGCAGCTGCCGCCGGGTGCGACGTCCAACCGGACCGAAGCGGCCGTGGCCACGCTGGAGCAGTTCCTGCACAAGCAGCCGGAAGTCGCCGACACCATCGGCGTGATCGGTTTCTCCTTCTCCGGCCAGGGCCAGAACGCCGCGCTGGTGTTCGTGCCGCTCAAGCCCTGGGACGAGCGCAAGGGCAAGGACCACAGCGCGCAGGCGGTGGCCGGCCGCGTGATGGGCGCGATGATGGTGGGCGTGCGGGACGCGTTCATCTTCCCGCTCTCGCCGCCGCCTATCCAGGAACTGGGCAACGCCACCGGCTTCGCGCTGCGTTTGCAGGACCGCGCCGGCCTCGGCCACGAGGCGCTGCTGAACGCGCGCAACCAGCTGATGGGCATGGCCTCCAAGAGCAAGCTGATCACCGGCATGCGTCCTGACGGCCTGGAAGACGCGCCGCAGCTGCAGATCGACATCGACCGCGCCAAGGCGCAGGCGCTGGGCGTCAGCTTCGACACCATCGCGCGCGTGCTGGGCACGCAGCTGGGTTCCGCCTACGTGAACGACTTCCCGAGCACCGGCCGCATGCAGCGCGTCGTGGTGCAGGCCGACGCGGCGCGCCGCTCGACGCCGGAAGACGTCCTCAAGCTGAACGTGACCAACGCGGCGGGCGCCAACGTGCCGGTCTCGGCCTTCGCGTCCAGCAAGTGGATCACCGGCCAGATGCAGGCCACGCGCTACAACGGCTATCCGGCGATGCGTCTGGCGGGCGATCCCGCGGCGGGCGTGTCCTCGGGCCAGGCGATGAAGGAACTGGAGAACATGGTCTCGCAGCTCCCGGCCGGCATCGGCTTCGAGTGGACGGGCCTGTCGCGTGAAGAGCAGCTGTCGGGCTCGCAGGCGGGCATCCTGCTGGCGTTCTCGCTGCTGGCGGTCTTCCTCTGCCTGGCCGCGCTGTACGAGAGCTGGTCCATCCCGATGTCGGTGATGCTGGTGGTCCCGCTGGGCCTGCTGGGCGCGCTGGCGGGGGCGACCTTGCGCGGCATGCCCAACGACGTGTACTTCAAGGTCGGCCTGATCACCATCATCGGCCTGTCGGCGAAGAACGCGATCCTGATCATCGAGTTCGCCAAGGACCTGCAGGCGCAGGGCAGGGGCCTGGTCGAGGCGATCCTGGAGGCGGCGCACCTGCGCTTCCGCCCGATCATCATGACCTCGCTGGCCTTCATCCTGGGCGTGACGCCGCTGTTCTTCGCCAGCGGCGCGGGCTCGGCGAGCCAGCGCGCCATCGGCACCGGCGTGCTCTCGGGCATGGTCACCGCGACCCTGCTGGCGGTGATCTTCGTGCCGGTGTTCTTCCTGGTGGTGCGCCGCTTCTTCAAGGGCAGCGACCGCCAGCAGAAGCTGTACGCCCACGAACTGGACGGTCCGGATCCGACCAAGGCCATCGCGGCCGCCAAGAACGCGGACGGAGTCTGAGCATGATGAAAAGCAAACTTTCCGTGATGGCCGCGGCGGCCGCGACCGTGGCGCTGCTGACCGGCTGCGTGAACCTCGCGCCCGACCACAAGCGCCCGGACGCGCCGGTGGCGCCGCAGTGGCCGCAAGGCCCGGGCGCCGAGGCGACCGACGCCAAGGCGGCGACCGAGCTGCAATGGCAGCAGTTCTTCCGCGACGAGCGGCTCAAGCAACTGATCGATCTCGCGCTGAAGAACAACCGCGACCTGCGCATCGCGCTGCTGAACGTCGACGTGGCGCGGGCGCAGGCCAACGTCACGGCGGCGAGCCGCTGGCCGACGATCAACGCCGGTCTGTCGGCGTCGCGCGCGCCGCAGACCACGGCCAACGGCGACAGCCGCATCGTCAACGCCTACCAGGCGGGCCTGCAGATCACCTCGTACGAGATCGACCTGTTCAGCCGCGTCAAGAACCAGAGCGCCGCGTCCTTCGCGCAGTACCTGGCGACGGGCGAGGCGGCGCGCTCGGCGCAGATCAGCCTGGTGGCCGGCGTCGCGTCGGCCTACCTGGCGGTCCAGGCCGACGAGGAACTGCTGGCGCTGACGCGCCAGACGCTGTCGACGCGTGAGGACAGCCTCAAGCTGATGCAGCTGAAATTCGACAACGGCGCCGCGTCCAACCTCGACCTGAGCACCGCGAAATCCTCGTACGAGGCGGCGCGCGCGACGCTGGCGCAGGCAGAGCGCACGCGCCAGCAGGACCTGAACGCGCTGACGCTGCTGGTGGGGCAGGGCGTGCCGGATTCGCTGCCGCAGTCCAAGCCGCTGAGTGACCAGACCATGGGCTCGCTGCTGGCGGGCATGCCGTCGCAAGTGCTCGTGGGTCGCCCGGACGTGCTCCAGGCCGAGCAGCAACTGGTGGCGGCCGAGGCCAACATCGGTGTCGCGCGGGCGGCGTATTTCCCGAGCATCACGCTGACGAGCAGCGTGGGCACGGCGAGCAGCGCGTTGCGCGACCTGTTCAGCCAGAGCGCGTGGAGCATCGCCGGTTCGGCGCTGATGCCGATCTTCGACGCGGGGCGCGTGCGCAACAACGTCGACGCGGCCAAGGCCAGCCGCGAGATCGCGGTCGCCCAGTACGAGAAGGTCGTGCAGACGGCGTTCCGTGAAGTGGCCGATGCCTTGGCCGGCCGCGCGACGCTCGACGAGCAACTGCGCGCGCAGGATGCGCAGGCCGCCGCCGAAGCGACACGCCTCGAACTGGTCGATCTGAGCTACCGCAACGGCGCGGCGTCCAGCCTGGACCTGCTGGACGCGCAACGCGCGACCTTCGCAGCGCAGCAGGCGGCGCTGCAGGTGCGCCTAGCGCAGCTGCAGAACCAGGTGCAGCTCTACAAGGTGCTGGGCGGGGGCCTGGACGCTCCGCGCCAATCCGGCGGCTGATCAAGCTGCGACGAAGCGCCAAAGACAACGGCGCCGGACCGCGCAAGCGGCCGGCGCCGTTTTTTCTGACTGCGGCGGCCGCTGGCCCTCACCCCACCCTCTCCCGCAGTGCGGGAGAGGGAGTCCGACCCGGCTCCACTCGCAGCGCTGGCTCCTCTTGCCCCCTCTCCCGCTTGCGGGAGAGCAACCTCATCAAGCGCCTTCGGCGGTGACAGTGCTGAGACCTTCTTACTCCCTCTCCCGCACTGCGGGAGAGCAACCGTGTCAAACGCAGGCAGCGGTAGACGTTGCCCCCTCTCCCGCTTGCGGGAGAGCAACCGTGTCAAGCGGCTTCGGCGTTTCTCCAGGGTTGGCCGGTTTTGAGGATGGCGTTGAGGATGATCAGCAGCTTGCGCATGCATGCGGTCATCGCCACCTTGAAGGGCTTGCCCGCCAGGCGCAGACGTTCGTACAACGCCTTGATAGGCCCGTTGCATCGCTTGGCCGTGAGTGCAGCCATGTACATCGCCGTGCGGATGTCCGCTCGTCCGCCCTGGATGTAGCGCTGGCCGCGCCGCTTGCCGCTGTCATCGGCAAACGGCGCCAGGCCCACCAACGCCGTCAGGCGCTTGCGGTCCAAGGTGCCCAGTTCGGGCAGGCGCCCCAGCAGCATCGTGACCGTGACTCGACCGACACCCGGCACGCTGTCCAACAGTTCGTACTTGGGCTGGTAGATCGTCGAGTCCTTCAAGCGACCGTCCAGATCCCTGTCGATCTCCTTGATCCGCTTATCCAGCCACTCGATGTGTTGCCGCACGCTCGTGCGTGCCACGTGCTTGACCGTGGACAAGCGGTTCTTCTCCTGCGCCCGCATGGTCACCAGCTGCGCTCGCCGATCCACCAGCTCGATGATCTCCTGCTGCGTCTCGCCCGGCAGCGCATACACCTGAGGACGAATGGCCTGTGCGAACCTGGCCAACACCTGAGCGTCCAGCCGGTCCGTCTTGGCAAGGACGCCGGTCGCGCGGGCGAAGTCGCGCACCTTCTTGGGATTGACCACCGCCACGGCGATTCCAGCCGCGCACAGCTCACTCGCCAGCGCCGCTTCGAAGCCACCGGTGGCCTCCATCACAACCAGCGTGGGCCCCAGCTTCTTGAGCTGCGATACCAGCGCTGCTCGTCCAGGCTCGTCGTTGTCCACTCGCGGCGACAACGCGCCAGACTTGTCGGCAGGCGCAGCGGGTACCTGAGCCAGGTCCAGCCACGCCTTGCAAACGTCGACACCGATGAAGATCTCTTCGCTCATGTCAGCGCCCTTCCTTGTGTTCGATACGGCCTCAATGGACCTCACAACCGTTCGGGCTGTCTGTTCATGACGAACCGAGGTCGGCCGCCACGACCCTCGCTCTCCCTCGGCATGGCGCCGAAGCGCCTACCCTGGGCTGGTCGGCCTGTGGCGGCCTGGGCGTACTTTGCTACATACAAGGGCAGGGGTGAGGGCCAGCGGCCGTCGAACATCACAGTCTGATCAGCGCAGTCGCTTGATCAAGCTCGACGTATCGAAGCGGTTCCCGCCCATCTCCTGCACATCCGCATAGAACTGGTCGACCAACGCCGTCACCGGCAAGCGGGCGCCGTTGCGGCGCGCTTCATCGAGTACCAGTCCGAGGTCCTTGCGCATCCAGTCCACGGCGAAGCCGAAGTCGAACTTGTCTTCGACCATGGTCTTGCCGCGGTTGTCCATCTGCCAGCTCTGCGCGGCGCCTTTGCCGATGACATCGAGCACCAGTGCCATCGGCAGGCCGCTCTTCTGTCCGAAGGCGATGGCTTCCGACAGCCCCTGGACGATGCCGGCGATGCAGATCTGGTTGACCATCTTGGCGAGCTGTCCGGCGCCGGCCTCGCCCACGCGGGTGACCGCCTTGGCGAAGTGGATGGCGTAGGGGCGGATCTTGTCGAAGACGGCTTCCTCGCCGCCGCACATGACGGTCAGCGCGCCGTTGACCGCGCCGGCCTGGCCGCCCGAGACGGGGGCGTCGATGAAGTGCAGGCCGAGCTTCTGCGCTTCGGCCGCGAGTTCGCGGGCGACCTCGGCGGAGGCGGTCGTGTGGTCGACGAAGACCGCGCCCGGCTTCATGCCGGCGAAGGCGCCGTCGGCGCCCAGCACGACCGAGCGCAGGTCGGCGTCGTTGCCGACGCAGCAGAAGACGATGTCCGCGTCCTTGGCCGCTTCACGCGGCGTCGCGGCGGACCGGCCGCCGAACTCCGAGGTCCAGGCCTGGGCCTTCGCGGGCGACCGGTTGTAGACCGTGACCTGCTGGCCGGCCTTGGCCAGATGACCCGCCATCGGGAAGCCCATCACGCCGAGTCCCAGGAAGGACACGCGGAGGGACGGAGTCGATTCGTAGGAACGCTGGCCGATGCTGCTCATGGAGGACCTGTTGTGGGGTGATTGAGAACCCGACGATTGTGGCCCTTCCGCAGCCCCGCTTTGGGCGCCCCGCGTCGTTGCGAATCCTCGCAATAGCGCTGCGCTGCTATGGCTCCGGTTCGCGCCTAGCGGGGCATCCCAAATGAGGTCTGCGGGTCAGACGATCGTGAAATGCTCCGTGCCCGACGACAGATCGCCGCTGCGCGCCCGCTCGCTGTTGAGCTTGATCTGCAGGCGCAGGTCGTTGACCGAGTCGGCGTTGCGCAGCGCGTCCTCGTAGGTCACCTTGCCCATCTCGTAGAGGTCGAACAGCGCCTGGTCGAAGGTCTGCATGCCGAGCTCGCGCGAGCGCTTCATGATCTCCTTGATCTCGCCCACCTCGCCCTTGAAGATCAGGTCGCTGATCAGCGGCGTGTTCAGCAGGATCTCGACCGCCGCGATCCGGCCCTTGCCTTCCTGGCGCGGCAGCAGACGCTGCGACACCAGCGCCTTCAGGTTCAGCGACAGGTCCATCAGCAGCTGTGCGCGCCGCTCTTCCGGGAAGAAGTTGATGATCCGGTCCAGCGCCTGGTTGGCGCTATTGGCGTGCAGCGTGGCCATGCACAGGTGACCCGTCTCGGCGAAGGCCACCGCGTGCTCCATCGTCTCGCGGTCGCGGATCTCGCCCATCAGGATCACGTCCGGCGCCTGGCGCAGCGTGTTCTTCAGCGCCTGCTCCCAGCCCTCGGTGTCGAGGCCGACCTCGCGCTGGCTGACGATGCAGTTCTTGTGCGGATGCACGAACTCGACCGGATCCTCGATCGTGATGATGTGGCCGTAGGTCGTCTGGTTGCGGTGGTCCACCATCGCCGCCAGCGAGGTGCTCTTGCCCGAACCGGTCGCGCCGACCAGGATCACCAGGCCGCGCTTGGTCTGCACCACGTCCTTGAGGATGTGCGGCAGGTCCAGCGACTCGACCGTCGGCAGCGTCTGCGGGATGGTCCGCAGCACCAGCGCCACGTGGCCTTGCTGGATGTAGGCATTGACGCGGAAACGGCCGATGCCTTGCGGCGAGATCGCGAAGTTGCACTCCTTGGTGCGTTCGAAATCGGCCGCCTGCTTGTCGTTCATGATGGAGCGCGCCAGCTGCAGCGTGTGCTGGCCGGTCAGCGGCTGAGGCGACACCTTGGTCACCTTGCCGTCGACCTTCACCGCCGGCGGGAACTCCGCCGTCAGGAAGAGGTCGGAGCCCTTGCGCGACACCATCAGGCGAAGCAGGTCGTTGATGAACTTGGTGGCCTGATCGCGTTCCATGGCGGCGTCCTGTCCTGTATGCCGGGAGCGCGGCGGTCACCCGCCCGGTCCCGATCGTTCTGTCGTTGTGGTGGGGGCCGGTCCGCTCAGCCGGGGAAGTTCTCGGGCATCTTGGCCTTGGCGCGCGCCTCGGCCGGCGAGATGATGTTGCGGCGGACCAGGTCGGTGAGGTTCTGGTCCAGGGTCTGCATGCCCAGGTTGTTGCCGGTCTGGATCGACGAGTACATCTGCGCGACCTTGTTCTCCCGGATCAGGTTCCGGATCGCGGAGGTGCCCAGCATGATCTCGTGCGCGGCGACCCGGCCGTTGCCGTCCTTGGTCTTGCACAGCGTCTGCGAGATCACCGCCTGCAGCGATTCCGACAGCATGGCGCGGACCATGTCCTTCTCCGCCGCGGGGAAGACGTCGACGATCCGGTCGACCGTCTTGGCCGCCGACGAGGTGTGCAGCGTGCCGAAGACCAGGTGACCCGTTTCCGCGGCGGTCAGCGCCAGGCGGATGGTTTCCAGGTCCCGCATTTCGCCGACCAGGATGCAGTCCGGGTCTTCGCGCAGCGCCGAGCGCAGCGCGTTGGAGAAGCTCATCGTCTGCGGACCCACCTCGCGCTGGTTGACCAGGCACTTCTTGGATTCGTGGACGAATTCGATCGGGTCCTCGACGGTCAGGATGTGGCCGTACTCGTTCTCGTTGAGGTGGTTGACCATCGCGGCCAGCGTCGTGCTCTTGCCCGAGCCCGTCGGGCCGGTCACCAGCACCATGCCGCGCGGCTTCATCGCGAGCTCGGTGAAGACCTTGGGGCAGTTCAGCTGCTCCAGCGTCAGGATCTTGCTCGGAATGGTCCGGAACACCGCGCCGGCGCCGCGGTTGTGGTTGAACGCGTTGACGCGGAAGCGCGCCAGACCCTGGATCTCGAAGGAGAAGTCGACTTCCAGCGTCTCCTCGTAGGACTTGCGCTGGGCGTCGCTCATGATGTCGTAGACCATGTCGTGCACCTGGCGGTGCTCGAGGGCCTCGACGTTGATGCGCCGCACGTCGCCATGGACGCGGATCATGGGGGCAGTCCGGCGGACAAGTGAAGGTCGGAGGCCTTGTTCTTGACCGAGAATGCCAGCAGTTGGGTGATGTCCATGGGATGAGGAAAAGCGTGGGCGATTATGGCGACGATCTCCGAGAACATACAACAGCTCCACGGCCGCATTGAGAGGGCTTGCCATCAGGCGTCGCGGCCTGTCGACAGCGTGACGCTGCTGGTGGTAACAAAGACTTTCCCGGCCTCGGATGTGAGAGAGGCCTTCGAGGCGGGGAGCGCCGCTTCGGGGAGAACTACGTCCAGGAGGGCGTGGACAAGATCGAGACGCTGGCGGATCTGCGCGGACAGGTCGAATGGCACTTGATCGGCCCGCTGCAGAGCAACAAGACCCGTGTCGTCGCCGAGCGCTTCGACTGGGTGCACAGCGTGGACCGCCTCAAGATCGCCCAGCGGCTGGCGGAGCAGCGCCCGGCCGACCTGCCGCCGCTGAACGTCTGCCTGCAGGTCAACATCAGCGGCGAGGACAGCAAGAGCGGCCTGGCGCCGGCGGAAGTGGCCGAGGTCGCCCGGGCCGTCGCCGCGCTGCCGGCGCTGCGCCTGCGCGGGTTGATGGCGATTCCCGAGCCGGCGGCGACGCTGGAGCAACAGCGGCAGCCGCACCGCGCGCTGGCTGATCTGCAGGCCGCGCTGAACCGGGACCTCGGCCTGGCGCTGGACACGCTCAGCATGGGCATGAGCGCCGACATGGACGCCGCGATCCTCGAGGGCGCCACGATGGTGCGCGTCGGATCGGCCATCTTCGGCTCGCGGGCCAGACCGGAACCACCGGCCGAGCCGTCTCTCCCGGCGGTCTGAATGGACCCGCTGCCGCGTCCCGCCGACCTGGTGCCCGAAACCCCGGGTGACCTGTCGGTCCGGGCGCTCTGGCGGGAGGGCGGCACGGCGGAGCGGAGCTGGGTGCTCGGTGGATGGTTCGCGACGATCGTCGCGTGCGTCCTGCTCGGATTGGCCACGGTCCGGGAAGGCTGGTCCGGCATCCCCGTCGATCTTGGCGGCGCCAATGCGTTCCTGACCTTCTACCCGCCACTCCCGCTGTGCCTGTGGTGGACCCTGTGCTTCGGCTGGCGGTGGGGCGCCGTGCCGGCCTGGCTGGCGACCTTCGTCCTGGCGCTGGATGCCGGCATGCCAGCCGCCTGGGCGGCGCTGTTCGCCTCCGCCAATCCGCTGGGACTGGCCGTGCTGGCGCTGGGCTATCGCGCCGTCGGCGCCCCGCGCGGGCTGCGCAGCCTGGGCGCCTGGCTGTTCTTCGTGCCGCTGTGCTTCGTGGCCGCGGTGTTCAGCTCCTCGGGCGCGTTGATCTGGAACTTCAGCCACGATCTCCCCGCGCATCGCCAGCTGCCGATCTGGCAGGGCTGGTGGCTGGGCGCCTTCCTCCAGAGCGTCCTGCTCGGCGGACCACTGATGGCGCTGACCTGGCCCCGGCTGTCGCGCTGGGTCGTGGCGCGACCGGCGCTGTTCACGCCGCCGCCCCGGGGTCGCCGCGCGTTGGGGCTGGGTCTGCTGTTCGCGATCGTGCTGGCGGTGCAGGGCTACGGGCTGGTCAGCCTCGGCCTGGGCTCCCTGCAGCTGCGGACGGCGCTCGGCAGCCACGACTGGGCGAAGCTCGACGAAGCCTCGCGCGCCATGCTCAGCACCGCCTGGGTGTTCTTCTGGGTCTTCACGCTGATCGTGCTGTTCGTCGCCCAGTTCGGCTACCAGGCGCTGTCGCGCTGGCTGCGCTCGACCGAGGCGCTCGTGACGCAACTCGCACAGGTGAACGCGGAGCTGGAACAGCGCTCGCGCACCGACGGCCTCACCGGCCTGGCCAATCGCATGGCGACGGAAGAAGGGCTGCGCGCGTTGCTGCGCACCGTGCGGCGCTACCGGACGCCGTCCGCGCTGCTGATGCTCGACATCGACCACTTCAAGCAGGTCAACGATCGTCATGGCCACGCCGCCGGCGATGCGGTCATCCGTGCGTTGGCGGAGGTGCTGAAGGCGTCATCGCGCGACGTGGACCTGCCGGGGCGCTTCGGCGGGGAGGAGTTCGTCATCGGGCTCGCCCACACGGACCTGCCGGGTGCGAAGCGTTTCGCGGAGCGGCTGCGCGAGCGCATCGCTGCCACGCCGGTTGGGATCGAGGCGAAGGACGGGAGGGTTGCGTCGATCGCGTACACCGTCAGCATCGGCGTCACCGTGCTGCGCGAGAACGATCCGGGTGTCGAGGACGCGTTGCGCCGCGCGGATGCGGCGATGTACCGGGCGAAGGAGGGCGGGCGCAACCGCGTCGAGTCCGTCGATGCGGACGTGCCGACGTCGCCTCGGCCCGTGCCGCCGGCATCGGGCAACGCCTGACCCTGCCTGACCCGGACGACGTCCGGTTACTGCGCGGGTACGGCCGTTGCGCCGGGGCCTCGCGCAGAAATGTGCAGGAATGGTGAAACCCCGCCGAGAGGCTCATTAGGGCTTCTACCGAGTGCCTGCCCGGTGGTTCGGTGACGCGCTTTCATTCAGTTGCAAGTGCCGCGTCAGAATTCACGGGGCCTTGATCCCGCCCAGGATTCCCCGAATCAAGTCCAACGATGATCGCGCCGAAGCCGATGGTCGGTCCGCACCGCTGGCGCCACGAGCGCTCGCGGATCCGCAGCGGTCCGACCATTCAAACAACTCAATCGTTGCGAGGGAATCGATGTCGTTTCTGTCCCGCCTGCGTATCGGCCAGCGCCTGACGCTGAGCTACGCGCTGCTGATCCTGCTGCTGGTCGTGATCGGCGCCTTCGGCGCCCACAACGCCAGCCGCCTGTCCCATGACCTGAGCACGACGGCCAATTCCAGCCTGGTGAAGATCGCGCTGGCCAACGCGCTCGAGAGCGACGTCAACGTCATCGCCCGCGCCTCGCGCGACCTGCTGCTGCTCGACACCGCCAACGCCATCAAGCGTCAGAAGGCCGACATCGCCGCCGCGCTCGAAGACGGCCAGAAGCAGCTGACCGAACTGGACGGCAAGGTCTCCGATGCCAAGGACAAGGAACTCGCCGCCAAGGTGCGCGAGGCCCAGACCAAGTTCGTCGACTCGGTGTCGAAGTTCCTGAAGGTGCAGCAGGACGGCAGCCCGGACGAAGCGCGCGAAGCGCTGATCAAGGACGTGCGCCCCGCGCAGAAGGACTACCAGGACACGCTGAAGAGCCTGGTGGACCTGCAGTTCGCCAACGGCCGCGAGCTCGCCGAAGGCGGCGCCAAGCTGGCCAACCAGTCGATCGTCATCACCGGCATCCTGGTCGTGATCGCCGTGGTCATCGGCAGCGTCGGCGGCCTGACGATCGCCCGCTCGATCATCGTGCCGGCCCGCAAGGCCAAGGACGCCGCCCAGGCGATCAGCTCCGGCGACCTGTCGCAGCACATCGAGGTCGAAGGTTCGGATGAACTGGCGCAGATGCTGCACGCGATGCGCGACATGCAGACCGCGCTGTCGGGTGTCGTCGCCAGCGTGAGCTCCGCGGCCGGTGAAGTGGCCCAGAACTCCAACGAGATCGCCGGCAGCAACGTCGACCTGTCGGACCGCACCGCGCGTTCCGCCGAGAGCCTGCAGAACACCGCCGCGTCGGTCGAGCAGATCGCCTCCAACCTGAACGGCGCCAGCGAGCTGACCCGCAAGGCCGCCAGCATCGCGACCAAGGCGCGCCAGTCGGCCTCGGCCGGCGGCACCGTGGTGAGCCAGGTCGTGTCGACGATGGAAGAGATCAGCGCGAGCTCGCGCAAGATCGGCGACATCATCGGCGTCATCGACGGCATCGCCTTCCAGACCAACATCCTGGCGCTGAACGCCGCCGTGGAAGCGGCCCGTGCCGGCGAGCACGGCAAGGGCTTCGCGGTGGTGGCGTCGGAAGTGCGCGCGCTGGCCTCGCGCTCGGCGCAGGCCGCGAAGGAAATCAAGGTGCTGATCCAGGAATCGTCCGTCAAGGTCGAGAACGGCACCGCCCTGGTCAACAACGCCGGCGCGACCATCCGCTCGGTCGTCGACGAAGTCAACAACATGGGCCAGCTGATCGAGGAGATCTCGCACTCGGCCCAGGAGCAGGCCGCCGGCGTCGGCGTCGTGAACAACGCGATGAACGAGCTGGACCGCGCGACGCAGCAGAACACCACGCTGGTGGACGAGCTGACCCGCTCGACCGACTCGCTGCGCGACAGCAGCTCGCGCCTGGTGCAGGCCGTCGGCTTCTTCAGCACCGCGCGCGCCGCCTCCTGAATCCCCAGTTCCTACCGGAAACCCGATTTCCTCACCCAAGACGTACGAGGTCCCAAATGAGCAAGCAACTGAACAAGACTGTCTCCCGCACGATTACCCGCACCCTGCTGGGCCTGGCGAGCGCGCTGGTCCTGGCCGCCGGCGCCCACGCCACCCCGAAGATCGTCAAGAAGGTGCCGCCGGAGTTCCCGGCCGAAGCCGCCCGCCAGTCGATCTCGCAAGGGTCCGTGCGCGCCAAGATGAACATCGAGCCGGACGGCAAGGTCTCGGGCGTCGAGATCCTGGAAGCCGAGCCGCGCAAGGTCTTCGACAAGGCCGTGACCCGCGCGCTGATGGACTGGAAGTTCGAGCCGAGCGGCCAGAAGGAAACGCACGAGGTCAAGCTCGTGTTCAAGAACGAGGACTGATCGCCGCCGCCGGTCCGCACGGATCGGCGACCGATGTCACCGAAGGGCCGCGCGAGCGGCCCTTTCCCATGGTGACGCCGGCCTTCGACCATCGATGCCAGCGAGCGCTTCAGGGTGACGTAAGTCCACGGGAAGCGCCTCGCCTACACTCACGCCCCATGTCCCGCCCGAACGCACCCGGTCCGCGCCGGCTCCTCTGGAGTCGCTGGCTGGTGCTCGTCCTGCTGAGCCTGACCCTGCCGCTGCAAGGCGCGCTGGCTGCGACGATGGGCATCGGCATGGCGCTGATGTCGTCGACCACCGGCACTGCCGTGATGACGATGCCGAGCGACTGCCAGGACATGGGTCACGGCATGGCGCACGATATGTCCGCCATGGCCGGGATGTCGCATGACAGGGGTGGCATGGATCACGCCGGCATGGCCTCGATGGACCATGGCATGTCGCATGACGACGGCGCGGATCACACGGCCACCTCGGACCACCATTGCGGCATCTGCCTGCAGTGCTGCATCGGCGCCGCTTTGCCGATCGCGTCGCTGACGCCTGCCGCGCAGGACCTGCGCGACGCCGCCCCTTCGCTCGACGCCCACGGTGCGCCCGAGCAGTCGCCGCAGCCGCTCGAGCGGCCGCCCAAAGCCTTCCTCGCCTGAACGCCGGCGCTCGTCCTGGACGAGCTGCCGTCCGAGCCAGTGTCCGTCCGCGTTTCCGCGGCAGACCGGCGTCGTTCCCGTTCATTCGAGAGGCAGCCATGTCTTCCCGTTTCATTCCCGCACTCGCGCTGGCGACGTGCCTGGGCGCCGCCACGGCCGCGCCGCCCGATCCCGCCGATGCGCGCCTGACGTCCTCCGCGCCGCGTCCCAAGCCGTCCGCTCCCGCATCGAGTGCCGCGGTCGTCGATCCTGGTGTCGGCGATTGGCGCCAGGCCAACCGCCGTGTGCTCGAGGCCGGCGGATGGCGTGCGCTGCTGCGTGAGAGCCAGGCCGCCTCGGCGCCGGCCGGCGGTCATCACCACCACTGAGGAGCGACCGATGTCCTCCATGAACACACCTGGACGTCCTCCTGTCCGGCTGCTGCTCGCGCTCGCCGCGACGATGGCCTTGTCGGCCTGCGCCGCCTTGTCGCCCGAACAGGCCGCCGCGCCTGTCCAGCAGAAGAGCCGTGATTGGCTAGGCGTCGAACTGCCGCTGCAGCGCTCCGACGATCAGCGCGCCGCCGGCCGCGCGCGCACGGACGCCCTGCTCGCGGCGCCTCTTGACGCACAGGGCGCGGTGCAACTCGCGCTGCTCAACCACCGCGGGTTGCGGTCGGGGCTGTACGGCCTTGGCATGGCGGAAGCCGAGCGCGTGCAGACGCTGCTCTGGCCCAATCCCGTGCTCAACATCGGCCGTCTGGTCCGGGGCGACGAGAGGGAGATCGAGCGCGGTCTCCAGTTCAACCTGCTGAGCCTGCTCGGTCGTGGCGCCCGTCAGGAAGCCGGCGCCCGGGCGCTTGAACGCGAGCAGGCCCGCGTTGCTCAACAGTTGCTGGACGTTGCAGGTCAGGCGCGTCGGAGCTGGATCCAGGCGGTCGCGTCGCAGGAGCAATTGCGACACGCGGAGACGGTGCTCGATTCGGCCTCGGCCGGTGCCGAACTCGCGCTGCGCATGCGGCAGGCGGGCAACGTCAGCGCGTTGCGTCTTGCGCGCGAGCGCACGGTGCTCGCCGAAGCGCAGCTCGCGATGGAGCAGGCGCAGTTGCAGGCGGCGGGCGATCGCGAAGCGTTGATCCGTGCGATCGGCCTCTGGGGCGACGACCTGGCCGCCTTGAAGCTGCCCGAGCGTCTGCCGGACGTGCCCACCGACTTCCGCACTGCGGACGATGTCGAGCGTCAGGCGGTGGCGCAACGGCTCGACATCCTGGCCGCGAAGAGGGAGTCCGAGCAACTCGCCGCGCAGCTGGGGCTGACGCGCCGTACCGGCCGCGTCAACGTGCTGGAGCTCGGCCTGCAGCGCAACAGCAGCAACGAGGAACCGACGCAGCGCGGTGTCGAGCTCAGCGTCGAACTGCCGCTGTTCGACTGGGGTCAGGCGCGTGTCGCCGGCGCGCGCGAGGCCTATGGCCAATCGCTGGAACGTACCGCGCAGATCGCGATCGAGGCGCGGTCCGAGGTGCGTGTCACCCGGGCGCGCGCGGAGACCGCGTGGCGCATCGCCCGACGCCATCACGACGAAGTGTTGCCGCTTGCCAGGCAGGTCTCCGACGAGACGCTGCTCCGCTACAACGGCATGCTGGTCGGCGTGATGGACCTGCTCGCCGATGCGCGGGTGCAAGCGCGCGCCGTGTCCGCGATCTTGAACGCGCAGCGCGACTTCTGGCTCGCGGAGTCCGAACTGTCGCAAAGCCTGCTCGGCCCCGTGCGCGATGGCGCCACGGCGGCCTCCTTCATTTCCTCGACCGCCGCCGCGCCTGAAGCCGCCGGTGGCGCCGCGCATTGAGCGCGCGGCCTCGAAAGGACCTTCCGATGATTTCCCGGAGAAACCTCTTTGCCCGAGCCGCCGCGGGGGCAGCACTCGGCGCGGCCGGCGCGGTGAACGCGAGCGGGGTGTCGCGCGTCGCGATGGCCGCGCTGCCCGAGCCTGCCCTGCGCGACAGCGCCGACACGGCACCGCCGCTGGCGCCGCCCAACGGGCGCCCGTACAACCCCGTCGTCACGCTGAACGGCTGGACGCTGCCCTGGCGCCTGCGCGACGGCGTCAAGGAGTTCCACCTTGTCGCCGAACCGGTGCTGCGCGAGCTTGCGCCCGGCACCACCGCGCACCTGTGGGGCTACAACGGCCAGTCGCCCGGCCCGACGATCGAGGTCGTCGAGGGTGATCGGGTCCGCATCTACGTCACCAACAAGCTGCCCGAGCACACCAGCGTGCACTGGCACGGGCAGCGCCTGCCCAACGGCATGGACGGCGTGTCCGGCCTGACGCAGCCGGCGATCAAGCCGGGCGAGACCTTCGTCTACGAGTTCGTCGCCCGGCGGCCGGGCACCTTCATGTACCACCCGCATGCCGACGAGATGACGCAGATGGCGATGGGCATGATGGGCTTCTGGGTCACGCATCCGAAGGCCCGGCATCCACAGATCGCCGAGGTGCAGCGCGACTTCTGCTTCCTGCTGTCGAGCTACGACATCGATCCCGGCAGCTACACGCCGCGCACGATGACGATGACCGACTTCAACCTGTGGACCTGGAACAGCCGCGTCTTCCCGGGCATCGACACGCTCAACGTGCGGCAGGGCGACCGGGTGCGGATCCGCGTCGGCAACCTGACGATGACCAACCACCCGATCCATCTGCACGGGCACGAGTTCGAGGTCACCGGCACCGACGGCGGTCCCGTGCCCAGGACGGCGCGCTGGCCCGAGGTCACCACCGATGTCGCGGTCGGGCAGATGCGGCAGATCGAGTTCCTCGCGGACGAGCCCGGCGACTGGGCGATCCACTGCCACAAGAGCCACCACACGATGAACGCGATGGGGCATCAGGTCGACACGCTGATCGGCGTGGATCACCGCGGGCTCGCGGCGCGCATCAACAAGGTCATCCCCGACTACATGGCGATGGGCGAGCGCGGCATGTCCGACATGGCCGAGATGGAGATGCCGCTGCCCGAGAACACCGTGCCCATGATGAGCGGGCAGGGGCCGCACGGGTCGCTGGAGATGGGCGGGATGTTCAGCGTCATCAAGGTGCGCAAGGACCAGAAGCCTGGCGACTACGGCGATCCGGGCTGGTACGCCGCGCCGTCGGGCAGCGTCGCGCGACCGGTGGCGACGCCCGCCGGCGCGCCGGTGGCTCCTGCGGCCCAACCTGCCGCCACGCCCGCAGCACCCACTTCGGAACCGCTGCGCGTCCGCAAGCCCGATGGGCACGGACATCAGGGGCATTGAGCCCCGGCAATCACATTCACGAATCAAGAAAGTCAGCACCATGAACCGCATTCACACCGCCTTCGCCGCCCTCGTCGTGATCTTGAGCGCAGCCGCCCTGCCGGTGCGCGCGCAGGAGCATTCGCACGAAGGCCATGACCAGCCGACGGAGGCCGCCGAGGCCCCGGCACCGTCCTCTCAGGACTGGATCCCGGCCGAAGTCCGCCGGATCGACATCCCCCAGCAGAAGCTCACCCTCAAGCACGGCGACATCCGCCACCTCGACATGCCGGGCATGACGATGCCGTTCCGGCTCGCGCCCGGGGTGGTGAGCGCGGCGCAGCTGTCCGCGATCAAGACCGGCGACAAGCTGGAGGTCCGGATCGAGTCGCGCGACGGAGCGCCGACCATCGTCGAACTGCGTCCGGCACCCGCGCAGAACTGAGGCGGCGGACCGCCGGCGAGATCGCGGACAATCGCGCCATGGCGATTCAATGGTTTCCCGGGCACATGCACAAGACCCGGGGCGCGATCCGCGAGCGCATGAAAAGCGGGATCGACGTGGTCATCGAGATGCTCGATGCCCGCGTGCCCGCGAGCAGCGCCAATCCGCTGATCGCGCAACTGACGCAGGGCCGGCCGGCGCTGAAGCTGATCAACAAGCAGGACCTGGCCGATCCGGCCCGCACGGCGGAGTGGCTGGCGTTCTATCGCGCGCAGCCGAACACCCACGCCGTCGCGATCCACCAGGGCCAGCCCGGTCTGGCGAAGCTGATGGCGGCCGAGTGCCGCGCGCTGGCGCCGAACCGCGGCGGTCTGGACAAGCCGTTGCGCGTGCTGATCTGCGGCATCCCGAACGTCGGCAAGTCCACGCTGATCAACACCATCGTCGGCAAGCGCGCCGCCGCCACCGGCGACGAGCCCGGCATCACCAAGATGGAGCAGAAGATCCTGCTCGACAAGGGCGTCTACCTGTTCGACACGCCGGGCATGCTGTGGCCCAAGATCCGCGTGCCGGAGGCGGGCATCAACCTCGCCGCCAGCGGCGCGGTCGGTCGCAACGCCTTCGAGGAGGAAGTGGTCGCGCTGGACCTGCTCGGCTACCTGCGCCTGCACTATCCGCAGTCGCTCAAGGCCCGGTACCAGCTTGAACCCGACGCTTCGCTGCTCGACGGCGAGGTGCTGCAGCTGATCGGCAAGCGGCGCGGCGCGGTGCTCTCGGGCGGTCGCATCAACATGCAGAAGGCTGCGGAGGTCCTGCTGTACGACCTGCGCCAGGGACAGCTCGGGCGCATCACGCTGGAGACGCCGGCTGAATTCGACGAGTGGACCGCCGCCGCAGACGCCGCGGAGGACGCCAGGATCGCCGAGAAGGAAGCCCGCGCCGTCGCCGCCAAGCGCGGGACCCGGGATGCGCAGCAGGCGTATGCCGCGGACGATGAAGACGAAAACGAAGACGACGACGAAGACGAGGACCTCGACCGCGACGACTGAACTGCCAGGGACCGAGCACGACGGCAGAAGCCGGGTGCCCCCTCGCTCATACGCTCGCAGGCTCCGCTAAATCGCTCGGGGGCACCCGGCTTCCGCCGTCCGGAGCGGGTGGCGGGCGTGCGGGGTCAGGGGTGAACCTGCAGCATCTGCAGCGCCGGCAGTTGCCAGCCGAAGTACAGCGCCGCCAGGCGCAGCGCGGCGACACCCACCATGCCGATGACGAAAGCCCAGCGCATCGGGACGCCCATCGCCTTCAGCAGGAAGTACAACGCAATGCCGCCGATCGCGGCCGTCGCGTAGATGTCCTTGCGCAGCAGCAGCGGGGCCTGACCGCTCAGGACGTCGCGCAGCACGCCGCCCCCGCAGGCGGTCAGCGTGCCCATCAGCAGTGCGGGCATCGGCTTCACGCCGTGCTCCTCGGCGATCTCGGTGCCGCACAGCGCGAACAGCGCCAGCCCCAGCGCGTCGGCAATCTTCAGGATCCCGATCGCATGCTCCGGGAACGGCCCCACGATCAGCGCGGCCAGGGCACTCGCGATGATCACCAGCAGATAGCGCGTGTCCTTCATCCAGAACACCGGATGCCGGTTCAGCAGGAGATCCCGCAGCGTGCCGCCGCCCACCGCCGTCATGGCGGCGATGACCAGCAGCCCGAACAGATCGAGCCCCGCCTGCATCGCGGCCAGCGCGCCACTGACGGCGAACACCGCCACGCCCAACAAGTCGAACCAGTAGATCATCGGCATAGGGCGCGGAGTTTAGAGGCGCGCACCGCCCCTTGAAATCGGGTCCGGGTGCCCCATCTGTCGCCGCGATAATCCAGGCCCCATCGGGGCGCGCTCCTGCCGCACCGCTTTGGACCCGTTGGCATCCCTTCGCATCACCGCTCTCACGAACGATGGACAAGCAAACCCATTCCTTCCAGGCCGAAGTCAAGCAGATCCTGCATCTGGTGACGCACTCGCTCTACTCGAACAAGGAGATCTTCCTGCGCGAGCTGGTCAGCAACGCCTCCGACGCGTGCGACAAGCTGCGCTTCGAGGCGCTCGACCACCCGCAGCTCTTCGAGGACCAGCCGACGCTTGAAGTCCGCGTGTCCTTCGACACCGAGGCCCGCACCGTCACCATCAGCGACACCGGCATCGGCCTGTCCGCGGAAGAGGCCATCGCCCACCTTGGCACGATCGCCAAGAGCGGCACCCGGGAGTTCATGGCCAAGCTCGAAGGCGAGCAGAAGAAGGATGCGAACCTGATCGGCCAGTTCGGCGTCGGGTTCTACTCCGGCTTCATCGTCGCCGACCGCATCACGGTCGAATCGCGCCGCGCGGGCCTGCCCGCCGAGCAGGGGGTGCGCTGGACCTCCGAAGGCACCGGCGACTTCGAGGTCGAGACCATCACCAAGCCGGGTCGCGGCACCGACGTCATCCTGCATCTGCGCGAGGGCGAGGAGGAGTTCCTCAAGACCTGGCGCCTGAAATCGACGATCGCGAAGTATTCGGACCACATCTCGCTGCCGATCCTGATGCGCAAGGAAGAGTGGGACGCCGACAACGCCACGCAGGTGCTCAAGGACGAGTGGGAGCCGGTGAACAAGGCGTCCGCGCTGTGGACACGCTCGAAGAGCGACATCACGCAGGCCGAGTACGACGCCTTCTACCAGCAGATCAGCTACGACACCGAAGCGCCGCTGGCCTTCACGCACAACCGCGTCGAGGGCCGCAGCGAGTACACCCAACTGCTCTACATCCCGGCCAAGGCGCCCTTTGACCTGTGGAACCGCGACAAGCGCGGCGGCGTGAAGCTGTACGTCAAGCGCGTGTTCATCATGGACGACGCCGAGGCGCTGATGCCGGTCTATCTGCGCTTCGTGAAGGGCGTGATCGACTCGGCCGACCTGCCGCTGAACGTCAGCCGCGAGCTGCTGCAGGAAAGCCGCGACGTGAAGGCGATCCGCGAAGGTTCGACCAAGCGCGTGCTGTCGATGCTGGAATCGCTGGCCCACAGCGAGGACGCCGGCGAGCGCGACAAGTACGCGCGTTTCTGGACCGATTTCGGCCAGGTGCTGAAGGAAGGCGTCGGCGAGGACCACACCAACCAGGAGCGCCTGGTCAAGCTGCTGCGTTTCGCGTCGACGCACGCCGACGAGAACGTCTCGTTCGCCGACTACGTGTCGCGGATGAAGGAGGGCCAGGAGGCCATCTTCTACATCACCGCCGACAGCCTGGGCGCCGCGAAGAACAGCCCGCAGCTCGAGATCTTCCGCAAGAAGGGCATCGAGGTGCTGCTGCTGACCGAGCGCGTCGACGAATGGATGCTGTCGCACCTGCACGAGTTCGAAGGCAAGTCGCTGCAGTCGGTTGCCAAGGGCGCCGTCGACCTCGGCCAGCTCCAGGACGAGGAAGAAAAGAAGAAGGCCGAGGAAGCCGCCGAGCAGTTCAAGCCGGTGCTGGACCGGCTGAAGACCGCGCTGGAAGGCCGCGCCAAGGATGTGCGTGTCACGACGCGGCTGGTGGATTCGCCGGCCTGCATCGTGGTCGAGGAGCACGACATCAGCGGCCACCTGGCCCGGATGCTGAAGCAGGCGGGCCAGACCGCGCCGGCGTCGCAGCCGACGCTGGAGATCAACCCCGACCACGCCCTGGTGAAGAAGCTGAGTGCGATCGAGGGTGACGAGGGGCGCTTCGGTGATCTGGCGCAGGTGCTGTTCGACCAGGCGCTGCTGGCCGAAGGGGGCGTGCTCGAGGACCCCGCGGCCTACGTGAAACGCGTCAACGCGCTGCTGCTGGGCTGACGTCGTTCCGCCGCCGCGCGCTCCTGCCGCGGCGGCCGCCCCTCGAGATACAGGCTACCGCCGGCGTTGCCGGCGCAACGCCGGAGCTGGTGGGGGATGGTCTCCCTCGACCGTGCCCTCAGCCGTGCCAGCCGGGCTGGGGCTCGGCTTGCGCGCGCATCGCCTCGAGCTGCTCCCGCAGCTTCACGACCTGGTCGCTCCAGTAGTTGGGCGTGCCGAACCAGGGGAAGGCCGCCGGAAAGGCCGGGTCGTCCCAGCGTCGCGCCAGCCAGGCGCTGTGGTGGATCATCCGCTGCGTGCGCAGCGCCTCGACCAGCTTCAGCTCGCGCCAGTCGAATTCGCGCACGCTCTCGTAGCCGTCAAGCAGCGCGTCGAGCTGGCGACGTGCGGCCTCCGGCTCCCCCGACAGCATCATCCACAGATCCTGCACCGCGGGGCCCTGAACGGCATCGTCGAGGTCCACGAAATGCGGACCGCGATCCGGCGTCCACAGGATGTTGCCGGGATGGCAGTCCCCATGCAGACGCAGCGCGCGGCGATCGGGCAGTGCATCGAAGGCGGCATCGATGGCATCGATGCAGCGCGCGGCTGCGTCGTGCCAATCGTTCGAGACCTCCGGCGCCAAGGTGTCGTGCGCGCGCAGCCAGTCGCGTGCTTCCCGCGCGGGTGCGGCGCTGTTCCAGGACAGGCGATGCTCGAAGGGCTCGCGTTGGCCGACCTCGTGCAGTCGCGCGAGCAGCCGGCCGATCCAGCGCAGCACCTCGGGATCCTCGAGCTCCGGCGCGCGGCCGCCCTGGCGCGGCGTCACCGCGAAGCGCTGCCCCTGGAAATGTCCCAGGGTGCTGGCCGTCGCGCCGTCGTCCGCTCCGTCCTTCAGCGCCAACGGCGCGACGACGGGCACTTCCGCTTCGGCGAGCGCCTTGGCGAACGCGTGCTCCTCGAGGATCTGCGCATCGCTCCACCGGCCAGGCCGGTAGAACTTCGCGACCACCGCCGCGCCGTCCTCCAGATGGGCCATCAGCACGCGGTTCTCGTAGGAGTTCAGCTGCAGCAGCCGGCCATCGGGGCGTAGCCCCGCATGCTCGAGCGCATCGAGCATCAGTTCGGGGGTCAGGAGGCCGAAACCGGCCGTCATGTCAGTCATCGGAGCGGCGAGGGCAGCAAAAACGGCGCCGGAGCGCCGTCGTGTCCTCGAGAAGCGGGCAGGGGCGTAGCTTAGCGCCGCCCGTAGCGGGGCGAGTCGACGACCACGCCGCCGATGTCGGGGTCCGGCAGCTCGCTGGGCAGGGTCGGGAAATCGCGACCGAACTGGGAGTCGCGGAACTGCGGATCGCGCGCATGCGGGTCCCGGAGCTGCGAGTCGCGGAAGCCGGATGCCTCGTGCGTTCCGGCGCGCGGGCGGTAGCCGCGGGCGCGCGGTTCCGCGGGCGGCAGCGGTGCCTGCATCGATTCACCGCTGAACGCGTCGTAGCGGCTGTCCGGTGCGAAGAAGGAATCGCTGAACACCGGGGAGTCATTCCAGAGCGTGTTGCGCGACGTGGCGGGCGCGGCCGGGGCCGGGCGGCGCGGGGCGGCGACCGGCGGCGCGCTGGGAAGATGGCTGGCGCCGGCGCGCGGCATCGCCGCCATGCCGGCGCGGCTGCCCTGGTTGCTGTAGGGCACGAGCAGTTGCAATTCGGTGGCGCTCGGGAGCTTGTCCACCGACGAGCGCAGGTAGCGGATGCGGCACGCCGCCAGGACCGCCTGCTTGATCTGCAGGCTGCGGGTGGAGCCCGGACGGTCGGTCTCGATGTCGATCGCGGCCAGCACGCGCCCGTTGGGGCTGCAGATCGCGAAGTTCACGCTGATGCCGCCCAGCAGCTCATACCAGTAGCGCACGTCGCGGGCTTCGGTCGGCTGGCAGAAACGCACCATCGGCAGCTTGCACATGACGACGTGGTGCGGCAGGGCCTCGCGCAGCAGGCGGAAGACGCGGCGTTCGTCGGCGCTGAAGACGGGGCGGGCGTTGAGCGACCACTCCGTGGGCAGCGGTTTGCGCTCGCGGCGTGGCCGCCGCAGCAGGAGCGCGGCGGCCAGTCCCAGGACTGCCAGCGCCGACAGTCCCGCGATGATCCACGGAAGCAGGTTCTGCATATCCCAACGAGCCCAAGGCACTGGACGGACCGGACGGATGGCGCTCGACGAGCGCCGGAGGACGCACGGGAGCAGCGGATCAGAGACACCGTACCGGGCGAATCGCGGGAATGTAGCGGAAAGGCGTTACAAATTGCATCAGAACTGACCCCTTGAACCCCCTGGAATGAGGTGGGGCCACGGGGAATGAAACCGCTACCTGTGCGATCAGCGTTTCGAGTCAGGATCGTTGGAGGGGTCGCGTACCTTGCGGATGCGGGACTTCACCTCGGCCACGCCGTCCAGGAAGTCGCCGACGGTGCGCATGTGCCGCTTGAACTGGAAATCCCATTCGGCCATGTGGCGCTCGAGGGCCTCGTCCACATGCGAGGACACCGAATCCGGCGGCAGGCGCAGCCAGGCCTCGGATTCGCCGCCGTCACGCTCGACCGTCGCCCCCGCATTGCGGGCGATCTTCAGCATCGGGGCGTTCTCGCTCAGCGCGTGGATGAACAGCGTGTCGATCCCGCGGTTGCGCGCATGCAGCGAGGCGCGCTCGAACAGCCGGCCGCCGAAACCCTTGCCGCGGGCGGACGTGGCCACCGAGACACCGAACTCCGCCATCGCCGGACGTCCCTTGATCTGTGGCGCCGGTGCGTAGGCCAGGTGGGCCACGGCGATCAGCTGCAGGCGGCGGTTGAAGATGCCCAGGACCTCGTCGCGGACGAGATCCAGGCCGGCGACATACTTCCCGATCTGCTCGTCGCGCGCCGGATAACCGAAGCGCAGGTAGCGGTCTCGCTCGCCCAGCGAGAGCAGGTGCTGAAGGATGCGCTTGCGGTGGCGCTTGCCCAGCGAGCGGATCGGCACCCAGCCGGTCCAGCGCGCCAGCATCGCGCGCGGGCTCCAGCGGGAGGGCGGCGTCGTCTCCGGCACCTTCGGCTGGGGCATGGTCGGGCGGGGATCGGACGGGGTGGGCATGGCGGGCTGGGCGATGGGGAAGGATGCTAGCGGGGAACGACCCCGGCGCCTGTCCGGATACGTCACAAAATCGGCGGCGCGGAGCGGCCGGCGGGGCGGGCTGCGCGGCGCCATCGACCTGGATTTGGGCTTTCGGGCAGGTTCTGCTAGACTCGTCGGCTTTCCCGTTTCCAAGGCAGCGGGGGAACGTCCGTGAGAGGCCGCAGCGAGTCATATCGCCAACAAGCGTGCACCGAGCGTACGGGGGCAGATCGCCCGAAGTTTCGCCTTTTGAAAGAATCTCATGAAGACCTTCAGCGCCAAGCCGGCCGAAGTGACGCACGAGTGGTTTGTGATTGACGCCACCGACAAGGTGCTCGGACGTGTTGCCAGCGAAGTGGCACTCCGTTTGCGCGGCAAGCACAAGGCCATCTACACGCCTCACGTCGACACCGGTGACTTCATCGTCATCATCAACGCCGAGAAGCTGCGCGTCACGGGCAACAAGGCCACGGACAAGGTGTACTACCGTCACTCGGGCTTCCCGGGCGGCATCTACGCCACCAAGTTCAAGGACATGCAAGCCAAGCATCCGGGCCGCGCCCTGGAAAAGGCCGTCAAGGGCATGCTGCCCAAGGGCCCGCTCGGCTACGCGATGATCAAGAAGCTGAAGGTGTATGCGGGCGACACGCATCCGCACACCGCCCAGCAGCCCAAGGCGCTGGAAATCTAAGGAGCGGTGATGATCGGAAACTGGAACTACGGTACCGGGCGTCGCAAGTCGTCGGTGGCTCGTGTCTTCATCAAGAAGGGCACTGGCCAGATCACGGTGAATGGCCGCTCGATCGAGCAGTACTTCGGCCGTCAAACGTCCATCATGATTTCGCGCCAGCCCCTGCTGCTGACGAACAATGGTGAAGCGTTCGACATCAAGGTCAACGTGCACGGCGGCGGCGAGTCCGGCCAAGCCGGTGCGGTCCGCCTGGGTATCACCCGCGCGCTGATCGACTACGACGCGGCCCTGAAGCCCGAACTGAGCCGCGCCGGCTTCGTCACGCGTGACGCGCGTGAAGTCGAGCGTAAGAAGGTCGGTCTGCACGGCGCCCGTCGCCGGAAGCAGTTCAGCAAGCGCTGATCGACTTCCGTCCACTGGTGGCATCCGGGTTGGGATGCCATCGGTGGCGAAAGCTCAAGAACAAGGCCGCTGCTTCAGCGGCCTTGTTTTTTGCTCGTCAGGGAGCATATTCCTGCCGAAGGGGCTTATCTCCAAGCGTCTGCTTCCCAGGCGGCGGCTTTGAGATAATCCCGCCATTCCTCCGACACAACAGGATCCACGATGAGCGCAGTCCTCGAAACCACCTCCACCGATCTGGGCGGCATGCCGGCCCCGCTGGTCTTCACCGACAGCGCGGCCGAGAAGGTGCGTGAGCTGGTGCTGGAAGAAGGCAATCCGGAACTGAAGCTGCGCGTGTTCGTGCAGGGCGGCGGTTGCTCCGGCTTCCAGTACGGCTTCACCTTCGACGAGGCCGTCAACGACGACGACACGCAGATGGCCAAGAACGGCGTGACGCTGCTGATCGACGCGATGAGCCTGCAGTACCTGGTCGGCGCCGAGATCGACTACAAGGAAGACCTGCAAGGCGCCCAGTTCGTGATCAAGAATCCGAACGCGCAGACGACCTGCGGGTGCGGATCGAGCTTCTCGGTCTGACCGGGGTTCGCTCCGGACTTGTCGGAAGCCTCGGCCTCCGGGCCGAATGACAAAGACCGCCTTCGGGCGGTCTTGTCGTTTCTGGCGCTTGACGTTTGCTGCGAGGTGCCGATCAGGCGCGCGGTGATGATGCCTGCAGTCGGGCGAGCAGTCAGGCAGGCGTGTAGCTGCCCAGCACGCGCAGCCCGGATGCCCCGGTTGCTGCCGGCAGATTGCCGGGCAGCCCGCGCACATGGCGCATCGCCAGCCAGGCGAAAGCAGCGCCCTCGACCTGCATCGGCGGCAGCCCCTTGGCTTCGGTGGTGCGGATCGCCACGGTGGGCAGCAGCGCCTGGAGGCGTTTCAGCAGCGTGTCGTTGAATGCGCCGCCGCCGCAGACCAGCAACTCGCGCCATGCGCCGGGTGCGAAGGCGACCAAGCTGTCGAGCACGCACAGCGCGCTCAACTCAAGCAGCGTCGCCTGCACGTCGACGGCAGACACGCGCGGTGCATGTGCCGCGATCCGGGCATCGAGCCAGTCCAGGTGGAACAGATCCCGCCCTGTGCTGCGCGGAGGCGACTGGCGGAAGTAGGGCTCATCCAGCAGGGCGTTGAGCAGGCCCGCATGGACCTGACCCTGCGCGGCCCATTGGCCGCTGGCGTCGTAGGCGGCGCCCTGATGGCGATGGATCCAGCCGTCCATCAGGCAGTTGCCCGGTCCGCAGTCGAAGCCGCCACTGCGGCCGTCCGCCCAGAGCAGGCTCACATTGCTGATGCCGCCGACGTTCAGCACGACGACATCGGTGCCGTCCTGTGCCAGCACCGCGCGATGGAAGGCGGGCACCAGCGGCGCGCCCTGTCCGCCGGCCGCAAGATCGCGGGTGCGCAGATCGTGGACGACCGCGATGCCGCTGAGTTCAGCCAACAGGGGTGCGTTGAGCAGTTGCAGGGTGAAGCCGGTGCCGTCGAACTCGCCGGGACGGTGTCGCACGGTCTGTCCATGCGCGCCGAGTGCGCGGATCTCTTGAGGCGCGAGCCGCTGCGCCGTCAGCAGCGACCGGCACGCCTGGGCATAGGCGCGAGTGACCGCGTTGCCGGCGAGCGCCGCGCGCTGCAGTTCGTTGTTGCCGGGGCTGTTGAGCGCCAGCAGTTCCGAACGCAACTCAGGGCCGAAGGGCTGGTAGTCGTGGGCCAGGGCCTGGACGCGCCCCTCGGACTCGGCGTGCAGCAGCACCGCGTCGACGCCGTCGAGCGAGGTGCCGGACATCAGTCCGATGTAGAGCTCGGCGCCAGACTTCTTCATGGCGGAACGGACGGGAGCGGGCTGATCCAGCGAAGCGCTTGAGGGAGCGCTGGCTGGCTTATTCGCCGACGACGCCGTCGTGGATCGAGGCCGCGGCCTCGAGTGCGTTCTTCGCGCTGGCGACCTGGGCCTTGAAGGCGGCCTTGGCGGTTGCGGGCAGCGTGACTGCCTCGGAGGCGCGGGCGATCACGCGCGGATCCTGCTGCTTGCCGTTGACGCGGAACTCGAAGTGCAGATGCGGCCCGGTGGCCCAGCCGGTCGAGCCGACGGCGCCGATCTTCTGGCCTTGCTCGATCTTCTGGCCCTTCTTGACGTCGATCCGGCTCAGGTGGGCATAGACCGTCATGCGGCTGCCGCTGTGCTTCAGCTGGATGACGTTGCCGAAGCCGTTCTGCCAGCCGGCGAACTCGACGTTGCCATCGCCGACGCTGCGCACCGCAGTACCCGTCGGCGCGCCGTAGTCGATGCCCTGATGCTGGCGCCACGTCTGCAGGATCGGATGGAAACGCATCGCGAAGCCGGAGGTGACGCGCGAGAACTCCATCGGGCTCGCCAAGAACGAGCGGCGCTTGCTCTCGCCGTCGAAGCCGTAGTAGTTGCTCTTGCCGCTGGCCGGGTCGCGGAACAGCACCGACTGATAGTTCTTGCCGTTGTTCACGAACTCGGCAGCCAGCAGGCGACCCGACCGGTTACCCCAGGTGATGGGTTCGCCGTCGGCGGTCAGGGTCTCGTAGACCAGCGAGAAGCGGTCGCCCTTGCGCAGTTCGCGATGGAAATCGATGTCGCCCGAGAACATGTCCGCCAGCTGCGTGGCGATCGCGTCGGGCACGTTGGCCTCGTCGGTCGCGGCGAACAGCGAGGACTGGATCGTGCCGCTGCCCAGGCGGGTCTGCGTCTCGTACGCCACGGTCTCGAGCTTCGAGACGAACTTGTCGCCCTGGCGGGTGATGCTCAGGCGCGTGAAATGGGTGTCCAGCTGCTCGTTGGACTCGGCGGCGTAGCGGGCGACCAGGGACTGGACCTCGCCGCTGGCGGTCGCGACGACCTGCACGCGCTTGCCGACGCGGCCGGTCAGCAGCTTCCTGGCGGTGTCGTCGGTGCGCAGGAACGAGGCGGCGGCGGCATCGAAGGCGCCCATGCGCTTGAGCAGCACATCGGCGGTATCGGCGGCGCGGGTGACATCGCTGCGGGACAGGCCCGGATCGAACGCGGCCAGGTCGGCCAGTTGCGCGTCCAGCGACTGCAGCGGGATGGATTCGGAGACGACGCGTTGCGGGAGGTCCGCGGCGTCAGGGGCCAGCGGCGCGACGCCGAAGGCGGTCACGGCAAAGCCGCTCAGGACACCGACCACGGTGCCGGTCAGGGCGCGGGGGTGTTTGGCCGCGAAGGATTCGGCGCGAGCGAGGGTGCGCTGCACGCGCTGCCATTCGTCATTCCAATTCATCACGCGCCGAGGACCTTTTTCTGGAGCCTGAGGTGCGCCACCCACCGCCACGCCTGGAAAGCGCGTGGCCTGGATGGCCCGGACCGGGATTCGGTGGCCTGTAAAGCGAAGGACGCCCTGAGGGGCGTCCGGAGCGCTCGGCAGACCGTCCACTAGAATCGCCGTCTTGCGTTGCAGCGACAGGTCAGGCATGTGAATTGCCCTCTTGGCGCCCCGCAAAAACAGCCGAAAGTATAGCGGCGGGCCCGGGTTACAAATGCTAGAAAACCCGATAAATCAAGACTTTACGTAAGCCCGTGCGGGCTCCGAAGTGCCATGTCTGACATCCGAACCCAGGCGACGCCGGCCGCCGAATTCCCGATCACGGATCGGGTCCGTCATGCAATGCAGCAATCGCTGCGCGGCTGTGAGGAATTGCTGCCGCAGGACGAATGGCTGAAGAAGCTGGCGCGGTCCGAGGCCACCGGCCAGCCCTTGCGCATCAAGCTGGGTCTGGATCCGACCGCGCCCGACATCCACGTCGGCCACACGGTGGTGCTCAACAAGATGCGCCAGCTGCAGGACCTGGGCCACCAGGTGATCTTCCTGATCGGCGACTTCACCTCGATGATCGGCGACCCGTCCGGCCGTAATGCGACGCGTCCGCCGCTGACGCCGGAGCAGATCAAGCACAACGCCGAGACCTACTACAAGCAGGCCAGCTTGGTGCTGGACCCGGCCCGCACCGAGATCCGCTACAACAGCGAATGGAGCGATCCGCTGGGCGCGCGCGGCCTCATCCAGCTGGCGGCGAAGTACACCGTGGCCCGCATGATGGAGCGCGACGACTTCACCAAGCGCTACGCGGCCGGCACGCCGATCTCGGTGCACGAATTCCTCTACCCGCTGATGCAGGGCTACGACTCGGTCGCGCTGAAGTCCGACCTGGAGCTCGGCGGCACCGACCAGAAGTTCAACCTGCTGATGGGCCGGCACCTGCAGGCCGAGTACGGCCAGGAATCGCAGTGCATCCTGACGATGCCGCTGCTCGAGGGCCTGGACGGCGTCGAGAAGATGTCCAAGTCCAAGAACAACTACGTGGGCATCACCGAGCCGGCCAACGGCATGTTCGCCAAGATCCTGTCGATCAGCGACGTGCAGATGTGGAAGTGGTTCGACCTGCTGAGCTTCAAGTCCATCGAGGAGATCGCCGCGCTGAAGCGCGAGATCGAGGGCGGGCGCAATCCGAAGGAAGCGAAGGTGATGCTCGCCAAGGAGATCACCGCGCGTTTCCACAGCGCGCAGGCGGCGGAAGATGCCGAAGCGGACTTCAACAACCGCGCCCGCGGCGGCATCCCGGACGACATCCCCGAGGTCTCGCTGAGCGGCGCCCCGATGGGCATCGCGGCCTTGCTGAAGGCGGCGAATCTGGTGCCGTCGAACGGCGAGGGCAACCGCAAGATCGAGCAGGGCGGCGTCAAGATCGACGGCGTCACGATCAGCGACAAGGCCCTGAAGGTCGAGGCCGGCACCATGGTGCTGCAGGTCGGCAGGCGCCTGTTCGCGCGCGTCACGCTGAGCTGAACGCACGACAGCAACGCGCGACGCCAACGACAAACGGGAGGCCAAGGCCTCCCGTTTTCATTGGTGAACAGCGAGTGCCACCGGGACCGGAACAGGGTGGGAGGTTCGCGGACGCGAGGCCTCCTACCCTGTGCAGGGCCGCGCTCGACGTCTCGAAGTTACTGCTTGATCGGTCGCAGATAGGGGCCCGGCTTCGGCGTCTTGACCGGGTCCTTCGCGATCGCGTCCTTGAGCCAGGAGATCGCCGCATCGAGCTGTGCATCCTGGCCGTTCGCGGTCGCGCGGGGCGGGTTGTCGACCTCGATGTCCGGCGTCACGCCCTTGCCTTCGACGAGGAACTGGCCGTCGACGGTGATCTGGCCGTTCTCGGCCGAGCGCATCAGCCCGTTGTCCATCAGCCGGTTCTGATCCGACAGCCACACCCCGGCGCCCGAGGTCGTCTTGCCGATGACCGGACCCAGGCCCAGGCGTTTGAAGCCTTCGGAGAAGGTTTCCCCGTCGGAGTAGGTTTCCTCGTTGGCGATCACGACGACCTTGCCGCGGAACACCTGCTGCATGTTCGGATACGGCTTGCTCGCGTAGGGCGAGCGCGGCTGCCAGAACGCCCAGGCGCGGCGCAGCAGCGTCTGCAGGATCCAGCTGTCGATGTTGCCGCCGTTGTTGTGGCGGACGTCGATGATCAGGCCTTCGCGCTCGCTCTGCGCGTAGAACTCGCGGACGAAGTCGCCGATGTCGTCGCGGGTCATCGCGCGCAGATGCAGGTAGCCGATCTTGCCGTCGGCGGCCTTGTCGACGAGCTTGCCGCGGCTGAAGCGCCAGTCGTTGACACGGAGCTGTCCTTCTCGCCGCATGTCGACCGGCGTGACCACGACCGGGCGCTCCTTGCCCGAAGGCTCGCGCACCTGCAGCAGCACCTGCTTGCCGGCCTGACCGCGCATCAGCTCGCTCGGGTCGGGCACCTGCGTGGCGTCGCGGCCGTTGATCTGCGTGATCACCGTGCCCACCGGCAGGTTCAGCCCTGGCGCCGCCAGCGGGGCGGCCTCGGACGGCAGCTCCGGATCGCCGGCGTAGATGCGGGCGATCTTCCAGCCCTTCGGATCGCGATCCAGCTGCGCGCCCAGGCCGGCGAAGCCCGGCTCCTCGACGCCCCGGCGCACCTCGCCCGGCGCGACCTGGCTGTGCAGCAGGCTCAGCTCGCCGACCATCTGCGCCATGATTTCCGCGAGCTCGTTGCGCTCCGTGACGCGCTCGACCAGCGGTGCGTACTTCGCCTTCATCGCGACCCAGTCCACGCCGTGCATGTCCTTGTCGTAGAAGAAGTCGCGCTGCATGCGCCACGCGTCGTTGAAGAGCTGACGCCATTCGGCCTTCGGATCGACGGCGATCTGCCAGTCGGTCCAGCGCACGCGCGCCTTCTCCAGGTCGCCCGGGATCTTCGGACCCGCGTCGACGATCAGGATCTCCGGCGCCGCGCCCGGCGCGGCCGGACGGCGGATCATCAGCTTCTTGCCGTCGGCGCTCAGATCCCAGAAGGCGACGCCTTCGGAGAAGGTCTCGAGCTTCGATTCCTGCGGGCCGATCGGCAGCTGGCGCAGGAAGGTGCCTTCCTGCAGGTACAGCCGCTTCGAGTCGACCGCCAGCGCGTTGTAGTTGGCCGGCGCGACCGGCACCTCGTACAGGCGCAGCGAGAGGCCGGGGATCTGGATCTCCGGCTTGCCCTTGGGGGCAGGTTTTGCCTCCTTCACGGCGGCGGCCTTGGCCTCCTCGACCTTCTGCTTGGACTCCTTGTTGTCGGGCTTGTCCTTCTCCTGCTCGCGGACTTCGGCCTCTTCCTTGGCTTTCATCGACTGCAGCTCGTCCGGCGCGGCGAAGGGGAAGCGCAGACCCGGTTGCAGCGCCAGCGCGTAGACCTTCCAGCCGCGGTCGAAGTACGGGCCCATGTTGCGGTCGCCCCAGGGGCCGGGGTTGCCGGTCACGTTGAAGGTGCGGCGCGACAGGAAGTACAGCCACTGGCCGTCGGGGCTGAAGGCCGGGGCGGTGGCGGCGTAGCGGTCGCTGCCGAGCTGATGGACCTTGCCGTCGGCGACGGTCAGCAGCATCAGCTGCTCGCGGTAGGGGTTGCTGGTGTTGCGGACGTAGGCCATTGCCTTGCCGTCGGCGGACCAGCTCATGAACTGCGCGCCGTCGCCCAGTGGATCGTGGTCGACTTCGCGGGTTGCCGCGGCGCGGTTCGGATTCTTGAGGTCGGTCAGGAAGAGGCGGCCTTCCTTGTCGGCGTGTGCGATCCAGCGGCCGTCCGGCGATGGCGACAGCGTGCGCCGCATCGCGACCGCGCCTTCGGTGATCTGCTTGGGCTGGCCGGTGCCGTTGGCGGCGAAGCGCCAGATCTCCAGTTCACCGCTGAAGTCGCAGAGCGCGAACACCGACTGGCTGTCGCCGCTGAAGGCGTTGTCGCGGCAGCGGCCGGCGTCGGTGAGGGCGGTGGGCACGGGCAGCTCGGCGCGACGCAGCGGACCGACGCCCTGCGTGGCCAGCCGGCCGCGCGAGGTCATGACGACCTGCTCGCCGTTCGGCGACAGCGAGACGGCGGTCAGGTAATCCTGCGGACGGGTGACCCAGCGCTTGCGTTGCTGGTCGTAGTCGCCGCCCAGGCTGATGGCGATCTTCTGTTCGGCGGCGCTGCCATTGAGGTCGACGCGATAGAGGTCGGCGCCGAGGGCATAGACTGCCTGCGATCCGTCCAGGCTCGCATGACGGACGTCCCAGCCCTTGTGGCGGGTGTGCTGCTGCGGGTCGGAGCCGTCGGCCTTCACGGACCACAGGTTGTAGGTGCCGTCGCGGTCGGACAGGAAGGCCACGCGCGCGTTGCCGGCCGCATCCTTGTAGGGCATCGGGCGGCGGTCGTTGGCGCCTTCGGGCAACAGCGGCTTCGCCTCGGCGGTGCCGGAGAGGTCCATCACCCACAGGCGCGCGAGGGCGCCGCCGCGGTACTGGCGGGCGTTGTCGCCGCGCAGGCCGTTGCGGGTGAAGTACAGGGTCTTGCCGTCGGCGCTGAGCGCGCCGTCGCTGGCCTGGCCCACGGGCAGCGCGCGGTGCGAGCCGGTGATCAGGGAGACCAGATGCAGCTGGGTGCCGGGTTCGCCGCGCTCGGTGGCGCCGGAGTAGAGCACCTCGTTCTCGGCGGTGACGCCCCAGACGCGCACGGCGCCGGTGTCCCAGGTCAGGCGGCGGGCGACGCCGCCGGCTGCCGGCATCACGAACACGTCGCCGGCCGATTCCTGCTGGCCGACGAAGGCGATCCAGCGGCCGTCGGGCGAGACGGCGGGGAAGGTTTCCGCGCCGCCGTGCGTGGTGATGCGCTGGGCGGTGCCGCCGGCGGCGCTGGCCTGCCAGAGGTCGCCCTCGGCGACGAAGACCAGCCGGTCACCGCGCAGCGCGGGCTGGCGGTAGAAGCCGAGCGAGGGATCGGTGACGGCCGGCCGGGCAGGGGCGCCGCGGGCGACGGCGTCGGCGGTGCCCGCGGCGGCCACCGAGCTGGCGGCCGCGGAGGCGGTGGATTCGGCGGCGATGGCGAGGGTGGCCATCGAGCAGGCCGTGGCGATGGCCAGGCGACGGAGCGTGATGCGCATCGTGGGTCTTCCTTGTGGGAGTCCGGAGCGGAGCGTCGGAATGTGGAGGGGACCGGCCTGACGGCAGCCGGAAGTCATGCGGCGCGGATTCTGGCGCCGCGTTTCGGCGTCAGCGGTTCGTCACCCCCATGGCCACATGCCCGGCGGGCACGTGCGGGACGGCGTTCTGGACGTGGCCATGCTGGTCATCGAAGAAGAAGTCGGGCTCGAATTCCCGGAGGAATTCGCCCTTGGGCAGGCCGCCCAGGAACATGGCCTCGTCGACCTCGACGTCCCAGTCCATCAGCGTGCGGATGGCGCGCTCGTGGGCGGGGGCGCTGCGGGCGGTGACGAGCGCGGTGCGCAGGCGCATCGGCACGGCGGGCGCGTCCTGCAGGCGCTGCAGCTCATGCAGCACCTGCTTGAACGGACCGGCGGGCAGCGGGGTCAGCTTGCGGGCGATCTCATGCTCTTGGAAGGCGTCGAGGCCGTCGCGCTGGTAGACCTGTTCGGCCTCGTCGGAGAAGAGCACCGCGTCGCCGTCGAAGGCGATGCGCAGCTCATCCGGATAGGCGGCGGAGGCGCGCGCCGACTGCGGGAAAACACGGGCCGCCGCGACGCCCGCGACGAGCGCAGATCGCACGTCGTCCTCGTTGGCGGAGAGGAAGAGCTGAGCCTTGAGCGGCTTCAGATAGCGCCAGGGGCTGTGGCCCCGCGTGAAGACGCCGCGTTCGATGTTCAGGCCGTAATGCTGCGCGGAGCGGAACACGCGCATGCCGGAGATCGGGTCGTTGCGCGACAGCACGACCACCTCGACGCGCGGCGTCCCGCCGGGCGCGTTGAACGCGAGCAGCTTGCGCACGAGGGAGAACGCGGTGCCGGGCTTGGCGGGCTCGTCCAGGCGCTGCTGCTGCAGGCGCATGTAGGCGCGGTCGTCGCTGTCCTCGAAGAGCTGGTTCTCTTCTTCGAAGTCGAACAGGGCGCGAGAGGAAAGGGCCACGACAAGGCGGCCGTCGAGAGAGGCAGGCATGGGCCGGATGATAGGCCGCGGCCCGGCGCCGGTGGATCGGCGCGCGGGCGCCGGCAGCGGGCCCTACTGAGCCGCCAGCTTGTTCATGTCGATGATCGGCAGCAGCACCGACAGCACGATCAGCATCACCACGCCGCCCATCGCCACGATCAGCAGCGGCTCCAGCAGCGTCGCCAGCGTCATCGCGCGTCGCTTCACTTCATTGCCGAGCTGCTTGGCCGCGCGCTGCAGCATGTCGGGCAGTTGACCCGTCTGCTCGCCCAGCCGGGCGAACATCGACAGCAGACCCGGGAAGCGCTTCTTGCCCGCGAGCGCCGCGCCCAGCGGCGCGCCTTCGCGGACCTGCACCAGCGCGTCCATCGCGTCGGCGCGCATCGCGCTGTTGGACAGCGTCTCCGCCGCGGCCTGCAGCGCCTTCAGGATCGGCACCCCCGCGCCCGCCAGCATCGCCAGCGTGCCCGAGAAGCGCGCCGCGTTGTACCCGCGCGCCAGCCGGCCCAGCACCGGCACGTTGAGGAAGGCCGCGTCGAAGCGCTGTCGCGGTCCGTCGCGCTTGAGCACCTGCCTCATGCCGAAGGCCCCGCCGACGACGACGATCAGGATCAACAGGCCCCAGTTCCGCAGCACGTCGGACGTGCCCATCATGATGCGTGTCAGCAGCGGCAGGGTCTGCCGCGTCTGCGTGAACACCGCCGCCACCTGCGGCACCACGTAGGTCAGCAGGAAGCTGACCGCCAGCACCGCGATGATGCAGACGATCACCGGATACGCCAGTGCGCCGAAGAGTTCCGAGCGCAGCCGCTGCTGTTCCTCGAGGTCGTCCGCCAGGCTCTCCAGCACGGGGCCGAGCGCGCCGCTCTGCTCGCCGGCGGCGACCACCGCGCGGTAGACGTCGTCGAACTCGCGGGGCGCGAGGCCCAGTGCGCGCGCGAACGACGAGCCCGCGTTGATCTCCGCCTTCAGCTGCGACATCAGTTCGCGCTGGCGCGGATCGTCGGCTTCGTCGGCCAGCGCCGCCATCGAGCGCTCCAGCGGCAGCCCCGCCGCGACGAGTCCCGCGAGCTGCCGCGTCCACACCGCCAGACCGGCGGCCTTGAAAGCGCGGCGGGTGAAACGCGATTGCTTGCCCGGCTGCGCCGCCACCGCCTTCACCTCCAGCGGCACCAGTCCCTGCGTCCGCAACTGCGACCGCGCGGCTTTCAGGGTGTCCGCCTCCAGCAGCCCTTGGCGGGCTTTGCCGGACGCGTCCAGGGCGTCGTACTTGAAGGCGGGCATCGCTCGGAACCTCGTGTCTCTACTGCTCGTGCGTCCGTGTCATCACCGCGATCACTCGCGGGTGACCCGCAGCACTTCCTCTTCGGACGTGATGCCCGTGGCCACCAGCCGGTCGCCGTCCTCGCGCATCGAGCGCAGGCCGTTCGCGCGCGCGGCTTCCAGCATCGCGGACTCCGGGGCCTGGTTGTGGATGAGGCTGCGGATCGCGCCGTCGCAGACCATCAGCTCGTACACGCCGGTCCGGCCCTTGTAGCCGCTGCTCGAGCAGGACGAGCAGCCCACCGGGTGATACCGCGTGCCGCCGCCGGGGATCGGCTCGGGCGACTTGCACACCGGGCACAGCTTGCGCACCAGCCGCTGCGCCAGCACGCCCAGCAGCGACGAGCTCAGCAGGAAGGGCTCCACGCCCATGTCGGTCAGGCGCGTCACCGCGCTCACCGCGTCGTTCGTGTGCAGCGTCGCCAGAACCAAGTGACCCGTCAGCGAGGCCTGGATCGCGATCTGCGCCGTCTCGTAATCGCGGATTTCGCCGATCATGATCACGTCCGGATCCTGGCGCAGGATCGCGCGCAGCGCCTTCGCGAAGGTCAGGTCGATCCGCGAGTTCACCTGCGTCTGGCCGATGCCGGGCAGCTCGTATTCGATCGGGTCCTCGACGGTCAGCACGTTCGTCGTCGACGTGTCCACCGTCTGCAGCGCCGCATACAGCGTCGTCGTCTTGCCCGAGCCCGTCGGACCCGTCACCAGCACGATGCCGTGCGGCTGCTGCACGACGCGCTGGAAGCGTTCCAGCCGCTCGCCGTCCATGCCCAGCGCGGCGAGCGTGAAGCGCGATTCCGACTTGTCCAGCAGACGCAGCACCGCGCGCTCGCCGTGCGCCGACGGCAGCGTGCTCACGCGCACGTCGATCGCGCGGCCGCCGATGCGCAGCGAGATCCGGCCGTCCTGCGGCAGCCGCTTCTCGGCGATGTCGAGCTCCGCCATGATCTTCAGCCGCGAGATCAGCGCCGCGTGCAGCGCGCGGTTCGGCCGCACGACCTCGCGCAGCGTGCCGTCGACGCGGAAGCGCACCGAGCTCTCGCGCTCGTAGGGTTCGATGTGGATGTCGCTCGCGCCGTTGTTCGCGGCCTGCGTCAGCAGCGCGTTCAGCATCCGGATGATAGGCGCGTCGTCGGCGGCTTCCAGCAGATCCTCGACCGCCGGCAGGTCCTGCATCATGCGCGACAGGTCGACGGCGTTCTCGACCTCGCCGATCACCAGCGCGGCGTTGTCCTCGCCGCCGGCATAGGCGGACTGGATGCGCGCCGACAGCTCGGCCACGCTCAGGCATTCGATGCGCGTCGGCGCGTAGACGCGCTGCAGTTCCGACAGCACCGGCAGCGTCAGCGCGGGCGACGCCCACAGCGTGCGCTGCTGGCCGTCGTCCTCGATCAGCAGTTGCTGCGCCTTGGCGACGGCGTAGGGAAGGGGATGGCGGCTGCCCATGATCGCTCCGGGCTCAGCGGCCTTGCGGGCCGCTGGCCGCATCGCCCGGCGCCTTGGCCGGGCCCGGCACCGGCGACGAGGCCGGATACACCGGCAGCGGCAGTTGCTGGGGCAGCGTGCCGCCGGGCACCGACGCCGGCTTCTCCGGCAGCAGCGGGGCCCCGGTGTCGGGCAGCACCAGGGTGCTCTTCGGCTGCGATTCCTGCTGGTAGGCGCGGATCGCGTCGTAGCGGTCCATCGTCAGCGCCGCCGCGCTTTCCGGCGTGCGCAGCACCACCGGACGCAGGAAGATCATCAGGTTGGACTTGGTCCGCTTGCGGCTCTGGTTCTTGAACAGGTTGCCCAGGATGGGGATGTCGCCCAGGCCGGGCACCTTGTCCTCGCCGTCGATGTATTCGTCCTTCAGCATGCCGCCGAGCACCAGCACCTGGCCGTCCTCCAGCGTCACCGAGGTCTCCACCGCGCTCTTGTCGAAGGTCGGGCCCTGCGTGCCCGAGTTGACTGAGGCCACGACGCTGGAGTTCTCCTGGTAGGCCTTCATGCGCACGGTGCCGTTCTCGCCGACGGTGGCGCGCACCTTCAGGCGCAGACCGACGTCGCGACGCTCGAAGGTCTGGAAGGGACTGGTGGTGGTGCCCGAGGTCGTCGTCGAGTTGCCGGTCAGCACCGGGACGTTGCTGCCGATCAGCAGATCGGCTTCCTCGTTGTCCTGCACGATCAGCGAGGGCGTGGACAGCACGTTCGTCCCGGACACGGAGCCCAGCACGTTCGCGATGGCGCCCAGCGTGTAGAGGCTGCCGACCTTCTTGATGATGCCGACGTTCAGGCCGGTCGGAATGCCGCCGCTCGCGATGGCGCTGCTGACGCCCGTGGTGCCGCCGGCCGTGGCGGCCGTCAGGTTCAGGATGTTCGAGAAGCCGGTGCCGAAGTTGGTGCCGACCGCGCCTTCGCCGAACAGCTGCTGGAACTGCACGCCGAACTGGCCGGCCTTGCTGGCGTCGACCTTCACGATCAGCGCTTCGACGTAGACCTGCGCACGGCGCGTGTCGAGCTGCTCGACGACCGCGCGGATCTGGCGGTACATCGGCTCCGGCGCCGTGATGATCAGCGAGTTGGTCGCGGGGTCGGCCTGCACGAAGCCGCCGGTGCTCACCTGCGCGGTCTGGCTGACCTGCGTCGAGGCGCCGCCGCTGCCGCTCGATCCGCTGGAACCCGAGCCCGACGAGCTGCCGCCGAAGGACCCGCTGTTGCCCGCGAAGCCGCCCGACTGCCCCGAGCTGCCGGTCTGCGCGCCGGCGAAGTTGCCGGTGCCGCCGCCGCTGTTGGAGCCGCCCGCGCCGGGCCCCGCGTTGTTCGTGTACGCCGCGCGCAGCACCGTGGCCAGGCGCACCGCGTCCGCGTTCTTCAGGTAGATCACGCGGATGCTGCCGCCGGTGTCGCTGCTGGGCTGGTCGAGCTTGGCGATCATCGCGCGCAGCTGCATCAGCTTGGCCGGATTGGCCGCGCGCACGATCAGCGCGTTGCTGCGCGGATCGGCCATCACGCTGCCGCTGCCGCCGCCACCGCCTTGCACCTGGACGCCCGGCGCGCCGCCGCCGCCGTCCGTCAGCCGTTGCACCAGCTGCACGATGTCCGAGGCCACCGCGTTGCGCAGCGGGATCACCTCGATGTCGGTGTTGGACGGCTGGTCCAGCGCCGCCACGATGCGGCTGATGCGCTGCAGGTTGTCGGCGTAGTCGGTGATGACCAGGCTGTTGTTGCCCGGGTTCGCGTTGATCGTGTTGTTCGGCGTGATCAGCGGACGCAGCACCGCGACCAGGTTGTTCGCGTTCTCGTGGCTGAGCTTGAAGATCTGCGTGACGACCTGGTCGCCGCGCGAGCGCGATTCCCCGGCGATGGTCACCGAGCCGGTCTGCAGCTTGGCTTCGGCCTCGGGCACGAGCTTCAGCAGCCCGCCGGCCTCGACCATCGCGAAGCCCATGCCGCGCAGCGAGGCCAGGTAGCTCAGGTAGGCCTCCTGCACCGGCACCGGCTGCTCGGCGGTCAGCGTCATCGTGCCCTTGACCCGCGGGTCGACGAGGATCGGCTTGCCGATCGCGGCGGACATCGCGCGCGACACTGCCTCGATGTCGGTGTTGACGAAGTTCAGCGTGACCGGCGTGCTCGCGCGCACGGCGGGTTGCCGGCGGTTCTGCTGCTGGCTCGACTGTGCGCCGACCTGCATCGGCAGGCTGCCCGCGATCAGGGTGATCGCGACGCCCAGCGCCGTCGGTCGCATCATGTGCTTGTTCATGCTCATCCCACCGAGATGATCGAGCGCACGCCCTCGCGGCGCCCGATGATGTTCAACAAATTGGCCAATGCGGCTTCGCTGCCCGGCGCGGCTGTCGCCTCGCCGCGGAATTGCGTCCGCGTCGCGCCCAGGGTGCCCTGGCCGCTCAATTGCAACGGGCCCTGGCTCGTCGTCAGGATCAGCTGCGGCGCCGGACCGCCGCCCACCAGGCCCATCCGGTAGCTGCCCAGCGGCGCCACCTGCGCCAGCCGCGACGAGAAGTCGCGCAGTTCGACCAGGGCCAGCCCGCTCACGTTGATCGTCTGACCCCGGCCGTCGAAGACGAAGCCCTGTGCGCTGACGGCGATGACGCCATCCGGCGCCAGCGTGTTCCAGGGCGTGCCGAGTCCCGCCAGCCAGGCCGCGGGCCATCGGATCCACGGCTGCTCGGGCGTGGCGTCGGGCAGGCGCACGGTGAGGCGGTTCATGCCGAAGCCCGCCGTCATCGGCGCGCCGGGCTTGATGCAGCAGGACTGGTCCAGCGTCAGCCGTACGCCCAGACCGCCGTCGATCCACGTCGGGCGCAGCGACCAGGCCAGGCGTTGCGGCAGTTCGCTCGCGTCGCGGCTGCCCTCGCCCGGACTCAGGATCACGCGCGCGCTGCCGTTCCAGAGGCTGCCGCGCGCGTCGGCGAGCAGCAGCCGTTCATTCGTCGCCGACGCCACCGCCTTGGCCAGCCAGGCCGCCGGGGCCCAGACGACGACCGCGGTCAGCAGGCCCAGCAGGGCGCCGACACACGCCCAGCGTGCGGCGGCTCGATCGTTGCGGACCAGGGCCACGACCTTGCCCGGCGCGGCCAGGATCATGAAGGCCGACTGCATGAAGGCCGACTGCTGGAAAGCCGACTGACTGAAGCGAGACTTGCGGGCCATCGCTCAGGTCCCCGTCGCCGCGGGCAGCTGCAGCGTCATCCGGCCGCTGAAACCCTGCGGACCGTTCTGCAGTTCGGCCTCCTGAGGACGCGCGCGCGCGCCCTGGCGCGCCTCGCTGATCCACAGGGCCAGCGCGCCGCCCGGCACGCCGCGCAGCCGCAGCTGGGCCTGCGTGCCGCTGAATGTCAGTTCGGCTGCCGGTCCGAGCCGCGCGGTGGCGGCCTTCAGGGCCGTCATCGACTGCTCGGTGGACACCGGCACCGCCTGCTTGAAGGCCTGCGCCTGCTGCGCCATGGTGCGCATCTGCTGGAGTTCGCGATCGAGCCGGTCGATCTCGCCCGGCGCCTTGCGCAGCGTGCCCCAGGCGGGCGCGAGGGCGATCAGCCACAGCAGGAGCAGGCTGACGATCACGGCGGTCACCCGCGCGATCAGCCGGTCGCGCGGTGCGGCGGCCCGCCAGCGGGCCACGAGGTCCCGTTGCATGGTCGTGAGGCTGTTCATCGGTTGTCGGGTCGCAGGCTGAGTTGGAGTGCGTCGCCGTCCTCGGCGACCCGCAGGACGGGGTCCTGGGCGAGCCGATCGCGCAGTTGCGCGCGCTGCGGCGGCGACAGGCCGGCCAGAAGCAGCCGCCCTTGCTCGAACCGGATGTTGGGCAGCGGCGGCTCGCCTTGCGGCCACACGCGGGCGACGGCGCCGAGCAGGTCCTCGAGATCGCCGGGACCGACCTGACCCGCGCCGCCGCGCAGCGCCTCGGTCTCGCGCACCATCTGGGCGCGGGCGTCACGGACCACGCGGACCTGCGGGAAGGCCTGCCGCAGCAGCGCTTCCTGCTCGGTCTTGCGCGCGTCGATGGCGCGGCCCTGTTGCCAGGCCATCGCGTTCAGGCCGATCACCTGGACGGCGATCAGGCCCACCAGGCCCCAGCGGAACGGCCGCCAGGTCGGCGTCTGCAGCGTCTGCCAGGCCTGATGCACGCGTCGCCAGCCGCGCTGGCGCGGTGTCAGGTCGAACTGCAGCAGATTGATCGGCGCCTCGCGGGCGGCCCAGATGCGATCGGTGTCGTTGAGCACCTGCACCTTGCGACCCAGCCACTGCTCGGCCTGGGCGGACGCGGCCGGGCTGGCGGACACCGGGGCGTCGGCCCACCAGTCCTCGCCCAGCCAGCCGCGCAGGCCGCCGCTGTCCAGCGGGAAGGTGGCGACGCCGTCGGCCCGGAAGACGCGCAGCCGGGCGCGGTCGTCGGGACCGGCGTCGACGTGGCCGCCCTCCTTGCCATCGGGGCCTGCGGCCACGACAGCGGGCGCAGCGATTCGACCATCAGCCCGGCGGCTTCCATCGCCTGCAGGTGCGTGCGCAACGGTTCGCGCGCGGTCACGGCGATCCAGTGCGACTGGCCTTCGACGTCGCGGCTCTCCATCAGCGCGAGGTGCAGCCGCTCGGGGTCCTCGAGCAGGTGGTCCTCCATCACGCCGACGACGGCGCTGCGCAACTTTGCGCCCTTGATCTTGGGCAGTTGCGCGGGAAGCCAGCTGACCTGGTCGTCGCCGAGCAGCAGCACGACGCGGTCGGCGTGCGGCATCGCGTCCAGCGGGGCGCGCTGTCCGTGCCCGCGTGCGTGGGCCGGCGCTTGCGCGTCGTGGCTGAACCAGAATTCGTAGTCGTGCGGGGCGGCGCCGTTCTGAGGCGGGCTGGCCGGCAGGAGGATGAGCAGGGTACTCATGAGAACGCGGATTCTAGGAGGGCTTGGATGACGGATTGGCCTCCGGCGCCCCCGAGCAAGCCCGTAGACGACCCCCTTACAAGTGCATGCATCCCGTCCCTCTTCTTTCCAATCGTTTCAAGCGCGTGTGGGTGGCGCGCGACGCCATCCCGGGCGTTCAAGGCGTGGCTCCGTAGCCGTTGGTCGTTCCCGCCAGGGTCGACTGGCGTTGCAGCCGCTGGCGGTCGATGACGCGCACGTTGGTGCCGTCCCGGAATACCAGCGATCGCTGCGCCAGGATCCGGTCGTCCATCCGCAGCTGGCCTTCGACGAAGAAGTAGGCCGACGTGAAGGCGGCCATCTGCTGGCGCGTGTCGGTGGCGGGGATCCCCGGCACCAGCGACGTGAGACGCTCGTCCCAGGCCGTGAAGGCCTTGCTCTGACGGGCCCGGACGATGCTGTCGGCGACGCCGAGGTCCACGCCCAGGACGTCCGCGATGACCTCCCGGGAGGCGGTGTTGAGGTTCAGCGTGGTCTGCGCCTTGGGCAGCAGCACGGCCAGCGTGCTCAGCCGCGCGACCTGTTCATCGTTGAGGCCGAACCAGCGCAGCTGGTCGATCCGGGCCGGTCTCAGCGGCACATCGCCCTGCTGGTCCGAGCCCTTGCCGCCCGCCGAGGCGATGAGGCTCTTCTGGACCTGTTCGGCGATCGATGCGCTCATGCCCGCCCGCTGGAAGATCCGGCGTGCCGCGTTCAGGTTGTCGATGGCCTTCTGCGCGGCCTGCGTATCCGGCGCCTGCCCGGGCTGCGGCTGTGCCGGCTGCGTCTCGAGGTTGCGCAGGTTGAACAGGCCCTGCGCATCGTCGATGTGGCCCGAGAGGAAGGCGTCCGGACCGGCGTCCTCCGACTTGTTCTCGTCCTGCGACAGGAAGCTCGACAGCCGCGCTTCTGCCAGGGGCACGGCCCAGACTTCGCCCAGGTTGTCGCTCTGTCCCTCGACGTTCCTGCGGGAGGCCTTGGCGTCCTCGGCCAGGATCAGCCGGGCCCAGTCGAGCGCGCCCTGCAGCACCCAGTCCGCCTGGGCGCGGCCGCGATCGGCGGCTTCGATCTGGATCGAGCGCGACTGCCGCCACAGCATCGCGGCGGAGAGGGTGGTCACCAGCACGACGATGAGCAGCGCGGTGAGCAGTGCGGCGCCGCGCGGCGGTCGCATCCGGCGCGGCGGGCGGGGCAGGGCGGTGCGCATCAGCTGCCGGCCTCCACCGAGACTTCACGGATCAGTTCGCCGCGATAACCGCTGTCCTCACCGAACTGCAGCCGCATGCGGACGCCTTCCGGCATGCTGTTCGACGGTTGGGACTTGTTCGCCTGGTCCTTGTCGTCGTTCCTGTCGAGCGAGGATTGCGCGTTGGCCCAGGCCCCTTGCTGGAAGAAGTACATCTGCCAGCCGAGGACGCGATCCAGCCCCGGCAGGTCCCGCATCTCCTTGGCGTTGAGCTGCTGGCTGCGGAACCACGCGTCCCGCAAGGCATCGGCGTTGGCCAGCGTCTGCGACTCCCACCGCGCCAGGCGGCCTTCCTTGAGCTGCCAGACCACCAGCTGCAGGCCCGTCTCGCGACGGCGCGTGATGCGCAGCGTCGCGCCGTCGAACGTCAACGCGTCGAACACGTCGCTCTTCTGCACCTCTCGCAGATCCAGCTCCCACTGGCGGATCAGGGTCTGCAGCGTCTCGGCGCGATCCATCGCGGCCTCGTTGCGCTCGCGGCTGGTGGTGAGCGTCGAGACCGCGCGCCACGCCATGACCGACATCACCGCCATCACGACGAGCGCGACGACGACCTCGATCAGCGTGAACCCGCGCGCCGCGCGCCGGGAAGGGCCTGTCGCGCGGCGCATCAGGAGTTGCGTCCCACGATGGTGGTGATCGTCAGCAGCGGGCGGTCGCGGTCGTCGAAGACCTGGGCCTCGACGCGGCGGAAGTTCGGATTCGGCGTGCCGCGCACGATCATCTTGACGTTGAAATCGCGGCCGAGCTGCGAGCAGCTGATGCTGTTGTCGCCGATGCCCGGGAAGGCCTTGGTCAGGCGCATCTCGGTGAGCTCGTTCTCGGCGCACCACTGCGCCAGCGAGTTGATCGCGAGCCGGTCCGAGTTGGAGGTCATCGCGCCGGCCGCGCGCAGGCCGGCCGCCAGGCAGAGCGCGACGATGGTCAGCGCCACCAGCACCTCGACGAGCGTGAAGCCGCGCGCGCGCCGCGTGTGAATGGCGGGTCTCATGCGCCGCCCTTCGCGATCGCGAACGGTCGCAGCCCGTCCGTGACCAGCGTGATGCGGTGATCCCCGCGGATCAGCGTCACGCGCTGCGCGCCGATCAGCGGTTCCGGGCCGAGGCGGATCGAACGTCCATTGATGGTGGCGCCCTCGATCTCGACGATCGGCGGCTCGCCCAGCCAGGGACGTTCCAGTTCCAGGCGCTTGACCAGCGCGGCCGGCAGGCCGGTGACGCGGTAGCGGGTGGCGTCGTTGCTCGAATCGGGGATCCAGCGCACGTCGAGCGACGCCGCGCGCGCTTCCGAGCGGGCTGTCTCGAGCACCGAGGCCAGGTGCAGCGCCTCGCGCTCCAGCTGCACGTCGGCCCGGTCGCGCACGGCCACCGCGACGGTGGCGCTGGCGATCGCCACGATCGTGATCGCGACGATCAGCTCGATCAGCGTGAAGCCGCGCTGGGGTCGGCCGGACGGACGCGCGCGCACGGCTCTGGGCGGTCGGTGGGGGAGGGAGCGAAGCGCACGGCAGGCCGCGCGCTTATTCCCAGGATCCGATGTCGGCGTCGGAACCTTCGCCGCCCGGCTTGCCGTCCCCACCCAGGCTGTAGATGTCGATCTCGCCCTTCAGGCCGGGGTTGTCGTACTGGTATGGGTTGCCCCAGGGATCCTTGGGCAGCTTCTCGATGTAGACCTTCCAGTTCGGCGCCGCCGGGCCGTTGGTCGGCTTGGCCACGAGCGCGCCCAGGCCCTGCTCGCCGCTCGGATAGCGGCCGTTGTCCATCTTGTAGAGCTTGAGCGCCTGCATCAGCGTGTTCACATCGGAGCGGGCCGCGGTGCGGCGTGCTTCGGACACGTGGTTCATCACCGCCGGCACGACCACCGCGCCCATGACGGCGACGATGGTGATGGCGACGATCAGTTCGATCAGCGTGAAGCCGCGAGCACGGCGCGGAGAGAACTTGGAGAAGGGTCGACGCATGGTGTTGCAATCCTCGTGGAGCCGCCCTTGGTGGCCCATCGCGCTGCATCATAATCGTCGGATGCATGCACGATGGTTAAGCTTCGTAGTCTGGGCGGCGATGGCGGCGAGCCTCGCTTACTGGTCGTTGACGTTGATGGTGAAGGGCCCGCAGGCCCCCGCCATGACGCGCTCCGCGATCGCCGAGAGCGTCCCCGCCGACTGGACCCGACTCTTCGCTGCCGCCAAGGCGGCAGAGGCCCCGGTCGAGTCCGCCTCTTCGCGCTATCAACTGCTGGGGGTGGTCGCACCGACGGCGGGTGGGCGTTATCCCGGTGAGGGCGTGGCGCTGATCGCGACCGCCGGGGGCGTGCCGAAGCCCGTGCGCATGGGCTTTCCCGTCGATGGCGACCTGAAGCTGATCGAGATCAATCGTCGCGACGTGGGCCTGGGCACCGGCACCGCGGTGACCGTCCGGTTGAGCCTCGCGCCGGGCGCGCCGGACCTGGTGCTCGCGCCGCCGCCGCAGTTCGCGCCGGGTGGCGGCATGGCCCCGCCGCCGAACTTCGCCGGTCCGCAGATGCAGCCGCACGCCGGGGCACCGGGGCCGGACGGCATCGTGCCGCCGACGGCCGTCACCGGTTCGCTGCCGCAGATGCCTCCGGGTGACGGCAGTAACAATCCGATCAAGTAATTCCAAAGAGGTAGCGCGTCTGGCGCCCCCGAGGCCGCCGCCCCCGCGCCGATGGCGCCGGGCGCCCGATGAGGGGTCAGTACTTGCTGCCCAAGGTCGACCGGCCTGAGCCCGTGTGCAGCGCGGCCGCGTTGCCGGGGCCCGTATCGCGCAGGTCGGACGGACGACTGTGGATGGTGCCGTCGGGCAGGTCCTGGACTTCCGTCAGCAGCGCGGCGGCGCAACGGACCAACGGCCACGCCAAGGTCGAGCCGGTGCCGTCGCCGCACTCCATGCCGAGTTCCAGCAGCGCGGCCGCATGGAACAGCTGGAGCGCCTCGTCCAACCCGCGATGGGTGGTGCTGCGGCAGAACACCGCGTAATCGGTGACCGGCGGCGCGATCATGGACGCCACCTTCAACGCCGCGCACGCCGGGATGCCGTCCACGAGGATCAGTTGCCGCTTCGACGCCGCGACCAGCATCGCGCCGACCATCACCGCCAGTTCGAATCCGCCGAAGGCCGCGAGCACGGCCATCGGTTCCTGCACCTCGCGATGCCGCTGCTGGGCGCCTTGAAGCACCAGCATCAGATGAGAGAGGTCGTCGTGCGGCATGTCGGGGCCGGAAATGATGAAGTCCTGCACCGGCATGTCCATCAGCCGCGACAGCACCAGGGCCGACGCCTCCAGCGACCCCTGGCCCAGTCCCGCGCAGGCGATGACATTGCCCGCGAGGTTGTCGGAAATCTCCATGCCGACGCGAACGCCGGCATGCGCCTGTTCCACGGTCATCGCCGGACCGGCCCGCGAGTTCCGCGTCCCATGCGCGATCTTGCGTGCGAGCAGGCGCTGCTGGGGGCTGAGCGGCTCGGCGATGCCGCAGTCGACGACGGTCACGTGCATGCCCTGGTTGCGCGCGAAGACCGTGGAGGGCAGCCGGTGCTGCAGCGCGAGCAGGGCCTGCTCCCGCGTGCTGCGGCCGTTCGGCAATGCGATGCCGTCCACCGCCAGCCCGTGATCGGCGGCGAACAGCACCAGCGTCGGGTCGCGGAATTTCGGCGTCTGTGTTGCCTGGATCAACCCCAGCCGCACGGCGAGCGGCTCCAGTTCACCCAGCCGGCCGGCCAGCGTGCAGCGGCGTTCCAGGCGCTGGCGCAGGGCGCGTTCCAGCTCCGGATTGGCGGTCGGCGAGATGAGGGACTGATGGATGGACATGGGGACCGCCATTCTCGGGCCGCGCCGCTGGCAGACCATCGGCAATTGCCCCCGACGCCTCGCGTCTGCCCCTTGTCCCGGGGGCAACCGTTGGTGTCAAGCCGTAACCACGCGCTCGGTTGCACGACGGGGCGCCCGCACGGTCACGGGCGCTTGACGCGGGTCAGCGCAGGAAGAGCCGGTACACCGGATTGTCGGTCTCTTCGGTGTACGGGTAGTTCAACTGGTCCAGGAAGGTCTTGAACGCCTTGCCGTCGCCCTTCGGGACCTGCAGGCCGACGAGGATGCGCCCGTAGTCCGCGCCCTGGTTGCGATAGTGGAACAGGCTGATGTTCCAGTCCGGGCTCATGCTGGACAGGAAGCGCATCAGCGCGCCGGGCCGTTCCGGGAAGATGAAGCGGAACAGGCGTTCGTTCTTCGCGAGTTCGGTCCGTCCGCCGACCATGTGGCGGACGTGCTGCTTGGCCAGCTCGTCGTCGGTGAGGTCGACCGTGGCGAAGCGGTGCCGCTCGAAGCTGCGGACCAGCTTGTCAGCCTCCTCACGCTTGGTGATGGCCACGCCGACGAAGACGTGCGCCACCTGCTGGTCGGAGATGCGGTAATTGAACTCCGTGACACTGCGGCCCTGGACCAGCTCGCAGAAGCGCCGGAAGCTGCCGCGTTCCTCCGGGATGGTGACGGCGAACAGTGCTTCGCGCTCCTCGCCGACTTCGGCCCGCTCGGCGACGAAGCGCAGCCGGTCGAAGTTCATGTTCGCGCCGCAGGTGATGGCGACGTAGGTCTCGCCCTTCGTCCCGTGCTGCGCCGCGTACTGCTTGATCGCCGCGACGCCGAGCCCGCCGGCCGGTTCCAGGATGCTGCGCGTGTCGACGAAGACGTCCTTGATCGCGGCACAGACGGCGTCGGTGTCGACGAGGAGGTAGTCGTCGACCAGTTCGCGGCAGATGCGGAAGGTTTCCTCGCCGACCAACTTGACCGCGGTGCCGTCCGAGAACAGGCCCACGTCGTTGAGCGTGATCCGCTTGCCGGCGCGCACGGAACGCACCATGGCGTCCGAGTCCTTGGTCTGGACGCCGATGACCTTGATCTCCGGCCGCACGGCCTTGATGTAGGCCGCCACTCCCGAGATCAGTCCGCCGCCGCCGATCGCGACGAAGATCGCGTCGATCGGTCCCGGATGCTGTCGCAGCAGCTCCATCGCGATGGTGCCCTGGCCGGCGATGACATCGGGATCGTCGAACGGATGGACGAAGCTCAGGGCCTGCTGCTGTTCGAGTTCCAGCGCGTGGCCATAGGCGTCGGTGAAGGACTCCCCGGCCAGCACGACTTCGCCGCCCAGCGCCTGGACGGCATCGATCTTGACCTTGGGCGTCGTCACCGGCATCACGATGACCGCGCGGCAGCCGAGTTTCTTCGCCGACAGCGCCACGCCCTGGGCATGATTCCCCGCCGATGCGCAAATCACCCCGCGCGCCAATTGCTCGGGCGCGAGATTTGCCATCTTGTTATAGGCGCCCCGCAGTTTGAAGCTGAATACCGGCTGCTGATCTTCTCTTTTCAGCCAGACCTTGTTGCCAATGCGCTTGGAGAGATTGCGGGCGGCGTCGAGGGAGGTTTCCTGCGCGACCTCATACACCTTGGCGTTAAGAATCCGTTGGAGATAACTCTGATCGGCAGGGAGTAACGCAGGGTGTTGCGCCGATGGGCGCGTCGAGGTGGTCTTGCGCGATGCGCGGCGGGTGCCGGCCATGGAAATCCCTCCAGTTCCCCTCCCGCGCGGGCGCGGCGGAAGTCGGGCGGACGATGATAGCCAGGGTTTGCCCGAGGCGCGGAGACGCCTGGTCCGCGATGACGGCCGCGCTTTCGCCATTGGAGGAGCGAGCCTTGCGCGGTGCCGCGGGTGCGTCCGGACGAAAAAAGCCCGAGGCTTGTGGCCTCGGGCTGAATCCACCATGGAGGCGGTGGAGGAGACAATCGGTGCGGGGCAGACCCCACAGAGTGGGGTAGCGCTATCGCATGCCTAGAATTCTAGGGGGATGCATGTTGCGCTGCAATATTTTTTGAGGCCTCCGGCCCTGGAGTCGGGCCTCTAAATGCGCAAAATCACCGCCAGAGTGGGTGGCCGCGTGACGTGGCAATGCAGGAAATGGGGTCAGATCGACGCCGGATGGCTCGAACGGCCCATGCAACGAAGGAACGACGAATGGAATGCACGATCAACTGGATGGGCGCTGATGGCATGAGCTTCATTGCCGAGACCGGCAGCGGCCACATGATCAACATGGACGGCGCGCCGGACGGCGGCGGCCGCAACCTGGCGCCACGGCCGATGGAGACGGTGCTGGCCGGCACCGGCGGCTGCACCGCCTATGACGTCGTCCTGATCCTCAAGCGCGGCCGGCACGACGTCCGCGGATGCCAGGTCAAGCTGAGCGCGGACCGCGCGGAGGTCGATCCGAAGGTCTTCACGAAGATCCACATGCACTTCGTCGTGACGGGGAAGAACCTCCCGCAGGCCACGGTCGAGCGCGCGGTCCAGCTCTCCCATGAGAAGTACTGCTCCGCCAGCATCATGCTGGCGAAGACTGCGGCGATCACCACGTCGGTGGAGATCGTCGAGGGCTGACGCCCGCCGCCGGTGGGGGCGGCCCTCTAGAGGTAGTGCGCCGTCCCCGTCATGACCTTGGCCGCGAGGCGCATCAGGCCCCGCACCGGCGCCGGCAGATCGACACCGCCGAGATCACGGGCCTCCTCCGCATGGCGGGCTTCCTCTTCCTTCATCTGCGCCACGATGGCCCGCGAACTGCGGTCCCCGTCGGGGAGCCGCTCCAGGTGGCTGGCGAGATGGGCCTCGACCTGGCGCTCGGTCTCGATGACGAAGCCCAGGCTGACCTTGTCCCCGATCAGGCCCGCGACGGCGCCGATCGCGAAGGCGCCGCCATACCAGAGCGGATTGAGCAGGCTGGGACGGTCGTTGAGCGCTTGGAGCCGTCCGGCGCACCAGGCGAGGTGGTCGATCTCCTCCTGTGCCGCATGCTCCAGGTGTTGCCGCAGCGCCGGGTCGCCGGTGGTCAGTGCCTGGGCGCGGTAGAGCGCCTGCGCGCAGACTTCGCCGACGTGGTTGACCCGCATCAGCGACGCGGCCAGCCTGCGCTGCGGCTCATCGAGCGGTTCGTCGGGGGATTCCGCTTCGGGCGCTCGCCTCGCCATCGGCGCGACGCCCGCCAATGTCTTCAAGCTGTGATCCAGCGCGGATATCCACTTGTCCGCTCCAGAAAGTATGCGCGCCGGGCGCGGAGGCTGAAATTCCATCTTGAATGCTCGCGGTGGGCATGACGCCACAGTTTAGAAGCCGTGCGTCAAGTGGTTCCCTGGTGCCGGCTGATCCTTTGTGCGAATGCGTGATGACACAATTTTTTAATCCCATACGCGTTGCTTCGATCCAACGAAATCAGGACTTTTCCGGGGTGGCGGCTGGTCAGGCGGGATCGGACCTGTTGCAATACACCACAGCTTCATTGCAGGAGCTTGGTTTGCGGGCGATCTACCAACCGCAACCTCATTGAAGATCTAGGAGTCTCTAATGAAGAAATCTCTCGTTGCGCTGGCTGTGCTGGCTGGTTTCGCTGGTGCCGCTGCCGCTCAATCGTCCGTCACGCTGTTCGGCGTGATCGACGTCGCTGCCCGTTACACCAAGGCCAACGGCCAAGACGTCAAGCAACTGACGAACGACGGCAGCAGCTCGAGCCGTATCGGCGTCCGTGGCGTTGAAGACCTCGGTGGTGGCCTGAAGGCTGGCTTCTGGCTGGAAGGCGCCCTGGCTGCCGACGCCGGCACGGCTGGTGACGCACCGACGTCGTCCGCCAACCGCTTCTGGGGCCGTCGTGCTTCCGTGAGCCTGATGGGCGACTTCGGTGAAGTCCGTCTGGGCCGTGGCAAGACCTCGACCCGCCTGGTTGTTGACGACTTCGACGTCTACACCACCACCGGTCTGGGCGACGTCACCCGCACGTACACCCAGCTGGGTTCGGGCATCGACACGTTTAACCGTGCCGACAACCTGGTTCAGTACTTCCTGCCGGCCGACCTGGGCGGCGTGTACGGTTCGTTCGACGTGGCCGCTGGTGAAGGCACCGATGGCAAGAAGTCGTATGGTGGCCGTCTGGGCTACAAGGCCGGCGACCTGAACGTCGCTGGTGGCTATCAGACCACCGACGCGCTGAACTCCAAGTTCAAGCAACTGTCGCTGGGCGCCAGCTACGACTTCAAGGTCGTGAAGGTCCAAGGCCTGTACAGCCAGCTGAAGTTCGGTTCGCGCAAGCAGAACGTGTACACGATCGGCGCCGTGGTGCCGGTGACGGCTGCCGGTTCGGTGACCGCTCAGTACACCAAGGCTGAGACCAACGGCGCTGCTGACGCTATCGTGGCGACGCGCGGCGACGCTCAAGCCTTCACGATCGGCTACCAGCACAACCTGTCGAAGCGCACCGCGCTGTACTCGACCGCGTCGATCATCGACAACGACAACGCCGCCTTCAAGGTTGCGACCAACGCCGTCAACGCCGCTCGCGGTGGCAAGTCCGGCGGTCTGGACGTCGGTATCAAGCACAGCTTCTGATCTCCGGATCAGCGCACTGCGCTACGAAAGCCGCCCCTCGGGGCGGCTTTTTTCGTCTCAACGTTTGTCCGTAGGCCTGGTGTCGCGCAGGTGCCAGGTCTTGCGTGAGTCGATCAAGCACTGTCGCCGCAACGCACTGTTGTGGATTTTGTAGACAGTGAGCGCGGGTTTTCCCTCTGCCGTGCCGTCACAAACTTGACAGGGTTTGCTCGCGTGGGCGATGTGCAACACAAAGCATCTCCGTCTGGGGGCTTCGCTGAGAATCGATCTCGGCGACCACACCAAACATAGATAGGAGACATCACATGAAAAAGCCGCCTTGGCGCTGAGCATCCTGGCAGCGAGCACCAGCGCCGCCTGGGCCCAGTCGAGCGTGCAGCTGTATGGCATCGTCGACGTCGGTCTGCGCTGGACCAGCAACGCCAACGTCGGAAGCTCCGAGAAGCAGGTCATCCCTGGCGGCATGTCCCAGAGCCGTCTCGGCGTGAATGTGACGGAGGACATGGGAGGCGGTCTGAAGGCCATCGCCAACCTCGAGCACCGCCTGAACTCCGACACCGGGACCGTGGCCGCCGCTGACTTCTGGCGCCAGTCCTGGGTCGGCATCCAGTCGGCAGACTTCGGCCGCATCACGCTGGGTCGCCAATACAACATCCTGTTCGACATCTACACGTCGACCTACGCGTCGTTCAAGTACTCGCCCTACATCGAGGCCTACAAGCCCGAGATCGGCCTGTCGATGGGCGCGCGGCAGGACAACATGGTCAAGTACCTGTTCGAGACCGGCCCCGTTCGCGGCGAGATCCAGGTGTCCGCTGGTGAAGGCAACTCCCAGAACAAGTCGTTCGGCGGCCTGCTGCGCTACAACCAGGGCCCCATCGCCTTCGGTGGCGCCTTCCTGCAGGTCGAGGACACCCTGGGCAAGAAGGTCAAGGGTTACACCGCCGGTGGCGCGTACACGGCGGGCCCGTGGTACATCAACCTGTCCTGGGCGAGCAACAAGTTCGACCAAGGCGGTCTGCTGGGCGCTGCCTACACGTCAGGCCTGCTGGGCAACGTGCTGAACGCTGCAGCAAACGACGTGAAGAAGCGGGACATGATCTCCGCGGGCGCCGCCTATCAGTTGACGCCGCAGCTGAACCTGGGTGCCCACTACTGGTATGCCACACAGACGCACTACAGCGCGCCGTTGGCCAACACCAAGAGCAAGGGGCACTACTTGGCCTTCGTCGCCGACTACGCCTTCTCCAAGCGCACCGACGTCTACCTCGAGCTGGACTACACGAAGCATGAAGGCGCGGTCCGCTTCGCCAACAATGCCGAGAAGCGTGGCGGTTCCATCGTGGGTATCCGCCACCGGTTCTGACTCTGCGCTGCCGCGCGTGGTGTTCCGCGCGTCTCCCCGCCAGAAACCGCCCTCGGGCGGTTTTTCCGTTGTGGCGCGACGGCTGGGGCGACGTCGCGTTCACGCCGCGTCAAGGGCTAACCCACTTGCCGGGGGGCGAACGCTCCTCGATGATGGGTTCCTTCTGAAGCGCTCCGCCTCCGGGGTCAGGTCGTGCCAGGGCAGGTCACAAGCCGCGTCGCCCGAGCCCATGCCGGAGGCCCTCGTTCATGCTGGTTTTCATTCTTCGCCGTCTGGCGCAGGCCGTCGTCGTCATGCTGACGGTGGCCTTCATCGCCTTCATGCTGTTCCAGTACGTCGGCGACCCGGTCAACAACCTGCTCGGTCAGGACGCCACACCGGAGCAGCGCGAGCAGCTTCGCAAGGATCTGGGACTCGATCAGAGTTTCATCGTGCAGTTCGCGCATTTCGCCGGCAACGCGGCGCAGGGGGAATTCGGTGTCAGCCTGAAGCAGGGGCGCAAGGTCTCCGCGCTGATCGCCGAGCGTTTCCCGGCGACGCTGGAGTTGTCGGCGACGGCGGCGTTCATCGCGTTGGTGTTCGGCATCCCGCTGGGGGTCTACGCGGCGTTGCGGCGCGGGAGCTTCGGCTCGCAGCTGTTGATGACGCTGTCGCTGCTGGGCGTGGCGTTGCCGACCTTCCTGATCGGGATCCTGCTGATCCTCATCTTCGCGGTGCAGTTGGCCTGGCTGCCGAGTTATGGACGGGGCGAGGTCGTGATGCTCGGCGCCTGGAGCACGGGGCTGCTCACCGGCGACGGGTTGCGCCATCTGCTGCTGCCGGGCGTCACGCTGGCCGTCTTCCAGTTGACGCTGATCATGCGCATCGTCCGCTCGGAGATGCTGGAAGTGCTGCGCGCCGACTACATCAAGTTCGCCCGGGCTCGCGGCCTCACCGACCGCACCATCTACTTCGGGCACGCGCTGAAGAACACGCTGGTGCCGGTCATCACGATCACCGGCTTGCAGCTGGGATCGCTGATTGCCTTTGCGATCATCACCGAGACCGTGTTTCAATGGCCTGGCATGGGTCTGCTGTTCATCCAGGCGGTGCAGTTCGCCGACATTCCGGTGATGGCGGCCTACCTCTGCCTGATCTCGTTGATCTTCGTCGTGATCAATCTGGCCGTCGATCTGCTGTACTTCGCTGTCGATCCGCGCTTGCGCGTGAGCGGCGGCGCGCATTGACATGAACGCTCCTGAGCATCTCACCGCCGCCGCGGCGGGCACCTACCAGCGACTTTTCGAGGCGCGCGGCGAGCTCGTCGCGCTGCGCCGCGAGTTGCACACGATGCCGGAGCTCGGCTTCGAGGAGCACAGGACCGCCGCGCGCATCGTGCAGGCACTGAAGGCCTGTGGTGTCGACGAGATCCATCAGGGGCTGGGCCGCACCGGCATCGTGGCCACCATCCATGGCCAGACGACACCGGGCACGCCGCCGAGACTCTTCGGACTGCGCGCCGACATGGACGCGTTGCCGCTGCGCGAACAGAACGACTTCGCCTGGCGCTCGTCGACCCCTGGCCTGATGCATGCATGCGGCCATGACGGTCACTGCGCGATGCTGGTGGGCACGGCACGCTACCTGGCTCAGACGAGACGCTTCGCGGGTACGGCGGTGCTGGTGTTCCAGCCCGGCGAGGAGGGCTATGGCGGCGCACGCGAGATGATCGCCGACGGCCTGTTCGAACGTTTTCCGGTCGAATCCATCTATGCGATGCACAACTGGCCGCACCTGCCGCCCGGCAAGATCGGCCTCAACCGCGGCGCGATGATGGCGGCGGCGGACCGCGTGAACATCACGATCCAGGGGCGGGGCGGCCATGGCGCCCACCCGCACCTGAGCGTCGATCCCGTCTTGATCGCCGGCCATGTGATCACCGCGGTGCAGAGCCTGGTGTCGCGCAATATCGCGCCGATCGAACAGGCGGTCGTCAGCCTGTGTTCGATGCACGCCGGCGAGCCCAGCGCCTTCAGTGTGATCCCTGAAGCCGCGCAGTTGACCGGCACGGTGCGCAGCTTCAAGCCCGAAGTGCAGCAGTTGCTGGAGGAGCGGATGACGCGCCTGGTCGAATCGGTCGCGCTGGGTTTCGGCGCGAGCGCCAAGGTCGACTACCAGCGCCTGTACCCTGCCACCGTCAACAGCGCGCGCGAGGCCGACTTTGCCGTGCGAGTGGCGCAGTCCCTGGTCGGCGCCGAGAACGTCGACGACAAGCTGGTGCCGAGCATGGGCTCCGAGGACTTCGCCTTCATGCTGCAGGCCAGACCCGGCGCTTATCTGCGGCTGGGGCAGGGTGGCCCCTGCGGACTGCATCAGCCGCGCTACGACTTCAACGACGAGATCCTGCCGCTCGGGTCCGCGCTGTTCGCGGCCCTCGTCGAGCAGGGTCTTCCGCTCGCGCCTCATTGAGCGGGCCCGCCGCGCCCGCCATCGATCCGACAGCCCGCTTCCCGATCCCGAATGACCGCTTCCCTTCCTCCTCCGCCGGCCTCAGGCGCGCCGTCGCCGCGCCCGCCGAATGCGTTCAAGCGCTTCTTCGACGGCGACGTCTGGCATTCCTTCACCCGGTCGCCATTTGCGATGGTGGCGGCCCTCGTCGCGTTGTGCTGCCTGGTCTGCGCGCTGTTCGCGACGTGGATCGCACCGCACGACCCTTTCGATCTCTCCGCGCTCGAGCTGATGGATTCGCGGCTGCCGCCGGCCTGGATCGAGGGGGATCGTCGAAGTACCTGCTGGGCACCGACGACCAGGGGCGTGACCTGCTCTCGGCGATCATGTACGGCGCGCGGATCTCGCTGCTGGTCGGCGTGGCATCGGTGATCCTGTCGATGATCATCGGCGTCGGCTTGGGGCTGTTGTCCGGCTTCGTCGGCGGCAAGGTGGATGCGTTCATCATGCGCATCTGCGACGTGATGCTGTCCTTCCCGTCGATCCTGATCGCGCTGCTGATCGATGGCGTGGGTCGCGTTGTCTTCAAGGACGCGCACGAGTCGCTCGCTTTCGCGGTACTGATCCTCGCGATCTCGCTGACCGGCTGGGTGCAGTACGCCCGGACGGTGCGTGGTTCGACGATGGTCGAGCGCAACAAGGAATACGTCCAGGCCGCGCGCGTGATCGGTGTCCAGCCGATGGCGATCATGTGGCGTCACGTGCTGCCCAACGTCACCGGGCCTGTGCTGGTGCTGGCCACGCTGCAGGTCGCGTCGGCGATCCTGACCGAGGCGACCCTGTCCTTCCTCGGCGTCGGCGTGCCGCCGACCAGTCCCTCGCTGGGTACCCTGATCCGCATCGGCAACGACTTCCTCTTCTCGGGGGAATGGTGGATCACGATCTGGCCCAGCACGATGCTGGTGCTGATCACGGTGTCGGTGAACATGCTCGGCGATTGGTTGCGCGATGCGCTCAATCCCCGTCTGCGCTGATTCGATGGACGGCCCCATGACCGCATCCGCCCCCTGCTGCAGGTCCGCCACCTGCGCGTGGAGTTCCCGACCCGGCGCGGCACGCTGCTCGCGCTGGACGACGTGTCCTTCGACATCGCGCCGGGCGAAGTGCTCGGCGTCGTCGGTGAGTCCGGCGCCGGCAAGTCGCTGACCGGCGCGGCGATCATCGGCCTGCTCGAACCGCCCGGCCGCATCGCCGGCGGCGAGGTCCTGCTCGACGGACGACGCATCGACAACCTGCCCGCCGATCAGATGCGCCGCGTGCGCGGCCGGCAGATCGGCGCGATCTTCCAGGATCCATTGACCTCGCTCAATCCGCTGTACACGGTGGGCCGGCAGCTGGTCGAGACGATCACGACGCACCTCGGCCTGAGCGCGAAGCAGGCCCGTGCCCGGGCGATTGAGCTGCTCGCGGCCACCGGCATTCCGGCGCCCGAGGCGCGCGTGGACCAGTACCCGCACCAGTTCTCCGGCGGCATGCGGCAGCGCGTGGTCATCGCGCTCGCGCTCGCGGCCGATCCGAAGCTCATCGTCGCCGATGAGCCGACGACGGCGCTGGATGTGTCGATCCAGGCGCAGATCATCGCCTTGCTCAAGCGCGTGTGCCGGGAGCAGGGCGCGGCGGTCATGCTGGTCACCCACGACATGGGCGTGATCGCGGAGACCTGCGATCGCGTCGCGGTGATGTACGCCGGGCGTGTCGCGGAGATCGGGCCGGTGCAGGAAGTGATCCACCGACCCGGGCATCCCTACACGTCGGGTTTGATGGGTTCCATCCCTGCGATGGACGAGGATCGCGAGCGGCTGGTGCAGATCGACGGGGCGATGCCGCGACTCACGTCGATCCCGACGGGCTGTGCTTTCCATCCACGTTGCCCGCGCGCCTTCGACCGCTGCCATGAGCAGCGCCCCGAATTGATGACGGCGCCCGCGACCCAGGCGGCGTGCTGGCTGCATGCCGCGGATGTTGCCGTCGCGCAGGGAGGTGTCGCATGACGGTATTGAATGAGACGTCGAGCGCGGCGGACCTGGCGGGAACGACCAGCGCGCTCGCGCAGGCCGGGCCGGGCGCGGTGCTGGTCGAGGTGCGCGATCTTGCGAAGACCTTCGACGTGTCGGCACCGTGGCTGAACCGCGTGATCGAGCGCAAGTCGAGGCAGTTCGTCCATGCGGTGGACGGCGTGAGCTTCTCGATCGAGAAGGGGAAGACGCTCGCGCTGGTTGGAGAGTCGGGGTGCGGCAAGAGCACCGTGGCGCGTCTGCTGGTCGGCTTGTACGCGCCGACGCAGGGCGAGGTCCGTTTCGACGACGTCGACATCGCGACCACGTTGAAAGGACCGGCGGCGCTGGCCTTGCGACGCCGGATGCAGATGATCTTCCAGGATCCGTATGCAAGCCTGAACCCGCGCTGGAAGGTGCAGGATATCGTCGCCGAGCCGTTGCGCGAGCACGGCCTGGTGCGCGACGCGCAGGCGCTGAAGCAACGCGTCGGCGAGTTGCTGCAGTCGGTGGGGCTGGCGCCCGCGGACGCGGAGAAATTCCCGCATCAGTTCTCCGGCGGCCAGCGTCAGCGCATCTCGATCGCCCGCGCGCTGGCGACGGAGCCGGAGTTCCTCGTCTGCGACGAGCCGACCTCGGCACTCGATGTCTCGGTGCAGGCGCAGGTGCTGAACATCATGAAGGACCTGCAGCGTAAGCAGGGACTGACCTACCTGTTCATCTCGCACAACCTCGCGGTGGTGCGACACGTGGCCGATCAGGTGGGGGTGATGTACCTGGGTCGGCTGGTGGAGCAGGCTGACAAGCGCGCGCTGTTCGCGACGCCCCGGCATCCCTACACGCGGATGCTGCTCGACGCGATCCCCGACATCCACATGACGGGGCGTTCGCGCACCCCCGTGCAGGGGAGGTGCCCAATCCGCTGAATCCCCCGAGCGGGTGCAGCTTCCACCCCCGTTGCCCGTACGCCAACACGCGCTGCAGCGCGGAGCGGCCGCAGCTGCTGCCGTTCCAAGGCGTCCGCGTGGCCTGTCACGCGGTGGAGGAAGGGCGGATCTGAGGCCCGCCTCGCGCGGAGCTCGCGGCGTCAGTTCGCGGCGCTTGCCGCCGAGGCGGGCGAAGAGATTGTCGACGCCGAAGCAGGGGCTGGATGCTTGGCCTGCGGCAATTGCAGCGGGCGTTTCTGGCCGCAGGCGCTGACGGCCAGCGCGGCCGCGCACAACATCAGGGTCGTCATGGCCTTGGCGGCGCGATGGCGGGTCGGCGTGGAGGCAGCGCCTACACTTCGCGTCTTCACGTTCTTCATGGGCTCGCAGTCTAGTCCCTCGCGAGCCCGCTTCCGACTGCCCATGACGCCCACCCCGCTGACCGACGCCGACTACGACGCCCGCACCGACGCCGTGCTCGCCAGCATCGAATCCGACGTCGACACCTGGCTCGACGACGACGTGGTCGATATCGACCAGCATCGCACCGGCGGTCTGCTGGAACTGGAGTTCCCGGATCGCAGCAAGATCGTCGTGAACACGCAACCGCCGCTGCACGAGCTATGGCTCGCGTCGCGGCGCGGCGGGTATCACTTCAAGTTCGTTGATGGTCAGTGGATCGACACCAAGGATGGCGTCGCCTTCTTCGCGCGCCTGTCTGAGGAAGCATCGCATCACGCCGGGCAATCGTTGAGCTTCACCCAGGTCTGAGGCCGCGGCTCATGAAAAAGGCGCCCCGAGGGGCGCCTTTGCGTTGGCCGTGTCGATCAGCGCTTGAAGAGATCGAGGATGCTCTTCTTCTCTTCCTCGGAGCCGCTGGTCGGCACATGTTCCTCGCTGCCCAGCGCCTTCACGCCACTGTTGCCGGCGAACTCGTCGTAATACCACTCTCCGTTGATGTTGACGACGCCCTCGGGCGGCTGGATCTCCTGGACCGGCGTGTTGCGCAGCGCGTACTGCATGAACTCGATCCACACCGGCAGCGCCAGACCGCCACCGGTCTCGCGGTCGCCCAGCTTGCGGGGTTGGTCGTAGCCGATCCACACGACCGACACCAACTCGGGTTGGAAGCCCGCGAACCAGGCGTCCATCGAGTCGTTCGTCGTGCCGGTCTTGCCGTAGATGTCGGGGCGTTTGAGGGTGGCCTGGGTGCGAGCCGCCGTGCCGCTGCGCGCGACTTCCTGCAGCAGGCTGTCCATCAGGTAGGCATTGCGAGGCTCGATCGCCCGCTGCGAGTCCTCGAACTGCTTGGGTTGCTGCTGATACAGCACGCGACCGGCGTGGTCCGTGATGCGCTGGACCAGTTGCGGCGCGATCCTGTAGCCGCCGTTGGCGAAGACCGAGTACGCCTGCGCCATCTGCATCGGCGTCACCGAGCCCGCGCCCAGCGCCATCGTCAGATAGGCCGGGTGCTTGTCGGCGTCGAACCCGAAGCGTGTGATCCAGTCCTGCGCGTACTTCACCCCGACGGACTGCAGCACCCGGATCGACACCATGTTCTTGGACTTGGCCAAGGCCCGTCGCAGCGGCATCGGTCCGTCGAACTGGCCGTCGTAGTTCTTGGGCTCCCAGGGTTGGCTGCCCGTGGTCGTCGCGTCGAAGAACAGCGGACCGTCATTGACGACCGTCGCGCCGTTGAACCCCTTCTCCAGCGCGGATGAGTAGATGAAGGGCTTGAAGCTGGAGCCTGGCTGTCGCCAGGCCTGCGTGACGTGGTTGAACTTGTTCTTGTTGTAGTCGAACCCGCCGACCAGCGCCCGCACGCTGCCGTCCTTGGGGCTGAGAGCCACCATCGCTCCCTCGACCTCGGGCAGCTGGGTGATCGTCCACTCGTCCTTGTTGTTCCGGGTCAGCTTGATCACCCGGATCACCGCGCCGCGGCGGATGCGCGTCTTCGGGTTGCCCTTGTCGGACAGGCCCGACGTGGCGGGTTTCAGCCCCTCGCCGGTGATGGTCACGGACTCGCCGCTCTGCAGTGCTGCCACGACCTGCTTCGGGCTGGATTCCAGCACGACGGCCGCCAGCAGTTCGTCATTGGCAGGGTGGTCGGAGAGCGCCTCGGCGATGCGGGTATCCAGCTCCTTCGGGTCGGCGGGCAGATCCACGTAGGCCTCGGGCCCCCGGTACACCTGGCGGCGCTCGTAGTCCATGATGCCGCGGCGCAGCGCCCGGTAGGCGCGCTCCTGCTCGTCGGCGTGCAGTGTCAGGTAGACGTTCAGCCCGCGCGTGTACGCCTCATCGCCGTACTGGCTGAAGATCAGTTGGCGGGCCAGTTCGGCGACGTACTCGGCGTGGCTGGCGGCCTCCTGCGGCGGCCGGATGCGCAGTTTCTCGGCCTTGGCCTGGGCGTGCTGCTCGGGCGTGATGAAGCCCATTTCCAGCATCCGGTCGATGATGTATTGCTGGCGCAACACTGCGCGGCGCGGATTGTTGATGGGGTTGTAAGCAGATGGTGCTTTCGGCAACCCGGCCAGCATCGCCGCCTCGGCGACCGACAGCGCCTTCAACGGCTTGCCGAAATAGACCTCGCTGGCCGCGGCGAAGCCGTAGGCCCGGTGTCCCAGGAAGATCTGGTTCATGTAGATCTCGAGGATCTTCTCCTTGGGCAGCGCGCTCTCGATCTTCAGCGCCAGCAGGATCTCGTAGATCTTGCGCGTGAAGGTCTTCTCGGTGGAGAGATAGAAGTTGCGCGCCACCTGCATCGTGATCGTCGAGGCCCCCTGGCTCCTGGATTCACTGACGTTGGCCAGGCCGGCCCGGATCACGCCCAGGTAGTCCACCCCGCCGTGCTGATAGAAGCGCGCGTCCTCGATGGCCAGGATCGCGTCCTGCATCAGCTTGGGAATCTCGCGGATGTCGGAGTAGCTGCGGCGTTCTTCCCCGTACTCCGCCAACAGCTGGCCCTCGCTGGACATCACCCGCAGCGGCAGCTTCGGCCGATAGTCGGTGAGTCCGCTGATGTCGGGCAGCTGAGGGTAGGCGATCGCCAGGGCCATGCCGACCAGCAGCACGACGGCGCCCACCCCGGCCAGCACCAGCCCGAACACCCAGCCGAGCAACCGCACGAACCAGGGCCGGCGCGGCTTGGCGTCGCCCTTGGACTTCTTGCGGGGCGTGTCGCTTTTCTCTTTCCTGGAAGCGCTGCCCTTGCCCGAATCGGACGGGGCGTCGAAGGAGGGTTCGTTGTCGGGGGAATTCTTCGAGGGCATGGGCCGGAGTGTGCAATCTTGCGTGCCTGGCCGCGCCCTATCAGGGCCTGTACGGGTGACGATGCGGGCCGCGAGCGACGATTATAGGAACGGCCCCAGGCGAGGCTCCGCGCGTCCGATCCGTGACCTCTTGACTGTTACAGGTGTCGTGAGGACTTTCGCGGACACTGCGCGGCTGCCTTTTCTGCCAGACCTGAGACATCCCTCTTGAAGGTGTCCGGGCGGGGGATTGGGCAAAGCGGGAATCTGAGTAATACCGTTCGAAATGGGGTGGAAATCGTCGATTTTTGGCGCTTTCCCCACCCATCGATGGCGTGTATGTTACGCAACGCTGCGTTACTTGCTGTGACCGCTTTGCCTTGGGGCGACAAAGGCTTTGCTGATAGCATTCAAGTAACTTATTAACAAACCGGCGCATGAGCGGCGCGTTGGGGGAACGCATCATGGGGCTGTTGGACCTACTGCGCGGACGTGCGCATCCACCCATGATTGGCCTGGACATCTCGTCGTCCAGTGTCAAGCTTGTGGAATTGAGTCAAAACTCGAACGGCGAATACGTGCTTGAACGTTTCGCCACCGAGCCATTCGAAAAAGGCTGGATTACCGACGGCCAGATCGAGAAATTCGACGAGGTCGCGGACGCTGTCCGCCGGGTGGTCACGCGCAGTGGCAGCAGGACCCGGCAGGCATCGCTGGCGATGCCTCAGAGCTCGGTCATCACCAAGAAGATCATGTTGCCGGCAGGCCTCCGCGAGGAGGAGCTCGAGCTGCAGGTCGAGGCCGAAGCCAACCAGTACATCCCGTTCTCGCTGGATGAGGTCTCACTGGACTTCTGCGTCATCGGCCCGAGCCCGACCTCGGTCGGCGACGTCGAAGTGCTGATCGCCGCATCCCGCAAGGATCGCGTCCAGGATCGTCAGGCGCTGGCGGAGGCTGCTGGCCTCAAGCCGGTCGTGCTGGACATCGAGTCCCATGCATCGCGGATGGCCGTCGGCCGTCTGGTCGAGACGCTGCCCAACGAGGGCAAGGATGCGCTGGTTGCGTTGTTCGAGATCGGCGCCGACACCACCTCGTTGAAGGTGCTGCGCGACGATGAAATGCTCTACGACCGTGACCAGGCTTTTGGCGGCTCGCAGTTGACCCAACTGATCTCGCGACAGTACGGCTTCTCGTTCGAGGAGGCGGAGTTGAAGAAGCTCAGCGGCGAACTGCCGGACGACTACGAGACTCAGGTGCTGAATCCCTTTGTCGATTCTCTGTCGCAGGAGATCGGCCGGGCGCTCCAGTACTTCTTCACCAGCACCCCGCATCACAAGGTTCATTACGTGATGCTGGCCGGCGGCACTGCCACGTTGCCCGGCCTGAAGGAGCGGGTGACGGAGCTGACCGGCTTCGCCTGCATGGTGGTCAACCCATTCGAGAACATGGTGCTCGGTTCTGCGGTGCGCGAGTCCAAGCTGCGCCGTGAAGCGCCGGCGTATCTGACAGCGTGCGGCCTCGCCATGCGGAGGTTCTTTCAGTGATTCTGATCAACCTGCTCCCGCACCGTGAGGAGAAACGTAAGCGCCGCAAGGCCGCGTTCTTCGTCGGGCTGGGAATGTCCCTCGTCGTCGGTCTGCTTGTCGCGGCCTTCATCTATCTGCTGTTGCAGCAGTTGACTGCTGCGCAAGCCGCGCGCAATGACTATCTGAAGGCCGAGATCACCAAGCTCGACATCCAGATCAAGGACATCGCGACGCTGCGTGCGGAAATCGATGCCTTGCGTGCCCGTCAACGCGCGGTCGAGAACCTCCAGAGCGACCGCAACACGCCGGTGCATCTGCTCAACGAACTCGCGAAGTTCACGCCCGAGGGTGTCTTCCTCCAGTCGATGCGGCAGACTGGCAAGGTCGTGGTGATCGCGGGCGTGGCAGCTTCCAACGAGCGCGTGTCCGAAATGCTGCGCAACCTGAGCCGCGCTGAATGGGTGGAGACTCCCGATCTCGTCGAAATCCGGGCTGCTGCCGTGAACCCGCGTGATCCGCGGCGGTTGTTCGATTTCTCCATCAAGGTCGGGATCAAGAGCGTGACGCCCGATCCCGCCGCCGATGGTGCCAGCGGCCCCGGCGCGCCAGCGAAGAAGACGTGAGGACACCATGGCTAACTTGAAAAACCTGGACCTCAACGCCTGGTTCGCGGACTTCTCCGGTCAGTTTCAGAACCTGAACATGCAGGAGCCGGGCCAATGGCCGCCGGCGCCGCGGTACGCCGCGTTCATCGTGGTGGCGCTGCTGACGGTGGTGCTGGGCTGGTTTGCCGTGTTGTCGGACGAGCAGGCGGCACTGGATGCGGAAGGACAGAAGGAACCGCAGTTGAAGGAAGACTTCAACAACAAGCTGACGCAGGCGGTGAACCTGCCCGAGCTTCGCAAGCAGAAAAGCCAGGTCGAGGAGTACGTGCTCCAGCTGGAGAAGCAGCTGCCCGGCAAGGCCGAGATGGATGCCCTGCTGTCGGACATCAACCAGGCAGGCCTGGGGCGTGGCCTCCAGTTCGAATTGTTCCGTCCGGGCGGCATCGTCATGCGGGACTACTACGCCGAGCAGCCGATCGCGATCAAGGTGACCGGGCGCTATCACGACATCGGCGCATTCACGGCGGACGTGTCGAACCTGTCCCGGATCGTCACGCTGCACGACCTGTCCATCATTGTTCCTGGCGCATCTGGCGGCGCCCCGCCTCGCACCGACACCAACACGACCTTGTCGATGGAGGCCACGGCCCGGACCTACCGTTATCTCGACCCGAACGAGGTTGAGGAGCAGAAGAAGGCCGCGGCGGCCGCGGAGAAGAAGAAATGACGCGCTTCGTTCGCCCCCGCACGACGTCGCCCGGCACGGCGATGTCGGATCGAGCTACGATCCGGGCGCTCGGCCTGGTCAGTCTCGCCTTCGCCGGCGCGTTGCTGGCAGGCTGCACGTCCAGCACGGATGAGTTGCAGCAGTGGATGGACGAGCAACGGGCGCAGGCGCGGCCCACTGTCAAACCGCTGACGCCGCCGAAGACCTTCCAGCCGCAGCCCTACGAGGCGCAGGCGGTGGTCGACCCGTTCAGCACCCAGAAGCTGACCGTGGCGCTGAGGCGCGAGGCCTCGCAGCCGAGCTCGTTGCTTGCGGCCGAGATGAAGCGTCGTCGTGAACCACTGGAAGCCTTCCCGCTGGATTCGATGGCGATGGTCGGCAGCGTCTCCAGGGACGGCCGCCCTTATGCATTGCTGCGGGTCGACAGCCTGCTGTATCAGGCGCGGGTCGGTGATTACATGGGCCAGAACTTTGGCCGCATCACCAAGATCAGCGAAACCGAAATCACGTTGCGAGAAGTCGTCCAGGACGCTGCGGGCGAATGGATTGAACGCACCAGTACTCTCCAGCTTCAGGAGCAGGGACGATGAAGAACACTGTTGTGGAGAACGCTTCGATGAGCGTCCGTACGAGGGAACGAGAAGGGCGCGTCAAGCGCTGGCAGGCTCTGGCTTGCGCGGTGGGGCTGGCGGTGCTGATGCCCGTCCAGGCCTGGGCGCAGAACATGATCAAGTCGATCAGTGCGACTCAGCAATCCGGCTCGGACATTGTCCGGATCGAACTGGCGCAACCGCTGACCGAGGTGCCGCGCGGTTTCGCCGTGCAGGTGCCGCCGCGTATTGCGTTGGATCTTCCCGGCGTGTCGAACGGTCTGGGGCGCAACGCGGTCGAGATCAATTCCGGCAACATGCGTTCGGCCAATGTGGCGCAGGCGGGTGATCGCTCCCGCGTGGTGCTGAACCTGCGCCAGGCGAGCACTTTCCGCGCGCAGCTGCAGGACAACTCGCTGCTGATCTTCCTGGATGCCGCATCGGGCGCAGCGCCGGCCGCTGCTGCCGCCGCGACGTCCGCCGCGTCCGAACCTGTCCACTTCGCACCGAGTCAGAACGCCGCCGCGCAAGGGTTGCAAGACATCGACTTCCGTCGCGGCAATGACGGCGCAGGTCGCGTCGTGGTGAACCTGCCGAGCAGTCAGGTCGGCGTCGACATCCAGCAGCAAGGCCAGAACCTGATCGTCGAGTTCCTGCGCAGCACGCTGCCGGAGCGCCTGCGTCGCAAGCTGGATGTCACGGACTTTGGCACGCCGGTGCAGTCGATTGCGGCCAGCCAGCAAGGCGACCGCGTGCGCCTCGTCGTGACGCCGAAGGGCGTCTGGGAGCACAGCGCCTACCAGAGCGACAACCAGTTCGTGCTGGAAGTGCGTCCGCAAAAAGTTGACCCGAACAAGCTGACGCAGGGCCCGGGCTATGCCGGCGACAAGCTGAGCCTGAACTTCCAGAACATCGACGTGCGCGCGTTGCTGCAGGTCATTGCCGACTTCACCAACTTCAACGTCGTCACCAGCGATACCGTCACTGGCAATGTGACCTTGCGTCTGAAGGACGTCCCTTGGGACCAGGCGCTGGACATCATCCTGCAGGCCAAGGGCCTAGGCATGCGCAAGTCGGGCAACGTGCTGTGGATTGCGCCGAAGGAAGAGCTGGCCAGCAAGGAAAAGGCCGAGCTGGAGGCGAAGCAGGCAGTTGCTCAACTGGAACCGCTGCGCACGCAGTCTTTCCAGATGAATTACACGAAGGCTGAAGACGTCGCCAAGGGGCTGACTGGCCAGAACAATCAGGGCGGCGGCGGCGCCCAGACGTCCCGCATTCTGTCGCCGCGCGGCAGCGTGATCTGGGAGACCCGCACGAATCAGCTGTTCGTCAGCGACATTCCAGCCAAGCTCGAAGAGATCCAGGCGCTGATTGCGAAGATCGACGTGCCTGTTCGCCAGGTGCTGATCGAGGCTCGCATCGTCGAGGCCGACGACCGCTTCGGGCGTGCCCTGGGCGTCAAGCTGGGGGCGAGCGACCTGCGTGGACGCCAGGGCGGCATTCCGGGCTACAACGTGGGCGGCAGCAACTACTTGACCATCGGTGGCAACTACTCAGCCGTCGGTTCACAGACAAATCAGCAGAGCGGCTACACCTATGCTGACTCGCAGTTCGTCAACCTGCCGGCCAACACCACCGGTGATGGTTTTGGCGGTGCGACGGCAGCGAACTTTGCCCTCTCATTGTTCAGCGCAACCGCGAACCGCTTCCTGAATCTGGAAATCTCCGCACTGGAGGCTGATGGGCGCGGCAAGATCGTGTCCAGCCCACGTGTCGTCACGGCTGATCAGACCAAGGCGCTGATCGAGCAGGGCGAGGAAATCCCGTACCAGCAATCGACCTCCAGTGGCGCCACGTCGATCAGCTTCAAGAAGGCCGTGCTGAAGCTGGAAGTCACGCCGCAGATCACACCGGAAGGCAACGTGATCCTGACGGTGGACGTGAACAAGGACAGCCGCGGCACGCTGACTCCGCAAGGCTACGCGATCAACAACAAGCATGTGCAGACGCTGGTGCTGGTCGAGAACGGCGGCACGGTCGTGATCGGCGGCATCTATACGCAGGAAGACCTCGAGAGCGAGAACAAGGTGCCTTACCTCGGCGACATCCCGCTGCTGGGCAACCTGTTCAAGAACCGGTCGCGCAGCACGTCGAAGACGGAGCTCTTGATCTTCATCACGCCGAAGGTGGTGAGCGAGCGTGTGACAGCGACTGCACGCTGAGCGACGCTGGCGCCAGCGCCAGTTCGACCACAGCGTCGGAACCACAAAGCCAAAGCGCGTTCGCGTGAGAACAGCCGCCACAAGAGCCGGAAAGGGCCGGTGGCGCGAACGCATTTCAGAGAGGATGCCGCGGCCAGGCAAATGCCGCGGACGCAGGAGTAGCAAGACATGAAGCGAATCGAACGAGTGGCCAGCGTTGGCGACAATTCCACGATGACCCGTGGTGCCGCGCGCCTGGTGTTGACGGCCACGATGGTGGCGGTGCTGGCCGCTTGCGGTGGCGGTGGCGGTGGTGATGCCGGCACGCCGGTGGTGGGGCCGGGTAATGGCACTGGCGGAGGCACCACCACGCCGACGACGCCGACGATCGCCCTGGCGTTGTCCAGTACGACAGTCACCTCTTCGGCGCCGGCGACCGCATCCGTGACGCTGAAGGATGCTTCCGGTGCACCGCTGGCTGGCGTGGTTGTCGCTTTTGCCGTGACGAACAGCCAGGGCACGCCCCAACCCGCATCCGCACTGACGGATGCGAACGGCGTCGCGAAGACGACGCTGGCTCCGACCACGGCTACCGCAGCGGGCGCGGACACGTTGACGGCTACTGCAGTGGTGGGTAGTACCACGCTGAGTGCGACCGCCGGATTTCAGCTGACCGCGACCGATGTGACGATCACCGCGTTCTCTGCCGACGTGACATCGCTGGGCGCTTATGGTCAGACCGGCCTGACAGTGGATCTGGGCGGCACCTCGCCAGCAACGCCCGTCACCGTGACACTGACCTCGTCCTGTGTGTCCGGAGCGCATGCGACGTTGACGCCTGCGTCGGTCTCGACGTCTACCGGAAAGGCCACGTTCACATTCCGCGACAACGGCTGCGGTTCCTACCAGAACAGCGATACGTTGCAAGCTACCGTGTCGGGCTCGGCGGTTTCGCGGTCGCTGACGCTTCCCGTCGTGGCCCCGACGGTGGCCAGTGTGACCTTTGCTGACGCCACGCCGCCGACCATCTATCTGAAGGGGTCGGGGGCCGTCGAGAACTCCAACGTTACTTTCCGCATCGTCGACGCGAACGGCAACGGCGTGCCCAATCAGACGGTCAACCTGACCGCAACGACCTGGGCAGGCGGACTCACGCTGGACGGCGTCACGAATCAGACCATTACGCGCACAAGCGACTCCAATGGCGCCGTGATCGTTCGCGTCAATTCGGGGACGGTCCCGACCCCCGTGCGAGTTCGTGCGGCCTTGGTCAATACTCCCGCTGTTCAGGCCGTCTCGAGTGCATTGTCGATCGCGGTCGGCTTGCCTTCGCAGCTGAATTTCTCGCTGGCGCAAGGCGCTGCCAACATCGAAGGTGCCAACTTCGACGGCACCCCAAACACCTATACCGTGACGGTATCCGACCGCATGGGGAACCCGGTGCCGGATGACACTGCGGTGAACTTTGTCGCTGAAGGCGGGCAGATCAACGCGTCGGCCAAAACGGCGAAGAATGCAGCGGGCATTGCGACGGCGACAGCCAATTTCGTGAGTTCGGAGCCAAGGCCCGCCGACGGTCGAGTTACCGTGACTGCCTATGCATTGGGTGAAGAGTCGTTCATCGACCAGAACGGAAACAACATCTTCGATGCTGGCGAACCGTACCAGGATCTGGGTGACATCTACGTCGATCGGCTGTTCAACAACTTCTACAACTCGAACTCTGATCAGCTGATTTCCGCGAGTCTCGGCGCGAGCCTCGCCTGCAGCGCATGGGCGACCGAACCGGGCGCATCGCTCTTGCAGCTGAATGCGTCGATTCCGAGCAAGCCTGGATCCTGCGATCAGGCCTGGGGCCGCGCTTATGTTCGTCGGGCGGTCACGACCGTTTTCTCGACGTCGGGCGCATTGCCCGTCTTCACGATGAATGACGCCAAGAAGGTGGTCGGAGATGGCTCACCTGCCACTTGCGTATATCGCAATCTGATCGACTTCTCCTACGTTTTGGGCTCCGACGAGAACGGCGCAGCCAGCACGTGGCTGGGTTATTCGCCGGAAGCGACTCCGCGCAAGAATCTGGTCAACTATCTCGCGATGGGGGCCGGTACCCATTACGCTGGTAACTCGACCGTCGGAACACTGAACTTCTACGTTGCTGACAGCAACAGCACGGCATTCAACCCGATGCCAGCGGGTACCAAAATCACCGCCAAGGCGTCGACGGGCATCACCGTCGAAGTGCTGGGCGGAACGCCCTTGATCAGCACGACAGACCCGACGCTCGCCTCGGTTTCGTATACCTTCGCGACCGGTACGTCGGCGGGTACGGTGACGGTGAATTTTGAGAGCCCCAAGGGCACGGTGTCGGGCGTGACCCAGAAAGTGTCCGTGGGAAGCCCCGCTGTCGGCACCGCGTGCAGCAACTGACGATCTCCCTGGTCGGCATGCCCGGCGGTGGTAAATCCACCGTCGGCCGCATGCTGGCCCGGCAGCTCGACATCCCTTTCGTCGACACCGACGCCGAGATCGAAAAGGATCTCGGCGGCGAGACGATCAAGGACTACTTCGCCCGTGAGGGCGAATCGTCATTTCGGGACCTCGAATCGCGCACCATCGCGCGCTTGCTCGATGATGCGGACGCAGGCAGGGAGATGATCCTCGCGACCGGTGGCGGTGCGGTGCTTCGCGAAATCAATCGGGATCGTCTCAAGTCGCTTTCGACAGTCGTGTACCTTCGGTCATCGCCTGAAGAACTCTTCCGACGCTTGAGGCACGATACGCAACGTCCGCTGCTGCAGGTGGCCAATCCGATGGCCAAGTTGCGCGAGCTGTATGGGCAGCGCGATCCCCTCTATCGGCGTTGCGCGCATTTCGTGCTCGAGTCCAGTCGCCCTTCTGTCCACGGTCTGGCGAACATGATCCTGATGCAGCTGGAGCTGGCAGGGTTGATCGATCCGGCGCGGGTCGCGGCCACCGTCGGCGCCAGTGAGGCCCCGTACACTCCCGGGAATGATCGCTCCGGCTCCTGACTCCACGTCCACGGTCGCCATCGACCTGGGCGACCGTCGTTACGACATCCTCATCGGCTCCGGCCTCTTCGACACGTCGTCGTCCTGGTCAGGACTGCCGCGGGCCTCGGCGGCGCTGATCGTCACCAACGACGTCGTCGCGCCGATCTATCTCGATCGACTGAAGCGTCAACTGGCGCCCCATTACACGCGGATCGAAGCCGTGATCCTGCCGGACGGCGAGCAGCACAAGAGCTGGGCGTCGCTCGACGTCGTCATCGACCATCTCCTCGCCGGCGCGGCCGATCGCAAGACCGTGCTGTTTGCATTGGGGGGCGGCGTGATCGGTGACCTCACCGGCTTCGCCGCGGCGATCTACATGCGCGGCGTGCCGTTCGTCCAGGTTCCGACGACCTTGCTAGCGCAGGTCGATTCGTCGGTCGGCGGCAAGACCGCCATCAATCATCCGCGCGGCAAGAACATGGTCGGCGCGTTCTATCAACCGGCCCGCGTCGTCGCCGATCTGGACACGCTCGACACCTTGCCTGAGCGGGAGCTTTCCGCCGGCCTCGCCGAGATCATCAAGTACGGACCGATCGCCGATGCGGCCTTCCTCGAGTGGATCGAGGACAACCTCGACGCGATGCTGGCCCGGGACAAGTCAGCGCTGGCTTACGCCGTGAAGCGCAGCTGCGAGATCAAGGCTTGGGTCGTCGGTCAGGACGAGCGCGAAGCCGGCCTGCGCGCCATCCTGAACTTCGGTCATACCTTCGGCCACGCGATCGAGACCGGTCTCGGCTATGGCGCCTGGCTGCACGGCGAAGGCGTCGGTTGCGGCATGGTGCTTGCGTCGGAGTTGTCAGCACGGCTCGGTTTGATGCCCACTTCCTTCGTCGACCGGATGGCGCGGCTGATCGAGCGGGCGCGCCTGCCGGTCAAGGCGCCTGCGATGCCGATCGATCGATGGCTCGATCTGATGCGGGTCGACAAGAAGAACGAAGGGGGCGAGATCCGGTTCGTCGTCATCGAAGGCCTCGGCAAGGCCGGCATGCGGGGAGCGCCCGACGCGCTCGTGGCCGAGGTGATCGCCGCTCACACTGAGTCCGGATCCCGCTGAAAGCCTGAAACGACCATGATGATGCTGCGCGCGCCCTTTGCCTCCGACCCCGCGCGCAGTCGCGGTCGACGGCATTCCGAGGCGTCGGCGCCAACGCGTAGCGAATTCCAGCGTGACCGCGATCGGATCGTCCACAGCACGGCCTTTCGCCGGCTGGTCTACAAGACGCAGGTCTTCCTCAACCATGAGGGCGACCTCTTCCGCACGCGGCTGACGCATTCGCTGGAGGTCGCGCAGTTGGGGCGCTCCATCGCGCGCAGCCTGGCGCTCGACGAGGACCTCGTCGAGACCATCGCGCTGGCCCACGATCTGGGGCACACGCCGTTCGGCCATGCCGGTCAGGATGTGCTGAACGACTGCATGAAGGCGCACGGCGGGTTCGAACACAACCTGCAGTCCCTGCGGGTGGTCGACAAGCTCGAGCAACGTTATCCGGCCTTCGACGGGCTCAATCTCAGTTTCGAGAGCCGCGAGGGCATCCTGAAGCATTGCGGCAAGCGCGATGCTCAACGCATCGAGGACCGCGAGCCGGGAGGCGTTGCGGCGCGCTTCCTGCGCGGCGGACAGCCGAGCCTGGAGGCGCAACTCTGCAACCTGGCCGACGAGGTGGCCTACAACGCGCATGATGTGGACGACGGCGTGCGATCGGGGCTCGTGACCTTGGAGCAGCTGGAGCAGGTGCCTCTCGTCCATCGCTACCTGCGCGAGACGCTGGCCGCGTATCCGGGCCTGACCGGCAAGCGGCTGCTTGCGGAGACCATCCGCCGGATGCTGTCGCAGCAGGTCTACGACATCATCGACGCCACGCGCGCCGCCATCGAGGCCGCCGCGCCCGCCGACGCCGAGGATGCGCGCACGAAGGGACCACTGGTGCGCTTCAGCCCCGAGATGCGTCAGGCGAGCACGGAGCTGAAGCGCTTCCTCTTTGCCAACCTCTATCGCCACCCGGTCGTCCAGCATCAGCGCGACCGGGCCGAGCAGGTGTTGCGAGAGCTGTTCCAGCTCTACCTCACCGATCCGGGGCATCTCCCGCCGGACTTTGCGGACGGCGAGGACCATGCACGTGCCTGCGCCGACTACATCGCCGGCATGACCGACCGGTTCGCGCTCAAGGAGCACGAGCGGCTCACCGGGAAGAAGCTCATCGCATAATTGGGGACAGACTACTGTTCCCTGCCATGGCCCGACTTCCCCGGCTGGCGCTCGCCGGCCATCTGCACCACCTGATCCACCGCGGGCACAACCTGCAGCCCATCGTTGTCGATGACGACGATCGTCGGGCGCTGCTCGCCGCGCTGCAAGAGAGTGCCGCCACCCACCGGGTCGCGATCCATGCGTACGTGGTGATGCCGAACCATCTGCACTTGCTGGCAACCCCTGCAGCCGACGAGGGTCTTAGTCGCATGATGCAGGCGCTGGGGCGTCGTTACGTGAGCGCTTTCAATCTCCGCCATGGCCGGGTCGGCACCCTGTGGGAAGGGCGCTTTCGCGCCGCACCGCTGGAGGCGGAGAGTCATCTGCTCACCGTTATGCGCTGCATCGAGTTGAACCCGCAGCGTGCCGGCCTCAGCGTCGAGCCCGGCGACTTCGTCTGGTCATCGGCGGCGCACCATCTCGGACGCCGACGCGACCCGCTGATCAGCGATCCGCCGGGATTCTGGGCACTCGGCAATACGCCGTTCGAGCGCGAACTCGCCTGGCGTCGCTGGCTGGAAGAGGGGGAGTCGGAGATGGAACGCGCTCGCCTCATCGACGCGGCGCTCAAGGGGTGGCCACTGGGATCGGCACGTTTCCTGCAATTGCTTGGCGAGGTCAGCCCGCGGCCAATGAGCCCGCGTCCGCGTGGTCGCCCTCGCAAGATCAAGGTGTCGGCGCCGGATTGATTTACTCTGTCCCCAATTAATCGATACCTGAAGACAACGTTCGATCTAATTCGAGTCTGACCCCATTTAGTTGTGCTTGTGCCACTTCGGCACGCGTCTTAACCTGCGCGGGTTTCGTTATCCGAGAGTCCAGGAGGCCACCGATGTCGGCAGCTCAAGATCCGCGCCCCGCGCAAGCATCGTCCCCCGTCGAGAACCCGGCCGCCATGCCGGTGAGCGGCCCGTCCACGAACGAGATCCGCGAGCTCGCCGCCCACGGCCTGTATGACGGCGCCAACGAGAAAGACGCCTGTGGTCTCGGCTTCGTGGCGCACATCAAGGGACAGAAGGCGCACCACATCGTCCAGCAGGGCCTGAAGATCCTGGAGAACCTCGATCACCGCGGTGCGGTCGGTGCGGACAAGCTGATGGGCGACGGCGCCGGCATCCTGATCCAGATCCCCGACGAGTTCTACCGTGCGGAGATGGCCAAGCAGGGCGTCACGCTTCCCCCGCCCGGCGAGTACGGCGTCGGGATGATCTTCCTGCCGAAGGAACACGCGTCGCGCCTGGCCTGCGAGCAGGAACTGGCCCGTGCGATCAAGGCTGAGGGCCAGGTGTTGATCGGCTGGCGCGACGTGCCGGTGGACCGCGACATGCCGATGTCGCCGACGGTGCGAGAGAAGGAACCGATCATCCGGCAGATCTTCATCGGCCGTGGTCCGGACATCATCGTCCCCGACGCTCTCGAGCGGAAGCTGTACGTGATCCGCAAGACGGCTTCCAGCGCGATCCAGGCGCTCAAGCTGACGCACAGCCGCGAGTACTACGTGCCGTCGATGAGTTGCCGCACCGTCATCTACAAGGGGTTGCTGCTCGCCGACCAGGTCGGCAAGTACTACAAGGACCTGGCCGACCCGCGTGTCGTGAGCGCCATCGCATTGGTGCACCAGCGCTTCTCGACCAACACCTTCCCGGAGTGGCCGCTGGCCCACCCGTACCGCATGGTCGCGCACAACGGTGAGATCAACACCGTCAAGGGCAACTTCAACTGGATGCGGGCCCGCGAGGGCGTCATGAAGTCCCCCGTGCTGGGCGACGATCTGAAGAAGCTGTATCCGATCAGCTTCGAGCACCAGTCGGACACGGCCACCTTCGACAACGCCATCGAACTGCTGACGATGTCCGGTTATCCGCTCGCGCACGCCGCGATGATGATGATTCCCGAGGCGTGGGAGCAGCACGAGTGGATGGATGAACGACGCCGCGCGTTCTACGAGTACCACGCCGCGATGATGGAGCCGTGGGACGGCCCGGCCGCGATGGTGTTCACCGACGGCCGCCAGGTCTGTGCCGCGCTGGACCGCAACGGCCTTCGACCAGCCCGCTACTGGGTCACCGACGACGACCTCGTCGTGTTGGCTTCCGAATCCGGTGTTCTGCCGATCCCCGAGTCGCGCGTCGTCAAGAAGTGGCGCCTGCAGCCGGGCAAGATGTTCCTGATCGACCTGGAGCAGGGGCGCATCATCGATGACGAGGAACTCAAGACCCAGTACGCGAACGCCCGCCCCTATCGCCAGTGGATCGAGAACGTCCGCGTCAAGCTCGACGAGATCCCCGCGCCGGAGGTCACCGCCCCGGTGTTCCCGGCTTCGCTGCTGGATCGCCAGCAGGCCTTCGGCTTCACGCAGGAAGACATCAAGTTCCTGCTCGCGCCGATGGCGGCGAACGGCGAGGAGGGCATCGGCTCGATGGGCAATGACAGCCCGCTGGCCGTTCTGTCCGACAAGAACAAGCCGCTCTACAACTACTTCAAGCAGCTGTTCGCGCAGGTCACCAACCCGCCGATCGATCCGATCCGCGAGGCGATCGTGATGTCGCTGAACAGCTTCATCGGTCCGAAGCCCAACCTCCTCGATATCAACGCGGTGAACCCGCCGATGCGGCTGGAGGTGACACAGCCCGTGCTGGACTTCGAGTCGATGGCCCGCCTGCGTGCGATCGAGCATCACACCAATGGCAAGTTCAAGCCCTACGAGCTCGACATCACCTATCCGCTGGATTGGGGGCGCGAGGGGGTTGAAGCCCAGCTTGCATCGCTGTGCGCCGAAACGGTCGATGCGATCAAGGGCGGCCACAACATCTTGATCATCACCGACCGTCACCTGAGCGCGAACCGCGTGGCGATCCCGGCGCTGCTGGCGTTGTCGGCCGTTCACCACCACCTGGTGCGCGAAGGCCTGCGGACGACGGCCGGTCTGGTCGTCGAGACTGGCACCGCGCGCGAGGTGCATCACTTCGCCGTGCTGGCCGGATTCGGCGCCGAGGCGGTCCACCCCTACCTGGCGCTGGAGACGCTGCAGGCGATGACGTCCGAACTGCCGGCCTCGCTGTCGGCGGACAAGGCCGTCTACAACTACATCAAGGCGGTGGGCAAGGGCTTGTCGAAGATCATGTCCAAGATGGGCATTTCGACCTACATGTCCTACTGCGGCGCGCAGATCTTCGAGGCCATCGGCCTGAAGGCCGATCTCGTCGCCAAGTACTTCCGCGGCACGCCGACCCAGGTCGGCGGCATCGGCGTGTTCGAGGTCGCGGAAGAGGCGCTGCGCCTGCATCGCGCCGCCTTCGGCGACGATCCGGTGTTGGAACACATGCTCGACGCCGGCGGCGAATACGCCTGGCGCGCCCGCGGTGAGGAGCACATGTGGAGCCCCGACGCGATCGCCAAGCTGCAGCACAGCACGCGCTCGGGCAAGTTCGACACGTACAAGGAATACGCCCAACTGATCAACGACCAGAGCAAGCGCCACATGACGCTGCGCGGTCTGTTCGAGTTCAAGTTCGATCCGAGCCAGGCGGTCCCGCTCGAGGAGGTCGAATCGGCCGCCGATATCGTCAAGCGCTTCGCCACCGGCGCGATGTCGCTGGGCTCGATCTCCACCGAGGCACACGCAACGCTGGCCGTGGCGATGAACCGCATCGGCGGCAAGAGCAATACCGGCGAGGGTGGAGAAGACCCGGCCCGTTATCGCAATGAGCTCAAGGGCATCAAGATCACGGCCGGCACCAAGATGTCGGACGTCGTCGGCAGCAAGGTCGTCGAGGTCGACTACGAGCTCAAGGACGGTGACTCGATGCGGTCGCGCATCAAGCAGGTCGCGTCGGGCCGCTTCGGCGTCACGACCGAATACCTCGTGAGCGCCGATCAGATCCAGATCAAGATGGCGCAGGGCGCCAAGCCCGGCGAGGGCGGCCAACTGCCCGGCGGCAAGGTCACCGACTACATCGGCTTCCTGCGCCACTCGGTCCCGGGTGTGGGCCTGATTTCGCCGCCGCCCCACCATGACATCTATTCGATCGAGGATCTGGCGCAGCTGATCCACGACCTGAAGAACGTGAACCCGCGCGCCGATGTGTCGGTGAAGCTGGTGTCCGAGGTGGGCGTCGGCACGATCGCGACCGGCGTGGCGAAGGCCAAGGCGGACCACATCGTGATCGCCGGCCACGACGGCGGCACCGGAGCGTCGCCGTGGAGTTCGATCAAGCACTGCGGTACGCCGTGGGAGCTTGGCCTGGCGGAAGCGCAGCAGACGCTGGTCCTGAACCGGTTGCGTGGACGTGTGCGCGTTCAGGCTGACGGCCAGATGAAGACCGGTCGCGACGTTGTCATCGGCGCATTGCTCGGCGCGGACGAGTTCGGCTTCGCGACAGCCCCGCTGGTCGTCGAGGGCTGCATCATGATGCGCAAGTGCCACCTGAACACCTGCCCGGTCGGTGTGGCGACACAGGACCCTCTGCTCCGCAAGAAGTTCAGCGGCAAGCCCGAGCACGTGGTGAACTACTTCTTCTTCGTTGCGGAAGAAGCACGTCAGATCATGGCGCAACTGGGCATCCGCAAGTTCGATGACCTGATCGGTCGTGCCGACCTGCTCGACACGAAGAAGGGCATCAGTCACTGGAAGGCCAAGGGCCTGGACTTCACCCGCGTCTTCCACCGTCCGGAGCTGGCGGCCGACGTGGCCCGCCTGCACAACGACCAGCAGGACCACGGCCTGGACCGCGCGCTGGACGTCAAGCTGATCGAGAAGTGCCTGCCCGCGTTCGAGAAGGGCGAGAAGGTGCGCTTCATGCAGGAAGTGACCAATGTGCGCCGCACCGTGGGCGCGATGCTCTCGGGCGAGTTGATCCGCCGCCGTCCGGAGGGCCTGGACGACCAGACCATCTTCATCCAGATGGAGGGCACGGGCGGACAGAGCTTCGGCGCCTTCCTGGCGCCGGGCATCACCTTCTACCTGATCGGTGACGCCAACGACTACACCGGCAAGGGGTTGTCGGGCGGCCGCATCGTGGTGCGACCCTCCATCGACTTCCGCGGTGATGCGACGAAGAACATCATCGTCGGCAACACCGTGCTGTACGGCGCGACCAAGGGCGAGGCCTTCTTCCGCGGCGTCGCCGGGGAACGCTTCGCGGTGCGCCTGTCCGGCGCGACCGCAGTCGTCGAAGGCACGGGCGACCACGGTTGCGAATACATGACCGGCGGTACCGCGGTCGTGCTGGGCCGGACCGGTCGCAACTTCGCCGCCGGCATGAGCGGCGGCGTCGCTTACGTCTTCGACGAGGACGGTCAGTTCGCCAAGCGCTGCAACACCAGCATGGTCTCGCTGGACAAGCTGCAGCCCGCGCATGAGCAGGAAGCCACGATGGACAAGGCGCTCTGGCACAAGCTGGGAGACGGCGAGGCCCGTACCGACGAGGCGCTGCTCAAGAAGCTGATCGAGGACCACCACCGCTGGACCGGCAGCCAACGCGCGCGGGACATCCTGGACCATTGGGCCGAATCGCGCGCCAAGTTCGTCAAGGTGTTCCCGAACGAGTACCGCCGGGCCCTGGGCGAGATGGGGGCGGCCAAGGAAACCGCCGCCACGATCGCCCACGCCAAGGCCCCCGCCGCCAAGGCCAAGGTCTGACCGTCACCGCATCGAAGATTCAGGAATTCAGGAGAGAGCCGCCATGGGAAAAGTCACCGGCTTCATGGAGTACGAACGTCTGGAAGAGGGCTACGAGCCCGTCGAGGCGCGACTCAAGAACTACAAGGAATTCGTCATCGGCCTCAACGTCGAGCAGGCGAAGCAGCAGGGCGCACGTTGCATGGACTGCGGCACGCCGTTCTGCAACAGCGGGTGCCCGGTCAACAACATCATTCCGGACTTCAACGACCTGGTGTACCGGGGCGGGGACGCGGACTGGAAGAGCGCCATCGCGGTGCTGCACTCGACCAACAACTTCCCCGAGTTCACCGGCCGCATCTGCCCGGCGCCTTGCGAGGCTGCCTGCACGCTGAACGTCAATGACGACGCGGTCGGCATCAAGTCGATCGAGCACGCGATCATCGATCGAGCCTGGTCCGAAGGCTGGGTGCCGCCGCGGCCGGCGAAGGTGAAGACCGGCAAGACCGTCGCCATTGTCGGTTCCGGCCCAGCGGGCCTGGCGGCCGCCCAGCAGTTGGTGCGGGTGGGCCACAGCGTTACGGTGTTCGAGAAGAACGACCGCGTCGGTGGTCTGCTGCGTTACGGCATTCCCGACTTCAAGATGGAGAAGAGCCACATCGACCGTCGCGTCCAGCAGATGGAAGCGGAGGGCGTGGTCTTCCGCACCGGCGTGATGGTGGCGCACCTGCCCGAGGGCTCGAAGGTCACGAACTGGGCCAAGGACGTGGTCACCGCCGAGGAGCTGACGCAGCAATTCGACGCGGTGTTGCTGGCGGGCGGTGCCGAGCAGTCGCGCGACCTGCCGGTGCCGGGGCGCGATCTGGCCGGTGTGCATTTCGCGATGGAGTTCCTGCCGCAGCAGAACAAGGTCAACGCGGGCGACAAGCTCAAGGGCCAGTTGCGCGCCGATGGCAAGCACGTCGTCGTGATCGGCGGCGGGGACACTGGCAGCGACTGCGTCGGTACGAGCAACCGCCATGGCGCCAAGAGCGTGACGCAGTTCGAGTTGATGCCCCAGCCGCCCGAAGTCGAGGACCGGCCGATGACTTGGCCCTACTGGCCGATCAAGCTGCGCACCTCGTCTAGCCACGAGGAAGGCTGCGATCGCGAATTCGCGATCGCGACCAAGGAGTTCCTTGGCGAGAAGGGCAAGGTCACCGGCGTGAAGACGGTGCGCGTGGAATGGGTCAACGGCAAGGTCGTCGAGGTTCCGGGCAGCGAGCAGATCCTCAAGGCAGACCTCGTGCTGTTGGCGATGGGGTTCGTGAGCCCGGTCGCCGCGATCGTCGAGGCGTTCGGCGTGGCCAAGGATGCGCGCGGCAACGCCAAGGCGACGACCGAGTTCAATGGAGGCTACAAGACCAACGCGGCAAAGGTATTCGCGGCCGGCGACATGCGTCGCGGCCAGTCGCTGGTGGTCTGGGCGATCCGAGAGGGCCGCCAGGCGGCGCGTGCGATCGATGAGTTCCTGATGGGTGACAGCGCACTGCCGCGTTGATCCTCGACGACACTCACGAAACTCGAAGGCCCGCTGTCGCAAGACAGCGGGCCTTTTCGTTGGCACTGCGTGCCACTTGAATGTCCCTGGGCGGCATGTCGATGCCAGGCACAGGCGAAAAAAGCCCGGCACTGGCCGGGCTTCTGTTGAAACGAGCGTCGGATTACTGGACGCCGCCCGTGGCGCTGCGCAGCGGGACTTCGCGCCAGTTCAGCAGTCGGTTGCCAATGCCCGCAGGCGGTTTGACACACTGCAGACCGAGCGGGCCGGTGACGGCCTCGGAGCCGGGGGGCAGTCCTTGTCGCCAGACGGTTGCGCCTTGACGTTGCTGTCGCCGGATCCACCGATCGCCAGGGCCACGCCACCATCCCCACCGTCTCCGTGGGGCGACGGAATTCGAACGAACTGGAGATCCGTGACCGCAAAACCTGGCGAGAGGTAGGCGGCATTGTTGGCGAGTTGAGACCGCCCAGAACCCAGGTCGATGGCGTAGACGATGCTGCTTCCGGAAGGGTTGCAGGGGTTGGAGCTGTTCGGCAGCGTCGCGGCGTAAGCCACGGTGCCGCCGTAATACACCGGGTCGGTGATCACTCGATATCCCGCAACGGCGTCGACATACCAGCCCACTTTCTCCGAGTAGTCCACGACCGTTGCTTGCGTCAGATCGTTCAGCCGCGTCAGATTGGAAGGGGTGATCGGGAAAGTCACACCCTTCGGCAGATTGCCAGCCGAATTGAAGCGCCCTGCGTTGCCATCCCAGACGGCATACAAGCGTTGACCTTGAGAATCCTTCAAGTCGCTGGCTGCAAGCAGCTTGCCGGTGCCGAATGCGATGAAGCGGCGGTTGGTGTTGGGCTGGGCAATGACCGCGATCCGGGTCGTGATCGGCTCCGGATTGTTGGCCGAATCGGCCGCCTGAGCGATCTTCACCGGCGTGGCGAAGGGATCTTGGGGATTCTTCTTTTCACCGCGCAGATCGAATCGCCAGACAGCGCCCGACAGATCACCGCCATACACCGACTCGGCCACCAGTGAAGAGATATCGGCGTAGAAGGCCGAGATCGTGGACATCCCGCTGGGGCTGTCCGGCGTGCCGGCGTCCGCCGCCGGGTTTACCGCAGGCGGGTTCACGACCGGCGTGTCGATGCGTGCCAGTTCTTTGCCCGTTTTGGGATCCAGGATGAACAGATGATTCTTGCCGGAGGCGTTGTTGTAGCCGGCGGGCACCATCACCACCCAGCCGAAACGCTCCACCTTGGCGATGAGGGGCTCGCCGAACTGGAAGCCCATGTCGGTCCCCGAGTACTCCCACAGCACCTTCTTGGCGGCGAGCTCGTCGGTGGTGATCCCGTCGACGTCGGTGACGTCCAGGGCATAGATGCTGCGCCCCCCTTGCCCATGCCGCCGACGACGATGGTGTGCCAATCCGACACGGGGTTGTTCAGGTCGCCGTTGGTGCGGTTGAAGTCCACGTCCGCCGTGGCAATGGGGCCGTCGACCAGGAAGCGATGGTTCATGGCCGGGTTGCCCACCCAGGCCAAGCCGTCCAGCGGAGCGCTCGCGAGGAGGTTGGTGGGGCCGAGGTAGGTGCCACCCGGGACGTAAGCGAACAACTCCTTGCCGGGGATCCGCTCGGGCTTGATGCTCGCGTCCAGAGAACCGTCGATCACATGAACGACGCCAGCGTTGGTCGCCGTCACCAGGATGGTTCGGCGGTCAGCCTTCGCGGCCACGAACGCTGCGTAACCCGGGTTCGACGCTTCAGCCAAGGCTGCAGACGGCGGCCCGATGGTCACGAGCTTGGAGTTGACGATGTCCCCGAGCAACGCTACGCGGTTGCGGTAGGCCTTGAGGCTGTTGTCGAGGGTGGAGCTCTGTTCGTTTGTGCGGTCGCCCCGCAGATAATTCAGGTAGCTGCTCCCGTCATCGCCCTTGCCATACGTCGTATCCAAGGCGGACTGCTGCAATTTGGACAGACTGTCGTACTTGAATGGCACGACCGTCTGTTTCTCGGTGTTGTAGGTGGCCATGAACCGCCCATTTTTCCAGCCCACGTCGGCCAATTGGGCTGCGAGCTTTTCCGAGAAGCGCCAGACGTCGTTGCTGGTCAGCGCGTTCGTCTTCGTGTCGACACCCAGCTTGCGTGCGACAACTTCGCCGCTCCAGCTTGTGGCATCGAACTGTGCCGCGTAGTTGGCGGTGTCGGCGGCGCCGATAGAGCGGCTGGTGGTGGACAGAGCTGTCGAATAGGCCTTCATCCGCGACGCGATGCTCGAGAAGGCCTTCGACAGGCCGTCGACCATCGAGTCCGGTTTGCCCGCCGTGAAATAGGTGTCGGGCCTCAACTGACCACCAACGGTATCGCTCGAGTCGCCGGTGTGCCACCAGGCCTGCGTCAGGTCGGCGGTGCGTTTGGTGGGATCAAAGTCGTCGGCCAGCGTGGCGCCGCCGTATTTGGTCGCCAGGTAATACTGGTTGTTCGTCTTGAAGGTCTGGAGCTCCAGCACGTCGACCCAGTAGGTCTGCACGGTCTGCCGCCCCTCAAGATCCGGGCGGACGTCGTTCGTGTTGGCCCAGTAGGCCATGCCGGCCATGAGCGCGCCGTTATTGGTGCAGCAGCCGTTGTAGGGCTGCTGGTCCGCGAGATTCTTGATGCCGCTCATGGTGCCGACGTAATTGGTGAACGTCGTCGCGTCGAACGCCTTGTCGTTGCTCACTTCCGTGGGCTGCGGTTTCGGCTCGGAGTTGCCGGAGCCGCCGGGCACATTGCGGTCGGCATGGGTGTTGACGTCACCGATGCCGAGCACGAAATTCTTCTGGCACGCGTACAGGACCGGGTCCTTCCAAGGGGAGACCACCGGGAAGTTGTCGGCGTACGCCTTGGCATCCGACACCTTCGGTGCGGACCAGGTTGACACATCGCCCAGATTCCTGAGATAGCGGAGCGTTGCGTAGTACAGCTCACCCACCGGGTCATAGGTCTTGTAGGTGCCGGTATTCCCGAACTTGTTCAGGTAATTCATCACCCCGCTGTTCTCGATGGTTCCGAACGCCGTGGCTGTATTCTTGACGTCGTCGGGGCTGGCGTTGGGATACATGACGCCGGTCACCGAACTCCATTCCGCGACGTCATTGACCTTGTCGGTCCCGCCCGGGATGGGTTCGCGCGGACCGACAAACTTCTGCGACGCGCGAAGGACCCCACCGTCACGGTTGAGATCGCCGTCGTTCAGATAACCGAACGCGCTGAACCGGATCTGGTTCGCATACTGCTGGATCAGGCCTTCCGGCTTGTAATTGGTCCCGTACTGCTTGCAGTTGGCCTCCAGATACTCGATGCCCAGCGTGCTGTCGCAAACCTTGGCATTGACGTTGAGCACGAACGACGTGCCCATTGCCCAACTGGTGCTGGCCGGATTGAAGGCGGAGGGGTTGCCGCTGTTGTTGTTGCCGCTGCCGCTGAAGCGCATCTGGCGGCCCAGGCCTTGGATCCGGATCTTCAGGCTGGTCCAGGGAACAGTCTTGTTCTTGTCGATATCCACCAGCGGCGTAGCGCCAGCGATGACGGTGGACGAAGTGATGTTGCGATCGGGGAAGTTGCCGGTGCCGCCCTGGCCGGAAGCGTAGGCCTTCTGAAGCACCGTCACGAAGTCGGTGTCGAGCGTGCGGTACCCGCCGGTGAGGGCCCAGCGGAACGGGTCGATCGTTTGTGTGGTGGCCCAGTTCAGGAAGTTGCCGCTCCACTTGCCCGAGCACACATGATCCACAGCCTTGGCGACCGGCGCGAAGTGGTCGACGGTGATCGCCTTGGCCCCTGGGGCCGCGGCGAGCCGGTAGTCATAACACTTCTTCGGGTCGAAATAGCCCAGATAGGTGGAGACGGGGTTGTAGGTGGCGTCGATATGGGCATTGCCGACGGCGGTGGGGAACTCCACCGACAGCGCCAACGCCAGATTGCCCGGCACGGTGACGGCGGAGAACACGGGCTGATCCGCCAGCGGCGTTACGGCGAATGCCGGAACCGCGGCCAGCGCAGCGGTGGCAGCACTCAGGCGTCTGCTCAGGAGTGATTTGGACATCGTGGAACCTCGATCAGTTCGAAAGCTGGGTCGTGTACGTGGTCTGGAAGAACGAGTACGCGTCGTGCGGCCCCATGACGCGCACGGTGATCCGGTACATCGGCTGCTGCTTCGGTTGCAGCTGGTACTTGTCGGATCCGGCCTTGACTTCGTTGCCGGCCACCAGACATCTGGATTTGTCGAAGGCGCCGGTGGCGTTGCACAGGCGCTCGATCAGATAGTGGATGCGCAGGCCATCGTCAGGGAGCGAAATCTCCTTGGTGGCGCTGCCCGCACCGTTCATCGTCGCAGGCGTCGAGCCGATGTTGAGCATGGCCTGAGGGATGCCGGAAGCATCCGTCGGCAACATGGTCGCGCTGTAGTTGAATGCCGCATTGCTGTTCTCGCGCGAAGCCTCGGTCTTCAGATCGCCCACGGACAGCACAGTCGCGGCAGCACGTACGGCGAGCTCCGCGCGGTTCGCCATGTCGCGCTTGAAGCCGAAGTTGCCGACGCTGGACAGCGTCACGCTCATGGAACGCATCGCGACTGCGGCGCCGATCAGCAGCACCGACAGCGTGATCAGGGCAATGACCATGATCACACCGCGTTGGCGGGAGAGCGGGAAGGGCATGGTAGTGGGGCGCATCGTGTGCTCGGGCAGGGCGTCAGGGAATGTCGGGACGGTCGGACAGATTGGTGATCGCGTTGCGCACCGGCACCGTGAACTCGACGAGCTTGTAGGTGCGTTTGAGTTCGTCGCCTGCGATGTTCCGTGTCACCTGCATGTTCGCTGGCAGGGACGAGAACATCTTGAAGGAGCTCGGCGAGGACACGTCGTTCTCGATGCGTTCGGCGCGCAACAGCATCGACACGCGAATCGCCACAATTGCGCTGAGATTGGCGGAGGAATCGGCGGAGCCGTCGCTCAGCGTGGCGCCGGAGAAGGCGCCGCTGGGGGTTACCCAGTTGGTGGTGATCTTGCCGCCGACCACCGAGCCGATGCCGTAGCGCACCCGAAGGTCCATCACGCCGTCGGCCAGCGGCACCGGGGCGGTGGCGTCATTGGGCATGTTGTTCAATCGCAGCATGTCGTAGCTGACGAGTTGCTGGGCAGCATTGACGCCCAGCAATTGAAATCGCGGGGTATTGCCAGCCTGATTGCCGAGGTTGACCAGCGATGTGAACTCGCCGCTCATGCCGAAGGTGACGATGCTGACGTTGTTGATCGACGACGAGAAGAAGGTTCCGCCCAGCGGCAGCGCGGGATTGGGACTGGCCGAGGCGGCCGGAATAGCCCCGGCCTGCACGACCATGCACGGGGCGGGGAGGGGTTCCGCCAGCAGCAGCAGATCGTTCTGACGAATGCCGATAAAGTTGTCCAGTTGAAGGGTCGTGGCCTTGACACTTTTGGGGATCACCTGCATCGGTGTCTCGCTGACGCCGGCGGACGTGTTCATCACCTGGATCAGGTCGGACCCACCCTGGCCGGCGCCCTCCCAGACCATCAACGGAATCATGCGTACATTCTTCGACACGCTGCCGAACGGTGCCGGGAACGCAGTCAGGGCCGGCAGGATCTGGCTGCCGGCGATGGAGGAATGCATCAGACATCCGAACGATGTGCTGAGTCGGTAGAAACCGGAGCCGGCACTCCGCAGCTGGCGATCCAGGTCGTAGGTCAGATAGCCGCTGTTGAGCGCGAGGTCCGAGGTCGACGAGTTGCGACGCTTGGAGATCTCGTAGCGGTTCACCACCGTGCCCAGTGCGGCGATCAGCACCAGGCCGATCGTCATCGAGATGAGCAACTCGATCAGGGTGAAGCCGCGCGCGGCGCGCGGTGGCAGGGAGTGGAAAGACATCGGCATGATCAGTTCAGGCGCACCTGCGTGACGTACTGACGGGCGATTCCCGTCGGCGGAGTCCACGAGACGGTGATGGTGGCGATCTGCGTCGTGGCATCCACGGCCACGGTGCCGGTGGCGTTCGGCAGACCGGACTGCGTAGCAGTCGCGACCCGGGTGACCCAGGCCGCCGTGGTGGGCGGGTTGAGCACGCCGTACGCCCACATGTCGTTGGCCAGGTCGGACGCCAGCAGGGCGGCGCGTTGCGAGTCCTCGACGCCGGCCGTGGCTTGGGAGGCCCGCGCCATCAACGTGACCAGACCGACGATGCCGATCGTCATGATCACCATCGCGACCAGCAGTTCAATGAGGGTCATGCCCCGCGCGGAGCGCCGATGGGGGAAAGGGGTGCGCTTCATGGGAGGCTCAATTGATGATGGCGGGGCAGCCGTCAGGCATGTCGGCCGACTCCAGCCGGTCGCGATCGCACAGCCGGACGGTCCCGCCCAGGGTCACCCAGACCGCGAGACGCTTGAGACCGTCGGCAGGCGCTCCAGTCGCGGAATCGACCCGGAAGATCGTCTGCCCGTCGTTCGGCACGGTGCAGGCGGCGACGGCGCCGGTCTGCGGTGCAGCATTGGTCAGCGAGATGGGACGGCCGTTCGGCCCGAAGCAGACGGCCGTGGGGCCGGTCAAGGTGACCGTGCTCGCGCCACCCTTGTCGGAGATCCGGCCGCACATCGCCGGTGCCGTGACAGCGTTGCTGGCCATGGTGAGCGCGACATTGGGCACGACGCGGACCACCCAGTTGTTGCCGGTCGCCACCGGCTTTTCACCACCTGTGCACGTGGTTTCGTCGGTACGGTAGAAGGCGACCGGTTGATAGCTCTTGATCGCTTCGGCCTGTGCCGCGCGCAAGGCCGTCGCGATGCCGCTGCCAGCGCCGCGCATCTGCGCGTTGGTACTGAAAGTGCGCAGCGTCGGCGCGGCGAGCGCCGTGGCCAATCCGATGATGGCCACGACGATCATCAGCTCGATCAGCGAAAACCCGCGCGCGCCGCGGCAGGGGGTTCTGGTCAGCATGCCTCGCCCTTGACCATCACCCAGCGCGACCCGCAGGTCGTGGCGGAGTTCGCCATCCAACCCAGGGGCGCTTTCGTCGTGCGGGTGTCCTGCTGGTTGACGGTAAAGACGAATGAGCTGAGATTGGCGTCCGTGCTGACGGCCTGAAGGACGTAACCGGTGGCATTGGCGCTGCCGTTGGGCGTGTTGCAACTGATCATGAACTTGCCGTTCTTGACCGGTGTCGTGCAAGGGGGAGTTGCTCCCGCTCGTCGTGTAGGTGCGGAAGTTCTGGTAGTAGGCTTCCATGTCGGCTCGCATCCCCGTCAGGCCTGATGCCGCGTCCGTCAGCGAGCCGCGGATCACGTAGGTGCGATAGGCCGGCAAGGCGATGGCGGCCAGGATGCCGACGATGGCCACGACGATCATCAGCTCGATCAGCGTGAAGCCCCGGGCGCCAGGGCGGCCACGGTGAGCGGAAGAGGTCTTGAGGTTCCCGAACATGAAGCGCTCCTTGTTTGCGAAATTATCGACAGCGGCCTCCGGAAGGCGAGCCCGCTCGTCGTGCCTCGGATTCCGCCCGTCTCGCGACGATCTCCGAATGTGACGTCCGTCACGCCTGGGCGGCCGCGACCGGCCGTGGGGCGGATGCCGCGTTCTCTCATATATCTTCACCCCGCCCCAGGTGCCCTCCGGCATCAATTCGGGCTTTACCCTATGATCCCGGCTCCCGGACGACTGCCGCCCGGCATCGTCCCGGATCGATCTCAACGAAATGGCCTTTACTGATCCCAATTCATCCAGAAGCGTCCGCCCACTGATCGAGGTGAAGGATGTGACCGTCGGCTATGGCGACCGGATCATCCTGAAAGACGTCAACGTGACGTTGCCGCGCGGCAAGGTGATGGCGCTGATCGGCTCATCGGGCGGCGGCAAGACCACGTTGCTGCGGTTGCTGACCCGGCAATTGCGGCCCCGTTCCGGGCAGGTCCTGTTCGACGGCCATGATCTCGCGCCGATGAGCCAGACCCAGCTCTACGCCCAACGGCGCCGGATGGGGATGCTGTTCCAGTTCGGGGCCCTGTTCACCGACCTGAGCGTGTTCGAGAACGTCGCGTTCCCGCTGCGCGAGCACACCCGGCTGCCGGAACCCATGATTCGCGACCTCGTGCTGATGAAGCTCAACGCGGTCGGACTTCGCGGCGCTCGCGACCTGATGCCCAACGAGGTGTCCGGCGGCATGGCGCGTCGTGTCGCTCTGGCGCGCGCGATCGCGCTGGACCCGGATCTGGTGCTGTACGACGAACCCTTCGCGGGCCTCGACCCGATCTCGCTCGGCGTGACCGCCCGCCTGATCCGTGACCTCAATGACGCGCTCGGCCTGACCAGTGTGATCGTCTCCCATGACATCCACGAGACCTTCGGCATCGCCGATCACGTGGTGATGGTCGCCAACGGCGCCGTCGTGGCGCAGGGAACGCCGGATGAGCTGCGGCACAGCACGGACCCGCTGGTACACCAGTTCGTCAATGCCGAATCCGACGGTCCGGTGCGCTTCCACCAGCCCGCCAAGCCGGTCCGCGAGGACTTCGGCCTGCCGCAAGAGGTGTCGGCATGATCGGTTTCGCCACCTCGATCGGACGCGGGCTGCGCCTGAAGCTCGGCGACTGGGGCGCTTCGGCCCGGCTCCTCGGGACGCTGCTGCTGCATGTGGGCGCCTGTCTGCGCCGCTTCTCACTGGTGCGGGAGCAGATCTTCTTCCTCGGCAACCGGTCGCTGTCCATCATCGGCGTGTCCGGGCTGTTCGTCGGCTTCGTGCTGGCGCTGCAGGGGTACTACACGCTGCAGCGTTACGGTTCCGCGGAGGCTGTCGGCCTGCTGGTCGCGCTGAGCCTGGTGCGCGAACTCGGACCGGTGGTGGCGGCGTTGCTGTTTGCCGGACGGGCCGGGACGTCGCTGACCGCGGAGATCGGCCTGATGAAAGCCGGCGAACAACTCAGCGCCATGGAAATGATGGCGGTCGATCCAGTGCAGCGTGTCCTGGCCCCGCGCTTCTGGGCGGGCTTCATCGCGATGCCGCTGCTCGCGGCGATCTTCTCCGCAGTGGGCATCATCGGCGGCTGGCTGGTGGCCGTGCCGCTGATCGGCATCGACGCGGGATCGTTCTGGTCGCAGATGCAAGGTGGCGTCGACGTGTTCAAGGACGTCGGCAACGGCTTCGTCAAGAGCGTGGTGTTCGGCGTGACCGTCAGCTTCGTCGCGTTGTTGCAGGGCTACGCTTGCAAGCCTACGCCGGAAGGGGTCTCCCAGGCGACGACCCGCACGGTCGTGCTGTCGTCGCTGGCCGTGCTGGGGCTGGATTTCATCCTCACCGCCATGATGTTCTCGATCTGACGCGCCGCGCGCGATCCGTCGACACCACAACCGAATTCAAGAGATATCTCGGAGTTGCCTGATGCAATCCTCTCGTTATGACGCGCTGGTCGGATTTTTCGTGCTCTTGGGCGGCGCGGCCCTGCTGTTCCTGGCCTTGAAGGCCGGCAATCTGCTGTCGCTGAATTTCCAGGACACGTACACCGTGACTGCCAAGTTCGACAACATCGGCGGGTTGAAGCCTGGTGCGGCCGTCAAGAGCGCAGGCGTCGTGGTCGGTCGTGTCGGCGCGATCAGCTTCGACGACAAGAGCTTCCAGGCGCGTGTGATCCTGAACATGAGCCAGGGCGTCGCCTTCCCCAAGGACAGCTCGGCCAAGATCCTCACGTCCGGCCTGCTGGGCGAGCAATACATCGGCCTGGAGCCGGGTGCGGAAGAAAAGAACCTCGCCGCGGGCGACATCATCACGCAGACGCAGTCGGCGGTGGTGCTGGAGAACCTGATCGGCCAGTTCCTCTATAACAAGGCGGCCGACGCGTCTTCGACGCCGGCCTCGGGAGAGAAACAATGACCACCACCACAACGGCCGGGTCCGCTCGCGCGGGCCGGACCGAATTAGCGGCCGTTCTGCTGAGCGCCGCGCTGCTGGGCGCTGCGACGCCGGCGATGGCGCAGGCCGCGGAGCCGCCTGAACAACTGCAGACGCTTGCCGAGCAAGCCGTCGCGCCCGTGCAAGCCGCGGAACAACAGGTCGACGAGCTGGCGACCGCGCCACAGGCCGATGAGGAGGAGGCCGCACAAGACCAGGTCGCCGCACCGGCGTCCGCGGCCTCCGCCGCTGCGCCCGAAGCTGGGGCGTCCGCTGCCGAGCCGGCTGCGGCAGGGCAGGCCGGTGCGGCCGCTGCCGCGGCGCAGGAGGCGCCGACGCCCGGCCCCCGCGTGCGCAACCGGCTGGACCCCTGGGAGGGCTGGAACCGCAAGGTCTTCAACTTCAACGAGAAGCTCGACGAGAACCTGCTGCGTCCGGTCGCCACGGCGTACTCGGACCTCGTGCCGCAGCCGGCGCGCCAGGCCGTGGACAACTTCTTCGGCAATTTCTCGGACGCGTGGTCGGCCGTCAACCTGTTCCTGCAGGGGCGCTTCAAGAACGGCGCGACGCAGACGATGCGTGTCGCCGTGAACTCCGTGTTCGGCATCGCCGGCCTGATCGACATCGCGACGCCGGCAGGTCTCGAGAAGACGTCGGAAGACCTGGGGCGCACGCTCGGCTACTGGGGTGTCAAGACGGGGCCGTACATCGTGTGGCCACTGCTGGGACCGTCGTCGCTGCGCGACTCTGTGACCTTGCCGGCCAACATCTACTACTCACCGGCCTACCTGTTCGACGATGGCGAATACAAGTTCGCGATCTCGGCGCTCCAACTGATCAACACGCGCGCGAACCTGCTGCGGGTGACCGACATGCTGGATGGCATCGCGCTGGACAAGTACACCTTCGTGCGCGACGCCTACCTGCAGCGTCGGACGATCAAGACGCACAAGGAACAGGAAGAGGACGACGACTACGAAGTCATCACGCCGGACGAGAAGCCGGTCAATCCTCAAGGCGATCGCTGAACGGCCCGTGAAGGCGGGTTGAGCGTCGCAACAACCGGTAACGCCCGTGGGGGCGACCGGTGAACCGGAACGGGTCTTGCCACGTTGTGATCCGGTCCGTGTCATCAAGAGAGAGAAAGGACAACGCATGAATGCCACCAAACGACTGCTGCTAGGCGCGATCGTCTCGATCGCCACGCTGAGCCCGCTGGCCTCCTTCGCGGCCGACAGCTCGGCGCCGGACCAGCTGATCCGCGAGCTGTCGATCGAAACGCTGGATGCCGTCAAGGGCGACAAGGCCATCCAGGGCGGCGACGTCAACAAGATCATGGACCTGGTCGACACCAAGGTGATGCCGCACGTCGACTTCCAACGCATCACCGCCACGGCGGTGGGCCGTTTCTGGCGGCAGGCGACGCCGGAGCAGAAGCAGCGTCTGCAGGACGAATTCAAGACGCTGCTGGTGCGCACGTATGCTGGCGCGCTGACGCAAGTCAAGGACCAGACGATCGCGATGAAGCCGATGCGTGCGTCGCCCGAAGACAAGGAAGTCATCGTGCGCACCGAGATCCGCGGCAAGGGTGATCCGATCCAGTTGGACTACCGCCTGGAGAAGCTCGACTCCGGTTGGAAGATCTACGACGTGAACGTCCTGGGCATCTGGCTGGCCGACCAGTACAAGAACAGCTTCGCGCAGGAGATCAACGCCAAGGGCATCGACGGCCTGATCAAGTCGCTGGCAGAGCGCAATGCGCGTCCGGCCCCGGCGGCGTCCGCTGCCAAGAAGGGCTGACACGAGATGCTGAAGCTGCCGTCGCGGCTGCGTCTCGAGAACGCGCCCGAGGAGTGGGTGCGGCTCGAGAGCGCGCTGCGCGCTGAGCTGGCGCAGGTCGGCAATGCCGCGGGCCGCAGCATCACGCTGGATGCCAGCGGGCTGAACGACTTCGACTCGGCGGCGTTGAGCCTGTTGCTCAGCGCGCTGAGGTTGTGCGGTCAGGACGGCTGGCAGTTGACGCTGCAGCAGGCGCCCCGCGAGTTGCGAGAGCTGGCGCGGGTGTACGCCTTGGAACACCTGTTCTGGGCCGATGCCGTGGCGCCCGCTGAAATGGCGTGACGCGACGCTTCCGATGACAACGGGCCGCTTGACGCGGCCCGTTTCTTTTCAGCGATGCATGCATCCCGCGACGAGATCGCGGACCGCTACTGCGCGTAGCGTTTGGTGCGGAGGTTGCGTTTGATCTCCTGCAGCATCGGACGGAGGTTCTCGCCCAGTCGCAAGGCGACGCCGGTGGTCAGCACGTCCACGACGATCAGGTGCAGCAGTCGCGACACCATCGGGCTGTAGCGGTCGTAGTCTTCCGGATGGTCGACGGCCAGCAGTACCTGGCCCGGCAACTGTCCCATCTGGGCCAGGGGCGAACCGCTGGCGGTGATGATGATCGTCGTTGCCCCCTTCTTGCGAGCGATCTCGGCCGCATCCATCAGGTCGCGGCTGCGGCCCGAGTTGGAGATGATCACCGCGCAGTCGCCGGCGCCCAGCATCGTGGCGCTCATCAACTGCACGTGGCCGTCGCTGCAGGCGAAGGTGTTGGCGCCGAGTCGGAAGAACTTGTGCTGCGCATCCTGCGCCACGATGCCGGAGTTGCCGACGCCGTAGAACTCGATGCGCTGGCGCTGGCGGGCCGTTTCGGAGAGCGCCGTGATGGCGCGGTCGAAGGCATGGCTGGCGGCGTCGTTGCGGTAATGAAGCAACGCGGCGACAGCGTTGTCGACCACCTTGACGATCAGGTCGCCTGGTTTGTCGTCCTCGTCGACAGCGCGATGGACGAAGGGCACGCCCTCGTTGACACTGCCGGCGAGTTTCAGCTTGAAGTCGGCCAGGCCGTCGTAGCCGACGCTGCGGCAGAAACGCACCACTGTCGGTTTGCTGACATGGGAGCGATCGGCGAGCTCGCTGACAGGCAGGCTCGCGAACGAGCGCGGGTCGGCCAGCAGCAGCTTGGCGACCCGCTGTTCGGCGGGCGGCAGCGCGGGCAGCGCGGCCTTGACTCGTTCGAGCATGCTCATCGCGTCAGCATTCCTCGATCCAGGAGTGGCCGTCGCGGGCCACCAGTGCGCTCGAGGCGGGCGGGCCCCAGCTGCCGGCGACGTAGGTGCGCGGACCGGTGCTGTCCTGCTTCCAGAAGTTCAGGATCGGCTCGACCCAGCGCCAGGCCTGTTCCTGCTCGTCACTGCGCACGAACAGGTTGAGGCGTCCGGCGATCGCGTCCAGCAACAACCGCTCGTACGCGCCGACGCGCGTGTGCGCGAAGGCCTTGTCGAAGTCCAGGTCGAGCGAGACCGGGCTCAAGGCCTCGGTGCTGGAGCCGCCCTTGTTGGCCATCAACTGCAGCTCCAGGCCGTCCTCGGGCTGCAGCTTGATGATCAGCCGGTTGGGGCAGCTGCTGCCCGGGAAGATCGGATGCGGCACCGGACGGAAATTGATGACGATCTGCGCGTCACGCGCGGCGAGGCGCTTGCCGGTGCGCAGGTAGAAGGGGACGCCTGCCCAGCGCCAGTTCTGGATCTCCGTCTTCAGCGCGACGAAGGTCTCGGTGTGGCTGTCCGCGGGGATCTTGCCTTCGTCCAGGTAGCCCGGCACCGGCTTGCCCTCGGCGTTGCCGGCCCGGTACTGACCGCGCACCACATCGCGTGCGACGCTTTCCGCCGTGAACGGCTTGAGCGCGCGCAGCACCTTCAGCTTCTCGTCGCGGATGGCGTCGGCGTCGTTGCTGGAGGGCGCCTCCATCGCGATCATCGTCAGCAGTTGCAGCGCATGGTTCTGGATCATGTCGCGCAGCGCGCCGGTGCCGTCGTAGAACGGACCGCGCGTGCCGACGCCCAGCCCTTCGGCCAAGGTGATCTGGATGTTGGCGATGCTTTCACGCCGCCACAACGGCTCGAACAGCGCGTTGCCGAAGCGCAGCGCCATCAGGTTCTGCACCGACGGCTTGCCCAGGTAATGGTCGATCCGGAAGGCCTGTGTCTCGGAGAACACCGAGCGCACGACGCGGTTGATCTCCTGCGCGCTGGCCAGATCGTGGCCCAGCGGCTTCTCCAGCACCACGCGCACGTTGTCGCCGTTCAAGCCCGCGGCGCCGAGCTGCTGGCAGATCTGCGTGAACAGGTGGGGACTGGTCGCCAGGTAGAACACGACGGTGTCGGCATCGCGCTCGCCCAGCCACTCCTTCAGCCGGGCATAGTGGTCGGGCTGGGACAGGTCCATGCGGCGGTAGTGCACCAGCTCGGAGAAGCGGGCGAACTCTTCGTCGTTCGGTCGCTTGCCGGCCTCGACTTCCTGGAAGCGCTCCTTCAGCCACTCGCGGTAACGCTCGTCGGACTGCTCGTCGCGGGCGACGGCCAGGATGCGGCCGCCTTCGGGCAGCTTGCCGTGGCGGAACGCCTGGAACAGCGCGGGCATCAGCTTGCGCCAGGTCAGGTCACCGGTGCCACCAAAGAAGACGAGGTCGAAGGACATGAGCGCGGCGCCCCGCGTCGGGGCGTAAGAGTTGTTGGCGATGTCTTGATGTAACGAAGTTACCGGAATTATGATGCCCCAGTTTCTTGGGCCGGTCAACGTGCGCGGCGCCTCCGAAGGCGGGGGCCGCCAGCAGTTCTAATAGGGGTTTTTCTCCGTCGGTGGATTGGGGCAAGGCCCATGCCTCCGATGCGTCCCGTCCGTTTTCGACCGCCCCCAGGCGCCTACGCTCATGAACCAGCTCGAACAACTCAAGGCCTTCACCACCGTCGTCGCCGACACCGGCAACTTCAAGCAGCTGGCGCAGTTCACGCCGCGCGATGCGACGACCAATCCGTCGCTGATCCTGAAGGCGGTGCAGTCGCCTGACTATGCCCACCTGCTGGAGGACACTGTCGCCGCGAACAAGACCGACTCGCTGGACCTGATCGTCGACAAGGTGCTGGTGGCCTTCGGCCTGGAGATCCTGAAGGTCGTGCCGGGCCGGGTCTCGACCGAGGTCGATGCGCGCCTGAGCTTCGACACCGTCGCCACGCTGGCGCGGGCTCGCCGCCTGATCCAGATGTACGAAGACGCTGGCATCGGCCGCGACCGTGTGCTGATCAAGGTCGCGTCGACCTGGGAAGGCATCCAGGCCGCGCGCGAGTTGGAGCTTGAAGGCATCCACACCAACCTGACACTGCTGTTCTCGTTCTGCCAGGCCGTGGCTTGCGGCGAGAACGGCATCCAACTGATCTCGCCCTTCGTCGGCCGGATCTACGACTGGTACAAGAAGGCGGCCGGCCCGAACTGGGACGAAGCGGCCAGTGCCGGCGTCAACGACCCCGGCGTGAAGTCGGTGGCCGCCATCTACAACTACTTCAAGAAGCACGGCATCCAGACCGAAGTGATGGGCGCGAGCTTCCGCAACGTCGGCCAGATCCAGGCGCTGGCCGGTTGCGACCTGCTGACGATCAGCCCCGACCTGCTCGCGCAGTTGCAGGGCAGCGAGGCCCCGTTGGCGCGTGCGCTCGACGCGGATGCCGCCAAGGCCCAGGACTTGCCCAAGGTCTCTTTCAACGAGGCGGCGTTCCGCTTCGCCCTCAACCAGGATGCCATGGCCACCGAGAAGCTGGCTGAAGGCATCCGCCTGTTTGCCGTCGATGCCGGCAAGCTGGACCAGATGATCGAAAGCCTGCGATGACCGAGTTCCCGCGTTGCGACCGCAGCCCGACCTGGGCGGCCTTGCAAAGTCATTTCCAGCAATCCGGACGCGCGTTCGATGTGCGTCAGGCCTTTGCGACCGATGAGGGCCGCTTCGCGGACTTGTCGCTGCAGGCGCCGGAGGTGTTCGCGGATCTGTCGAAGAACCGCATCGACGCCCGCACGCTGGAACTGTTGCTGACGCTGGCCCGGGACGTGCAGCTGGAGTCGCAGCGCGAGGCGCTGTTCAACGGCGATCCCATCAATGCGACCGAAGGTCGCGCAGTGCTGCACACCGCGTTGCGCGCGCCGGCGGGGAAGGGGCCGCACTCGGACGAGGTGCAGGCCTCGCTCGCGCGCATGCTGGCCTTCGCCGACGCGGTCCGCGATGCGGCCAGCAGCGGCATCACCGACGTCGTGCATATCGGCATCGGCGGCTCGGACCTCGGACCGGCGATGGTCGTGCAGGCCTTGCAGTCCTATGTGCCGGCCGGACTGACGCTGCATTTCGTGTCGAACGTCGATGGGCACGACCTGGCCCCCGTTCTGCGGAACCTGGATCCGAAGACCACGCAGTTCATCGTCGCCTCCAAGACCTTCACGACGCAGGAGACGCTGGCCAACGCGATGGCTGCGAAGGCCTGGTTCCTGCAGAACGGCGGGACCGACATCGCAAAGCACTTCGCTGCCACGACGAGCAACGCGAAGGCGGCGGCCGACTTCGGCATCACGACGACCTTCGGCTTCTGGGACTGGGTCGGCGGGCGCTATTCGCTGTGGTCGGTGATCGGTCTGCCGATCGCGATCGCCGTGGGCTCCACGCACTTCCGCGCACTGCTGGCTGGCGCGCATGCAATGGACCAGCATTTCCGCAGCGCGCCGCTGGACAGGAACCTGCCCGTGCTGCTGGGCCTGCTGGATGTCTGGTACCGGAATTTCCACGGCTTCACCAGCCGCTCGGTGGCGCCATATCACCAGGGTCTGCGTCGGCTCCCCGCCTATCTGCAGCAGCTGGAGATGGAGAGCAATGGCAAGGGTGTGGATCGCGCCGGTGATCCGCTGAGCTTCGCCACCAGTCCGGTGGTGTGGGGCGAGGCCGGTACCAACGGCCAGCACGCCTACTTCCAGATGCTGCACCAGGGGACCGATGTGATCCCGGTGGAATTCATCGCCGTGAAGACGCCGAACTTCGGCGCGCATGTCGGCGGCGAGCTGCTGGAGAAGCTTCAGGACCAGCACGTGAAGCTGCTGGCGAACTGTCTCGCGCAATCGCAGGCGCTGATGCAGGGAAAGACGGCGGAAGCCGCGCGCTCGGAGAAGGCGCCGACGGCGTCGCAGGACCTGGACCCGGACGTGCTGGCGCGGCATCGGAGCTTCACCGGCAACCGGCCGAGCACGACGCTGCTGCTGGACGCGCTGACGCCGTCGTCGCTGGGCGCGTTGATCGCGCTGTACGAGCATCGCGTGTTCGTCAGCGGCGCCGTGTGGAACATCAACAGCTTCGACCAGTGGGGCGTGGAGTTGGGCAAGGCGCTGTGCAACAGCCTGCTGCCGCGCCTGACCAGCGGCGATGCGTCGGGCCTGGATGCCTCCACCGCCGGCCTTCTGGCGAAGGTGCGCAGCTGAGCGCGGCTCTCCGATCTCAACGCAGTAGAGAACGAATCAGATGAAGATCGTGTTCGATTTCGGTGCGGTGCTGTTCCGTTGGCACCCGCCCAGTTTCCTGGCCCGCGTCTGGTCGCATCGCGCCCCCGACGAGGTCCAGGGAGCCGCGCTCGCCAAGGAACTCTTCCAGGACTACCGCGGCGATTGGGGCGCGTTCGATCAAGGCCTGATCGACGCCTCCACGACCGCGGACCGCATCCATGCGCGCACCGGATGGCCGCGGGAGGACATCGTCGCCGTGATGGACGCCGTGCCGTCGGAGCTGAAGCTCATCGAAGGCTCCGCAGCGTTGATCCAGGAACTGAAGGCGCACGGGCACACGCTGCACTTCCTGTCCAACATGCCGGAACCGTATGCCGACTACCTCGAACAGACGTTCCCGCTGAAGGACTGGTTCGTGTCGGGCGTGTTCTCGGGGCGAGTGAAGCAGTCGAAACCGTCGCGTGAGATCTTCGACCTCGCGCTCGAGCAGTTCGGCGCCAAGCCCGACGAGGTGCTGTTCCTCGACGACCATCCGGACAACATCGCCGCGGCGAAGGCGCTCGGCTGGCACACGCACCTCTTCACGACGCCGGAACTGGCTCGGCAGGACCTGGTCCGCCGAGGACTGCTTCCGGCCTGAAAGACGTCGACAGACGCGCGCACCGCGCGCGCAGCGACCTACTTCGAGGCGTCGTCCTCGTCGATCGTCGTCGGCGGCGCGGCCACGCGGAACGATTCGTCGGACCAGTGGCCCAGATCGATCTGGCGGCAGCGCTCGCTGCAGAACGGGCGCCAGAGGTTGCTCGGTGCGAACAGGCTGTCACCCCCGCAGGTGGGGCAGGGGACGATGCGAGGCGCCGGCGTGGCGGGGATGAATTTCTCGGGCATGACGGAGTCGGCACTACGGGTGCGGGAGGCGCTCAGCGCCGCGCACACCGGGTCAGGAACACAGGGTCAGTTCGAAGGTGGCGTCGACCGGCGCCGGTTTCAAGCGCCCGTCCTCATCCTGGCGCATCAGCCGGATCGAGACCATCAGCCGGTGGCCGCTGATCTCCGGGATCAGGCCCAGGCTGGGATCGATGCGCATGCGCAGCATGTGGAAGCTGCGGCCCGGCGGGAGGCTCTGCTGGTACTGGCCGCCGTGGGCGGCCACCTTGTGCGGTGAACCGCTGTCACGCAGCAGACCCAGCAGCACGTTGAGTGCCTCGGCCAGGGGCATCAGCGTCTGCGCCCACTGCATCAGGTCGTTACGGCGACGCACCGGCAACAACTGCTGCCACGCGTAGTAGGCCGGCAGATCGAACTCGCAGGTACCGCCGGGGATCGAGATCCGGCTGCGGATGCTCATCAGCCACTCGTTGGTCGTGAGCGCATGGCCAGCCTTGCCGGGCAACTGGTTGAGCTTGTCGAACGCGGCATCGATGCGGCCGACCACCTCGTCCAGTACGGCTTCAGATACCGCTGGATTGCCGCGGTAGCTGTTGAACTGCGTGCGGTGACGTTCCAGCTCCTTGAGCAGGTCGGCCTTGAGGTCGGCACGCGAAGCGACGTCCATCACCTCGAAGATGGTGGCCAACGCGAAATGGTGATCCATCGCGGTGTCGCGCGCCATCAGCTGACCAAGCCGATCGAACAGGTGTTCGAGTCTGAGCATCGTGCGGATGCTCTCGTTGAACGGGTATTCGTAGAGGACCAAGTCGACATCCCTTTGCGGCAAGTGACCATTGTTCCACAGTGTCACAGCGCCCCCTGATCGGGGATGGGGTCAGAGCAGGGGACTCGTGAGCAGCAGGCGGACTTCTTCCTTCAGCTGTTCAAGCGTGAGGCCGTCGTTCTGGATCACCGCATCCGCAGCGGCGCGGCGCTGCGAGCGTGTCGCCTGCTGCGCCAGGATGGCCCGCACGGCCGACTCGCTCAGGCCCGAACGGGCGATGACGCGGGCGACCTGGGTTTCTTCTCCGCAGTCGACCACCAGTACTCGGTCAACCAGGCGTCGCCAGCGCCCGGATTCGACCAGCAGCGGCACGTCGAATACGACGCGTTGTCCCGTCGACGCGCGCGCCGATTGCCGCGACGTTTCCGCGCCGATCATCGGATGCAGGATGGCTTCGAGCGCCCGCTTGGCCGCCGGGTCACGGAACGCGAGTTCTCTCATCGCGGCGCGATTGAGTGCGCCCTCTGCTGTGACGAAGGCGGCGCCGAACTGCGCCAGGATGGCCGGCATCGCGGCGCCGCCGGGCCGGGTCAGATCACGGGAAATCGCGTCGGTGTCGACCAGCAGCGCGCCGCCAAGGGTGACAAGCGCCGACGCGACGGTGCTCTTGCCGCTGCCGATGCCCCCCGTCAGGCCGATGCGCATGATGCGGGTCCTCGCTGGCGAACCAGCGTCAGACAGGGGGAATCAGCCAGGTGGCGACGCGGGCCGGGCCGACCAGCAGCACCGTCAGTCCGCCCCCGGCCAGGAATGGGCCGAACGGGACGACGTTCCCCTCGCGCAGACTGCCGTTGAACTTCATTCCCAATCCCACCAGCGCTCCGACGAGCGACGCGCACAGTGCCACCGGAATCAGCATCTGCCAGCCCAGCCATGCGCCAAGCGCCGCCAGCAGTTTGAAGTCACCGTGGCCCATGCCTTCCTTGCCGGTCAGCAGCTTGTAGCCCCAGTAGATCGACCACAACGACAGGTAACCGACGACCGCGCCGATCAAGGCGTCATTCAGCGTCACCGGGATCCAGCCCAGGAATGCCCCGAGCAGGCCGGCCCAGATCAGCGGCTGGTTGATGTGCTCGGGCAACAGAGTCGTGTCCCAATCGATGCCTGCGAGCGCCACCAATGCTGCAGCAAATCCGCAATAAAGCAGCGTGACAGGCTCTGAACCCAAGCGCCAGGCGATGGCTGCGAACAAGGTGCCGGTCAACAGCTCGATGAAGGGATACCTGGCCGAGATCGGCGCCTTGCACGAGGCACATTTGCCGCCGAGCCGCAGCCAGCCAAGCAGCGGCAGATTTTCATGCCAGCTGAGCTGGTGCCCGCAATGCGGACAGCGCGAGGCCGGTCGCGCCAGCGAGAAGGGCGGTTGCGCCGCCAGGGCCGCCCCCATCGGCGCGGCAGCCTCCGCCAGCTGTCCAGCCTGAGTGGCGTCGATGCCGGTATACCGCTGCAACTCGTCGGTGAGCGCCATCTGCTCCGCGCATTCGGACAACCACTCGCGATGCAGCATCACCGGCGTGCGGTAGATGACGACGTTCAGGAAGCTGCCGACGCACAGTCCGATCACCGCCAGGAATGCCGGCGACAGCACGATCTCCCGCAGGACCGGGTCCCGCAGGATTTCCAACACGGCATCCAGCACTTACACCACCGCGCCCAGCTTGAAGATCGGCAGGTACATCGCGATCACGATGCCGCCGATCAACGTGCCCAGGAACACGATGATGATGGGCTCCATCAGGCTGGACAGGGCCTTGACGGCATCGTCCACCTCTTCTTCATAGAAATCGGCCGCCTTGCCCAGCATGTGGTCCAGCGAGCCGGACTCCTCGCCGATGGACGACATCTGCAGCACCATGATCGGGAAGATGCCGGTCGTCTGCATCGATGTCGTCAACGAGGCGCCGGTCGACACGTCGCGCTGGATCTTCTCGGTCGCCTCGACGAACACGGCGTTGCCGGATGCGCCGCCCACTGAATCCAGGGCTTCCACGAGCGGCACACCCGCAGCGAACATCGTTGCCAGCGTGCGTGTCCAGCGTGCGATCGCGGACTTGTAGAGCAACTGCCCGAAGATCGGGATCTTCAGCAGGAGGCGGTCCATGAACTTCTGCATCTTCTCGGAGCGTTTCCAGCTCTGGAAGAAGAAGTACAGGCCACCACCGATGACGCTGAATATCAGCCACCAGTACGCGACGAACAGTTCCGACATTGCCATCACGAACAACGTGGGGGCCGGCAGGTCGGCACCGAAGGACTTGAACACGTCCTTGAAGGCCGGGACCACGAAGATCATGATCACCGCCGTCACCACGAAGGCCACGATCATCACCGCGATCGGGTAGGTCAGGGCCGACTTGATCTTGCCCTTCAACGCGACGGTCTTCTCCTGGTAGATCGCCAGACGGTCCAGCAACGCTTCCAGGATACCGCCCTGCTCGCCGGCCTCGACCAGGTTGCAGTACAGCGCATCGAAATAGAGCGGGTGCTTGCGGAAGGCGGCCGACAGCGAGGTGCCGGTCTCAACGTCCTGACGGATGTCGGTCAGGAGCTTGGTCATGCGTGGGTTCGGGCTGCCTCGTGCGACGATGTCGAAGGACTGCAGCAGCGGGACGCCGGCACGCATCATCGTCGCCAACTGCCGTGTGAAGACCGAGATGTCCTTCTGCTTGATCGACCTGCCGCCGGAACTGCGCCGTTTCTTGATCTTGCTGACCAGGATGCCCTGCCGCCTCAGCGAGGCGCTGATGACGGCTTCGCCGCCGGCCCGCATCTCCCCGCGAACGATCTTGCCGTTGCGGTCCTTGCCTTCCCATTCGAAGACGTATTCCTTGATGCCCTTGGCCGCGCTCTTGCCGCTTGCGGTGGTCGTCGCCATATCACCTCCTGCCGTCGCGCCAGACGAGTGGCGCTCCCAATCTTTGACTCGTTCGAACGGTCCTGGTAGCCCGACGCCAGACGCACGAACGCGGCCCCCGAGGACGCCGCGTCATGTCGCCGATGTCATTCGTTGGTGGCCGCCAGCACCTCTTCCAGTGTCGTGACGCCCGCCCGGACCTTGATCAGCCCGGACTGCCGCAGATCCCGCACGCCATCCGCACGGGCCTGATGGGCAATGTCCACGGCCGTTCCCTCGGACAGGATGATCCGCTGGATCGGCTCCGTGATGGGCATCACTTGGTAAAGGCCGACCCGTCCACGATAACCATTGTTGCAATTCGCGCAGCCGACCGCTCGGTAGGGCTTCCAGCTGCCGTCGAGATCTGGTTCCGTGAAGCCGGCGCGCAGCAGGGCCTCCCTCGGATATTCGGCGGGTACCTTGCAGTTCTCGCACAGACGGCGCGCGAGTCGTTGTGCGGTGATCAGCAGCACGCTCGAGGCGATGTTGAAGGGCGCCACGCCCATGTTCAGCAAGCGGGTGAGCGTCGTCGGCGCGTCGTTGGTGTGCAGTGTCGACATCACCATGTGGCCAGTCTGCGCTGCCTTGATGGCGATGTCTGCCGTCTCGAGGTCCCGGATTTCACCGACCATGATGATGTCGGGATCCTGACGCAGGAACGCCTTGAGCGCGGCCGAGAAGGTCAGCCCCGCCTTGTCGTTCACGTTGACCTGATTGATGCCGGGCAGGTTGATTTCTGCCGGATCCTCGACGGTCGAGATATTGGTGCCAGGCACGTTCAGGATGTTCAGGCAGGTGTACAGCGACACCGTCTTGCCCGAGCCCGTCGGCCCCGTGACCAGGATCATTCCGTAGGGCCGCTGGATGCAATGAAGCAGCCGTTCCTTTTCGATCTTCTCGTAGCCCAGGGCCTCGATGCCAAGCTTGGCCGAGGACGGGTCCAGGATCCGGATCACGATCTTCTCGCCGAACAGTGTCGGCAGCGTCGAGACCCGGAAGTCGATCGCCTTGGAGCCGAACTTCAGCTTCATCCGACCATCCTGGGGGACGCGGCGTTCGGAAATGTCCATCCGCGAGATCACCTTGATCCGCGACGAGAGCTTGTCCTTGATCGCGATGGGTGGCTGCGTGATCTCGCGTAGTTCGCCGTCGACCCGGAACCGAACGCGGTAGTGATATTCGAAGGGCTCGAAATGCAGGTCCGATGCCCGCATGTTGATGGCGTCCACCAGCATCTTCTGCAGGAAGCGCACGACCGGTGCATCCTCGACATCGGTGATTTCCTGCGATTCCTCGGGAGGGGGCGCGTCGTCCTCGGCAATGTCGAAGTCGAAGTCCTCGCCCGCGATCGCTTCCAGGGCTTCTGATGTGGATGCGGCGGTGATGCCCAGCAGTTTGGCGAGCTTGTCGTGCTCGACGATGATCCACTCGGGCGTCAGCTGGGTGGCGAACTTGATGCGCTCGACGACTTCCTGTTCGGTCGGATCGGCTCCGCCGATGAACAGCCGGTTGCCTCGGCGCGCCAGCACCACGACTTGGTACTGCGCCGCCAGCTTGGCGTCGATGATGTTCTGTGGGAGCTTGTGCCCGTCGACCGAATTCAGGTCCAGCAGCGGCAAGGCGAGCGCATGCGACAGCGTGTGCGCCAAGTCGGATGGCGTGACAGTACCCGACGCCATGACTGCATTGACGAAGCTGGTCTTCTTCTCCCGGGCCAGCTTCACCAGATCCTCGGCAGCCTGCGGCTTGAGCTTGCCAGCGTGCACGAGCACTCGGGCAACGCCTGACAGGGCGGACTGAGGGGGTTCGGCCAGGGTGGTGTCCACGGATATCGCCATCGGGTAGGGTCTTGCCGGATGCCGGCGCGTGCGCCGGAACAGCCCCTCACTTTACCCCCATGAACGGAGGGCCGGCGGCAGGGGCTGCCCTGGCTTTTACTGAAGTCAGACGCTTCGTGCGATTTCGGCTTTGGTCACTGGAAATTGAGCGCGAAATGTGCGACACCTTGCGATCGAGAGGTGGTGGCCCCGCAAGGCCTGACCCCTGGGAGCCTTGTTCAAGCGCGATCGCGTCACGCTGATCGGCGGAAGTCCTGTCTTTATCGCGGACAAAGAAAAACGCCGCGAACCTTGCGATTCGCGGCGTCATCGATGTCCTGGTCGGGGTGAGAGGATTCGAACCTCCGGCCTCTACGTCCCGAACGTAGCGCTCTACCAGGCTAAGCTACACCCCGTTTTGGTCACTCGATCAAGAGTCTTTCAAGAACGTTTGTTCAAGAACTTCTCTCCACCGACTGAGCCGCAAATTCTAGCAGGCTTTCTTTCCACTTGGAAAGAGGGAGTGCCGACAAATGTTGTCTCGCCTGTGCGACCTCCGCGCGGGCCGCTTCGCGTGTCGCCTCCAGCGCGCCGGTGCGACGAACGATGGCGACGATGTCCTGCAGGCGCTCCACCTCGCCATGCTCGATGGCATGGCGGATGAGGGCCCGGTCGTCCTCGGTGCCGCGCTCCATCGCGATCAGCAGCGGCAACGTGGGCTTGCCCTCACGGAGATCGTCGCCGACGTTCTTCCCGAGCGATTCGCTGGTGCCTTCGTAGTCCAGCGTGTCGTCGATCAGCTGGAAGGCCGTGCCCAGGGCTCGGCCATAACCGGCGCAGGCTTCTTCCAGTGCGGGCGGCGCGTCGGCGAGCACCGCGCCCAGCCGCGCGCTGGCCTCGAACAGCTTGGCTGTCTTGTAGCGGATGACGCGCAGGTAGCTGTCGACCGCGACGTCCGGGTCGTGCATGTTCATCAGCTGCAGGACCTCGCCTTCGGCGATCACGTTGGTCGCATCCGCCAGCACTTCCAGCACGCGCATCCGGTTGACCGACACCATCATCTGGAAGGCGCGCGAGTACAGGAAGTCGCCGACCAGCACGCTCGCCGCATTGCCGAACAAGGCGTTGGCGGTCTGCTTGCCGCGCCGCAGCGCGGACTCGTCGACGACGTCGTCATGCAGCAGCGTGGCGGTGTGGATGAACTCCACGACCGCGGCGAGCTCCCGGCTGGCCGGGGAGTCCGCGTCCAGCGCATTGGCGAACATCAGCACCAGCTTCGGACGCATCCGCTTGCCGCCGGCGTGGATGATGTACGCGGAGATCTGGTTGATCAGCGCGACGTCCGAGCGAAGCCGCTGCGCGATCACGGCATCGACTTCATTCATCTGCGCGTTCAGCGCCTCGAGGACCTCGGCAACTGGGGTAGAGGCAATGGGCTGCACTCTGGACTCACTGTGAGGGGAAGCGCGGATTATAGGAAGGCGCGGGGCCAGGTCTGTCCGAGACGTCCACGCCTTCGCACGCCTGCGTCGTCAACGCGACTTCGTCGCCTTGCAATGCCGGTGGCCACGGGCTTCGCGGCGTATCAGGGTTTGCATCGAGGATGGTGGATGTGCTACATTCTCGGGCTCCGCATCTTTGTGCGGTGTTTTTTCTTGGGCGGTCGACGGGTGCTTCCGGAAGATTTCCGGGTACCTGACGAACCGCTCTCATGTGAAAGGGCTGATATGTACGCGGTCATAAAAACCGGCGGCAAGCAATACAAAGTTGCTGCTGGCGAAAAGATCAAGGTAGAACAGATTGCTGCGGACGTTGGCCAAGAGATCGTGATTGACCAGGTGCTGGCCGTCGGAAACGGCGCGGACCTGAAGATCGGGACTCCCTTGGTTGCGGGTGCAAGCGTCAAGGCCACCGTGGTGGCGCATGGCAAGCACGACAAGGTGCGCATCTTCAAGCTGCGTCGTCGCAAGCACTACAAGAAGAGCCAAGGCCATCGCCAGACGTTCACCGAGCTGGAAATCAGCGCGGTCAACGGCTGATTCCTGACTCTCTCGTAATCTGATCAAGGAGTAATCCATGGCACAGAAAAAGGGCGGCGGCTCAACACGAAATGGCCGCGACTCGAAGCCGAAGATGCTGGGCGTCAAGGTGTACGGCGGCCAGACCATCTCGGCTGGCTCGATCATCGTCCGCCAACGCGGCACGAAGTTCCACGCTGGCACCAACGTGGGCATGGGCAAGGACCACACGCTGTTCGCGCTGATCGACGGCACGGTGTCCTTCACCGTCAAGGGCGAAAACAGCCGCTCCACGGTCGTCGTCACGGCGATCTGAGCGACTTGATGTCCTGACGCCGCGACGCGGGAGACCTGGTCTCCCGTGTTCGGCGGACCCAGAGCCCCGGCCTCGTCCGGGGCTTTGTTTTTCGAGGTCCGACATCGTCGGACGTCGCGCCGACCGTGAGTCCGGCGAAACCTGACTCGCACCGATTCAAAGCATGACCTCGCGCGGGAGCGCGGGGGCGTGAATTACGATAGCCCCGCTCCGGGACTGAAGGCCATCCATGAAGTTCGTTGACGAAGCCACCATCGATATCGCCGCCGGCAACGGCGGGGCGGGCTGCGCCAGCTTCCGGCGCGAGAAGTTCATTCCCTTCGGTGGCCCGGATGGGGGCGACGGCGGCAAGGGCGGCAGCGTCTTCGCGATGGCCGACCGCAACCTCAACACACTGATCGACTACCGCTACGCGCGCCGCCACGAGGCCCGCAACGGGGAGGCGGGGCGTGGCTCGGACCAGTTCGGCGCCGCCGCCGACGACATCACGCTGAAGGTGCCGGTCGGCACCATCGTGCGCGACCTGGAAACCGACGAGATCATCGCCGAGCTGCTCGAGCCCGATGTGCCGGTGTTGCTGGCCAAGGGCGGCGACGGCGGCTTCGGCAACCTGCACTTCAAGACCTCGACGAACCGCGCCCCGCGTCAGAAGACGCCGGGCTGGCCCGGGGAGATCAAGAAGATCAAGATGGAGTTGCGCGTGCTGGCCGACGTCGGCCTGCTCGGTCAGCCCAACGCCGGCAAGTCGACGCTGATCGCGGCCGTCTCCAATGCGCGCCCGAAGATCGCCGACTACCCGTTCACGACGCTGTACCCCAACCTGGGTGTGGTGCGCGTGGGGCCGGAGAAGAGCTTCGTCATCGCCGACATCCCTGGCCTGATCGAGGGCGCCGCCGAAGGTGCCGGCCTCGGTCACCAGTTCCTGCGCCATCTGCAACGCACGCGCGTGCTGCTGCATGTCGTCGACCTGGCCCCCTTCAATCCGGACGTCGACCCGGTCGCCGAGGCCAAGGCCATCGTCAAGGAACTGAAGAAGTATGACGAGGCGCTGTACGAGAAGCCGCGCTGGCTGGTGCTGAACAAGCTGGACATGGTGCCGGTGGAAGAGCGTGCCGCCCGCGTGAAGGACTTCATCAAGCGCTACAAGTGGAAGGGTCCGGTGTTCGAGATCTCCGCGCTGACACGCGAAGGCTGTGAGCCGCTGATCCGCGCCATCTACGATCATGTGGCGGCGATCCAGTCGCCGCCGGTCGAAGATCCGGACGCACGCTTCGATGCGCCGACGATCGATCCTCCGAAGGCCTTCCAGGAAACGCGCAAGACGCGCGCCACCAAGGCCAAGGCGGTCAAGGCGGCGAAAGCCGAGAAGGCGGAGAAGGCGGAAAAGCCGCCCGAGCGCGATCCGCGCTTCGATCCGCTGCCCTGACTTCCGGCTTCGGCCTTACCGTTCCCTGATTCTTCGCGCATGAGCAACGGCAACCTCACCGGCCACCCCACTGGCAACTCGCACGGCGAACTGGCCGGCGTCCTCAGGGACGCGCGACGCATCGTCGTCAAGGTCGGATCGAGCCTGGTGACCAACGAGGGCCGAGGCGTCGATGCTGAAGCGATCGGCAACTGGTGTCGCCAGCTGGCAGAACTGGCGCGCGAGGGCCGCGAGGTCGTGATGGTGTCCAGCGGTGCCATCGCCGAAGGCATGAAGCGCCTGGGTTGGGCGAGCCGTCCGAAGGAGTTGCACGAGTTGCAGGCCGCGGCGGCCGTCGGCCAGATGGGCCTGGCGCAGATGTATGAGACCAAGTTGCGTGAGCAGGGCCTGACGAGCGCGCAGGTGCTGTTGACGCATGCGGACCTGGCTGACCGCGAGCGCTACCTGAACGGGCGCTCGACGCTGCTGGCGCTGCTGCAGCACCGCGTGGTCCCGGTGATCAACGAGAACGACACTGTCGTCAACGACGAGATCAAGTTCGGCGACAACGACACGCTCGGTGCGCTGGTCGCCAATCTGGTCGAGGCCGATGCGCTGGTGATCCTCACCGACCAGAAAGGCCTGTACTCGGCCGATCCGCGCAAGGATCCGAACGCCCGCTTCATCGATCGCGCGACGGCCGGCAAGCCCGAGCTGGAGGAGATGGCCGGCGGCGCCGGCTCCAGCATCGGGCGCGGCGGGATGATCACCAAGATCCTGGCCGCCAAGCGCGCGGCCAGCAGTGGTGCCAACACCGTGATCGCCTGGGGCCGCGAGCCCGACGTGCTGCTGCGCCTGGCCGCCGGCGAGGCGATCGGCACGGCACTGATGGCGTCGACCGCGAAGCTCGCGGCGCGCAAGCAGTGGATGGTGGATCACCTGCAGCTGCGCGGGAAGGTCATCGTCGACGCTGGCGCGGCGATCAAGCTGCGGGAGGAGGGCAAGAGCCTCCTGCCGATCGGCGTGCAGGAGGTGTCGGGCGAGTTCCATCGTGGCGACGTCATCGCGATCGTCGACGTGACCGGGAAGGAGCTCGCACGCGGCCTGACCAACTATGGCAGCGCCGAGGCCCGGCTGATCGCGCGCAAACCGTCGTTCGACATCGAACGGGTGCTGGGCTACGCGGCCGAGCCGGAACTGATCCACCGCGACAACCTCGTGCTGCGCTGACGCCTCAGCGATGCGGCGCTGAGGCGCACGCGACAAGGACAAAGGCGCCCGTGGGCGCCTTTGTCATGTCCACATCGCCAGCAGCGAGCGCTCAGTCCTTCGGAGGTTCCACCGCGCCGCCGTGGGCGGCGCTCGGTGGCGCGACCTCGCGACCGTCGTGCGACTCCTGATGCGTGGCCTCCGCACGCGCCTGGCCGTCAGGGTCGTGGGGCCGGTGATCGAAGCGCTCATGCCGGTGGTGGTCCTGATCGCCGTGATGGTCACCGTGGTCGCCGTGCCCGCCATGACGGTCCCCCGCGGCGGCGGACGCATGCCGGCACGCAGGTAGCGGTTGTGATGATTCAAGCGTGGCAGGAAACGCGCGAGCTCCGTCAGCGCCATCTGATACACGCCGCGCTTGAACTCGATCACGGCCTCCAGCGGCACCCAGTACTCGTTCCAACGCCAGGCGTCGAACTCCGGATGGTCGGTGGCGCGCAGGTTCATGTCGCTGTCGCGACCCATCATCTGCAGCAGGAACCAGATCTGCTTCTGCCCGCGGTAATGCCCGCGCGCGTCGCGCCGGATGAAGTGGTCCGGGACTTCATAACGGAGCCAGTCCCGCGTGCGCGCAATGATGCGCACGTGGTCCGCAGTGAGGCCCACTTCCTCATGCAGCTCCCTGAACATCGCCTGCTCGGGCGTCTCTCCATGCTTGATGCCCCCTTGGGGGAACTGCCAAGAATGGGTGCGTATGCGCTTGCCCCAGAACACCTCGTTCTTGTGGTTGAGCAGGATGATGCCGACGTTGGGCCGGAAGCCTTCACGGTCGAGCATAATCAACCTTCAAATCATTCGTTGGATTGATTATTGCACCGGGGCTGCGACCCGGCGCGATCATCGCTAACCCTCGGTGATTCACGGTACTTTCCGCGGCGGCCCGGCTGACCGCGGACTTTTATTTTCTGCGCCCATGAAAGCCTCCCAGTTCTTCATCTCCACGCTCAAGGAAGCGCCCGCCGATGCGGAAATCGTCAGCCACAAACTGATGATGCGGGCCGGCATGATCAAGCGCCTGGGCGCCGGCATCTACAACTACATGCCGATGGGCCTGCGCGTGATCCGCAAGGTCGAGCACATCATCCGCGGCGAGATGAACCGCGCCGGCGCGGTCGAGCTGCTGATGCCGGTCGTGCAGCCGGCCGAGCTGTGGCAGGAGACGGGGCGATTCGACAAGATGGGCCCGGAGCTGCTGCGCGTGAAAGACCGCCACGGGCGCGACTTCATCATCCAGCCGACGTCGGAAGAGGTCATCACCGACATCGCGCGCCAGGAGCTGCGCAGCTACAAGCAGCTGCCGAAGAATTTCTATCACATCCAGACGAAGTTCCGCGACGAGCGCCGCCCCCGCTTCGGGATCATGCGCGGCCGCGAGTTCACGATGAAGGATGCGTACTCGTTCGACCGCGACAAGGAAGCGGCCGGCCGCAGCTATGACGCCATGTATTCGGCCTACGGCCGGATCTTCGATCGTCTCGGCCTGCGGTACCGCGCCGTGGCGGCGGACACCGGCGCGATCGGCGGCGACCGCTCGCATGAATTCCAGGTCATCGCCGAGACCGGCGAAGACGCCATCATCTACTGCCCGACCAGCGACTACGCGGCCAACATCGAGCTGGCCGAGGCGCTGTCGCTGATCGCCACGCGCGGCGCCGCGACTCAGCCGCTTGCCAAGACGGCGACGCCCGGCAAGGCCACCTGCGCCGATGTCGCCGAGCTGCTGAAGCTGCCGCTGTCGCAGACGGTGAAGTCGCTGGTGCTGGCGACCGACGAGCTCGACGACGAAGGCAACATCGTCAAGTCGCAGGTCTGGCTGCTGCTGGTCCGCGGCGACCACGACCTGAACGAAGTGAAGGCCGGCAAGCTCGAAGGCCTGAAGGGCGGTTTCCGCTTCGCGACCGCCGCCGAGATCGACGCCCACTTCGGCTGCAAGCCCGGCTACCTGGGCCCGATCGGCCTGAAGCAGCCGCTGAAGGTCATCGCCGACCGGACCGTCGCCCACATGTCGGACTTCGTCTGCGGCGCCAACGAGGCCGACTTCCACTTCACCGGTGCGAACTGGGGCCGTGACCTGCCCGAGCCCGACCTGGTCGCCGACATCCGCAACGTCGTCGAGGGCGATCCCTCGCCGGACGGCAAGGGCGTGCTGGCGATCCAGCGCGGTATCGAGGTCGGCCATGTCTTCTATCTCGGCACGAAGTACTCGGCCGCGATGAACGCGAGCTACCTCGACGAGACCGGCAAGCCCCAGCTGATGGAGATGGGCTGTTACGGCATCGGCGTGACCCGCATCCTGGGTGCGGCGATCGAGCAGAACCATGACGAGCGCGGCATCGTCTGGCCCGACGCGATCGCGCCGTTCACCGTCGTGGTCTGCCCGATCGGCATGGACCGCAACGAGGACGTGAAGGCCGCCGCGACCAAGCTGCACGAAGAGTTGTTGGACCTGGGCATCGACGTGCTGCTGGACGACCGGGGCGAGCGCCCCGGCGCCATGTTCGCGGACTGGGAACTGGTCGGCGTGCCGCACCGCGTGGTGATCTCCGACCGCGGCCTCAAGGAAGGCCAGGTCGAGTACCAGGGCCGCCGCGATGCCGCCGCCACCAAGCTGGCGCTGGCTGATGTCGTCGCTCATCTGAAGCAACGACTCGCGTGAACCCGGCCCGTCCGCCGCAGCGTGTCGCGGCGGTGGACGCGCTGCGCGCGCTGGCGCTGTTCCCAGTGGTCGCGGTCAACTGGGTCGGCTATCCCGCTCTCCCGGATGCCGGGCCGCTCAGTCCCCCGTCGCCCGCTGACGGCGTTGTCGCCGAGGTCGTCTCCTGGTTCCTGCACGCGCTCATCGCGGGCAAGGGCATCGCGCTGCTCGCCTTCCTGTTCGGCTACAGCCAGGGGCTGTCCCAGTCGCGGGGCGAAGAGGCCCTGGACAAGCGGAGACGGCGGCTCGCGAAGATGCTGACGCTCGGCCTGCTGCACGGCACGCTGCTCTACATGGGCGACATCCTGACGCTCTACGCGGTCTCCGGTTCGGTGCTGGCGATCTGGGCCGGGCATTCGATGGCGATGCTGAAGGTCCGGCTCCGGGTGTTGATCGGATTGGAACTCGTGGTGATCGCGCTCACGGTCGTGATGGCGAGCATGCCGCTGTCGGGCGAGCCGTCGATGCCGCTGTCAGCGCCGGCCACGTGGGGGGACTGGACGCTGCGCAACGCGGGCCACTTCCTGGCGTCGACGATCGCCTTCGCCACGCTGGGCTTGCCGACGCCGCTCCTGCTGATGACTGCCGGGTTGATGGCAGCGCGTCTGCGGCTGTTCTCCCATCCGCGTTGGGAGCCCGCCTTGCGGCGCTGGTCCCGTCGAGCGCTGTGGCCTGCCGTGGCGGTGAACATCGCGTTCGCCTCGCTGCTCTGGCCAGGGTTGCGCGACGGCGACGGCTATGTCACCAGCCGCTACGCGATCTTCTATCTCTATCCGACGATGCTGCTCCTGAGCGCCGCCGTACCGGCGCTGGTGCTGCGCATGCGCAGCGATCCGCGACTCCTGAACGCGCTTGCGCCGCTCGGGCGGCACACGCTCAGCCTGTACCTTTTCAGCTCGGTCCTGAGCTTCGCGCTTTTCAGCGGCGCGGGCCTCTCCTGGCAACCGGGCACGGTGGCGGTGGCCGGCCTGGCGCTCGCCTACTGGACCGGTGGCTTGCTGCTCGCGCGACTGCGCGGTCCGCGACCTTTGCCGCTGGAACGCTGGCTCTCCCGCTGACGGCGGCGGCGCGCGCCGTTATGCTGCCGCGCCTCGGCCTCTCGCTTGTCGATCGACATACGACCCCACCTGATCTCCGCCGTTCCCGTGACTGACTCTGGCTTCAAGACGATTGCTCCCACCTCGCGCCGCGCGCTGCTGCTCGCCGGCGCGGCCAGTTGCCTGCCGCGTCCGGCGTTCGCCGGCGCCCAGGTGGAGGAGCCGCTGGCCGATGCGGTCCGCTCCGCGATGTCGGCCGCGATCGCCTCGGACGCGCCGCCCAAGCCGCATTTCGACTCGATCGAACCGCGCCTGGCCTACTTGCGCTGGCTGGGCGAAATGAGCGAGCGCATGAAGCGCAAGAAGAGCGAGACCCAGGTGCGGATCGAGTTCCTCGAGACGATCTGGTACGAGAGCGCCCGCGCGGGCCTCGAGACGGCGCTGGTGCTGGGGCTGGTGCAGGTGGAGAGCGGCTTCAAGAAGTACGCGATCAGCGTCGCCGGCGCGCGAGGCTACATGCAGGTGATGCCGTTCTGGATGCGCTCGATCGGCGACGGGCAGGTGTCCCGGCTGTTCCACATGCAGACCAACCTGCGCTTCGGTTGCGTGATCCTGCGGCACTACCTCGACCGCGAGAAGGGCGACCTTTTCCTCGCGCTGGGCCGCTACAACGGCAGCCGGGGGCGCGCGGAGTATCCCAACATGGTGATGGGCGCCCGCAAGGGCTGGTTGATGCCGGGTCAGACCTGAGGCCGCAGCCCCAGCCAGGCCTGCGGCGTCGCGCCTGGCAGCTGCGCCAGTTCGAGCACGCGCTCGACGGTTTCCGCCACCATCTCCTCGATGGAGGTCGGCTTCAGGTACAGCGCCGGCAAGGGCGGGAAGACGATGCCGCCCATCTCGGTCACCGCGGTCATGTTGCGCAGGTGGGCGAGGTTGAAGGGCGTCTCGCGCACCATGAGGATCAGCCGACGACGCTCCTTGAGCGTGACATCGGCGGCGCGGGTCATGAGGTTGTCCGAGAGCCCGTGCGCGACTGCGGCGAGGGTGCGCATCGAGCAGGGCGCGATCACCATCGCGGCGGTCGGGAAACTGCCGCTGGCGACGCAGGCGCCGATGTCGCCGGGCGCGTAGGCGAAGTCCGCCTCGCGCTCCAATGCGTCACGCGCGAGCCCCAGTTCATGGTGGGCATTGAGCACGCCCGCGGGGCTGAGGACCAGGTGGGTCTCCGCGCCGATCGCGCGGGCCCGGCGCAGCAGTTGCAGCCCGTAGGCGGCGCCGGTCGCGCCGCTGATGCCGACGATCAGACGCGGCCGCGGTGCTGCCGCGGCGGTCATCAGGCCTTGGCCAGCAGTTGCTGCAGCTCGCCGCTCTCGTACATCTCCATCATGATGTCCGAGCCGCCGACGAATTCACCGTCGATGTAGAGCTGCGGGATGGTCGGCCAGTTGGCGTAGTCCTTGATGCCCTGGCGGACGCCTTCGTCTTCGAGGACGTTGAAGGTCTTGAGCTCGGCGGCGCCACTGGCCTTCAGGATCTGGATCGCACGGCCGGAGAAGCCGCACATCGGAAACTGCGCGGTGCCCTTCATGAAGAGCACGATGCGGTTGCTCTTGACCAGGTCGGCTATGCGTTGCTGAACGTCGCTCATGGCGGAAATCCTCTGAAAGCAGATGCGGAAAGGCGGATGCGGTGCGAGGCAGGATCCGTTCCGGGGCCCACGGGCGTGGGTCGGCGCGGTACCGCGCGCTATGAGGATTATCAAGCAGCGCGCAAGCCCGCGCTGGGCAGGGCTCAAGTCGTTCGAACGGCGGTGCCGGGCAGCGGCCTCCGGCGCGGACAGCGTCAGAAGCTGTAGCTGACGCCGAACTGGACGACCGGCTTGTAGCGCAGGTCCTGCGACAACTCGGCCTGCGGCGCGCTGTTGCCCAGGCGCAGGCTCGAGGCGCCGCCGCCCACCACGCCGACGTCGGCGCTGAAGCCCCAGCCGCCGCGCAGCGAATAGCTGGTGTAGCCGACGCCCACGTAGGACAGGGACAGGTTGGGCTCGCGGTCGGGGCCGGTGAGCAGGCTGAGGCTGCGGCGACCGGCCGACAGCGACGGCGAGACCGCCGCGCTCTGGCCCAGCGCCAAGCCGGAGCTGCTCTGCAGCAGCGACATCGGGCCCAGCATCAGGCCGCCGGTGGCCCGCAGGCCGCCGCGCGTGCCGGCACCGAGGCCGGATCCGGTCAGGTAGTAGTCCGCCAGCAGGTTCGCGCTCAACAGGCGGCTGCCGTTGCGGGCGTCGAAGGAGAGGCTGTCGTTGTCCTGGGCCTGGCTCAACTGCAGCCGGCCCTGCCAGCTGGTGAACGCCTTGCGGTCCGGTTTCAGTTGCAGGCCCTGTTGGGCCCACGCCGCGCCGGCCATGCAGACACTGCCGGCCAGGACCACGGCAAGGCGCAGGAGCAAGGGGGCGGCGCTCATGACAGGTCTCCCAGACTGACGACGAACCCGTTTCAAGATGGATCAAAACGGGCGCCAAGTCAGACCATGCTACGCCCGGGCCGGTTACCGCGCCAGATCGAGTTGAGGGGGATTCCTGGCACTGTTGCGGATTCCCGGCGCGGTTTCCCGCAGTGTGGAAACAGTCTGTGAGGCGCGCCACATTCCTGTGCGGAGCGCCACATTCCTTACGCCAGCCAGCGGCCGCCAGTGGCGCGGGGCTGGCCGCCCAGATCCCGTCGGTTCTCGACCTCCCGGAAGCCGCGTGCGCTCAGCAGATCGGCCACCGCCTCGGCCTGGTCATACCCATGTTCGAGGAGCAGCCATCCATTCGGGCGCAGCCGCTCCGGCGCGCCGGCGATGAGCGCCCGCAGGTCGTCCAGTCCGTCGCCTTCCGGTGTCAGCGCCATGCGCGGCTCATGCCGCAAGGCATCGAGGTGGTGATCGTCACCCGCAACGTACGGCGGGTTACTCAGGATCAGGTCGAATGCCGATTGACCCGCCAGCGGCTCGTACCAGCTGCCGAGATGGGCCTCGACGGTCAGGCCCAGCCGGCGGGCGTTGTCCTGGGCGACCGCCAGGGCGCCGGCGCTCGCGTCGACCATCCGGACGTCCGCATCGGGACGTCGCGACTTGATCGACAGCGCGATCGCGCCGGTGCCGGTGCCCAAATCGACGACCCGGGGCATGGACTGTCCGGCGAGACGCTCGAGCGCCCATTCCACCAGCACTTCGGTGTCCGGCCTCGGAATCAGCGTGTCCGTCGTGACGCGCAGCGTCAGGCCGAAGAACTCCTTCTCTCCGGTCAGGTAGGCCAGCGGCACACCGTCGAGCCGGCGGGCGAGCCAGTCCTGGAAGCGCTCGCGCAGGGGCGCGTCGAGCGGATCCGTGTCATGCGCGATCAGCCAGGCGCGCGAGACGCCGAGCAGCGCCTGCAACAGGTACTGCGCCTCGGCGCGCGGGAGGCCGGCGGCGACGGCGGCGCGTTCCGCCGCGACGACCGTCAGCGCGTCTGCGGCGGTGCTCATGCCTGACCGCCTTCCAGCGCGGCGAGCTGCTCCGCCGCCTGCGCCTGCTGCAGACCCTGCAGCACGTCGGCGAGGTCGCCGTCCATGATCGCGCCGAGCTTGTAGAGCGTCAGGTTGATCCGGTGGTCGGTCAGCCGTCCCTGGGGAAGTTGTACGTGCGGATGCGGTCGCTGCGGTCGCCGGTGCCGACCAGGCTCTTGCGTTGCGCGGCCTCCTTGGCGGCGCGCTCGTTGCGGTCCTTGTCGCGCAGCCGCGCGGCGAGCACCGCCATCGCCTTGGCCTTGTTGCGGTGCTGGCTGCGATCGTCCTGGCACTCGGCGACGAGGCCCGTCGGCAAGTGCGTGATCCGGATCGCGCTGTCGGTCTTGTTGACGTGCTGCCCGCCGGCGCCACTCGCACGGAAGGTGTCGATGCGCAGCTCGGCGGGATTGAGCTGGATCTCCTCGGCCTCGTCGGGCTCCGCCATCACCGCGACCGTGCAGGCGCTGGTGTGGATGCGCCCCTGCGACTCGGTGGCGGGCACGCGCTGCACGCGGTGGCCGCCCGACTCGAACTTCATCTGGCCGTACACCCCGTCGCCGTCCAGTCGCAGCACGATTTCCTTGTAGCCGCCCAGATCCGATTCGCTCGCCGACAGCACTTCGCAGCGCCACCCCCGGCCTTCGGCGAAGCGCGTGTACATGCGGGTCAGATCGCCGGCGAAGAGTGCCGACTCGTCGCCGCCCGCGCCGGCGCGGATTTCGAGGAACGCGGGCCGGTCGTCGTCCGGGTCCCTGGGGATCAGCGCGAGCTGCAGTTCCTGGTCGAGCTGCGCCAGATCGGCCTCGGCGCCGGCGATCTCCTCGCGCGCCATCTCGATCATGTCGGCGTCGCCGCTGTCGAGCAGCTCGCGCGCCGCGGCGAGATCCTGCTCGCGCTGGACGTAGCGCCGGTAGCGCTCGACGAGGGACGACACCTCCGACTGCTCGCGCGTCAGCGCGCGGTAGCGCTTCATGTCGGCGGCGGCGCTGCCGTCGGCCAGCGTGCTGTCGAGCTCCGCCAGCCGGTAGCCGAGGCGGTCGAACTTCTGGCGCAGGGCGTCTTTCATGGGAATGGGCGGGGAAGGCGAGGAGGCGGAGGAGCGACCGGTCGGCGGACCGGGCGCGGCGTGGCAGGGTGTGCCAGAAGAGCAGCCGGTACCGGCTGCCCGCGCGTGGACCGCGCCGCTACGAGTCCGCTTCTTCGCCGAGCGCGTCCGGGCGGGCGCCCGTCGCCTTCGGGCTGCCGCGCAGGAACAGCCGCGACACGGTCTGCGCCATCTGCAGGCGCTGTTCGCCGTCGCTGCCGTTGAGTTCGGCCATGGCGCCGTGCAGCATCTTCTGCGTCAGTCCGCGCGCCAGCGCATCCAGCACGCTGTCGATGTCCTCGCCCTTGGCGATCAGCTTGCGCGCGCGCTGGAGTTCGGCCTGGCGCCAGCTGTCGGCCTGCTGGTGCAGGGCCTGGATCAGCGGCACCGTGTGACGCTGGCCCAGCCAGTGGACGAAGCTCTGGACGCCGCTTTCGATGATGGCTTCCGCCTGCTGGACCGCGGCCTGGCGCTTCTCACCGGCGGTCTGGACCAGCTTGGACAGGTCGTCCACGGTATAGAGGTAGACGTCGTCCAGCTTGGCCACTTCCTGCTCGATGTCGCGCGGCACGGCGAGGTCGACCATGAACATCGGCTTGTGGCGGCGCTTCTTCAAGGCGCGCTCGACGGCGCCCAGGCCGATCAGCGGCAGGCTGGAGGCGGTGCAGGAGATCACCGCGTCGAATTCGTGCAGGCGGTCGGGCAGGTCGGCCAGCCGGAAGGCCTCGCCGCCCAGCTGATGGGCGAGTTTCTCGCCGCGTTCCTGCGTGCGGTTGGCGATGGCGATGGCCTTCGGCGACTTGGCGGCGAAATGCGTGCCGACCAGCTCGATCATCTCGCCCGCGCCGACCAGCAGCACCTGGATGTCGGCGAGGTTCTCGAACAGCTGCGAGGCCAGCCGGACCGAGGCCGCGGCCATGCTGATCGAGTGGCTGCCGATCTCGGTCGAGCTGCGGACTTCCTTGGCCACCGAGAAGCTGCGCTGGAACAGCTGGTGCAGCGTGGTGCCGAGCGTGCCGGCCGAATCGGCCTCGCGCACGGCCTGCTTGAGCTGGCCGAGGATCTGCGGTTCGCCCAGCACCATCGAGTCCAGTCCGCTGGCGACGCGGAAGGCATGCCGCGCGGCGGCGCCGTCCTCGACCACGTAGGAGTGGTCCATCAGCATCGAGCTGCCGACCCCGCCGACCTGCGCCAGCCAGTCGACGGCGGGGCGGACCATGTCGGCGTCGCCGGCGACGTAGAGCTCGGTGCGGTTGCAGGTCGAGAGGATGGCCGCTTCCGCGGCGGCGGTGCGACGGCGCTGGGTCGTGCCGAGCTGGTCCTGGAAACGCAGCAGCGTCGGGGCCAGTTGCTCGAGCGTGAACGCGAAACGTCCACGCAGATCGAGCGGCGCGGACGTGTGGTTCAGACCCAGGGCGAAGACGGACATCTGGCGATTATAAAATTCCTGCCCGACCCGTGTCTCGCACGGGCCTTGGCGGCGCGCTCATCGCCCCGGGATGCGTCAAGAACGGCGCCTTTCGACCGCCGTCCCGTTACAACTCACTCGCCCGGAGCGAAGCCACCCGTGGATCCACTCGACGCCGTCTGGCATTTCGGCAACCTGTTCCTGCCCGCCTGGGGCGTCGCCGCGCTGATGGCCGCGGCGCTCAAGCTGATCTGGCGCGAGGGCCTGGCCGACATGCGCTGGCGCACGCTGGCCGTGTGGGGCGGGCTCGGCGGCACGCTGGGCCTGTTCGCCGCGCTGATGCTCACCGGCAGCGACGGCACGATGGCCGGCTACGGCCTGATGCTGCTCGGCATCACCGTCACGCAGTGGGGCGTCAGTTACAAGCGTTGAGGGAACGCGCTACCGCTTTCGAGTGAGGCGGCTCAGCCCGGGAGGTCTTCGGTCACGGGCACCTCGCCGCGCAGCGAGTGTGCGAAGGCCTCGGTGATGTGCATCGGGATGATCTGGTGCATCAGGCGCTCGTGGCCCTTGAAGTTGACGATGCGGTTGCACTCGGTGCGCCCCATCAGCTCCGTGGCGTCCCTGCGGGCGTGACCCGACACCAGCACCGGCACGGTCCTGCCGACCATGCTGTGGTTGTAGCGGATGGCGGTCGCCTCGATCTCGGCCTGCAGTTCCTGCAGGCGGCGGACCTTCACCTCGTGCGTCGTGTCGTCGGCCAGGTTGGCGGCCGGCGTGCCGGGACGCGGACTGAAGATGAAGCTGAACGAGGCATCGAAGCCGATGTCCCGCACCAGCTGCATGGTCTTGGCGTGGTCCTCGTCGGTCTCGCCGGGGAATCCGACGATGAAGTCCGAGGCGATGCGGATGTCCGGCCGGATGGCGCGCAGCTTGCGCACGATGCTCTTGAACTGCAGGGCGGTGTAGCCGCGTTTCATCGCCATCAGGATGCGGTCCGAGCCGTGCTGCACCGGCAGGTGCACGTGGTTCACCAGCTTGGGGATCGTGGCGTAGGCGTCGATCAGGCGCTGGCTGAACTCGTTGGGATGGCTGGTGGTGTAGCGGATGCGCTCGATGCCGGGGATCTCCGCGACATATTCGAGCAGCAGCGCGAAGTCGGCGATCTCGTCCGTGCCGCCCATGGCCCCGCGATACGCGTTGACGTTCTGTCCGAGCAGCGTCACTTCCTTGACGCCCTGGTCGGCGAGGCCGGCGACTTCCTCCAGCACGTCCTCGAAGGGTCTGCTGACCTCCTCGCCGCGGGTGTAGGGCACGACGCAGTAGGAGCAGTACTTCGAGCAGCCTTCCATGATGGACACGAAGGCCGAGGCGCCTTCGACCTTGGCCGGCGGCAGGTGGTCGAACTTCTCGATCTCGGGGAAGGAGATGTCGACCTGCGGGCGCGACTGCTGCTGGCGTTGGGCCAGCATCTGCGGCAGGCGGTGCAGGGTCTGCGGGCCGAAGACGACGTCGACGTAGGGCGCGCGCTCGATGATCGCCGCGCCTTCCTGGCTGGCCACGCAGCCGCCGACGCCGATCATCACCCCCTTGGCCTTCAGGTGCTTGATGCGGCCGAGGTCGGAGAACACCTTCTCCTGGGCCTTCTCGCGGACCGAGCAGGTGTTGAACAGCACCAGGTCGGCCTGGTCGACGTCGGTGGTGGGTTCATAGCCTTCGGCGGCGCGCAGGACGTCGGCCATCTTGTCCGAGTCGTACTCGTTCATCTGGCAGCCGAAGGTCTTGATGAAGACTTTCTTGCTCATGGGGGAGCTCCGGGAATCGGGAGGAATGCGGCGGCCCCGCGGCGATGCGCCTGTCCGGTGATCCGGCGGGCGTGGCGCGGTCGGCCGCTCAGTCGTTCAGGGCTTGCGCCAGACCTGGCTGGCCTGGTCGAAGACCAGCTTGGAGGCCTGGTCCGGCGTGGTCGGCCAGGACTTGTTGGCCAGCTCGACCTCGTTGAGCACCCAGACGTCCATGATCAGGCCGCTGATGTCGGTGGTGTAGAGGACGGCGACCTTCTGGTCGTACAGCGAGCCCGGCGTGGCGACCTGGTCGACCGCGTTGCGGATCCGGGCGCCCGGGGCGAGGCGCGCCGCCTTGCCGTTGAGCTTGACGTCGGGCGCGACGCCGACGATCAACTCGCCGCGCAGCGCGCGCTGCGGGAAATAGCGGTGGCCGGGAACGATCTGGGCCTCGGCGGTCGACGGCACGGTCACGGCGGCGAGGCCGCCGAACGCGGCGACGAGGGCGAACAGGGCGGTGCTGGCGGCCGTCGCCATCATCGATCGACGGCGGGGCAGGGCGGGCGAGGCACAGCGGTACATGGTGTAGATCCAGTGGCTGCGGAAATGCGCAAGGGCGCAAGTGTAGCGGGCGTGGTCCTGCCGTCGCGGGAGGGCAGGCGTCGGTTGCGGATCGTTTCCGAAGGCCCGGGTGCGACTCAGAGACGGCCGGTGGCCGTGTTCTGCGCGACGGCAGCGGGGCCGGGTTCCGGCAACACGTAGACGACGCCCGGTCCGTGGCCGAGCACCGGGGCAACAACACGGTCGAAGAATTCGCCCGCGACGACGACGCAACCGAGCGAGATGCGGTTGTCGTCCGGCGAGGGCGAGGCGAGCCGCTCGGCACGGCGCTCGTAGGCGGGGCTCGGACGCAACCGGTGGATGGCGAACGCCGCGTCGTAATCGACCCAGATGACGGTCTCGCCCTTGAGATTGGGGCCGGGTTGGCTGTCGTAGCGGCCGGAAGGCGTGGTGCGCAGGCTGGGCGGAATCCCGGTGCTCACCATCTGGCCGACGCCGGGGGCGACGGTGTCGCCGCGCGCCAGGCCCAGCAGCGCCGGCGCCGCGCCGACCAGCTGGCCGTCCGCATTGAAGACGAAGAGCTTCGCCTCCTTCTTGTCGACGACGGCGAAAGGGCGTCCCTTGGCATCGAATCCCTCGAACGCCGCGCGGGCCGCGGCGCGTGCCTCGGGCGAGGCGGTCTCACCGTGGAAGTCGACGGCCAGCGGGGCGATGTGAGCGGAAGCCGGCTGAAGCTGCTGGAGCGGCTGCTGAAGCGCGGGTTCGGCGTGGACGGCCTGTGCGCCCAGCATCAGCGTGACGATGGCAGCGATTGCCACCCCTGCCTGCTTCGCCTGTTTTGACTGACCCGACGACCCGATCGACTTCATACTGCCCGATGTCTTTCTGGCGGACGGTCTGAGGTGCTCCGACGAGGGCCGGGCGGGTCCGCTGGGGCCGCATATTAAGGAGCAACCGGGTGTTTCAACGGTCGATCTGTCGGCAAAAACGGCAGGACTTTCCCGGGAATTTGTAAGACGTGCGGGCTGCGGCACGAATCGACGTACGTTAGGTGCGCGATAGGAACTTCTCGCGGCCCTGGGCCTCTGCCGCCCCGAGTTCCTTGGCGCCGAGGACGTAGTCGTCGCTGTCCGCCAGACGCTCGATGGCCAGGTCGATGAAGGCGCGCACGCGCGCCGGTTGCGCGCTGCGGCTGCCCCAGTAGACATGCAGGCTGGAGGGCGCGGCCACATGCCGGGTGAGCAGCGGCACCAGGCGCCCCGCGCGGATGTGCGCGGCGACGGTGATGCTGGTCATCATGCTGATCACCTGACCGCCGAGCAGCGCGTCGAATTCGAGTTCCTCGTCGTTGACGCAGAGCGCCGGCGTGATCGGCTGTGCGGCGACCGCCTTCCCGACCTTGACGGTCCACGCGACGACGCGACCCTCGGGATGGCGGAAAGTGCTGCAGCGGTGCGCGGCCAGTTCATCCAGCGTTTGCGGCGCGCCGTGCTTGCGCAGATAGGCCGGCGTCGCGCAGATGATCCCCTGCACCGGGAACAGCCGCCGCGCGATGACGCCGTCCGCGGGCGACGGGCCGATGCGGAAGCCCACGTCGACGCGGTCCTCGACCCAGTTGCCGATGTCGTCGGAGAGCTGGACCTCGGGACGCACGTCGGGATGGCGGGTGCAGAACTCGTCCAGCAGCGCCCACAACGCCGGCCGGAACGCCGAGCGCGGACCGACGATGCGCAGCGGGCCGGCGATCTCGTCCTTGGCCTCGCGCACGTTCTCGATCGCGCGATGCAGCCAGCCCAGCGCGGGCCGCACGCTGTCCAGGAACTGGCGGCCCTCGTCGGTCAGCGCCATGTTGCGCGTCGTGCGATGGAACAGCCGCACGCCGAGGTGCTGCTCGAGCTGCGCCAGCGCCTGGCTCGCCGCCTGCGGCGTGATGCCCTGCGCGGTGGCGGCGCGGCGCAGGCTGCCCAGTTCGGCGGTGCGGACGAAGGTCGTGATGGCGCGGAGTTCGTTGACGGGCATGGCGTGAGGATGACCGATGCGGGACTGGCGGATTATCAAGTTCCGCTTGCCAATCCTTCAATGCGGAACTGGCTAGCGGCTTGCCAATCGCCTGCCTACAGTCCGGCCTGCCGAGCCCTTGCCCCAGCGGTCAGGCGAGCAAGCCGCCGGGCGTGAGATCGAGCGGGCGTCGTGCGGGCGCCCGGTCGTCGGGACGGGGCGTCGATCGCCCGATTGCCGCACCATGCCGATGCATGCCGCCCAATCGTGGGGGAGTGACCCCGTACGCGTACGGTCATTACCGATCAGCAATACATGGGCGCGTGCCGACACACAAAATCCGCGCTCGACAAGACCGGACAACGGTCGTCCACCAGAGAGCAACGATGACAACGATCGTGGGAATCCGTCCATGCTGATGGCCGCCGTGCGCGTCGCGCTGCGACGCCCTTACACCTTCTTCGTGCTGGCGCTGCTGCTGCTGATCATCGGCCCGCTGGCGGCCATGCGCACGCCCACCGACATCTTCCCGGAGATCAAGGTGCCGGTGATCGCGGTGGCCTGGCAGTTCACCGGACTGCCGCCGGACCAGATGGCCGGGCGCATCTCGACGCTGTTCCAGCGCACGCTGACGACCACCGTCAACGACATCGAGCACATCGAGGCCAACACCTATCCCGGCGTCTCGGTGGTGAAGATCTTCTTCCAGCCGGGCGTGAACATCGCGGTGGCCAACGCGCAGGTCACCGCCGTCGCGCAGGTCGCCGTGCGGCAGATGCCGGCAGGCACCACGCCGCCGCTGATCCTGAACTACAACGCCGCCACGGTGCCCATCCTGCAGCTGGCGCTGTCGGGCAAGGGCCTGTCGGAGCAGCAGCTGTTCGACCTTGGCTTCAACACCATCCGCACGCCGCTGGTGACCGTGCCCGGCGCGGCGATCCCGCTGCCCTATGGCGGCAAGCAGCGTCAGGTGCAGATCGACGTCAACCCTGCCGCGCTGCAGGCGCGCGGGTTGTCAGCGCAGGACGTGGCCACCGCGCTGGCGACGCAGAACGTGCTCACGCCGATCGGAACGCAGAAGATCGGCGAACTCGAATACACGCTGCAGCTCAACAGCGCGCCGTCCGCGATCGAGGAACTGGGCCGGCTGCCGGTGAAGGTGGTCAACGGCTCGACGATCTACCTGCGCGACGTCGCCGACGTGCACGACGGCAACGCGCCGCAGACCAACATCGTCCATGTGGACGGCGGGCGCTCGGTGCTGATGTCGGTGCTGAAGAACGGCGCGGCGTCCACGCTCGCGATCGTCGACGGCGTGCGCGCCAAGCTAGGCGAACTGCGACCGTCGCTGCCCGACGAGCTCGAGGTCAAGCCGATCAACGACCAGTCCGTCTTCGTGCGCGCCGCCATCAAGGGCGTCGCGATCGAAGGCGCCATCGCCGCCGCGCTGACCAGCCTGATGATCCTGCTGTTCCTGGGCAGCTGGCGCTCGACGGTGATCATCGCGGTGTCGATCCCGCTGTCCATCCTCGGCTCGATCATCGGCCTGGCGGCGATCGGCGAGACGCTCAACCTGATGACGCTGGGCGGACTCGCGCTGGCGGTGGGCATCCTGGTCGACGACGCGACGGTGACCATCGAGAACATCAACTGGCACCTGGAGCACGGCAAGGGCGTCGAGGAATCGATCATGGACGGCGCGCAGCAGATCGTGACGCCGGCCTTCGTCTCGCTGCTGTGCATCTGCATCGTGTTCATCCCGATGTTCTTCCTGGAAGGCGTGTCGCGCTTCCTGTTCGTGCCGATGGCCGAGGCGGTGATCTTCGCGATGGTGTGCTCGTTCATCCTGTCGCGCACGCTGGTGCCGACGATGGCCAAGTACCTGCTGCATCCGCATGCGCCGCTGACCGACGGTCACGGGCATCTGGCGCAGCCGCCGTCGCGCAATCCGCTGGTGCGCTTCCAGCGCAACTTCGAGGCCCGCTTCGAGCGCGTGCGCGAGGGCTACCGGCGGATGCTCGAGGCCGCGCTGAAGAGCAAGAAGCCGTTCCTGATCGGCTTCGCGGTGGTGGTGCTGGCGTCCTTCGCGCTGGTGCCCTTCATCGGCAGCAACTTCTTCCCGCAGGTCGATTCGGGCCAGATCCTGATGCACGCGCGGGTGCCGGTGGGCACGCGCGTGGAGGAGACCGCCGCGCGCTTCGCCAAGATCGAGCAGGCGATCCGCCGCGTCATCCCGTCCGACAAGATCGAGACCATGGTCGACAACATCGGCCTGCCGCCGTCGTCGATCAACCTGACCTACAACAACACCGGCGTGCTGGGCACCTCCGACGGCGACTTCCAGATCGCGCTGAAGGAGGGCCATGCGCCGACGGCCGACTACGTGCGCCAGCTGCGCCAGGTCCTGCCGCGCGAGTTCCCGGACACGACCTTCTCGTTCCCGCCGGCCGACATCGTCAGCCAGATCCTGAACTTCGGCGCGCCCGCGCCCATCGACGTGCAGGTGCGGGGGCGCGACGTGGAGTCCAACTTCGCCTACGCGCAGCAACTGCTCAAGCGCATCAAGGCGATCCCTGGCGTGGCCGACGCGCGCATCCAGCAGTCCAACAAGGCGCCGACCTTCAACGTCGACGTCGACCGTACGCAGGCGCAGCTGCAGGGCCTGACCACGCGCGACGTGGCCAACAGCCTGGTCGTGAACCTGGCAGGCAGCAGCCAGGTCGCGCCGACCTTCTGGCTGAATCCGCAGAACGGCGTCAGCTACTCGATCGTGATGCAGACGCCGCAGCATCAGCTGGACTCGCTGGCCGCGCTGAGCAACCTGCCCATCGGCAACGGCAGCCAGCCGGGGACCTCGACGCTGGGCGGCGTGGCGACCTTCCAGCGCGTCAACAGCCCGGCGCTGATCAGCCAGTACGACGTCGCGACGATGGTGCAGATCCATGCGACGACGCAGGACCGCGACCTCGGCGCGGTCGCGCGCGACATCCGCAAGGTGCTCGCCGACACGCAGGCCGACGTGCCCAAGGGCTCCAACGTGCAGCTGCTCGGCCAGGTGCGCACGATGGACCGCGCGTTCTCGGGCCTGCTGTTCGGGCTGCTTGGCGCGGTGGTGCTGATCTACCTGCTGATCGTCGTGAACTTCCAGTCCTGGCTGGACCCGGCGGTGATCGTGTCGGCGTTGCCCGCGGCGCTGGCCGGCATCGTGTGGATGCTCTTCGCGACCGGGACGACCTTGTCGGTGCCCGCGTTGACGGGGGCCATCATGTGCATGGGCGTGGCGACCGCCAACAGCGTGCTGGTGATCAGCTTCGCGCGGGAGCGGCTGGAGGAACTGGGCGACGCCTACGCGGCCGCGATGGAGGCCGGTTTCGTGCGCTTCCGTCCGGTGCTGATGACGGCGCTGGCGATGGTCATCGGCATGCTGCCGATGGCGCTGGGCCTGGGCGAGGGCGGCGAGCAGAACGCGCCGCTGGGTCGCGCCGTGATCGGCGGCCTGGTCTTCGCCACCTTCGCGACGCTGGTCTTCGTGCCGGTGGTGTTCAGCATCGTGCACCGACACCACCGCAAGACCGGACCCGCCGCCGACCTTTCCGAATCGAACGACTTGACCGCCGGCGCCGCCACCGCGCTGCCCGGGGCCGGAGATGCATCCCATGCGAACTGATAACGACAACACCGTGGTGTCCTCGCGTCCTCCCGCGCGCTTCAAGCTCGCCGCGACCGTCGCGGTCGTCATCGCGATCGCGGTGGTGGCGGCGGGTCTGTGGTCCCGCAAGTCCAACGCCGAGCAGCTGCAGAGCACCGCCGACGAGCGCGGCCAGCCCAGCGTCGCCTTGGTCTCGCCCCAGCCTTTGACCGAGGGTGGCCTGGAGCTGCCCGCGCGGATCGAGGCCTGGTCGCGCGCGCCGATCTACGCGCGGGTCAGCGGTTATCTGAAGCGCTGGAACGTCGACATCGGCGGCAAGGTCAAGGCCGGGCAGCAGCTCGCCGAGATCGAGACGCCCGACCTCGACCAGCAGCTGATGCAGGCCAAGGCCGAACTCGCGACCGCGCGCAGCAATGCCGCGCTCGCGGCGAGCACGGCCAAGCGCTGGCAGGGCCTGCTGGAATCGGACTCGGTGTCCAAGCAGGAAGTGGACGAGCGCACCGGCGACATGACCGCCAAGCAGTCGCAGGTCACGGCGTTGCAGGCCAACGTCGATCGCATCGAGGCGCTGAAGCGCTTCACGCAGTTGACGGCGCCGTTCGACGGCGTCGTCACCGCGCGCAACACCGACGTGGGCGCGCTGATCAACATCGGCGGCGCGCCGGGCAGCGAGCTGTTCGTCGTCTCCGACACGCGCAAGCTGAGGGTCTACGTCAACGTGCCGCAGCGTCAGGTCGCGCAGGTGCGGGCGGGCGGCAAGGCCGTGCTGACGGTGCCTGAGCGGCCGGGCCAGCGCTTCGCGGCGACGGTGCAGTCGACCTCGCAGGCCATCAACACGGCGAGCGGCGCGATGCTGGTGCAGCTCGCCGTCGACAACGACAAGGACGAACTGCTGCCGGGCGGCTTCGCGACCGTGCGCTTCGACGGCGCGGCGCCCGCTTCCGCGATCGCCCAGGCGAGCGGGCAGGTGAACGGGCAGGTGAACGGGCAAGCGAACCTGCAGGCGAACGCGGCGGTGTCGCTGCCGCCGGGTGCCGTGATCATCAACAAGGACGGCGTGCAGGTCGCGACGGTCGACGCGAGCAATCGCGTGAAGCTGCGCAAGGTCACGATCGCGCGCGACATGGGCACGCGCATCGAGCTCGGCGGCGGGTTGACCGCCGCGGACCGCGTCATCGCGAATCCACCGGACGGCATCGCCGACGGCGACGTGGTGCGCGTCGCGCAACCTGCAGCCGCGCCGGGATCGGCGGCATCGGCGAAGGGCCGCACATGAGGACGCGTCCGTCCGCCGGCGCCGTCCGCGGCGTCACGCTCGCCGTCGGCGCACTGATGGCCGCATTGATCGCCGGCTGTGCCCAGCCGCCGAAGACGGTGCTGCCGGAAGTGCCGATGGCGACGGGATTCAAGGAGGCTCGGGGTCCGTGGGTCGAGGCGGGCTCCTCGACTACCGCGCCCATCGCCTTCGACGGCTGGTGGAAGGGCTACGGCGATCCCGAGCTCGACGCGCTGCAACAGCGGCTGATCGAGAACAGTCCCGACCTCGCGTCGGCGCTGGCCCGCTACCAGCAGGCCAAGGCCGCGACCGACAGCCTGCGCTCGGCGCAATCGCCGACGCTGAACAGCTCGCTCAACGGGCAGCGCGACCGGCAATCGGAACGTCGCCCGTTGCGCGTGCTCGGGCCGACCTCGCCCGATTGGTACAACAGCGCGACGCTGGGCCTGGACCTGAGCTACGAAGTGGATCTGTGGGGACGCATCTCGCAGCAGGTCCGCGCCGGACTGGCGTCGGAGCGGGCGGCGGCGGCGGACCTCGCCGCGGCGCGGCTGGCACTGCAGGCGCAGTTGGCCGATTCCTTGCTGCAGCTGCGCGGACTCGATCGCGACAACGCCTTGCTCGCCGATGCCGAGGAGGCCTACACGCGGGCGTTCGACCTGATCTCCCGTCGACATCAGGCCGGCATCGCGTCAGGTCTTGACCAGGCGCGAGCGGAAGGCCAACTGGAGTCGGCGCGTTCGCAGCGCAAGCAGTCGCAGGCTCAACGTGCGGTGCTGGAGCACGCGATCGCCGCGCTGGTCGGCGCCAACGCTTCGAGCTTCCGCATCGAGCCGGCCGCGTCGCTGGATCTGGCGATGCCGGTGGTGCCGCCGGGCCTGCCGTCGACCTTGCTGGAGCGCCGTCCCGACATCGCCGCGGCGCAGCAGCGCGTCGTGGCGGCGACCGCGACGCTGGGCGTGGCGAAGACGGCGTTCTTCCCCTCGGTCGTGCTGAGCGCGCAAGGCGGCTTCCAGAGCAGCGACTTCGGCCGTTTCCTCGAAGCGCCCAACCTGTTCTGGGCCATCGGGCCAACGCTGGCCTACAACCTGTTCGACGGCGGCCGACGCAAGGCCGAGGAGGCTCGCGCATCCGCGGCGCTGGACGAATCGGCGCAGCGCTATCGCGGCACGGTGCTCGCGGCGTTCCAGCAGGTCGAGGACCAACTGGTCCTGCTCGATCGCTACGGCGAAGCGCTGGAGTCGGAGAACAAGTCCGTCGACGCGGCGGAGCGCTCGCTCATGCTGGCGACGAACCGTTATCGCGCCGGCGCGGCGGCCTACCTGGAGGTGGTCACCTCGCAGACCGCCGGCTTGCAGGCGCGTCGCAGCGCGGTGGATCTCGCCACGCGGCAACGCCGCGCGACCGTGGCGCTCGTGAGGGCGCTCGGCGGAGGATGGCAGCAGCCGGTGGAGATGAAGGCGGACGCGGGAGCGTCCGATGCGGTGGCGGTCACCAGAAATGGAAATCCGTAACGCTAGATCGGCAAATGTAAAACGCCTTTCCGAAATTAGACGACCTCGTTAGTCTGCCTCCCGTTGTCGACATGGCCGCGCCTGCGCGCTGGCGTGTCGACACGTGGCCTGTGCCGACGGCCACCGTCCCCGATGCGGATCCTGCTGGTCCGCGTCGCGCGAGGCGGAGGAAACGGCGTTGGTTCCCGAGCATTTTTTGATTCACCGGTGGCCGGTGAGGGCGGAGCCATGCCCACGCCGATCGCTTCAACGACATTGGGAGACATTCGATGAAGAACATCCGAATTGACGAGTCCGCTGTGCTGGTCGCGCCGAAGCCGACGACCGCCGCAGCGCTGCGCGCGCCGAGCCCGCGGCACGGTCTGATGGCGATGGCGGTCGTGGTCGGCGCCGTCGCGCCGATGGGCGCGGCGCACGCGGTGGACTGGCCGTCCGGCTACTCCAAGTGCGCGGACGAGGGCGGCACCTGCAAGGTCGGCGACACGGCGCGCCAGGTCTCCTTCGGCGTGAAGGACAAGTGGGTCATCAAGAGCTTGAAGGGCGACGTCGCCTGCACGTCGGCGACCTTCGGCGGCGCGGATCCCAACCCGGGCAAGGCCGAGAAATGCGCGGTGGGACCGGCCGGTTCCCCGGCGCCTTCGCCGTCTCCGGCGCCGTCCCCCTCGCCGGCGCCATCGCCTTCCCCCGCGCCGTCACCGGCCCCGGCCGGCCACAGCGGCGGCTACGCGGGGCAGGTCACCGGCGGCGGTTCGGCGACGCCGGTCACCGTCACGACCGCGGCGCAGATGCAGGCCGCGATCGATGCCTACAGCGGCACCGGCGGCCTGGTGATCCGTTACGCGGGCACCTTCGATTTCGGCACCATCCCCGATCCCTGCACGCAGTGGAAGAAGGCGGCGGGCGCCGTCGTCGAGGTCAAGAACAAGAGCAACGTCACGATCGAAGGCGTCAACGGTTCCGCCGCGAACTTCGGGCTCGCGATCAAGGCCGCGGCGACCAACATCATCATCCGCAACATGACGATCGGTCTGCTGCCCGGATCCATCGATGCCATCGGCATCGAAGGCCAGAGCGGCAAGTTCCCGGGCTACGTCTGGATCGACCACAACACGCTGTTCAGCTCGACCGCCGAATGTTCCGGCGCCGGCGACCTGGAGTTCGACGGCCTCATCGACAGCAAGGCCGGCGCGCATCACATCACCTACTCGTACAACTATCTGCACGACCACCACAAGGTCGGCCTGATCGGATCGAGCGACAGCGACGCGAGCGACCGCTACATCACCTTCCACCACAACGTGTACAGCAACGTCGGCTCGCGGCTGCCGCTGCAACGCGCGGGCTACACGCACCTGTACAACAACCTGTACTCGGGCGTGCTGACCTCGGGCGCCAACATCCGGATGGGGGCGTACGCGCTGATCGAGGGCAACTACTTCGAGAACGCGCAGAACCCGGTGACCTCGCGGGACAGCTCGTCGATCGGCTACTGGGAACTGCGCAACAACAACGTGCGCAGCCCGGCCGACTTCGCGACCTACGGGATCAAGTGGGTGGCCAGCGGTTCGAGCCCGTCGCGCGACGCGACCGATTGGGTGACGACGGCGAACTTCCCCGTCGGGATCCCGTATTCGTACACGGTGCACACGCCGGCCTGCGTGAAGCAGAAGCTGCTGACCGTGGCCGGGGCTGGGAAGAACCTGGCGACCCTGAGCTGCAATTGAGCTCGCGCTGAGTTCGCGCGGCGTCGTCAATAGACCGGCAGGACGAAGTCTTCTTCGACCTGCCGGGCGCGACGAGCCGGGCTCGGTGTCAACAGGCGCTGCATGGGCGCGCTGCCGAAGAACCGTTGCAGGACCCGCGCGATGGCGATGCCGACCGGCGTGCGGACATGCATGAGGCGGACGAAGCGGGGGCTGAGTTCCTGCTGGCAGTGCTCGGCGTAGGGGCGCAACAACGCCTCGTACGCGCGGAACGCCTCCGTGTGTGAGGCGGCCTTGCTGAGTTCTCCCGCCAGCACGTAGGCGCCGACCAGCGACAGCGCGGTGCCCTTGCCCGTGAACGGCGTGGGGCAGTGCGCCGCATCACCCAGCAGGACCAATCGGCCGACCGACCAGGTCGAGGCCTGGACCTGGCTCAACGGCCCAAAGTAGAAGTCCTGCACCGTGTCCAAGGCGTCGATCAGGCGATCGGCGATGGTGCCGCGTCCCTGGAGCGCGGCGACCAGCAGGTCCCGTCGAGACCGGTGTGCGGCGCCGTCCAACTCGGCGGGCTCGGCGGGGAAGGTGACCAGCGCGGTCGTCTCCGTCGCGCTTCCCGGTCGCAGGTTGATCATCGTGCCGCCGATGCCGTTGACCGAATGCGCCCAGAGATCGTCGCCCGGGCGCTTCGGGATCTTGAAGAAGGCCATCCATGCGCCGAGATGGCGCATCCGTGTCTGGGCGCCGAGCTTCAGGCTGCGCGTCGACGAGCCGAGGCCTTCGGCGCAGATGACGAGCGAGAAGGTCTCCTGGGTTCCGTCGTCGAAGATGACGAGCGCGCCCTCGTCGCCGTCCACGATATCCGTGACGTGTCGTCCGAAGCGGTATTCGCAGCTGTCTCGTGTGGCCTCGAACAGCAGTCGCGCGAAGTCGCCCCGCAGGATCTCGAAGTCGCTGGTCAGGCTGCCGAAGCCGTCCTTCGGAAAGACGGCGACGACCTTCCCATTGGCGTCCAGCCATTTCTGTCCACACTCGCCCGTGTTGAGTGCCTGGACCTGGTCGTCCAGTCCCATGCGCCGGATGACCTGCTGCCCGGCACCCTTCACGTCGACGTTCTGCCCTCCGTCGCGGAACGACATCGCCTTCTCGGCGATGACGACCGAGAAGCCGTATTGCCTCAGCCAGTACGCACAGGCGGGGCCGGCAATGCCGCCGCCGCAGATCAGGATCTTCTTGCTGCTTGTCATGGGTTCGCGTTCACATCCGTTGGCTGGGATGGGCGGACGTTAGGTTGGGCGGGGTATTGGTCACAAGAAGCGGTCATGCCAAGATCTGTTGAATTCCTGCCAGGCCCTTTCCGGGCAGCACGACCGCCTCATGCCACTGTTTTCGAATGATTCGCCCGTCGATTGGGAGGAGCCCGATCTTGTTCCTCGCCCCGTGGTGACCTTGGGCGCGGTGGGACTGGATGCGACCGATTGGGTGGACGTCGATCACGGCGCCACGCCGTCGCAGCAGGGGCGGGAGGCGGTTTTCCATGCGCATCGCAAGGGACAGTTCCTCCTGTGGATGCGGGGCGTGCTGACCTGTGAGGTCGAAGGCGGGTTCTGGCTCGTGCCGCCCGGACAGGGCATCTGGGTGTCGGCTGGCGTCCAGCATCGAATGGAGACCGCAGGGCGGGTGGAGTGCTACGTGGTGTACGTGGATCCGGCGGTCTGCGGCCCGTTGCCGGCACAGTGCTGCACCCTGGCCACTACGCCGTTGCTGCGGGAACTGGTCATTCGTTCAGCGGCGCTGCCGATGCGTTATGCGGAGGAGGGCATGGCCCCGCGACTCGTGGCGCTGCTTCTGGATGAACTGGCCTTGGCGCCGGCAGGGCGGCTCCACTTGCCGATGCCGGCCGATGGGCGGTTGCGTCCCCTCGTCGATTGGATGATGACCCACCCGGCAGAGCGCGGCAGCATCGAGGCTTGCGCAGGATGGATGGACCTGAGTGCCCGCACCTTGTCGCGGCTGATCGCTCGCGAGACCGGGATGAGCTTCGGCCGCTGGCGTCGGCAGCTGCATCTGCTGCTGGCGCTGCAGTGGCTCGCGAAAGGCGCGGCGGTCCAGGATGTCGCGGAGGGGCTGGGCTACGAGAACGCCAGCAACTTCGTCGTGATGTTCCGGAAGGCACTGGGTGAGCCGCCGGGACGGTACCTGGCGACACGGTGCTGAGTGCGACTTGAGGCGGAGAGGCCCTCGCGGTGGCGAGGGCCCCGGATCAGCAGGTCCGCATGGCTGCGGGCCTGGACGTGATCAGAAGGGGTAGCTCTTCGACAGGAGCGTGTAGTTCTCGAAGATCCAGGCTTTCACCTTTGAACGCCCTTGGAGGTGGGATGGCAGCTTCTCGTGGATCATCCATTCACAGATCTGCCGCACGCGGATGTCCAGGTCCCCACCGAACGGACTTCGCCAGCAGCAGTCGGGCCTTCTCTTCAGGAAGAAGCTCATAGGCTTGGCCGCCCGTGAAGGGGATGTCGTAGTTGTAGAAGTAGGTGCGGTCCGCCTCCACGCGGATCGGTGTGGGCTGCACCATGGGACCACCCAAGAAATGCTCACCCGGGGCAAGCTCGATGGCGGCATGCGTTGCGGTTCCTAGATGAGCAACCTCGCGGCCATCCATGTGAACAGCCCATGTGCCGATGGAGCCCTTGAGCATGGACTCACGCATGACGACCACGAGGGCCTTGTCGCCTGAAGGCCTCAGCGACGATTGGCGTTGATCTCCATGGACCATGTTCGAGGGCGTCGAGGCGCACCCCGCCAATGCAGTTGCCGTGACCATCGCCAACATCGATCTTCTGTACATGACCGCCTCCCCTGATTTCGATCGAGTCTAGCGGCGAGGGGGGTGTGGCCCATGGCGGACGTTGTGCCACTCTGGCCCAATGAACAAAGCCCGCAAGACTTGCGTCTTGCGGGCTTTGAAATTTGGTGGCGCTTCAGGGATTCGAACCCCGGACCTGCGGATTATGATTCCGTCGCTCTAACCGGCTGAGCTAAAGCGCCTTGCGAAGACAGCGACTATAGCAAAGTTTTCGAAGACAATGCAAGCCCCGCCGATCACGGCATCGAAATTTCGGCGCGCGAGTCCCACTCGACCCCTCCATGTTCAGCTTCCTCAAGAAAAAACTGGGCTTCGGCGCCGCCGAACCCACACCGGCTCCCGCTCCCGAAGCGCCGCCGGCCCTCGACACCGCGTTCCCTCCGGCTGCCCCCGCGCCCGCCATCGAGCCGACGTCGACTCCGGCACCCGCGCCGGTCGCGCCGCAACCCCTGACCCCGCCGACGGCGCCCGTTGCCGCGCCGAAACCCGCTCCTGCTCCCGCACCCGTGGCGGTGACTCCGGTAGCGGTGGTTGTGCCCGCGCCTGCGCCGGTCCCTGAGCCGGCACCGCGCAAGAGCTGGATGGACAAGCTCCGCCAAGGTCTGCGCAAGACCGGGTCGAGCATCTCCCAGGTCTTCACCGGCACGCAGATCGACGACGCGCTGTATGAAGAGCTTGAGGCCGCGTTGCTGATGGCCGACGCCGGCGTGAAGGCGACCGAGTTCCTGCTCGACGACCTGAAGCGTCGCGTGAAGGACGCCAAGGCCAGCGATCCGGCCGCCGTGCGGCAACTGCTCGTGGACGCGCTGACGGAGCTGCTGCAGCCGCTGCAGCGCCAGCTCGTGATCGGCGAGCACTCGCCGACGGTGATGATGGTGGTCGGCGTCAACGGTGCCGGCAAGACGACGAGCATCGGCAAGCTCACGCGCCATCTGGCCGATGCCGAGGCCAACGTGCTGCTGGCCGCGGCGGACACCTTCCGCGCGGCGGCGCGCGAGCAGCTCGCCGTGTGGGCGGACCGCAACCGCGTGCAGATCGTCAGCCAGGAGGGCGGGGATCCGTCCGCGGTGACCTTCGACGCGGTGGTCGCCGGCAAGGCGCGCGGCTGCGACGTTGTCATCGCCGATACCGCCGGCCGCCTGCCGACGCAACTCCACCTGATGGAGGAGCTCAAGAAGATCAAGCGCGTGATCGGCAAGGCGCAGGAGACGGCGCCGCACGAGGTGCTGCTGGTCGTCGACGGCAACACTGGCCAGAACGCGCTGATGCAGGTGAAATCGTTCGACGATGCGCTCGGCCTGACGGGGCTGATCGTCACCAAGCTCGATGGCACGGCCAAGGGTGGCGTGCTCGCGGCGATCGCGCGCGAGCGGCCGATCCCCGTCTACTTCATCGGCGTCGGCGAAAAGCTGGAAGACCTGCAGACCTTCGACGCGCGCGAGTTCGCGCAGGCGCTGCTGGAGTAACGCCCGAAGTCCTCGATCGCAGAACCGTCGAAGGACGGCGATGGATGGGGACGGGGAGTCGTGAGGTTTCGGCGCTTGCCGCCGGGGCCTCATGACTCTGCGGCCAACGCACCGAACTCAGCAATCCAGCGATGGTCGCAAAAGCAAAGGGCTCCGAATTGGAGCCCTTGTCATTGGTGCGTGACGATCACATCGGGAACCCGCCGCCCCCACCGCCCATGAGGTTCTTGAGGCCGCCCATCTTCTTCATCATCTTCATCAGGCCGCCGCCCTTCATCTTCTTCATCATCCCCTGCATCTGGTCGAACTGGTTGAGCAGGCGGTTGACTTCCTGGATATGGACGCCCGCGCCCGCGGCGATGCGGCGCTTGCGGCTGGCCTTGGACTTGCCGTCCATCAGCAGCGCCGGCTGGCGGCGTTCCTTGGCGGTCATGGCGTTGAGGATGCCTTCCATGCGCTTCATGTCGCGCTCGGCCTTGTCCATGTCGGGCTGGCCGGCCTTGGCGGTCATCTGCGTGGGCAGCTTGTCCATCAGTCCGGACAGTCCGCCCATCTTCTTCATCTGCGAGATCTGCGCGAGGAAGTCGTTCAGGTCGAAGCCGTCGCCGGACTTGAGCTTCTCGGCCAGCTTCTGCGCGGCCTCGACGTCGACGCCCTTCTGCACTTCCTCGACCAGCGCGACGATGTCGCCCATGCCGAGCACGCGGCCCGCGTGGCGCTCGGCGTCGAAGACCTCCAGGCCGTCGATCTTCTCCGACACGCCCGCGAACTTGATCGGCGCGCCGGTGATCTGCTTCACCGACAGCGCGGCACCGCCGCGCGAGTCGCCGTCCAGCTTGGTCAGCACGATGCCGGTCAGCGGCAGCGCTTCCTTGAAGGCCTTGGCGGTGTTGATCGCATCCTGACCCTGCATCGCGTCGACGACGAACAGCGTCTCCACCGGCTTGAGCGTCGCGTGCAGGTCACGGATCTCGGCCATCAGCGCCTCGTCGATGGCGAGCCGGCCGGCCGTGTCGACCAGCAGCACGTCGAAGAAGTGGCGCTTGGCGTGGTCCAGCGCCGCCAGCGCGATGTCGTGCGGCTTCTGGTCCGGCGCCGACGGGAACCATTCGGCGCCGGCCTGCTTCGTCACCGTCTTGAGCTGCTCGATCGCGGCCGGGCGGTACACGTCCGCGGAGACCGTCAGCACCTTCTTCTTGCGCTTCTCGGTCAGATGCTTGGCGAGCTTGGCGGTCGTCGTCGTCTTGCCGGCGCCCTGCAGGCCGGCCATCAGGATGATGGCGGGCGGCTGCGCGGCGAGGTTGATGTCGGCGACGCCGTCGCCCATCGTCGCGGCCAGTTCCTTGTGGACGACCGAGACCAGCACCTGGCCCGGATTCAGCGACGCGGCCACCTCCTGGCCCAGCGCCTTCTCCTTCACGCGGGCGACGAAGTCGCGCACCACGGGCAGCGCGACGTCGGCCTCCAGCAGCGCCATGCGGACCTCGCGCAGCATGTCCTGCACATTGGTCTCGGTGATGCGGGCTTGGCCCCGCATGGTCTTGACGAGCCGGCTCAGTCGATCGGTCAGGGTGGATGCCATCGTTTCGGCCCCGCGCAAGCGGGCGCGCCTCATTACACTTTGAGGATGATTTTATCGTCCGCCTCCGCCGAGCCCAGCGGCCTGCTCCTCGCCGCCCTCAGCGCCGTCGGGGCACTGGCCTATGCCGCCGCCGCCGTCTTCGCCCACCGCCGCCCCCGCACCTGGCGCGCCGTGCTGGTCCTGGCCTGGCTGCTGCACCTGGCCGCGCTGGTCGTGGACATCGGCGGCATCGGCGCCGCGCCGGTCAACGGCGGTCATGCGGCGCGCTTCGGATTCGCGCCGTCGCTGTCGATGACGATCTGGCTCATGATCGGCGTCTACCTGGTCGAAAGCCGCTTCCTGCCGCTGCCGTCGGCGCAGCGGCTGCTCAGCGTGCTCGGACTGGCCGTCATGCTGGTGGCGTGGGCCTTCCCCGGCGAGTACCGGCCGCAGGCCGGGTCGCCGTTGGCGCCGCTGCACTGGGCGATGGGCCTGGCGTCCTACGGCCTGTGCGGCGTCGCGGTGATGCACGCGGTGATGCTCAACCGCGCCGAGCGCCAGATGCGCTTGCAGAAAGGGCAGGGCGCGCCCGCCTTCGGCACGCCGCTGCTGCGGCTCGAGCGGCTGACCTTCCAGTTCGTCGGCGCGGGTGTCGTCGTGCTGTCGATCGCGTTGCTGCTCGGGGTTGCCTTCACGCCTGAATGGCGCTGGGACCACAAGACGCTGTTCGCCGTGCTCGGCTGGATCGTGCTGACCGGACTGCTCACCGGTCGTCGCGTGTTCGGCTGGCGCGGCAAGCGCGCGACGCGCTGGCTGTACTTCGGCGCCGCGCTGCTGCTGCTGTCCTACGCGGGATCGCGCTTCGTGCTCGAGGTCGTGCTGCAGCGCCCGCCGGTCTGACCGCAGATCGCCCCTTGATGTCCTCGTCCCCGATCCTTTCGACCACCTCACCGACCGCCTCATCGTGATCAAGCTGCTCTTCTGGATCATCCTGCTGGCGGTGGTCGCCTTCATGCTCGGCTTCAAGCGGGGCCGGCCGGCGCCGCGCGAGGAGCGCGCCCCGGCACCGCCTCCGCCGGCGGCACCGCCGCCCGCGCGTGAACTCGAGGCCATGGTGAGCTGCGCCGAGTGCGGCACGCACCTGCCCGCCGGCGAGGCCCTGCCCGGCCGCGGCGGCGAGTTCTGCAGCGCGTCCCATCGCGCCGCCCATGAGGCCCGCCTGGATGCGGCCGCGGCGGAGCGCGCCCGCGGCGCCTCCTCCGGAACCTGAGCGCCGGAGCACGCATGGCCACCAACGAGGCCCGCGGCGCCATCAGCGCCAGCACCATCCAGCGGCTCTATCGCGCCTTCATGGGCGCGCGCGCCGCACTCGGCCTCGCCCTGCTGGCCACGCAGTCGCTGGCCGGGCTGATGGGCGCGCGGCCGACCGGATGGATCGCGCTGCTGGCACTCGTCTACGGCGTGCAGACGGTGCTCGCGTGGCTGCTGCCACGCTGGTTCGGCGGCGGCGAGGCGCCGTCCAAGGAGCGGACCGGTCTCAGCGCCCGCCAGTTCCTGGTCAGCATCGGCGCCGACCTCCTCCTGTTCACCGGGCTGCAGCTGCAGGAACCGGGCGGCCCCTACGGCGCGCTGTTCTTCATGCCCGCGCTGATGGCCGGCGCGCTGCTGCCGCGCCTGCGGGCGCTGGGCTGCGCCGCGCTGCCGAGCCTGGTGCTGCTGGCCCTGTCCGGCTGGGCCGTGCTGAGCGAGCGCGACGGCGCGTTGCGCATCAGCCAGGCCGGCCTGCTGGGCTGCGGGCTGTTCGTCGTCACGCTGCTGTCCAACGAGATCGCTTCCCGCCTCGCGCGCGAGGAGCGCGCCGCGCGCGGCAGCCTCGAGTACGCCCGCCAGCAGGCCGACCTGAACCGCCTGGTCATCGAGGAGATGGAGGAGGGCGTCCTCGTCGCGGACCGCCGCGGGCTGGTGCGCACCGCCAATCCGGCGGCGCGCGCGCTGCTCGCCGAGGGCGCCTCGCTGCGCTCGGGTGCGTTCCGGCTCGATGCGACCCCGGCCTGGAAGCCGTTGCTGCGCGCGATCGAGAAGGCGTTCGGCGGCGAACCATGGCCCGAGCCCGGCCGTGACCTGCTGCTGGACTTCGGCCGCGGCAAGCAGCGCTCGTTGCGCGTGCGGATGCGCTTCACGCAGCGGCCGGTGGACGGCGACGACCTGTGCGTGCTCTTCATCGAGGACAACCGGATGCTCGAGGCGCGCAACCGGCAGGAGAAGCTGGCGGCGATGGGGCGCGTCTCGGCCGGCATCGCGCACGAGATCCGCAATCCGCTGACGGCGATCGCCCAGGCCAACGCGCTGATGGCCGAGGACCTCGCGGAAGATCCGCGCCTGGAGCCGTTGACGCGGATGGTGGCGTCCAACGTCGAGCGCCTCAAACGCCTGGTCGACGACGTGATGGAGGTCGCGCCCGGCATCGCGCCCGTGTCGCTGACGCTGGCGGCGTCGCCGCTCGTGCGCGAGTACTGCGCCGACTGGGCCGTCACGCAGCGCCTGCCCGAGGGCGACGCCAGCCCGCTGCGCATCGAGATCTGGCGCGACGGGCTGCTCATCAGCTTCGAGCCGGAGCACCTGCGCCGCGTGCTGATCAACCTGCTGGACAACGGGCTGCGACATGCCCGGCCCGGGCCGGGCTCGCTGCGCGTGCAACTGGCCGAGTCGGACGAATGGGTGCGCCTGTCGGTGTTCAGCCGGGCTGAAGCCATTCCGCAGGATGTCGAACGGCATCTGTTCGAACCCTTCTTCTCGACGCGCAGCCGCGGATCGGGTCTCGGCCTGTACATTTGCCGCGAGCTCTGCGAACGCTATGGCGGCCGCATCAGCTACCACCGCCATGCCGCCCCCACGGGCGGCCCGGCGGACGCCGAGGCCAACGAATTCCGCGTGCTGCTGCCGCGCGCGGCGACGCCGGCCGGCGTGCTGGCCTCGATCCCGTCCGCGGGACCCGACTCCTATTTCCCCGATACCGAACTCCATGAGCGCTGATCCCCGCCTGCTGGTCATCGACGACGAGCCCGACCTGCGCACCCTGTACGAGATGACGCTGCTGCGCGAGGGCTTCACGCTGGACAGCGCGGGCACCGTCGAGGACGCGCTGGAGTTGCTCGGCGCCCGCCGCTACGACGCCGTGATCACCGACATGCGGCTGCCCGACGGCAGCGGGCTGGACATCCTGCGCTGGCTCGAGCAGCAGGGCGCAGCGAGCGCGCCCTGGTGATCACCGCCTACGGCTCGGCGGAGAACGCCGTCGAGGCGCTCAAGGCCGGCGCCTACGACTACCTGACCAAGCCCGTCGATCTGCGCCAGTTCCGCATGGTGGTCGCGTCGGCGCTCGGACGCGCGCCCAAGGCCGAAGGCACGGTGCCGAAGCCCTTCTCGTCGGCGCCGCCCGTGTCGTCGTCGATGTCGTCGCCCGTTGCGAGCCCCGGGCCCGCAGCGGGGGCTCGTTCGGCCGGCTGCCGGGCGCCGCCGCCCAGGCTGCCGACGCGGCGGACGACGCGTTCGCACCGACCGCGCCCGGCACCTTCGACGTGCTGCCCCCGATGGACGCGCCCCGGCCCGGGACGCCGGAGCGGCGCAAGGCCCCCGTCCCGCGCCGCCCCTGACCGGCTCCACCTCGGCGCTCGCGCGTCTGGTGGGCGAATCGGCGCCGATGCGCCAGGTGCGCGAACTGATCGAGAAGGTGGCGCGCAGCATGGCGCCGGTGCTGATCAACGGCGAGTCCGGCACCGGCAAGGAACTGGTCGCCCGCGCGATCCATGACGTCAGCGCGCGACGACCGCAGCCTTTCATCGCGGTGAACTGCGGCGCGATCCCGGAGCAGCTGCTGGAAGCCGAGTTCTTCGGCTATCGCAAGGGCGCCTTCACCGGCGCCAGCGAGGACCGGGAGGGCTTCTTCCAGGCCGCGCAGGGGGCACGCTGTTCCTGGACGAGATCGGCGACCTGCCGATCGCGATGCAGTCCAAGCTGCTGCGGGCGTTGCAGGAGCGCTCGGTGCGGCCCGTCGGCGCGGTGGCCGAGATCCCGGTCAACGTGCGCCTGCTCAGCGCCACGCACAAGGACCTGACGGCGGAAGTCGCGGGCGGCCGCTTCCGGCAGGACTTGTATTACCGGCTCAACGTCATCCAGATCCGCGTCCCGCCGTTGCGCGAGCGCATGGAGGACCTGGCGCCGATCAGTGCGCGCATCCTGCTGCGCATCGCCGCGGATGCCGGCGTGGAGCCCGTGCCGGCGCTGACCTCGGCTGCCTTGTCGACGCTGTCGCGCTACAGCTTCCCGGGCAACGTGCGCGAGCTCGAGAACCTGCTGCATCGGGCGCTGGCGCTGTCGAGCGGCGACGGCATCGACCTGGCCGACCTCGGTCTCCCGGACAGCGTGCTGGGCCTGGACGACGCGCCGGCCGACGCCACCTTCAGCACAGGCGCGCCGCCGGTGCGGTCGACGCTGCCTGCGGAAGCAGGCGGCGCCGCGCCGCTGCCGTCCGATCTCGCGGCCTACCTGGACGAGGTCGAGAAGCAGATCCTGTTGCGTGCGCTCGAACGTCACCGCAACAACCGCACGGCGGCCGGCGCGAGCCTGGGCCTGTCGCTGCGCCAGATGCGTTACCGGATGGCCCGTCTGGCCATCTCGATCGGCGGCGACGAAGCCTGAAGTCAATCGAATTCCCAAGACCCGAGGGCAGCGAGTGCGGGTGGGGCCGGAATGAGGCCTGAGGGTCCTGGAGGGCGCCCTCATGCCTCGTGGAGCGCCCGCGCCTGGCCTTCCGCATGCGACAGCCGCTGGCCCTCACCCCCACCCTCTCCCGCAAGCGGGAGAGGGAGCAAGAGGCTGTGGCGCTTCTGCCAGCGGGGAGGCCTCCCCGCAGTTGAGTGGTCCGGAAAGTGCGCTCTCCGACCCCTGGATGCGCGCATTGCGACCATGACCCCACTGCCGGTGGCGACTCCGGGAAGGTCCTGATCAGGACTTGTCCTACCCCACGGGGACACCCCGCAAAGTCGTCATCGGATTGCCATCGATGCAAGCGCAGCAACCATGGGCGTTCGCGGCGCATTCAGGCCGCCAGACCGCGTGGATCCTTGCGCTCCGGACAGGATGCGCGAATCCATCGGGGCTGTGCGGGGTCAGGTCTTCCGGCTAGCCCAGCGGGTGGCGGGCGTCAAGGGAGGTGACGCTACCGCTAGTTCCTTGAAGGTGCCGCGACCACTAGATATAGTGTTTTGCATGCTATCCTGCTGACTTCGCAAACACGGCGATGAATGCTCCATCAGAAGTCTTGTCCGCAGTGCCGGCCCCTCAGCCGGAGGAGCGGAATCACCAAGCCAAGGCGCATCTTCAGCATCGCGAGCACCACCTGACCCCCTGACGTTTGGCCCTTCGGAAAAGCCGGGCCGGGCGCAGCTTTTTTGTTTTCAGACCAGAACGAGGAACCCATGCAGACTGTCGCCGCCACACCGACTGCTGAAACGGGCCTGGCGCAGGCTCCCCGCGAGTCCGCCGCCGCTTCGGCCAGCTTCCCGCAGCATCAGATCATCCGCCGCAACGGTGCGGTGGTGCATTTCGAGCCGAGCAAGGTGGCGGTGGCGATGATGAAGGCGTTCCTCGCGGTGCACGGCACCAGCGGCGCCGCCTCCGCGAGCGTGCGCGAGACCGTCGACGCGCTGACCGACTCCGTGACGCGCGGCCTGCTGCGCTCGCGCCCGGCCGGCGGCACCTTCCACATCGAGGACGTGCAGGACCACGTCGAGCTGGCGCTGATGCGCGGCGGCCACCATGAAGTGGCGCGTGCGTACGTGCTGTACCGCGAGCGCCGCACGCAGGAGCGTGCCCGCCAGGGCGAGCAGCAGCAGGCGGCCGTGCTGGAGTCCGGCATCTCGGTCACCGAGAACGGCGTCCGTGTCCCGCTCGACCTGAACAAGCTGGCCGCGCTGATCGCGTCGAGTTGCGAGAACCTGGGTGCCGACGTCAAGCCGGACCCGATCCTGGCCGAGACCAAGCGCAACCTGTACGACGGCGTGCCGATCGACGAGGTCTACAAGGCCGCCATCCTGGCCGCCCGCACGCTGATCGAGAAGGACCCCGGCTATACGCGCGCCACGGCCCGTCTGCTGATGCACACGATCCGCCGCGAGATCCTGGGCGAGGACGCGACGCAGGCCGAGATGGCCACCAAGTACGCCGACTATTTCCCCGGCTTCATCAAGAAGGGCGTGCAGGCCGAGCTGCTCGACGAGCGGCTGCAGCAGTACGACCTGGCCAAGCTGGGCGCCGCGCTGAAGGCTGAACGCGACCTGCAGTTCGACTACCTGGGCCTGCAGACGCTGTTCGACCGCTACTTCCTGCACGTCGACGGCACCCGCATCGAGCTGCCGCAGGCCTTCTTCATGCGCGTCGCGATGGGCCTGGCCCTGGGCGAGATCGACCGCGAGGCCCGCGCCATCGAGTTCTACGAAGTCCTGTCGACCTTCGACTTCATGAGCTCCACGCCGACGCTGTTCAACGCCGGCACGCGCCGCTCGCAGCTGTCGAGCTGCTACCTGACGACGGTGGCCGACGACCTGGACGGCATCTATGAAGCGCTGAAGGAAAACGCGCTGCTGTCGAAGTTCGCCGGCGGCCTGGGCAACGACTGGACCCCGGTCCGCGCGCTCGGCTCGCACATCAAGGGCACGAACGGCAAGTCGCAAGGCGTGGTCCCGTTCCTGAAGGTGGTGAACGACACGGCCGTCGCCGTGAACCAGGGCGGCAAGCGCAAGGGCGCCGTCTGCGCGTACCTGGAGACGTGGCATCTGGACATCGAGGAATTCCTCGAGCTGCGCAAGAACACCGGCGACGACCGCCGCCGCACCCACGACATGAACACGGCGAACTGGATTCCCGACCTGTTCATGAAGCGCGTCATCGAAGGCGGCGACTGGACGCTGTTCAGCCCGTCGACCTGCCCGGACCTGCACGACCTGTTCGGCAAGGCCTTCCAGACCGCCTATGAGGCGTACGAGGCCAAGGTCGACCGCGGCGAGCTCAAGCTCTACAAGCGCATGCCGGCCCGCGACCTGTGGCGCAAGATGCTGACGATGCTGTTCGAGACCGGCCATCCCTGGATCACGTTCAAGGACGCCTGCAACGTCCGCAGCCCGCAGCAGCACGTGGGCGTGGTGCACTCGTCCAACCTGTGCACCGAGATCACGCTGAACACCAACGACAACGAGATCGCGGTCTGCAACCTGGGCTCGGTCAACCTGTCGCAGCACATCAAGGACGGCCAGATCGACCAGGAGAAGCTGAAGAAGACGGTGTCGACGGCGATGCGCATGCTCGACAACGTCATCGACATCAACTACTACGCGGTCAAGAAGGCGCGCGACTCGAACCTGCGTCACCGTCCGGTCGGCCTGGGCATCATGGGCTTCCAGGATGCGCTGTACCAGCTGCGCGTGCCCTACGCCTCCGACGCCGCCGTCGAGTTCGCCGACCGTTCGATGGAAGCCGTCTGCTACCACGCCTACTGGGCGTCGACCGAGCTGGCCGCCGAACGGGGCCGCTACAGCAGCTACCGCGGTTCGCTGTGGGATCGCGGCATCCTGCCGATCGACTCGCTGGACCTGCTGGCCGAAGCCCGCGGCGGCTACGTCGACGTGGACCGCTCGTCGACGCTGGACTGGGACGCGCTGCGCGCCAAGATCGCCCGCGACGGCATGCGCAACAGCAACTGCGTGGCGATCGCGCCGACCGCGACGATCTCCAACATCATCGGCGTCGACGCGTCGATCGAGCCCTGCTTCGGCAACCTGTCGGTGAAGTCCAACCTGTCGGGCGAGTTCACCGTGGTGAACGAGCACCTGGTCCGCGACCTCAAGAAGCTGGGCCTGTGGGACGACGTGATGGTCATGGACCTCAAGCACTTCGACGGTTCGCTGCGCCGCATCGACCGCGTGCCTGAGGAGCTCAAGCAGCTCTACGCGACCGCGTTCGAAGTCGACACCGTGTGGCTGGTGGAAGCCGCCGCGCGCCGTCAGAAGTGGATCGACCAGGCGCAGAGCCTGAACATCTACATGGCCGGCGCGTCGGGCAAGCGTCTGGACGACACCTACAAGCTGGCGTGGCAGCGTGGTCTGAAGACCACCTACTACCTCCGCACGATGGGCGCGACGCACGCCGAGAAGAGCACCGTGCAGAACGCCGGTCAGCTCAATTCGGTGAGCAGCGGCGCGGGTGGTTTGAGCGCGGCACCGGTGGCGGCCGCTCCGATTTCCGTTGCTCCGATCGCGACGATCGCTGCATCGACGGCGCCTGATCTGGGCAGCGCGACGCCGGCGACCGACGTCACGTTCTGCGCGATCGACGACCCCGGTTGCGAGGCCTGCCAGTAATTCGAAACAGGAGGTGTCGACGTCCAACGCCGACACCTCCGACGCTCGCGATGCGAGTGTTCATCGATGTTTGCGGCGATCAGCGGTTTTCTCCGCGACGCCCGCAAGCGATCGATGAACGCTTGAAACGACGCCCCGCCGCGCTCATCAAGAGGCGCGCAGCACACGGTCCCTCGCCGCCAATGCGATGCGGACCAGCAACAGCGAAGCGGCGTCAAAGTCAAGAAGTCCTTTGTGTTTGAACACAACACTCCGATAATCCGCGACCATAGGAAGACCACCATGCTGGTTTGGGAAGAAGACCGTAAATCCTCGAGCAACGCGCCGCAGTCGGGCGCATCGATCAACGCAGCGACGCCCGCCGTCGCGCGTGATGCCGCCACCGCCGCGGCTGGCTCGGTGTCCTCTTCTGAGTCGTCGGCCGCCGATGCCAGCGAGCGCCGTGTGAACGTCGCCGACAAGCGCATCATCAATGGCCAGACCGACGTCAACCAGCTGGTGCCGTTCAAGTACAAGTGGGCGTGGGAGAAGTACCTCGCCACCTGCGCGAATCACTGGATGCCGCAGGAAGTGAACATGTCGCGCGACATCGCGCTGTGGAAGGACCCGAACGGTCTGACCGAAGACGAACGCCGCGTCATCAAGCGCAACCTGGGCTTCTTCGTCACCGCCGATTCGCTGGCCGCCAACAACATCGTGCTGGGCACCTACCGCCACATCACGGCCCCCGAAGCCCGCCAGTTCCTGCTGCGCCAGGCCTTCGAGGAAGCGATCCACACGCACGCGTACCAATACATCGTCGAGTCGCTGGGCCTGGACGAGAGCGAGATCTTCAACGCCTATCACGAGGTGAAGTCGATCCGCGACAAGGACGAGTTCCTGATCCCGTTCATCGACGCGATCATGGATCCGAACTTCGTCACCGGCACGCCCGAGAACGACCAGACGCTGCTGAAGTCGCTGATCGTCTTCGCCTGCCTGATGGAAGGCCTGTTCTTCTACGTCGGCTTCACGCAGATCCTGGCGCTGGGTCGCCAAAACAAGATGACCGGCGCGGCCGAGCAGTACCAGTACATCCTGCGCGACGAGTCGATGCACTGCAACTTCGGCATCGACCTGATCAACCAGATCAAGCTCGAGAACCCGCACCTGTGGACGCCTGAATTCCGCGCGGAGATCAAGGCGCTGTTCCAGAAGGCCGTGGAGCTCGAGTACCGCTACGCCGAGGACACCATGCCGCGCGGCGTGCTGGGTCTGAACGCGGCCATGTTCAAGGGCTACCTGCGCTACATCGCGAACCGCCGTGCGACGCAGATCGGCTTGGAGCCGCTCTTCCCGAACGAGGAAAACCCGTTCCCGTGGATGAGCGAAATGATCGACCTGAAGAAGGAACGCAACTTCTTCGAGACGAGAGTGATCGAATACCAAACGGGCGGCGCGCTGTCCTGGGACTGAGTCCCGGGCGGAGCGACCCCTGAGCATTGTTTGTTGAAGAAGAGATCAAGATTGGCGATGCCCATCGAGACCGACGCAGAAGCGGCTCGATCGCATCGCACCCCGATTCACCGCACCGCGGAGCGCAACTCCCGCGCGTCGTGGGCGGTGAATACCTGCACCGGCATCAACCGGTTGATGACGGGCAGGGCTATTTCCACTTGATCAAGGAGAACTGAAATGGCAACTGCGAAGAAGGCCGCTCCGGCCAAGAAGGCGGCTCCGGCCAAGAAGGCCGCTGCGAAGAAGGCTCCGGCCGCGAAGAAGGCCGCTCCGGCCAAGAAGGCTCCGGCCGCCAAGAAGGCCGCTCCGGCCAAGAAGGCAGCGCCGGCGAAGAAGGTCGCTGCTGCGAATAAGGCGGCTCCGGCGAAGAAGGCCGCTCCGGCCAAGAAGGCGGCTGCTGCGAAGAAGGCAGCACCGGCGAAGAAGGTGGCAGTGAAGAAGGCAGCTCCGGCCAAGAAGGTCGCTGCCGCCAAGAAGGCTGCGCCGGCCAAGAAGGTCGCCGCTGCCAAGAAGCCGCCCGTCAAGGCGACTGCCGCCAAGGCTGCGAAGCCCGCTGCAAAGAAGGCCGCTGCTCCGAAGAAGGCTGCTGCGCCGAAGAAGGCCGCTGCCAAGGCTGCCCCCAAGGCCGCTGCCAAGCCCGCTGCGAAGCCGGCCGCCAAGAAGGCTGCTGCGCCGAAGAAGGCTGCTGCCAAGCCTGCCGCTGCCCCTGCCGCGAAGCCTGCCGCTGCTCCGGCTCCTGCCGCGAAGACCGCGCTGAGCCCGCAAGCCGCGTGGCCCTTCCCGACTGGCAACAAGCCCTGAGCTTGAACGATGACCGGGCCTTCGGGTCCGGTCCTCTCGAAACCCGGCGCAAGCCGGGTTTTTCTTTGGGGCGGCCGCAGGGTCGACCGCCAAAGACAAAGGGCGCCGAGGGCGCCCTTTGACGGTGAGTGCGCCTGTGCTGGCGACGCTCAGGGATAGAACAGTTCGACCGAATAGCCGCTGATCTTCTGCGCGCCGCTGTCGAACACCACCTGCAGCTGCTGATCGGCGCCTGCGGGCAGCGCCGAGCGACCGGCCTGCATTTCCGCCGGCGACAGCATGCGGCGCACGACGAGCACCCCGCTCGCGTCGGTCAGGCTCAGGTCCACCCACGGCTGCGCGACTTCCCAGTTGCTGCGGTTGCGCAGGCTGATGCTGAAGCGGTAGTGGTTGGCGGCGCCGGCCGGGTTGAGGCTGCTGCTCTCGACGCTGAGCGCCTCGATGTGCTGCCAGGGCTTGATCTCCTGGCCCATCGCCTGGGCGATGGAGACCAGCGCCGGCTTCGCCTGAGGGTACTGCGCAGCGATCGCTTCGCGCGCATGCCACAGCAGCTGGGCCATCAGTCCCAGCGCCAGCACCGTCGTCGCGCTGCCCAGTGCGAGACGCACGCCCGGACGGCTCCAGCGGCGCGCCGCTTCGGCCTGGCGCATGAAGCTCGGCAGATGTTCCGGCAGGACGCTGGGCGACCCTTGCGCCGAGGCCGCATCCGCCATCGCCGCGCGCGCAGCCATCAACTCGGACTCGGCGGCGAGCACCGTCATCGTCGTTTCGGGGCTCTCGGCGGTCGCGCGTTCGCGCTTGCGTCGGAACAGCGACCACGAGCGGCGTGGCTTGGCCGGCTTCTTCGCCAGCTTCCTGGTGGCGTCCTTGTCGGCCTTCCTGGCCTCGCGCTTGGCCGCCTTCGCGGCGCGTTTGGCGTCGGCGATCGTCTCCTCGTCCGCCGGCATCATCGATGAACTCGGCTCGAGGGATGGTTCCACGCCCGCCGACAACTCGTTCGCGCGCAGCTGCGCCGCGGTCGCGGGACTCAGTGCCAGCGTCACGTCCGGCCGATCGTCCTCGTCGATCATCGGCGGGGGCAGCTCGTCCTCCTCGAAGCGCATGCCCTTGGGTTCGGGCAGGTGCTCACGGGGATCGGGCGCGGCCGGTGCTTCGAGGAAGGGCTCGCGGCGCTCCTCGAACGAGGGCTCGTCATGACGCGATGCCGAGGCGTGGAAGCGTGCGTCGACGATGTCGTCCGCCGGCTCGTGATCCGGCACGCGGCGCGGCGGGGCGAAGGGATTCAGCGATTCGTCGTCGGCCGCCATCCAGCCGCTGTCGCGCGGCGCCTGGTGGTGATGCGGCGGAGGTTCCGGCGCAAAGACCGGCGTCGGCGTGAAGACCGGGGCCGGTGGTGGTGGCAAGGGCGCGGGCCGGCTCGGTGCGAAGTCGCTCGGATGCGGCGCGTAGGACGGCGCCGGTGCGGCGACCGGCGTGGGCGCCGGCGGGCGGCGTTCGACCGGTGCGGGCTCGGCCGGCGCGCTCAGCGGCGGCCAGGGGGCGGGCTGTCGCGCTCGAGGTCGAACAGCTGCTCGCGTGCGTCGAAGACCTCGGCGCAACGGCCGCAGCGGACCCAGCCTTCGGAGACGCGCAGCTGATCCTGCACCACCCGGAAGATGGTGCCGCAGGTCGTGCAGCGGGTCGCGAGATTCATGGACGCGATGATGCCACGAAGCAGGGTCAGTCCTTGCCGCGAACACCCCCAGGTTGACACTCAGTCACCGGGTGGGCGAAGGCGGAGAACTGTCTGTTCATCGGGGCTGGCGGGCAGTCGGTCAGGAGGATGTCGGGTCCGTTGCCGGCGTGGCAGCGGTCGCGCAGGCGGGCAAAAGGCGGGGCGACCGTCAGGCCGCGCGTCGCGCCGTCATGAGGATCCAGCCGTCCTCGCTGTCCGCGACGTCGAGCTGGACGTGCGGGGCATACGCTGCCTTCAGCTCGTCGGCCTGGCGCTCGAGGATGCCGGCCAGCACCAGGTGCGCACCGGGCCGCAGGTGGTTGCACAGCAGCGGCGCCAGCAGCTTCAGCGGCGTCGCCAGGATGTTGGCCAGCACGACCGGGTACTCGCCGCGCGCGGCGTCCGGCAGGGCGGCATTCAGCGTCACGCCGTTGTCCTTGGCGTTGTGCGTGGAGGCGATCAGCGCGGCAGGATCGATGTCGACGGCGTCGATGGCTTTCGCGCCGAACAGGCCCGCGGCGATCGCCAGGATGCCCGAGCCGCAGCCGTAGTCGAGCACGCGGTCCCAGCCGGCCGCCTCGGCGCCGTGGCCGGCGATCCAGCGCAGGCACATGCGTGTGGTCGGATGCGTGCCGGTGCCGAAGGCCAGGCCCGGGTCCAGGCGCATCACCTGCTTCGCCTGCGCGGGCGCCTCGTGCCACGACGGCACGATCCAGAACTCCGGCGTGATCTCGACCGGCGCGAACTGCGACTGCGTCAGGCGGACCCAGTCCTGCTGCGCGATCGTCTGGATAGCCTGGACGTGCACGTCCTCGGCCCAGTCCTGCGCCAGCAGCAGCGTCGCCGCTTCGGTCGCTTCGGCTTCGGCCGCGAACAGCGCCTTCACCACCGAACGATCCCAACCCGCGCGCGGCGCCGGCATGCCCGGCTCGCCGAACAGCGCGCGCTCGGCGGGCGTGTCGGCGTCGGCGTCCTCGACCGACACGGCCAGCGCCTCCACCTCCATCAGCGCGTCGCTGACGGTCTCGACGTCCTCTTCGCGGCAGATGAGCACGAGCTCGTGCAGCAGGGGGTCGTTGGCGTGGTCTGCGCCGTGGTCTTCGCTCATAGCGGCTCCGGGACTTCGGTGGACTTCTGAAATGGAGAAGCCCTCAAGGCGGACTCGCGTCCACGCCTGAGGGCCTCGGTATTGTCGCTCAGCGATCGTGGCCGATCACCGGCGAACCGTGCGGGGTCAGCGCTTGTGCGCGGCCATCCACTGTTCGAGATAGTGGATGTCGGTGCCGCCTTCGATGAACTTCGCATCGGCCATCAGCTCGCGGTGCAGCGGGATGTTGGTCTGGATGCCTTCGATCACCGTCTCCGACAGCGCGATCCGCATGCGGGCCAGGGCCTGCTCGCGGGTGTCGCCGTGGACGATGATCTTGCCGATCATCGAGTCGTAGTTCGGCGGCACGAAGTAGTTGGTGTACGCATGAGAGTCCACGCGCACGCCGGGGCCGCCCGGCGGGTGCCACATCGTGATGCGGCCCGGCGACGGGATGAACTTGACCGGATCTTCCGCATTGATGCGGCATTCGATCGAGTGGCCGCGCATCGTGATGTTGCGTTGCGTGAAGGGCAGCTTCTCGCCGGCGGCGATGCGGATCTGCATCTGCACGATGTCGATGCCGGTCACCAGCTCCGTCACCGGGTGCTCGACCTGCACGCGGGTGTTCATCTCGATGAAGTAGAACTCGCCATCCTCGTACAGGAACTCGAAGGTGCCCGCGCCGCGGTAGCCCATCTTCTTGCAGGCGGCGGCGCAGCGGTCGCCGACGCGCTCGATCAGGCGGCGGGGGATGCCCGGCGCCGGCGCTTCCTCGATGATCTTCTGGTGGCGGCGCTGCATCGAGCAGTCGCGTTCGCCCAGCCAGACGGCGTTCTTCTGCCCGTCGGCCAGCACCTGGATCTCCACGTGACGCGGATGCTCCAGGAACTTCTCCATGTAGACCTGCGGATTGCCGAAGGCCGCGGCCGCTTCGGCCTTGGTCATCTGCACCGCGTTGACCAGGGCGGCCTCGGTGTGCACGACGCGCATGCCGCGTCCGCCGCCGCCGCCGGCGGCCTTGATGATGACCGGGTAGCCGATCGCGCGGGCGATGCGGACGATCTCCTTGGGGTCATCCGGCAGGGCGCCCTCGGATCCGGGCACGCAGGGCACGCCGGCCTTGATCATGGCCTGCTTGGCCGAGACCTTGTCGCCCATGGTCCGGATGTTCTCCGGGGTCGGGCCGATGAAGGTGAAGCCGCTGCGCTCGACGCGTTCGGCGAAGTCGGCGTTCTCCGACAGGAAGCCGTACCCGGGGTGGATCGCCTCGGCGTCGGTGACTTCCGCCGTCGCGATGATGGCCGGCATCGACAGGTAGCTCTGCGCGGACGGGGCGGGGCCGATGCAGACGGCCTCGTCGGCCAGCTTCACGTACTTCGCGTCGCGGTCCGCTTCCGAATACACGACGACCGACTTCACGCCCAGCTCGCGACACGCGCGCTGGATTCGCAAAGCGATCTCCCCGCGATTCGCGATGAGGATCTTCTTGAACATCTCGGACCGCCTTACTCGATGACGATCAGCGACTGGCCGTATTCCACCGGCTGGCCGTTCTCGGCCAGGATCTTGACGATCGTGCCGGACTTGTCGGCTTCGATCTCGTTCATGATCTTCATCGCCTCGATGATGCAGATGGCATCGCCTTCCTTGACCTGCTGGCCGACCTCGGCGAACGGCTTGGCGTTCGGGCTGGACGCGCGGTAGAAGGTGCCGACCATCGGCGACTTCACGATATGGCCGGTCTCGGCAGCCGGCGCCGGAGCGGCGACGGGCGCCGCGGCGGCGGCCGGCTGCGCGGCGACCGGCTGGGCCGCCACCTGGGGCGCGGCCTGCATCACGGGCATGGCGGCCACGAGGGGCTGGCCATCGGACTTGACGATGCGCACCTTGCCATCGGCCTCGGTGATTTCAAGTTCAGAGATGTTCGACTCGGACACGAGGTCGATCAGGGTCTTGAGCTTGCGCAAATCCATAAGAACTCTCCAACGGGGATCGGTGATCGTGGTGATCTTCGGTGATGTCTTCCGGTCCGCGACGGGGAATCGACGGACCGCGGTGCTCAGGTGGACGAGGCTGACCGGCTCAACTGCTGAATCGCGAACTGCAGGGCCAGCCGGTAACCGGCCGGGCCCAGGCCGCAGATCACGCCCTCCGCGAGAGCCGACAGGTAGCTGTGATGCCTGAACGGTTCGCGCTTGTGGATATTGGACAGGTGCACTTCGACGAACGGCAGCGCCACCGCCGCCAGCGCATCGCGGATCGCAACGCTGGTGTGGGTGTAGGCCGCCGGATTGATCAGGATGAAGCGCGTGCCGTCGCGACCCGCCACTTGAATGCGGTCCACCAGCGCACCTTCGTGGTTGCTCTGATAGCTCTCCAGGGCTACGCCGGCTTCCTGCGCAATCTGGCGAAGATCTGTATCGATCTCCGTCAAAGTGGTCGCGCCATACACCCCAGGCTCGCGGGTGCCGAGCAGATTGAGGTTGGGGCCGTGTAGTACCAGAACTTGCATTCAGCGACCGGTCCCGCCAATTAGAGCGAAGACACTAGAAGCGTAAAAGGGTGGACTTTACGCGTTTTGAGACCAGATCCCGGCAGCAACCCAAAAATAAATGGCTTGACCGGTCCTGGGTCGACCGCTATGGCCGGCGGCCACCCTTTCTAGGGGTTGACCCTGGGTCAGACTTTGCTGGCGCGTACCATCGCGCGCAATTCCTCGAGATTCGTCGCCCCCAGCTTGCGCCAGATCGGTTCGCCTTGGGTACCGAAAGCGACGGTAAACGGCAGGCCACCCTTGGCATTGCCCAAGGTCTTGGACAGGTCGGTTCCGGTGAATCCGGCCAGGGCCACCGGGAACTTCAGCGGGATCTTTTCCAGGAACCCGCGCACCGGCGTCGGGGCGTCGACGGCCAGACCGAGGACCTGCCAGCCCTGCGCGCTGAACTCGTCATGGAACTGGTTGATCTCGGGCAATTCCTTGACGCAAGGCGCGCACCAGGTCGCCCAGAAATTCAGCAGCAGCGGCTTGCCGCGCAACTGGGCGGCGGGCTGGTAGGTCTTCTGATCGAGCGTGTCGAAGCTCGCATTCCAGAATGCCGCGGCCTCTGCCGACAAAGGACCGGCCGGAGCGCCGCCGCCCTGCGCGGCCTGCTTTTCATGATGAAGGGCGAGATACGTGCCCGCGCCTGCCGCCGCCAGGCCGGCGGCACCCAATCCCAGAACAGCGCGTCGTTGCATTCAGTCGTCCTTCGAATTCATCAGTTGACGCAGCGCCGCGAGGTCGCCGCGTTCGGTCCGGCCCCGGGCGTCGGGCTTGAGTCCCCCGCGCAGGTCGTCATGGTCCAGGATGGTCAGGGCGATCGCGACCCGTTCGTTCAGCGCGCGGCAAGGCGCGTCGATGATCAACTGGTCCACGGTCGCGCCCTTCGCATTGCGCGACTGGCCGACGTCGAAGTCGATGCCCTGGTTCAGCAGGGCGATCTCCGTCGATTTGCTGTCATCGCAATACAGCTGCAGGTGGATGGGGGAGAGCCGTGTGGCGGTGCCGCGCCAGACCGCGCCGGTCAGGTGAGGGCGGAACTCGGCCAGCCGCGCCATCCAGACGGCGGCGAGTTCACGCAGCGCCTGCAGTTCGGCAGGCTGGGTGTCGGCGCAGAAGATGTCCAGATACTCGCGGACCTGGTCCTCGAGTTCATCGTTGTTGGGCAGCGCGGTGCGCGGCGGCAGCCCCAGCACCTTCAGCGCGCGGGACTTGGCGGGGCCATATTCCAGGCCTTCCTCCACCACCAGCCGGGCGGCGGTGGCGGCGATCTCAATCGTCAGTTCGGATGTCATGGCGGTCTCCCGGCCCAGGTCGGGCGGTCCGGAGGGCACACGGCAATGCGCCCGCGGAGGCGGTCAGGGTACCTCGACCGCGCCCATCCGGGCCTCGATGGTGCCAGCACGCCCGACCACATAGGGCGAACCTGGGCGTTTCTCGAACCGCTTCGGCGCCGGCAGCATCACCGCCAGCCGGGCGGCCTGGTTCGGACCGAGCCGGGAAGCATCGACGCGGTAATAGTGACGCGCCGCCGCCTGGGCGCCGAACACGCCTTCGCCCCACTCGACGTTGTTCAGATAGATCTCCAGGATGCGCTGCTTGCTGAGCATCGCTTCCAGCATCAGCGTCAGCACGAGTTCCTGCCCCTTGCGCGCCAGGTTGCGCTCGGAATTGAGGAAGAGGTTCTTGGCCAGCTGCTGTGAGATCGTCGAGCCGCCGATGACCTTCGGGACCGGCGGCGGCTTGGTCGGGTTGGTCTTGGCGAGCCGCGCGGCGCGCTTGTCGGCCTGCTCCTGCGCGCGCTGGTTCTTGTCCCAGGCCTTTTCGAGCGCGTCCCAGTCGACCCCGCCGTGCTCGTTGAAACCGGCGTCCTCGCTGGCGATCACGGCGCGCTTGAGGTTGCGGCTGATCAGCGCGTCGTCGACCCACTGCTGGGCCCAGAGGATCTGGTGCTTCTCGCGCAGCAGCCGCATCGCCTCCGCACGCTGGAAGGTCGTCGACTGTGGCGACACGACGGCCATCAGCGCGATGCGCGCCGCGAAGAAGAGCTGCAGGCAGACGACGCTGACCAGCAGCATCCCGGCGAAGCGCCAGAACTGTTTCATGCCCCGGTTCCTCAGTGGGTGGCCAGCCGCTGGCGGAGGTCCGCGAGCACCGTCGCGCTGTCGGGGCGCACACCGCGCCAGAGCAGGAAGGCCTCCGCCGCCTGTTCGACCAGCATGCCCAGGCCGTCGAGCGCGGCGCCGTCCGGGCCGGCCTGGTCCGAGGCCCAGTCCAGGAAGGGCTTCGCCGACGGACCGTACATCATGTCGACGGCCAGGCCGCCGCGCGCAAGCACCGGTGCGTCCGGATCGGGCAGCGGCAGCCCGGCCCCGCTGAGCGAGGCGCTGGTACCGTTGATCAGCACGTCGTGGCGGCCGTCCGGGGCCGCGGCATCGAGGCCGCCGGCGCTCAGCCGGACGCCGTGCTCCGTGGCCCAGGCGCGATGGCTGTCGGCGAGCGCGAGGGCCTTGTCGGCGCTGCGGTTGACGATGCGGATCTCCGCCGGCCGTCCGGTGATCAGGCTGCCGAGCACGCCCGCGGAGGCGCCGCCCGCGCCGATCAGCAGCACCCGCCGGTCGCGCAGCGGACGCGCGGCATTGCGCTCGATGTCGGCGAGCAGCCCCGCGCCGTCGGTGTTGTCGCCGAGCCAGCCGCCTGTCGAAGCGTCGTCGAAACGGAAGGTGTTGACCGCCCCGGCCAGTTGCGCGCGCGGCGTCCTGCGGGCCGCCAGGCGGAAGGCCTCGAACTTGAACGGCACGGTGATGTTGCAGCCGCGGCCGCCCGCGGCGACGAAGGCGCGGATAGCCGCCTCGAAACCGTCCAGCGGGCAGAGCAGCCGGTCGTAGACCAGCGACTGGCCGGTCTGTGCGGCGAAGGTGGCGTGGATCTCGGGGGAGCGGCTGTGCGCCACCGGATTGCCGGCGACCACATAGCGGTCGAGGCCGGCGGCCTGCGACATCGGGTCGGGAGTCGATGCGGTCGTATCAGCGCTCATGACATGTCCATGGGAACAGGAGGACCGGCCCCGGAAGGGCTCAGGACGGTTGCGTGCTGAGGGTCGTTTCCACGCTCTCGTCGCGATTGAACCGGAAGCGGAAGGTCATCACGAGCACCTCCGCGCCACGCCGCATCTCCGACGTGAACTGGCCGAACGGCCCGCTCGCCCGCACGATGGCGACGGCGCGCCGGTCCAGCACCGCGTTGCCGGAGCCCTGGATGATTTCCGTCTCCACGACACGTCCGCGATAGTCGACCTGGATGTTCATCGTGAGCTCGCCGTAGAGCTTGCGGCCCTGGTAGCTCGGGAAGTCGCGCGTGCCGCGCGCCTCGATCCGGCGGCGCAGCTGGTCGTAATAGAGCGCATGCACCGTTTCACGCGTGGCGGGGCTGACGTAACGCTTCTTCGGCCGCGCGTTCTCGGTGTTCACGCGCTTCTCGATCTCCGCCAGCGTCTGCACCAGCTGGCGGCGGTGCTCGGCGACCTGGCGGCCCTCGGCGGTGCTCTTGTCCCGGACCGGATCCGGCGCCGGCAGCATCGCCAGTTGCCGGCGGGTGTCGGTCAGCAACTGTTCCTGCGCCTGCTGCAGCTGCTGGATCTGGCTCTTCTGGAGTTCGATGCTGTCGCCGGTCTCCTCGAGCGGCGACGGCGCGAGCGGCGACGTCGCCCGCACATTGGCGGACAACTCGCCGCCGCCGGCCAGGTTGGCCTGCGCCAGGGCCTGCGCCTTGGAGGGCGCTTCCTGGCCGCGCGCGTTGACGAGGATCACCTCGAGCGGTTCGTCCTGGAAGATCCGGTCGAACTGCTCCGGGGCGACGAGCTTCAGCGTCCCCAGGCCCAGGTGCACCCCGGCCGAGACGATCAGCGCGTAGTGCAAAAGGCTGAGCTTGGGCATCTTGAAGAAGGAAGGGATCAGGAAGCGGCGGGCGCGACCGCCGCGCCTTCGCCGCTCTTGGGAGCGTCGGTGCCGTCGTCGTTGACGTCGATCGCCAGCGTCAGCACGCCGCTGGGTTCTTCGTCCTCGTCGGCTGCTTCTTCGGCATTCACCGGCGCGGCTTCGGCGTCGAGGCGCTCGACCAGGTTGGCGTGCAGGTCCAGCGTCAGTTCATCGAGGCCGGTGATGCGCACCTTCACATGGGCGTTGCGCGGCAGGTTCTCGCAGCCGAGCGCGCGGAACACCAGCGGCAGTTCGTCGGCGCGGACCAGGCCGTCCTTCAGCACGGACGCGGTCAGTTCGGTGATGCCCTGCTGCTGCAGATGACGCAGCGTCCAGTAGCGCTCGATGCCGGACTGGAAGCCGTTGTAGGCGCTGTAGGCGGCGTCGAAGCCCGAGATGACCGAGAACAGGGCGGCATCCTTCGGCTTGAACGGCGCGGCCAGCGCGGCGGTCTTGCCGTGACGGGCGCAGGCGATGATCTGCCACTGGTTGACCAGGTCGACGTAGCGGCGCAGCGGGGACGTCGCCCAGGTGTACTGCGAGACGCCCATGCCGGCGTGAGGCGCCGGCTTGGTGCCCATGCGGACCTTGATGCCGGGGGCGAGGCTGGCCTGGCTGCGGTAGATGCCGGGCACGCCGCACTCGGCGAGGAAACCGCCCCAGCTGGAGTTGGCCAGGATCATCGCCTCGGCCACGATCAGGTCCAGCGCGGTGCCCCGCTTGCGCGTCGAGATGCTGACCAGCTCGGTGCCGGCGGGTTCGGCCCCGTCGTTGTCGAGGCGGAAGTTGTAATCCGGCCGGTTGAAGGTCTCGGGCTTGCCGCGCACGACTTCGCGTTTGGCCTTGAGGTCCTTGGCCAGCCGGTAGGCGAAGGCCAGCTCCGGCGCGAAGTCGTACTCGGCCGGCGCCTCGCCGGTCAGCGTCGCGTCGGTGATGACGTCGTCGAGCTTGTCGTGGCGCAGGTTGGCGGCGATGGGCACGCGGTCGAGCTTGGTCTCACGCGCGGTGATCTCCAGCGTCGCCTCGTCCATCGTCAGGTAGATGCTGACGGCGGGGCAGTCGCGGCCCTCGATCAGCGTGTAGGCCTGGACGACGTCGTCCGGCAGCATCGTCAGCTTCCAGCCCGGCATGTAGACGGTGGAGAAGCGTTCGCGGGCGACCTTGTCGACCGGCGAGTCCGGCTGGATGGCAAGACCTGGCGCGGCGATGTGCACGCCGAAGATCACCGTGCCGGTGCCCAGGCCCTGGACCGACAGTGCGTCGTCGATCTCGGTGGTGGCCGAGTCGTCGATCGAGAAGGCGCGGACCGGCGCGAGCGGCAGCGCATCCTTGATCTCGGGCGCGGACAGCGCGGGGAAATTCGTGCCCTTGGGGAAGTGCTCGAAGAGGAAACGCTTCCAGTGGAACTGGTAGGGGCTGGCGATCGCGCCGGCGTCCTTGAGCAGGTCCAGCGGCGCCTTGTGGCTGCGCTTGGCGGCCTCGACGACGGCCTTGTACTCCGGGCCGTTCTTGTCGGGGCGGAACAGGATCTTGTAGATCTGGTCGCCGATCGGCGCCGGGCATTGGCCCTCGGCCAGCTCGGCCGCCCACTGCTCGATCTGCGCGGCGATCTGCTTCTTGCGCTCGATGCCGAGCAGGGCGGCCTTGACGGTCTCGGCCGGCGCCTTCTTGAACTGGCCCTTGCCCATCCGCCGGAAGTAGTGCGGCGCCTCGAACAGCCGGAACAGCGCGCCGGCCTGCTGGGCGAGGGTGGACTTGGCGTCGAAGTAGTCGCGTGCGAGGTCGGCGAAACCGAACTCGCCCTCCGGCGCGAACTCCCAGGCGAGGTCGAGGTCGATCTCCTCGGCCAGGCGCTGCCCGTCCGCGATCAGTTCGGCCGGTGAGGGCTTGTCGAACTTGAGCAGGACATGGGCGGACTTCACTTTGACGCGCTTTCCGGATTCGAGCTCGATCTGCATCGAGGAATCGGCTTCGGAGAGGATGCGGCCGGCGAGGAATTTTCCGGCGTCTTCGAACAGGGCAAACATAGCGTGGGGATTGTCGCTGATCGTGGAGGGGGTGCCGGGTGGGTGGGTGTGGGGCGCGTGTCAATTCGTTGTCAACACGCGGTCACGCCACCGACGCAGACTCGCGCCGCACCCCGCGCGCCCATGCCCCCACGTTTCCACACCCTCATCGCCGCCCAGTTCTTCTCCGCATTGGCCGACAACGCGCTCCTGATCGTCGGCATCGCGCTGCTTCGGGAGATGGGCCAGCCTGTCTGGTGGGCGCCGCTGCTGAAGCTGTGCTTCACGCTGGCCTACGTGGGGCTGGCGCCGGTCGTCGGCCTGATCGCGGACGCCTGGCCCAAGGTCGCGCTGATGACCTGCATGAATGGGTTGAAGGCGATCGGCGTCGGGGCGATGGCGGCGGGGCTGGATCCGCTGCTCTCGTTCGGGATCGTCGGTATCGCGGCCGCCTGCTACGCGCCGGCCAAATACGGATTGATCACCGAGATCGTCCCGCCGACGCGGCTGGTCGCGGCGAACGGCTGGATCGAAGTGTCGGTCGTGTGCTCCGTACTGCTGGGCACGATGGTGGGTGGGCTGCTGGTCAGTCCCTGGTGGATGGCGGTCATCGGGGAACTGGGGATCGCCCGGCCATTGACTGCCTCGCTGTGCGCGCTGCTGGGGGTTTACGCGCTCGCTGCGGCGCTGCAGCTCCGCGTGCCGGAGAGCGGCATCGTCTATCCGAAGCCGCCGCGCCGGATGCGCGAGATCCTGCGTGATTTCCGGATCTCCAATCAGGCCTTGTGGCGCGACCGGCTCGGCGGGCGGCTGTCGCTGTCGATGACGACGCTGTTCTGGGGCGCCGGCGCGACCTTGCAGCTGGCGGTCCTGCAATGGGCGCAGGACGTGCTGGGCCTGCGGCTCAATCAGGGGGCCTACCTGCAGGCGACGGTGGCGATCGGCGTCGTCGCGGGGGCAGGCCTTGCGGGCCGTTGGATCGCGCTGCATCACTCGTTGCGGGTGATGCCGCTCGGCCTGATGCTGGGCGCTTTGATGCTCGCGACGCCGTGGGTGACGTCCCTCGGTTGGGCCCTGCCCGCGATGGTGATGGTCGGCGCCGTCGGCGGCGCCATGGTGGTGCCGATGAATGCACTGCTGCAGCATCGCGGCGTTCAGATCCTGAGCGCGGGCCGCTCGATCGCCGTGCAAGGATTCAACGAGAACCTGAGCATCCTGCTGATGCTGGGTGCCTACGCGCTGCTCCAGGCGCTCGGCGTCCCGCTGGTCTGGCTGATGAGCGGGCTCGGGATGTTCGTCTTCACCGGCGTGCTGGTCCTCATGGTCCGGCAGCGCGGACGCCGCGAGACCCTGTCCGCTGATGTCGCGGGAGGCGGCATCGTCGGTTGACTCGACCGAGCCAGACGAAGGGCACCCGGGGCCGGCGGCGTCGTCCGCCCAGGGCGCCAACTCGCGTCGCTCACCTGCGGTTCGCTCTGCTCGAACAGACGGCGCCCAGTCAGAGAGGACGGCGGACGACGCCGCCGGCCCCGGGTGCCCTTCGTCTACATCGAGTGGTTCAGTGCGCGCGAGCCTCAAGACCCGAAAGCTGCGATCCGGCGCGCAGCGCCACGGACGTGCCGTCGATGGCAGAAGCGTAGACGTGCTCGATGCCCTGCACGATGCCGTCCCAGTCCAGCGACTCCGCACTCTCACGCGCAGACAGACGCATGGCGCGCAGACGAGGCAGATCCTCGAGCAACGACAGCGTGCGCGCCTGGAAGACCGCCGGATCGTTGAACGGCGCGAGTCCGCCATTGATGCCATCGCGCACGAGCAACGCCGCCGCGGCGTACTGGTAGGCCATCACCGGCAGGCCGCTCGCGAGCGCCTCGGGCGTGACGTTGCCGTAGGTCTCGGTGATGCTGGGGAACACGAAGCAATCGCCGCTGGCATAACAGGCCGCCAGGTCCTCGCCATGCTTCATGCCGGCGAAGACGACGTTGGAAGAGGGCGGCAGCAATTGCTGGAAATCGGCCCGCGCCGGGCCGTCTCCCACCAGCACGAGGCGAGCGCGCGGATGCCGTTGGCGGACCGCCGGCCAGAGGTCGACGAGCAACTGGAGATTCTTTTCCGCGGCCAACCGGCCGACATGCACCAGCACGGGATCGCCGGGCGCGGCGCCCCAGCTTTCGCGCAACGCATCGCTGCGGCGGGAGGGATGGAAGAGCTGCGTGTCGACGCCGCGCGCGATGACGCTGACGTGGCGGAAGCCCTGCGCCATCAGTTCGCCGGCGAGGGTGGCGTTGGGCACCATCGTCGAGTGGCAGCGGTTGTGGAACTTGCGCAGATAGGCGAGCAGCGGCCGGCGCAGCCAGCCGATGCCGTAGTGCTGGGCGTATGCGTGGAAGTTGGTGCGGAACTCCGAGACGACAGGCAGCTTGAGCTGGCGGGCGGCCTGGAGCGCCGACCAGCCCATCGGGCCTTCGGTCGCGATGTGGACGATGTCGGGACGCCGGCTCGCCCAGAGGTTGACCAGCGTGCGCTTGGACACGACGCCCATGCGCAGATGCGGGTAACGCGGCACGGCCAGGCCGCGCATGAGCACTTCGTCGACGGGCGCGTCGAGCGCGGGCGACGCCCCCGCCGGTGCCTGACGCGGTCGCAGCAGTTGCACCGCGTGGTCGCGGGCCTGCAGGCCCTGGACCACGCAGGCGATGCTGCGTGCCACGCCGTTGACCTCGGGCGGATAGGTCTCCGTCACGACCGCGACGCGGAAATGCCGCTGCCGTGTGGGGAGCTCGTCGACTTCGAGTTCGATCGCCGGTGTCGTCATGGCGCGCATGATGGGTCGCAAACGCAACAGTTCTGTGACGGTGCCTGCCGTCACGTGCCTGACACGGCCGATGGCCACAGTCGCCACGTGTCCGTCATCGATCCATCACCGTGCCATCACGGCAGTGCCATCGAACGGCGTCACGCTCACCGCTCATTTCAAGGACGAGGCCCCATGAAGGACTTTCTGGCACTTCTGAATGAACAGCGTTGGGACGACCACCGCTACTACCACCATTGCCGCATCAACCAGTCGCTGCATCTGCTGAGCGCCTGCTGCTTCGTGGTCGCCTACGGGCTGCTGCTCGTGGATCCCGCGTGGTCGGCGCTGCTGGCGTGGGGCGTGTCGATGACCAGCCGCCAGGCCGGACACTTCTTCTTCGAGCCCAAGGGCTACGACCATGTCAACCAGGCGACCCACGAGCACAAGGAAGAGATCAAGATCGGCTACAACCTGCGCCGCAAGGTCGTGCTGATGGCGCTGTGGGCGGCCTCGCCGGTCGCGCTGTGGCTGAAGCCGGGCTTGTTCGGCGTGTTCGCGCCGGCCGCCAGCTTCACCGAGTACCTGCATCAGCTCGGCCTGGTGTGGTTCTGGCTCGGCGTCGGCGGTCTGGTGTTCCGCGTGCTGCAGCTGGCGGTGATCCGCGACTTGCGCACCGGTCTCGCCTGGGCGACGAAGATCATCACGGACCCGTTCCACGACATCCAGCTCTACCACCGGGCCCCGTTGCAACTGTTGCGCGGAGAGCGGCTGGATCCGGCGCTGTGGCCGCGCGACGATGGGCACAATGCCGGCAACGGCGAGCAGGCGGCCTGATCCACCAGGGATGACGCGCCGCGCGGCCCCTCCCTGAGGGACACGCGCGGACGCGGGAACAGGCCGGTTCGCCGGAAGAAGGAGTTCCCGCATGTCTGGAGTTGTACGGCGCCTTCTGGCGCCGATGTCGTTGGCGCTCGCCCTTGTGACCACGGCCGCCATGCTGGCCGGCTGCGCCAGTCCGATGCCGAACACCGGCAATCAGCGGGTCACGGGCGGTCCGATCGTCTTCACGAAGGTGGGGCACGGCGAGCCGACGATCGTCCTGCAATCGGGGCTCGGTGATGGCCGGGATCCGTGGGCGAAGGTCCTGAACGAGCTGCGCACCGACTACAGCGTCTTCGCCTACGACCGTCCCGGCTATGGCGACAGCACCGCCACGCCGCCGGTGCCGCGCAATCCCTGCGGCATCGCGACCGAGCTGCACGGGCTGCTGCAGAGCGCCGGCATCAAGCCGCCGTACGTGCTGGTCGGACACTCGATCGGCGGGCTGTACCAGTACGCGTTCTCGCGGCTGTATCCGGACGAGGTGGCGGGCATCGTGCTCGTGGACGCGACGCATCCGCTGCACCTGCGGCGCATGCAGGTCGAGGTGCCGGTGATGGCCAACATGCTGGACAACATGAGCCGCCGGGTGTTCCGGGGCATGATGCAGGCGGAGTTCCTGCAACAGCAGGACTGCATCGACACGCTGTGGCAGAAGCCGCGTCCGAGCGTGCCGGTGCGGGTGCTGACGCGCACGGTCTATTCGCCGACGGAGATGGCGAGCGGTTTCGAGACCATGGTGCACAACCTGGAACCGAACTGGCTGCCGCTGGTCGGCGGCAAGGCGCTTCAGCCGGTCGAGGGGGCCGGGCACTACATCCAGCGGGACAAGCCGGAGGTCGTGGTGAAGGCGATCGAGGAGGTCGTCAGGGAGGCGCGGGAGCGCGCTCGTCCTTCCCCGGAAACAGCCCCCGGATCACCCCCAGGAACGCCGCCAGCACGCTGACGGTGACGCCGGTGGTGACGGCGATGAGGACCTGGTCGGACCACATCTCGATGCCGATGGTGGCTTTGATGCCCCCTTGAATCGCCAGCAGGGCCGCCCAGAGGACGATGCAACCCGCGGCCAAGCCGTACGCCCTCGCAGCGTAGATCTGCCGAAGATGCCGATTGGCCCGACTATTGGCGATCTGCTCTGCATCCCCCTCGACTTCAAGCCCTGAAATGCTGGTGCGCGTCTCGCGGCCAATGTGCTGGTCGAATCCGCTCATTCGAACTCCCCGACCTGGATCGTTGGGTCGTCTTGAATCGTGCTGTTCAGGATCGGGCTGTTGTCCCCCAGGGTTTGCGACCAGGCCGAGTCGGGTAGATGCGTGAGATCCGACAGAGCGACGGCAGACTTCTTCCGTGGGCATAGATGATCGCGTCCACAAGATCCCACGATGATCGGTCTTCCGGTGGCAGGAAGGGTTCGTTCCAGCGCTCCGGATCATCGTGGGCAGTCAGCGTCGTCACGAGTTGACCGACGCGGCGCGAGCCATACAGCTTCAGTTGAAAGTCGATGGAGGGCAGCACGGGACCATTCGCGCCGCGGAGAAAGGTGTCCTGGAAGAGCGGGATGCCCTTCTTCTTGAGACGCCAAGCCTGTGCGAAGAACATGAGCTTCTGAAGCTTCATCGAGTTCAGATCGCGCAAGCGACCGTCGAGCGCACGCCGGATGAAGGCGTTGGCGATGCAAAAGGCGGAATACATGTGACAACTCCTCGTGGCACACGCAAATGCGTATGCAAGGCGAAGCAGTCTAGGAATCACACATCGCCAATGACAACGGGGCGCTCTGACATTCGTCAATGAATGTCGAGGCGCCCCGCTTTGTGGGGAGGTGTTGGGGGAGATATGGGGAAGTGGCGGGGGATGTCCGCGCGCTCAGTTGCGCAGTCCCAGCGTCTCCATCAGCAACCGGCGCTTGATCGCCTTGTTCGTCGGCAGCGCCGGGTTGCTCCACCAGCCGCCGTCGCGCATCGCGCGGGCTGCGGCGACGATGCGGCGTTGGACGTCATCGAAGTCCGCGTCGCTGAAGTCCAGGCTGAAGATCAGCCGGCCCGTGCCCACCCAGCTCAGCGCCAGGCCCTGCTCGCGCAGGAAGTACTGCAGCATCCAGTTGTAGCGCGACGGCTCCGTGTAATAGAGCGTCCAGATCGACGACATGTTGGCCGCGCGCAGCGGCAGCTGTTCCGCCTCGAGCGCCGCATTCAACCGCGCGCGCCGACCGTCCTGCTGCTCGTCCTGCTCGTCGAGCTGGCGCAGGCGCTCCGGATCCTCCAGTGCGTCGAGGAACACCGACATCGCGCCCATCACGTACGGATGCGTGTTGAAAGTGCCGCGCGCGAAGCAGACATCGGCGGGGCGCTCGTCGCGGAAGCGCTTCATCCACGCCGCGCGGCCGCAGACCACGCCGACCGGCAGGCCGCCGCCCAGTGTCTTGCCGTAGGTCACCAGGTCCGCCTGCACGCCGAAGTACGCCTGCGCGCCTCCGGCGCCGAGGCGGAAGCCCATGAACACCTCGTCGAAGATCAGCGCGATGCCGCGCTCGGTGCAGACCTGACGCAACTCGCGCAGCCAGGCGGCGTAGGCGGCCTTGTCGTAGGACGCGCGCCGGGAGCTGTCGACCAGCGAGCCGTCGCCTGGCGCCGGCTTGTTCGGGTGCAGCGCCTGCAGCGGATTCACCAGCACGCAGGCGATGTCGCGCCGCGTGCGCAGCACCTGCAGGCTGCGTTCATGCATGTCGCGCAGCGTGTAGGTGCGCTCGGCGGGCAAGGGGTTGCCGGGACCCGGCTGCGCTTCGTCCCACCAGCCGTGGTACGCGCCGCAGAAGCGCACCAGGTGCGTCTTGCCCGTGTGGTACCGCGCCAGCCGCACCGCCTGCATCACCGCTTCGGTCCCCGACATGTGGAAGGACAGCTGATCCATGCGCGCATGCGACAGTATGCGGCGCACGTTGTCCTCGACCAGCGGGTGGTAGACGCCGAGCACCGGTCCGAGCGCGTCCACACGGGCCGCGCCCTCGGCGATGCAGCGTTGATAGAAGGCGTAGCCGAACAGGTTCACGCCGTAGCTGCCGGCCAGGTCGATGAAGCGTTCGCCGTCGAAGTCGGTCAGCCAGTGGCCGTCGCTGGCGACCATCACCGGCCCCAGCGGCAATTCGCGCTGCACCAGCGGGCTGAACGACGGCGGCACCCGGTAGCTGCTGGTGAACTGCAGGTCGGGCAGCGACGGCTTCATGGCCTGTGTCGCGTCGATGCTGCGCGCGTGGCGCGTCTTCAGGATGTGCGACAGCGCGGCGAAGCTGGAACGCCGCGCCGCGACGATGTCGGCCGGCGCGTCGTCGGCGTTGAAGAAGTGCGCGTCGTCGAAACGCTGCGTCGGCATCAGCCGTGCCAGCCGCACCGCCATCCGGGAGTGCCCCGCCAGCGACGGGTGCTTGGCGCGGGAGAGCTGCAGACGGCGCCAGCCGGTCGGTGCGTAGTAGAGCGCCAACAGTCCCGCCGCCGCCGCGGCGACGGGCAACAGGTCAAAGGTGAAGAGCGTCGTCGACATGGGCATGGGCCTCCGGAGCCTCGTTCAGCTGTCACACAGCGTTGGCAAATTACCGGGGTGTATCCGACGGAATTGACATGTCTATGAAACTGGCCCGCTGGCGCGACCGTCTGACCCAGCAAGAGTCCCTCAACTTCCTGCTCACCAACCGGGTTCCCCGCCTGGCGCTGACCCGCTTCATGGGCTGGTACGCCCGGATCGACAGCCCGGCGCTCACGCGATTCAGCGTCGCGGTCTGGCGGATGTTCACCGACCTCGACCTGAGCGAGGCCGAACCGCCCGCCCACGGCTACCGCTCGCTGCGGGACGTGTTCACCCGCCGGCTGAAGCCGGGCCGGCGACCGGTCGATCCGGCGCCGGCGACGATCGTCAGCCCCTGCGACGCGATCGTCGGGGCGCACGGCCCGGTCTCGCGCGGCATGGCGCTCCAGGCCAAGGGCATGGACTACCGCATCGCCGACCTGTTCGGCGACGCCACGCGTGCCGCGCCGTATCTCAACGGCACCTATGTGACCTTGCGGCTGACTTCGGCGATGTACCACCGCTTCCACGCACCGGCCGACCTGCGCATCCAGCGCGTCACCCACATCGCCGGCGATACGTGGAACGTCAATCCGATCGCGCTCAAGCGCGTCGAGCGCCTGTTCTGCCGCAACGTCCGCGCGGCCGTCGAGTGCACGCTGCCCGACGGCACCCCCATCGCCCTGGTGCCCGTGGCGGCCATCCTGGTCGCCAGCCTGCGGCTGCATGCGCTGGACCTGACGCTGCGTCCGGACCATCCCGGGCCGCATCGCTTCGACGTCGGCCACGATCACGCACGAGGCGAGGAGATGGGCTGGTTCGAGCAGGGCTCGACGATCATCGTGTTCCTGCCGCCGGGCATGAACCTGTCGGCGGGCTTGCAGATCGGACAACGGGTCCGCATGGGCGAGGCGATCGCGCATCTACCATCCGCGGATGGCGATGAATGACACGACGCAGCTCCCAGGCGGATCAGGCGGCCCCTTGGCCGGCTCGTTGGCGGGCCCTTACGGCGGAGACGAACACGGCCTGATCTGCGGCTTCTGGATCCACCCGGACCGTCCGACCGAGACGCTGCCGACGCTCGCGCAGGCGCAGGCCCGGCTCTCGCAGCCGGACGGCGGCTACCTGTGGCTGCACCTGAACCTGGCGCATGCCGGCGCGCTGCCCTGGCTCCGCCGCAACGCCGCGCTGGCCGAGAGCTTCGACGAGGCGCAGCAGCAGGGCTCGCGCTCGTCGCGCATCGAGCGCGTCGGCGAGCACCTGTTCGCCGTGCTCAACGACGTGACCTTCGATTTCGCCTTCGACGTGGGCGATGTCTCCACGCTGTGGATGCAGGTCAGCGAGCATCTGGTGCTGAGCGTGCGCCGCGCGCCGTTGCGCTCGGTCGACCGCCTGCGGATGGCGATCAAGCGCGGCGACCGGCCGCGGTCCAGCGTCGCGCTGCTCGACCACCTGCTGCGCGACCAGGCCGACGAGCTGCAGCGCATCGTCCGTCAGGCCACCGAGCGGGTCGACGACATCGAGGATGCGCTGCTCGCCGGGCGCCATTCGGGACACGGGTCCGAGGTCGCCGCGCTGCGGCGGCTGATGGTGCGGCTGCAACGGCTGCTCGCGCCGGAGCCCAGCGCGCTGCTGCGCATGCTGTCCAACCCGCCGGAGTGGGTCGTGGAGCGGGACAAGCAGCAGCTGCAGCAGGCGAGCGAGGAATTCGCGCTGGTGCTGCGCGACATCCAGGCGCTGCAGGAACGCATCCGGGCGGTGCAGGACGAGACCTCGGCGCGCGTCGCGCAGGAGAACAACCAGACGCTGTATGTGCTGACGATGGTCACCGTGCTGGCGCTGCCGATCAACCTGATCAGCGGCCTGTTCGGCATGAACGTCGGCGGGCTGCCGCTGCTCGAGCACAAGCACGGCTTCTGGGTCGTCGTCGGCCTCATCGTCGTGCTGACCGGGCTCGTGACCGTGCTGCTCTTGAAGGCCACCGGCCGACGGAAGTAGCCGCCCGATGTCGCCGAGTGCCGAGCCCCTGGGCCCGCGAACAGCGGGTGCCACTGGGGCCGGAATGATTCGGGAGGTTCCCGGAGGGACGCCTCCCGAGTCGTGGAGTGCCCGCGCCTGGCGTCGGCAGTCGCCGCCGGGACTCAGAGCCCGAGGAACGAGGTCAGTTCGTCCAGGTAGTCGTCGAAGTCGACCAGGCCGTGGTCGCTGCCTTCGAGCAGCTTGATCCTGCAGGGCGCGTAACGCGCGTGCATCTCTCGCCAGTCCAGTACTTCGTCGCCCTTGGCGATCACCGCCAACATCCGGTCCGGGTGCGCCAACGTGCCGACGTTCAGCGCGACGAGTTCGTCGACGAACTCGGGCCGGAAGAAGAAGCGCTCCTCGGGGTTCTGCCAGCAGGTCTGCTCGCCGATGTAGTTCGCGAGGTCGCGGGCCGGATCCACGGCCGGATTCAGCAGCACGGTCCGCGCGCCGGTGCGTTGGGCCACCGAGGTTGCGTAGAAGCCGCCGAGCGAGCTGCCCATCACGGCCATCGTGTCGCGCGGCCAGTCGCGGATCAGCGTGTCGACGAGCGTCATCGCCTCACGCGGCGACGGCGGCAGTTGCGGGCAGGCGAACACCAGGTCCGGGCGGTGTTCGGCCGTCCAGCGCGCCATCCGCAAGGCCTTGGCCGAGCGCGGCGACGACCGGAAGCCGTGCAGGTAGAGGAAGTGCGTGCGACGGCTTGCCGCGGGGGCGGTCGGCGTGGCCGCGGCGAGCGGGGAGGGCGACGGAGAGCTCATGGCGGGGCAGTGTAGGCGGCCCCCTTCCGCCCTCGGCCACCCCTCTCCCCGGGTGGCGGGTCACTTCCGGCACGGGTGGGGCCGTCCGGCGTGGGCGATCATCGCCACGCGCGCGCTTCGCAAGGCTTGCGCGCTCGTTAGTGCGCATTGACGCGCGGGCCCCGGCCCCGCACATTGCCCGCTTCACCGGGGTCATGCGGCGCCACGACCGCAACGCCCGCTTTCTCAACACGATCCGACCGGTTCCGGACGGACTCACGACCACTTCGATCCATGATCCACAGGGACACGATCCAGCTGACGGCCATCGCCGCCGCGGCGCTGCTGCTCACCGCCTGCGCCACGACGGGCCCGACCGGCGCTTCCTCCACCGCGCCGACCGCGCAGGCGGCCCAGCCGCCGGCCAGCGCCGCCTCCGGCGCTCCTGGCGCTCCGGGCGCCTCCTCGCCGATGACCGCCGCGCGCCCCGCCGTCGATCCGGCCGCGCCCAAGCCGTTCGCCGAGGTCAGCCGCGACGCCAAGCGCGACGACGGCCTCTTCCCCATCCTGCGCAAGGACGAGAAGGTCTGGCTCGAGATCCCGCGCGCGATGCTGAACAAGCCCTTCCTGTTCACCATCAACATCACCAGCTCCATCGGCGAGCGCGGCTTCTACGCCAGCCAGATGGGTCCGGAGATCCTGGCCGAGTGGCGCCGCATCGGCAACTCGATCCAGCTGGTTGCGCTGAACACGGCGTTCCGCGCCGAGGGCGGCGGCAAGCGTGCCGGCGAAGAGGCGTTCTCGCCCAGCCTGCTGGCCGCCGGCCCGGTCGCCAGCGCCGACCACCCCGAGCGCAAGGCCTTCCTGATCGATGCCGGCATGCTGCTGAGCGACATCCCCGGCATGTCCACGCGCCTGGAGATGGCCTACCGGCTGCCCTACAACGTCGACCGCGGCAACTCGTTCTTCGAGCTGACCCGCGCCGACGCGCAGCTCACGACGCTGAACGCCAAGGTCCACTACTTCACGCCGCGCATCCCGGCGCCGCCGCTGGTGGCCCCGCCCGTGGCGGTGCCGACGCCGCCGCAGGCGCTGCCGGATCCGCGCTCGATGTTCATGGGCTTCGTCTACAACTTCCGCGCGCTGCCGGAAGAGAAGATGGCCACGCGCCGCGCCGATGGCCGCCTGGGCCACTTCACCGAGTCCTTCACCGACCTGAGCGACGACGCCAAGCCGAACCCGCGCGTCCACTACATCGCGCGCTGGCGCCTGGAGAAGAAGGACCCCGCCGCGGCGCTGTCCGAGCCGGTGCAGCCGATCACCTACTGGATGGACAAGAACATCCCGCCGAAGTACCGCCCCGCGGTCGAGGCCGGCATCCTGGAATGGAACAAGGCCTTCGAGAAGATCGGATTCAAGAACGCGGTCGTTGCCAAGCAGCAGCCCGACGACGCGGACTGGGACAACATGGACGCGTCGCACGCGTCGATCCGCTGGTTCGTCGGTTCGGACGTGGGCTTCGCCATCGGCCCGAGCCACCTGGACCCGCGCACCGGTGAGATCCTGGACGCCGACATCGGCATGAGCGACGTGTTCGCCCGCGGCGGCCGCGCCTTCATCGCCGAAGACGCGCCGCGCGGCATGGCCGGCGGTCAGGTGTCCACGCTGGCGGAAGAGGCGCAGGCGCTGGCCGCGCTGAACCAGGGCTGGCGCGAAGGTCGCAACGCGACCTACTGCACCTACGCGCATGACGCGGCCGCCGAGATGGACTTCGCGCTCGACGTGCTGGAAGCGCGCGGCGACATCGCGCCGGACAGCCCCGAAGCCGACGCCTTCATCCAGGCGCGGATCAAGGACGTGATCATGCACGAGGTGGGTCACACGCTCGGCCTGAAGCACAACTTCAAGGCCTCGACGCAGGTGACGCAGGCGCAGTTGAAGGACAAGGCCTGGACCGACGCCAACGGCCTGTCGGCCTCGGTGATGGACTACAACGCCTACAACATCCCGCTGGAGGGCGAGGCGCCGACCACGTACAACAACACCACGCTGGGCGCCTACGACTACTGGGCGATCGAGTACGCCTACAAGCAGGTGCCCAAGGAGCAGGAAGAGGCCGAGCTCAAGCGCGTCGCCGCGCAGAACACGCTGCCCGGCCACGCCTACGCGGACGACACCGACGCCGGCGGCTTCGGCCCATTCGACGGCATGGATCCGACGATCAACCGCTTCGACCTCGGCGACGACCCGATGGCCTACTTCCGCAAGCGGCTGAAGCTGACGCAGGAGCTGTGGACCCGCGTGCAGAACCGGACGCCGGAATCCGGCGACGATCCGCTGCGCCAGCGCCGTCAACTGGCCAGCGGCTTCAACCAGCTGGCGCGTGCCTCCGACCTGGTGGGCAAGTACGTCGGCGGCATGTACACGCACCGCGACGTGCCGGGCGCGTCGGTGGCCGCGATGCGGCCGGTCGATCCCGCCAAGCAGCGCGAGGCGCTGCGCTTCCTGGCGCAGGGCATCTTCAGCGCGGACAGCTTCCGCTTCAAGCCGGAGTTCCTGACCTCGATCACGACCGACTATGTCGAGTTCAATCGCGCGGGCTTCGTGAACATCCCGGCGGCGGTGGCGCGGGTGCAGCTGGGCTCGCTGGACCGCCTGCTGCAGGCGCAGACGGCGATCCGCCTGATGGAGCTGCCGGCCTACGTGCCGGTGTCGCAGCGCAAGGGCCTGATCACGATCGGCGAGGTCTACGGCACGCTGCAGTCCTCGATCTGGAGCGAGCTCAAGACCGGCGCGGACATCGATCCGCTGCGCCGCAACCTGCAGCGCGAGTACCTGCGCCGCATCCAGGCCAACCTGACCAAGAGCGGCGCGGCCTCGGGCCAGTTCGCCGATGCCTACGCGGTGCTGCGCCTGCACGCCGTGCAGCTGCAGAGCGACCTGCGCGCCGCGCAGGGCAAGGGCTCGATCGAGACCCGCGCCCATCTGGCGGAAAGCCTGGACTTCCTCAGCAGCGTGCTGAAGGCGACGATGACGCGGACCTGATCGCCCCGCGTTCACCATGCAAAGGGCCGGCTCTCGCCGGCCCTTTGTCGTCGCGGGTCTGGATCAACCCTTCTTCGGGCAGTTGGCCGCGGCCGGGGTCAGGGGTTCGGGCAGCAGCTGGCCGCCTTGAAGGATGCGGCTGACCCTCAGCCTGCAATAGAGCCCGCCGACGTCCATGCGGGCTTCGTAATCGGCACCGGCTTCCGGCACGAAGCTCATCGTCAAGGTGTTGCAGCTCTTGCCTTGTCCCTGGCTGTCGAACGAGAAGTCCAGCGTGACCGGCGCTTCGGCCGTCACTTCACGTTCCACGAAATAGGCCTTGGAGCCGAGCTGGCTGCGTTCACCCACGGTGCGCGAGGCCTCCGTCTCCGGCATCCCGATGGAGGTATTGCCGGCGACGCCGGCCAGCGAACCGAAGGCCTTCCAGAACCCGGAGCCGGCACTCGACGCGCTGTCGGACGAGGCGCAGGCTGCTTCGTTGGTGAGCCCGCCGCCGAGGCCGTTCTGCTGGAACAACCGGATGCGGGCCTTGGCGCTGCCGATCGGTCCGCCGCCGGCGGCTGCCGCCGTCGACGCGGAGGACGATGCCGGAGCGGGCGCGCGCGCCGCCGCCAGCAACTCCTGGCGCATGGTGTCGAACCGACGTTGTTCCTCGGACTTCTCAGGCGTCGCCATCAGCGTGTCGAGGCGCTGGCGCGACTCCTCCTCGCCATAGGCCGCGGCGAGGATGGGGCCGCAGACCGCGCGGACCTCGGCGGCGAGGTTGGCATCGGCGGCGACCTGCCGGGCCGGCGTCGGTTCCAGGCGCAGGTAGTCCATCCACGGCTGCTGAGGCGCTCCCGTCAGATCGAGGGAGGCGAACACGACCTTGCCCGCCTCGAGGATCCGTCCGGTCTCGCAGTGCACGGCCCGGCGCTCGGCGCTCGAGAACATGCGCGCCGTCGACGCGCCGTTGATGGGCTGCACGGTGATGCGCGACCAGTACAGGTACCAGGCGCCGGGACCGCTGGGCGTCGCCTTCTCGGCGTTGCGCTTGAGTTCCTTGTAGGCTTTCTCGGGCATCGGCACGCCCGCCGAGACGACGCGCCGCAGCACCCGGCTGCGGTCTGCCGTCTCCACGAGGGGAACTTCGAGGCTCTCGAGCTTCCCGGCCATGGTCCAGGCCTTGAGGATGTTGTGGTACTTGAGGAAAGTCCCGCTGTAGGGCGCGTCGGCCTCAAGCAGGAAGTCACCGTACTCGGTCGCCGCCGCATGGGCTGTTCCCGCCGCGACGGTCAGGGCCAGGGCGACCCAGGCCCGGCCAGATCGCCGGCCATTCACTTGCTGCTTCATGTTCTCGCGGGCCTCCCTGCCCATTCGTCGCAAAGCCGCGCACCTTATCGGTTCGCGGCCGGTGGCAACACCGTCTCAAGGGGAGGGAGCGAGCGTCACGCGGGATGCGTGACGGATTGCAGGGCGGGGCCGCCGTCGCTGACGCGGCGAGGCGACAGGCGTCAGTGCTGGTCGCCGACCGGATAGCGCCGCTCCGCCGCGACGATGTCCCAGACCGCGATGAACATCGCCGCGATCAGCGGGCCGATGACGAAGCCGTTGATGCCGAAGACCGCCATCCCGCCCAGCGTGGACAGCAGCACGACGTAGTCCGGCATCTTGGTGTCCTTGCCGACCAGCAGCGGGCGCAGCAGGTTGTCCACCAGGCCGATGACCACGGTGCCGAAGACGATCAGGCCGATGCCGGAGCCGACATGCCCGGTCGACAGCAGGTAGATCGCCACCGGCGCCCACACCAGCGCCGCGCCGACCGCGGGCAGCAGCGACAGGAAGGCCATCAGCACCGCCCACAGCACCGGCGCGTGGATGCCCAGCACCCAGAACGCCATGCCGCCGAGCGCGCCCTGGATGGCCGCCACGGCGATGTTGCCCTTGACCGTCGCGCGGATCACCGTCCGGAACTTCTCGCCCAGCTGGCGCTTGTAGGAGTCCTGCAGCGGCAGCGCGTCGCGGATGCGCGCCGAGAGCTGCTCGCCGTCACGCAGCAGGAAGTACAGCAGGTAGAGCATCACGAAGAAGCTCACCAGGAAATCGAAGGTGTCCTGCCCGAAGCCCAGCGCCTTGGTCGCCATGAACTGGCTGCCCTGGTTCAGTGCGCTGCCCAGCTTCTCCTGCAGGTTCGACAGGTCATGCAGGCCCAGCCGCTCCAGCACGTCGATCAGCCACGACGGCAGCGCCGCGTAGATCTGCGCCACGTAGGTGTTGAAGTTGAACTGGCCGGACTTGACCATCTCGAAGACGACCGCGGCTTCGCGCACCAGCGCGCCCATCACGTAGGTCAGCGGCAGCACCACCAGCAGCAGGATCACCAGGATCGTCGCCCCCGCCGACAGCCCGGGCCGCTTCGTCTTGCGCAGCAGCTTGCGATACAGCGGCTGGAACACGATGGCCAGGGCCACGCCCCAGAGGATCGCGCTCATCATCGGCCACACGATCCAGAAGAACGCCACCGTCACCAGCGCCAGCAGGCACAGGAAGGACCGGTTCTGCAGCGCGGGGACCAGCTTGCCAGGACCACTCATCGTGAAGTCGCTCCTCGGGAGTCGTGCAGGATCCCCTCGGGATCTTGCGAGATGGGACAGGGAACCGCCGGACGGCGGGGATCGCGGGAAGGGCACGCGAGGTGCCAACCCGCCGTCACATCGCAATCCAGGCGCGGCGGCGCAGGATCGCCGGTTTACTTCAGCGCGTCCAGCAGCTTTTCGTGGATGCCGCCGAAGCCGCCGTTGCTCATGCACAGCACATGGTCGCCGGGCTTGGCCGCGCGCTTGACCATCTGCACCAGCTCGTCGACGTCCGCGCCGACCAGGCCCTGCTCGCCGAGCGGCGCCAGCGCCTCGCGCGCGTCCCAGGTCAGGCCGTCCTGGTTGCAGAAGCTCAGGTCGGCCTCCTCCAGCGCCCAGGGCAGTTGCGCCTTCATGGTGCCCAGCTTCATCGTGTTGGAGCGCGGTTCGAAGACGGCCAGGATGCGTTCCTGCGGAGGAATCCGGCGGCGCAGGCCGGCGATCGTCGTGTGGATCGCCGTCGGGTGGTGCGCGAAGTCGTCGTAGACCTTGATGCCGCGCGACTCGCCGCGCAGCTCCAGCCGCCGCCGCACGTTCTTGAAGGTGCCCAGCGCCTCGGCCGCCTGCTCCGGATCGACCCCCACGTGTTCGGCCGCCGATATCGCCGCCAGCGCGTTGAGCTGGTTGTGCTCGCCGAGCAGCTCCCAGTTGACGTGGCCGACCTTCAGGCTGCCGCGCAGTACGTCGAAGGACTGCGGCTCGCCACGCGCGCGCAGCGCGCCGGGTTCTTCCTTGCGGGCGCCGAAGCGCTGCACGTCGCTCCAGCAGCCGCGCGACAGCACGCGCTGCAACGCTTCCTCACGCGCGTTGACCACCAGCCGCCCCGATGCCGGCACCGTCCGCACCAGATGGTGGAACTGGGTCTCGATCGCGGCCAGGTCCGGGAAGATGTCCGCGTGGTCGTGCTCGAGGTTGTTCAGGATCGCCGTGCGCGGCCGGTAGTGGACGAACTTGCTGCGCTTGTCGAAGAAGGCGGTGTCGTACTCGTCGGCCTCGATGACGAAGAACCGGCCGTCGCCCAGCCGGGCCGACACGCCGAAGTTCTGGGGCACGCCGCCGATCAGGAAGCCGGGCGCCAGGCCGGCCGACTCGAGGATCCAGGTCAGCATCGAGGTCGTCGAGGTCTTGCCGTGCGTGCCGGCGACCGCCAGCACGTGCTTGCCCTGGAGCACGTGTTCCGCCAGCCATTGCGGCCCGCTGGTGTACGGCAGTCCGGCGTCGAGGATCGCCTCCATCAGCGGGAAGCGGCCTTCGGACGAACGCGTCACCACGTTGCCGATGACGAACAGGTCGGGCTTGAGCGACAGCTGCTCCGCACCGAAGCCCTGGATCAGCTCGATGCCCAGGGCCGCCAGCTGCGTCGACATCGGCGGGTAGACGTTGGCATCGCAACCGGTGACCGTGTGGCCGGCTTCCCGGGCGAGCGCCGCGAGGCCGCCCATGAAGGTGCCGCAGATGCCAAGGATGTGGATATGCATGTCTGTCTCTCAGCTGCTGTACCAATCGGTAAGCAAGCGTAATGCCTGTCGCGGATTGAAAAGATCGCGACAAGCCTGGCTCGGTGTTTGCTGGGGCCAGGCTTTCCCGAACCGGCAACCGGGCGGCCCGCCCGGGGAGCGGCTGCCGTCAGCGCAGGGCGGCGCGGGCGGCTTCCAGCGTGGCGTCGATGTCCGCATCGGTGTGCGCGGCGGACACGAATCCCGCCTCGTACAGCGCCGGCGCCATGTACACGCCAGCGTCCAGCATGCCGTGGAAGAAGCGGTTGAAGCGTTCCTTGTCCGTCGTCATGACGGTCGTGTAGTTCTGGGGCAGTTCCGGCATCAGGAAGAAGCCGAACATGCCGCCTTCGCTGTCGGTGCTGAACGGCACGCCGTTCTCGGTCGCCACGGTCTTCAGTCCGTCGACCAGGCGGCGCGTGCGCGCGGACAGGGCGTCGAAGAAGCCGGGCTTCTTGATCTCGCGCAGCGTCGCCAGGCCGCAGGCCGTGGCCACCGGGTTGCCCGACAGCGTGCCCGCCTGGTACACGCCGCCCAGCGGGGCGAGGTGGCGCATGATCTCGCGGCTCGCGCCGAAGGCCGCCAGCGGCATGCCGCCGCCGATCACCTTGCCGAACACGCTGATGTCCGGCACGAAGCCGGGGATCAGGTCCGCGTACACGCCCTGCGCGCTGCGCAGGCCGACGCGGAAGCCGGTCATTACCTCGTCCAGCACCAGCAACGCGCCGTGCTGGCGGCACAGCTCGCGCATCCGGGTCATGAAGGGCACGCTGGCGCGCACGAAGTTCATGTTGCCGGCGATGGGTTCGACGATCACGCAGGCCAGCTCCGGGCCGTGCAGCGCGAAGGCCTCTTCCAGCTGGGCGACGTTGTTGTACTCCAGCACGATGGTGTGCTGGGCCGTCGCCTCGGGCACGCCGGCCGAGGTCGGGTGGCCGAAGGTCGCCAGCCCCGAGCCCGCCTTCACCAGCAGCGCGTCGGTGTGGCCGTGGTAGCAACCCTCGAACTTGATGAACTTGTTGCGCTGCGTCGCCCCGCGGGCCAGGCGGATGGCGCTCATCGTCGCCTCCGTGCCGGAGCTCACCAGGCGGACCTGTTCGCAGCTCGGGACCAGCGCCAGGATCTCCTCGGCCAGTTCGACCTCCCGTTCGGTCGGCGCGCCGAAGGAGAAACCCTCCAGCACGGCCTTCTGGACCGCCTCGACGACGGCCGGATGGCCATGGCCCAGGATCATCGGGCCCCAGGAGCCGATGTAGTCGATGTAGCGCTTGCCGTCGGCGTCCACGATGTAGGCGCCTTCGCCGCGCGTGATGAAGCGCGGCGTGCCGCCGACGGCGCGGAAGGCGCGCACCGGCGAATTCACGCCGCCGGGAATGACGCGCTGGGCGCGGGCGAACAGGGTCTCGTTCTGGCTCATGAGGGAAATCCGGTGCTGCGACTGCCGCGAGCGAGGCTCACGGCCGAGGGATGGAGGTGAAGGCCGATGACGGCAGGAAAGCACGAGGGCGCCGCGCGGGCGCCCTCGGCGGTCTCAATGGATGCGGCGAGGGCCGCGGCTGGGGGGCTCGTCGATCGGCATCTCGTCGGTGACGGGCACGACCTCGGCCCCTTCCTCCCCTTCCTCGCCGGGCGGCAGCGCCCAGAAGAAGCGGTCCGGCACCACGTTGCCCATGCCGGGGCGGAAGCCCGCCTCCAGCGACTGGTCCAGGAAGGCCAAGGCCTCGCCGACGGCGTCGTGCGGCTCCGAGCCCACCGACAGCAGCGCCGCCAGCGCCGCCGACAGCGTGTCGCCCGAGCCGACGAAGCTGGCCTCGAAGCGCTCGAACTTCTCCCCGGTGATCGCGCCCTGGGAATTCGCCAGCACGTTGTCGATGTACTGGTTGGGGAGCTGGATACCAGTCACCAGCACGTTCGCGGCGCCATGTTGCTGCGCGGCCACGGCCAGTTCACGGGGGAGGCGGGTCGGTCAGCATCCCAGTCGGGGAGCAGGCAGTCGCTCAGTGTCTTCTGGTTGCCGACCAGCACCAGCGTCTGCGGCAGCACCAGCTCGCGGAACGCGTCGAGGTAGCTCTGCTGCTGTTCCTCGTCCAGCCAGGAGATGCTGGGCAGGTAGGCCACCAGCGGCACGTCCGGGTAGTCGGACAGGACCTCGGCGACAGAGGAGACGCCCTCGGCGCTGCCCAGGAATCCGACTTTCCAGGCGGCGACCGGCACGTCCTCGAGGATGGAGCGGGCCTGCTCGACGATGCAGTCGCCGTCCAGGGTCTGGTGGTCGAAGACTTCGGCGGTGTCTCGCATCACGATGGCGGTCACGACCGGCAGGGCGTGCGCACCCATGGCGGCGATGGTGGCCACGTCGCCGGCGCTGCCGCCCGCGCCGCTCGGGTCGGACGCATTGAAGCTCATCACGCAGGCCGGGGGCGGCGAATCCTGGTCCTCGATCGCGGCGGCGTCCTGGGGATCTTGTTGATGCGGGTCTGGGCGGCTCATGAATGGTTCGGCGAGAAGCCGTGAACTGGTGCGCAAAACGTGGAGAAGCACCGCAACCGACTGTTGTTTCATCGGTACTTCCGCCCCCGGGTCAGACCGGGGGCATGGCTACAATCTTTCGATCATTGTAGTGATGCAAAGTCAACCCATCGTGAGCGAAGCAAGGACCTGGATGTGCCTGATCTGCGGCTGGATGTACGACGAGGCCGTGGGCGACCCTGAACACGGCATCGCCGCCGGCACCCGTTGGGAAGATGTCGACATGAACTGGACCTGCCCCGAATGCGGCGCCCGCAAGGAAGACTTCGAAATGGTCCAGATCTGACCCTCGCATCGACCTTTCGGCAAGGCACCGGTCCTCGATCATCCGGCGGTCCTTCCAGCGCTCGTCGTTTGTCGCGAGCCTGAAATCTCTCTGACAACCATTGTCTGAACAATACGGAGAAGAGCTTGGATTCCAGCGCAAGCCCCCGCACGGCGACCAAGGTGCTCGTCATCGACGACAGCAACACGATCCGCCGCAGCGCCGAGATCTTCCTGAAGCAGGGCGGCCATGAGGTCGTCCTGGCCGAGGACGGCTTCGACGCGCTCGCCAAGCTGAGCGACTACCAGCCCGATCTCGTGTTCTGCGACATCCTGATGCCGCGTCTGGACGGTTACCAGACCTGCGCCATCATCAAGCGCAACCCACAGTTCGCGTCGGTGCCCGTGATCATGCTGTCGTCCAAGGACGGCCTGTTCGACAAGGCCCGCGGCCGGATGGTCGGGTCGCAGGACTACCTGACCAAGCCCTTCACGAAGGACCAGCTGCTGCAGGCGGTCCGACAGCATTGCCAGGCGGGCTGACCGGCCAGACGGGCCGCCCGCTTTCCACGACCTCATCCACGACATCCAACGACGCTCACGCCTGGCTCGAACGACGACTCCACCAACGCGAATCGACACGAGCCAAGACAGAGGGAGATCCCATGCCCATCCACAAGATCCTGCTGGTCGACGATTCGAAGACCGAGCTGCACGCGCTGAGCGACCTGCTGACCAAGCGCGGCTTCACCGTGCGCACCGCCGAGAACGGCGAAGAGGCGATGAAGCGCCTGGCCGAGGAAAAGCCCGACCTCATCCTGATGGATGTGGTCATGCCCGGCCAGAACGGCTTCCAGCTGACCCGCGCCATCACCCGTGACGAGCGCTATGCCGACGTCCCGGTGATCATGTGCACCAGCAAGAACCAGGAAACCGACAAGGTCTGGGGCATGCGCCAAGGCGCGCGCGACTACGTCGTCAAGCCTGTCAAGGCCGACGAGCTGCTGGCCAAGATCAAGGCGCTGGGCTGACATCATGGCCAACAAGCAAGCGCTGCGCGAACTTCAACAACGGCTGGCGCAGCGCATGCAGGCGGCGCGCGAAGCGCCGCAGGCTGCGAGTTGGCTGGCAGTCGAGTGCGCGGGCCTCGGCCTGCTGCTTCCGCTCAAGCAATCCGGCGAAATTTTCACGCCGGTGCCGCTTCAGGCGGTCCCGTACACGCAACCTTGGATGCTGGGCGTGGCCAACTTGCGGGGCGGTCTGCATACGGTGGTGGACCTGTCGGCCTTCCTGGGCCTGCGAGGTCCGGCGCCGCTGACATCGGCCCACCGGATGGTGTCGATCAATCCGGATCTGGGCATCAACTGCGCGCTGCTGGTGGACCAGCTGCTGGGGCTGCGCGGCGATGAACAGCTCCAGGCCGAGCCCGATGAGGGCGGCCATCCCGATTTCGCTCCTGCCCGCATGCGCGACGGGCAGGGCCGGCGCTGGCAAGTGCTGGACCTGGATGCGCTGACGCAGCATCCGCAATTCCTGCGCATTGTTTTGAACTGATAGCCAGACGACGGTCCCGTCACAGGCGCCGATTCGACGAACGAGATCAAACGAGGGTGAGATGAGCTTCCTGGACAAGATCAAGAACAAGGGCAAGAACGAGGGCAACGACGACTTCGACGCCGGTCCGCAGACCGACGCGTCGGGCGCCGTGCCGGAGGACACGCAAGACTTCCAGCCTTCGATCATCACCACGGCGCAGCCCACGCCGGAGTTCCAGGACACGTCCGCGGGCTACCAGCCCTCGGCGTCCGCCCCGGAATCGCCCCAGCCGATGCCGGCCGTGGCCCGCCAGCCCGAGCAGCGCCGCACCGGCCTGCTGACGGCGTTGGTCGCCGCCGGCCTGATCGGCACGACGCTCACGGTGTCCTGGTCGCTGATCAGTTCGAACCGTTCCGCGGCGCAGGTGCGCGGCGCGGGTCAGGCGGCGACGCAGTCGCAGCGTCTGGCGAAGGCGGTCTCGACCGCGCTGCTGGGCAACAAGAACGCCTTCCCGGAAATGAAGGAAGCGTCGGAGATCCTGACCGGCGTGATCGGCTCGCTGCGCGACGGCAGCGGTGAGCTGGCCAAGGCGCCGGGCTCGGTCGATCCGCTGCTCGAGAAGATCGCACCGATGGTGGCGCGCGCCGACAAGAACACCAAGGTCATGCTGGCGCAGGAAAAGGTGTTGACCCAGGTCGGCGCCGCGCTCCGCGCGATCAACCGGCAATCGTCCGACCTGCTGGAAAGCGCCGAGGCCGTGGCTTCGCTGTCGCTGCAGAGCTCTGCCCCGACGGGTGAGGTCGCCGCGGTCGGTCAGCTGGTGATGCTGACCCAGCGGATCGGCAAGTCCGCCAACGAATTCCTGACGCAGGAAGGCGTGAGTCCTGAGGCCGTGTTCCTGCTCGGCAAGGACTTGAACGCGTTCCGCGAGATCGCCCAGGCGCTGCTGAACGGCAACCCGGAGCTCCGCCTGAACGGCGCGAAGGACGCGCAGGTGCGCGAACGCCTGAAGGTGCTGCTGACGCAGTACGACCAGACCCGCTCGCAGGCCACCGCCATTTTGTCGAACCTGCAGGGCCTGGTGTCCGCGCGGGAAGCGCAGACGGCGATGCTCAATGACTCGGAACTGCTGCGCAAGGACCTGGACGACCTGGGCGTCGGCCTGGAATCCGCCGGTGGCCTGAACCCGGTGCTGCTGATCGGCATGCTGGCTTCGCTGGCGGTGCTGGTGATCGGCTCGGTGGGCTTCCTGCGTCTGTACGTGTCCGACCAGTCGCGTCGTGCCCAGATGGCGGAAGAACAGCGTCGCGAGGCCGAGGCGCAGGAGCAGGAAGCCAAGCGCGTCAACGACGCGAACCAGGCGGCGATTCTGCGACTGATGAACGAACTGCAGACGGTCGCGGAAGGCGACCTGACGCACCAGGCGACGGTGACCGAGGACATCACCGGCGCGATCGCCGACTCGGTGAACTACACGGTGGAAGAACTGCGCTCGCTGGTGCACCAGGTGCAGACGACGGCGGTCCGGGTGACGGACACGACCGCGCAGGTCGACCAGACGTCGACCGAGCTGCTGGCCGCATCGACCGAACAGCTGCACGAGATCCGCGCCACCGGCGAGGCGGTGCTGCAGATGGCGCACCGGATCAACCAGGTGTCCGCGCAGGCGCAGCAGACCGCCGACGTGGCCCGCCAGTCGCGGGAAGCGGCCGAGCAGGGTCTGGAGGCGATGCAGAACAACATCGGCGGTATGAACCAGATCCGCGACCACATCCAGGAGACCTCCAAGCGCATCAAGCGGCTGGGCGAGTCGTCGCAGGAAATTGGCGAGATCACCGAGCTGATCTCGGACATTACCGAACAGACCAACGTGCTGGCGCTGAACGCGGCCATCCAGGCGGCGTCCGCGGGCGAAGCCGGTCGCGGCTTCTCGGTGGTGGCGGAAGAAGTTCAGCGGCTGGCGGAACGCTCCGCCGACGCGACGCGCCGGATTGCCGCGCTGGTCAAGACCATTCAGACCGACACGCACGACGCGGTGGCCGCCATGGAGCGCTCCACGCTGGGGGTGGTCGAGGGCACGAAACTGTCCGACGCGGCCGGCCGTGCACTGGAAGACATCGACTCGGTGTCGCGTCGCCTGGACGACCTGATCGGTCAGATCTCGTCGGTCGCGCAGAACGAAGCGCGCGCCGCCAACGAGGTCGGTGCGAACATCCAGCACATCTTCGCGGTGACCGAGCAGACTTCCGACGGTACGCGTTCCACTGCCCAGATGGTGCATGAGCTGTCGCGGTCGGCGGAAGCGCTGAAGCAGTCGGTGGCCCGGTTCAAGGTCACGTCCTGATCGGACGGGCCTTCCGCCCCGCGCCACACCGGTAGAACAGGGATCACCCCGCACCGCGTCGACAATTAGAAGAGAACAAGAGCGAGCATGGACCTTACGCGCGAATCCGAGTTCCCCGCCGACCTGAGCCCTCTGGCCTGGGTCCAGGAGGAGCTGCGCCGCACGCTGGAATCGGTGCACAAGGCCCTTCGCCGCGTGCTGCGCGATGCCGATGCGCGGTCGACGACGCTGGGCGGCGACGGCCAGCCCAGCCCCGCCCTGCAAGGCGCGGCCCAGCAGATGCATCAGGCCGCCGGCGTGCTGGCGGTGGTCAGCCTGCCTGCCGCGGCGCATCTGTTGCGTGCCGCCGAAGCGACGCTGTTCCGCCTGGCCGAGAACCCGGCCAGCGTGAGCATCGCCGAGGTCGAGGCGGTCGAGCGCGCGGACTTCGCGGTGCTCGCCTTCATCGCCAAGACGCTGGCCGGCGGACAGCCGAGCTCGCTGGCGCTGTTCCCCGCCTATCAGACGTTGCAGGAACTCAACGGTGCGGGCCGCATCCACCCGGCCGACCTGTGGACCGAGGAATTCCGCTGGCGTGAACTGCCGTTGGACCGGGGCGTGCGCGCCCTGACGTCCGAGCAGATGCGCACGCCGTTCGAGGCGCTGCTGCTCAAGCAGATGCGCGCACCGGCGCCCGGTCAAGGGCAACTGCTGAGCGACCTGTGCGCGGGTCTGGCGCTGACACAGACGCAAGCGAACGCGCGCACGCTGTGGATGCTGGCCGCTGGCCAGTTCGAAGCTCAATCGCGCGGTCTGCTGCCGGTGGACACGCTGGTCAAGCGGCTGGGATCGCGTCTGCTCGCGCAATTGCGCGCCGGCAGCGATGCCGCGCCGTCCGAGCGTCTGGCCAAGGACCTGCTGTTCTTCGCCGCCGCCGCCAAGCATGCGGAACCCGGCTCCGCGCCGCGCCTGAGCGCGGTGCAGCAGGCCTACGGCCTGATCGAAGCCGACACCGTCGACTACCGTGACGACGCGCTGGGCCGCATCGATCCGAACTGGGTCGCCGCGGCGAAGCGTCGCGTCATCGCGGCCAAGGAATCCTGGGCCTCCGCCGCCGAGGGCGAGACCCACCGCCTGGGCGGATTGGACGAGCAGTTCGCCAACGTCGCCGAGTCGCTGCAGAAGCTGTTCCCGAGCGGCGAAGTGCTGGGCGACACGCTGCGCCGTGCCGTCGTCACGACGCTCCGCTCCGGCCGTGCGCCCGAGCCTGCGCTGGCGATGGAGATCGCCACGTCCATGCTCTACCTGGAGGCCGCCCTCGAGGACGAGGCCTTCGACCAGCCGGAGCAGGGCGAGCGCGTGAAGAGCCTGGCCCGCCGCATCGAGTCGGTCGGTCACGGCGAAGCGCCGCTGGCGCTCGAAAGCTGGATGGAGGAGCTCTACCGCCGCGTGGCCGATCGGCAGACGCTGGGCTCCGTCGTCCATGAACTGCGCGCGAGCCTGTCCGAGGTCGAGCGTCAGTGCGACGAGTATTTCCGCGACCCCAGCAAGCGTGACCGGTTGATCCCGGTGCCGGGGCAGTTGCAGGCGATGCGCGGCGTGTTCAGTGTGCTGGGGCTGGCTCAGGCCGCGCAAGCGACGCTGAAGATGCGCGATCAGGTCGACGAACTGGCCAACACCGAGGTCGATCCGACGCTGTCGGGACCGCGCGCGCAATTCGACCGGCTCGCCCACAACCTGGGTGCGCTGGGTTTCCTGATCGACATGCTGAGCGTGCAGCCGCAACTGGCCAAGCGCATGTTCCGCTTCGAGGAAGACACCGGGCTGCTGCAATCGCTGGTGGGCCGCGAAAGCGAACTGCAGCCGCAGGCGCAGGAGCCGGTCGCCGCGATGGCCGAGGCACAGCCGCAACTGATCGATCAGTTGCAGGCGACGGCCCAAGCCGTGGCGCAGGGCGATCGCTCGACCGAGGATCTGGCCCGAGATCTGGAACGGATCTCCCACGAAGCCCGTGCCGCCGACGACCTCGGCATGGCGCAGGCGGCGCAGCAGGCGCAACAGCAGCTGCTGTCGGCCGGCGGCGATGCTGCGGGCAGCCACGCCGCGGAATCGCTGCAGCAGTTCATCGAGGCCGCCGCGCCCGCCGCACCTCCGGCGCAAGCGCCGAGCGCGCCGATCCCGCAGGCCGAGGAAGCCATCGACGAGGAGATGCTGGGCATCTTCCTGGAAGAAGCGGCCGAGGTCGTGACGACCGCTCGCGAGGCGATGACCGCGCTCGCCCGCAACGGCAGCGACAAGGAACAGCTGACCACCGCGCGTCGTGCCTTCCACACGCTGAAGGGCAGCTCGCGCATGGTCGGGCTGAACGAGTTCGGCGAAGCCGGCTGGGCCTGCGAGCAGCTCTACAACCACCGCCTGTCGGAGCATCCGCAGGCTGATTCGGACCTGCTGCGCTTCAGCAATGAAGCGCTGGACGCCTTCCAGGCCTGGGCCGCCGCGATCGCCGACAAGCGTCCGCACGGCTTCCACAGCGCCCCGTTCCGCGCTTCGGCCGATGCGCTGCGCCTGGAAAACCGCTATCTGCCGCTGCAAGTGTCTGCCGAGCCGGCGGCCCTCGCGGCTGCGCCAGTCGCTGCCCTGCCCGAGGCGATCGAGGTCGTCGAACTGGTCGACATCGGCGCGATCCCCGAAGTGATCGAAGCCGCCGAGGCGGTTGAAGTCGTCGAGGTCCCCACCGTCGACGAGGTGCATGAACTCGACCTGTCGGGCCTCCCGGAACTGTCGCTCGCCGACGAGGTCGCCGCCCCCGCGCCGTCGACCACGCCTGACGAGCAGGCCGCGCTGGACCTGCTCGCCACGCTGGACGCGGCGCCGATCCCGGCAGGCGCGGTCCTGCCGTCGCTGGATCTGCCGGGTCTGGATGTGCCGCCGCTGCCGGTGGCCGATCTTGGCATCGTCACGGAAGTCGAGGCGGCCACGTCGTCTGACCTGGCCCTGGACCTCCCGGGCGAGCTGCCCGAGTTGACCCAGGCCGTGCCGGAGTTGAGCGCCTCGATCGATCTGGCGGCGCTGTCCGCGGCCGACCTGCCTGCCCTCGACGCGACGATGTCACTGCCGACCGTGGCGGATGTGATCGAGCCGTCGGCGCTGCAGGCGCCGTCGACCTCCGAGCCGTCGCTCAGCGTCGAGCCGCCGGTCTTCCACGACGAACCGACGCTGGCCCTGGAGCCGACGTTGACGCCCGCCGATGACGCGGCCGTCACCCTGGATCTGCCGGAAGGATGGCCGGCGGATGCGCCGATGGTCGAGATCGAGGCCACGACGCCGATGCCGCTGGACGAGCTGCCGGTTGAGCCGGTGGTCGACGAGCCTGCACTGGACCTGCTGGATCTCTCGGATCTGAATACCGAGCCGGTGACCGCGCTGGACGCGTCATCGACGCCCGACCTGTCGCTGACGCTGGACCTGGGCGAGGAACGGGTCGAGACGCCGCCGGAAGGCCTGTCGCCGCGTACCTTGTCCGATCTGGAACTGCCGGACCTCGACCTGAACACGCCGGTCGTGCCCGCGACGCACGCGGCGCCGGCATTGAGCCTGGTGGGCGGGACGGCCGTCACGCCGCCGGTCGCCGAGGCGCCGGCCGAGACGCTGGACGAGGACATCACGGATGACAGCGACGAAGGCGTCAAGGTCATCGGCCCGCTGCGCATCAGCATCGCGCTGTTCAACATCTTCCTGAACGAGGCCGACGAGCGTTCGCGCCGTCTGCAGGTGGAACTGACCGAGTGGTCGCTGCTGCCGCAATCGCCGCTGCCGCAGGACGCGGAAGCGCTGGCACACGGCCTGGCTGGCAGCGCGGCCACGGTCGGATTCGACGACCTGTCGACGCTGGCACGATGCCTGGAACACGCCCTGGGCCGCGCACAGGGCCACGTGGTGGCCGACCCGACGCTGTTCCAGCGCGCTTCGGACGAGATCCGCCGCCTGCTGCATCAATTCGCCGCCGGTTTCCTGAAGGAAGCCGATCCGGCCCTGCTGCTCGAACTGCAAGCCTTCGAGCCCGGCGCCGTGCTGCCTGACGGTCATGCCGACAGCGACGAGGGCCTGCTGGCCATGTCGCTGGAGGAAGTGTCCACGGCCTCGCTGCCGGCCAATCTGCTGAACGTTCCGGTGGCCCCGGTCAACCCGTTCGATCCTGATTTCCCGACCTCGCAAGCCGCCTTCCATCAGGCCGCCGAGGCGACCGACGACGATTTCGACTTCAGCCAGCCCGACCAGATCGAGCCGGAACTGATGCCGATCTTCGAGGAGGAAGCCGAGGATCTGCTGGGTCAGCTGCACGGCGCGCTGCGCGAGTGGGCGGCTCAACCGGCGGATTCCAGCCGGGCCGCGGCATGCATGCGTGTGCTGCACACCTTCAAGGGTGGCGCGCGCCTGTCGGGCGCCATGCGCCTCGGCGAAGAGGCTCACCGCCTGGAGTCGCAGGTCGAGCATCTGGTGGCCGAGGGCGAGCCGCGCTTCGACCAACTGCTCGCCTTGCAGGACGCCGGTGACAGCCTGGAGCACTCCTTCAAGACGCTGCAGCGCACGTGGCGCAATCCGGCGCCGGTGGTGCCCGCGCCGATGGCGCCACCTGTGCCGGTTCCGCCGATCGCGCCGGTCGCCGAGCAACTCGCTCCGATTCCGGCCGCCGAGGCGGTGGAAACGATTGAATCGCCCGCCGAAGGTTCCGACGCAATTCCGGCGCAGATCGCTGAAGCGCCGGCCGAGCCCGAGGCCCCGATCGAAGAGATCGTGGAGCTGGTCGCTCCCGCGATTGAGGCCGAAGCGCCGATCATCGAACCGGTGGTCGAGCCGATCGTCGAAGCGGTTGTTGAACCCACCATCGCGCCGGTCGCCGAGATCGTCGAGCCGGTCGTCGTGGAGCCTGCTCCCGCGGCGGCGCTGATTCCCACGCCGCTGGCCGACATCGACATCGACTGGGCCCACTTCAGCGAGGTGGCCGACCTCGGCCAGCCGCTGGAAAGCGCGCCGGTCGCACCGGCCGCGCAGGTGCGCGTCCGTGGCGCGCTGCTGGAACGCATGGCGGCGCTGTCGGGCGAAGTGTCCATCCGCCGCGCCCGCCTGGAATCCGAACTGGGCCAGATGCGCACGTCGCTGGGCGACCTGGACGACAACCTGGAGCGTCTGCGTACGCAGCTGCGTGAGCTGGAGTTGCAGGCCGAGGCCCGCATCGCCGCTCGCCAGGAAGCCGCGCAAGCCACCGGCAAGGACTTCGACCCGCTGGAGTTCGACCGCTACACCCGCTTCCAGGAACTGACCCGGATGCTGGCCGAGTCCGTCAACGACGTGGCGACGGTCCAGCGCGGCCTGCAACGCAACGTCGCGGCGGGCGAAGACGAACTGGCCGGCCAGTCCCGGCTGACGCGCGAGCTGCAGGACGACCTGCTGCGCACGCGGATGGTGGAATTCGACAGCAGCCTGGGCGAACGTCTGCACCGCGTGGTGCGGCAGGCTTCCCGCGAGAGCGGCAAGCAGGCGCAGCTCGAGATCCGCGGCGGCGGCGTCGAACTGGACCGTGCCGTGCTGGAGCGTCTGACGGGCGCTTTCGAACATCTGCTGCGCAACAGCGTGGTGCACGGCATCGAGACACCGGACGTCCGCCAGCAGGCCGGCAAGGCCCCGGTGGGCCGCATCGTGCTGAACCTGCATCAGGAAGGCAACGAGATCCAGGTCCGCTTCAGCGATGACGGCGCCGGCCTGAACCTGGTGCGCATCCGCGCCCGCGGCGAGAGCCAGGGCCTGATCCAGCCGGGTCAGGACGTCAGCGACTCGCAGTTGATGGACCTCATCTACGAGCCGGGCTTCTCCACTGCCGATGCGCTCACCGAAATGGCAGGCCGCGGCGTCGGCATGGACGTGGTCCGCTCGGAAGTGAACACGCTGGGCGGCTACGTGGTGACGCAGTCGACCGCGGGGCAGGGCGCGAGCTTCGAGTTGCGCGTGCCGCTGACGACGGCGCTGACGCAGGTCGTCGTGCTGCGCTACGGCGACCGCAAGGTCGCGGTGCCCGCGGCGCTGATGCTGTCGGTGCAACGTCTGCCCGTCGAGACGGTGGAACAGGCCTACGTCGACGGCTCGCTGATGGCCGCCGGCGAACGCATGCCCTTCTACTGGCTGGGCGGCCTGATGCGCCACAGCGATCGCGGCTTCGCCCATGGCAAGACGCTGCCGGTGGCGCTGGTGCACAGCGCGCAGCAGCGTCTGGCGCTGCACTGCGACGAAGTGCTGGGCAACCAGGAAGTCGTGATCAAGAACCTGGGCCCGCAGCTGATGCAGGTGCCGGGCCTGGCTGGCATCAGTCTGCTCGCCTCCGGCGACGTGGCGCTGATCTACAACCCGGTGGCGCTGGCCAACCGCTATGGCCATGCCGCGCAGCAGCGCGTGCACGACGCCGAAGCGGCGTCGCGCCAGGTCGTGGTCGAGGAAGCCAAGGTCCAGCTGGCACCGCTGGTGATGGTGGTGGACGACTCTCTGACGGTCCGTCGCGTCACGCAGCGCCTGCTGGAGCGCGAGGGCTACCGCGTGCTGCTGGCCAAGGACGGTCTCGACGCGATGGAACGCCTGGGCGGCGACGAGTTGCCTGCGGTCGTGCTGTCGGACATCGAGATGCCGCGCATGGACGGCTTCGACCTGGTCCGCAACCTGCGTGCCGACACGCGTCTGGCGGGTCTGCCCGTGATCATGATCACGTCGCGGATTGCGCAGAAGCATCGCGAGTATGCACAACGGCTCGGAGTCAACGATTACCTGGGCAAGCCCTATGACGAAGAGCACCTGCTGGGCCTGATCGCCCGATACACTTCGCATCTGTCCGCCGCTCAGCCGGCGGGGGCGTAGCGTCCGGCCTCCCGGACATCGGGAAGCCGGCGCCTGGATCCTCCCTCCACGCTGCAAACACCATGTCCGGGGTAGTCGACCATCTTGCCGAACTGACGGGCTTCCGTGACCGCGATGTCATGGACGTCACGCTCGTCACCGCGCTGCGGGATCTGCTCAGCGGGCCGGTGGCCGCAGTGGCGATCTACCGCTGCGTCGGCGAGCCCGGACAGCATCGGTGGCTGACACGCGCCCGCCTGCGCTCAGGGGACTCGGTCGCCACGGCCGATTCGCTCTGGGTCGATCCCGAGTCGCTCCCCAGACTGGCCGAACACCCTCGCCGCCTCGAGTGCCTGACGCAGCGCAGCGTGCTGCAGCAGCGCGAAGGCGAGGAGTGGGTGACGCTGTTCCCGCTCGCCACCGAGCGCGAGGTCGTCGGCGTGCTGGAACTGCACACGGCGCGCCGGCTCAAGGCCGAAGCGCAGCGCATGGTCTCCAGCGTGCTGCGGATCTATCACAACTTCCAGGGCCTGCTGGATTACAGCGAGCGCGATACGCTGACCGGCTTGCTCAATCGCAAGACTTTCGACGAGAGCTTCCTGAAGGCCGTGTCGGAACTGCCGATGCGCTCGCTCAGCGAAGCGGCGGCACAGGACGAGGCGGGTCAGGATCGTCGTCATGCCGCGGTGCATCCGCGCTACTGGCTCGGCGTCATCGACATCGACCTGTTCAAGTCGATCAACGACCGCTTCGGCCATCTGATCGGCGACGAGGTCCTGCTGCTGCTGTCGCGCCTGATGCGCAGCAGCTTCCGCTTCAATGATCTGCTCTACCGTTTCGGCGGCGAGGAGTTCGTCGTGCTGATGCGCTGCGAGGATGAGCCCGATGCGGCGCATGCCTTCGAGCGCTTCCGCAACAACACCGCGCAGTACGCGTTTCCGCAGGTCGGCCGCATCACTGTCAGCATCGGCTTCACGCAGATCCGTGCCGGAGATTCGCCGGCTGCCGCGTTCGAGCGCGCCGACAAGGCGGTCTACCATGCCAAGGGCGCCGGCCGGAACCAGGTGCAGAGCCACGCCACGCTGGTCGCTCAGGGGGCGATGTCCGAGGCCAAGCACCTGAGCGACGTCGAGCTGTTCTGACATCGTGAACAGGACGTGGCGCTGGTCCGCGCTCGCCGCCTCGGCGATGGCGGCCCTCGCGGCCCTGCTGATCGGTTGCGCATCGCCTCCGCCCGCGAGCGGCCCTGATCTTCCCGCGCAGCCCGGCGCGCAACTCGCCGACGACGGCAGTCACCACTGGCAGGACTTCGACTGGGTCGATCCGGCGCGCCAGCGCGCGGTCCCTGTTCGCGTCTACTGGCCCCACGGCGAGGCGCCTGCCGTTGGCTGGCCGGTCGTGGTGTTCTCGCATGGCATGGGCGGCTCGCGCCGCGGCTACAGCTACCTGGGCAGCTACTGGGCCGCGCACGGCGTGGTCGCCATGCATGTGCAGCACATCGGCAGCGACCGCCGCCTGTGGTCGGGCGGCTTCGGCTGGTCCAACTCGCTGAACCTGGTGCTGCGGCTGCAGCACGCGGCCCAGCCGGAAGAGGCGGTCGACCGCACGCAGGACGTGCGTTTCGCTCTGAACCAGCTGCTCGCGGGTCCGCTCGCCCCCGGCTCGACCCCTCGCGGCTCGCGATCGCGGGGCATTCCTACGGCGCCAACACCAGCCTGCTGCTGGCCGGCGCGAAGGTCGCTGCTCCGGCCTCACTGCTCGGTGGCGGCGCGCGATTGCCGGCACTGGCGGATCCACGCTTCAAGGCGGCAATCCTCATCTCCGCGCCGCCTTTCTATGGCGAAGGCGACCCGACATCCATCCTGGGCGGCATCTCGATCCCCACGCTGCATATCAGCGCCACCGACGACGAGATCACCATTCCCGGCTACTACAGCGGTTCTGCGGACCGCGTGGCGCTGTTCGATGCGATCGGCGGCCCGCACAAGGCGCTGGCGATGTTCAGCGGCGGCTCGCACAGCATCTTCACCGACCGGATGAACACCGGTGGCCTGGATCTCAATCCGAAGGTCAAGGCCGCCACGCGCGAATTGAGCCTGGCCTATCTGCGCCTGGTCCTGGACGGCGAGGAAACACCCTTGCGCGATTGGCAGCGGCGCCACGCCGCGTTGCTCGCGCGGTGGCAGGCGCCTTGATCCCCTGCGTGTGTCAAGCCCTGACCCCCGAAGACGCCGTACGTCCGGGCACTTCGTGCGTTGCCATGACCGGGACGTGGCTTTCACGGAACGCGCCACGTGAGCAGGGACTTGCTTTTCCCGCGCTACCCCTCTAGCGTTAGGCCCATGTGAACCGTCTCCGCAGAGAGACATGGCACCGGCCCCGGATGCGAGGGGCCTTAGAGAGGCGCGACGACACGTCGCGAGCAACAGAAGCACTGGGGTGGATGTCGGCGCGGATGTCATCGCTGTGATGCCGTCGTCCACAGGGTTGTACCAACACGGGCGCGCAAGCCCGGACCTTCGATGCGCATGCTGACCTTTCCGGTGGCTGCGGGCCTGTTGCTGGCCGGCTGCATCGCTTTTGTGGCCACCGCCTACGGCGAGTACCGCAGTCTTGGCGAATTGACGCGTCAGGAGAACGTGCGCGCCCACGCATTGCGCACGCAGCAGCTCATCTCCGACCTCAACGCGCTGCTGATCGACCTCGAGACGGGCACGCGCGGCTTCCTGATCACCGGCGATGCGGTGTTCCTCCAGCCGTACGAGCGCGCGCAGCGTGATCTCGACGCGCACTATGCCGAGCTCAAGACCGCGCTCGCGCGCTCTGGCGACCAACAGGACACGGCCTTCGAACGCCTGGACCGTTTCATCGCGGAGCGCCGCCACCAGGTGGAGCGGCAGGTGGAAAGCCGTTGGAAGGACGGCGAATCGGCGCTGAAGGACCGCCAGGCCTACGTGGCGGGCAAGCAGTTGATGGATGAGATCCGCGGCGAGCTCGGACGTTTGAAATCCCTGCAGCAGCAACGGATCGACGGGATCGAATCGGCCGTCGCGATCCAGACGAAGGAGACCACGTTGCTGGCGCAGGTGCTGCCGCTGGCCGGGGGCGTGATGGTGGCCGCGGCGATGGCGGCGCTCTGGATGGAGCGCGAGCGGCGCGACCAGGCGGAGCGCGCCCTGCGCGACAGCCACGCGCAACTGGAGGGCGCCGTCGTCGAACGCACCCGTGAACTGACCGAGGCGCTGGGGCGCATCCAGAGCTTTGCCGCGGAGCTGGATCGCAGCGTCGAGGCGGAACGGCGCCGCCTGGCCCGCGAAGTCCACGATCAACTGGGTCAACTCGGCACCGCCGCCAAGATGCTGGCGCTGTCCATGGCACGCAAGATCGCGCCGGCCAAGGAGCCGATGCACGAGGAGATGCTGGCCATCGCCGACGAGGTCATCGGCGCCGCGCGCCGCATCGCCAACACGCTGCGGCCGCCGCTGCTGGACGATTTCGGCTTCGGTGCGGCGGTGCAGCATTACGTGCAGGGGTTGCAACGCCAGAGCGAGCTCATCGTCGACGTGGATCTCGCGTCCGACGAGGCCCTGACGCCCGAGCAGCACAACCAGCTGTTCCGGCTGCTGCAGGAGGCCGCGACCAACGTCCTGCGGCATGCGCAGGCGCAGCAGTTGACGATCGAATCGCGCCTCGAGGACGGCGAATACCGGCTGCGGATCGAGGACGACGGCGTCGGCCCCGGCCAGGTGCGTGCCGACGCGTCAGGTTTGCGGAACATGCGGGAGCGCGCCGTGCTCGCAGGCGGGGAGATGGTGTTCGGGCCGGCACCCCGGCGCGGCACGCGGATCGACGTCCGGGTGCCGGTGGGGGCCGATGGCAGTGAAGCGGAGGACGCGGACGGCGCCAACGGTGGCGCCGGCGCGAGACGGGAGAACGAGGAGGGTTGGGATGAGATTTCTGATCGTTGACGACCATCCGATCATGCGGCTCGGGGTCAAGCAGTTGATCCAGGGCTACTGGCCGCAGGCGGTGATCGACGAAGCGTCGACCATCGCCGAGGGGCTGCAACTCGGCCAGGCGCACAAGCCGGACGCGCTGGTGCTGGACCTCTCGTTGCCCGATGCGAGCGGGACCGAGGGCGCCAGCCGCATGCTGCGCGCGATCAAGGGCGTGCCCGTGCTGGTGCTGAGTCTCAACGCGGAGTCGGCCTACGCGGCACGGCTGCTGCAGATGGGCGTGTCCGGCTATCTGCCGAAGGACAAGGCGACGGACGAACTGGTCGTCGCGCTGCAGCGGCTGCTGCAAGGTGGACGCTACGTCACGGCGGCGATGGCGGATCACCTGCTGGGGCTGCTCAGCGGCGCGACGCCGGGCCAGCTGCCGCACGAGCAGCTGTCGGCGCAGGAGCACCGCGTGATGCTGCTGATCGCGGCCGGCAAGACGCCGGCCGAGATTGCCGACACCATGCATCTCTCGGCCAAGACGGTCGGCACCTATCGTGCGCGCATCCTCGAGAAGACAGGCTGGCGCAACAACACCGAGCTGACGAAGTACTGCGTCCAGCACGGTCTGACCGACATCCAGTGACCAGGCGGAGGACGTAGGTGATCGCCCGACAAACCCTGCGGAGGGAACCCGACATCAGCTTGGGCGCGGTGCCGCTGATGCGGGCGGGGGGCGCGCGCAAGATGCCGGACAGGCGGTGACAACCAGTCGCCGCATCGATCCGGAGCATCCTTCCATGGACATCTTTCTCGTCGAGGACTCGTCGGCCATCCGCCGGCTCCTGGCACGCCGGCTCGAGGACATGCCCGGCGCCCGCGTCGTGGGCGAGGCGGACTCCGCCCCGCAGGCGATCGCGCTGATCGACTGGCTGCAGCCGGACACCGTGCTGCTGGACATGACGCTGCTGGTCGGCACCGGGATCGACGTGCTGCGCGGCCTGCGCGGCAAGGGGTATCGGGGCCGCATCCTGATGCTCACGCATCACGCGATGGACGCTTATCGCGACATGTGCATGAAGGCGGGCGCCGACGGGTTCTACGACAAGGGGTCGGGCCTGGAGACGCTCTTCGGCGATCTCGATGAACTGCTGCAGAGCGAGCTGGCCGGCGGTCGGCAGCAACGGCCGTCGCCGCTGCTGCGGGACGCCGCGACCGGTCTGCTCGGCCAGGTCGCGTTGCTCGAACGCCTGGACCAGGTGCTGCGCCTGGTCAATGCCGAGGCCGGCAAGGTGGCCGTCACGGTGGTGGTGCTGAAGGGCCTGGAGGCGCTGCTGCGCAGCCAGGGCGTGTCGGCGGCGGCCCCCGTGCTGGTCGAGATCGGCCGGCGGATGGCGGGCTGCGCCGGACCGGCCGACCTGCTGGCGCGGCATGCCAACGAGCAGTTCGCGCTGGTCGTCTCGCGCGCCGGTTCGGCGCAGGAGGCGGAAGCGCTGACGGAACGCATCCGCGAATCGCTGGCCGACCCCTTCGACCTGGGCGGCCACGAGGTGCGGCTGGACAGTCATGTCGGCCTGGCGGTCTATCCCCGCGACGCGATTTCCGCGCGCGGACTTCTCATCCTTGCGGAGGCCCGGGCCCATGGGACGCGGCTGCCCGAAAGGGGCAGCGCCGTGGTGCACTGACGGGACACGGATGCGGAGAAGCCTCCCGCTGCTCCTGATCACGGCCGCACTCGTCGGCCTGATCGGCGTTGCGCGCGGCGGCACGGCGACGAATACGCTGACCTCGCAGACGACGGTGTCGTCGGCATGCAATGTGTCGGGCTCGACATTGGCCTTCGGCTCGGCGATCAATCCGATCAGCGCCGGGCCGGTGAACGGCACCTCGACGCTGACCATCGAATGCACCGCCACCACGGCCTACACCGTCGCCCTGAGCGCCGGCAGCAACGCCGGCGGGGCCGCCAACTTCTCGGCCCGCAAGATGATCAACGGGGCCTACACGCTCGGCTACCAGCTCTACGTCGACGCGGCGCGGACCTCCGTCTGGGGCAACAGCACGGGGGCAGCACCGTCTACAGCGGCACGGGCAGCGGCGGCGTGCAGAGCGTGACGATCTACGGGCAGGTGCCGTCGCTCACCGGGGCGGTGCCGGGCGCCTACACGGACACGGTGACGGTGACGGTGACCTACTGAGCGCGATCGGAGGTCGCCGGCGTGTACGGCAGGGATGGAGGACGGCTTCGGGCGGCCGGAACGCCCAGGGAGACATCGGACGACAAGACAACAGGAGAGAGACCGATGAACACGATCCGACGCGGGCTGGCCGCCGTCCTGGGCAGGACGGCGATGCTGGCGGGAACACTGGCGGCATTGCTGGCGGCGCCGGCGGCCTGGGCCGCGGACGTCAGCATCATGCCGGTCAACGTGCGGCTGGATCGCGCGAACGACCGGGCGACGGTGCAGGTCCAGAACAACGGCACGGAGCCGGTGACCATGCAGGCCGAGGGCATCCGCTGGACGCGGGAGAACGGCCAGGACGTCGATGGTCCGACGACGGACCTGCTCGTCAATCCACCGATCTTCACGTTGCAGGCCGGGCAGGTCCAGGTCTTGCGCGTGGGGCTGCGGCGCCCGCCGGATCTGCAGCAGGAGGCGACCTACCGGATGGTGCTGCGCGAGGTGCCGGTGGCGCGTCAAGGGGGCGACACGCAGGTCACCGGCGCCGTGCGGGTGCTGGTGGCGCTGCGGGTGCCGGTCTACGTCGCGCCCAACCAGGTGCGGCGCGACTCGAGCTGGAGCGTGCAGCGCGCCAGCAGCGGCGAGACCGTGGCGACCGTGACCAACGCCGGCAATGTGCATGTGAAGGTCAGCGAACTGCGGCTGACAGGCGCCAACGGCGAGGTGAAGTCGATGGCCGTGCCGGGCGCGCAGAGCGTGGTCTTTCCCGGCGAGCAGCGCAGCTACCGCATCCCCACGCCCGCTGGCCCCCCGGCAACCTGCAGGTCATGACGGACCAGGGATTGCAGCAGGTCACGGCCGGTGCGGCGGGCAAGTGATCTCGGCGTGCTGCCGGCAGCGGTCTGCCTGTGCGTGACCGCGGCGGCGCAGGCGCAGCAGCCACCGCCGGCGCCAGCCCTGCCGCCCGCGCCGCCCGCTTCCGACCCGGCCCAGGCATTGGCCCAGGCGCCGCGCTTCGGTGAGACGCTGCTGCTCGGCTTGAAGATCAACGGTCTTCCCCAGCCGCAGACGGTGCGCGCGGTGCGCGTGCCGGAGGGGCTGGCCATCCCCCAGGCGTTGTGGACCGAACTGAAGTTCCGACCCCCGCGTTGCCGCCGCGCATGATCGACGGCGAACTCCACATGATCCTCGGCGAGGGGCCCGCCGAACTGATGCGCTGGCGCGTCGAGGACCTCAGCCAGACGCTGGAGATCGACGCGCCGCCCCAGGCCTTCTCCGAACAGCAGATCGAAGTCGCGCGCTCGGCCACGCAGGTCACCCTGCCGTCGACCTTCGGGCTGTATGCCAATTACGACGTGCAGTGGCAGAAGCGTCTGAGCGGTGACGGCAACGTCGACGGCGTGACCGAACTCGGCGTGCTGACGCCGCGGGGCGATCTCAACCACCAGCAGCTCTACCGCAGCGGCATGGGCGGCGGCTGGGTGCGGCTGGACTCGCGCTGGACGATCGACCGCCCCGAGCACCTGACCAGCTGGCGGCTGGGCGACAGCATCGCGCAGCCGGGCACCTGGGGCCAGGCGATGCGGTTCGGGGGCGTGCAGTGGAGCACCGACTTCTCGTTGCGCCCCGGCTTCCTGAGCTTCCCCTGCCCACGCTGCGCGGCGAGGCGGCGCTGCCGTCGACGGTGGACGTCTTCGTCAACAACAGCCAGCGGCTGCAAGGGCGCGTGCAACCGGGCCCGTTCGACATCAGCGATCTGCCGCTGGTCACCGGCCAGGGGAGATCCGCACCGTGGTGCGGGACCTGCTCGGCCGCGAGCAGATCGTCGTGCAGCCGTACTACATCAGCCCCTCGCTGCTGAAGCCGGGGCTGTCGGCCTACAGCGTCGAGGCCGGCTGGCTGCGGCTGAACTACGGCATCGACAGCAACCGCTACGGTCGCGCCGTGCTGGCCGGCACTTGGCGCAACGGCCTCACGCCGGGTTTCACGCAGGAATGGCGGGGTGAGCTGACGCAGCGCCAGCAGGCGCTCGGCGCGACGGGGTTGTGGCTGTTTCCGGCGCTGGGCACGGTGAGCCTGGCGGGCGTGGCCAGCCGCAGTGACGATCCCGAGGCGCGCCGCGGCGCGCTCGCGACGCTGGGCGTCGAGCGCCAGGGCATGGACTGGAGCGGCGGGGTGCAGGTCAAGCGCGCCACGGCGGGTTTCACGCAGCTCGGCAATCCCGTGCTGCCGAAATGGAGCGTCTCGGCGTCGGTGGGCACCTCGTGGAAACAGTGGGGGCTGGGCATCGGCCTCGTCAACCAGGGCGCGCCGCAGCGGCTTGCACCGCAAGGGCAATTGCAGGTGGCCAACAAGCTCTGGTCCTTCAATGCGAGCCGCAGTCTCGGCGGATGGGGCTTCTTCGGCCTGTCCGCGCTGAAGGCGGGCAACGGCGGCGGCACGGCGATCTCGGTGTTCTGGAGCCTGCTGCTCGACGGCAACAAGAGCCTGTCGACGGCCTGGCAGGGCCAGCGCGGCGGCGGGCAGCAGTCGCGCGACCTCTGGCAGGTCCAGTTGCAGAGCAACCCGCCGGTCGGCGAGGGCCTCGGCTATCAGCTGCTGACGGAGTCGCACGGCCGGCAGCAGGCACAGGCGCAGTGGCAGACGAACGTGGTGGCGCTGGACGGGGGCGTCTCGCGGATGTCGGGCAACACCGACGTGCGGCTCGGCGCGAGCGGCGGGCTCGCCTACATCGACGGCAGTGCCTACGCGAGCCGTCGCATCGATGGTGGCTTCGCGGTCGTGCAGGTCGACAACCAGGCCGACGTGCGCATCCTCCATGACAACCAGCCGGTCGCACGCACCGACGCGAAGGGGCGGGCGTTCCTGCCGGCCTTGCGCGGCTACCAGATGAACCGCGTCGGCGTGGTGGCCGACGATCTGCCGCTCGATGCCGAGATCGAGGCGCTGGAGTTGCAGGTCATGCCGGCGGCGCGCAGCGCGGCGCTGATCCGCTTCCCGATCACGCACAGCCGCACGGCGACCTTCCGCGTCGTCGACGAGTCCGGCGAACCGCTGCCACCGGGGACCGAGTTGCAGGTCGCCGGATCGAGGCGCACATTCCCGATGGGCCTGGACGGCCGGGCCTTCGTGACGGGACTGCCCGACGGCACCGGCGTGGTCGGCGACGTGCTGGCGCGGCGCGAGGACGGCACGCCGTGCCGGCTCGAACTGCGGCTGCCGGCGCAGGCGACCGAACTGCCGGACCTCGGCACGGTGGTCTGTCGCAGGATCGCGTCCTGGTCGACCGGCACGCCGCCCCCGCCTGACGCGTCCGGTCCCGCGCAAACTCCCGCCAAGACACCCGCAGAGACAACCCGCAAGGAGTCGCCATGAACGCCATGCCCTTCCGCCTGCTTCGTATGTTGCCCTGGCTGGTGCTGATGGGCGCGGCACCCTCGGCGCACGCCCTGTGCGTGCAGGGCCTGTGCTCGTGCACCGTCACGACGACCTCGGTGCTCTTCGCAAACTACAACCCGCTGGCCTACGGCAACACCGACTCCACCGGCACGGTCACGGTGAAGTGCGGCGGCGTCGCAGGCCTGCTGATCCCGTTCACCGTCGCCTTCAACCAGGGCAACGGACCCAGCATCTCCGCCCGACGACTGACCTTCGGGGCGAACTCGCTCAACTACAACCTGTACATCGACAACACCTACACGACGGTGTGGGGCGACGGCACCACCGGCACAATGGTCGGCGGCGGCCTGCTGCTCGACGCGCTCGGGCTGTCGCCGGGGCTGGTCTACACCGTCTATGCGCGCATCCCGGGTCGGCAGACCACGGTGCCGCCCGGCGGGCCCTACACCGATTCCGTCAGCGTGACGCTCACATACCAGTGATGTCGCGGGTCACGGCGCCAGCGGCCATCGGCCAACGGACCCGTGACGTCCGCGGACGCACGCCGCGAGGGCGCCTGACGGGCGTCAGGTGTCGGGGAAGGTCCTGTCCTTCACCACGGCGTAGCGCGCCATCGTCGACATCCGCGCCGTCTCGTGGCGCACGACCGGTTCCGGATAGTCGCGACCCAGCACCACCCCGCAGGCCGCGAGTTCCGCCGGCTTCGCCAGCCACGGCGCGTGGATCAGCTTGGGCGGCAGCTTCGCGAGCTGCGGCAGGTAGCGTTTGATGAACTTCCCGTCGGGATCGAATTTCTCGCTCTGGTTGACCGGATTGAAGATGCGGAAGTAGGGCTGGGCGTCGCAGCCGCTGGACGACGCCCATTGCCAGCCGCCGTTGTTGGCGGCGAGGTCGAAGTCGATCAGCTTCTCGGCGAAGTAGGCTTCGCCGCGGCGCCAGTCGATGCCAAGGTCCTTGATGAGGAAGCTGGCCGTGACCATGCGCAGCCGGTTGTGCATGTAGCCGGTCTCGTTGATCTGGTGCATCGCCGCGTCGACGAGCGGATAACCGGTGCGGCCCTGACACCAGGCCTCGAAGTCCGCGTCCGCGTCGGGGCCGTCGGCCCAGGCGATGCGGTCGTACTCGGGCCGGAACGCGCCTGCGACGACCCGGGGATGGTGATGCAGGACCTGGTGGTAGAAGTCGCGCCAGATCAGTTCGGACAGCCAGACCTGCGCACCCGCGCTGACGGTCTTGCCGCCCTTCGGCGCATGGCCCCGCACCCAGGCCTCGCGCGCCAGGCGGCGGATCGAGATCGTCCCGAATCTCAGGTGCGTGCTGAGGTAGCTGGGACCTTTCGCCGCGGGGAAATCGCGCGTGTCGCCGTAGCGGTCGATGCGGTCGAGGAACTCGTCGAACAGCCGCTGCGCGCCGGCGCTGCCGCCGGTCAGTGCCGCGGTGAGTCCGGCCGGCTCGAAACCGATGTCGCCCAGCGATGGCACACCCCGTTGCGGTGCCTCGGCCAGGTGGGACGCGTATCGCTCGACCGGATAGCTGCTCAGGAAGAAGGGGTTGATGTCCCGCAACCACGCGTTCTTGTAGGGCGTGAAGACGCCGTAGGGCTTGCGTGAACCGGTCAGGATCTCCGAGCGCTCGAAGACCACGTGGTCCTTGAAGCTCTCCACCTGCACGCCGCGTGCGAGCAGCGTTCCGCCCACATCGGCGTCGCGGCGCAGGGCGTCCGGTTCGTCATCGTGGTTGAAGTAGAGCGCGTCGATCTCCAGCTCCGCTGCCAGCGCGGGGATCTGCTCACGCGCGGTGCCGTGGCGCACGATCAGTCCGGCGCCGGGCGCCAGTGCCGCCAGGTCCGCGTCCAGCACGCGCAGGGCGTCGACGATGAATTCCACCCGGCGGTCCGCGCGCGGCAGCGCGTCCAGGATGTCCGTGTCCAGCACGAAGGCGCAGAACACGCGCTCGTGGTGCTTGAGGGCGTGGAAGAGGGCGGCGTGGTCGTCCGCGCGCAGATCGCGCCGGAACCAGACAAGGGCGTTCATGGAGAGGGAGTGTCGGTGAAATAGAATCCGTCCCTATGTCCAAGGCACGCATCGACCTGACCAACCAGTTCCTGATCGCCATGCCGGGCATGGTGGACGAGACCTTTGCCGGCTCGGTCATCTACCTGTGCGAGCACAACGAGAAGGGCGCGCTGGGGCTGGTCATCAACAAGCCGATCTCGCTGACGCTGGGCAACCTGTTCGAGAAGGTCGAGCTCGAGTTGTCGGACGTGGACATGGCCGCGCGGCCGGTGTTCTTCGGCGGACCGGTGCAGACCGAACGCGGCTTCGTGCTCCACGAGGCGCTGGACGAGCAGGGCAACCACTACAGCGCGACGCTGGCGGTGCCCGGCGGTCTGGAGATGACGACCAGCCGCGACGTGCTTGAAGCCTTGTCCAACGGTGCCGGTCCCAAGCGCGTGCTGGTCACGCTGGGCTACAGCGGCTGGGCCGCGGGCCAGCTCGAGGAGGAACTCGGCCGCAACGGCTGGATCACCGTCGACGCCACGCACGAGATCATCTTCGACACGCCGATCGAGGAGCGCTACGACAAGGCGCTGGCGCTGCTCGGCATCGACCCGCGCATGCTCAGCCAGGAGGCGGGCCACGCATGAGCCCAGGAAGCGCCATGAGTACTGCCTCTCCCGCTTCTTCCCCCGCCGCCTTCGTTTCCCCCTCGGTTTCGACTTCGGTACCAAGCGCCTCGGCGTGGCGACCGGCAACCGGATGCTGGGGAGCGCGCGCGGGCTGCGGACCATCACCGAGCAGGGCGACGCCCGCTGGGCCGCGATCACCGCGCTGATCCAGGAGTGGGCGCCCGATGCCCTCGTCATCGGCGTTCCGCGCCATCCGGACGGCGCGCCGCACGAGATGACGGCCCGCGCGCTCAAGTTCGCCGGGCAACTGCGCGGTCGCTACCGGCTGCCGGTGGTCGAAGTCGATGAACGCTACACCAGCGTGGAAGCCCAGTCGCAGGGCGCGCGCGACCTCGATGCCGCGAGCGCGGCATTGATTCTCGAACAATTCTTCCGGGAACACCCATGAGCACATTGCACCTCGATGCGGAAGCGCTCTACGCCGACCTCGTGCGCGGCGTCCAGCGGCTGCTGCAACCCGACAGCGCGCTGGTCGGCATCTGGTCGGGCGGCGCCTGGCTCGCCGAGCGCCTCCAGCAGGACCTGAAGCTGGCCGGCCAGCACGGCGTCATCTCCAGCGCGCTGCACCGCGACGACTTCGGCAGCAAGGGCATGAACGCCAGCGCCGACCACACCAAGCTGCCCTTCGACATCGAGGGACGCCACGTGCTGCTGATCGACGACGTGCTCTACACCGGTCGCACGACGCGCGCCGTGATCAACGAGCTGTTCGACTTCGGCCGCCCCGCCAGCGTCACGCTGGCCGTGCTGGTCGACCGCGGCGGCCGCGAACTGCCGATCGAGCCGGCGTTCTCCGCCGCGCGCGTCGCGGTCGCGCCGAACCAGCGCCTGAGCCTCATCAAGGGCGACGGCGGCCGCTTCAGCTTCGACGTGAAGGAGGACTGACCCCATGCTGAGCAAACGAAATCCGCAGCTGAACAAGCATGGCGAGCTGATCCACCTGCTGTCCACCGAAGGCCTGCCCAAGGCCGTGCTGCACCAGATCCTGGACACGGCGGGGACCTTCCTCTCGGTCAACGACCGCGAGGTGAAGAAGGTGCCGCTGCTGCGCGGCAAGTCGGTGTTCAACCTGTTCTTCGAGAACAGCACCCGCACCCGCACCACCTTCGAGATCGCCGCCAAGCGCCTGTCCGCCGACGTCATCAACCTCGACATCGCGCGCTCCAGCACCGCCAAGGGCGAGACCCTGCTCGACACGGTCGCGAACCTGTCGGCGATGCACGCGGACATGTTTGTGGTCCGCCACAGCGAGTCCGGCGCGCCCTACCTGATCGCGCAGCACTGCGCGCCGCATGTCCACGTGGTCAACGCCGGCGACGGCCGCCACGCGCATCCGACGCAGGGCCTGCTCGACATGTACACGATCCGCCATTACAAGAAGGACTTCTCCAACCTGACGGTGGCGATCGTCGGCGACATCGTGCACTCGCGCGTCGCTCGCAGCGACATCCACGCGCTCACGACGCTGGGCGTGCCGGAGATCCGCGCGGTCGGCCCGAAGACGCTGGTGCCCGGCGACCTCAAGGACATGGGCGTGCGCGTGTGCCACGACATGGCCGAGGGCGTCCGCGATGCCGACGTCATCATCATGCTGCGCCTGCAGAACGAGCGCATGAGCGGCGCGATGCTGCCCAGCGCCGGCGAGTATTTCAAGAGTTTCGGCCTGACGCCCGAGAAGCTGGCGCTGGCCAAGCCCGATGCGATCGTGATGCATCCGGGCCCGATCAACCGCGGCGTGGAGATCTCGTCCACCGTCGCCGACGGCCAGCACAGCGTCATCCTGCCGCAGGTCACCTTCGGCATCGCGGTGCGCATGGCTGTCATGTCCATCCTGGCGGGGAACGAAGCATGAAGATCCTGATCCAGAACGGCCGGCTGCTCGACCCGGCTTCCGGACTCGACAAGGTCGGCGACCTTGCGATCGCCTCGGGCCGCATCGTCGGCCTCGGCAGCGTCGGCGACTTCAACGCGGATCGCGTCATCGATGCGGCCGGCCTCGTCGTCGCGCCGGGTCTCGTCGACCTCGCCGCGCGTCTGCGCGAACCGGGTCACGAGCACGAAGGCATGCTGGAGAGCGAGCTCGCCGCCGCCGCCGCGGGCGGCGTCACCAGCCTCGTCTGCCCGCCGGACACCGATCCGACGCTCGACGAGCCCGGCCTGGTCGACATGCTCAAGTTCCGCGCCCGCAAGCTCAGCCGCTGCCGGCTGTTCCCGCTGGGCGCCCTGACGCGCGGCCTGGCCGGCGAGTCGCTCACCGAGATGGCCGAGCTGACCGAATCCGGTTGCGTCGGCTTCTCGCAGGCCTACGTGCCGATCCGCAACACGCTGACCGTGCAGCGCGCGATGCAGTACGCGGCGAGCTTCGGCTACACGCTGTGGCTGCATGCGCAGGATCCATGGCTGAGTGGCGGCGTCGCGGCCAGCGGCGCCGTGGCGACGCGCTTGGGCCTCTCCGGCGAACCGGTTGCGGCCGAGACGATCGCGCTGCACACGATCCTGGAACTGGTCCGCGTGACCGGCTGTCGCGTCCACCTGTGCCGCCTGAGCAGTGCCGCGGGCGTGGCGCTCGTGCGCCAGGCCAAGAAGGAGGGCCTGCCCATCACGGCGGACGTCTCGATCAACTCGCTGCACCTGAGCGACGTCGACATCGGCTACTTCAACCCGTCGATGCGCCTGCAGCCGCCGCTGCGCCAGCAGCGCGACCGCGACGCGCTGCGCGCCGCGCTGGCCGACGGCACGATCGACGCGCTCGTCAGCGACCACAACCCGGTCGCCGCCGACGAGAAGACGCTGCCCTTCGCCGAGGCGACGCCCGGAGCCACCGGCCTGGAGCTGCTGCTGAGCCTGGCATTGCGCTGGGGTCAGGACGAAGGGCTGTCGCTCGCGCAGGCACTCGACACGATCACCGCGCGTCCGGTGAAGGTGCTGGGCAGCGCGCTCGGCTCGCTGGCGGCGAGTGCTGGCCGGCTGGTCGAGGGCGGTGTCGGCGATGTCGTCGTCTTCGATGCGGAAGCCAGCGGCGCAGTGACACCGGAGCGTCTGGTCAGCCAGGGCAAGCACACGCCGTTCGCATTCGACATCACCGGCTTCGAACTGCCGGGCCGGGTGCGCTACACGCTGGTGGCCGGCACGGTCGCCTACGAATCGCTGGTGACCGAAGCCGAGCGGACCGCCTGATGCGCGCGCTGGTCGGCGCTTGGCGCGCGCTGCGGATGCTGGCGCACATCGGACACGGGGTGTACCTCGTCCAATGGCGCTGGGGGCGTCTGGACACGCCGGCCAGGCAGCGCTACGTCGGTTGGTGGTCGGCCAAGCTGCTGCGCGTGCTGGGCGTGCGGCTGGAGTCCCCCGGGCCTCAGGCACCGACGCCGCGGCTGATCACGGCCAACCATATTTCCTGGCTGGACATCGCTGCGATCCACGCGGTGATGCCTGAGGCGCGCTTTGTGTCCAAGGCCGACATCGCGACCTGGCCGCTGGTGGGGGCGCTGGCGACGGCGGTCGGCACGCTCTACATCGAGCGGGCCAGCAAGCGCGATGCGCTCCGTGTCGTGCACAAGACGGCCGAGGCGCTGGCGGCCGGCGAGACGGTGGCGGTGTTCCCCGAAGGCACGACAGGCGCGGGTTATCCAGTGCTGCCCTTGCACGGGAATCTGCTGCAGGCCGCGATCAGCACGCACACGCCGCTGCAGCCGGTGGTGCTGCGCTGGCATCAGCCGAACGTCCTGTACAGCAATGCTGCGCAGTACATCGGTCAGATGTCGTTGATGGAGAGCTTGTGGCGCATCCTGACCGCAAAGGATCTGGCGGTCGAAGTGCGTTCCCTGCCGGCGATGCCCACCGAGGGTCTTGATCGCCGCCACTTGGCGGGAGCGCTCTCGGATCGGATCAACAACGCACTCCCAAGGCCCTGAGTCCTCGGTTGATCGGGGACGGCAAGTCGTGAGGTTTCCGCGCTTGCCGCGGGGGCCTCATGACTTGGCGGCCAAGCGCGCCCTCGCTGGCAGGTAAGCGACCTCACGCCACCCGCATCGTCCCTCAATCCTCCAACCGGCGGGCTCAGTTCGCCCAGCCCGGGTATGCCGGATGCCCTCCGGGTCCGGATTGGTGCGAGGATCCGCCGATGCTGCTTTGTTTCGAAGATGAACAGGAGTTGGCCACGCGCCTGGCGCGCGAGTTGGGCCGCCCGCTCGGCGTGATCACGCGTCACCGTTTTCCGGATGGGGAACTCCGCCTGGTCCTGCCCAAGCCGTTGCCGGCTGACGTCATCGTGCTGCGAGGATTGCAGCACCAACCCAACGATCGTCTGATCGAGCTGCTGATCACGGCGCCTGCTGCGCGTGGTTGGGGTGTCCGGCACCTGATGCTGGTGGCGCCGTATCTGGCCTACATGCGGCAGGACATGGAGTTCACGCCGGGCGAGGCCGTCAGCCAGCGGCACATCGCCGCGTTGCTGTCGACGCAGTTCGACCGCGTCGTGACGGTGGATCCCCATCTGCACCGGATCGCGAGCCTGGACGAGGTCATGCCCAAGGGTCGGGGCGTCGCGCTGTCGGCGGCGTCGCTGCTGGGACGTTTCATCGCGGTGCAGGTGCCGGGGGCGGTGCTGGTCGGACCGGACGAGGAGTCCGGTCAATGGGTCGCCGAAGCGGCGCGCGCCGCCAAGCTCGATCATGCGGTCGGCCGCAAGGTGCGTTTCGGCGACACGCAAGTGCAACTCGCCTTCCCGGACCTGGAGGTGCGCGGCCGCGCCGTGGTGCTGCTCGATGACATGGCCTCGACGGGCCGGACGCTGATCGGCTCGGCCCGCGAGGCGCTCGAGCGCGGCGCGGCCAGCGTCGACGTCGCGGTCACGCATGCGCTCTTCAATGGCGACGCGTTGCCGGCGCTCCGCGCGGCCGGCGTGCGCCACGTCTGGAGCAGCAACGCCGTGTCGCACGAGAGCAATGCGGTCTGCATCGCGGAACTGCTGGCGACGGCGTTGCGGCGGAAGTAGGTCGCGCCGTCGCGCGGCATGGCCCGCTGCGCACCGTCAACGAAAAAGCCCGGCACTGCCGGGCTTTCGTTCGTCTGCGTCAAGCGCTGTGTGGCCCCGTGCGTGACGCAGCCGATCTCAGGCCTTGCCCTGGTTGGCCACCGCGGCGGCGGCCTTGGCGGCCGCTTCGGCGTCGCCCAGGTAATAGCTCTTGATGGGCTTCAGGTCCTTGTCCAGTTCGTAGACCAGCGGGATCCCGTTGGGAATATTCACGCCAACGATGGCTTCGTCGGCGATGCCATCCAAATACTTCACGAGGGCCCGGATCGAGTTGCCGTGGGCCGCGATCAGCACGCGCTGGCCCGACAGAATGGCGGGTGCGATCTGTTCGTTCCAGTAGGGCAGCACGCGGGCCACGGTGTCCTTCAGGCACTCGGTCAGCGGAATGTCCGAGGGCTGCAGGCCGGCATAGCGGATGTCGCCGCGCTCGCTGCGCGGGTCCGACGCTTCCAGCGCCGGCGGCGGGGTGTCATAGCTCCGGCGCCAGACGAGCACCTGCTCGTCGCCGTACTGCTTGGCCATGTCCGCCTTGTTCAGACCCTGAAGGCCGCCGTAGTGGCGTTCGTTCAGGCGCCAGCTGTGCTTCACCGGCAACCACTGGCGATCCATCTGATCCAGGCAATGCCACAGGGTCCAGATGGCGCGCTTGAGCACCGAAGTGTGGGCCACGTCGAAATCGACGCCGGCTTCCTTCAGCAGACGGCCCGCCTGCTTGGCCTGTTCCACCCCGGTGGGCGTCAGATCCACGTCGGTCCAGCCGGTGAAGCGGTTCTCGAGATTCCAGGTCGATTCGCCATGGCGAATCAGCACGAGCTTGTACATGGGTCTTGGATGGTTTCGTGAGGTTTGGCCGGGTTCCGGCAGGCCCGGCGGATTCTAGAGGCAGCCCTCCAGGGCCTCCGCCTCAAGAAGCCTTCCGCAGGGCCGACAACTGGTTTCGTACCGGGCGAAAGGCGCACTCGCGCCCCAACTTGGTTCGCCAAAAGAACATGCCCGCGTTGGGCATTCACGCTGTACAGGAGTACTTGCAATGATGGTGGTGAAGAACTTGCGCATGACGCCCCTCGCGCTGGCGCTGGTGGCATTCGGCGCGCACGCGCAGGGCCAATCGGACTCGATGTTCTCGTTCTCGGGCTTCGGCACGGTCGGCCTGACCGGTGCGACCAAGGACGGCGCCGAGTACGTCATCCCCGGCCAGGTGCACGGCGCCGACAAGACGATCAGCGGCGAAGTCGACAGCAAGCTGGGCCTGCAGGGCACGGCGAAGTTCAACTCGCAGTTCTCGGCCACCGTGCAGGTGCTGACCAAGCAGACCGGCAAGGGCGACTGGACGCCGCAGGTCGAGTGGGCCTTCGCCAAGTGGCAGGCCACGCCGGGCCTGGCGATCCGCGCTGGCCGCATCGGCGCGCCGTTCTTCGCCGTGTCCGACTTCCGTGACGTGGGCTACGCCAACACCTGGCTGCGCCCGCCGATCGACGTCTACGGCCAGGTGCCGGTGAGCCACTTCGACGGCGCCGACGTGAACTGGACGACCCAGGTCGCCGGCAAGACCGTCTCGCTGCAGGCCTTCGGCGGGGAAGCCTCGTCGTATGTGCGCCAGACCAAGCTCGAGATCAAGAAGATGGTCGGCGTCAACGCCACCGTCGAACTGGCCGATGGCCTGAACCTGCGTGTCGGCCATGCGCAGGGCAAGCTGACCGCGCACAGCGCCACCGTCAGCTCGCTGGTCGGCGCGCTGCGCCAGACGCCGTTCGCCTCGGTCGGCAACGAGATCGACCCCACCGACAAGGACGCCAGCTTCTCCGGCGTCGGCCTGACCTACGACGAAGGCCAGTGGGTCGTCGCCGCCGAGTACACGAAGCGTCGCAACGACTCGTTCGTGCCGGACACCACCGGCTGGTACACGACGGTCGGCTACCGCGTCGGCAAGTTCACGCCGTACGCGACGCTGTCGCAGCAGAAGACCGACAGCAGCAATGTCAACAACACGATCCCGGGCACGGTCGTCGTGGGTGGCCTGCCGCTGCGCGCGGTCGTCGACGCGGTCACCGCCGCGCAGAGCACGCCGCAGAAGACCATCGGTCTGGGCGTGCGCTGGGACGTGTGGCGCAACATCGCCGTCAAGGCCCAGTACGACAGCATCAAGACCACCGGCGCCGGACAGTTCTACAACGTCCAGCCGGGCTTCAGCAACGAGCGCGTCGGCGTCTACAGCGTCGCCGTCGACTTCGTGTTCTAAGCATCAGAAGAAGAGGCCCCCATGCAGTTCAACATGATCAAGCCCATGATCGGCGCGGCGTTGTTCGCCGCCGCCGTGGTCGCGCAGGCGCAGGTCGCCGTCGTGGTCAATCCGAAGAGCCCCGTCGCCAGCATGACCGCCGACCAGGTCGCGAGCATCTTCCTGGGCAAGTCCAACCAGCTGCCCAACGGCAGCGCCGCGCAGGCGGTGGATCTGCCCGACAGCGCCCCGGCGCGCGAGCAGTTCTATTCGAAGGCCACCGGCAAGTCGTCCGCGCAGGTGAAGGCCGCGTGGTCGCGTCTGGTGTTCTCGGGCAAGGGAACGCCGCCCAAGGAACTGGGCGGCGCGGCCGACGTGAAGAAGTTCGTCGCCGCGAATGCCGATGCCATCGGCTACATCGAGAAGTCGGCGGTCGACGGCTCGGTGAAGGTGGTGCTGAGCGTCGATTGACGCCGCCACCGGGGCGGCGCATGCCGCTCCCGCGCCCGCCGCCGAGTCCGCGCAGACGCACCGGTGGCGGGTGTCAGGCGCCGCGCCGGGAAACGGGGCGCCGCCGACTTCGGGCGGAATCGCCGGGGTCGAAGGGGATCGTTGGGACAAAGATGGATTGGAGTCAGGCATGAACTTGAAGACCCGTATCGCGATGCTGCCTGTGCTGGCGGCGATCGTTTTCGCGGTGGGCATCGCGGTGGTGCTGTTCTTTTCGTCGCGGACCTCGGGCGCGATCCACGCGCTGGGCGAGGCCGACTATCCGTACCTCGTGGCCACCAACCAGGTGGCCGCGCAGCTCGAGGCCCTGGGCGGGACGATCCAGTCCGCCGTGGCCGAGGGCGAGAAGAAGCGCCTGGACGAAGCCGCCGAGCGGGCGACCGCGATGCGCAAGGTGATCGCGAGCATCAAGGCGATCCCCGGTCGTGCCGATGCCGGCTCGAAACTGGAAAGCGGCTTCGAGGCCTACTACGCCGCCTCGGTCGAGACGGCGCAGCTGTTCCTCGGCATCAAGCAGGGCGATCAGGCGGGCTCGATCCCGAAGATGCAGGCCGCGCAGAAGGCGCTGGAGCAGACGCTCGGCGACGCGCGCGCCGATGCGAAGACGACCTTCGACGCGACGCTCGCGAGCGCCGAGAAGGGCGTCGGCTCGGGCCTGTGGGCGACCGTGCTGAGCGGCCTGATCGTCGTCGTGTGCCTGGGCGCGGGGTCGTGGCTGCTGATCGCCAGCGTGTGGCGCCAGCTCGGCGGCGAGCCGGAGTACGCCCGTGACGTGATGCGCCAGATGGCCGAGGGCGACCTCTCGCAGACCATCCGCGTCGCACCGGGCGCCGATGCCAGCCTGCTGGCGGCGGTGCGCGACATGTCGCAGGGCCTGTCGGCGATCGTCGGCAACGTGCGCAGCGGCACCGACTCGATGACGGTGGCCTCGCGCGAGATCGCCGCGGGCAACCAGGATCTGTCGGTGCGGACGGAGAAGCAGGCCGGCTCGCTGGAGCAGACCGCGTCCAACATGCAGCAGCTGACCGAGACCGTGCGCCAGAGCGCCGACGCGGCCAGCCAGGCGAACCAGCTGGCCGGAAGCGCGGCGACCGTCGCGAAGAAGGGCGGAGAGGTCGTCGGGCAGGTCGTCTCGACGATGGACGAGATCAGCGCGAGCTCGCGCAAGATCGGCGACATCATCGGCACCATCGACGGCATCGCATTCCAGACCAACATCCTCGCCTTGAACGCGGCGGTCGAAGCCGCCCGTGCGGGTGAGCAGGGCCGTGGCTTCGCGGTGGTCGCGAGCGAAGTGCGTTCGCTGGCGCAGCGCAGCGCCGAGGCGGCCAAGGAGATCAAGACGCTGATCGGCGCGAGCGTCACCCGTGTCGAGGCCGGTTCGCGCCTGGTGCAGGATGCGGGCTCGACGATGGAGGAGATCGTGGCCAGCGTGCAGCGCGTCTCCGACATCATCAGCGAGATCACCGCGGCGTCCGCCGAGCAGAGCCAGGGCATCGGCCACGTCAACGAGTCGGTGGTGCAGCTGGACCAGATGACGCAGCAGAACGCGGCGCTGGTCGAAGAGGCCGCCGCCGCCGCCAACAGCCTGGAGCAGCAGGCCCGTGCGTTGCAGTCGGCAGTGTCGACCTTCAAGCTGAGCTGACGGACCTGCCTGGCGGGGTTTCTATAATCCTCTGCTTTTGCATCCAACCGAACGGGCCCCGCCTTGAAGTTCCTGATTGAAAACTGGTATCTCGTGCTGTCGGCCCTGGTGTCGGGCGGTCTGCTGCTGTGGACGTCGATGCGCGGCAAGGCGGGCGGCGTGCCGACGGCCGAGGCGGTGCGCCTGGTCAACCGCGAGAAGGGCGTGCTGGTCGACGTGAGCGAGGCGGAGGAGTTCGCCGCCGCCCACGCCAAGGGGGCCCGCAGCGTGCCGCTGTCGACGCTGACTGGCACGGAGCTTCCGGCCAAGCAACTGCCCAGCAACAAGGCCCTGCCGGTGGTGCTGATGTGCAAGACCGGCGCACGCGCGCAGCGCGCCGCTGGCATCCTTCAGAAACAGGGCTACGCGAACGCGGTCGCTGTCCAGGGCGGCCTGACCGCCTGGCGCGAGGCGAGTTTGCCTGTCGAGACGTCCGCGGCCTGACCGCCCTGGCGACCGCGCCGGCACGACCGTTGCCGGTGGAGGGACGCTCGACACGATTCTTGGAGAACTGGCGATGGCCGCCGTGAAGATGTATACGACCCTGGTCTGCCCGTACTGCGTGCGGGCGAAGCACCTGCTCAAGCAGCGGGGTGTCAGCCAGATCGAGGAGGTCCGTGTGGACCTGGACCCGTCGCAGCGCGACGCGATGATCCAGCAGACGGGCCGTCGCACCGTGCCGCAGATCTTCATCGGCGACACCCATGTCGGCGGGTGCGACGACCTGATGGCGCTGGACCAGCGCGGCGGATTGCAACCGTTGTTGCAGGCCTGATACCTGGATCCCTGAAGCGACACCCGAAGTCTTCGCCGATCTCCGGAAACCCTCACCGGCGTGTCGCGAACGCTCGGTCATAATGCCCGCCACGGCTCGCCGCTGGCGGGCTTTTTCATTTGGATGACCCCATGGCCGACGACAACAACGCTCCCGTGTTCCAGATCCAGCGCATGTACCTGAAGGACCTGTCGCTGGAGCAGCCCAACGCCCCGGCGATCCTGCTGGAGCAGGCCCAGCCGCAAGTCGACATCAAGCTCTCGCTGGCCGCCGAACCGGTCGCCGAAGGCCTCTTCGAAGTCAGCGTCACCGCCACCGTCACGACGACGGTGCAGGACAAGACCCTGTTCCTGATCGAAGCCAAGCAGGCCGGCATCTTCGAGATCCGCAACCTGCCGCAGGATCAGCTCGAAGGCATCCTGGCGATCGTCTGCCCGCAGATGATCTACCCGTACCTGCGCGCGATCGTGTCGGACGTCTGCACGCGCGCCGGCTTCCCGCCGGTCATGCTGACGGAAGTGAACTTCCAGGCGATGTTCGAGGCCCAGCAGGCGCAACTGGCTGCCAACGGCCAGGGCGGCGAAGCCGTCCCGAACTGAACCTCGGTCCATGAGCGCGCCGGCCTCGCGGATCTGTCCGCCGGCCGGCGTGTTTCATTGCAGGCTTCCCTTCCTCGATCCTCCGAACCGACCATGACTGCTCCGCGCATGAAGATCAGCGTGCTCGGCGCCGGTGCCTGGGGCACGGCGCTGGCCATCGCCGCGAGCGCGCGCCATGACGTGATGCTGTGGGCGCGCGACGCCGGGGCGATCGCCGCAATGCGCGCCGATCGCCGCAACGTCCGCTATCTGCCCGATTCGCCGCTGCCCGCAGCGCTGGCACTGAACGACGACCTCGACGGCGCGCTCGTGCATGGCCGCGAAGGGTTGATCGTCATCGCGACGCCGATGTCGGGCCTGCGCGGCATGCTGGCGCTGTTGCCGGCCGGCGCGCGGGCGCAGTGGCTGTGCAAGGGGTTCGAGGCCGGCACCGGGCTGCTCGGCCACGAGATTGCGCGCGAGGTCGCGCCGCAGCTGGCCACGGGCATCCTGTCGGGGCCGAGCTTCGCGCAAGAAGTGGCGGCCGGCCAGCCGACCGCGCTCGTGTCCGCTTCGGGCGACGCGGCGCTCGCGCAATTGGGCGTGTCCGCGTTCCACAGCGAGCGGCTGCGTGTGTATTCGTCGGCCGATCCGGTCGGTGTCGAAGTCGGCGGCGCGGTCAAGAACGTGATGGCGATCGCCGTCGGCATCGCTGATGGCCTGCGGCTCGTCGCCGAGGCGAAGGGCGTGAAGGGCCCCGGCCTCAACGCCCGCGCCGCGCTGATCACGCGCGGGCTTGCCGAGATGCAAAGGCTCGCGCTCGCGCTGGGCGCGCAGCAGGAGACGCTGCTCGGGCTCGCGGGTCTGGGAGACCTGGTGCTCACCGCCACCGGCGACCTGTCGCGCAACCGCCGTGTCGGCCTGCTGCTCGCCGAGGGCCTGGACCTGCCGGGCATCCTCGTGAAGTTGGGCCACGTCGCCGAAGGCGTCTACAGCGCGCCGACCGTGCTGGCGCGTGCGCAGCGCGCCGGCGTCGACATGCCGATCACCGCTGCGGTCGTCGACGTGCTGGAAGGCCGCATGACCACGCATGAAGCCCTGGACGCGCTGATGGGGCGCCAGGCCAAGTCCGAGTGGTGAACCGTCGGACGTTGATCGTCGCGGCCACCGCGACGTCGGCCTCGACCGCGTTCGGCGCTTGGCCGCTGTCCGGCCGCGCCGCGACACCGTGGCCGTCGCGACCGATCCGCCTCGTCGTGCCGTTCCCGGGCGGCAGCTCGCCCGACCTGATTGCGCGTTATCTCGCCGAGCCGCTCGCGCAGGCGCTGGGTCAGCCCATCGTCATCGACAACAAGCCCGGCGCCGGCGGCAATATCGGCACCGGCGCGGTCGCGAAGGCATCGCCCGACGGCCACACGCTGCTGTTCACGATCCAGGGGCCGTTGATCACCGCGCCGTTGCTGGCGAAGTCATTGCCGTATGACCCGCAGCGCGAGCTGCGTGCGGTCAGTTTCATCGCGAGTTCGCCGAACGTGCTCGTCGTGCCGCCGTCGCTGGGCGTGGACACGCTGGCGCAGTTCGTCGCGCTGGCGAAGCAGCGCGCGGGCGCATTGAACTACGGCAGCATCGGCAACGGCAGTGCCGCGCACCTGGCGATGGAATCGTTCATCGCGCGCGCCGGGTTGAAGCTGGTCCACGTGCCGTATGCCGGCTTCCCGCAGGTCGTGAACGCGATGCTGGCCGGTCAGATCCATGCCGGCTTCATGGTGCCGGCCATCGCGATGCCGCAGGTCAAGGCAGGCAAGCTGAAGGCGCTGGCGGTGACGAGCGCCGGACGTTTCGGGGCGCTCGCCGAACTGCCGACCGTCGCCGAGTCGGGGTATCCCGGCTTCGAGGCGACGTCGTGGCAGGCATTGCTGGCGCCGGCGGGTACACCGGATGGCATCGTTCGTCGCGTTGCTGACGAAGTCATCCGCATCGTCCGCGGCGAGAGCTTCCGGCGCGAACTGCTGCCGCTGTACTTCAGTGCGGCAGGCACGTCGCCCGAAGGGCTCGACAGTTTGATGCGCGACGAGCGTCAGCGCTGGGGCGCGCTGATCAGGCAGTTGAAGCTGGATCGCGAATAGCGGGGGCTAGACGCCGTCGGCGTAGCCGTTCTGCCGCCAGGCCTCGAAGACCGCCACCGCCACGGCATTGCTGAGGTTCAGGCTGCGCTGTCCGTCGCGCATCGGCAGCCGCACGCGTTGATCAAGCGGGAAGCTGTCGCGCAAGGGGGTTGGCAAGCCCGCCGTTTCGCAACCGAAGATCAGCCAGTCGCCGGGCTTGAGTTCGACCGACGGCAGCAGCCGGCTGCCGCGCGTCGTGAACGCGAACATCCGCGCCGCATCGGGCCGCTCGGCGGCGATGAAGCGGTCCCAATCCGCGTGCCGCAGCACCGGCGCGTACTCGTGATAGTCCAGACCCGCGCGTTGCAGCAGCTTGTCCTCCATCGAGAACCCCAGCGGTTCGATCAGATGCAGCCGGCAGCCGGTGTTGGCCGCGAGCCGGATCACGTTGCCGGTGTTGGGCGGAATCTCCGGATGGACCAGCACGATGTTGAACATGGACGAAGCTCTTTCGACAGGAATCAGGGCGTGCGCGCGACGACCCAGGCCTGCACGTCGCGGGCGCCGGCGCGACGCAAGGCCAGCGCGGCCTCGTGCAGCGTGGCGCCGCTGGTCATGACATCGTCGACCATCGCGACGCGCTGCCCGTGCACCGGCTTCACGACGGCGAACGCGCCGCGCAGATTGCCGCGGCGCTCGTCCAGCGGCAACTGCGCCTGCGGGTCGGTGTGACGCACACGCATCAGGGTCAGCGCGCAAAGTCGTGATTGTCGCTGCGCGTCCAAGGGGAGTGTGAGTCGCCGCGCGATCTCGTGCGCCTGGTTGTAGCCGCGCTCGCGCAAGCGTTGGACCGACAGTGGAACCGGCACGATCAGGTCGGGCGCGTCGACCCGCGCCAGTTCCAGCGCGCGGGACAACCGCGCCGCGAGCAGTGGTGCATGTTCGAGTCGCTCGCCGAACTTCAGCCCGAGCAGCAGCCGGTCCCACGGGAACAGGTAGTCCATCCCCGCGACGCAACGCGACAACGGCATCGGATGGGACGCGCAACGCCCGCAGCGCATCGCGTCCGTGGCGCGCGTGCCGGCCGGCAGCCGCAGGGCGCAGAGCGCGCAGCGCGGCCCCGCGTCGACCGGATGCTGCGCCTCGCAGTCTTCGCACAACGGACCCCGGCACCAGCATCGGCAGAACGCGCACTGCCCCGGCCAGAACCGCGCGAGGCCGCTGCCCATCGAGGATCGCGCCAATGCCCGGCGCCGGAACAGGTCAAGCATGGCCGCCTACAATCCTGCCCCATGACTGGAGATGAGGCCTTGCCGCCAAGCACACAGCAGATCGATGCGGGCGCGGCGCGGCGGCAGCGCCATCGCCTGGCCGCGTCGGACCAGGCCCCGTGGCTGCATCAGGAAGTGGCCACGCGCATGCTGGACCGGCTGCCGGTGATCCGCCTCCAGCCGACGGCCGTGCTGCAGAGCCGCCCGTCGATCGGCGGCGGCGACGAAGGCCTGCGCCAGCACTACCCGCAAGCGACGCAGCTGTGGCTCGAACCCGACGCCGACGTGCGCGCGCTGCTCGCGCAGCGGCTCAAGCGCGGCTTCATGCAATCGATGGTGGACAAGCTGCGCGGCAGCGCGCCGACCGAGCTCATCACCGATCCGCCCGCCGGCGCCGCACAACTGGCGTGGTCCAACATGGAACTCCATGCCGAAGCCGACAAGCCCGCGCTGGTGAAGACCTGGCACGCGGGACTGGCGGTGGAGGGCTGCCTGATGTTCTCGTGCCTCGGTCCCGACAGCTTCATCGAACTGCGCCCGATCTTCGCCCGCGAGGGCTGGGGACCCCGGCGCCGGACTGGGTCGACATGCATGACCTCGGCGACCTGCTCGTGCACGCGGGCTTCGCCGATCCGGTGATGGACCAGGAACATCTGCGCCTCACCTGGGGCTCGCCGCAGGACCTGCTGCGCGATCTGCGCGCACTCGGCGGCAACCTCGCGCCGGCCCGGCTGCGCGGTCTGCGCACGAAATCCTGGCGCGAACGGCTCATGCACGCGCTCGAATCGCTGCGCGGCCCGGACGGCCGCCTGTCGCTGAGCATCGAACTGGTCTACGGCCATGCGTTCAAGCCTCAACCGAAGGTGAAGGTGGCGGCCACGACCGAGGTCTCGCTGGATCAGATGCGGGCGATGGTGCGCGGCGCGGGCAAACACTGACCCCCGTCCTTCGCGGGCTCGGCTAGCCCCGCGCTTTCAGAGGGCGAGAGCGCACCATTCTGCGGGTAATCCTGGGCGGTTCGGCGCGTCGCGCCCAGTCATAGTGCGCCAGGGGGTGGGCTAGAATCCGCCCCCGACTGGAGTACGTCTGCTGGCCCCGTAGGTTTCCGCCATCGCTTGGCGCCGGAGCCCGCGCTACGAGCGGGCTCGAGCGCCGAAGCCGCCTGGAGGAGACCCGGGTGACAAGAGCTTGAGAAAGACTGGATAAAGAGACGACCATGACGATTGAACACAGTTGTGTGCAACTGGGGCGCCGCTGCAGCCAGCTCGCGTTCGGCCTGACGGCCGCGCTGGCCAGCCAGGTCGCCTTGGCGGTCAACGACCTCCCCGGAGGTCCGGCCGTCAACCAGCTGAATCTGCACCCGCCGGTCACCAAGATCGCGCATGAGCAGATGTGGCTGCACAACATGATGCTGATCCTCTGCCTGGCGATCTTCCTCGCCGTGTTCGGCGTGATGTTCTATTCGATCTTCAAGCACCGGAAGTCCAAGGGCGCCGTGTCCGCCAACTTCCACGAGAGCGTGAAGGTCGAGATCGCGTGGACCGTCGTGCCCTTCATCATCGTCATCCTGATGGCGCTGCCGGCGACCAAGGTCGTCGTGGCGATGAAGGACACCACCAACTCCGACCTCACGATCAAGGCCACCGGCTACCAGTGGAAGTGGGGCTACGACTACCTGAAGGGCGAGGGCGAGGGCATCGGCTTCGTCTCGACGCTGGACGCCTCGCACCGCGCGCTGTCGGACTCCGGCCACCCCGGCCAGGTCGACAACTACCTGCTCAAGGTGGACAACCCGCTGGTCGTGCCGGTCGACAAGAAGATCCGCATCATCACGACCGCCGACGACGTCATCCACGCCTGGATGGTGCCGGCCTTCGGCGTCAAGCAGGACGCGATCCCGGGCTTCGTGCGCGACACCTGGTTCAAGGCCGAGAAGACCGGCGACTTCTACGGCCAGTGCGCCGAGCTCTGCGGCAAGGAGCACGCGTACATGCCGATCCACGTCAAGGTGCTGAGCGCCAAGGACTACAGCGCCTGGGTCGGCGAGGAACAGAAGAAGATCGCCGCCAAGGCGGACGATCCGAGCAAGGTCTGGACGATGGACGAGCTGCAGGCCCGCGGCCAGAAGCTGTTCGACGCCAACTGCGCGGTCTGCCACAAGGCCGACGGCAAGGGCGCGGGCCAGTTCCCGGCGCTGGACGGCTCGGCGATCGTGAAGGCCGAGGACCACACCCAGCAGCTCCACCTGGTGCTGAACGGCAAGGGCCAGATGCCGGCCTGGAAGACGGTGCTCAAGGACAGCGAGATCGCCGCCATCGTCACCTATACGAAGAACGCCTGGTCCAACAAGACCGGCCAGATCGTGCAGCCCGCGGAAGTCGTGGCCGAGCGCGCCAAGTGACCGGCGGTCACGCGCGCCCGACCCGACCCTTTCCGCCTGACCGACTGAACGCCAGATCGCCCCGGCGACCAGCTACCGAGGATTTGACATGAGTGCAGTGCTCGACCACCCGACCGGTCATGCCCATGACCATGACGATCACCACGACCACCATGCCCCGACGGGCTGGCGGCGCTGGGTCTTCGCGACGAACCACAAGGACATCGGCACGATGTACCTGCTGTTCAGCTTCACGATGCTGATGATCGGCGGCATCCTGGCGCTGTGCATCCGTGCCGAGCTGTTCCATCCGGGCCTGCAGTTCTTCAATCCTGAGCTGTTCAACCAGTTCACGACGATGCACGGCCTGATCATGGTGTTCGGCGCGATCATGCCGGCCTTCGTCGGCTTCGCGAACTGGATGATCCCGCTGCAGATCGGCGCGTCGGACATGGCCTTCGCGCGGATGAACAACTTCAGCTTCTGGCTGATGATCCCGGCGGCGCTGATGCTGGTGGGCTCGTTCTTCATGCCCGGCGGCGCGCCGGCCGCGGGCTGGACGCTCTACGCGCCGCTGACGCTGCAGATGGGCCCGTCGATGGACGCCGGCATCTTCGCGATGCACATCCTGGGCGCGTCCTCGATCATGGGCTCGATCAACATCATCGTGACCATCCTCAACATGCGCGCCCCCGGCATGACGCTGATGAAGATGCCGATGTTCGCGTGGACCTGGCTGATCACCGCCTACCTGCTGATCGCGGTGATGCCGGTGCTCGCCGGCGCGATCACGATGACGCTGACGGACCGCCACTTCGGCACCAGCTTCTTCACGCCCGCGGGCGGCGGCGACCCGGTGATGTACCAGCACATCTTCTGGTTCTTCGGCCACCCCGAGGTCTACATCATGATCCTGCCGGCGTTCGGCATCGTGAGCCAGATCGTCCCGGCCTTCGCCCGCAAGCGCCTGTTCGGCTACGCCTCGATGGTGTACGCGACGGCCTCGATCGCGATCCTGTCCTTCATCGTGTGGGCGCACCACATGTTCGCCACCGGCATGCCGGTCACGGGTCAGCTGTTCTTCATGTACGCGACGATGCTGATCGCGGTCCCGACCGGCGTGAAGATCTTCAACTGGCTGGCGACGATGTGGCGCGGCTCGATGACCTTCGAGACCCCGATGCTGTGGGCCGTCGGCTTCATCTTCGTGTTCACGATGGGCGGCTTCACGGGCCTCATCCTGGCGGTCGCACCGGTCGACATCCAGCTCCAGGACACCTACTACGTGGTGGCCCACTTCCACTACGTGCTGGTGGCCGGCTCGCTGTACGCGCTGTTTGCCGGCGTCTACTACTGGGGTCCGAAGTGGAGCGGCGTCATGTACTCGGAGACGCGCGGAAAGATCCACTTCTGGGGCTCGCTGATCTTCTTCAACCTGACCTTCTTCCCGATGCACTTCCTCGGCCTGGCCGGCATGCCGCGACGCTACGCCGACTACCCGATGCAGTTCGCCGACTTCAACGCGGTGGCCTCGATCGGCGCCTTCGGCTTCGGTCTGATGCAGGTCTACTTCTTCCTCGCCGTGGCCATCCCGATGATGCGCGGCAAGGGCGCGAAGGCCCCGCAGAAGCCGTGGGAAGCCGCCGAGGGCCTGGAATGGGAAGTGCCGTCGCCGGCGCCGTTCCACACCTTCGAGACGCCGCCCAAGCTGGACGTGACGGCCACGAAGATCATCGCCTGATCGAAATTGCCACCGCAGCGGAATCCGAGGACCGATCGATGTCGCCGACGCCCGAGCAACGCAAGAGCAACCTGCGCCTGGCCCTCATCCTGGCCAGCGTGGCGGCGATCTTCGGGATCGGCTTCGTGGTCAAGATCGCGTTCCTCGGGGCGTCATGACCGAACCGACCAAGCGCGCCAGCTGGATCCGCCGGGAGAACCTGCGGATGACCGGCAAGCTGCTGGTCGTGGTGGCGGTGATGGCGTGCTTCGGCTACGCGCTGGTGCCGATGTACCGGGCGATCTGCACGGCGCTGGGCATCAACGTGCTGTCGCTGTCGGAGCGCCAGCACGCGGTGCGCGCCGAGGACGTGAAGAACACGCAGATCGACTACAGCCGGACGATCTCGATCGAGTTCGACGCCAACGCGCGCGGCCCGTGGGACTTCAAGCCGGCCAAGCGCTACCTGACGGTCCATCCGGGCGAGCTGACGACGGTGATGTACACCTTCCAGAACATCCAGACGCGGACCATGTCGGCGCAGGCGATCCCGAGCTACGCGCCCAAGCAGGCGACGCCGTACTTCAACAAGCTCGAGTGCTTCTGCTTCAACGAGTACACGCTGAAGCCGGGCGAGCAGAAGGAATGGCCGGTGGTGTTCGTCATCGACCCGAAGATCCCGAAGGACGTGCGCACGATCACGCTGTCGTACACCTTCTTCGAGGTCGCGGGGAAGGGCAAGGCCCAGGCGAGCCTGTCGGCGCCGACCACGGTGAAGACGCCCGCGGGCGAAGTGAAGATCCAGCCCGGCGCCTGAGCGGCGGGCTGTGCAGAACGACGATGCTGAACGACGATAGCGACGATGTCCGATGACCTGAAGCCGGGCGAGGATCTGAAGCAGGCGATGCGGCGCAAGGGCTCCTTCTGGGCCACGCTGCGCGCGGTGGGCTGGTCCTTCTTCGGCGTGCGCAAGGGATCGGATTACGACAAGGATGTATCGCAGCTCAATCCGCTGCACGTCATCGTGGCGGGCGTCATCGCCGCGGCGGTGTTCGTGGTCGGATTGATCCTGCTGGTCCGCTGGGTGGTGAGCAGCGGTGCGGCAATGAACTGAGAACCGAGTTCGAGGAGAAGAACGCATGTCGGCAACGACGACTCATGGCAACACGCCTTATTACTTCGTGCCCGGCCCCTCGCGGCATCCAGCGATGGCCGCGTTCGGCCTGTTCTGGGTGATCCTGGGCGCGGGCCAGTGGATCAACGGCCACGACTGGGGCAAGTGGTCGCTGCTGTTCGGGCTGCTGTGGTGGGCGTTCACGCTCAAGCAGTGGTTCGGCGACGCGATCCGCGAGAGCGAGACCGGCCAGTACAGCGACCGCATCGACCTGTCGTTCCGATGGAGCATGGGCTGGTTCATCTTCTCGGAGGTGATGTTCTTCGCGGCCTTCTTCGGCGCGCTGTTCTGGTCGCGCGGCTACAGCATCCCCACGCTGGGCAGCCTGGACAATGCGCTGCTGTGGCCCGACTTCAACGGCCTGTGGCCCAGCGTCGCTGCGGGTGCCACCGCCTCGCCGGCGGGCACGGTGGACGCGTTCGCGACGATGGGCCCGTGGCCGATCCCGACGATCAACACCGCGCTGCTGCTGACCTCGGGCGTCACGCTGACCATCGCGCACCATGCGCTGATCGCGGGCAAGCGCGCCAAGACCATCGCCTGGATGTGGGCGACGGTGATCCTGGGCATGACCTTCCTGGGCTTCCAGGGCTACGAGTACTTCCACGCGTACCACGAGCTCAACCTGAAGCTGAACTCGGGCATCTTCGGCTCGACCTTCTACATGCTGACGGGCTTCCACGGCTTCCACGTGTTCGTGGGCATGCTGATGCTGCTGTTCATCACGCTGCGGCTGATGAAGGGGCACTTCACGCCGGACCGCCACTTCGGCTTCGAGGGCGCGGCCTGGTACTGGCACTTCGTGGACGTGGTGTGGCTGGGCCTCTACGTCATCGTCTACTGGCTGTGACCGCGCCCACCGGCGCACAATGAAGAAGCGCCGCTTGAAGCGGCGCTTTTTACTTTCCGATCAGTTGCCGATCACTTTCCGATCGGCAGGCCCGTGGGATGGATCCATCCCATCCAGGCGCTGAAGAGGATGAACAGGAACAGCGCCACCGACAGCCCGACGCGCACCGCCAGTGCGCGGGCCATGGTGGCCTTGCCCTTCTGCTTGCGCAGCATCAGGATGCCGGCCGAGAAGAGCGCGGCCAGGATGCCGATGAACGCGATGAGGACGATGACTTTCATGGCGGACGATTATTCCCAACCGGCCCCGGCGGGGCCATCGGGCCGGGCCCGAAGGCGTCATGCGATCGTGGTGATCGCGACGATCGCCGGCGTGGCGGCGGGGCTGTCGCTCGGGGCCTGGCAACTCGATCGGGCCGATCAGAAAAAGACGATGCAGCGGGCGATCGACGAACGCGGGCAGGAGGCGCCGCTCGTGACCGCCGCGCTGCCAGGCGCGGATCGACCGCCGCAGCAGTCGCTCGAACATCGCCGCGCCGTGCTGGTCGGCGAATGGGATGCGGCGCACACCGTCTACCTCGACAACCGCGTGATGGACGGCCACACCGGCTTCTATGTGGTGACGCCGCTGAAGCTCGCGGGTCGCCACGATGCGATCCTGGTGCAGCGCGGCTGGGGGCCGCGCAACGCGGCGCAGCGCGAAGCGCTGCCGCCGGTGGTCACGCCGACGGGCGAGGTGCGGATCGAGGGCCGGTTGGCGGCGTCCGTATCGAAGGCCTATGCGCTGGGCCGGGACGCGGAGACGGGGCCGATCCGGCAGAATGTGGATCTCGCGGCCTTGCAGGCCGAGACCGGTCTGCGGCTGCTGCCGCAGGTGCTGCTGCAGACGGAGCCGGACCGGGGGGCGTCACCGGCCGGTGCGGCCTCCGCGCCGGAGGCGGCCGACGGTCTCCACCGCCACTGGCCGCCGCCCGCGGTCGACGTCCACAAGCATTACGGATACGCATTTCAATGGTTTGCACTTGCGGCGCTGATCCTGGGTCTCTATGTCTGGTTCCAAGTCCTCGCTCCCTACCGCGCCGGCCGTGCCGTGCGTGCGGCCCGTGCCACCAAGGTCTCCGATGAACAGCGTGATGCGTGACGAGCATGACCACGGCCGCGATGCCGCCCCGGCGCCCCTCGACACGCCGCTGCCGCCCGACGGTCCGGTGACGCTCGCCGTCCATTCGGTGCCGATGCCCGACCTCGATCCGCCGAAGCGCACGCGCTGGACGCTGTGGCTGGTGATGCTGGTCTGCGCGGCGCCGGTGATCGCGTCGTACTTCAGCTTCTACGTGCTGGACCTGCGCGGCCGCGCCTACAGCGACCTGATCACGCCGACGCGCGATCTGCCCACCGCGATGCCCCTGGCGACGCTGCAGGGCGCGCCGGTGGCCGCGGCATCGCTCAAGGGGCAGTGGCTGCTGACCTACGTGCCGGACCGGGCCTGCGACGAGGCCTGCGAGCGCATGCTCTTCATGCAGCGCCAACTGCGCGAGATGCTCGGCAAGGACCGCGACAAGCTCGACAAGCTGGTGCTGCTGCCCGACGACGTCGCGCTGACGCCGGCGCAGGTCGACGCGCTGACCGGCCACGGCGCGCCGGCGACGGTGCTGCGCGCGCCGCGCGCCGCGATCGAGGGCTGGCTGATGGCCGCGCCGGGACGCCGGATGGGCGAGCACCTCTTCCTGGTCGATCCGATGGGGCGCTGGATGCTGCGCTCGCCGGCGACGCCGGAACCGTCGCGGCTGAAGAAGGACCTCGAGCGCCTGATGCGCGCCAACGCCGGCTGGGACAAGCCGGGCCGATGATGACGAGGACGGCCCGCGCATGAACGGATTGGCGCTCGGTTTCGATTTCGAGCCGCTGCTGGAGCTGCTGGCGATGGCCGCGCTCGTCGGCGCGGTGCCGTTGGTCTGGTGGCAGTGGCGGCATCGCGGCGATTCGGCGGCGAAGCGGCTGCGGGCGCTGACGCTGCTGGCGACCTTCCTGACCTTCGACCTGATCCTCATCGGCGCGCTGACGCGGCTGACCGATTCCGGCCTCGGCTGCCCCGACTGGCCCGGCTGCTACGGCAGCGCCTCGCCGATCGGCGCGAAGGCCGAGATCCTCGCCGCGCAGACGGCGATGCCGACGGGGCCGGTGACGCACGGCAAGGCCTGGATGGAGATGCTGCATCGCTACATGGCGGGCGGCGTGGGCTTCCTGCTCGTGGTGCTGGTCGTGCTGAGCTGGTGGGTGTGGGCGCGCGGCCGTCGCACCGGCGAGACGACACCGTCGCCGTGGTGGTCCACGCTGTCGCTGGTGTGGATCCTGGTGCAAGGGATCTTCGGCGCCTGGACGGTGACGATGAAGCTGTTCCCGGCGATCGTGACGACGCACCTGCTGCTGGCACTCGGGCTGCTGATGCTGCTGGCGTGGCAGGCCGAGTCCTACGCGCCGAAGCCGCTGGCCTGGCCGGCCGGGTTGAGGCGCGCGTTCGCGGCCTTCACGCTGCTCGCGATCGTGCAGGTGGCGCTGGGCGGCTGGGTCAGCACGAACTACGCGGTGCTGGCCTGCCAGGACTTCCCGACCTGCCAGGGACAATGGCTGCCGCCGACCGACTTCGAACACGGCTTCACGCTGTGGCGCGAGCTGGGTCGCGGCGCCCACGGCGGCTGGTTGCCCTTCGAGGCGCTGACCGCGATCCACCTGGCGCACCGTGGCGGCGCGATGATCGTGTTCGCCGCGTTGCTGGCGCTGTCCTGGGCCTTGTGGCGCCAGGGCGGCAGCGGCGCAGGCGGCAGTGACGGTCCCGAAGCCCGGCGCTGGGCGCGCCGCCTGCTGGCGGTGGGGGCGTGGCAGCTGGCCTCGGGCCTGTCCAACGTGGTGCTGGGATGGCCGCTGGTGGCCGCGCTGGCCCATACCGGCGGCGCCGCGGCGCTGCTGCTGATGTGTGCGATCGTGCTGGCGCGGCTGCGTGCCGGCCGGACGACAACTGTGATTGAGCCGGTGCCCGTGCGCGCCGGCATCCTGACGATGGGTTCGAAATGAGTTCCGCGACGCAGGCCGCCATGCCCTCCCGCTGGTGGCAGTTCTACCAACTGACCAAACCCCGGGTCGTGCAGCTGATCGTGTTCTGCGCGGTCATCGGCATGGCGCTGGCGATCCCCGGCATGCCGCAGGGCGAGGAATGGGTGCGGCTGATCGCCGGTACCGGCGGCATCTGGCTGGTGGCGGGCGCGGCGGCCGCCTTCAACTGCCTGATCGAGCAGCACATCGACGCCAAGATGAAGCGCACCGCCTGGCGTCCGACGGCGCGCGGCGAACTGAGCCGCAACCAGACGCTGCTGTTCTCGGGCGGGCTGTGCGCGCTCGGGTCGGCGATCCTGTACGTGCTGGTGAATCCGCTGACGATGTGGCTGACCTTCGCGACCTTCGTCGGCTACGCCATCATCTACACGATGGTCCTGAAGCCGATGACGCCGCAGAACATCGTGATCGGCGGCGCGTCCGGCGCGATGCCGCCGGTCCTGGGCTGGGCGGCGATGCGCGGTGACCTGGGCTCAGAAGCCTGGTTGATGTGCCTGATCATCTTCCTGTGGACGCCGCCGCATTTCTGGGCGCTGGCGCTGTACCGCAGCGAGGACTACCGCAAGGCCGGGCTGCCGATGCTGCCGGTGACGCACGGCAACGAGTTCACGCGGCTGCAGATCTTCCTGTACACCTGGGTGCTGTTCGCCGCGACCTTGCTGCCCTTCCTGACGGGCATGAGCGGCTGGATCTACCTGGCGGCGGCGATCGTGCTGGGGCTGAGGTTCTGCCATCACGCGTTCAAGCTGTGGCGGGCCTACTCGGAAGCGCTGGCGCGCAAGACCTTCATGTTCTCGCTCTGGCATCTGTCGCTGCTCTTCGGCGCGCTGCTGCTGGACCACTACGTGAGTCCCTGGATCAGCTGAACGGCGGCGGACCTCGGGACCTTCTTTCGGATCGGATGGACGGATGATCTCGCGACGATTTGTGGGTCTTGGCGCCCTGGGCGCGCTCGGGGCGGCGACGCTGCTGGCAGGCTGCGACAAGCTGGGGTTCTCCTCGGCGCCCAAGGCCAGTTTCCAGGGCGTGGACCTGACCGGCGCCGCATATGCGCGCAGCTTCAGCCTGCCGGACCAGGATGGCCGCACCCGCACGCTGGAGGACTTCAAGGGCAAGGTCGTCGTCGTGTTCTTCGGCTTCACGCAATGCCCGGACGTCTGCCCGACCACGCTGGCCGAACTGGCGCAGGTCAAGCAGGCCCTCGGGCCGGACGGCGACAAGGTGCAGGGCGTGTTCATCACCGTCGATCCGGAGCGCGACAAGCCCGAGTTGCTGAAGGCCTACCTCGGGAACTTCGACCCCTGCTTCGTCGCGCTGCGCGGCACGCCGGAGCAGCTCAAGGCCACGGCCAAGGAGTTCAAGATCTACTACGCGAAGGTGCCTGGGAAGACACCGGACAGCTACACGATGGACCACACGGCAGCGAGCTTCCTGTTCGACCCGCAGGGGCGGGTGCGGGTGTTCTCGCGCTATGGCGCGGGAGCGCAGGCGCTGATGGGTGACATCAAGACGCTGATCGCCGGCCAGTAAACGGGCGCTCGGCCTGCAGGGGCCAGGGGGCCGGCCCTCATACGTGTCACATGTTCCACAAATCGGGCCGGCCCCCTGGCCCCTGCAGGCCTCCGGTACGAGGGGTGGACGCTCGCCAGAAAAGACGAAGGCCCCGCATCGCGGGGCCTTCTTCATGGCGCGTCGATCAGAGGATCGAGCGACTCGTGGATCAAGCGGCTTCCGCCACCATCGCCTTGCGCATCTTCTTCATCGCGGCGACTTCGATCTGCCGGATGCGTTCCGCGGAGACGCCGTATTCCGCCGCCAGTTCGTGCAGCGTCATGCCGCCGGAGCCGTCGTCGTTGACGTTCAGGTAGCGCTCCGTGACCACGCGCCGGCTGCGGTCGTCGAGTTGCTCCAGCGCCTTGTGCAGGCCGTCCGTGGCCAGGCGGTCACGCGACTTCGACTCGATCACCCGCGTCGGTTCCTGCGTGTCGTCCGCCAGGTAGGCGATCGGCGCGAAGGTCTCGCCATCGTCGTCGGTCTGCGGCTCCAGCGCCACGTCGCCACCGGACAGCCGCGTCTCCATCTCGACCACGTCCTCGGGCTTGACGTTGAGCTCCTCCGCCACCAGGGCGATCTCGGCTTCCGTCAGCGAGGTGCGCTGCTGGTTCTCGGCATGTTCCTTCAGCGCGTGCTTCTTCGAGCGCAGGTTGAAGAACAGCTTGCGCTGCGCCTTGGTCGTCGCGACCTTGACCATGCGCCAGTTCTTCAGGATGTACTCATGGATCTCGGCCTTGATCCAGTGCATCGCGTACGAGACGAGGCGGACGTTCTGCTCCGGGTCGAAGCGCTTGACCGCCTTCATCAGGCCCACGTTGCCTTCCTGGATCAGGTCGCCCTGCGGCAACCCGTAGCCCAGGTACTGGCGCGAGATCGACACCACCAGCCGCAGGTGCGACAGCACCAGCCGACCGGCCGCGTCCACGTCGCCATGCGTCTTCAGACGCGTGGCGTAATCCTTCTCTTCTTCCGGCGTCAGCAGCGGGATGTGGTTGATCGCCGTGATGTACGCATCCAGGTTCCCGAGCGATGGCACCAGGGACCAGGGATCGCGGACCTTCAATGCAAGGGTGTTGGACATGGGTTCTTTGCTCCTGTATCGGGGCGGTCCTCCGACCCGACGCTGGGAATATTAGCACTCATGCCGGATGAGTGCTAAGGCGCCGGAAATCAGGTGAGTCACGGGAGGGCTACCCTTGAAACCGAGTGTGAGCCCGCCGTCTTAGGATCGACTTAAGTCATTGATCTACCGAAGAAATCGGCAGTTCGAAGCTGAACGTCGCCCCCTCGCCGGCATTGCTCCGGACCTGCAGCCGGCTGCCCATCAGTTCCAGCAGCCGCTGGGTGATCACCAGCCCGATGCCCGTGCCCTCGATCCCGCCGACCTCCCGGCCCAGCCGGTTGAACGGCTGGAAAAGCTGGGCCATCTGGGCCTCGGTCAGACCCGGACCCGTGTCGGTCACGCTCAGTTCGACCTGCGAATCATTGACGCGGCGCGTCCGCAGCCACACGCGGCCGCCGTCCTGGTTGTACTTGACGGCATTGCTGAGGAGATTGGTCAGCACCTGCTTGAGCCGGGTGGCATCCGCGCGCACCCGGCCGACGGCGGGATCGAGTGCCACCTCGAGGGTCACCCCGCGTCGCTGGCGCTGGGTCTCGATCATGGCGAGGCTGTCCGAGGTGATCGGCCCCAGGTCCTGGTCGTCGATGTGCACGCGCAGTCCGCCGGCATCCAGTCGCGACAGGTCCAGGGTGTCGTTGATCATCTGCAGCAGATGCCAGCCCGACTGCTGGATCTGGGCGAGCCAACCGCGCTGACGGGCGCTGAGGGTCGATTCCGGGTCCGACTCCAGCAGCTGGGAGAACCCCAGCATCGCGTTCAGCGGCGTGCGCAGCTCGTGGCTCATCCGGGAGAGGAACTCGTTCTTGGCGCGGTTGGCGGCGAGCTCGGCCTCATGGATGCGCTCCAGTTCGGCGAGGCGGAGCTGCTCGCCGATGTCCTCGACGACACCCAGCAGCCGCGCCGGCTGTCCTTGCGCGTCGCGCAGCAGGCTGACGGTGGACCGCACCGTGATCACCTGGCCCTGACCGCCGATGTAGCGTTTGATGCGGCTGTAGCGGCCGAGTTCGCCCCGGATCAGCGCCATGCCCAGTCGGCTGTCCTCCGCGCGATCCTCGGGATGGGTGATCGCCATGATCGAGCGCGCCTGCAGCTGCTCGACGCTCAGGCCCAGCAGCTGGCAGAAGTAGGGGTTGATCTCCTGTGGCCGCGCGTTGAGGTCGCAGGAGACGACGCCGATCGGCGCGTGCTCGACGATGGTCTTGAAGCGGTCCTCGCTGGCGCGCAGGCGCTGGGTGGCCTCCTCGACGCGGCGGGCGACGCGAGCGGTGCTGCCGGTGACCGAGAGCAGCAGCAGGCCCAGCAGCGCGGTCCCGACCAGCCCCGCGATGGCGAAGGGCAGGGCGGCGCCGCCTTCGAGCGTCGGCAGGCCCGAGGGGTTGTAGACGATCAGGCGCCAGGCGCGCCCCGCGAAGTCGAAGTCGCGCGACTGGCTCGGCAGCGCGGCGGGCAGATGCAGGCAGCGCTCGTCGCCGGCGAGCAGCGGACGACGGCTGCCGGCGGTGGCGTCGAGCAGGCAGTAGTCGAGCCGGCCCGCGCGTGCCGGCAGCGCGTCATGCAGCAGCGCCTCCGGGCGCAGCGTCGCGAAGGCCACGCCGATCGGCCGGCGGGCGCGGCCCGTGCCATCGCGCGGATCGGTGGAGCCGCCTTCGTAGAGCGCGCGATAGACCACCACCCCCATCAGCGTCACGCCCGCGTCCTGCGAGAGCGGGAAGCTTTCGCTGGCCGACGGCTCGCCGGTGGCCATCGCGCGTTCCTGCGCGGCGCGCGCCTGGGGGATGTTGCGGACGTTGGCGCCCAGCGCCGGACGGTTGCGCGCGAACGGCGCGATGAGGCGGATCGGCAGCCGGTCCTCGGCGGGATCCGGGGTCAGGTCGCCGGGCCGGCGCCGTTCGTATACGCGGTATCCGGCATAACCGTCGGCCTGGGCCGCGCGCTCGAACGCGGGCATGTCCTGCGGACGCACCAGCGGCGCCCAGCCGACCGCGAACACGGCACCGCCGGCGCGGGCGCGCTCGGCATGGGCGCGTTCGAAGTCGAGGCGGCTGATGCCGGGCGCGACCAGCAGCAGGCTGTGGTTGGCCTCGAGCGCGGTCAGCGGCATCGACAGCGTGTCCGACAAGGTGTTCAGCGCGTTGACCGCCTCGAGGTCGAAGGCGTGGCGCCGGCGGCCCTCCTCGTTGCGGGCGACATGGAGCGTGGCGCCGAACAGCAGCGCGCACGCGATCAGCAGCGGCAGGGCGACGCTCAGTCGTCGCGGCGCCCAGTGCTTGCGCGGCAGGCCGAACAGCGCCAGCGACACCGGCGCGCCGATCAGCACGCCGATGGCATCGCCGACCCACCACGCGAGCCAATGGGAGACGAGCTGCGACGGCCCGATCGCGCCGGTGATCCACAGCGCCACGACACCGAAGCTCGGTCCGACGAGGCAGGCGATGCCGGCGGTCGCGGCGAGGAAGCGCAGCAGCTCGGCGGGCTCGCACAGCGGCGGGTGTTCGCCCGTCCAGCGCCTCGCGAGCCACGCCCCCAGCCACGCCTGCAGCGCGCCGCCGCCACCGATCAGCAGATGCTGCAGCGGCTGGATGTGCGAGCGCTCGATCCCGAGCGTGAGGCTGACCGCCGCGCCGCCGATCACGATCCCCGGCAGCACGCCGGGGCCCCAGCGCAACGCGGCGGCGACGGCGAGCCCGGCGGCGGGGTAGATCGGGGAGACGAAGTCCGGCGGCAGGATCAGCTTCAGCGCCAGCACGCCGAGCGCGGCGTAGGCCAGCGCGATGGCGAGGTTGAGCAGCGCCAGCCGGATGGCGCCGGCCGCCCCGCCCGATCCGCCCGGTGGTCGTCCCTCGCCGGTCTCGTCGAGCGCCAGCGCGATGGAGGCGGACGTGGCGGGGGAGGACGCGTCGGTCATGAACGCCAGCCTACCCTCGCCGCGAGCATGCCGATACGTTGGATTGCCCCCAGGATCGGGCGCTTGTCCTTGTAGCCCTATGGAGCCGCACCTGTCGCAGTTCACCCAAGAGGCTCGACGAGGCCTACCAGGACGCGTCGCCCAAACTCGTGCTGATTATGCAAAAGTTGATGTCCGCTGACTGTCTGTCGACCTGTCGGCATCAACGGAAAGAGGTCCGGCATATACGGTACCCCTGAAGGCTTGACCGATGCGGACAGCCCTGACTCTTGCCATTCATTCGCCCTGCAGACGGATCTTTCCGATCTTCCGGTTTTCACTGGTAGCGGGCGACGCTGCGGCCCTGCATGATCGAGAGAAGCTCGCTGCGATGGGCGCCGCGAGCTTTCGACCAAGAGAGGGAGAGAAATGGCTACGAAGAAGTCAAAGGATGCTGCACCGAGTTCTCAAGAGACTAAGGCAAAGGGGCCGCCAAGGCAGGTGAAGAATATTGTTCCAATCGCGTCCCAGAATATCCCGGTCTATGCATCTCCCAAGGTCTCGAAGGCCTTCCAGGAGGTTACTGAAGACATGACGCTTTATCACGGCGTGAGACTGAGCGAAGTTCTTGAGGCTGTCTACAATCAAGGCCAGAAGGACGGCGCGAGAAATGCGATAAAGAAAATTCAGGAAAATCTCAGCGAGACAATTGGGGAGATTCCTCACAGAAATCCTGGGAAGCCAAAGAAGAAGTAATTCTGATGTGAGGCCGATAATTCTATCGGCCTCATTTTCTTTTTGACTCAAGCAAGGGGGAAGAAATGCTTTTGAAGAAGATGCGCGGATCGATTGTTCTGGAGGTCGTGGCGTTGGTCGTGTCTGCGATAGCGCTGGTATTTGCCGTGATGACTTATTTGCGTGAGCCTGGTCGGGATTCTGATAAGGTGACCGTGGATCTAATACGTCAAGTGTACTCAGATTTTATCTCGATCACAGAACAACGAGCTGCGCACCCTTTGCAATCCCATTTGTTTGAGGTTCCGGATAACTACGAGGCATCAGCGGCGCAGGTTCGCTTGGCGGTGGGTGCGGTGCGAGGAAATAAAGCGGAAGTATCGCGATTGTTGCTCGAAGAGCGAGCGGTTGCAGATCGAATATTCACGATGTTTGAACAGGCATTTTATCAGTGGTCTAATGCAAAGGAAAATGGTGACTCTCGCCGTGAGAAATTTCTGCAGGATGTTTTGAATTATTATACGGAGCGGCTTCTTAGGAACCCTAGGCTTGTTTGGTATTGGTCTGCCGCAGGCGGTAAACTCCTTGTGCACTATGAAACGGCTACACAAGAGTTTTATAGCAAGAACGTGAAGCCGTCGAGCCTCAAGGCAGATGCCGTTGGCGCATATTGAGACGCGGGCCGAGGCTATGAATAAAGGGGAATGGAAGGATCTTGCATTGGACTTCGAGCAGTCTGTCTGCGATGTCGTCCGAGTAGATCGCCGGGATGTAATTGGAAGTCTTCTTTCGAAGCACGGGTACGCGCTCGGAAAAGGGACCGTTCTCGATGCCGGTTGCGGTGTGGGAACCTTCGTTTGTAAACATTCTTGGAGGTTTTCCGAAGTCTTGGCGTTAGACTTCGTGCAGGAGATAGCGGAGCAGGCTAAATTGCGCTGCTCGCATATTCCGAATGTGAAATTTGACTGCCTCAATATACTGAATTTGCCACCAGCGCTTCGCGGAAATTTTGATTTGGTGGTGTCCTTGAATGTCCTGACGACGCCTTCCGCCTCTTGGCGAGCACGCTATTGGAAAGCTACTCTGAGCGCTGTTCGTAAGAAGGGCCACCTATTGTTGCTCGTGCCTTCGTTGGAATCGGCAAATTTTGTACAGAGATATCTTGGGAACTTCGATCTGGTAAACGAAAATGCAGGGCTTGTGAATAGGGATGGTGCCATTCAGAAATTCTATTCTTGGCCGGAATTGGAGATAACTCTGGCGAACCTAGGTCTCAACTCCCTTGAGTTGATAAAATTTCATTATCCTTGGAGTTTGGAGGGTGTCAGCACCCCTTTGAATGCGAGAACTAAGAGACCATGGGATTGGCTGTGCTTTTGCGAGAGGCGTTAGTCCTTCATTGCATAACAATGAAGGTCAATCCATTCCACGCTCCCAGCCCAGGCCGAGGCTCTTCTGCAAGGCCACGAAGTCCTTGAGCAGCGCGGACTCGCCGTCCAGCGTCTTCAATTTCGCGTCGGTGTCGCGGCGCTGTGCGTCGAGCAGGTCGATCTGGCTCGCGGCGCCCGCCTGTCGGCGTTGCCGCGTCAGGTCCAGCGTCCGTTCGGTGGAGCCCTGCTGCGCGATCAGATGCTGGACCGACTGCCGTTGCCGGCCGAAGCGCGCCAGCGAGGTGTTGGCATCCTGCAGCGCGCCGAGCACCGTGGCCTTGTAGTTGGCGACGGCCTCGTCGCGGCCCGCTTCGGCCTCGCGCACGGCGGCCGCGGTCCGGCCGAAGTCGAGGAAGTTCCAGCTCAGGTAGGGCACGGCGGCGAGCGCGAGGTTGTCGGTGCGCAGCAGCTTGCCGGGGTTGGTGCCGGCGACGCCGAGGTTGCCCAGCAGGCTGAGCTTGGGGAAGTACTTCGCCTTCTCCTGGCCGATCTGCGCGTTGCGGCCGGCGAGGCGGCGCTCGGCCGCGCGGATGTCCGGACGACGCTGCAGCAGCGAGGCGGGATCGCCGATGGCGACGCTGTCCGGTGCTTGCGGCAGCGCGAGCGGCGCGGACTGCGACGAGGCCAGCTGCGCATCGAGCGCGCCGGGTGCCTGTCCAGTCAGCAAGGCCAGCCGGTCGAGCGAGGCGGCGATGTCCGCCGCCACGTCGGCCAGCGAGGCCTGCGTCGCTTCGCCTTGCTGGGCGCGTTGCTCGACGTCGTCGGCGTTCGCGACGCCCTGGTCGCGCCGCTGGCGCACGAGCGTCAACGCCTGCGCGTCGAAGGCCGCGGTGTCGCGCAACAGCGCCTGCCGGCGTTGCTGGGCGCGCAGGCCGACGTAGGTCGAGGCGACCTCCGCCGTCAACGAGACCTGCGCATCGGCGAGGTCCGCCTGCACGGCCTGCGCCTGCGCGGAAGCGGACTCGACCGCGCGCCTGGTGCCGCCGAAGAGGTCGACTTCCCAGGTCGCGTCGAAGCCGACGCTGTAGAGATGGAGCGAGCTCTCGTGGTCGGTGCCCGGCCCTTGCCAGACGCCGCCGCCGAGTGCCGAGGCCGAGCCCTTCGGACGGCCGTTGGCTTCCTGTTCGTTGAACGCGGCGCGCGCGGAACGCAGACGCGCCTCGGCGGCCTGCAGCGTCGGGCTCTGGCTCAGCGCCTGTTCGACGAGTCCGTCGAGCGTGGCGTCGCCAAGCGCGCGCCACCACTGCGCCGGGACCGGCGCGGGAGCGTCCGCGGAGGCCTGGGTCGTGGCGCTGGTCGAGGCGTCGTCGCGCTTGAAGCGCGATGGCTGGAGCGCATCGGCCGCGACGGCCGGCGCGCCGTTGTAGTCGGGGCCGACGGTGGTGCAGCCGGCGAGCAGCAGCATGGCGGCCGCAGCCGCCACGGCCGACAAGGTCGTGAGCGTGGTGAGCCTGAGCGGCCCCGAGAGCCGGAAGCGGGAGAGCGGAACAGAGAGGGGAGGGGAGTGGAGCATGGGAATCTCAATGCGCGTCGTTGGACACCGGCGCCTTGCCGGGCTGCTGCGGTGTCTTGAGCGTGAGCGCGAGCGGGACGCAGAGCAGCAGCGCGGCCGCGAGCACGTAGAAGGTTTCGGAGAAGGTCATGACGCTGGCCTGCTGATGGATGGTCAGCACGATCTCCTTCATCGCCTGCAGCTGCGCGTAGGCGAAGTCGCCGACCTGCGCGAAGTGGCTCGCGGTGCTGCCGGCCAGGCGTTCCTGCACCAGCGTGGAATTCGCGTTGAGCGTTTCGCCGAGCCGGTCGATGTGCAGGCTGTTGCGCCGGTCGATGAAGGTGCCGATGACGGCCAGGCCGACCGAGCCGCCCAGGTTGCGCGCCATGTTGTAGATGCCGGCGGCGTCGCCCGACTCCTCGCGCGTGACCGTGGCCATCGACGCCTGGTTGAGCGGCATCATGCACAGCATCTGCCCGACGCCGCGCAGCAGCTGCGAGCCGATGAAGTCGTGGCCGACGCTCTGCGCGGTGAGGCTGATGTCGAGCAGGCAGCTCGCGGCGAACGCGGCCAGCCCCAGGATCACCATCACGCGCAGGTCCACGCGCGAGATCAGCCGCGGCAGGATGGGCATCATCAGGAAGGCGGGCACGCCGGCCAGCAGCATGATCGCGCCCGACTGCTGCGCGTTGTAGCCGGCGATCAGCGCGAGGAACTGCGGCACCAGGTAGGAGATGCAGTACAGCCCCGCCCCGACGGTGAACACGATGACGATGACGCTGGCATAGTGCCAGTTGCGCATCAGGCGCAGCCGCAGGATGGGCCGGGACGCGTAGCGCTGCGAGAGCGCGATCATCGCCATGCCGATCGCCGAGACCAGGCTCAGCGTGAGGATCAGCGAGGACTCGAACCAGCGCTCGCGCTGGCCTTCCTCGAGCACGACGGTCAGCGTCGACAGTCCCACCGCGAGGCCGACGATGCCCAGCCAGTCGGCGCGGATGAACTCCTCGAGGTGCATGCGCTGCGCCGGCAGGCCGAGCAGCAGCAGCGTGAGCAGCGCGGCGCAGACCGGCACGTTGATGAAGAAGCACCAGTGCCAGCTGGCGTTCTCGGTCAGCCAGCCGCCGAGCACGGGCCCCAGCAGCGGCCCGAGCAGCACGATCAGTCCGAACAGCGTCATGCCGACGGGGAGCTGATGCCGCGGCAGCCGCGTGCGGATGATGGTCTGCGCGGTGGGGATCATCGCGCCGCCGGTGAAGCCTTGCCCGATGCGCGCGAGGATCAGCATCGGCAGGCTGCCCGAGAGACCGCACAGCACCGAGAAGAAGGTGAACAGCGCCGCGTTGCCGACCAGGAAGTTGCGCAGCCCGAAGACACGCGTGAGCCACGCGGCCAGCGGGATCATCACGATCTCCGACATCAGGTAGCCGGTGGAGATCCAGGTGCCCTCGGTGCCGGTCGCGCCGATGGCGCCCTGGATCTGCGGCAACGCCGAGTTGGTGATCGAGATGTCCAGCGTCGCCATCAGCGCGCCGAGCGCGCCGGCCGCGACGGCGATCCAGTCGCCCGTGCCGGCGTTGGGCTCGGCATGCGGGGCGGCCCCGGGAGCGTTCGAGGCGCTCGATGCGTCCGGCGCACCGGACGCGGCCGGCGAGGCGGCCTCAGCCATGGCGCGCTCCGCGGGTGTCGACGTCGGTGGTCACCGAGAGTCCGGGCAGCAGACGATCGCGCAGCGCCGGATCGGCCTTCGGGTCGAGCTGCACGCGGATGCGCACCGGCACGCGCTGGACGATCTTCGTGAAGTTGCCGGTGGCGTTCTCCGACGGCAGCAGCGCGAACTGCGCGCCGGTGCCGGGCGAGAAGCTCTCGACGGTGCCGTGCAGGTCGAGGTCGGGCAGGGCGTCGACGTGCAGCGTCACCGGCTGCCCGGCGCGCATGCGGCCGATCTGCGTTTCCTTGAAGTTGGCGACGAGGTAGACGTCCTGCGTCGGCACGACGGTCATCATCCGCGTGCCCGGCTGCACGAACTGGCCGACGCGCACGGTGGTGTCGCCGATGCGGCCGTCGATGGCGGCGCGCACGACGGTGTCGTCGACGTCGAGGTGGTTCTGGCGCAGCGCGGCCTCGGCGGCCTCGACCTGCGCCTTCGATTGCGAGACCTGGGCCTCGCTCGACTTCAGCCGGCCGTCGGCGGCCTTCACCGCGGCCTCGGCGGCGGCGAGGCTGGCCACCGCCTGGTCGCGGGTGTTGCGCAGTTCGGCCAGACGCTCCGCGGTCGTTGCGCCGGTGGCGGCCAGCGGCGTGTGGCGCGTCACCTCGTCCTGCGCGTGGGTCAGCGCCAGGCGCGAGGCCTCGGCCTGCGCGCGCGTCTGCGCGAGCTGCCCCTGCTGCTGGAGGATGTCCGCCTCGAAGCGGCGGATGTCGGCCTTGCGGCCGTCGATGGTCGCCTGCGACTGGTCGGCGGCGGCCTGGTACTGGCGCGCATCCAGCTTCACGAGCGGGTCGCCGCGCTTCACGGCCTGGTTGGCGACCACATAGACCTGCGTCACATAGCCGCCCACCTTGGGCGCGGCGGTGACGCTGTCGGCCTTCAGGTAGGCGTCGTCGGTGGTCTCGATGAAGCGGCCGGTGGTCCACCAGTGCACGCCGTACGCGCCGGCGGCGACCAGCGCGGCCGCGGCGATGACGAGCAGCACGGGCCTTCGGTTCGACGACGGCTTGGGGGCGGCACCGGGGCCGGGGCGCGGGAGGACGCCGGGGCGTCGGGCCCGTTCGGGCCGGCGGGGGTCTGGGACGACATGGGAGTGGCCGGGTGGACCGGCTCGCAGAATTATTCCGGTCGCTATCTTTTTCCAGTTGGAAGATTTCTGTCAACTGGTATATTTTTGACTTCTGCCATCAGCGTGTGTTTGTCGACGGGGCCTTCACAGGGCCTTGACGGCGCCGGCGCCGCGGCGGCCAGCTGTCCCCCTGCCATGACCGAACGTCCCGTCCGAGCTCCCCGACATCGTGCCGACGCCGCCTATGCGCGCGGCGAAGAGACCCGCCGCCGCATCATCGAGGTGGCGTTGCGGCTGTTCAGCGAGCGTGGTTTCGAGGGAGCGTCGACGCGCGAGATCGCGACGGCGGCGGGCGTGAATGCACCGGCGCTGCAGTACTACTTCGACAACAAGGAAGGCGTGTACCGGGCCTGCGCGCAGTACATCGCGGACAGCTCGGCGGCGCATTTCGGGCCGGTGGTCGAGCGGACCCAGGCGGTGCTCGACGACCCGGCGGCGGCGCCGGACCAGCTCTTCGAGGCCTTCGGAGTGATGCTGGACGCGCTGACCGATTTCCAGCTGCTGCCCGACGATGCCGAGTACCGCCGGCTGTTCATCGCGCACGAGCAGATCGGCCATGCGCCGGGCGTGCTGTTCGAGATCTTCGACAAGACGCTGCGTCCGCGGATGGGCGAGCTGTCGGCGCGCGTGGTCGCGCGTTACTGCGGCATGTCGGAGAAGGACCCGCTGCTGGCGATGCGCGTGATGATGCTGTGCGGACAGGTGATGGTGTTCTCGCTGGGCCGGCGGACCATGCTGACCAAGCTCGGCTGGGAGCGCTTCGGACCGGAGGAGGTCGCGACCATCAAGCGCGCCTCGCGCGAGCACAGCCGCGTGCTGATGGACAGCTGGCGCGAAGAGTCGCGCCAGGACACGGCCAGCCGCTGACGGGGCATCAGGCCGCCGCCAGCGCCTCCGCCAGGGCCACCGCATCGGCGCCGGCCGGCATCCGCATCGGCGCCGCCGGATCGGTGACCGCGCGCCAGACGGCCTGGGCCACGTCCTGCGCCTCGGTCACCGGCGTCGACAGGTCGCGGACGGCGGCGAAGACGCGGTCACGGAAGTCCGTGTAGGCCTCGGGCACGCTGTCGCTCATCAGCTTGCGCGCGTTGTCGCCGAAGCGCGTGCTCGGCGAGCGGCCCGGCAGCACCAGCCGTGCGCGGATGCCGAAGGGCTCGAGTTCCAGCGCGAGCGATTCGGTGAACGCATTCACCGCGGCCTTGCTGCCGGTGTAGACCGACAGCAGCGGCAGCGACTTCAAGGTCACGCTCGAGGTGACGTTCACGATCACGCCGGCGCGGCGCTCGCGGAACTGCGGCAGCACGGCCTGCGTCATTGCGATCGTGCCCAGCACGTTGGTCTCGTAGAGCGCGCGGGCGTTGGCCATGTCGACCGCCTCGAGCGGCGACAGCAGGCCGACACCGGCGTTGTTGACCAGTGCATCGATCGGGCCGGCATCGCCGAGGCATTGGCGGATGCTGGCGGCATCGGTCACGTCGAGCGGCAGCACGCGCAGCGCCTCGGAACGCGGCAGCAGGTCCTCGCGCGGCGTGCGCATGGTGGCGACGACGCGCCAGCCCTGGTCGAGGAAGAAACGCGCCGTCTCGAGGCCGAAGCCGGACGAGCAGCCAGTGATCAGGACGGTGGAAGGACGGGACATCAGGGACTCCTTGGTTGGGGATGCCCTCACGATAGGGAGCGTCGACAGGACTGGCTACACTGCCGAGTCCATTCATTTGTCGAGATCGTCCAGATGGCCCCGGCAACTCCCACGGCCCTGATCCCTTCGCCGCCGCCGGTGACCGACCCGCTGGCGGAAGTCGTTTCCCTGCTGCGCCCGCAGGCGCCGTTCTCCAAGCTCGTCGTGGCGACGGCGCCGTGGGCCGTGCGCCGCAGCGAGACGGGCCGGCCGTTCTACTTCGTCGCGCTCGAGGGCGCCTGCCACCTGACGATCGACGGACCGACGCACAGCGAGACCATCACCGTGCAGCAGGGCGACTTCGTCCTGCTGCCGGCCGCGCGCAACTTCGCGACCTCCAGCCTGGACCGCCAGCCGCCGCGCGAGGGCGAGCCGGTCACTACGCCGATCGCGCCGATGCCGGGCGGCGCGCGCATCGGCGATCCGGACGGGAAGGTCGACATGCGGCTGCTCGTCGGCCACTGCGTGCTCGGCTCGCCGGACGCGGCGCTGCTGGTGTCGCTGCTGCCGCGGTGGGTGCACGTGCGCGGCGAAAGCCGCCTGTCGACGCTGGTGCAGCTGGTCGGCGACGAGTCCCGCGCGCATCGGCCGGCGCGCGAGATCGTCATGTCGCGCCTGCTGGAGGTGCTCCTGATCGAGGCCTTCCGCTCGACGGCCAGCACGGCGCAGACGCCGGGCCTCGTGCGCGGCCTCGCCGATCCGAAGCTGGCGCAGGCGCTGCGGCGCATGCACGAGGCGCCGGCGCTGCCGTGGACGGTCGTCGAGCTGGCGAAGGAGGCGTCGATGTCGCGCTCCGCGTTCTTCGAGCGCTTCAGCCGTGCGATCGGCGTCGCGCCGATGACCTACCTGCTCGGCTGGCGCATGGCGTTGGCCAAACAATGGTTGCGGCAGCGCGAGCTGTCGATCGCGGAGATCGCCGAGCGCATCGGCTACAGCGCCGTCGGTCCGTTCGGGGTCGCGTTCACGCGGCACGTGGGCATGCCGCCGGGACGTTATGCCCGGCGGCCGAATGAAAGCATGCATGTCGAAGTCTGAGCTGTCCAAGCCGGTGTGGAACGGCGCCACGCTGCTGGGCCTGGTGGCCATCCTGTTCTGGAGCACGTCCGTCGGCGTCACCCGCAGCACGATCGAGTTCCTGGGCCGGACCGGCGCGCCGGCCGTGCTGTTCACGGTGTCCGCGCTGCTGCTCCTGCCGACGCGCACGTCGCTGCGCGAGATGCCGCGGCGTTATCTCTGGCTGGGCGCCGCGCTGTTCGTCGGGTACGAGCTCTGCTTCGTCCTCGCGCTCGGCTTCGCGCGCTCGCGCCACGAGGCCATCGAGGTCGGCATGGTGAACTACCTCTGGCCGAGCCTGACGGTGCTGTGCTCCGCGATCGCCGGCCGCAAGCGGTTGAACGTGCTGATGCTGGGCGGACTGGCGCTGGCCTTCGCCGGGGTGATCGCGGCGTCGTCACCGCCGGAAGGACTGTCGCTCAGCCAGTTCTTCCACAACGCGGCGTCGAATCCGCTGAGCTACGGACTGGCCTTCATCGGCGCCATCGTGTGGGCCCTCTACAGCACCTGCACGAAACACATGGCCGAGGGCAAGAACGCGCTCTGGTTCTTCATGGCGCTGAGCGCGGCCGGTTTCTGGATCGTGCACGCGTTCAATGCCGGGCGCACGCCGATGAACTGGTCGACGCACGTGGTCCTCCAGGTCGCGCTGGCGAGCGCCGCGGTGACGCTCGCCTACATGCTCTGGAACATCGGCGTGCTCCGCGGGAACATCCACGTGCTCGGCCTGGCCGCGAACGGGACGCCGCTGATGTCGGCGCTGTTCGCGTCGGTGCTGCTGAGCGCGCCCTTGCCCCCGGTGTTCTGGGGCGGGGCGGCGATGGTGGCGATCGGCTCGCTGATCGCGGGGATAGGCGCAAGACGATCGGCATGAGCGACGTGAGCGACGTGAGCGACGTGAGCGACGTGAGCGACGTGAGCGGCGGGAGCGGTCTGATCGGCCCCACCGGTCTGCCGCCGGACTGATCGCGTCTATCCCGGCGCGCTGCCGAGTCCTGTCAGCAGACCCTGCTGTCACGCGCCTGCCATCCGGGTTCCTACATTGACCTTACCGGTCGCGCCGGGCGTTGCCACGCGGCGCCGCGCGAGCCGGTTTGTTCAACGAGTCCAGGAACGACCATGGCATTGACCGTCACCCCCCACCTCAACTTCCGCGCCCAGGCCCGCGAGGCACTGACCTTCTATCACGGCATCTTCGGCGGCGACCTCATGGCCGTGACCTACGGCGAGGCGCATGCCGCGCGTTCCGAGGCCGACACGGCCCTGGTGCTCTTCGGCCAGGTCGTGGCGCCGAACGGCTTCCGCGTCATGGCCTACGACGTGCCGACCGACCTGAGCTGGGATCGCGGTGACCGCGCCTTCTTCGTCTCGATCCAGAGCGGCGACGCCGGCGAGATCTCGGCCTTCTGGAAGCAGTTGGCCGAGGGCGCCTCGATCCTGCAGGATCTCGGCCCCTCGGCCTGGTCGCCGGCCTACGGCATGCTCACCGACAAGTTCGGCGTGACCTGGGCGTTGAGCGTCGCCACGTTCTGACCGGGGCGGCTCAAGCCGCCGGCTGCAACAGCTCCACCTGCCGCCCGCTCAGCAGCGGCAGGATGCGCTGCACCACCAGGTCCTGGTAGTGGGCCGAGGCGCGGTGCGCGTCGATGGCGGCCTGGTCGGCATAGCGCTCCAGCAGGAGCAGCTCTCCCGGCACGCCGACGCTCTGGAACGCCTCGTAGCCCTGGCAGCCGGGCTCGGCCAGCGATTGCTCGCGCAGCGCGGCGACCAGCGGGAGCACCGCCTGCACCGTCTCCGGCGCCATGCGCCAGCGGGCCACGACGACGATCGGGGCAACGGCGCTCATGCGACGTCCTTGTTCAGCGCGGCCACGATCTCCTTCGCCAGCGGGGCGCCGGACGCCGGGTTCTGACCCGTCATCAGGCGGCCGTCGACGACGACCTTGGGCTGCCACATGTCGGCCTTGTCGTAGATCGCGCCTTCCTCGACCAGCGCGCTTTCCAGCAGGAACGGCACGTCGGCGATGGCGTAGCCTTCCTCCTCCGCATTCGAGAACGCGGTGACGCGACGTCCCTTCAGGAACGGCGTGCCGTCGTCGAGCGTCACGCCGGCGAAGGCCACGGGACCGTGACACACGGCGGAGACGATCTTGCCGCCGTTCCAGGCGCGGATAACCGCCTGCTTCACGTCGGGATCGGTCGCGATGTCGGCCATCGGGCCGAGACCGCCCGGGAAGAAGATCGCGTCGTAATCCAGCACGTCGACCTCGGACAGCTTGCGGCTGCGCGACAGGCGGCGGAAGGCCGCACTCTCCCGGAACGCGCGCTGCGCCGGGTCGGTCTCGTCATACGCGTCCGACGGCGGCGTGCCGCCGAGCGGCGACACAAAATCGACGGCCACGCCGGCGTGGTCGAATACCTCGAACGGATGCGCGACCTCGGCGAAGAAGTAACCCGTCGGGCGATGGTTCGGGCCGATCTGGGCGGTGTTGGTCAGGACGAAGAGGACATGCTTGACGGTCATGATGAGCTCCTTGGCGGTGCCCGCGTCGCGGGCGGATTCGAAGGTCGTCGCTCCCAGGGGGGATGAATATCGACGTGGCCAGGGAATGATGGGCGTTCGACTTCAATTCATGAAATTTATTCGATGGATATCAGTCATTCACAACGAAGCATGACTCCGGGCTTCAGCTGGCTCTCCGAGGCCGCGCGTGTCTTGACCTTCCGCGCGCCGCGCTGGGAGCGGCTGGACGGGGGACCGTGGACGCTGGTCGCGCTCGTGGCGCTGTCGCTGGCCGTCGGTCTCGGCCTGCAGCGTGAGGCGATCGATGGCGCCGCCACCTTCGAGTGGAGCGCGATCTACAAGAGCTGGAGCGGCACGCTCGTGTCAGTGTGGATCTGCTGGCTGCTGCTCGCGTCGTCGAAGCGGCGGGAGCCGGGCCCGGCCAACGTCGGCACCTTGGTGTCGCTGCTCGTCGCCGTCACGCTGGTGCTGAACGTCGCCGACGGCGTCGTCTCCCAGCTCGTGCCTGCGGTGTTCGGTCCGGCCGACGGCTGGCCCGACTGGGGCTGATGGGTCGCGTGGCTGTTCCCGATGGTCTGGGAAGGACTGGCGAGCCTGCGCCTGTGGTGGCGTCTCACGGCCTCGAATGCCGTGCGCGTGGTCGCGATCCTGCTCACGCCGTTGCCTATCGCGATCAGCGGCTACCTCGATCCGATGTACTTCTGGTGGCCCGCCCGGTCGGCGGATGCGACCGAGGCGTACGCCGGGCTCTCTCTGAGCGAAGAGGTTCTCGACACGCAGTCGCAGCTGATGGCCGACGCCCTGCGCGCGTTGCCGCCATCGCAACCTGGCGTCGTGAACGTCTACGCCGCGACCTACGCGCCGTATGCCTCGCAAGACGTCTTCATGCATGAGAGTGCCGTGGTCGCGAAGACGATGACCGAGCGCTTCGGGACCGCCGGGCGCACGGTGCAACTGGTGACGAACGCCAAGTCGCAGAACGCGATCCCGTGGGCCACGCGGCCGAATCTCCACAAGACCATCGCGCGCATGGGCGCCGTCATGGACCGCGAGAAGGACGTGCTGTTCCTGCACCTGACCTCGCACGGTGGCCATGACGGCCTGCTCGCCACGGACTCGTACCCGCTGGAGACCGAGCCGATGACGCCCGCGCTGCTCAAGCAGTGGCTGGACGAGGCGGGCATCCGCTGGCGGGTGATCTCGATCTCGGCGTGTTTCTCCGGCAGTTGGATAGCTCCGCTGGCCGACGACGGCACGCTGGTGATGACGGCGGCCGATGCCACGCACACGTCCTACGGGTGCGGATCGAAGTCGCCGTTGACCTTCTTCGGACAGGCGATGTATGTCGACGCATTGAAGGAGACCTGGTCCTTCCAGCAGGCGCATGCACGGGCGCGTCAACTGATCGAGGTCCGCGAGAAGGACGCGGGGAAGACCGATGGCTACTCGAATCCGCAGATTCGCGAAGGCGCTGCGATCGGCGACGTGCTGAGGCGCCTGGAGGCGCAGCAGCGGGATCGCTGATGCGGACGGCGCCATGAAGAAGACCGCCCAAGGGCGGTCTTCCTTCTTCGAGTGGTCATGTCAGCTCACGAACTTGATCAGCGCGATCAATGCGGCCAGCATGCCGAAACCACCGAACATCGTCGCCACGGTGGAGCGTTGCATCTCGAGCAGACGCTGGAACAGGTCGCCCTTCAAGTTCGCCACATCGGTCTTGGTAGCCATCTCCTTTGTCGCCTCGCGGATTTCGGCGCCCACGTCCGTCCGGATTGCTGTCGCCGCCGACCGGGCCTCTTCTTCAGGGACGCCAGCGTTCTTCAGCGCCAGGAACACATCGATTTCCATTCATCACCTCACGTTCACGGAGTCATTGCGGAGAGAGAAATCTACGCTCGCACGCCCGACTTGGCACTGACTGGTTCTGAGGCTTCTCGCTGCGATTCGACGTGAATGAGTAGTCTGCATTCACAGCAATGAGTGGTCGCGGCGCACGCTGTGCAACCATCGCAACGCCTGACCCCGAATCGAGTACGGTCATCGCGGCGGCCCATTGCGCGAGCGCGCGGCTTCGCTCAAAATCACGCCCATCATGAAGACCTCCCAAGTGATCAAGGCGACTTTCGCCACCTGACGCGCCCTCCGATCGCATTCGGAAGGCGTGCGCGCCTTCCGGTCTTCAACAGAACCCCGGCAGGCCCAGCGCCCTCCGGGGTTTTCTGTTTTCCGATTCCCGTTTTTCACCTCTCGTTGTCGAGTTCAACCATGCGCACCCGCACCTACGACAAGCTGATCGCGACGATTCCCGCCCGCCGGACTTGCGTCCGCCCGCGCTCCGGCTCTCGATCCGGCATCCCGCCGCATCCCTCTCGACGCTAGCCCGCATCAGGTGAATCCGCCTGAGGGCAGCGTCTTGCCCTCAGATTCCGAAAGAAGGATTCACCATGAACTCGCTCCACACGAGCAACAAGCCCCTGCGCAACCTCGGCGTCATCGCCCACGTCGACGCCGGCAAGACCACTACCACCGAACGCATCCTGTTCTACACGGGCGAGAGCCACCGCATCGGCGACGTCAACGACGGCACGACCCGCATGGACTTCGATCCGCAGGAACGTCGCCGCGGCATCACGATCAACAGCGCCGCCGTGTCCGTCCAGTGGAAGGGAACGCAGCTCAACCTGATCGACACGCCCGGGCACATCGACTTCAACATCGAGGTCAACCGCTCGCTGCGCGTGCTCGACGGCGCGGTCGTGGTGTTCGACGGCGTCGCCGGCGTGGAGCCGCAGACCGAGACCAACTGGCGCCTCGCGGACAGGTACCGCGTGCCGCGCATCGCCTTCATCAACAAGCTCGACCGCGTCGGCGCGGACTTCCTCCGCGTCGTGGCGATGATGGCGGAGCGTCTCGGTGCGACCGTGCTGCCGCTGCAGTTGCCGATCGGCGCGGAAGGCGACTTCCGCGGCGTCGTCGATCTGATCGCGATGAAGGCGCTCGTCTGGGAACGCGACGACGCGTCGGCGCCGTACGTCGAATCGGACGTGCCCGCCGCGATGCTCGACCAGGCGCGCGTCCATCGCGCCCGCCTGATCGAGACCGTGGTGGAGCAGGACGACGCCGTGCTCGCCGCGTGGCTCGACGGTCAGCCGATCGATGACGCGACGCTGCGCCGCTGCATCCGACGCGGCGTGCTGTCGGGCGCGTTCGTGCCGGCGCTCGCGGGTTCTGCCTACCGCAACCGCGGCGTGGAGCCGCTGCTGGACGCGGTCGTCGACTACCTGCCGGCGCCGGAGGACATCCGTCGCGCCGACGTCGACGACGCGCAGAAGTCGCCGTCCGATCCGGACGGTCCCTTCGCTGCGCTCGCGTTCAAGGTGGCGGCCGACGGTCATGGGACGATGGTCTTCGTGCGTGTCTATCGCGGACGACTGCGGCGCGGCGACGCGGTGCTCGACGTCAATACCGGGCGCATGGAGCGGGTCGGGCGGCTCTACGAGATCCATGCGGACGACCGCGTGGAACGCGACGAGCTGCGCGCCGGCGACATCGCGGCGGTGATCGGCCTGAAGGAGACGCTGACCGGTCACACGCTGTGCGACCCGGCGAGCCCGCTGCATCTCGAGGAGATCAGCGTGCCCGAGCCGGTGATCGACGTCGCGATCGAGCCGAAGACGCGCGACGACGTGGCGCAGCTGTCGAAGGCGCTGCAGTCCATGCTGCGTGAGGATCCGAGCCTGCGGATGCGCTTCGACGGCGAGACCGGCCAGACGATCCTCTCCGGCATGGGCGAGCTGCAGCTGGAGGTCTCGATCGAGAAGCTGCGTGCGCGTCACGGCGTGGAGGTGCAGGTCGGCCGACCGCAGGTGGCGTACCGGGAGACGCTCGGTCGGGCGGTGGACGTGCATCACGTCCACAAGAAGCAGAGCGGAGGCCCCGGACAGTTCGCCGAGGTCATGCTGCGCTTCGAGCCGTTGGCGCGCGGCGAGGGCGTGCGTTTCGAGAGTCGTGTCGTCGGCGGCGCGATTCCCCGCGAGTTCATTCCCGCGGTGGAAGCGGGCATCCGGCGCGCGGCGCTCAGCGGCGTGATCGCGGGCTTCCCGTGTGTGGACTTCCAGGTCACGCTGCTCGACGGCGGTTTCCACGAGCGCGATTCGTCGGCGATGGCGTTCGAGCTCGCGGCGGCGAATGCGACGCGCGAGGCCTTTGCGAAGGCTGATGCGCAGTTGCTGGAGCCAGTGATGGCCGTTGAAGTCGTCACGCCGGCCGAGTCGCTGGGCGACTGCATCGGCGACCTGAATCGCCGGCGCGGTCTGGTCCGTGGCCAGGAGCTGCGCGGCACCGCGATCGTCGTCGACGCCCAGGTGCCGCTGAGCGAGATGTTCGGCTACATCGGCAACCTGCGTGCGCTCTCGTCGGGCCGCGCGTCGTTCTCGATGCAGTTCGAGCGTCACGAACTGGCGCCGCGCAAGGTGCGCGACGCCGTGGTCCAGTGATCGATCGACGGATCGATGGATCCACGGATCGACTGGTCGGCCAATCGACTGATCGTCGTCTGACAGCCGCCTGAGGAAGGCGGCCCCGAAGGGAGCCCGTGAAAGCGGGCTCCCTTTTTCAGTGCGCCGCCTTGCGACGACGCGTCGTGAACCCGAGCGCGCCCAGGCCCAGCGCCGCGAGCAGCATCGACGTCGGTTCCGGCACGGCCGACACCGCCAGGTTCAGCGACGCGTTGAGCGGCTGCACGTCGCTCCACAGGTAGCCGAGGCTGTGATTCAGATTGCCGGCGTCGCTGATCAGGCCGATCTGCGCGAGGCCGCCCTGCAGCGCGTCGAAGTGCAGCGTGCCGAGCAGCAGCGAGCCCTGGCCGTTGTTGGCCACACCGGGGAAGCTCGAGGCGCCGAAGGTGCCGGCGCCCAGCCATGGGCTGTCGTCGTCCCAGCCGGCGGCGGCGGTGAAGCTGCCGAAGGAGAGCTTGGTCGCGTCGTAGCTCAGGCGGAAGCCGAAGGACAGCAGCTCTTCATCCGACGGCAGACCGCCGAAGGGGTCCACGAGGCTGATGAGCAGGTCCACGCCCTCGCCGACCTTGGCCGGACTGGCGGCGGTGAGCGACACGGTGGCGGCATGGGTGGCGGAGGTGGCCAGCGAGGCGATCGCCAGCGCGGCGGCGGCGAGCAGGGGCTTGAAGTTCATGGGGGTTCTCACAGGGTGCTGAAGAGCTGGTACCAGACGCGGTAGTCCGCTTGCGTGATGCACTTGTCGCCGTCCATGTCGGCCAGCGGCTCGAAGCGCGCATCGCCGGCGCAGCTGCCGATGGCGTTGCGCAGCGTGTCGCGGTCGGCGGCGGTGACGGCGCCGTCGGCGTTCACGTCGCCGTTCTTGCGGATGCGGACCGGCAGGCGCGCCGCGGCTTCGCCGTAGCCGTCGTTGAGGAACAGGCCGAGGAAGTAGTCGCCCTCCGGCTGACCCGCCAGCGCGAACACCTGCGATCCCGACGGGCTCGCCACGTAGTTCCACTTCAGCGAGCCGGGGCCGCCGGGCGTCATGCCGACGCGGTAGAGGCCGATCCAGTTCGTCGTGCTCGACGGCAGGCCGGTCCAGGTCAGCGACACGTTGCCGCCGATGCGGACGCGGTCGACGTCGGCCTTGAAGGTGGCCGTCGGCGTGGTGGGCGGCAGCACCGGCGGCGCGTTCCACGTGACCTGCGCGAGGCCGTTCAGCACCGGGTCGGTGAAGTCGAGGCCCGCGCCTTCGACGTGCCCGGCCAGGCGGCGCTGGAAGGCGTTGTCGCCGTCGACGGTGACGAGCAGGTCGTACCAGCCGTAGCTGGCCGTGACCGCGCGGACGTGATCCCGGCTCGAGCCCGCCGGCACGTCGACCGTCACGACGGTCTTGTCGCCGTAGGCGTTGTCGACGATGCGGAAGCGCATCGTCAGCGTGCTCGCGTTGCGCAGCGTCAGCGTGATGCTGGCGGTCGCGGGCTGCTCCTTCAGGCTGGTCGCAGCCAGGCGGCCGATGCCGTCGAAGCTCATGCGGAACTCGCGCAGGAAGCCGTTGTCGCCATGCACGGCGAGCTGCAGCGGCGCGCTGCTCCAGTTCCAGACTTCCTGGCCGATGCGCTTGCCCGGCTCGACGGTGTAGTGCCACGGACCGTCGGTGCGCAGCGTCGAGTACACGATGAACGCGGCGGTGACGCTGCCCTCGTTGGCGAAGCTCAGCGCGAACTGGCGCGCGTTGGTCGCGGCGATGCCGTCGACGGTCGAGCGGTACGGCAGCGGCGCCGCGCGGCGCGGGGTGCCGCTGGCGGCCTTCTCCTGGCGGGGCAGGCTCTGGTTGGTTGGCGGCAACGCGTCCTTGGTGCCCCAGCCCTTGAAGTACACCGCGTTGGCTGGCACGGAGGACGGGAACTCGGCGCCGCCGGACTTGAAGTCGAAGGCGCTGGTCATGTCGCCGCAGACCGCGCGGCGCCACGGAGAGATGCCGTTGCACTGCACGCTGCTGCGCGCATGGCCGAGCGCGACCAGCCATTCCTCGGTGAAGCGGATCAGCGAGGTGTGGTCGAACAGCTGCGAGCAGACGCGGCCGCCCTTGCTCCACGGCGAGATGACCATGGTCGGCACGCGCGGGCCCAGGCCGATCGGCTGGCCGTTGGCGATCTCGCCCTGCGTGGCGTTGGTCATCGTCGTGCGGCCGCGGTCACTGTTCAGCGGCGCCATCACTGACGGCATGTGGTCGAAGAAGCCGTCGTTCTCGTCGTAGGTCAGGATCAGCGCGGTCTTGGACCAGACCTCGGGCGTCTGCACCAGCGCCTGCAGCAGGCGCGCGGTGAAGTTCTCACCGGCGTTGGGCGTGTCGTCGGGGTGCTCGCAGTACTCGGTCGGCGCGCAGATGTAGGACACGCGCGGCAGGTTGCCGCTGCGGACGTCGGCGGCGAACTGGTCGATCAGCCACTGGCCGGTCGTGCCCGGTGCGTTGGACTGCGTCGAGCCCGCGGCCAGCGCGCGGCCCTTGCGGTACAGCGGCGAGGCGCTGGTCAGCTTCTGCCCGTTGGCGTCGGTGCGGAAGTTCTTGAAGTACTGGAGGTAGTTGTCGCCGTAGTTGTCCCACTCCTGATAGACCTTCCAGCTCACGCCGGCGGTCTCCAGGGTCTCGGCATAGGTCAGCCACTCGTTGCCCTTGGCGGCGGGGTTGTCGTTGGCGATGTCGCCGTTGTAGGTGCCGTTGGTGACGTTGTAGAGCTTGGAATCGGCGATGCCGGTCACGACCGCGTTGCTGTGGCCGGTGAGGGCGTAGAAGCGGTTGGGGTCGGTCGGTCCGAAGATCGAGCAGTGGTAGGCGTCACAGACGGTGAACGCGTCGGCGAGGGCGTAATAGAAAGGCAGGTCGCTGCGGTCGAAGTAGCCCATGGTGCGGGACGACTTCTTCGGCACCCAGACGTTCCAGTCCTTCCAGGTGGCCTCGGTGCCTTTCCAGCTGTGGTCCAGGCCGACGCGCAGCGCGTTGGTGTTGCGGATGTCGAAGTGGTAGGGCAGGACCTGCGAGCCGACGGCCGTGCCGGGCTGCATCCACACCGGCTGGCCGGAGGGCAGGGCGATGGGGCGCGGGTCGCTGTAGCCGCGGACGCCGGCGAGCGTGCCGAGGTAGTGGTCGAAGGAGCGGTTCTCCTGCATCAGGATGACCACGTGCTCGACGTCGGCCAGGGTGCCGGTGACGTTGTTGGCGGGGGTGGCGAGCGCCTGGCGGATGGTCTGCGCGAACGAATGGCTGCTCGCCATGCCGGCAACGGCGGCCGTCAGGAAAGACCGGCGGGATGTCGTGCTCATGAAGCGTCACCTGGGAGGTCGTGAAGCGCGTGATTTTTTTCGCGGAGGAAGTCAGCAGCGTGAAGGGACGACGTAGCGCCCGGGGTCGTCGCCCCCATCGGTGCGAGCAGCGGAGGCGGTGTCCGTCCCGCCGGACGGTGTCACGGCGTGACCTCCGTGGTTGCACCTGTCGATACCGCGGCATCGCGGCGATGGCCGCGCCGACGGGCCGTCCCACACTGCGCGGCGTTGCTTTTCAACGAGGGAAGAGATGAAACGCGTGATCTGGACGCTGATCCTGGGGGCGATGGCGCTGGGCCTGATGCACTGGAGCCAGAAGCACGGCAACGTGGTGCCGGACTGGGCCTTCCTGGTCATCCTCTCGCCCGTCCTCTGGATGACCCTCGCCGAGGATGACGCCGACGAGTTCGATGGCCCGCTGGGCGGCGCGGTCCGCGGCATGGCGCTGATCGTCCTGCTGATCGGCAGCGTCGGGGCGCTCATCGTCGGACTGGTCGGACTCGGGCTGCGCAACGGTCACGGCTGGGAGGCCCTGCTGGTGTATGCGCTGCCGGCCGGCATCGCCGGCCTGGCGTTCTGCGTGCTCAGCCTGATGCGGGCGAGGGAGTAATCTCGTTCCCATGCAAGACGTGACCGACCTGCTCGCTGCCTACGACGACCAACTCCGCTCCGACGCCGAGACGCCCAGCGCCATCGCCGTGACGCGCCTGGGCCCGTTACGGCTGGTGACCTTCGCGCGCGGACGCGGCTTCGTGACCTACCGCGACCTCGGCGGCGCCGATGCGGGGAAATTCATCGGCTCGTCGGGGAGGCGCTGCGGCACTATCAGGCCGATCTTTCTATCACCCACGTCGAATGGAAGTCGCGCGGGCATGACCTGGCACCGGGACTGCGCGAGGCGCTCCTCGAGCACGGCTTCCGGCCTGACGCGCCGGAGTCGATCATGGTCGGCGAGGCGCGCCTGCTGGTCGCCGATGTGCCCTTGCCCGAGGGCGTGACGCTGCGCACCATCCGCGAACCCGAGGAAGTCGCCCGCATGTGCGCGATGCAGGCGGAGGTCTTCGGCGACCACGATCCCGATCCGATGACCCGGTCGCTGCTGGAGCGGCTTGCCCGCGCCGACGGCATGTCCCTGTGGATCGCGGAGGCCGGTGGCGAGGTCATCACCGCCGGACGGCTGGAGCCGGTGGCCGGCACGGACTTCGCCGGCATCTGGGGCGGCGCGACGCGTCCGGCATGGCGGGGACGAGGCGTCTATCGCGCGCTGACGGCGGCGCGTGCGCGCGAAGCGCTGGCGCAGGGGAAGACGCTGATCCACAGCGACTCGACCGACTTCTCGCGGCCCATCCTCGAGGCCTCGGGGATGGTCAAGGTGTCGACGACGACGCCGTACAACTGGGAGCGCCGCCTGGCGCGCGGTGTCACGCCCTGAGTCCCTCGGTCGCGGGAACCGGCACCGGAAAGACGCGGCTATCGTCGCAGGCGTCGCGGCGCTCACACTGCGCGGCATCGCTACCCACTGCTCCAGTCTTCACGTCCATGTCGCTCCGTGTCTTCTTCCTGGTCCTCAGCGTGCTGCTTTACCTGGGCTCCCTCGCGCTGCCGGCGATCCACTTCGCTCAGGGCGACGTTCACAGCGGCTTCTTCCTGCTCTGCCTGGGCTACCTCAATGGCACGGTCCACTGGCTCGCCAATCCCTTGGTGTGGACCGCCTGGCTGCTGTTGGCCCTGCGCAAGCCCGTGCCTGCGCTGATCGTGCTGGGGGCCGCCGTTGCGCTGATGCTCGGCGCGCTGCAGGTGCGCGAGGCGCTCTGGTCCTGGTCCTGGAACAGCACGACCTCGATCCGGCTGAAAGTCGTCGCGCTGGGCACGGGTTACTGGGTCTGGTTGTCGAGCGCGGTCGTCGCCGGGATCGGCGCGCTGGCCGAGTGGGGCAGCCGGGTGGTGGCGCGTGCGGGCAAGTCGCGGTGAGCGGGACGGCGCGACTCAGGCAACGCTTGCCCGGCGCGTGCCGGCCCGGCGCTCACTTCATCGGATCTTCTTCCGGCGCTTGAGGTCCCTCGGCGGCATGGCTGCCCGCCGCGCCGAGTCCGATCCCCGCGCCGAGACCGCCGGCACCCGCTGCGCCACCGCCTCCGCCTCCGCGTGAGCCACCTTCACGCCCACCGGCTCCGCCACCCTTGCCGCCGCCGCTGCCCGCCGGCCTCAGCGGCCCCTGCTTCGGAATCACGACGGACGCCGGGATGGGATCGAGCTCCAGCACCTCGCGGATGAAATCGCGCAGCGACGCGACGAGCGCCGCCGTCTCCACCGGCTTGCCGGTGACCATGTCCTGCGCTGCTTGCGCGGCGAGCCGGACCTGCTCGTCGGTGCCGAGCAGGATGATGTCGGACAGCGCGGCCTCGACCGCATCGCGCATGCGACGGGCGCGATCGGAGGCGCCGATCGCCATCGTGCCGGGCTCGGCGAGCTGGCGCAGTTCTCGCAGGTGGCGCGGGTCGACGGCGAGCGTGCCCGTGAAGGATCCCCCGAGGGTCTTGTAGGCCGCGATCAAGGTCTTCAGACGCTCATTGATCTGCCGGTTCGCGCGTTCGCGCCGCTGCTGCACCGACTGCATCACGAGCAGCCGCACGCCGACGGCGATCAGCGACACGATGACGAGCCCGATCAGCGTCGAGAGCATCGTCTGCCAGGAAGTGAAGTCGAGGGCGCCGCGCATGGGAAGGTCTCCGGAATGAGGGAGAGGGGCAATGCGAAGGCCCGACACGCCGTCTGTGGCGGCGGCGTCTGTCGATATCTCTAGACCCCGGGCACGCCCCGCCGCCGCAGGATCACATGCGACAGCGCGAAGCCGATGCTCGCCGAAGCGAGGAAACCCGGAACCGCCCAGTTGAAGGCGTCCGGACCCGACTGCCAGCAGCTCATCGCCAACTGGGCGGATCCGACGAGGCTGGCCGCGGCCATGAGCAGCAGCGGTTTCAGGCGAGCCATGAAGGCATGGCTGCCGCCCGCGCCGAGGCGCTGGTCGATGAGATCGGCGATCCACGGTGACAGGAACGGCGATCGCTTGGTCCAGAACGCACCGATGCTGAAGAACAGCACGGGCATCACCAGGAGGAACACGAGCGCTTCGCGCGGGACGGGCATCGAGGCCGCGCAGAACGTGCGTCCGCTCTCCGCCGATGGCCCGAGCAGATTGACGCCGAGGAGGCCGACCCAGATGGCCACGATCAGCGCGGTCGATCGCCGGCCGGCTGGCGCGACGGCGCCCGGCGCTGTCGATACGGGAAATGCGGGCGATGCGGTTGGCGGCGGCAGGGGTTCCGCGTGTCCCTCCAGCAGATCCTTCCGGCGCAGTTCGATGAAACGCCACATCACGATCGAGAGCAACGAGAAGAACACCCAGACACGACTGAACACACCGTGGAGCCGCTGGTTCAGCCGGTCGTAGGTCGCCTCGTCGATCTCGACGGCAGGGCCGTTGTTGACGCGCTCGAAGTAGCGGTCGCCCTCCGAGTGCCATTGATGCCGGGTCACGGGCGTGCCATCCGACGTCTGCGCAGACGCCCATGGCGAGGGGCCCCAGTTCGGAACGGCGACGACGGCGCCGATCGCCGCGGCCGCCAGCACCCACGGCGCAAGCAGCTCGCCCAGACGAGGAGACGCCCGACCTGGCGGCGCGGCGTCGAGACGCTTGATCGTCCACGTCGCCGCACTGATGAAGACGAGAAGGGCGACGTGGTTCCACATCAGGAACAACACGATCCACGCCCATGCCGTCCTCGTGCTCGCGATGGTCGCGACCAGGCTGACGACGAACAGGGCGACCGATGCGCGCGACATCAGCCGCGCGCGGCGCAGGCGTCGTTCGGCGCTCACGCGAACGCGCTCAGCAGGCATCCGATCGCCAGCAGGGCCAATGCCGTGCGCAGCGCCACCATGCGCTGCCGCTTGCGCCTGTAATGGGCGCCGAAGCGCGCGATGAAGCCTTTGCTCTGGTTCCTTCCGAAGAAGAGGTACCAGATGCAGTTGAGGCCAGCGATGCCAAGACTCGCCTGGAAGACGAGGAGCGGATGGGACTGCTCCGCATGGATCCCGAGCACGGCGAGGAGGCTGAACGCCGTGAGCGCGATGAACCACCCCCAGTGCCCCGTGCGGCCGGCACGCATCGTGTACGCGTTGGAGAGCTGGATCGCAGGCCCGAAGGCCGGCGTCAGGACGAAGCCGAGCAGGAACGCCAGGTCGGGATTGAAGAGCAGGCGTGGCTGCTCCTCGAGCGGGGCGGGGGTGAGGTCTTCTCCCTCGAGCACGAACTCGCCGGCGTTGAACCTGGCGATGGTTTCCCGCGCCAGCGCGGCCTCCGAGGACCGCACGAGGACGCGCACGCCCCCGAGCGCCGAAGCGAGCCAGGGATTGACGCGCATGATGTTGGCGTCGGCCACCTGCGGCCGCTCCAGTCCAGCGGCGGTGAGCACGCTTTGCAGCAGGTGGGCCTCCGTCGGCGTCTCGCAGCTGGCGACGCGCACGAAGTCGCCGGTCGCCGGCACGGTCTGATCGGTCATCGCTTCCTCCCTCGTCCCGGTCCGGTGGTCCGGACCTCTGTGGGCGAAGCGTATCAGGAGGTGTCGGCGTTCAGACGCGCATCACGCGAGCGCTCGGCCGCCCATCAGGTCCGTCGACGGACGGGTGATGCCGCTCCGGCATCAGCTCCTGGCCGCGAGATCCTCCTCCGGATCGTCGTCGAGCCGGTAGGCCCCGGACTCGAACTCCGCGAGGGCCCTGTGCGCGGCCGCGACTTCCGAGGCGGGCACCAGCACGCGCACGCCGCCGAGCGCTGGCGTCAGCAGCGAATAGTTCCGGACCATGTGTTCGTCCGCCAGGTGCGGCGTGAGGTGCACGGCCTCGAGGACGCCCTTCAGCAGGTGGGCCTCGGTCGGTGAGTCCAGCGTCGCGACGCAGACGAAATCATCGGATGTCGGGTCGTGGTGTTCTGGCATGGGTCCTCCCAGGTGCCGAGCTTAATGCGCCTGGAGGGATGCGGCGGCCCTGCGCGACCATCACAATGGCGCGAATCCATCGTCCCGACACCCCATGCATCGCCACGCCGACCACAAGGACTCGATCGACGAGTCGTTCGACCTGCTGCTCCGTCAGGCCCTCGATGAGTACGCCAGCAGGCAGGAGGCCTTCAGGCAGGCGATCGCGCCCTTCGACAGCTGGCTGATCGACGAGGACTCGGCCACGCTCTCGATGACCGGTCCTGAGTGCTCGACGACCTTCCCGCTCATTCCGGTCGGCACCTACCTTCCGGCATCGGAGAGCTTCTGCTGGGCCTGGGCCAACGAGGCGTTCCCCGAGGCTTCCCGGCACAACGCCTCCCGGATCAAGGCCATGGTCGATCGCACGGGTTACGGCATCTTCGAGCGCGCCCAGTTCCGCGCCAGCGCCACCGACCTCGACGAGCTGTGCGCCCTGGCACTCCTGGCGCTCGAGGGCACCGCCGTCTTCAAGCAGAAGAGCGACACCCCGTGGGTGTTCTACGTGGTCGGCGCCGCAGACGCATAGCCGCACCACGCCCGGTGTGCCGGGCTGGGTGAGGGCGGCGGGCATCGGGACGGCACGCGCTCCCGTGCTCCTGCGCTTATGCGCTCAGGCGACGACCGCTGGCCTCGACGCGACCGCCGCAGGCGCATACCGCGACACGTACTGCTGATGCCCCGGCATCTGCGCCACGGTCTTGTCGATCCGTGCGGTGATCGCGCCGAGGAAGCTGGCCAGCTCCCGGTCGCCCATCAGGTCCGCCGACGGGTGATGCTGTTCCGGCATCAGTCCCTGGCCGAGCAGCACCTGCACCCAGGAGTTCTCGGTGAACAGCTCGTTGGGCACGCGGAACACGCGGCCCGTCTCCCGGAACAGGTCCAGCCGGTGCTGCAGCGACGCCGGGACCGGCATCTCGCGCATGTCGCGCCACATCGGCGAATCGGTCCGCTGCTGCAGGTGGTAGTGCAGCACGATGAAGTCGCGGATGTGCTCCAGCTCGTGGCGCATCTGCGCGTTGTACTCGTCGATGTCGGACTGCCGGATCCCGTCCTTCGGGAACATCTGCAGCAGCCGGATCGCCGTGCGCTGGATCAGGTGGATGCTGGTCGACTCCAGCGGCTCCAGGAAGCCGCTCGACAGGCCCGCGCCGACGCAGTTGCGCTTCCACACCACCTCGCGCTGACCCGGCTTGAAGCGGATCACCCGGTGCGGCGTCAGTACCTCGCCCTCGATGTTGCCGAGCAGCGCGGAACGCGCCGTCTCGTCGTCGGTGTAGCGGCTGCTGAAGACCACGCCGTTGCCGACGCGGTGCTGCAGCGGGATTTGCCACTGCCAGCCCCACGGATGCGCGATCGAGCGCGTGTACGGCACCGCCTCCCGCACCGACGCCGTCTGCAGCGCGATCGCGCTGTCGCACGGCAGCCAGTGCGACCAGTCCTCGTAACCGACGCCCAGCGCCTGGCCCAGCAGCACCGAACGCATGCCCGTGCAGTCGACGAAGAGATCGCCTTCGATCTCCGTCCCGTCCTGCAGCTTCAGCGCGCGGATGTCGCCGTCGTCGTGCATCAGCACCTCGGCGATCTTCCCTTCGAGGCGCTTCACGCCGAAGCCCTCGCTGAACCGGCGCAGGTACTGGCCGTACAAGGTCGCGTCGAGGTGGAACGCGTAGTTGATGCCTTCGTCGGGCAAGTGCGCGAACTTGAGCTCACGTGCGGCGCGCGCCTCCAGGCAGTAGTCGCCGTAGTCCGACGCCAGCCCCGCTCGCGGCCCTTCATCCAGAAGTGCTGGAACCCCGCGGTCCAGTGGTCGATGCCGGTGCTGCCGAACGCGTGGACGTAGGTCGTGCCCAGGTCGCGCCAGCCTTCGAACTGGATGCCCAGCTTGATCGTGGCCTGCGTCGCCGCCATGAACTCGCGCTCGTCGAGCCCCAGCAGCTGATGGAAGGTCAGCATCGTCGGGATCGTGGCCTCGCCGACGCCGACGGTGCCGATCTCGTCGGACTCCACCAGCCGGATGTCGAGCTGCTTGCCCAGGTGCTTGGAGATGCAGGCCGCCATCATCCAGCCCGCCGTCCCGCCCCCGGCGATGACGACGCGCTTCACCGGACAGCGCGGGGTGTGGGGTTCTGGCGAAGTGAAAGTCATGGCGTCTCCTCCATGTTGTCTCGGGTGTTCAGCGTTGCTTGAGCCGCTGAATCAGATGTCCGCGCAGGTGACCCGCGCCTTCCGCCGTCAGCGGAGCGAGCGCATGCCGCGCATGCGCGGGGATGTGGGCCGCCGTGTCGGCGTCCGCGTTGAACACGTAGTGGTCGAAGATCCCGCGCCACGCCGCGCGTTGCGGCGCGGGCAGGTCGCGCATCGAGAGCAGCGCCTGCATCAGCGCGAACAGCGGTGGATCCATGTGCGCCGGCGACTGCCGCCACCAGTAGTTGATCAGGACGTTGAAGGCGTCCAGCGCTTCCACCTGATGCCACCACATGCTGGGGATGTAGAGCGCGTCGCCGGGGCCGAGCTCGGCGACCTGCGCGTGGTCCAGCGCCTGCGCGAAACGCGGGAAGCGCTCGAAGTCCGGATGCTTGAGGTCGACCAGGCTCACCGGCTGTCCCGCCGGCGTGAAGTCGATCGGACCGACGTAGAGGTTGGCGAGCTGCTCCGGCGGGAACAGTGTGAAGCGCCGATGCCCGGCCGCGACGCAGGCGATGTTGTCCGGCAGGTCGTAGTGCGGCGCGATGCGGCTGCGGTTGCCCAGCCACACGCTGGCCAGCGCGTCCTGCGCCGTCCCTTCGCCAGTCGCCAGCGGCGACAGGTCCAGGTCGTTCGCCGCCAGGAAGCCCGGCAGGCAGGTCTCCACCGTCGTCGATCCGACGTAGTAGCAGGGCGGGCGGTCGACGCCGGCGAGCTTGAGCAGCTCCTCCATCAGCGCCGGCAGCGGCGCGTCGGCACGACCGAAGTTCATGCCGGTGAAATCGTCGTTGTAGAAGATGCGGCCGTCGATGTCCGGCGGCCCCGTCATGATGGCCACCGGCGCGCCGCGCCAGCAGCCGTGCAGATAGTCGACCGCCGCGCGGTCGGAGCGCCGCGCCTCCCGCACCATCGGCCAATGCGACACGAGGCCGCGCAACACCACCGGTTGCGCGGCCTCGAGCAGGTCGGGAGGAAGCCGACCCGGGACCAGGTCGTGGATTTCCAGGATCGGCTTCATGCGGGCAGGGGCCCTCGCGGGCTCAGAACTTGTAGCGGAGTCCCAGCATATAGCGGCGACCCGTCTGCACGACGTTGAACACTTCCTCGGAGGTCCGGCCATGCTGGCGCAGGATCGAATCGGTGAGGTTGATCACCTCCGCCTGCATGCTCAGCTTCTCGCTGAAGTTGTAGCCCACGCTGAGGTCCAGCTGCTTGTACGGCTCGGTGAAGATGGGCGCCGAGCGGCCCAGCTGGTTGCCGTCGTTGACCGCGGCCAGGAACTTGTCGCGCCAGTTGTAGGCCAGGCGCACGCTGAAGCGCGCATCCTCGTAGAAGCCCACCAGGTTGGCGGAGTCGCTCAGGCCGACCAGCGCGTACTGCTGCGCCAGGCTCATGTTGTCGAACTTGAGGCCGGACTTCACCTTCGTGTAGTTGGCCGCGACGCCGAATCCCGAGTTTCCGAACGCGTGCTGCACGTTCAGTTCGAAGCCCTTCAGGCTGTTGGACTGCGTGTTGGCCGGTACCGTGATCTGGAAGTTGGCGATGGGGTCGCCCGGCTGGCCCGCGATGGTCCCCAGCGCATGGCCGTTGGCGTCGCCGGTCTTGGTCACGCCCGGCTGGCCGTTGTAGCGGTTGAGGATGTAGTCGCGGATGCAGGTGATGTCGCTGCCGCAGGCGCCGGTCGTGGAGGCCTCGTTGTAATACGCGCCGCCGATCGGCGTGTGGAGGTTGAACGGCGTCGCGTCGATCAGCGTGGAGCCGATGTAGTTGCTGATGTTCTTGCGGAACACGCCGGCCGCCACGTAGCTCGACCGGGCGTAGTAGTACTCCAGCGAGAAGTCGATGTTCTTGGACTTCAGCGGCTTCAGGCCCGGATTGCCCTGCGCGCCCGTGCCGCCGCTCAGGCGCGCCAGGTCGTTCAGCGTCTGTCCGCCCTGGATGGCGTCCCAGCCCGGACGGCCCAGCGTCACGCCGTAGCTGGCGCGCAGCTTCAGCTTGTCGGTCAGCTCGGCCTGGTAGTCGATGTTGGGCAGCCAGTAGTGGTACTTGCCATCGAGTTCGGTGAAGCCGGGATCGCCCTTGAGCACCGTCAGCTCGTTGTTGGAGCCCCAGGTGATGCCCGTGGCCGTCGGCACCAGCGCTTGGGAGTTGACCTTGGTCTTCTCGTAGCGCATGCCCACGGTCGCGCTCATCGGCACGCCCAGTTCCCAGTCGCGCGTGTACTCGGCGAAGGCGCTGCTGGACTTCTCCGTCGTGCGACGGTCCGTCGAGAAGACGTTGGACGCGAGGTACTTCGACGGGTCGCCGTTGGCCTTGGAGGCCAGGTCGCGGATGGTGGCGAAGTCGAAGGTATAGAACTGCGTGAACAGACGCGGGTCGCCGTTGCCGCCCATCTTGCCGAAGTAGTCGCGCAGGTTGGCCGGCAGCCAGACGTTGTCCGGATAGTTCTTCCAGCCTTCCGCGGTGCCGCCCCAGTTGTCGAGCTGCACATTGGCGTAGGCCGAGCGGTTCTTCGCCTTGGTCAGGCCGACGCCGAAGTCCAGCTTCGAGTCCTCGTTGATGGTCCACGCGCCGCGGATCTGCTGCTGGTCGACTTCCGCCTTCATGTAGCTGTTGCGGAAGGACGAACCCGTCACCTGCTGCAGCGCAGCGTCGCGCTGCGTCGTCGGCATGATCAGGATCGGCATCTCCTGGGTGAAGTCCGCCGTGGTCTGGCCGCGGTTGAAGCTCGCCGTGCTGATGACGTTGTTGGTGCCCCAGGGGCCGTCCGCGCCCGACGTCGCCGTGGAACGGTGCGCGTCGAACTCGAAGCGCAGCTTGTCCGTGGCCTTCCAGTCGGCGTTGAAGCCCAGCGACTTGTTGTCGTTCTTCGTCTTGAAATCGGCGCCGCCCATCGAGAGGTCGGCGTTGCCGGCGGCCAGGGCCTCGGTGTAGGTGAGCGGTGCGGAGACCGGGCCGCTGGTCCAGGAGCTGCTCGACGGGCCGAAGCTGAACCACGCCGACATGTCGTTGCGGCGCGTGTGGACCTTGTTCTGGGAGGCGGTGTAGTCCAGCGTCGTGGTCAGCGTCTTGGTCGGCGCGAACTGGAAGGTCACCTGGCCGTTGGTGCGTTCACGCTTCACGCCGGTCATCGCGTACGCGACGTTCTGCGGCAGCGAGTAGACGTCGTTCGGGCCGGGACGGTTGGTGATGTTCTCCGAGCCGGGCTGGCCCGGCTGCGGCAGGGCCGGCAGCTGCGGCGTGGCGACTTCGCTGCCCTTGAACGGCAGCCAGCCTCCGGGCACGCCCGCGGTGTTGTAGCCGGCGTCGCGCTTCTGGAGACTGCCCGACACGGCCAGGCCGAACATGCCGTCGGCGAAGGTCGTGCTGAAGATGCCGGAGACTTCCGGCGTCGTGCCGCTGCCCTTGATGTTGTCGGGCAGGCGCGAGTTGCCTTCGTCATGCACCGCCTTCAGGCCGATGCTGGCGATGGTCTTCTTCGTGTCCAGCGGACGCGCGGTCTTGATGTTGATGACCGCACCCAGGCCGCCGGTCGGCGCGCTGGCGCGGCTGGTCTTGTAGACCTCCAGCGCGGAGATCGATTCGGTGGCGAGGTTGGCGAAGTCGAAGGCGCGGGAGTTGGACGGGCCCGTGTCCGCCAGCGTCGACGCCGGCATCTGGCGGCCGTTCAGCAGCACCAGGTTGAAGTCGGGACCGACGCCGCGCACGGTGACCTTGGAGCCTTCACCCATGGAGCGGTCGATGGACACGCCCGCGATGCGCTGCATCGACTCGGCCAGGTTGGTGTCGGGGAACTTGCCGATGTCCTCCGCGACGATGCCGTCGACGACGCCGCGTTGCTGGCGCTTGAGGTTCAGCGAGGTGTCCAGCGACTGGCGGATGCCGGTGACGACGACGGTGTCGATCGTCGCGTCGGCCTTGCGCTGGGCCTCGGAGGCCGCCGATTCAGGCGCGGCGGGGGCCTGTTGCGCATGCGCGGCAGCGGCGAAGAACAACAGGGCGCAGGCGGCCGCGACGGGCTGGCGCTGCAGTCCGCGGACCTGCCGCGCTCGGGTGGGGTGGACGTGCTTCATCTTGTCTCCTTGTTATCTCTCAGTCTTGGCCTTGACCCCCATGCGATGGCGGGCCCGATTGTCTGCAGGGCAAGCTGGATCCGTGTATTCGGCGGTAACTCTGAAAGCGCTTTCAGAATTTATCCGCTTCGGACTTGGGACCTCTACTGACTTTCCCTAGCGAGGGGATCCGCGCCACACGTGGGCGCGGGGGTACTGCGGAAATGGGGCCGGACCTTCGCGCACGAAGACCGGCCGGGCGACCCGCGAGGCGTCGCCGGGGCGTCGCGGTTCAGGCCGCGACGGGGACCGTGCCGGAGGTGGCGGCGCGCGGTTCGAGCGCGCGGGCCTCGGCGTCGAAGGCCAGCGCGTGGTCGGCGCCGGCGATCAGTCGGACGGTGTCGCCGTCGTGCAGCGACGCCGCGCCCGCGGGGAGCTTGGCGGTGAGCAGGCCGGCGATGCCGTCGACGCGCAGGTGCAGGATCGAGGTGTCGCCCAGGTGCTCGGCGAGCACCACCGTGGCGGGCACGGCACTCTCGTCATGGCTTGTCCCCAGAAGCAGGTGCTCGGGACGCAGGCCGAGGCGGTTCGCCGCGGGACGCGAGGCCCCGCCGAGCGAGTCCCACAGCCGCCGGGCCGCGCCCGGCGCGTTGGCCGTCGGGCGCTCGATGAAGTTGATCTTCGGCGCGCCCAGGAAGCCGGCGACGAATTCGTTGGCCGGATGGCGGTAGAGGTCCATCGGCGCGCCGAGCTGCTCGATGCGGCCCTTGTTGAAGACGGCGATGCGGTCGCCCATCGTCATCGCCTCGACCTGGTCGTGGGTGACGTAGATCATGGTCGTGCCCAGCTGCTGGTGCAGCCGCGTCAGCTCGATGCGCATGTCCACGCGCAGCGCGGCGTCCAGGTTGGACAGCGGCTCGTCGAACAGGAAGACCTTGGGCTTGCGCACGATCGCGCGGCCGATGGCCACGCGCTGGCGCTGGCCGCCGGACAGCTGCTTGGGCGTGCGCTGCAGCAGGTCGGTGATGCGCAGGATCTCGGCGGTGCGTCGCACCTGCTCGTCGCGCTCGGCGCGGCCGACGCCGGCCATCTTCAGCGCGAAGCCCATGTTCTCGGCGACCGTCATGTGCGGGTAGAGCGCGTAGCTCTGGAACACCATCGCCGCGCCGCGGTCGGCAGGGCGCAGGTCGTTGGCGCGGTTCCCGTCGATCAGCAGGTCACCGCCGGTGATCTCCTCCAGACCGGCGATCATGCGCAGCGTCGTGCTCTTGCCGCAGCCCGAGGGGCCGACGAAGACCATGAATTCGCCGTCCCGGACGTCGAGGTCGATGCCCTGGATCACTTCGTGATCGCCGTAGCGCTTGCGGATGCCGCGCAGCGTGACTTGTCCCATGACGGTCTCCCGGATCAGCCCTGGCGCGCGGTGCGCCGTTGTGACACTTGTTGCACGACGAAATCCTTGTAGGCCAGCGCGCTGTCCTTGGGCGTGCGCTGCTGCGTCTCGTAGTCGACATGCACGATGCCGAAGCGCTTGACGTAGCCCGACGCCCATTCGAAATTGTCGAGCAGGCTCCACACCATGTAGCCGGCCATCGGCACGCCCTGCGCGAGCGCGTCGCCCACGGCGGCGATGTGCGTGTCGAGGTAGCGGGTGCGGTCCTCGTCGTGGACGCGGCCGTCGGTGCCGACCGGATCGGGGAAGGCGCCGCCGTTCTCCGTCACGTACAGGCGCTTGACGCCGGGGTAGTCGCGCTTGATCGACACCAGCAGGTCGGTCAGGCCCTGCGGATAGACCTCCCAGCCCATGTCGGTCAGCTCCAGGCCGCTGGTCTTGTTGTCGACCGGACCGTTCGCGCTGATCATGCCGCGCGAGTAGTAGTTGATGCCGACGAAGTCGATGGGCACCTGGATCTTCGCCATGTCGCCGGCCTCGACGTAGGGCGCGTCGTGGCCGAGGTAGTCCAGCACGTCCTGCGGATAGCGGCCCTCGAAGAGCGGGTCCATGTACCAGCGGCGCAGCTTGCCGTCTTCCAGGCGGGCGGCGGTGCGGTCGGCGTCGGAGTCCGTCGCCGGGTACATCGGCGCCATGTTCAGCACGATGCCGAGCGAGGCCTTGAGCTTCAGCGCGCGCAGGGCGGTGACGGCCAGGCCGTGGCTGAGCAGCAGGTGGTGCGAGACCTGCGCGGCGATGCGGCGGTCCTTCACGCCCGGCGCGAAGACGCCGGACTCATGGCCGAGCTGCGCGACGACCCAGGGCTCGTTGTGCGTGGCGATGGAGACGACCTTGTCGCCCAGGCGCTTCGCGATGCCGACGGCGTATTCGACGAAGCGCTCGACGGTGACGCGGTTGCCCCAGCCGCCGATGTCCTGCAGCGCCTGCGGCAGGTCCCAGTGGTTCAGCGTCAGGTAGGGCTTCAGGCCGCGCGCGAGCATGCCGTCCACGAGCTTCTCGTAGAACGCCAGCCCGGCCTCGTTCCATTCGCCCTGGCCCGTCGGCTGCACGCGCGGCCAGGACACCGAGAAGCGGTAGGCGTCGACGCCCAGGCTCTTGATCAGGTCCAGGTCCTCTTCCCAGCGCCGGTAGTGTTCGCAAGCGACGTCGCCGTTGCTGTTGTCGGCGATCACGCCGGGCTGGCGGCAGAAGGTGTCCCAGATCGACGGTCCCTTGCCGTCGGCGTCGTGCGCGCCCTCGATCTGGAAGGCGCTCGTGGCGACGCCCCAGACGAAGTCGGCGGGGAAGTCCTTGGCGGCGGCCGTGGCGAGTGCGGTCGAGGCGGCGGTGGCAGGCGTGGAAGATGACATCGGGGTGTTGTTCTAGGTGTTGGAGGAGAGGCGCAGGCGTCGGGCGTCACTTCACCGCGCCGACGGTCAGGCCCGAGATGAGCTGCCGCGAGCACAGGACGAAGAGCACGATCAGCGGCAGCGTCGCGATGGCGGATCCGGCCATCAGCGCGCCCCATTCGGTGTCCACCGGGCTCTGCAGCGATCGCAGCGCCAGCGGCAGCGTGTACATGTCGGGCGAGCGCATGACGACCAGCGGCCCGATGAAGTTGTTCCAGGAGGCGATGAAGGTGATCAGCCCCAGCGTGCCCAGCGCCGGCTTGAGCAGCGGCAGCACGATGCGGGCGTAGATGCCGAGCTCCCCGCAGCCGTCCATGCGGGCGGCCTCGACCAGCTCGCGCGGCACGGACGAGCCGATGAACTGGCGCATCAGGAAGATGCCGAAGGCGCTGGCCGCGCCCGGGATGTAGAGCGCGCGCGGCTGATCGATCCAGCCCAGCAGGTCCATGATCATGAAGCTGGGGATCATGTTCATGAAGGTGGGGATCAGCATCGTGCCCATCACCAGCCCGAACAGCGCCTTCTTGAAGCGGAACTCGTACATCGCGAAGGCGTAGCCGCCCATCGAGCAGAACAGCAGCGTCAGGCCGGTGTTGCAGATGCCGACGTACAGGCTCAGGCCCAGGTTGCGCCAGAAGGGCAGGCGCTTGGTCAGGATGTCGACGTTGGCCAGGAAGTCGTCGCCGAACCACATCGGCGGCGGCAGGCTGAAGATCTCGGTGCGCGAGTGCGTCGCGAAGACGAACATGAAATAGAACGGCGCCAGCATGATCAGCGCGCCGGCGCCGACCAGCAGGTAGGCGGACCAGGTGGTCATGCGCGGCGGCTGCGCGGCGTGCGGCGCGGCGGCGTCGAGGGGGCGTGCATCGTGGTGCTCATGGCGGTGTCCCGATCGTTCGCGAGGGAAGCCCTCAGTCGTCCTTGCGCCGGAAGGCCCGGTTGGTCAGCCACGTCAGCGCGGCCACGACCAGGAACAGCAGCCACGACATCGCGCTGGCGGCGCCGAAGTCGTTGAAGTCGAAGGCGTTGCGGTACAGGTAGACGGCGGCGCTCATGCCGGCCTGGTCGGAGCCGCCCTTGCCGCCGGTGAGGATGAAGGGCTCCTCGAACAGCTGCAGTCCGCCGATGACGCTCAGCGTCACGCCGAAGAAGATCATCGGGCGCAGGCTGGGCAGCGTGATGTGGAAGAACTGCTGCAGGCGGCTGGCGCCGTCCATGGTCGCGGCCTCGTAGAGGTCGGGCGGGATGGTCTGCAGCGCGGCCAGGTAGAGCACGACGTTGAAGCCGACATAGCGCCAGAACACGATCATCGAGATGGCGGGCTTGAGCGCGTCGGGATCGTTGAGCCAGTCGACGGCCGCCTGCGGCACCAGGTGGCCGAGCAGCGGGATCTCGCGCACCGTGGCGATGGCGAGGTTGATCAGGCCGTAGTCGGTCGAGAACAGCGAGCTGAACAGGATCGCGATCGCGACCGACGAGGTGATGTAGGGCAGGAAGTAGGCCCCGACCATCGGGTTGCGCCAGCGCTTGAAGGCCAGGTGCAGGAAGGTGGCGAGCGGGATGGCGACCAGGTGCTGCGGCACGCCGGAGGCGACCGCGAGCCAGCCGGTGTTGCGCAGCGACTTCCAGAACCATTCGTCCTGGAGCGCGAACGCGAAGTTGTCCAGGCCGACCCAGTGCATGGCGCCCAGGCCGCTGGTCGGTTCCCAGCTGTGGAAGGCCAGGTAGAGCGAGAACAGCAGCGGGAACAGCCCGAAGACCACGAACAGCAGCAGGAACGGCGCCAGCAGCGCGTAGGGCGCGTAGCGGGGCGAGAGGCGCAGGGCCTGGGGGAGGCGGAAGCTCATCGGAGGGGTCCCGGGTCAGCGGTGCGCGCGCAGCAGCAGCAGGCGCTGCGCGTCGGCCAGGGCGGTGGGGATGTCCTTGCCGCGGTCGAGCACCTTGTCGAGTTCGGTGTCGATCACTTCCTTGGCGAAGTTGTCCTGCTTGTGCACCGGGAAGGCGCGGATGTGGTCCGCGGCCTCGCGCCAGTCGCGGCGGGCCTGCTGGCCGCCGAGGAAGGGCAGGGGCAGGTCGTAGAAGGGATCGGTCTGCGCGTCGACGAGCGCGGGGAAGGCGTCCTGCGCCTTGAAGGCCGCGAGCTGCTGCGTGCGGTTCATCGTCATGAAGCGGATGAACTCGTAGGCCATCGGTTTGCGGGCCGCGTCGCCGTGGCGGGCGATGGCGAAGAAGCTGCCGCCGTAGGCCGCGAAGGCGCCCTCGGGCAACTGCGCCGAGCGCCATTTGCCGCGGGTGCTGGGCGCGAGCCAGGTGTTCAGGTGGCCGGCCAGCCAGGCGCCCGACATCTGCGTGGCGATGCCGCCGCGCTTGAAGCCTTCGGACCAGTCGGAGGACCAGGCGATGACCTTGGCGTCGAGCTGCTGGCGGCGCACGGCGCGGGCCAGCTCGAAGGCGCGGACGAAGCGCGGCGTGTTCACCAGCGGGCGCGAATCCTTGTCGAAGAACAGGCCCTCGCCGGGTTCCAGGCCGGTGCGGATCAGGATGTCCTTCATGTCGCGGGCGTGCGCCATCAGGTAGGCGCCGGTCGCGGCCTTGATCTTCACGCCGGCGGCGACGTAGCCCTCCCAGCTCGTGGTCAGGTCGGACTCCTTGAGCCCGGCCTTGGCCAGCAGGTCGGTGCGGTAGAGCAGGGCGCCGGGGCCGATGTCGGTGGGCACGGCGAGCACCGCGCCCTTGGGCGTGGTGGCCTGGTCGAAGGCGTAGGTGACGAAGCGCGACTTGTCGACGCTGAGGTTGTAGGGCGGGACGGAGAGGTCCTCGAGCCCGGTGCCCTGCGCGAAGCGGCCGAGATAACCGACCTCCAGCGCCATCACGTCGGGCAGGCCCTTGGCGGTCGACAAGGCCGTCGTCATCGCGGTGTGGTGGTCGTTGAGCTCGCGGCTCACGATCTTCACGTCGACGTCGGGGTGGAGTTCCTTCCAGGCCGGCAGGGCGCTGCGGACGATCTCGTCGATGGCGGGGAAGGCCGCGACGGTCAGCGTGGTCGTGACTGTCGACGGGGCGGCGGCCGCGGCGGCAGTCTGCGCGGCAACGCCTGGCCCCGCCTGGGCCACGCCCAAGGTCAATGCCATCGCCCATAGGCATCGTGCCCACTGCCGCATGCTGTCTGTCTCCGTTGTCGTTCTGTTTATGAAAGCGCTTTCATGATAACGAATGAGCGAGTGCGACCGTACCAGGGTTAGTGCTAATTTCTAACTCCCTCTCCCGCTTGCGGGAGAGGGCGAGGGTGAGGGCCGGCGGCCGTGGCAGTGCAGAGGCCCGATCAGAGCGACCGCGTCGACGACCGGATGATCAGCCGCGGCTCGGGGAGCTGGACGGTGGGGAGCTTGTTGCCGAGCAGGTCCAGCAGCGCCTGGGCGGCGCAGCGGCCGAGTTCGAGCCCGGCCTGATGGATGGTGGTGAGCGGCGGGATGCAATGCGCCGCGCCGGCCAGATCGTCGAAGCCGACGATGGAGACGTCCTCCGGCACGCGCAGGCCGCGGCGGTACAGCGCCAGCGAGGCGCCGAACGCCATCTGGTCGTTGGCCGCGAAGATCGCGGTGAACGGCTCGCGGCTGTCGATCAGCCGCTCGACGGCCATCACGCCGCTGTCTTCCTGGAACAGGCCCGGCAGCACCAGCGCCGGCTTGTACTTCACGCCGGCGGCTTCCAGCGCCGCGCGGTAGCCCTTCAGGCGCTCCTGCGCATCGGGGTGGACCGGATCGCCGGTGATGAACGCGATCTTGCGATGACCTTGCGTGAGCAGGTGATGCGTGGCGAGCCGCGCGCCCTCGAAGTCGTTGAAGTTCAGCGCGTACAGGCTGGGTGCCTTCAGCGTCCGGCCGGTGACGACGACCGGCAGTTCCTTGGCGAGCTTGCGCAGCGAGTCGTCGCTGAGCCGCCCGGTGAGCACGATGATGCCGTCGACGCGGCGCGCGCGCAGCGTGTCGATGCAGCGCTGCTCTTCCTTGGCATTCCAGTGGCCGCTGGCGAACAGCGGCACATAACCGGCGGCGTCGAGGACTTCCTCGATGCCGCGCAGCGCGACGCCGTAATACGGGCTGTCGATCGCCTGGGTCACGACGCCGACGCTCAGCGAGCGTCCGCCGGCCAGCACGCGGGCGATCGGATTCGGGACGAAGCCGAGGTCCGCGATCGCGCGGTCGACGGCGTCCTTCTTTTCCTGGCTGACGACGGCGGTGCCGTTGAGGATGCGCGAGACGGTGCTCGGCGAGACCCCGCTGACTTCGGCGACCATGCCCAGCGTCACCTTGGAGGGCGGCGTGCGGGCGGACTTGGTGCTCTTCATGAAGGGGGATAGCGTTGTCGTTGCGCGGCGAGTGTAAGGGACGGTTGCGGGGCGGAGGCAAGCGAGCCTGCGGGCGATGGTCGCGCGCTGGGCTGGCGACCGGAAACGGGCCTCGACCGGAGATCGGTAAGCTGCTGCCGTGGGAGCCCGGTCGCCGATCGGCATCGAGCGACCCCATTGATTCCAATCGGCCCCACTCGCGCATGAAGATCCGCATTGCACCTTTTCTCGTAGCGTTCGCGTGGGGGCTCGTCGCCATGATCGGCGCGGTCCTCGTCAGCGGGCTCCTTGCCGTGACAGGCACATCGGAGATTCGCACCGGCTCGGAAGTGACGCCGCCGATGGCGGGGCGGGTTCACTCGAGGGAGGAGATCGATCGCGTGGAGCGTCTCGCGGAACAGGAGCTGGCGGGGGCTCGGCGCGATGTCTCAAGAGACGCCTTCGAGGACGAGATCCGGAACGGATGGACGCGGAACCTGCCTTGGGACGTGCTTGCCGCTCTGGTCGTGATCCTGCTTGCCACTCGGCGGGGCGGTGCGGGCAAAATGGCCGTCGCCGTCATGCCGACGCTGGTCCTGTTGCTCGCGGTCCATGGGGGTGCGCTGTTCTCGGCGGCTGGTCTGTCCCCGATGTGATCGAGCTGGAATTCGTGGCGCGCGCTGCGTCGTGACCGAAGGTCATTTGATCCAGGCGCCTTCCGAGACGGACATGCCACCGAACTGAATGAGTGAACTTGATCGGCAACTTCAACGTGCGGACGGTGCAACGTGAATCGACTGTTATCCAGCCTGGGATCGGCATTCGCGTACGTGCTGGTGTTCCTGGTGTTGTTGTTCTTCTGCAGTGTGGCGCAGCCGGTGGGCTCGGTCGGAGTCGGCAAGCTTCTCTCCTGGGGGCTCGGATTCTCGTTCTTGGCCTTCGTGGCTGCCCCAGTCGTTGCGATCACCGCCATCGCTCTGGGTAGCTTGTGGCCACCCAGGAAAAGCCCGTCCAAGGTGTGGCTTGCGGCCGGAATTTCTGCTGCTGGTGCGGCGGCAATGCCGATGATCGCGGGGTTCTATACAGAGCGTGCCTGCGGGTGGCAACCGATGGATTGGGGCGCCTGCCTGGATGCCGCCTACGCGACAGCCAGCGATGGCCCGAAGGTGGGCTATCTGATGGCTGGGGCCCAGGTGCTTGCCGTCGTGACCGTATACGTGGTGTTGCGAGGCGGTACTTCCGGAGATAAGGATTTGCCTCCGCGCGCCTGACCCTTCCGGTCCACGCACCCGCTACCGTTCTCCGGATCGACGCGGGAACTACGACATCTGCGGCGTCTGTTGCTGAGGCAACATGATCAGCATGAGGCTGATGCGCCCGTGCGTTGTCATGGTCTCGCGGGAGAATCGAGGCAGCAAAGTCGCTTTCGAAACGGTGTCAAGTTCGATATGAAAGATCGAAGCGCGCGGACTGTCGTGCATTTGGCGTTGTGCGCCGTATCGGTCGGCTGCGCCTCCACCATCGATATTGAACCTGACCTGAATGCTGCAGTCGGCGTCTACGTCGGCGACTTCAACGGTGCGTTGTGGGCGCGTCGAACGCTTCTCAGCGACGACGGAACGACGCGGACCGTGCAGTACGGACTGAACGAGCAATGCCAGTTCGTGCTCGAGATGGACAGCCAGACATTCGTGGTGAAGTCCTGGCGATATGTGGATGCGGCGTCGGCGCGGCATTGCCGGCGCCTCCCGTTGCATCGCGCCCTGTGAATGGCGTGAGCCGGGCGCGCCGATCAACGGTCCGGCGGAGCGGATGAGCGAGCCGGCAAGCGCGCTTCGATGGCGCTGATCGTCGGCTGAATCGCGTGGCAAGGTCCAGCGACCAACCGGGCGCGCGCCTCGTCGAGCACATCGACCAGTTCGGACGAAGCGACATGCACCGCGAAGGCCGCAGGCGAGTCGACGGGGTCGTCCGCGATCACGGTGTCGTTCGATCGGTCCACGCGCTCCGCATCGTGCAGCCACAGCGCGAGCCGGTAGGCGCGTTCCAGCAGCACGGCCAACTCGCATCGCTCGTCGCGATGCGGATGAAGCGGGTCGCGTGGGTGGTGAGAGTCCACGTTCATAGCGCCCGCCACAGGTTGGCGATGCCGAGGGCGATGAACACGACGAACAGCGCGCGCTGGAAGGTCGCCGCGCTGATCCGCGCCCGCACCGCGGCACCGACGCCCAGCCCCGCGAAGGCGGCGGCGAGCGCCAACAGCGACGAGACCGAGAGCACGGCACCGCTCTCGAACGAATGCAGCCGCGCGGCCAGCGACAGCGTCGCGACGGTGAAGGACAGGCCGAGCGCCTGGATCATCGTGTCCTTGTCCAGCCGCAGGGCCTGGAGGTAGGGCACCAGCGGCAGCGCGAAGACGGCAGTCGACGCGGTGACGAAACCGGTCGCGAGTCCGGCCGCCAGGCCGATCCACCAGGCGTGCGGCGAGACCTGCGGGACGACGGGTTTCCACAGGCCCCACAGGCCGTAGACGACGAGGATGACGCCCAGCGCGAGCCGTGCGTCGATCGGCGCGATCGAACTGAGGTCCGGTCCCCACACCGTCGCGACGACCATGCCGATCCACACCGGCCACAGTGTCGTCACGATGCGGCGCCAGGCGGGCCCCTGGCACTGCGCGATGTTCGTGACCAGCGACGGCATCACCAGCAGCGCCGCCGCCTGCGCGGGGGCCATCCACAGGCCGAGCAGGCTCATGGCGACCGTGGGCAGGCCCATGCCGGTGACGCCCTTGACGCCGCCGGCCAGGACGAAGACCAGTCCGATGCCGAGCCAGGGTGCGAGCGCCGAGAAGGAGGTGGAAGCCATGCGTCGCATCTTCGAGCCCGGTCGCGAGGCTGTCGATCTCGATGTACGGCGGATATCCTTCGCGTTCGCAAGAGGATGACCTCGAAGACCGCCAGAACCTGGAAAGCCTCGATGACCGCAACGCGCGCCACCGCCCGCCCGATCGACTATCGCGTCGACCCCTTCGACCTGCAGCTGTTCGAGGCGGTCGTCGCGAACGGCTCGATCACCGCCGGCGCGGCGGCGATGAGCCTGTCGCTCGCGGCGGCGAGCGCGCGTCTGAAGGGGCTCGAACACCGCGTCGGCGTGCGCCTGCTGGACCGCTCCAAGGCGGGCGTCGTGGCGACCGACGCGGGGCGGGCGCTGTCGCGCCAGGCCCGGCGGGTGCTGTCCGAGCTGGATTCGCTGCACATCGAGATGTCGGCCTTCGGTCGCGGGTTGCGAGGCACGGTGCGTCTGCTCGGCAACACGGCGGCCTTGGTCGAGGCGCTGCCGCCCCGGCTTGGCCGCTTCCTCGCGGACCATCCGGACATCGACGTCGAGTTGCAGGAGATGCCCAGCGACGCCGCGTTGCAGGCCTTGCGCGAAGGCATGGCCGATGTCGCGATCGTGACCAACCACGTCGACACGACGGGACTGACGGCCCGGCCCTGGGTGGAGGATGAACTGGTGGCGTTGCTGCCCGCGGTCAAGCGCGGTCGCGCGCCGAAGCGCGTGCGTTTCATCGAGCTGCTGGATCGTCCCTTCGTCGGACTCGGCGCCGACAGCGGCCTGAGCCGGTTCCTGCTGGCGCAGGCCGCGCGCAGCGGCCGCGTGCCGCATCACCGCGTGCGCGTCTCGGGCTTCGAGGCGGTCGTCCGGCTCGTCGAGGCCGGTGCCGGCGTCGCGGTGATGTCGCGCAGCGCGGCGGAGCGCGAGCGGACGGAGGGCGTCCACATCGCCCGTCTCGATGAACCGTGGGCGTTCCGAACGCTGATGCTCTGCCATTCGGGACAGGCCGCGGAGCAGCCTGGGGTCATCGCGCTGGTCGCGTCGCTGACGAACGCGCAGGATTGAATCCCGAAAATTCAAGCCTCTTCAACCTGCAATTCAGCAGCTCATCTCAGGGTCTGACTGGTTGCGATCCACGACTTGCAGTCATTGATGAATCGGACATAATTGTCCGAAAGTTCGTTGCATGACTGGCAACGACTTCATCAGGCGAATCAGGGCGCTCGGTCGCGCGCGTGGCGTGAGCGTCCGGTTGAATTCGAAGCGCGGAAAGGGAAGCCACCAGGTGGTTTATTTCGGTGACGCGTTCACCGTTGTCCGCAATCCGAAGGACGAGTTGAAGACAGGAACGCTGCATGCGATGTGCACGCAACTGGGCATTCGCGTCACTGAACTTTGAAGGAGAGAGCCATGGAACGATTCGAATACGCCGTGCATCTGGAGCCCGCTCCGGAGGGTGGGTTCGTGGTGACTTGCCGCGATCTGCCGGCGCTGACCACGCAAGGCGAAGATCTGGACCATGCGCTGAGCGAAGCGAGTGACGCCATGGATGAGGTCTTCGCGCTCTATATGTCGGATGGGATCGCATTTCCTGCTCCTACACGGGCGCGCCGACGCGAACATCTTGTGTCGCCCCCGCCGGAGACCGTGGCCAAGGCTGCGCTGCACGCAGCCATGCAGTCCGCCAGCGTGTCGAAGGTGCAACTGGCGCGCCGGCTCGGGGTCGACGAGAAGGAGGTCAGGCGGTTGCTCGACCCGCATCACGCGTCCAAGTTGCCGCGCATCGCCGAGGCAGTTCAGCTGCTCGGCAGGCGTCTGGTGATCGGGCTGGAAGACATGGCCCTCCGCGGCGGTCGCTAGACCTGTCGAGCAATGGACGGGCGGGCAGGCAAGTGGTGAATATCAGTAGTTCACCGATTCAATTTCATGAATCGCCGCTGAGCCCCTAGATTGGGAGCAGGTCACTCTTTCCCGAAAGGACATCCCATGGCTCTGAAAGACCTTCTCCCCGGCAAGCTGGGCTTCGGCACCGCGCCGCTGGGCAACATGTTCCGCGACATTCCCGAGGTCGAAGCCCGCGCCACGGTGGACGCGGCCTGGAACGACGGCATCCGCTACTTCGACAACGCGCCGTTCTATGGCGCCGGCCTGGCCGAGATCCGCATGGGCGACGCGCTCGCCGGCCGGCCGCGCGACGACTACGTCATCAGCACCAAGGTCGGCCGCCTGATCCTCGACGAAGTCGAGGACGTCAGCGCCCGCGACAACGGCGAGAAGGGCGACGTGTTCAAGTACGGCCGCCCCAACAAGATCGTCAACGACTACTCCGAGGACGCGACGCTGCGCTCGATCGAGGACAGCCTGAAGCGCCTGAAGACCGACCGCATCGAGATCGTCTGGGTGCACGACGTCGCGCAGGACTTCTACGGCGACGAGTGGCTGGGCGTGTTCGAAGGCGCGCGCAAGGGCGCCTTCAAGGCGCTGGACCGGCTGCGCGACGAGGGCGTCATCAAGGCCTGGGGCCTGGGCGTCAATCGCGTCGAGCCGATCGAGCTGGTGATGGCGCTGGACAGCGCGCGGCCCGATGGCTTCCTGCTCGCCGGGCGCTACACGCTGCTCGATCACGACCGCGCGCTGCAGCGTCTCATGCCGGAGGTCGCCGCGCAGGGACTCGGCATCGTCGTCGGGGGCCCGTACAGCTCGGGTGCGCTGGTCGGCGGCCCGAACTTCGAGTACGCGCCCGCCACTCCGGCCATCCTCGACAAGGTCGCCCGCATCAAGGCGATCGCCGACCGCCACGGCATCAGCATGAAGGCCGCGGGCCTGCAGTTCTCGCTCGCGAATCCCGCGGTGGCTGCCGTCATTCCCGGTGCGAGCCAGCCGAGCCGCCTCGCCGAGGACCGCGCCGCGCTGAACGAGACGGTCCCCGCGGACTTCTGGCGCGAGTTGCGCCAGGCCAGGCTGGTGCATCCGGACGCACCGCTGCCCGGCGGCGTGTAAGGAGCGCGGCGCCCGAGGCCCGCGCCGGAGGTGGCGGGCGGGCGTCCGGCTTGCCGGGACGGTTATCGTCCCAGCTTTCCGCCTTGCCGCGCGCCTCCTCGCCCATGTCCCAGCCGACCGCGTCCCGCCTTCCGCCGCTCTTCGTCGTGTTCAACCGCGCCTCGGGCCGGGGAGACCGGGATGAAGTCGGGCCCGCCGTCGAGGCCGCCTGCCGCGCGGCCGGCCGCGAAGTGCACCTGCTCCCCATCGAAGCGCCCGGCAAGCTGGCCGAGACGGCCCGCGAGGCCGTGCGCCGCGCGCGCGAGGTCGACGGCGTCGTCGTGGCCGCCGGCGGTGACGGCACCATCAACGGCGTCGTGCAGGAAGTGCTCGGCAGTGGTTGCACCTTCGGCGTGCTGCCGCGCGGCACCTTCAACTACTTCGCCCGGACGCACGGGATCCCGTCCGAGCTCGACGGCGCGCTGCGCGTGCTGCTCGAGGAACAGCCCTCGCCGGTCCAGGTGGGCCTGCTCAACGACCGGGTCTTCAACGTCAACGCGAGCCTCGGGCTCTACTCCCAGTCGCTCGAGGATCGCGAGGTCTGGAAGCAGCAGTTCGGACGCAGCCGCCTGATCGCCGTCGGCGCGGTGCTGGCGACGATCCTGCGCGGCCACCGCAGTCTCGGTCTGACCATCGAGATGCACGGGCAGCCGCGACAGGTCCGGACGCCGACGGTGTTCGTCGGCAACAACGCGCTCCAGATGGAGCAGGTCGGCCTGCCGGAGGCGCAGGCGATCGATCGCGGCGAGCTGGCCGGCGTGATGCTCAAGCCGGTCGGACGCTGGGGGTTGCTGAAGCTGCTCGCGCGCGGCGCGATGGGCAAGCTGGCGGAGGCGGACCAGATCGTCAACTTCCCCTTCACCCGCCTGACCGTGCGCAGCCGTCGCTTCGGCGCGCGCCGCGTGAAGGTCGCCACCGACGGCGAGGTGCTGTGGATGCGCCTGCCGGTGCGCTTCGAGGTCGCCCCGCAGCCGCTGATGCTGATCCGGCCGGACGGCCTGTCGGAGGAACGTCGGCAGGCACAGGCCGCCATCGCCGCCGCTTCTGGTGCGGAGACCGACATCGCCACGACCGGATCGGGCCGATGACGGTCGTGCTGCAGATGTCCGATCCTCATTTCGGCACCGAGCGGCCGATGGCGGTCGGCGCGCTGGAGCGGCTGTGCGGCGAGCTGAAACCCGACCTGCTGCTCATCACCGGCGACATCACGCAGCGCGCGCGGCCGATCGAGTTCTCACGCGCGAAGGCCTTCGTCGAGAAGCTCGGCGTGCCGGCGCGGCTGGTCATCCCCGGGAATCACGACATCCCGTTGTACGCGGTGGCCACGCGCCTGCTGCATCCCTACCGGCGTTACGAGCGCGCCTTCGGCCCTGCCGAGGACGGCGAGTTCGAGACCGACGACCTGCTCGTCGTCGCGCTCAACACGACGCGCCGCTACCGGCACAAGAACGGCGAGGTGTCCGACGCGCAGATCGAGCGCACGGCGCAGCGGCTCGCGCGAGCTAGGCCCGAGCAGGTGAAGCTCGTCGCCGTGCATCAGCCAGTGGCGGTGACCCGCACGGAGGACCTCGTCAATCTGCTGCGCGGCCACACGAAAGCGGTGCGCCGCTGGTCCGAGGCCGGTGTCGACGCCGTGGTCGGCGGCCATATCCATCTGCCCTACGTGCTGCCGCTGCACGAGCGCCGGACCGATCTGCCGCGCCCGGTCTGGGCGGTGCAGGCAGGCACCGCGCTGAGCGTCCGCGTGCGCGGCGGGATCCCGAATTCGGTCAACGTGATCCGGACGGGTCCGGCGCGCACGGCCGTCGTCGAACGTTGGGACGTCGACGAGACGGCGGGGCTCTTTCAGCGCGTGAACTCGACGCCGCTGGCCTGACGCCCGGAGCGTCTTCGGCGCGCCCAGCGCGCCAGTTCGATGCTCACGATCGAGACGGTGAGCCAGGCCGCGCCGGAGGCGAAGCCCGCCAGCACGTCGCTGGGGAAATGCACGCGCAGGAAGATGCGGCTCGCGCCGACCGAGAAGGCCAACGCGGCGGCCGCGATCCAGGCCGTCACGTGCCAGCGCCTGGGCAGCAGGCGCACGGCGAGGTAGGCCAGCATGCCCATCGCAATCACCGAGCCGGAGCTGTGGCCGCTGGGGAAGCTGAAGCCGTCCTCGGTGAGCCAGTGGGTCGGGTGCACCGGGCGGGCGCGTTCGAAGATCTGCTTCAAGGTCGGATTCAGCGCGGCGTTGCCCAGCATCGCCAGCGCCCAGCCCAGCGCCAGTCCGCGGCGTCGCAGGACCAGCAACCCCACCGTCACGGCGATGCCGAGGGCGATCAGCGTCTCCCGGTTGCCGACGAAGGTGATCAGGTAGAACAGGTGCAGCGCGAGGTCGGGCACGTGCTCGATCATCGCGACGATGAAGGCCTCGTCGAGCTGGCCGAGCGTCTGCTCGGTATGGAGCTCCTCGGCGATCTCCGCGAACAGGTACGCGCCGCCGACGATGAAGGCGAAGCCGGCGGCGAAGCGCAGCAGCAGCGAGACCGGGGAGAGCGGCTCAGGCGCGGCCGCCGGGCCGCCGCGATCCGGCAGCAAGGCGCGCGCGACGAGCCATGTCGTGCCGGTGACCACCATCAGCAGTGCGCCGTAGATCGCCAGCGCATGGGCGCCGGCGAAGGTGGCGGCGTCGAGGAGGGAGACGTGGGACATCCGTCGATTGTTAACTCAACATCCACGGGTATTTCTGCATCGACCTTCGATACAGCCATTCAAAGAGATCGACGGCCACGGACACGTCGTTGCGCTCGTACACGCCGAGCATCGCCACCACGTAGTCGCTTGCCTCGACGCCGCCGAAGCTGAGCGGCGCGCAGTGGCCGGCCAGCAAGGGCATGTTGGCCGACAGTCGACCGGTGCGCTTGTTACCGTCGGCGAAGGCCTGCAGATAGGCGACGTGGATCCAGAGGAAGAAGGCGGCTTCGACCGGGTTGCGGATCGCAGCCGCCTTGATGGCGATCTGCTGAAGCATTTCCCGCAGCAGGGCGGGGATCCGTCCCGGCTGATAGCCGGTTCCGCTCACATGGACATGGATGTCGCGCACCTGGCCGCAGCGCGGCGGCGCAATCAGCCCGTCCATCAGTCGGCCCTGCAGGTCCAAGAGCAGGTTGAAACTCACGCGATGCGGATGGGTCTCGAAGACCATCAACTCCAACGCCCGCTTGTGATTCACGACGATCCGCGCTTCCTCGCTCTTCTCTGCAGCTGCGGTCTGCAGCGGCTCCTCCAGCTTCAGCAGCGAGGCCGTCTCCGCCAGCGTGAATCGGCAACCTTCGAGCTTCGACGACGACCAGCAGAACTCCGTCAGGAATTCGGTCATGAGGGTCAGCGCACCGTCGAAGTGGTGGGGACCGTTCTCCCACCGCGCGGTCCGGTGCAACGAGTCGGCCAGACTCGCCGGCAGCAGGGAGCTGACGTTCGGCGCGTAGGCGTCCAGGAACTCGCGCCGATACGGCACCTTGTCTCGGAACTCCACGGGGATGTCCATGAAGTCGAACATCTGCCGGGACCGATCGGACCAGGTCGGTGGCTTCGGGCGCGGCGCGAGATAGGTGGAATCCGGTTCCGCGACCGCCAAGGACGGCCGGACGATCACCTCGGGCATGTACTGCATCGTTCACCTCGTTCTTTCAACAACAAGGCGTCGATGCTGCTCGGCGAAGGGCTTGACCTTGATCAAAACGCCGGGGGAGGGCGCCTCATCGTTCCTGGGTTTGACGGATCACGACTCGCCCCTCCCTCGAATCTGCTAGTCAGCAGCCGGATGGGTCAACCGGTGCGGCTTCCCCGCGACAAAGAAAAAGCCGGACCTCGCGGCCCGGCTTTTCCTTGCAGGAGGGACGCTGGTCAGGCGTCCTGAAGAAACACGGTTCAGTACATCATCCAGCCGTTGCGGGCGACGCGGCGCAGCGAGAAGGCCAGGTCCGGGCGCTCGGCCGACTGCTCGGCGGCGGCGCGCAGGACGGCTTCGCGGGGGCGCAGCTCGATGGAGGTGTGGACGAATTCGACGACGGCGTGGCCGGCGCGCAGGACCAGGCTCACCAGACGCTCGCCGGCGGCGCTCGCGGTGCGAGCCCGGGCTGCGTCGGCAGCCATCACTTGGACATTCAGCGTGGTGGTGGTCATGGCGGTTCCTTCTGGGGTGATGTTCGGTGGCGCTTGGCGGGTGGCCGTGGCGCCATGGACGTCATATTGCGGTTTTCACGTACGGCACGCCAATTGCACTTGGGAATCGCGTCATCACTGCCGGAAATGACCCGTGACGGAATTAGCATCCGGCCCATGAGCACCCCCCGCCCCGTCAACTTCCGGACGCTGGACCTGAACCTGCTGCGCGTCTTCGACGTGGTGATGGAGGAACGCCACGTCACCCGCGCCGCGCACCGGCTGGCCATCACCCAGCCGGCCGTCAGCAACGCGCTGCGGCGCCTGCGCGAGGCCACGCACGAGGAACTCTTCATCCCGAGCTCCACCGGCGTCGAGCCCACGCCGCACGCCCAGTCCCTCTGGCCGGTGGTGCGCCGCGCGCTGTCCGCGCTGCAGCAGGCGCTGGAGCCGCAGGTCTTCGACCCCCGCGCCGCCGGCAACACGGTCAGCTTCACGCTGGCCATGGCGGACGCGACCGCGGCGCTGGTCGTGCCCCAACTGAGCCGGCGCTTCCTGGCGGAGGGCATCCATGTCGGCCTGCGCGTCGTGCCGCTGACCACCCGCGATCCCCGAGAGCTGCTGGAGCAGGGCTGGGCCGACCTGGCGATCGGCTTCTTCCCCGACCTGACCGAGCAGCTGCTGGTCGAGGACGACAGTGCCGCCTTCCGGCGCGAGGCGCTCTACGCGAGCCGCTATGTCTGTGTCATGCGCGCCGACCACCCGCTGGCCGAGCCCGGCGCCCTGACGCTGGACGCCTACTGCGCCGCGCCGCACCTGCGCGTGAGCTTCGCGGGCCGGGCGCACGGCTTCGTCGACGACGCGCTGGCGATGATCGGCCGCAAGCGGCACGTGGCGATGACGGTCAACAGCTTCTTCACCGGCACGATGGCCGTGCAGCAGTCCGACCTGATCACCGTGCTGCCGGACAGCTTCGTGCCGGCCACCGGCTTCGCGGGCCAGCTCGCCTGCCGGAACCTGCCGTTCGCGCTGCGCGGCATCGACATCAGCCAGGTCTGGCATGTCCGCGCCGAGCCCGATCCCGCGCAGCGCTGGTTGCGGCAGGTGATCGGGGAGATCTCCGACGTCATCGCCGCCGGCGCGCGGGCGCTGCCGCAGACCACGGCGGCGATCTGACGAAGGACTGAGGGAAGCCTGAAAAACTGAAGGAAACCTGAAGGAAACCTGAAGGACCGGGCCGGCGTCGCTGCCGCCCGGGACCCGGTTATCCCTGCGGACCTTCGCAGCTTTTGTCTCCTTCCGCCCGGCGGACGGGGCGCCTACATTGCGCGTCGTCCAGATGAGAGTCGTTCTCATCGACGGAGCCTGATGTTCCCGGCCCACCCCGTCCACCCGGACGCCAGAGAAAGAGACCCGACGATGCGCCGCCCCGACCTGTCCCTCCGTCCGATCCACGCCGCCGCGCTGGCCCTGGCCGCCGCCATGCTGATGCCGGTCGCCGCCCAGGCCAACGTGCCTGCGGGCGGTGAGCTGACGCTCTACACGACGCGCGAGGTCGCGCTCGTGCAGCCCCTGCTGTCGGCGTTCACCGCGAAGACGGGGACCAAGGTCAACACGGTGTTCGTCAAGGACGGACTGCTGGAGCGGGTGAAGGCGGAAGGCGCGCGCTCGCCGGCCGACCTGCTGATGACGGTGGACGTGGGCAACCTGGTCGACCTCGTCGAAGGCGGCGTGACACAGCCGCTGAAGTCGGCCGAGATCGATTCGGCCGTGCCCGCGAACCTCCGTGCCGCGGACGGTCAATGGACCGCGCTGTCGCTGCGCGCCCGCGTGCTCTACGCTGATCCGTCCTTGAAGACCGCCGCGATCCGCTACGAAGACCTGGCCGATCCGAAGTGGAAGGGCAAGGTCTGCACGCGCTCGGGCCAGCACCCGTACAACACGGCGCTGGTGGCCGCGATGATCGCGCACGACGGCGAAGCGAAGACCGAGCAATGGCTGCGCGGCCTGAAGGCCAACCTCGGCCGCAAACCCACCGGCGGCGACCGCGACGTGGCGCGGGACATCCTCGGCGGCATCTGCGACGTCGGTCTGGCCAACTCCTACTACGTCGGCCAGATGAAGTCGTCCAAGCCGGGCAGCGACGCCCGCAAGTGGGGTGACGGCATCCAGGTGCTGAAGCCGACCTTCGCGAAGGGGTCGGGCACGCACGTCAACATCAGCGGCGCCGCGGTGGCCAAGCATGCGCCGAACAAGGCGGCCGCACAGGCGCTGATGGAGTTCCTCGTGTCCGAGCCGGCGCAGCAGCTCTACGCGCAGACCAACTACGAATACCCGGTGCGGGCCGGCGTCACGCTGGATCCGCTGATCCAGTCGGCGATCGGTCCGGTGAAGGCCGATGCGCTGCCGCTGACGGAGATCGCGCGCCATCGCAAGCAGGCCAGCCTGCTGATCGACAAGGTCGCCTTCGACCAGTGATCGCGTGAGGAGCGCCCTCGGCCGGCCGCGCGCGGTCGGTCCGCTGTGGAGCGCGACGGCCTTGGCCATCGCGCTCGTCGTCCTGGCCCCGCTGGGCGCGTTGGCCTGGACGGCGCTGGGCGCCGGCGCCGCGCACTGGGCCCATCTGTTCGAGCACGTGCTGCCGCGCGCGGCCGCCCAGACGGTGACGCTGCTGGCCGGCGTCGGCGTGCTGACGGCGGTCGTCGGCACCGGCTGCGCCTGGCTCGTGACGCGCGTCGACTTCCCCGGCCGCACGGTGCTGCGCTGGGCGCTGCTGCTGCCGTTGACGGTGCCGACCTACATCGCGGCCTACAGCTACGTCGACCTGCTGCATCCGATCGGACCGTTCCAGGGCGCCGTGCGCGCGCTGCTGGGATTCGATTCGCCACGGCAGTTCCGGCTGCCCGACGCCCGCTCGATGGGCGGCGCGGTGCTGGTGCTGTCGGCGGTCCTCTATCCCTACGTCTACCTGAGCATGCGCGCGATGTTCTCGACGCAGCCCGCGCGTCTGATGGAGGCGGCGCGGCTGCTCGGGGAAGGGCCGTGGGGCGCGTTCCGGCGCGTCGCGCTGCCGATGGCGCGGCCGGCGCTCGCGGTCGGCGTGGGGCTGGTGCTGCTGGAGGTGCTGAACGACGTCGGCGCGTCCGAGTTCCTCGGCGTGAGCACCTTGACCACCACGATCTACACGACCTGGGTCACGCGCTCCGACCTCGGCGCCGCGGCGCAGATCGCCTGCGCGATGCTGGCCATGGTGGCGCTGCTGGTCTGGCTGGAACGGCAGGGCCGCCGTCACCTGCGCGCGGACAGCGTGCGCGCGATGCGCGCCGCGACACGCCCGCGGCTGCGCGGCGCATCGGCATGGCTCGCGACGGCGGCGGCCTCGTTGCCGGTGCTGATCGGCTTCGTGCTGCCGGCCGGGCACCTGGTGGTGCTGGCCTGGAAGCGCGCCGCCGAGGGCCACGGGCTGTCGGCGGAAATCCTGTCCGGCGCGATGCATTCTGCGGCGCTCGCCTCGAGCGTGACGGCGATTGCCGTCGTGGCTGGACTGGTCGTCGCGTGGGCTGCCCGATCGACGGGCGGCGCGGGACGTCCGCGCGCGTGGTGGCTGGGCAGCGCGGCCCTGGGTTACGCGATCCCCGGCACGGTCCTGGCGATCGGCCTGCTGCCGCCGGCGCTGGCCGTCGACGGCTGGGTCGCGGAGCGGCTGGGCCTGCCCGGCCTGCCGCTGATGAGCCTCGGCGCGGTGCTCGCGGTGGCCTGCGTGATGCGTTTCCTGGCGCTGCCGATCGGGAGCGTCGAGGCCGGCCTGGCGCGTCTGCCGCCGCCGCTGGAGCAGGTCGCGCGCTGCCTCGGCGAGACGCCGCTCGGCACGCTGCGGCGGGTCCATCTGCCGCTGCTGCGGCCGGCGCTCACGACGAGCGCGCTGCTGGTCTTCATCGACGTGATGAAGGAGCTCCCCGCATCGCTGCTGCTGAGACCCGCCAACGTGGAGACGCTGCCGACGCTGCTCTACGCCGAGGCCGCGCGCGGCAGCTACGAGCACGGCGCGCTCGCGGCGCTGCTGATCGTGGCGGTCGGCCTGCCGGCGGTGCTGCTGCTGAGCCGCGAGCCCGTGGCGCCGACCTCATCCACGCCGCCCGAGCCCGCCGCGCCGCACACCAGATCCGAGGCGAAGACTTCTGTCCCCCTCGCCGCCATGAAAGAAGCCACATGAGCACGCTCGCCCTCGAGGACCTCCAGGTCCGCTATCCGGGCGCCGATGCCTTCGTCCTGAACGGGCTGTCGCTGTCGCTGCCCTTGGGCAGCATCGCCTGCCTGCTCGGCCCGTCGGGCTGCGGCAAGAGCACGGCATTGCGCGCGATCGCCGGTTTCGAGCCGCTGAGCGAGGGTCGGGTCTTGCTGGGCGACCGCATGCTGTCCGGCCCCGGTGTCCACCTCCCGCCCGAGCAGCGCGGCGTCGGGCTGCTGTTCCAGGAGATCGCCTTGTTCCCGCACCTGACGGCAGCGGCGAATGTGGGCTTCGGCCTGCGCCGTCGGCCGGGGGCCGAGCGAGACCAGCGGGTGCGCGAGTTGCTGGCGCTCGTCGGTCTCGCGGAACTGGGCTCGCGCATGCCGCATGAGCTGTCCGGGGGACAGCAGCAACGGGTCGCACTCGCCCGGGCGCTCGCACCGTCACCGCGCCTGTTGCTGCTCGACGAGCCGTTCTCCAACCTCGACAGCGCGACGCGCGACCGGCTCGTCGTCGAAGTGCGCGACATCCTGCGCGCCGCCGGCCAGACCGCGCTGATGGTCACGCACGATCCCGAGGAAGCCGAGGCGATGGGCGACTGGATCGGCGTGATGACGAGCGGACGGCTCGTGGCATGGCGACCGACTCGGGTAGCGGCGTAGCGCATCGCGGTCATTGAATGTTCCGCTGGGAAGCGGAGCATCGCGGGCTTCTTCACGACGGAGTCCGTATGCGACGCGGAATTGCTGGGTGCCATGAATATTCGATTGCCGGTGGCGAGGTGTGCCAGGCCTTTGTGCCCACGCCGCTGCCGCCGCGACCCTCCCTGATCCTCGACATGGACCTCGAGCACTGCCTGGACCTCGCGAACCTCGCATTGGGCCGGCTGGATGGGATGTCGGCGCTGATGCCGGCCCCCTCCGTCCTGCTGTACAGCTACATCCGCAAGGAAGCGGTGCTGTCGTCTCGGATCGAGGGCACCCAGTCCTCGCTGGCGGACCTGATGCTGTACGAGGCGGAAGGCGCGCCCGGCCTGCCCTTGGACGATGCGCGGGAGGTGTCCTGCTACGTGTCCGCCCTGGAGCATGGGATCGACCAGGTGCGCCGCGGGATGCCGCGCGTCGGTGCTGATGGATCTCGGATTGATCCGCCGGCTATGCGGAACGGCCGGCGAGCCGATCTTCGTGTACACCGCCTATCTCGACCTGCTGAACTGCGAAGACCCATGAGCTTCTTCATCCGCTCCGCCGTGCCTGCCGACATCGCCGCCTGCATCGCCCTGCGCGGCCGGACGCGTGAGAACGCCGTGCCCGCGGCCCGTCTGGCTGAACTCGGCATCACGGAGGCGTCCTGGTCCGGCCAGGTCCGCGACGGCGAACTGCCGGGCTTCGTCGCCGAGGCCGGAGGCGTGCTGGCGGGCTACTGCTTCGGGGACGCCGGCAGCGGCGAGATCGTCGTGCTCGCGCTGCTGCCCGAACACGAGGGCCACGGTCTCGGACGCGCGCTGCTGGAGCGCACCGTCGCGCATCTGCGCGGGCTGGGCCATCAGCGGTTGTTCCTCGGCTGCTCGGACAACCCGGCGCATCGCTCGCACGGCTTCTACCGGCGGCTCGGCTGGCGGCCCACCGGCGAGCGCGACGGCCTCGGCGACGAGGTGCTGGAACTGCTGCCCGGCTGAGCCCCCGAACTGGGCGGCTTCCCCTCGGTTTCTCTTGATGCGACCTTGATGCCGGACGGGCTACGCTCGCCCTGAGCGTTTCTGCATTCAAGAACAAGCGAGACATCCCCATGCTCATCAACTGCGTCGCCTACCGCGACGGCCGCCGGCTGGCCGATATCCAGCCGGAAGAGATCAGCGACTACCTCAAGCTGCCCGACTGCTTCGTCTGGGTCGCCCTGCGCGACGCGTCGACCGACGAGGTCCTCGCGATGAAGGAGGAGTTCGACCTGCATGAGCTCGCCGTCGAGGACGCGTTGCACGGCCAGCAGCGGCCCAAGGTCGAGGAGTACGGCGACACGCTGTTCGCCGTCATGCAGACCGTGCAGTTCACGCCGACCGACGAACTCTGCACCGGCGAGGTGTCCATCTTCGTCGGCAACAACTTCGTGCTGTCGATCCGCAACCGCGTCGCGCAGAGCCTGCTGGGCGTGCGCGCCCGCGCGGAGAAGGAGCCGCACATGCTCAAGCGCGGTCCCGGCTTCGTGATGTACGCGATCATGGATGCGATCGTGGACCGCTACTTCCCGGTGATCGAGGCGCTGGAGACCGAACTCGAGGCGATCGAGTCGCAGATCTTCGAGCCGGGCGTCACGCGCGAGAACATCCGCCGGGTCTATGAACTCAAGCAGCGCGTGACCGTGGTCAAGCACGCCGTGTCGCCCTTGCTGGATGCCGTCGGCAAGCTGGTGCGCGGCCGCGTGCCGCCGGTCTGCGAGGACACCCGCGAGTACTTCCGCGATGTCTACGACCACCTGGAGCGCATGCAGTCGGCGCTCGACTCGCTGCGCGATACCGCGACGACGGTGATCCAGGTCCACCTGTCGATGGCGGCGATCGAGGATTCGGAAACCACCAAGCGCCTCGCGGCGTGGGCCGGGATCTTCGCGGCGGCCACAGCGTTCGCCGGCATCTGGGGCATGAACTTCGAAGTCATGCCGGAGCTGAAATGGCGCTTCGGATATCCCGTCGCGCTCGGCGTCATCGCCGCGACTTGCGGCGTGCTCTTCTGGCGCTTCAGAAAGGCCGGCTGGCTGTAGCTTCTGCCTGCCTGCCTGCCTGCCTGCCTGCCTGCCTGCCTGCGCGCTGAGCCTCTTACTCCCTCTCCCGCTTGCGGGAGAGGGCAGGGGTGAGGGCCAGCGGCGGTGGAAGTACGCAAGCCTGGGGTTGAGGGGGTGCGACGGCAGCTGGCCCTCACCCCCACCCTCTCCCGCAAGCGGGAGAGGGAGTAACACCGACTCAGATCAGCTCAGCGATCGCCTTGCCCATCTCCGTGGTGTTGGCCGTGCCACCCAGGTCGCCCGTGCGTGGACCCGACGCCAGCGTCTTTTCGATCGCCTTCAGGATCGCGTCATGCGCGTCCTGCTCGCCGAGGAACTGCAGCATCAGCGCGCCGGACCAAATCATGGCGACCGGGTTGGCGATGTTCCTGCCGTAGATGTCCGGCGCCGAGCCGTGCACCGGCTCGAACAGCGACGGGAAGTTGCGCTCCGGATTCAGGTTGGCCGACGGCGCCAGGCCGATCGTGCCGGTGGTCGCCGGTCCCAGGTCCGACAGGATGTCGCCGAACAGGTTGGACGCGACCACCACGTCGAAACGCCCCGGCTGCAGCACGAAGCGCGCGCTCAGGATGTCGATGTGCTGCTTGTCCACGGTGACCGACGGATACCCCGCGCCGACCGCGTCCGCGCGCCCATCCCACCACGGCATCGAGATCGCGATCCCGTTGCTCTTGGTCGCGACCGTCAGGTGCTTGCGATCCCGGCTCTGCGCCAGGTCGAACGCGTACTTCAGCACCCGGTCCGCGCCGAAGCGCGAGTAGACCGATTCCTGGATCACGATCTCTCGATCCGTGCCCGCGTACATCACGCCGCCGAGGTTGGTGTATTCGCCCTCGGTGTTCTCGCGCACGACGAAGTAGTCGATCTCGCCCGGCTTGCGGTTGGCCAGCGGGCAGGGCACGCCTTCGAACAGGCGCACCGGACGCAGGTTGATGTACTGGTCGAATTCGCGGCGGAACTTCAGCAGCGAGCCCCACAGCGAGATGTGGTCCGGCACCGTCGCCGGCCAGCCCACCGCGCCGAAGAAGATCGCGTCCTGGCCTTCCAGCTGCGCCTTCCAGTCGTCCGGCATCATCTGGCCGGTCTCGGCGTAGTAGTCGCAGCTGGCCCACTCGATGTGGGTGAACTCGAACTGGATGCCGAAGCGCTTCGCGGCGGCGTCCAGCACGCGCAGGCCCTCGGGCATCACTTCCTTGCCGATGCCGTCGCCGGGGATGACGGCGATCTTGTACGTCTTGCTCATGGTCGTGCTTTCAACGGAGATCAGAAGGCGCGCGGCGGAGGCCGTCCGGGAGGTTCAACGGTCCGCGCGCGACGGTGCGTTCAGTGCGTTCAGTAGGGCGAGCCGGTCGGAGCCGGCAACGGCGGGGCCAGGTCGAAGTCTGCCGCAAGCCGCCGCGTGGCCTGTGCGAGCAGCGTGACGTCGATGCCCACGGCCACGAAGGTCGCGCCCAGCGACAGGTAGTGCCGCGCGAGCTTCGCGTCGCCGGTCAGCGTGCCGGCAGCCTTGCCGCTGGCGACGATGGTGCGGATCGCGTTGTCGATGGCCGCCTGGACTTCCGGGTGCGTCGGATTGCCGCGATGGCCCATCGAGGCCGCGAGGTCCGCCGGCCCGATGAACACGCCGTCGACGCCGTCCACGGCGCAGATCGCCGCGAGGTTCTTCAGCGCCGTCGCGGTCTCGGCCTGCACCAGCACGCAAGCCTCGCTGTCGGCTTCATCGAGGTACTGGCGACGCAGGCCCCAGCGCGACGCACGGGCGACCGCGGCACCGACGCCGCGCACGCCCAGCGGCGGATAACGCGTCGCCGAGACCACTGCAGCCGCCTGCTCGGCGGTGTCGATCATCGGCACCAGCAGCGTCTGCACGCCGATGTCGAGCAGCTTCTTGATGCCGTCCTTGTCCGCGTTGACCGCGCGCACCACCGGGTGCGCCGGGTAGGGCGCCACGGCCTGCAGCTGCTGCAGCGTGCTGGTGAGCTCGTTGGGCGCGTGCTCGCCGTCGATCAGCAGCCACTGGAAACCGGCGGTCGCGCAGACTTCGGCGCTGTAAGCCTGCGCCATCGACAGCCACAGGCCGACCTGCGGCCGGCGCGCGGCCAGGCCCTGCTTGAAGGTGTTGGAGAAGTTCATGGAGGCGCTCATGGCAGCAGGCGTCGAAGCGTTCGTCGAGTGGCCGGAGGCGCTCACGACAGTCCGCCCTGGCAAACGTACTTGATGTGGAGGTAGTCGTCGAGCCCGTGCGTGGAACCCTCGCGGCCGTAGCCGGATTCCTTGACGCCGCCGAAGGGCGCGGACTCGGCCGCGATCGCGCCCTCGTTGAGGCCGACGATGCCGCTCTCCAGCGCGTCGGCGACGCGCCAGGCGCGGGCGATGTCCCGCGTGTAGAAGTAGGCCGCCAGGCCGAACGGCGTGTCGTTCGCCGCGGCGACGACCTCGTCCTCGTGCTCGAAGCGGAACACCGGCACGACGGGACCGAAGGTCTCCTCGTGCCAGAGCAGCATCGCCGTCGTCGCGCCGGTCAGCACGGTCGGGGCGAAGTAGTTGGGGCCGGTCGCGATCTTGTTGCGCACGCGCTCGCCGCCAGTGATGACCAGGGCGCCGTGCTCGACGGCGTCGTCGACGTGGCGCTCGATCTTGTCCAGCGCACGGGCGTTGATCATCGGACCGATCTGCGAGTCGGGACGGCTGGCCGGTCCGACCTTCAGCGCCCGAACGCGGGCCGCGAGCTTCTCGACGAACAGGTCGTGGATGCCCGCCTGCGCGAACACGCGGTTCGGGCACACGCAGGTCTGGCCGCCGTTGCGGAACTTGGCCGCCATCAGGCCTTCGACGGCCGCATCGACGTCGGCGTCGTCGAAGACGATGAAGGGGGCGTTGCCGCCGAGCTCCAGCGACAGCTTCTTCAGCGTCGACGCGGATTCACGCGCCAGGTGCTTGCCGACCGGCGTCGAGCCGGTGAAGGTGATCTTGCGGACGCGCGCGTCGGCCAGCCAGACGTCGACGACTTCCGGCGTGCGCTCGCGCGAGGCGCACACGATGTTGAGCACGCCCGGCGGCAGACCGGCCTCGACGGCCAGTGCCACCAGCGCGAGCGAGGTCAGGGGCGTGTCCTCGGCCGGCTTGGCGACGACGGTGCAGCCGGCGGCCAGCGCCGGCGCGATCTTGCGGGCGATCATCGCGGCCGGGAAGTTCCACGGCGTGATCGCGGCGACGACGCCGACCGGCTCGCGCAGCGCGAGCATACGACGGCCTTGCACCGGCGCGGGGATGACCTCGCCGTTCGAGCGCGTCGCTTCCTCGGCGAACCACTCGACGTAGCTCGCCGCATAGGCGACCTCGGCGCGGCCCTCCGCGAGCGGCTTGCCTTGCTCCTGCGAGATCAGTGCGCCGAGCCGGTCCTGATCGCGCAGGATCAGATCGTTCCAGCGCTTGAGGATGGCGGCGCGCTGCTTGGCCGGCACCGTGCGCCAGCCGGCGAAGGCGGCGTGCGCGGCGTCGACCGCGGCGAGCGCATCGTCGGCGCGACTGTCGGGCACCTCGGTGATGAGGCTGTCATCGGCGGGATCGAGGACCGGGAAGCGGTCGCCCGCGGCCGCGTCGCACCAGCGACCGGCAATGTGGTTCTGCGTCTGCATGGAGACCTCAGGGTCAGGAAGGGGAAGGCTCAGCTCACGATGCCCAGATGCCAGGGCACGAACTCGTGATCGCCGAGGCCGAGCAGCTCGCTCTTGGTCGGCTCGCCCGACGCCGAGCGCAGGATGTGCTCGAAGATCTGCTGCCCCATCTGCTCGATGGTCAGCGCACCGTCGATGACGAGGCCGCAGTTGATGTCCATGTCCTCTTCGAGGCGCGTGAACATCGGCGTGTTGCTGGCCAGCTTGATCGTCGGCGCAGGCTTGGAGCCGAACATCGAGCCGCGCCCGGTGGTGAAGCAGATGAGGTTGGCGCCGCTGGCGATCTGGCCGGTGACGGCCACCGGGTCGTAGCCCGGCGAGTCCATGAACACGAAGCCCGACTGCTCGATGGGCTCGGCGTATTCGTAGACTTCCTGCAGCGGCGTGGTGCCGCCCTTCATCGCGGAGCCCAGCGACTTCTCGAAGATGTTGGCCAGCCCGCCCGCCTGGTTGCCCGGGCCGACGACGCCGTTGAACTGACCGTTCTGGCCGCGGGTGTACTCCTCCCACCAGGCCAGCCGGTCGAGCAGCTTCTGCCCGACCTCGGGCGTGACCGCGCGGCGGGTGAGCATGTACTCGACGCCGTGGATCTCCGGCGTCTCCGACAGGATGGCGGTGCCGCCGTGGCGCACGAGGATGTCCATCGCCGCGCCCAGCGCCGGGTTGGCGCCGATGCCGGAGAAGCCGTCCGAGCCGCCGCACTCCAGGCCGATCTTCAGGTGTGCGGCGCTGACCGGCTGCCGCGTCACGCGGTTGGCGATGGGCAGCATCGCCTCGACGGCGCGGATGCCGGCCGCTATCGTGGCGCGCGTGCCGCCGGTGTCCTGCATCACCAGCGTCTTCAGCGTCTCGCCGGGGACCAGGTGTTGCGACTCCATCAGGCCGGCGACCTGGTTGCGCTCGCAGCCCAGGCCGACGATCAGCGCGCCGCCCAGGTTGGGATGCTTCGCATACCCGGCGATCGTGCGGCGCAGCAGGTCGAAGTGGGGGCTCGGCGACGACATGCCGCAACCGGTGGTCTGCGCGAAGGCGACCACGCCGTCGACGTTCGGATAGTCCTTCAGACGCTCCGGGGTGAAGTGCTCGGCGATGCGATTGATCGCCGTCGACGAGCAGTTCACCGACGCCAGGATGCCGATGAAGTTGCGCGTCGCCACGCGGCCGTCGGCGCGCACGATGCCCATGAAGGTGGCGCGCTCCGACTCGGGCAGATAGTCCACCGGCTTCACATCGGCGCCAAAGGCCGGATCGCGGTCGAACTCCACCAGCGCGATGTTGTGCGCGTGCACGTAGTCGCCGGGTTCGATGTCGCGCGCGGCGACGCCGATCACGGCGTTGTACTTGCGGATCGGTTCACCCGCCGCGATGCGACGCGCCGCGATCTTGTGGCCGGCGGGGACCTGCGCCTTCAGGCGCAGACCGAATTCCGGCAGCTCCTGGCCCAGCGTCAGCACCTGGCGCGCGATCAGGACGTTGTCGTCGCGATGCAGGCGCAGCAGCGGCGACGAGGTCGCCATCGCGGCCGATGCGGCCGCGACCGCGTCGGAGGTGGTGGCGCCGGCCGAGGTCGACGTCATGCTCAGCCCTTCGCCAGCAGTTCGCGCAGCTTCAGGCGCTCGATCAGCTGCGTGTCCTTGCGGTAGGTGGCGGCGATGTACTTCTCGTAGTCGGGCTGGTCGAGGTACATCACCGGCGAGTCGATGCGGTCGCAGGTGGCAATGAAATCCGGATCCGCGGCCGCCTTGCGGAACGCGTCGCGCAGCTTGGCAACGACCGCCGGGTCCATGCCCTTGGGGGCGCCGATCCCGTTGGGCGCGTCGACGACCAGGTCGTAGCCGGCTTCCTTGAGCGTGGGCACGTTGGCGAAGTCCTTGGTGCGCGTCGCGCCCCAGGTGACCAGCAGGCGCAGCTTGCCGGACTTGACGTGCGGGGCCCACGAGGTGGAGTCCGCCACCGCGTCCACCTGGCCGCCGAGCAGGTCCTGCAGCGCCGGCGCGCCGCCCTTGTACGGGATGTGGTTCAGCTGGATGCCGGCGAGCAGGTTGAACTCCTCCATGCCGACGTGGGTGGCGCCGCCTATGCCGGCGCTGCCGTAGTTGATCATCCCGGGCTTGGCCTTGGCGGCGCCGACGAACTCGGCCAGGGTCTTCCACGGCGAGTCGGCGCGCACCACCAGCCCGAAGGTCTGGCCGTTGACGCGGGCGAGGTAGGTGAAGTCCTTGAGCGGATCGAGCTGCACGGTGCGCAGCTGCGCGAAACGGGTCACCGAGATGGGCACCTGGCCGATCGTGTAGCCATCGGGCTTGGACGTCGACAGCACCTTGGTGCCGAGCATGCCGGAGGCACCGGCGCGGTTCTCGATGATGATGGTCTGGCCGAGGACCTTGCCCGCGGCCAGGCACAGCGAGCGCATCGTCACGTCGGCGGTGCCGCCGGCGGGCCAGGGGCAGATGAAGGTGATGGCGCGCTCGGCGGGATACGCGGCGGCATTCGCCAGGCGCGGCAGCGCGAGGGCGCTGGCGCCGAGGCCGGCGGCGCCGGCGAGCAGGACGCGGCGGCGGTCCATGCGGATGGTCATGTCTTGTCTCCTGGCTCGGGATCGATGCTCGCACCGATCGGACTCGTGGGCTGGGGCCTCGTTGGGCGATGGGGCCGATCGGGTGAGGGATCGGGCAACGGCCGCAAGGTCTCTGTGCGATGCATTGTGGGCATCCGCTCCATGCGGCTCAATTGAAGAACTGGACTGCCTTCATGTCATGAACGGAATGAAGGGCCGCCGGGCTTCTAAGATGGGCCCATGAGCCAGATCGACCGCGTCCTCCGTTCCAACCTGAAGCTGCGCCACCTGCAGATGCTGGTGGCGCTCGACCAGTTCCGCCACCTCGGGCGTGCGTCGGAGTTCCTGTCGCAGACGCAGCCGGCGGTGTCCAAGTCGCTGGCCGAGGTCGAGCGCATGTTCGGGCTGGACCTGTTCACGCGCTCCACGCGCGGCACCGAACCGACGCCGTTCGGCGAGGCGGTGGTGCGCTTCGCGCGGTCGGTGCTGTCGGACTTCGCCCGCACCCGCGACGAGATCGACGCGGTGGCCAGCGGCGCGGCGGGACGCGTGAGCGTCGGCGCGATGGTGGTGGCGACGCCGGGGCTGGTGGCCGGCGCGGTCGAGCGGCTCAAGCGTCATTCGTCGCTGACGACCGTCCACATCGAGGAGGGCGACCTGACGCGCCTGCTGCCGCGGCTGCGCGTGGGCGAGCTCGACGTGATCGTCGCGCGGCTGGAGCCGGGTTACGCGTCGCCGGACCTGGCGACCGAGCCGCTGGTCGAGGAGGCGATGCGCATCGTCGTGCGCCCGGACCATCCGCTGGCGACGGCCCGCAAGACGAAGCAGCCTCCGTGGGCCGAGCTGGCGCGCATGCCATGGGTGATGCCGCCCCCGTGGGCCTCGTCGCGGATCAAGCTGAACCAGATGTTCTATTCACAGCAGCTGGATCCGCCGAGCGACATCGTCGAGAGCGCGTCCTTCCTGGTCACGCTGACCTTCCTGCGCCAGCGCGGCGCGGCGGCCTTCGTGGCGGACAACGTCGCGCGCTACCTCGCGAAGGAGGGCCTGGCGAAGGCCCTGCCGATCGACGTGCCGATCGAGCTGCCGCCGGTCGGCCTGCTGACCTTGCGCAACCGCCGCCCGTCGCCGGCGGCGGAGCAGTTCATGAGCTGCTGCCGCGAGGTGGCCGCGGCGCATCGGCCTCACCAGCCCAGGGCGGCGTCCCGGAAGCTGTCCAGGGCCAGTTCGTAGTTCATCTCCCCGAGCAGGCCCACCAGCCGGTCGCGGTCCGCGTTCCACGCATCGACGACATGACGCCAGGCCGGCGCGAACGAGCGGGGCTCGGCCTCGTCGTCCGGGATCTCGGCTTCGATGGAGGCCGGCGGCAGATCCGACGGCAGCATCAGGCGCGAGGGCACGGCGGGCCGGTCCGCATCCTCGTCGTACAGCGCGTCGGCATCGCCGGCGTCGACACCGGAGTCGATGCGCCAGCGGCCGTCGTCCTGCACGGTGATGCGCGGACGCAGCCACGGCTCATGGGCGCGGGGATTCAACAGGTGGCAGCTGCGGCGGCGGGCGTCGACGACCAGCAGGCTCAGCACCGAGCCCCGGCCGTTGGCGAGTTCCTCGACATAGTCGGGATGCTCCGGCGGGCCGTCGACGTCGACGACGAAGTAGCGGTCGTCGATCCACTCCCCGAACCGTTGATCGAGCAGCCGAAGGTCAGCTCCTGCGGATAGGGCAGCAGCCGGCCGTCGAGCCAGAGCGCCGCGCCGTAGGGCATCTCGAAGACGCGGTCGGTGTCGGGGTACTCGGGCGTCCGCCCGTCCTCCCACCAGACGACGGCCCGGTGCAGCCGTCCCGGCGCGTCGGCGATGCGGAAGCCCGCCGTCCGCCATTCGGGCCAGGAGCTCCACACGCGGGACTCGACGCGCTCGTCCAGCCCCATCGCGCGCAGGTCGCGGGTGCTGGCGTGCTGCAACAGATGCTGTGCGAAGTGCCGCCACATCGCCGGGCCGAGCGCGCGGGCGATGGGTTCGGCGTCGCGCAGCCAGTCCAGCAGCAGCGGCACGACGGGCGCCTGGCGGGACCACAGCGCATGCGCGGCGATGGCGCGCGCCCAGCGCCGTTCGAGGGCGCGCACGCCCGGCGCTTCGGGCGTCGGCGGGGAGGTGGCGGGGTCGGTGAGGTCGGCGGACAGGGACAGTCCGGCGGGCATGGCGGGCATCCCGACCGGTGACGGCGGGATGGGCGAAGGCGGCAGGTGGTACAGCGGCATCAGATGGGGCGCACCGGGGTGAGGGAGGCGGTGGCGCACGATCGGGGCAGATGGGAGTCCCGGGGACGGGGGAGTCCGTCGCCGTCGTCGGGGACGCCCGTTCGCGGGGGCCGGGGCCGGGTCTTGCTCGGCGGTGTCCCGCATCGGAAAAAGCTGCCGGCGCCTGTCCCTTCCACGGGGGATGACACCGCGCGCGCGGCGCACCATCCTGAGGACCTGGAAGGGGGATGCCATGACCGAGCCAGGGCCGGGCCCACGGGCGGAGCCGGGGAAGACGGCAGGAAAGACGGCGGAGCGCGGGACGCCTGGCGCGGACGAAGGAGCGGAGGCCGTCCACGCCGCCGGTCCGCGCGTGGCGGTGGTCGCCGTGCACGGCGTCGCGGACCAGGCGACGGGCGCCACGGTGCATGCGCTGGCGGCGCTGCTGACCGCGCGTCCGCCCGGGCAGGTGCGGTACCGCGACGGGACCTGCGACTGTCTGCTGCTCCAGGTCCCGGTCCTCGAAGGCTGCGTGCCGGCCGCCTGCGATCCCGGGGAGCGGCCGTCGCCGATGACGGCGCTGCGGCAGTCGCTGCGGTCGGACTTCCAGCGGACCGGCTGGATGGACGCCTCGGCGCAGGGAGACGGGCAGGACCGGGCGAAGGCCCTGCATTACCAGGCGACGATCCGGTCCGCGCATGCGGCCAAGGGCGCGACCTCGCAGGCGCCGGGCGACCCGTTGAAGGGCGAGCCGGACCTGGGCATCGCCTTTACCGATTACCTGCTCTTCAAGGCGCAGCGCGGCCGGGCCGGGACCGACGCCGTGGAAAGCCAGCGGATCCGCATGACCCGCGAGGATCCGCAGGCGCGGACCTCGCAGCAGGTGGACCTGCACGAGATGTACTGGGCCGACCTGTCGCGGCTGTCGAGCGCGCTGCCGAGCATCCTCACCGAGCTGTTCACCATCCTGTTCCGGCTGTCCAAGCTGGCGCGGGACACGATCGACCAGGCGCGGCACGCCGCCGACGCGGCCGGCGCGCCCGCGGGCATCCGCCGGGGCTGGGCGCGGCTGTCCTGGCTGCAGACGGCGCTGGACTGGTCCTTCGCCCACCTGCTGTCCCAGCTGTTCCTGCAGGCGCTGCTGCTGGGGACCTTCATCGTCGTGATGTCGGTGCTGAACGACGATCCGCGGGGCGAGACGGCGGAACGCGTCCGGACCCTGCTCGCCGTGGGCCTGCCGGCCCTGGGCTTCTGGTGGCTGATCTATCGCCACGTGCGATCGATGCCCGGGCGCGGCCTGCTGCTCCTGGCGGCGGGAGGCGCGGCGTTCGTGCTGAAGCTGTTCGCCGCCGCCTGGGTGCTGGGCCTCCTCGTGCTGGCCGCGCTCGCGCTGCTGTGCGACGCCGGCCTGACGCTCGCGGACCGGCGCTTCGTCGCGACGCGGCTGATCGGCCGGGTCTTCCTGGCGGCGAGCCTCGTCACCATCGCGGCCGTCATGCTCGGTTTCCCGCCGTGGCAGGACCTCTGGATCTGGTGGACCGCCGCGGCGCTGCGCGCCTTCGAGCTGATGCTGATGGGCACCTATGTCTGGTGGATCGCCGCCGCGGCGTTGCTGGTGCCGTGGACCTGGTACGGCGTGCGGCAGGCCGGGCTCGGCGACGCGGCGCGGGCCAGCGTCGCGACGGCGCGGCTGGGGCTGTTCGTGTCCGTCACCTCGTTCACCGCCGTGGGCATGGTGATCTGGGCCGCCGGGCACCAGGTGCTGGAGCGCGCGGCCGGCAAGTGGGGCTACCGGCCGTGGCTGTTCGACCTGCAGTTCGAGGTGGCCACCGATACCTGGGGCTTCCAGCACCGCGCCGCCGACCTGGTCCGCGCGCTGCCGGCGGAGAGCTTCCTGACGCTGCGGTATGTCTACAGCACGGCGACCTTCTTCCTGGTGGCGATGCTGCTGCTGGCGCTGGTGGCCTATGTGCTGGTGTCGCTGCTGCCCAGCGTGCTGGCCGAGCTGCAGCGGGGTGTGGGGACCGCGGGCAACCTGGGACGCTGGCTGACCGGCGGCTACGAGCGGCTCGAGGACTTCATCGCGCTGCTCGCGATCGCGAGCGCGCTGGCCACCACCTACATCGGCGGCGTCTACCTGCTGGACCTGCTGCGCCTGGTGCCGCCGTTCACGGCGGCGGACCTGAAGCAGGCCATCACCGGCACCGGCTTCGCGTCCCAGTCGCTGCTGGCGCCGTTCGTGATCGGCTCGGTGTCGGCGCTGGGCGCGTTGACGCTGTTCGGAAGAACGCTGTCCAAATATGCGCCCTGGCTGCGCGCCCCGCTGGACGCGATGCTGGACGTCGACAACTACCTGCGCGAGTTCCCGCGGAACGCGATCCCGCGCGCCCGCATCTTCGCGCGCTACGTGGCGCTGCTGGAGCACCTGAAGCGGGACGGCGCATCGCGCGTGGTGATCGTGTCGCACAGCCAGGGCACGGTCATCACCGCGGACCTGTTGCGCTACCTGACCTACCGCGCGATGCGCGATCCGGCCAGCCGGGCCGGCCAGTTGGGGCAGTGGCTGCAGGACATCGAGGTCCACCTGTTCACCGCCGGCAGTCCGCTGCGCCAGCTCTATGCGGCGCGCTTCCCCGACCTCTACCACTGGGTCCGGACCGGGCCGTCGCTGGACGAGCTGGGGATCGACCGGTGGACCAACACCTTTGCCGCCGGCGACTACGTCGGACGCTGGATCTGGGAGCCGGCGTCGCCGTCGGCCGAGCAGCAGCCCGGGTTCTACTCGGCGGGCGCGGCGGTGCTCGACGTGCCACCCCGCAAGGATCTCTGCGTCGGCGCGGGCGCGCACACGCACTACTTCGACGCCGACAGCGCGCTGGTCGCGAAGTGCATCGACGAGTTGATCCGTCCCTGAGCCCTGAGCCCTGAGCCCTGCGGCCCAACGCTTCAGCGGACCAGCGCCTCAGCGATTCAGCGATTCAGCGCCGCCGGCGCCACCACAGCCACGCGCCGGTGACGCCCATGCCGGACAGCACCAGGCCGAGCAGGCCGGTGATCACGCGGTTGGGCAGTCCGAAGAGCTCGCCCGCATGCAGCGGATAGATCCATGCCGTGGCGCGCACGGCGAGGTCGAGGTCGTCCCAGCGCTGCTGGCCGAGCACGCGGCCGTCGACCGGATGTGCCCAGATCGAGGACAGCCCGTTCGGATGCGGATCGCCCGCGAGCTTGAAGCGCAGGCGGATCGGCCGCGTGTCCGCGGCGCCCAGCTGGACGAAGCCGAGCATCGCGCCGGGCCAGCGCATGCGGGCCTCGGCGACGACCAGGTCCAGCGGCACGCGCTCACCCGCGGTCTTCTCGATCTTGGGCGGCTTGGTCGCGACGTCGCCGACCAGCGTGTTGAGCCAGCCGCCGATGGGCCGGTAGGCCATCCACGCGCCGCTGGCGACCGTCACGGTGATCAGCAGGCCCAGCACCGCGCCGCCGAAACGGTGCAGGTCGAACAGGCTGCGGGTTGTGCCCTTGTCCAGCTTCAGCTTGAAGGCGTGTTTCCACTGCGCCGCGTTCATCGGCCACCACAGGATCAGGCCGGTGAGCAGCAGCAGGAGGTAGGCCAGCGCCGTGAAGGCGAGCGTCGCCTTGCCGGTGTCGCCGAGCAGCAGCTCACTGTGCAGCTCGAAGACGACGTTGGCGACGCCTTCCGTCTCGCCGCGCCGGCCCAGTTCGACGACGCTGACCGGGTCCAGGTAGACCGTGCCTGCCCAGCCCGGCGAGCGCACCGCCACGCGCAGCGACTCGCCGTCTTCGCGGGGCGGACGGATCGTCATCGTCGCCTTCGGGCCGAATTCATCGGCCACGCGGCGTCTCAGCGTCTCGAACGGCGTGCTCGACGCGACGACGGCCTGCGTCGCATCGTGCGCGGGCGCGCGGAAGAGCTCCGGATGCATGGCCTCGTCGAGCGGACGCAGCACCGTCATCAGCGAGCCGAGCAGCGCCGCCGCGGCCAGCAGCATCCCCAGCGTCAGCCCCATCCAGCGGTGCAGCCACATCCAGACGCGGCGCGCAGTCATCAGAGCCATGGTTCGTCGCTCCCGCGGTGCTGCGATCGGGCGGTCAGAAGTCCACCTTGGCGGTCAGGCGCACCGTGCGGGGCGCGCCGACGCCCAGCAGGTTGTTGCCGGCGGTGCTCCAGTAGTTCTTGTCGGTCAGGTTGTCGACGTTGGCCTGCAGGTTGACCGCCTTGTCCATGACGCGGAACTGGTAGCGCGCGCCGATCGAGAGCGTCTCGTACGCGTCGACCCAGCCCTGGTTGAGGTTGTTCACCGCGCGCTTGCCGAAGTGGTACACGCCGGCGTTCAGCGACAGGCCCGGCACCATCGGCACGCGGTACTCGCCGAACAGGCTCAGCGTGTTCTTCGGCGTGTTCTCCGGCGACTGGCCCAGCTCGGCCGCGTTGGTCGTGCCGACCTTGGTGATCTCGGCGTCGAGCAGCAGCGCCGAGGCCACGATCGCGAAGTCGCGGCCGATCTCGCCGCTGGCGGAGAACTCCAGGCCGCGGTAACGCGCCTCGCCGCCGATCTGGTAGACGCGGTTGATGGTGGTCGTCAGCGCGCGGTCCGTCTGGAACACCGCGGTCTGCAGCAGCACCTCGCCCACGCGCGCCTTCACGCCCAGCTCGCGCTGCTTGCTCACCGCAGGCGCCAGCACCTGGCCGGCGTTGTCGGCGGTCAGCGGCGCGGTGCCGGTCTCTTCCAGGCCGCGCAGCACGCTGCCGTAGACGCTCAGGTTCTTCATCGGCTTCCACATCACCGAGAAGTTGGGCGTGACCTTGTCGGCGCGGTAGATGCTGACCGGCGCGGTGGGGCTGGTCGCCTCGCTGCGGTAGACGGTCTTGCGCACGCCGGCCAGGAACTGCCACTGCTCGCCGACGGAGACGCGGTCGAAGGCGTACAGGCCGCGGTCGTTGATCTCCGACGGGAAGCCGGCCTGGCGCAGCGTCGGGTTCAGCTGGGCGATGTCGACCGGCGCATACAGGTTCTGCGGCGCGGTCGCCGTGCCGCTGGTCCAGCCGGCGGACTCGCGCCGGTTGTAGGTCGTGCCGAAGGTCAGCTCATGGCCGATGCCGAAGGTGTCGAAGCGGCCGATCGCCTCCACGCGGTGGTTGGTGTTGGTGTACTTCTGGCCCTTCAGCGTGTTGACGCTGGCGGTGCCGGCGCCGGTCTGCGGGTTGTAGTTGATGAAGGTCGTGTTGTTGCGGTCGCGTTCGGTCTGGGCGCGGCCGGTCTCGACGCTCAGCACCCAGTTCTCGCTCAGGCCGAAGTCGCCGCGCAGCAGCACGTTGTTGGCCTGCGCGTCGTAGCGGGCCCACTCGGGCGCGAGGTTGGTCTTGTTGTCCGGCACGCGCGGCAGCGTGATCACGCCGTTCACCGCGGCGGGCAGCTGGATGCCGGCCTGCTCGCTGGTGTTCTTGCGGTAATGCTCGACGTCCAGCTTGAAGTTGGCCCAGGACGTCGCGCGCCAGTCCGCCGCCAGGGTCAGCACGTCGCGGTCGCCCTTGTAGCGGGCGATGCCGGTCTCTTCCTTGCTGGTCGCGGCGTTGACGCGCAGGCCCACGCTGTCGTCCTCGCCGAAGCGCCGGCCGATGTCCATGTGGACCTTGGCGCCGCCATGGTCGTTGACGGTGGTGGTCAGCGAGGTCACCGGCGCCGGGCCGGCGCGCTTGGTCACGAAGTTGACGATGCCCGACGGCGGCACCATGCCGTAGTACATCGACGACGCGCCCTTGAGGACCTCGACCTGCTCCTTGTTCTCGAGCGGGATATCGATCAGGTTGACGACGGGCAGGTTGCCGTTGAGGCGGTAGTTGCTGCGGTTCTCGACAATGATCCCGCGGATGGAGAGGTTGTCGTAGGTGGAGCCGCTGACCTGCGAGCGGGTCACGCCGGCGGTGTTCTTCAGCGCGTCGAACAGGCCCTGCGCCGCCTGCGCGTCCAGCAGGTCGCGCGACATCACGCTGTTGGTCAGCGGCACGTCCAGCGGATCCTGGTCGCGGAAGGCGCCGACGCGCACGGTCTCCGCCGCGAAGGTCTTCTTGCGCACGCCGGTGACGACGACCTCGTCCAGCAGCTTCTTCTGCGGTGCGCCGCCGGCGGTCGCCTGGGTCGTGGGGAAGCCGCGTCGGCCGCTGGGGCGTCGGCGGACGCGGACGCGGACTGCGCGCGGGCCGCGAGCGGCGCCAGCAGTGCCAGGACGGACAGGGAGATCAGGGACAGGCGCGGCGCTGCGCCGCGGAAGGCGGTGATGGACATGAGATGGACCGGGGACGGGGAGTCAGGAATTCGGCGTAACGCGATACGTTAGCAAATGCGAATGGTTCGCAATATTGTGGATGGGGCCTAGGGGGCGCTGGTCGCGCGAATCGCCCCGTTCGCAGGGGAATCGTCGCGACGCCACCACCCTTTTGGAGGTAGCGGCGGCGGAGGAACAGGTCCGATTGCTGCCAGACGGCGGCAGGAGCGCGGCCTAGCATCCGGCGTCTACCCACCGAGGAGGCCCGCCATGAGCACCCCGTCCACGACTGCTGATCACACCCCCGAGACATCGGTCGAGACCTTGGCCGCGAAGGCCGCCACGTTGCGCGCGTTGCATGAACGGCCCGGCCCCTTCGTGATCGCGAACGCGTGGGACATCGCCTCGGCGCGCATGCTGGAGGCAGCGGGCTTCCCCGCGCTGGCGACCTCAAGCGCCGCGGCGGCCGAGGCCGTCGGCCGGCGCGACGGCCAGCTCACGCGTGACGAGACGCTCGCGCATGTCCGGCTGCTGGCCGGCGCCACGCCGCTGCCGCTGAGCGCCGACCTGGGCAACGGCTTCGGCCATCGGCCCGAGGACTGTGCGCTGACGATCCGCCTCGCGGCGGAGGCGGGCGCGGTCGGCGGCTCCATCGAGGACTCGTCGAGCGAGGGCGGACCGCCGATCCTGGACTTCGATCTCGCGGTCGAGCGCGTGGCCGCGGCGGTGGCGGCGGCCCGCGCGCTGCCGTTCCCCTTCCTGGTCACGGCGCGCTCGGAGAACTTCCTCCACGGCATCGACGATCTGGACGACACGATCCGCCGCCTGCAGGCCTTCGAGCGCGCGGGCGCCGACGTGCTGTTCGCGCCGCTGCTGCCGGACCTCGAGGCGGTGCGCCGGGTCTGTGCGTCGGTGACGCGGCCGGTCAACTTCATGGCGGGCATCCCGGGGCGCTCGTTCACCGTGCGCGAGCTGGGCGAGGCGGGCGTGAAGCGCGTCAGCCTCGCGATGTCGCTGTTCCGGCACGCGATGAAGGCCGCGCGACTGGCCGCCGAGGAGATCCGGGATCACGGCAGCTTCGGGTATCTCGATCAGCGCTGAAGCCCTGCGGGACGCACCGGGCGGGAGAGGGAACGACACTTGCTCGCTTCGGCGCGCCGTTCCCCTCTCTACTGGAGTTTCTCGTGAAGCAGAAGTCGCCCGCCCTGTCCGTGTCGTCCGTGTTGTCTGTGTTGTCCGTTGCAGCGCTCGCGGCCTTCGCCCCGATCGCGCAGGCGCAGGGCGCCCAACCTGCCTCGGCCACGAAGACCGCGCCATCCCTGCAGGACCTCCCGACCTACGGCGCGCGTCTCGAAGGCTTCGACTACCCGCATCCGCAGCAGCGCTTCAAGCTGACCACGCAGCGGCAGGCGCTGGAGATGGTCTACATGGATGTCGCGCCGACCGGCCAGCCCAACGGCCGGACCGCCGTGCTGCTGCACGGCAAGAACTTCTGCGGCGCGACCTGGGAGCAGACGATCAGCGTGCTCGCCGGCGCGGGCTACCGCGTCATCGCGCCGGACCAGATCGGCTTCTGCGCGTCGAGCAAGCCGACGGGCTACCAGTTCAGCTTCAACCAGCTCGCGGCGAACACGCAGGCGCTGCTGCAGTCGCTGGGCATCGCGAAGGCGACGGTGATCGGGCATTCGATGGGCGGCATGCTCGCGATGCGCTTCGCGCTCGCGTATCCGACGCAGGTCGAGCAGCTCGTCGTCGTCAACCCGCTGGGCCTGGAAGACTGGCAGGCCGCCGGCGTGCCGTACGCGAGCATCGACCAGCTCTACGCGCAGGAACTGAAGACGACGGCGGAGACGATCAAGGCCTACCAGCTGCGCTTCTATTACAACGGCCAGTGGAAATCGGCGTACGACCGCTGGGTGCGCATGTCCGCCGGCCAGTACGCGGGACCGGGGCGCGAGCAGGTCGCGTGGAACCAGGCGCAGACCTCCGAGATGATCTTCACGCAGCCGGTGGTGCAGGAACTGCCGCGGCTGCGGGTGCGCACGCTGCTGATGATCGGCGGCAAGGACCGCACCGCGCCCGGCGCGGTCCGCGCACCCAAGGAGATCGCGGAGACGCTGGGCGACTACGCGACGCTCGGCCGCTCGACGGCGAAGATGATTCCCGGCGCGTCGCTGATCGAGTTCCCGGCGCTGGGCCACTCGCCGCAGGTCGAGTCGCCGAAGGAGTTCCACGAGGCGCTGCTCAAGGGGTTGAGCGCGCGGTGAGCGGTCGATGAAGCGCAGGTCGGCAAGGCCCGGGTCGACAGGGCGCAGCTTGATGCGAGCGTCGGTCCGGACCTTGCTCAGTCCTTGAGCGTCACGATCTCCTCGGCGATCGTCGGATGCAGCGCGACGGTGGCGCGGAAGTGTTGCCAGGTCGCGCCAGCGATCAGCGCGACCGCGATGAACTGGATCATCTCGGCGACACCTTCGCCGAGCAGATGGACGCCGAGGACCCGGTCTGTCGGACGGTCGACCAGCACCTTCACGAAGACCTGGTCCGGCGAGCCGCCGAAGGCCAGCGTCATCGCCCGGAAGGTCGTCGTCAGCACCCGGAGGTCCGGGTAGCGCGCCCGGGCGGCCTGCTCGGTCAGGCCGACCACGCCGATCTCCGGGCTGGTGAAGACGGCGGTCGGGACGGTCTCATGATCGAGCACCGGGACGTCCAGCCCGCCGAAGACGCGATCGGCGTAGGCCTGTCCTTCGCGGATCGCCACCGGCGTGAGGTTCAGCCGGTCGGTGACGTCCCCGATGGCATGGATGGACGGAATGTTCGTCTGGCCCAGCGCGTCGACCACGATGGCGCCCCGATCGTCCATCGCCACGCCGACGGCCTGCAACCCCAGCTCGTCCGTGTTGGCGCGGCGGCCCACCGCCAGCAGGACCGCATCGACGTCCAGCCGCGATCCCGTCGAGGTCGTCACGACGAGGCCGGTGGCCCCCTTGTCGATGCGGGCGAGCTCCTGCCCGAGGTGCAGACGGATGCCTTGCTGCGTCATGTGACGCGCCAGCACCGTCGCGATGTCCTCGTCGAAATCGCCCAGCAGCCGCGGGCCGCGGACAACCTGGTCCACCTCGCTGCCCAGTCCGCGGAAGATGCCGGCGAACTCCACCGCGATGTAGCCGCCGCCGACGACCAGCACCCGCCGCGGCAGCGCGTCCAGATGGAAGGCCTCGTCCGAGGTGATGGCGAACTCCTTCCCCGGGATGTCCAGCGTCGCGGGCCGGCCCCCGGTGGCGATGAGCACGCGCGCCGCGGTCAGTCGGCGCTCGTCGCCGTCGAGCTGCACCGTGTGGGCATCGACGAGCCGCGCATGCGCATGGAAGGTCTGGACGCCGACGCCCTGCAGGTTGCGCTCGTAGACATCCTCGAGCCGGTCGATCTCCGTGTCCTTGTGCGCGATCAGCCGCCGCCAGTCCAGGTCGGCGACCTCGGCCGCCCAGCCGTAGCCCCGGGCCGACGCTGCGGACCGCGGAAACCGGCTGGCCTGCACCAGCAGCTTCTTCGGCACGCAGCCGCGATGGACGCAGGTGCCGCCGTAGTTGGCGCTCTCCACGATCGCGACGCGCGCGCCGTGCTGGGCCGCGACCCGCGCGGCCCGCACGCCGCCGGAACCGCCACCGATCACCACGAGATCAAAATCGAAGGGACTCACGTCGGGTACTCCTTGTCGGCCGGGCTGGCGGGGACGCCACGCTCGCCGGCCGTCGACACGATGGGGGCGATGACGCCCGTCTTGAGATAGGCCACGAGGCCCTCGTCGCCCGCGCGAAGGTCGGCGTACTCGCCACCGGGCAGGCGCAGCCAGCTTTGCGGCGGGAGCGTCCGATCGCCCCAGCGCAGACCACCCCGCAGGACGAAGATCTCGGCGCCGTCGACATGGCGCGGCAGCAGGGCGGCGCCGGCGGTGATCTCGATGAGATCGACCGTCTCGTCGCCGTGCCGATGCAGCGCACAGACGCTGCGTCCGTCCCCCTGCGTCCAGTTGGCGGGATCCTGTGTGTTCACGCGGACGATCGTCGCATCGTCCGGCGCCATCTGCCGGAGCTTGACCAGGATCAGGGCGCCTTCCGCGCTGCGCGGCCGATGGGCGGAGCCCGGCGGATTGCGGAGGTAGCACCCGGCCGGATAGTCGCCGGTCTCATCCGAGAAGGTTCCCTCCAGGACGAGGATCTCCTCACCGCCTGGATGAGCGTGACTCGGGAAGTCCGACGCCCGGTCATAGCGCACCAGGCTGGTCGCCCGGGCCTGCTCGGCACCGACGCGGTCCAGCATCACGCGCGACACGCCGCGCTGCGGCGACGGCGTCCACCGATGGTCGTCCGGCGTGACGAGGGCGGGTCTGTCGAAATCGGCATTCACAAGCATGCGGGGCTCTGCGGGGTCGTGGGCCGCGCTTCAGCGCGGCCCGATGGAACGATCTTCGCCTTCGCCAGCGATTCCCGCAAAGCGGATATTCTTTCGGGGCCGCAAAGAAAAACTTCTCCAGCACGATGAAGTCGCCCATCTTCCTGAACGCCCTGAAGGCCTTCGAGGCCGCGGCCCGGCACGGCAGCTTCTCGGCCGCGAGTGTCGAGCTGAACGTCACGCCGGCCGCCGTCGGTCAACTGGTGCGCGGTCTCGAGGACTGGCTGGGCGCGCCGCTCTTCCTGCGTGCGGCCAGCGGTCGCGCGCGGCTGGTCCCGACCGATGCGGCCCGTCGCGCGCTGCCCGACATCCAGGCCGGGTTCGACAAGCTGGCCTTGGGCATGGAGATCCTGCGCGATGCCTCGCATTCGGGTGTGCTGACGGTGACGATCAGTCCCGCGTTCGCGGCGAAGTGGCTGCTGCCGCGCATCGAGCGCTTCCAGGCGGCGTGGCCGGACACGGATGTCCGCCTCGAGACGAGCCACAAGTCCGTCGACTTCCTCGCGCAGGGGATCGACATCGGGGTGCGCTACGGCGCGGGCGCGTGGCCGGGCCTGACCGCCGAGAAGCTGCTGGCCGAGGAGATGTACCCGGTCTGCTCGCCCGACTACGCGCGGCGGCATCCGCTGGCCGCGCCGCGGGACCTGGCGGGCGCGGCGTTGATCCATGACCTGTCGCTGGAGGGCGTCGACGGGGCCACCTCGTGGGACGACTGGCTCAGGCAGGCGGGCGTGCCGTCGGGCGCCCGCAAGCGCGGACTGCGCATCAACAATGCCGCCGCCGTCCTCCAGGCCGCGAGCGAAGGGCAGGGCGTGGCGCTGGCCCGCGGCGTCATGGCGCAGGACGACCTGGCCGCGGGTCGCCTGGTCCGGCTGTTTCCGACGATCGCCTGCCGCTCCGCGCTGGCCTACTTCATCGTCTATCGGGCCGAATGCGCCGCGTCGCCGCGGCTGCAGGCATTCCGGGACTGGCTGCTCGCCGAAGCAACGCGCTTCTCCAAGCCCGCCAGCTCCACCAAGACGACCAAGGCGACCAAGGCGACCAAGGCCGCCAAGCCTGCCCGTCAACGATGAGTCCTCCGGCGTCGCGCGTTCAGCCGACCGGCAGATTGCTCGTCACCGTCTTCAGCGCCGGCGCATGCGCCTTCTTGCGGAACAGCTGCGCCGGCCGGTGGCTGCCGCCGCTGGTGAACGCGCCGGGGATCTCCTCGATCACGTCGAGCTCGTCGATGCGGCGGCGGAAGCCGCGCTTGTCGAGTTCCGCGTCGAGCACCTGCTCGTAGGTGCGCTGCAATTCGCCGAGCGTGAACTCGGCCGGCATCAGGTGCACCGGCAGCGACGAATACAAGGTCTTCGATCGCACGCGCTCGACCGCCGTGCGCAGGATCTGCGCGTGGTCGAAGGGCAGGGACCGCAGGCTGTCGACAGCGGCCCAGCGGAAGCGCTCGCCGAGGCCGGCGTCCACGTCGACCGGCACGACCGCGTAATAGCTCACCGACAAGGACCACCCGCGCGAATCGCGATGCATGCCCGAGAAGGTCTTCAGTTGCTCCAGGTAGGGCGAGACGAGGCCGGCCTTCTCGCGCAGGATGCGGGCGGCGGCATCGTCGGCGTCCTGGTCGGTGTCCGTGTGTACCCATCCGCCGGGCAGCGTCCAGGCGCCGGGCGCCGGCTCCCGGTCCCGCTGGACCAGACCCGCCTGCAGCACGCCCTCGCGCAGCGTGAGCAGCACGATGTCGACGGTGACGATGGGGCGTTCGAAATCCACGGCTCTTCTTCTTAGTGCGGAAAGGCACGAATTATGGGCGGCAACGATCCGGTGCGTCAAACCATCGCGTTGAACGCATCCTGGAATCATTGATGCACCGCGCAACACCTCGTTGCAAGAGGAGCGGATATTGGTCCTCGACACTTAGTGCAAACAAGCACGAAGTAGGTTATGCTGACGCCACGACATGACAAGGACGGAATCGGAGCTCTCATGACCACCCCACGCATCCAGCCCCTGCAACTGCTGATCGTCGATCCGCAGAACGACTTCTGCGACATCCCCGGCGCGACGCTGCCGGTGACCGGCGCCGATGCGGACATGAAGCGCCTGGCCGCGCTGGTGGACCAGGCGGGCGGCGCGATCGCCGACATCGTCGTGACGCTGGACTCGCACGCGGTCTATGCGATCGAGCGGCCGGCGTTCTGGCAGGTGCCCGGCGACGACGGCACCGGCGAGGCGCCCCAGCCGGTCGCGCCGTTCACGCAGATCAAGGCCGAGGACGTCCGCGCCGGCCGCTTCGCCCCGCGCGACGCCGCGCTGCGCGAACCGGTGCTGGCCTACCTGGACGCGCTCGAGGCCAGCCCGAAGAAGTACATCCTGATGGTCTGGCCGACGCACTGCGTCGTGGGCACCTGGGGCCACAACGTCCATGCCGAGCTGGCCGCCGCGCTGGGCCGCTGGGAAGCCGCGCGGCTGCGCACGGTGGAGAAGGTGCTCAAGGGCCAGAACCCGATGACCGAGCAGTACAGCGCCGTGCGCGCCGAGGTGCCGATCGCGTCGGACCCGCGCACCCAGACCCACCGCGCCTTGGTCGACCGCATCGTCGACTTCCCGGGGCTGACCTTCATCGCCGGGGAAGCCAGCAGCCATTGCGTCGCCGCGACGGCGGAGGACCTCTTCGGCGAGATGAGCGCCGAGCGGCTCGGACGCGTCGTGCTGATCGAGGATGCGATGAGCCCCGTCGGCGGCTTCGAGGCCGGTGCGGGCGCCTTCGTCGAACGCGCCCGCGCGCTCGGCGTCCGGACGATGACCGCGGCGCAGGCGCTCGGCCTGCTGTCGGCCTGAGCGGAGCGACGTCATGAACGACATCCCCGTCATCCGCTCGCTGCTCGAGACCGACCTCTACAAGTTCACGATGTGGCAGACGCTGCTGCACGCGTTCCCTGCCAATGACGCCGAGTACCGCTTCGTCTGTCGCAACACGCCGGCCTTCCCGCTGAGCGAGCTCAGCGATGCGGTGAACCGTGAGCTGGACCACCTCTGCACGCTGAGCTTCAGCGATGAGGAACTGGCCTACCTCGGCGGCCTGCGTTTCATGAAGTCGGACTTCATCGACTTCCTGCGGATCTTCCGCTTCCAGCGCCGCTTCATCGAGGCACGGCCGGGCGAGGGCGCCGAGGCGGGTCAGCTGGTGATCGTCGCCCAGGGCCCGCAGGTCCACGTGATGGCGTTCGAGATCTTCGTGCTCGCCATCGTGAACGAGCTCTACTTCCGCCGGCTCTGCGACGGCCGCGAGGACGAGGTGCTGGCCGAAGGCCGCGCCCGGCTCGCCGCGAAGACGGTCCGGCTGCGCGAGTACGCCGCCGCGGCGCCCGGCACGCTCGGCGACGAGGCGTATCCGTTCGAGTTCTTCGACTTCGGGCTGCGCCGCCGTTTCTCCGGCGACTGGCACGACGAGGTGGTCGCCACGCTCAAGCGCGAGATCCCGTCGGTGTTCAAGGGCACGTCCAACGTCGAGCTGGCCCGTCGCCACGGCCTGATCCCGATCGGCACGATGGCGCACGAGTACCTGCAGACCTACCAGGCCGTCGGCGTGCAGCTGAGGCTGTCGCAGAAGGCGGCGCTCGAGGGCTGGGTGCAGGAGTTTCGCGGGGACCTTGGCATCGCGCTCACCGACGTGATCGGCATGGACGCCTTCCTCGCCGACTTCGACCTGTACTTCGCCAAGCTCTTCGACGGGCTGCGGCACGACAGCGGCGATCCGGTCGTCTGGGGCGAGAAGGCGCTGGCGCATTACGCGAAGCTGCGCATCGACCCGTTCACCAAGCGCCTGGTCTTCAGCGATGGCCTGAACTGCGACGAGGCGTTCCGGTTGCACACGCATTTCGCGCCACGCGTGCCGGTGGGTTTCGGCATCGGCACCCACCTCAGCAACGATCTCGGGCCGAAGCCGCTGAACATCGTCATGAAGCTGATCCGCTGCAACGGCCAGTCGGTCGCCAAGCTCTCGGACGCGCCCGGCAAGACGCTCTGCGACGACCAGACCTTCCTCGACTACCTGCGGCAGGTGTTCCAGGTGAAGCAGGTCGAGTGACCGCAGCCCTCACCCCCCACCCTCTCCCGCAAGCGGGAGAGGGCGTCCGACCGGTTCCAGTCGTAGCGCCTGCTCCTCTTTCTCCCTCTCCCGCTTGCGGGAGAGGGCAGGGGGTGAGGGCCAGCGGCGGATGAAGTACTGAAGCCTTTTATCTCCTCGCCCGCCCGCGGGAGAGGGTCTCCACAAGGAGCGAAGTCATGCTCAAGATCACCCTGGCGCAGATCAATCCGACGATCGGCGACCTCGACGGCAACCTCGCGTTGCACCTGGATGCGGCGCGGCAGGCGCGACACGACGGCGCGGACCTGGTCGTCTTCCCCGAACTCTCGCTGACCGGCTACTACCCCGCCGACCTGCTCGACGACGAGGATTTCCGCCAGCGCCTCGACCGCGCGATGACCGCGCTGCTCGCGGCGACGCGCGAGGTCGGCTCGCTGCACTGGGTCGTCGGCGCGCCCACGCGCAATCCCGGCGCCGGCAAGGCCTTCCGCAACTCGCTGCTGGTGATCCGCGACGGCGAGGTGCTGCTCGAGTGCCACAAGCAGCTGCTGCCGACCTACAACGTCTTCGACGAGCGCCGCCACTTCGAGCCCGGCCCCGACGTCGCGCGCGTGCTGCGCATCGGTGGCACGCAGGTCGGTTTCATGATCTGCGAGGACGGCTGGAACGACGACGGCAAGGACTACGCGGTCAACCCGTTCCAGCGCCTGGCCGACGCGGCGCCGGACCTGATCGTCTCGATCAACGCGAGCCCGAGCAACATCGGCAAGCGCGAGCAGCGCCACGCTGTGTTCCGCGCGGCCTGCTGGCGGCATCGCCTGCCGCTGGTGTTCGTGAACCAGGTCGGGGGCACGACCAGCTGGTCTACGACGGCGCGTCCTTCGCGATCGAGCCGGAGCCGGGCGTGGTCTTCGAGGCCGAACGCTTCGAGTCCCACGTCGTCACGCTGCGCTTCGAGACGGACCGGGGGCTCTTCTCCTCCCGCGACGGCGGCGCGCTGCCACCGGCCAGTGCGGGCCTCGACACGATGGCGTTCTACCGCCGGCAGATCGTGCTCGGCCTGCGCGACTACGCGCGGCGCTGCGGCTTCGATCGCGTCGTCGTCGGATCCTCCGGCGGCATCGACTCGGCGCTGACGCTGGCGCTCGCCGTCGAGGCGCTCGGCGCCGACAAGGTCTCGGCGATCACGATGCCGTCGCGCTTCTCGTCGTCCGGCAGCGTCGACGATTCGAAGGCGCTGTGCGCCAACCTCGGCATCCCGCTCGACACCTGCCCGATCGAGGACATCGTCCGCCAGGTCGGCGACTCGATGGCGGACAGCACGCTGGCGTTGCGGCCGTCCGGCCTCGCGCTGGAGAACCTGCAGGCCCGCGTCCGCGGGACGCTGCTGATGACCGTGTCCAACGCGCAGGGGCACCTGCTGCTGACGACCGGCAACAAGAGCGAGATCGCCGTCGGCTACTGCACCCTCTACGGCGACACGAATGGCGGCCTGGGGCTGATCGGCGATCTCTACAAGACGGAAGTCTTCGCGCTGAGCCGCCACCTCAACGAGACGGCGGGCCGGGAGATCATCCCGCCGGCCATCCTCGACAAGCCGCCCAGCGCCGAGCTGGCGCCGGACCAGCGCGACACCGACAGCCTGCCGCCCTACGAGGTGCTGGACGAGGTGCTGAAGGTGCTGATCGAAGGCGAGCGCCTGGCCGAGGACGAGCGCGCCGCAGCCGAGGCCGCCGTCGCTTCGCTGCGGGGGAGCGACGAAGGTCAGGCGCTGGTCGCGCGGATCAAGGGCATGATCGCCCGCAATGAATACAAGCGCCGCCAGGCCCCGCCGATCGTGCGGCTGCGGGCGCGGGCCTTCGGCAGCGGGCGGCAGTTGCCGATCGCGGCGAAGCACTATTGAGAACCGGAAGGACCTTCATGACTCGCAAGACCGTCGCCGTCGTTGTCGGCCGCTGGCAGCTGGTGCACCTCGGGCAGGAGGCGCTGTTCCAGGCGGCCTTCGGTCTCGCCGACGAGGTCATCGCGGTGTTGGGCTCCTCGTACAAGGCACGCGACCCGCGCAACCCCTTCGTCCATGACGAGCGCCGCCAGATGCTGCTGGCCAACCTGACGCCGGAGCAGCAGCAGCGGCTGCACGTGCTGCCGGTGCGCGACTACTTCGACGACAAGCGCTGGAACGCCGCCGTGACGATGGGCGTGCGCGCCATCGCCGGCGAGGACGCGGACATCGTGCTGGTCGGCCACCAGAAGGACCACACCAGCTACTACCTCAACAACTTCCCGCGCTGGCGGCAGCAGCTGGTGGAACGGCTGGCCGACGTCGACGCGACGGCGATGCGCCAGGTGTTCTTCGAGGCCGACGATCCGGACGCCGCGCTGACGGTGATGACGCCTTACGTCAGCGCGCCGGTGCGGGCCTGGCTGCAGGCCTGGAGCCGTCTGCCGGAATACCGCAGGCGCAAGGCCGAACACGCGGCCATCGCGAGCTCGCAGGAAATACACGGCGGTCGCCTACATGACGGGCGACGCGGTGGTGACCGTCGGCGACCACGTGCTGCTGGTGCGGCGCAAGGGGCCGTTCGGCGAGGACCTCTGGGCGGTGCCCGGCGGTCACCTCGACCGCGGCGAGAAGCTGGTCGCCTGCGCGGTCCGTGAATTGGTCGAGGAGACGCGCTTCCCGCTGCTGCCGGCGTCGATCCTGGCGGCGCTCGACGGCGTCGAGACCTTCGAGGATCCGTTGCGCAGCGCGCGTGGCCGCCTGATCACGATGGCGCACCACTTCAAGTTCGGCGAGATGGGCACGCTGCCCGAGGTCGTCGGCAGCGACGACGTCAAGGAGGCGCGCTGGTTCCACCGCGACGAACTGCCGGCGATGGAGTCGCAGCTGTTCGAGGACCACTTCGTGATGCTCGACCATTTCCTGAACATCATCGAAGGCTGACCGACGCGGCCCCGCTCGGGGCGCCTCGCGTTGTTGCAAATCCTCGCCATAGCGCTGCTATGGCTCCGGTTCGCGCCTAGCGACGCACCCCGATCGGGGCCGCGTCGGCTACAGCGGCAAGCCGACGTAGTTCTCGGCGAGCGCCCGCTGCGCGGCTTCGGAGGCGAGCACATAGTCCAGCTCGGCGGCCTGGAGCTTCGCCTGGAACGCGGGCTCCTGGTCGACGTTGTGCATCAGGCTGGTCAACCACCACGAGAAGCGCTCCGCCTTCCACACCCGCGCGAGGCAGCGCGCGGAGTAGTGGTCCAGACCGGCGTCGCTGCGCTCGCGGTAGTGCTCGATCAGCGCCTGCGACAGGTAGCGCACGTCGGACGCGGCGAGGTTGAGTCCCTTCGCGCCGGTCGGCGGCACGATGTGCGCCGCGTCGCCCGCGAGGAACAGCCGGCCGAAGCGCATCGGCTCCGCGACGAAGCTGCGTAGCGGCGCGACGCTCTTCTCCAGCGACGGGCCGGTGACCAGCGCCCCTGCCGCCTCGGGATCGAGACGTGCGCGCAACTCGTCCCAGAAACGGTCGTCGCTCCAGTCCTCGACACGCTCGGTCAGCGGCACCTGCAGGTAGTAGCGGCTGCGCGTCGTCGACCGCATGCTGCACAGGCTGAAGCCGCGCGCATGGCGGCTGTAGATCAGTTCCTCGGAGACGGGCGGCGTGTCGCTCAACAGACCGAGCCAGCCGAAGGGATAGACCTTCTCGTAAAGCTGGATCGCGCCCGCGGGCACGCTGGCGCGGCAGACGCCGTGGAAGCCGTCGCAGCCGGCGATGAAGTCGGCCGTGATCTCCATCGGCTCGCCGTGGACGGTGCAATGCGCGCGGGGCGTCGAGGTGTCGAAACCGTCGATGCGGACGTCCGCCGCCTGGTGCAACGTGATCAAGCCGGCCGCCGAGCGCGCGCTCATCAAGTCGCGGGTCACCTCGGTCTGCCCGTACACCAACACCGTCCGACCGCCGGCGAGCGCGCGCAGGTCGATGCGATGCCGCACACCGTCGACCGCCAACTCGAAGCCGTCGTGCACCAGGCCCTCCGCCCGCATCCGTTGACCGACACCCGCCTCGTCCATCAGGTCGGCCGTGCCCTGTTCGAGCACGCCGGCCCGGATGCGCGACAGCACATGCGCCCCGCTCTGCCGTTCGACGATGACGGTGGCTATCCCGGCGCGGTGCAGCAACTGGCCGAGCAGCAGCCCCGCCGGTCCGGCGCCGACGATGAGCACCTGGGTGCGTAAGGTCTTCATGGCACGGAGCCTAGAGGCCGAGCGTCCGGCGGTGAATGGACGACTCCAGCTTGCACTTGCACAATCCGAACCCATGGCTACCGACCCCGTATCCCGTCGATCGTCCCGTCGTCAGGGGTCGACGCCGGTGTACGCCCTCTACGGCGAGGACGGCCGATCACAGGCCCTGGATGGACTGCATCTGGAGTCGATCGCCGACCGGAGCCGCTTGCACAATTGGGAGATCCAGCCCCATCGCCACGGTGCGCTGGTTCAGCTGCTGCTGATCGAACGCGGACGCGTCACCGTCCGCATGGATGACGAGGAGCGCGTGCTGCGTGCGCCGGCGCTGGTCTGGGTACCGGCGTTGGCGGTGCACGGCTTCCGCTTCGCGCCGGAGACGGAAGGGCTGGTGGTCACGCTGGACCAGGGGCGACTGCGGGACCTGCTCGACCATCTGCCCGAGCTGCTGGAGAGCCTGTCCGAGCCGCGGCTGGTCGCACTCGATCGCGGCGCGACGGTGACGCGCGCGTTGTTCGCCGTCGGCCACGGCCTCAGGGAGGACTACGCGGGCGCCGGTGCCTGGCGGGCCCCGGCGCTGGATCACGCGGTCGCCTTGCTGGCGACGCAGGCCGCGCGCTTCGGAGCTCCGGATGGGGCATCACAGGGGAACGCGCACGCGCCCGGAGACGGCCGCGCGCTGCAACACCTGACCCGCTACCGCGAGCAGGTCGAGCGCCACTTCCGCCGCCAGCCCGCAGTGGCAGCACTCGCCGAGCCGCTGGGCATCACGCCGACGCAACTCAACCGCCTGTGCCGGCGGCATCTGCAGTGCTCAGCGCTGGCGGTGCTGCACCAGCGTGTCCTGCTCGAGGCCAAACGCGAGCTCGGCTACACCAACCTGATGGTGCGTCAGATCGCCGACGGACTCGGCTTTGCCGACCCGGCGTACTTCACGCGTTTCTTCCTGCGGCACACGGGGAAGTCGCCGAGTGCATGGCGGGAGGCGCGTCCAGGATACTGATCCGGGCGTTACAGCGCCTGGCTCCACCGCACCTGCACGAAGTTCTGTCCCGGGTTCGGCCGCGCGATGTTGCCGTTGGAGAAGTGCTGGAAGCGCAGCGACCATTCGCCGGCCTTCGGTCCGAAGAGCAGCCCGCCGACGGCGAGGTGGTCGCCGAAATTGAATGCGGTGCTGAACCGCTTCTCCGTCGTGTGGAACACCGGCGAGACGATGTTCAGGCCGACGCCGGCCTCGACATGGAAGCGGCTCTCGCCGGGCCATGTCAGCCGCAGCGCGGGCGTGAGCCCGACGTGCCAGTACGCCTTGTGGTCGTAGCGCGCGTCGCGGTCGAGGTACCAGCGACCGACCTGCGAGGTCGTGACGATGTTCAGCGTCTTGTCGCCCCAGTGGCGTTCGAAGCCGGTCAGCCAGGCCAGGCCGGCGTCGACCGACTGCACCTTGTCGTAGGCGCCGACCTGCAGGAAGAAGCGGTTAGGCCGCCACGACGAGTTGTCGGAGGCGTTGTTCTGCGCATGCGCGGACAGCGCGGGCAGGACTGTGAGCGCGGAAATCAGCGCGGCGAGCGCCAGCCGCGGTGCGCGTCGGCGCACCGCGATGGGGGTCAGGTCGTTCATGTTGTCGGACTCCTTGAAGGCCGACATCGGCAACGCCTGTGCCCAGTCCGGATTACAGGCGAGAGCAACAGGCCCGGTGAGCGGGCCCGATCAGCCGGTCTGGTTTGCGGGCCGGCTCACAGCCCCAGGTCGCTCAGCCCCGGATGGTCGTCCGGACGCCGCCCCAACGGCCAATGGAACTTGCGGTCTTCGGCCCTGATCGGCTGGTCGTTGATGCTGGCGTGGCGATGCGTCATCAAGCCCTGCGCGTCGAATTCCCAGTTCTCGTTGCCGTGGCTGCGGAACCAGTTGCCAGCGTCGTCGTGCCACTCGTAGACGAAGCGTACCGCGATGCGGTTGCCCTCGAAGGCCCACAACTCCTTGATCAGGCGGTAGTCCAGCTCGCGCGTCCACTTGCGTTCCAGCAACGCCTGCGCCTCGGCGCGGCCGCGCGGGAACTCGGCCCGGTTGCGCCACTTCGTGTCCGGGCTGTAGGCCAGCACGATGCGCGCCGGGTCGCGGCTGTTCCAGCCGTCCTCGGCCAGTCGAATCTTCTGGATCGCGGTCTCGCGGGTGAACGGAGGCAGGGGCGGGCGGGTGTCCATGGTCGGGGTCCTTTCGTTGAAGGGGAGGTCGGGAGACATCGAGCGGCGGAGCTGCTCATGTAGACAGGTCTGTCTACTTGGAGCAGATTCTGGCGGATGTAGACAGGTCTGTCTACAATGATCGGATGGACGACACCAACGGCAGCGTGGACATCGGCGAGCTGCCCGCCCGCGAACGCATCCTGCGCACTGCCCACGACCTGTTCTACGCCGAGGGCATCCGCGCCACCGGCATCGACCGCGTGATCGCCGCGTCGGGTGTCACCAAGGTCACCTTCTACCGGCACTTCCCGAGCAAGAACGACCTGATCCTGGCCTACCTCGACCTGCGGCACGGGCGGTGGATGGACTGGTTCAACGGCGCGCTCGAGCGTCATGGAGGTGCGTCCAAGGGCGCGGGTGGGCGTGCCGGCGACGGCTCGGGCGCCGGCGCGCTGGTGCCGACGATGGCCGAGTGGTTCGGCGGTCAGGCGCTCGGGGAGTTCCGCGGCTGCGCTTTCCTGAACGGCGTCGGCGAGATGGGGCCCACCCTGCCCGAGGTCGTCGAGGTGACGCGCCGGCACAAGCAGGACATGACCGACGCGATCGCCGGGTTGCTGCCCGCATCGCGGCAGCGCAAGAAGATCGCCGCGGCGCTGTCAGTGGCCGTCGACGGCGCGATCGTGCAGGCGCAGTACGCAGAGGATCCTGCGCCGGTGCTGAAGAGCCTGCAGATGATGGTGGACCTGGTGGCCGGCAGCAGCGTCGGACCCGGCAGCGTCTGATCCGGCGCCGGCGTGCGGGTCTCGCCCGTCGCGCCGCACTTCGAGGGGAAACGCGGAAGCGTCGACGCAGACCCGCGCCTACGCTCCATCGGCCGCGGGTGTCCATCAGCTTGCCAGGGGCGCGCCGCGTCGGACAACTCAACCTCGAAGGAGACCGCGATGGACCGACGTTCCCTGCTCAACACTTCGGCCGCGATGGCCGCCGGCGCCGTGGCTGGCTGCGCATTGCCCGGCCAGGCCGACACGACGGCCGCGGCGGCGAAGACGCCGTTCGCCGTCCCGCAGACGACGATCCCCATCGTCGGCAGCGACGAGCGTTTCCCGGTGCGCCGCATCTACTGCATCGGCCGCAACTACGCGGCGCATGCGCGCGAGATGGGCAGCGACCCCACGCGCGAGCCGCCGTTCTTCTTCCAGAAGCCGGCCGACGCGATCCAGAACGTCGCGCCCGGCACCGTCGCCGATCACCCGTACCCGACGCTGACGAAGAACTACCACTACGAATGCGAACTGGTGGCCGCGCTGAGCAAGGGCGGCCGGGACATCCCGACGGAGCAGGCGCTGGACCTCGTGTTCGGCTACGCCATCGGCCTGGACATGACGCGCCGCGACCTGCAGCGCGGCATGGGCGACCAGAAGAAGCCGTGGGAGATCGGCAAGAGCTTCGACCGCTCGGCGCCGATCGGTCCGATCCACCCGGTCGCCCGGCTCGGCGGGCATCCGTCCAAGGGCGCGATCTGGCTCAAGGTCAACGGCCAGACCAAGCAGGACGCGGACCTCAGCCAGATGATCTGGAGCGTCGCGGAGCAGATCTCGCAGCTGTCGCGCGCTTTCGAGCTCAAGCCCGGCGACATCATCTACAGCGGCACGCCGGAAAACGTCGGCCCGGTGGTGAAGGGCGACGTCATCGACTGCCACATCGACGGTCTTCCCAACCTCGGCATCCGGATCGTCTGAGCGCACCCCACACCCCACACGCACCCCCAGGCCCGAGTCCAGCGGGCCCCACTGGGGCCGGAATGACGCTGGGGGTTCCCGGAGGGACGCCCCCTGCGTCGTGGAGAGCCCGCGCCTGGCGCACCGCAGGCAGCGGGGCTGCCTCATTCCGCAGCACTGCAAGCAATTCCCTGCCCCGACAAGCACTTGCAGCATCCTTGCCCGGGCAGCCAACAGACTTGTCCACAGAGGCCGTGGACAGTCTGGCGGCGCGGTGCACAACCGGTGGGCACTGTGAGCAACTGCCGGGGCGGAACGAGGTTTGCCCACCGTGCTGGACGGTGGCGTCAAGACCTGATGCTCGCCAACCGCCCGCGTCTCCGCGGTGCCTTGTTTTGGAGCACGGCAAGCTTTTTCCTTTTAGAACAACAGCTTGTGTCGCCCCTGCAGAGGCAGCCAACAGACTTGTCCACAGTTCGCAGGGACAGTCTGACGGTCCTCGAAACGGGTGCCGGATAGCCCGTTCGGACTGCTGCCTCATTTCGCGGCACTGCAATGAATTCCGTGACGAATCAACGGCTTGCAGCATCCCTGCCCGTTGAGCCAACAGAGTTGTCCACAGAAGCCGTGGACAGTGTCAGGGCAGCGAGGCGGGGAGGGTGAGCCGGGCTTCGAGTCCCCCGTCGGTCCTGTTGTGGAGGGACAGGCGTCCCCCCATGGCGCTCGCCAGTTGCAACGCGATCGCCAGACCCAGGCCGGTGCCGCCGGTGTCGCGGTTGCGCGAGGTCTCCAGCCGGTGGAACGGTTTGAAGACGGCCTGCAGCTGCTCTTCGGGAATGCCGGGTCCCCGGTCCAGCACCGCGATCGTCAGGCGAGGGGTCGGGTCTTGCGCGTCGCTGCGCGTCACCCGGATCTCCGCCTGGCCGCCGAACGCCAGGGCGTTGTCGACCAGGTTGACCAGGATGCGCTTGAGCGCCTGTGGCTGCGCCATGATCGGCGACCCGGCTTCGCCGCTGAGCGTCACCGCCTCGCCGGCGTCCTCGTAGTCCCCGGCGATGCTCGCCAGCAGCGCATCCGCGTCCAGCCGGGCCGGCAGCTCCGAGGTGCCGTGCAGCGTGCGCGCATAGGTCACCCCTTCGCGGACCAGCACATGCATCGCGTTCAGGTCGTGGTGGAACTTGCCGCGCAGTGCCTCGTCGCTCATCAGGTCGGCGCGCAGGCGCATCCGTGTGATCGGTGTCTGCAGGTCATGCGAGATCGCGGCCAGGATCTCCACCCGTTCCGCCGTGTAGCCGGCGATGCGCTGCTGCATCGCGTTGAAGGCGCGCGCGGCGTGGGCGACTTCGGCGGGCCCTTCCTCCGGGATCAGCCGCGGCGACAGGTCCGGACCGAGGTCGTCCGCCGCCGCCGCGAGCGTCTTCAGCGGGCGCGTCACCAGCCGCACCACCATCCAGCTGCACACCGCCAGCACGATGAGCTGCGCGCCCAGCACCCACATCACCCACTCGGGGATGGGCATGTCGACCCGACGCGCGTGCACCGTCAGCGCCGAGCCGTCGTTGAGCCGTACCAGCAGCTGGTAGCGCTTCACGCCGAGCTGCACGGCGCGCTCGATGCGGAAGGGGCGCATCGCCTGCGTCAGCGCGTCGACGAACGGTCCGTTGAAGTCGGTCCGCTCCACCGGGCCGGCCTGCGGATCGATCTCGTCGGCAAGGGCGAAGCGGTAGTTCGGACGTTCGAGGCGGTCCAGCCAGGCGGCGCGTTCCGCCGCCGGCAGGCGGTCGAGCACCGCAACGCCGGTGGCGATGTCGCGCTCGACGCCGGACATCATCAACGTCCGCAGGGCCATCGATCGCTCCTGGCGGATCGCCACGTAGGCCATCGCCTGCGCGATCGCGATGCCGAACACCATCAGCCAGAACACGCGCGCGAAGAGCGTGCGTGGCCCGAAGCGGCGCGTCGTCGAAGTCGAAGCCGAGGGCATGGGCGTCGGCGCGGCGTCGCGCGCGCCTGGCGATGCGGACGTGCGGTTCATGCGCCGTCGACCGCCAGTGCGCGCTGGACGAAGTCGAGGCGGTCCTGGCCCCAGAACAGTTCTCCATCGATGACGTAGCTCGGCGCGCCGAACAGGCTGGCGTCGATGGCGCGCTGGGTGTTGGCGTCGTACTGCGCGCCGATGTCGTCCTCGGCGGAACGCGACAGACGCTCGGCGGCCAGTCCCTGCTCAGTGAGGATCGCGGTCAGCGTGACGTCGTCGGCGATGTCGCGCTGCTGCTCCCACACGGCACGCAGCAGCGCGCCGGTCAGACGCATCGCGGCGTCGGCGCCGTCTGCCTGGTCGACCGCGATGATCAGCCGCGCGGCCTTGTGTGGCGCGACCGGGAAGCAGGCCGGCTCGACGTTCATCGGCAGGCCGAGGTGCTGCGAGAAGCGCCGCAACTCCAGCAGTCGATAGGCCTGACGCTGCGGAGGGCGCTGCGCCAGCGGCAGCCCGCCGGAGACGGCGAACAGCTTGATCAGGTCGATCGGGACCAGCCGCACGGTGGCGCCGGCGTCGCGCGCGATGGCGGCGAAGCGCTCGTGACCCAGGTAGGTCCAAGGGCTGATCGGGGCGAAGAAGTAATCGATGACGCGGCTCACGAGGATCTCCAAGGCGTTGGGCGGTGCCCTTCTTACTCCCTCTCCCGCTTGCGGGAGAGGGTGGGGGTGAGGGCCAGCGGCCGTGGCAGTGCTGAATCCCGCATGCCGGTTTATAGGCCCGAGCGCCGCGCTTGTGGGCGCCTTTGTATTGGCGTGTATCCGTGCCCCGCCCCGGAGACACAACATTGCCTGTCCGTACCACCGTCGGGGTCGGTGCCGGTACATTGCGCCCATGCAGACTTCCGTGCCCACCCAGGATCATGTGCTGATCGTCGACGACGACCGCGAGATCCGCGAATTGCTCACCACCTACCTGACCCGCAACGGCCTGAAGGTGACGGCCGTGCCGACCGGCCGGCACATGCGCATCGCGCTGGAGACCGGCACGCCGGTGGATCTGGTGATCCTGGACCTGATGCTGCCGGGTGAGGACGGCCTGTCGCTGTGCCGCGACCTGCGCGCGGGCAAGCACAAGGCGACGCCGGTGATCATGCTGACGGCGCGCGGCGATGAAGCCGATCGCATCCTCGGCCTGGAGATGGGCGCCGACGACTACCTCGCCAAGCCCTTCGCGGCGCGCGAGCTGCTGGCGCGGATCAAGTCGGTGCTGCGGCGCGCGCGGATGCTGCCGCCCAACATGCGGGCCACCGACGAGTCGCCGCGGCTGGCCTTCGGCGAATGGGTGCTCGACACCATCGAGCGCCATCTGGTCGACCAGCAGGGCACGGTGGTGCCGCTCAGTGGCGCGGAGTACCGGCTTCTGCGCGTGTTCCTCGACCACCCGCAGCGTGTGCTGAGCCGCGATCAGCTGCTGAGCCTCACACAGGGGCGCGAGGCGGAGCTCTTCGAGCGTTCGATCGACCTGCTGGTCAGCCGCATCCGGCAGCGGCTGCGCGACGACGCGCGCGAGCCGAAGTACCTCAAGACCGTGCGCAGCGAAGGCTATGTCCTCTCCATGGCTGTCGAAGGCCGGGATTGAGGGCTGCGACTGAGCGTCGCGCCCTCTTCGTCGATCAACCCTGCTGCTTCAGCAGCGCCTGGATCTGCGCTTCGGTCTGCTCATACTGGCCTTCGCCGAAGTGCGAGTAGACGATCTTCCCCTGCTTGTCGATGAGGTAGATCGCCGGCCAGTAGCGGTTGCCGTAGCTCTTCCACGTCTTGAAGTCGTTGTCCTGCGCGACGGCGTGGCGGATGCCCAGGCGCGCGATCGCGTCTTTCAGACCGGCGGTGGAGCGCTCCTCCTCGTACTCCGGCGAGTGCACGCCGACGACCACCAGTCCCTGGTCCTTGTACTTCTCGTGCCAGGCCTTCACGTGAGGCAACTGGTTCAGGCAGTTGACGCAGGTGTAGGTCCAGAAGTCCACCAGCACGACCTTGCCGCGCAGCTCGTCGAGCTTCAACGGCGGGCTGTTGATCCAGTGGTCGATGCCGGCGAAGGCAGGCGCGGGTTTGCCGGCCATGCCGCTGCCGGCGGTGCCGCCGGGGCTGCCGAAAAGCGAAGCCGCCGCCGCATCGGAGGCCATCGGCGGCAGCGAGAGCGCCACGGCCGCCACCGCGGAAGCGCCGGCGAGCAGCAGGGTGAAGAGGGAACGACGAAGGGGGAGGGGCGGGTGGTCGGTCGCATGGGGAATCCTTTCCAGGCTGGCAGCGGTGGGCTGCGATGGAACGGATTCTTCGAGGACCGGCCGATCCGCGATACGGGTTTCGTATGCCTGTGTATCCCGCTGGGGAAGGAAAGACGATCCGATGCTCAGCGCAACAGATGCAGCGTGATGCCGGTGAGCTCGCGCTTGAAGCGCGCCGGATCATCCGGCAGCGTCGAGACCGCGCGCATCACATGCGCGTAGGCCACCGTCTTGCTGATGCCGTTCATCAGCACCGAGAACAGCAGCGCCGGCTCGCAGCGGTGCAGCTCGCCGGCGTCCATCGCGTCGCTGAACAGCGGCAGGCAGACATCGTGGAAGGGGCGCACGATCGCGTCGACCAGCACGTTGAGCCGCTCGCCTTCCTCGGTCGCGGCGGTCGAGAAGAAGATGCCGATGTCCGGATGCTCGAAGACGCGGTCGATGAACGACAGCATGCACTGCTCGACGCGTTGACGCGGGCCCAGCGCGACGTCGGTGCGCAGCGCCAGGGCCGTCTGCAGCATCGGGTCCATCAGCACCTTGATCTGCTCGACCACCGCCAGCCACAACGCCTCCTTCGATCCGAAGTGATGCGCGATCAGCGCCGGATCGACGTTGGCCTGGCGCGCGATCTCGCGCACGCTGGCCGCCTCGTAGCCGCGCAGCGCGAAGATCCGCCGGGCCGTGCGCAGCAGGTTGTCCGCGCCTTGTGCACAGTCCGCGCTCGGCCGCCCGCGTCTTCGCGGCGCCCCGCTCGTCTTCGGGGTTTTGTTCATCGAGCGCCCCGCCTTTGCTATATTCATCACGCGTTGAATTATTTCAGGCTTTGACGCCGGATTGTCCGGCGGATGAGAAAGGCGGTATCGCATGTACAGGGATCTCGCAAGCGATCCGTCCCGGGACGGCTGGCTGCGCACCGTCGCGTGGCTTGGCAACGGCGGCGTGCCCGACGCGCCGCCCGCCCCTCCGCGCGGCAGTTCAAGACGGCGCCGACGATCCACGTGCTCGACCGCCCGACGCCTCGCACCGCCGCGATCTCCTGGTCCGATCCAGGGGCCTGCCACTACGGCTATCAGATCTGGGACATGGTGCCGTCCAAGCGCGACGGGATCTGCGTGCTCACCGGCAGCGCCATCCGCGCCGGGGAGATGATCTACACGCCACGCGTCGACGAGCCTTCACCCATCAATGCCGGCGAGATGATCGCGGCGGCGTACGTCGACGCCTGAAGGAGGAGCCGCGCCCTGGGCCTCAGGCCGCGCAGCGTTCGATCCAGGCCAGCACGCCGTCCAGCGTTCGGAACTCGTCGGCGGAGCGCGCCGGAATCGCCGGATGCCGCTGCTGCCAGAGCCGCGCGAGCGCCTGGCCGCCGCCGATCTCCAGCACGCAGGACGGTCCGCGCGCGGCGAGTTGATCCATGACCTCGTCCCATCGCACCGTGTGGGCGATCTGGTGGGCGAGCCCCGCTCGCGCCTGGTCGGCGGTCCAGACGCGATTGGCGTCGCTGTCGAACAGGGCCGAGTTCGGCGCGCGCAGGGGGATGCTCGACAGCACCGACGCGAACGCGTCGGCGGCGGAACGCATCAGCGGCGTATGCGATGCGAAGGAGACGGCGAGCCGCGTGCACCGCGCACCGCGAGCGACGAGTGCCGCTTCGACGGCGTCGAGCGCTTCGGCGCCCAGCGGGCCTCCGATCACGACGGAGTCGTCCCCGTTTCGGATGGCGATGCTCACGGACGTTCCGGGCAGGACAGCCGCCACCTCCGTTGCCGCCAAGCCCGTCACACCGCAGAGTCCGCCGGCGCGCGAGCGGCTCGCGTCGTCCATGAACGCCGCCCGCCGGGCGGCGAGCAGGATGGCGTCGTTGGCATCGAGCACACCCGCCGCCGCGCATGCGGCGAGCTCGCCGACGCTATAGCCGGCGATGCCGTCGATCTCGATCGAAGCGACGCCCAGGCGTGAGGCGATCTGCGACCACGCGGCCAACGCGGTCGTGGTGATCAGCACCTGCGCATTCGCGTTGGTGCGTGCCCAGGCAGGATCGGCGAGCGCGCTGCGCCAGTCCGGGACGCCGAGGCGATGATTCAAGATCGACAGCGTCGCGCCGTCGCCCAACCACGGCAGCATCGCGGGATGCTGGTTGCCCTGTCCGCTGAAGACGACGGCGACGCTCACGGCAGTGCGAGGAATGCCTGCCCGCTGACGACGCCGCGTTCGTCGCGTTCGCCGGGCGGGACGAACAGGGCGGACGTCTCGATCCCACCGAGCCGATCGATCCGGTCGATTCCTTCGGTCGCCTCGATCGCGCCGATCCGCCGCATCCAGCATGTGGCGGCCAGCATGTCGGCGGATCCTCCGGGCGACAGACGACGGGCTTCGAAGTCGACGGCGATCGCCTCGGCGCGGGCGATGGCGTCGGCATCCGCGGCGCCGCCGCGTTCGATGAACTGGCGCGCCGCCCGTTGAGCGAAGCGGAGGCCGTCGAGACCGCCGCGATGCGCGAGGTTGCTGTCGTCCAGCGTGGCCATGAGATGGAACAACGTGTCGAGTTGCGCGCGCTCGAGCGACAGCCCCCGCGCGATCGCCGACCGCATCGCCGGAACCGCCGTCTCGAAGACGGCGGGAGAGCCGTGCGCGGCCTCCTCGGACGCGCTGCGCAGGCCCAGCCGGCGTGCGGCGATGCCGCCCGGCAGGGTCGAAGGCCGGGACGCGCGCCGATGGAGCGCCTCTCCCCATCGCTCGATGAGCGTCGCGCGCAATGCCTCCGGCGTCAGGCGCCGCCTCCCCGCAGCGATGGCACCGGCGGACGCGCACAGCAACCCCAGCAGGAAGATCGCGCCACGGTGCGTGTTGACGCCGCCCGTGGCCTCGAGCATCCGGGCCTCGGCGGCGATGCCGGCGCGTTCGAGTTCGTGGAACTCCGCCCCGGTCGCACCGAGCTGGGCGATGCGGACGAAGTACGGACGCAGCGACGAGATGCTGCGCATGAAGGTCTGCGCATCCATGTCCCGGTGACTGCCGTTGCTGGTGAACGTGACCAGGCCGGGTTTGGGCGACAAGGCCAGCTCGTCGTGGAGCGCGGCCGTCGCTGCGCGGCCGATGTCGTGGGCGTTCATGCCGCCGCCTTGACGTCCCGGACGATCTCGCCGAGATCCGTGACGAGCCGGCTGCCGCCGATGGACTTCACCAGGATCGAACGCACCCCGCCGGCGCGCCAGGTGAGCCACTCGCGCCACGACACGGCGTTGTCACCGTCGAAGACGAGTTCGCCGTCGAGCCGCAGTCCCGGAATCTCCGCGGCCGCCATCAGCGCGGCGACCTGGTCGGCCTGGTCGGCATCGGTCACGCCGATCCACAGGTCCGCATCGGAGTCGGCCCGCACGTGGACCATCGTCGACAGGGCCTGCCAGCCGTAGCTGCCGTAGACGCGCGGCTGGACGCCGCAGGCGGACGCCGCGCGGCACAGGACGTCCCATGCGGCGCGGGCTGGCGCGGGCAGCAGCCTGGACACGGTGCGCGCGGCAGGGAATTCGTCGAAGAACATCACCTCGTGGCGCGCGACGCTCACGCCGATGCGACGCGATTCCCAGCGCAAGGGCGCGGACAGTCCCATCGCGATCAGGGCCGGATCGCCGCCTGCATCGCAGCGCTGCTGCGTCACCACCAGCGGCAGTCCGCGCGAGGCCCACAGCGTGAGGCAGTCGCGCTCGACGGCGTCGCGTGCGATCGTGCGCAGCCGCTCCCACGCCGCGGGCGTCAGATGCACGAGCTGATGGCGGTGCAGGCGGGCCATGGCGATGTTCCGGTCCGGAGACTCACGCGGCGTCGAGCACGCGCTGCATCACGGCCGCCGCGAGCTGGCGGCCGCCGCGTTCGGCGCCGTCGATGGCGCGGCGGTCCTCGGCGGGCGCATCGGCCAGCGCCTGACGCAGGGCCGCCTGCAGATCGCCGGACCAGAGCCGGCGCACGCCGCCCATCGCGACGTAGTTGTCGACGCCCGGCGCGAAGACGGGATTCGTCTCGGACAACGCGGTGAGCATCTCTTCCGGCAGCTTCGTCACGCGTGACATCGCCGGGATGCGCATCACGCGGATCTCGGCCTCGGGCAGCGCGTCGCAGGCGTCGGCGATCAGGCCCGAGGTGATGAAGCCGCCCGACAACGCCTGGTCGTAGACCAGCCCCAGCACGCGATGTCCGCGCCGGCGCGCCAGGTCGATCGTCATGCCCAGGTGCGCCATCGCGCGGTTGATGCCGAGCAGCTCGTCGCGCCGCCGCAGCTGCTGGCCCTGCGTATCGATGAGCAGCAGGATCGGCCGCCCCGGATGGCGGGCGAGCGTGTCCAGCACCACGCGCGCCTGGGCCAGCGCGAGTCGCACGCCGATCGGCGCGTGGCCGGTCGTGCCGACGACGGTCAGCGGTGCGCCGTCGAGTTCGACCGTGCCGTGCAGGAAATCGCCCTCCAGCGTCAGCCCGTCGTCGGTGCCGAACAGCGTCGCGGTCAATGTCTTCCAGTCCATCTTCGGAACTCCTTCGAGGCTAGTCGGCCCAGCCGTTCAACCGTTCAGCCGATCCACGGTCCGCGGCGCGGCGGCGAGCGTGCGCAGGGGCACGACCTGGTCGACGTCCAGGTCCGGCACCCGCTCGGCCTGTGTCACGCCAAGCCGCGTCCAGAGGGCCTGCGCGTCATCGCCGGTGACGGTGGTGTCGAGCAGCGACAGCCGATGGGCGAGTAGGGCGTGCTCGGTCTCCAGGGCATCGACCGTGACGGGACGCGAGGTGGGCAGCGCGTCCATCGCGGCGATGGCGGCGCGGCGGAAGGCAGCGACGTCGTCCTCGACGAGCGCGTCGCAGTCGCCGCTCAGCCAGCGATGCTTGCCGCCGGTCGTGCGCCACACCAGCGCGCGGTCACGGGCGTCGAATTCCTCGACGCCGTGGGACGCCTCGATGACCTCCGGCCCGGACATCGCCAACCGGCCGAGGTCGCTCATCACGATGAAGTCGGTGCACCGCGCGACGATGCCCATGCCGCCGAAGCAGCCGTTGGCCGCGCCGATCAGCGCGATCACCGGGATGCCGGCATCGCGCACGTCCAGCACCGCGCGCATGACCTCGGAGACGGCGATCAGTCCCGCGTTGGCTTCGTGCAATCGCACGCCGCCGGAATCGAGCAGCAGCAGCACGGCGGCGGGCCGCTCGCGCAGCGCGCGGCGCAGCAGGCCGACGAGCTTGGCACCGTGGACCTCGCCCACGCCGCCGCCCATGAACGCGCCTTCCTGCGCGGCCACGAAGACGGTCCGGCCGTCGAGCGCCGCGCGCCCGATCGCGACGCCGTCGTCGAAGGCCGACGGCACGCCGAGCTGTGCCAGATGCGGGCTCGTCACGCGTTCCTGCGGCGGCAGCCATTCGTGGAAGCTGCCCTCATCCAGCAGCAACCCCAGCCGCTCGCGGGCGGAGCATTCCGCATAGGAAAGCGCCGTCATGGCCGCAACTCCTGCACTGCCTGGTCGAGCCGCAGACTGACGACCGCCGGCGTGGCGCCCATGTCGTTGATGGACACGCGCACGCCGGACAGGTCGTGGCGGCGATGGAAGTCGTCGAGCACCGCCTGCCAGATCGGCGCGAAGCCGCGCGCGGAGGTCTGGACGCGGACGGCGCACTCGCCGCCGGCTTCCGGCTCGAGCATCACCTCGAGGTTGCCGGAGCCGACGACACCGACCAGCACCGGCGCGAAGGCGCCCGGCGCGTGCGAGCCGGCGAAGCGGAAGTCCAGGGTTTCGAGACCCGGTGGGAGGGGCGTCATGGCGTGTCTCTCAGGTTGTCTTGCATCGCGCGGCGGATCACCAGTTCCGGAAGCGCTTCGGCGGCTGGTAGAGACCGCCGGAGGCGCGCACCAGATCGCGCATGCCGCGCGCGGCGAGCAGGTTGCGGGTGGCCTCGCGCGGGTCGATGCCGAGGTCCTCCGGACGCTTGATCACGCCGCGGTCGCGCAGGTTCTCCACGGCGCGGCGGTCACGTCCCAGCCCCACCGCCGTGTAGCCGGCAACGCCGCGGATCGCCTGCTCGCGTTCCTCGTCGCTGCGGCACAGCAGCAGGTTGGCGATGCCTTCCTCGGTGAGGACGTGTGTCACGTCGTCGCCGTAGATCATGATCGGCGGCAGGTCCATGCCGGCCTGGCGCTGCAGCTCCCACGCGTCGAGGTGGTCCACGAACGCGGGCTGCATGTGCTCGCGGAAGGTCTCGACCATCTGCACGACCAGCTTGCGGCCGCGCGGCGTGGCGGCGGCGCCGGTGAGATGGCCGCGGGCCTCCTCGCCCGCCTTCAGCCAGGCGGGGCTGGCGTGGCGGCGGCCGCGCGCGTCGGCGCCCATGTTGGGCGCGCCGCCGAAGCCGGCGATGCGGCCCAGCGTCGCCGTCGAGCTGTTGCCCATCAGGTCCATCTGCAGCGTCGAGCCGATGAACAGGTCGCAGGCGTAGTGCCCGGCCGCCTGGCTGAACGCGCGGTTGCTGCGCAGGCTGCCGTCGGGGCCGGTGAAGAACACGTCGGAGCGGGCGCGGATGTAATCCTCCATGCCGAGCTCGGAGCCGAACGAATGGATGGATTCGACCCAGCCCGCCTCGATCGCCGGGATCAGTGCCGGATGCGGGTTCAGCGCCCAATGGCGGCAGATCTTGCCCTTCAGGCCGAGCGACTCGCCGTAGGTCGGCAGCAGCAGCTCGATCGCGGCGGTATCGAAACCGATGCCGTGGTTCAGGCGCTGCACGCCGTACTCGGCGTAGATCCCCTTGATGGCCATCATCGCCATCAGCACCTGGATCTCGCTGATCTGCGCCGGGTCGCGGGTGAACAGGGGCTCGATGACGTTGGGCGTGGGCGCGCGCACGACGAAGTCGACCCAGTCCGCGGGCACGTCGACGCGGGGCAGGGCGGTGCCGTCGGGCACCAGCTCGTTGACCTGCGCGATGACGATGCCGCCGGAGAACGCCGTCGCCTCGACGATCGCGGGCGTGTCCTCGGTGTTGGGACCGGTGTACAGGTTGCCGTGGGCGTCGGCGGCGTGCGCGGCGATCAGCGAGACCTTGGGCGTCAGGTCGACGAAGTAGCGCGCGAACAGCTCCAGGTAGGTGTGGATCGCGCCGATCTTCAACCGTCCGGCCGACAGCAGCTTGGCCAGGCGCGCGCCCTGCGGGCCGGAGAAGCTGAAGTCGAGCAGGCCGGCGATGCCGCGCTCGAAGACGTCCAGGTGCTCCGGCAGCGCGAGCACGGACTGGACCATGTGCAGGTCGTGGACGCGTCCCGGGTCGAGCCGCACCAGCGCCTTGGCCAGGAAGTCGGCCTGCTTCTGGTTGTTGCCTTCCAGGCAGACGCGGTCGCCGGGCTTGAGCACGGCGTGGAGCAGGTCGACGGCGGCGTCGGTGTCGACGTGCCGGCCGGCCAGGCGCGTGCCGAGCGCTTCGCGGGCCGCGGCGAGCCGGGCGGCGCGGTCGCGGGCCTTGGTGTCCATGGGGATGCGGTCCATGGAGGCGGAAGTTACGGGCGGGGCGGCGCCCGATCAATCAACCGGCTCGCGGGACGCTTACGGGGAGCGGAACGGTTGCCCCGCGAGGGACCGCCGGCCGGTCAGGGGATACCCGGACGCGGCGGCCATCGGCTTCAGTGGCCGCCGAGTTTCAGCGTCCGGCTGGCCGCCAGCAGCGCGAGCAGGTTGGGGTCGCGCTCCCGGGTGCGCAGGAAACACAGCGCGATGGTCTGGCGGACCGCGTAGCGTTCCTGCAGCGGGATGAGCCGCACGCTGGGCGGCAGCACGCCGCGCACACGGCCGGGCAGCAGGGTGCAGCCGATGCCGCCGCCGACCAGGTTCATCAGCGAGAAGATGTCGTTGGTCTTCATCACGATCTGCGGCTCGAAGCCGGCGATGCGGAAGGCGTCGACGAAGCGGTTGTAGGTGACAAAGCCTTCCTGCAGGCTGACGAAGCGTTCCTCGACGCAGTCGCGCAGGTCGATGCTGGTCAGTTCGGCATAGGGCGACTGGGCGGGGGCGGCGAAGAAGATGTCGTCCTCGAAGAGGGCGTGGGTCTCGAGTTCCGGCGCGGCCTCGGGCTGGCCCATCACGGCGGCGTCGATGGTGCCATCGCGCAGGCGCTGGGTGAGGTCCGAGTTGGAGCCGAGGATCAGTTCGGCCTGCACGTCGGGCTTGCGGGCCTTGAGCGCCATGATCATCGACGGCACGGTGCCGCTGGTGAGCGAGTACAGCGAGCCGATGCGGATGCGTTCGGCGCCGTAGCCGGCGATGGCGCGGGTGGCGTTGATGCCCTCGTCCATGCGCTGGAGGATCTCGCGGGCGACGTCGGCCAGCGCGTGGGCGGCGTCGGTCGGCTGCAGGTTGCGGCCCTCGAGCCGGAACAGCGCGCACCGCGTGCCGGCCTCCAGCGAATGCAGCGCGCGGTGCACGCTGACGGCACTGGTGCCCAGCCGCTCCGCGGCGCGCGCGAGGCTGCCGCTCTCCAGGAACGTGATCAGGATCTCGAGCTTGCGGAAGGTGATCTCTTCGCTGATGCGGGGGAGCATGGGGCGCGACGCCGGGAGTCGGAAAAGACGTCCATTGTGCTGGCATCGAATGTTGAATGCCGCATGTCGTGGCGGCGTTGATCGTGGCGTTCCTTGGGAGTCGCGGAAGGACCTGCCTTTGGCCGGAGCCGAGGAACCACCTCTTCGACGTCGTCGTCGACATGGCGGAGGCCGCGGGCATTCTGGTGATGACGAGTCCATGGGGCACGGACGGCGAAGTGGGACCGCCCGATGCAGGGGAGATTCTCGGTCTCACGCTGACTCACGACCTGGCACCTGTGATCGCTCTCAACGAGCGGCATGGAAAGGACGATCAGCTCCTGACGCTCGCCAGGCACCTCGCCTTGGTGTGGCTCGGACAGTCCGGCATCAGCACCGCGGCTGCACCGGTTCGCGGTGACGGCAGCATGCCGCGATTCTGCGACGCCGTTGCGAGGGAGGTGGTGGCTCGGCTCCGCCAGCGTGCGCAAGCGAACAAGTTGGTTGTGCCGTGCATGCCCGCCATCGACGGCTGGCTGGCCGTCGCCACACGATCGAGCCGGAGGTTCACTCGGGCCTTGATCTGTCAGACGGGAGGATCGTCGACCACCTACACGTCGGCGTTCCGGATGCTGGGCATCAAGTCCACCGACGTGTTCCACGCGATCGGTCGTTCCCTTGGTCTGGAGGTCTGAGATGGCTTATCTGCTCGATACGAATGTGTTCCTGGAAGCCAGGAAGACTCACTATGGGATGGACTTCTGTCCGGCGGATTGATTCGAGCAGGCCGCCAACGCTTCATCCAGGTGGGTCTGCCAGATCGCCGTCCACGAAGGCGGTGCGGACCGGGAAAGCGCCCGCAGCGGTTCGACCAGACGCGGATCGGCGAGCGCCTCGGCCGCGTCCAGCTCGTACAGGTGGCACTCCGGCGTGAGCTGCGTGATCAGCACCTCGACGATGCCGTGATCGCCGCGCCGCGCGAGCCCCACCAGCGCCTCTCCGCGGACATCCTCATCGCGGTCCCGCAGGTTCACGCGCAGGGCTTCGCGGATCTCCGGCGTGTCGTCGTCGCGCAGCGAGCCCAGGCCGAAGGTGGCCCAGTCGCGCACTTCGGCGGACGTGTCCGTCGCGAGACGGATCAGCCCCTCGATCGCCTCCGGTTCCTCGTAGGAACCGAGCGCCACGGCGACCTGCCAGCGCATCTTGCTGTCCGCATGCGTCGACAAGCGGAGCAGTCCCTGGACGCTCGCCCCATGCGGCCGTTGCCCAAGTCCGGCGACGGCGGCACGGACCACGTCGTGATGCGGATCGGACAAGCCTCGCAGCAGGAGCTGCTGCGTCTCCTGCTCGGCGAAGAGGACGTCTCGGCCGTGCTCCCGCCGCATCAACTGCGCGGCGATCGACAGCCCGACTGCGCGCCGGCGGACCCGCGGGCTATCGCTCAGCGTCTCGATGCGGGCCAGCAACGCGGGGGATCCTCGCCGCTGCAGCACCTCGACCGCACGCCACCCCTCCTGCGCATGCCAATGTCGCAGCGCGTGACGCAGCAGGCGCTCGATGCTGAAGGACTTCAACCGGTTGCGGGCAAGGCGTTTCATCGGAGGGGCACTCGAAGACGCGATGCCCGACTCTACCCACAACGCTCGCTCGCCTCTTTCTCCCTCTCCCGCTTGCGGGAGAGGGCAGGGGTGAGGGCCAGCGGCGATGGCAGTGCTGAAGCCTCTTCAGCGCGTCGCCGTCTCTTCATCCCCGGTCGGCAACCGCAGCGCCCCGGTGTTGTAGTCGTACTCGAACACCTCGCCATGCCGCGCCCAGGTCACGGCCGTCTGCAGCACCGCATCCGCCTCCGTGTCGTCCAGATGCTCGCTCAGCAGTCTGAGCACCGGCTTGTCCGGCATTTCCCCGCTGGGCTCCTGCTCCAGGCTGTGCCGGATGTGCGCGATCAGCGGCACATGGGCCATCAACTGCTGGCCGAAGAGGTCGCGCCGCAACCCATGCGCGCCTTCGACATACCGCCGACCCAACGGCGTCAGCTGCAGGTCGCCGCTGTCGAGCTGCGCCAGCCCCAACAACGCCAGCGCATGTGCCACCGGCAGCAACTCCGAGTCGGGCAGCCCGGCTTCCTCGCACAGCTGCGGCAGGTCCGCACGCCCGTCGAAGGGTGGCTCCGCGAGCAGCTCCAGCAGCCCGTCCATCCGCGCCACGTCCGCCGCCGGCAGGCGCTCGGCCAGCGGCGCCGGCGCCGTGGCGGCGTCGACCGTCCCCGCCGCGCGCGACGGCCGCGCCGCGCCTGCCGTCATCAGCGCATAGACCTCGTCGATCAGCGCGCGCACGTCGGCGCTCTCCGGATCCCTTGGCCGCGGCAGCTGCACCGCCAGCTGGCAGCGGATCCGTCCTGGGTCGCTCGCGAAGATCAGCACGCGGTCGGCCATCATCACGGCCTCCTCGATGTTGTGCGACACCACCAGCATCGCCCGCGTCGGCATGTGCCCGCCGTCCCACAGCTCGAGGATGTCCTCGCGCAGCCGCTCGCCGGTCAGCACGTCCAGCGCCGAGAACGCCTCGTCCATCAGCAGGACGTCCGGCTCGGTCACCAGCGCCCGCGCGATGCCCACGCGCTGGCGCATGCCGCCGGACAGCTCGCGCGGCAGCGCGCCCTCGAAGCCGCTCAGCCCGATCAGCGCGATCGCCGCCTCGGCCTTGGCCTCGCGCTCGGGCTTGGCCACACCGCGCGCCTCCAGCCCGAGTTCGACGTTCTGCTGCACCGTCAGCCACGGGAACAGCGCGAAGGACTGGAACACCATGCTGATGCCGCGTGCCGGGCCCGACAGCGGCTGCCCGCGATACCGCACCTGACCCGCGTCCGCCGGCACCAGCCCGGCCATGATCCGCAGCAGCGTGCTCTTGCCCGAGCCCGACTGGCCCAGCAGCGCGACGATCTCGCCTTCGCGCAGGTTGAAGTCGACGTCCGCCAGCACGGGACGCGGATGGCCGTCGGCCGAGCGGAAGCGCTTGCCGACGCCGTGGAGTTCGATGATGGATGCGGTCATGCCGGTCTCCAGTTCACAGGTGCATGCGGTCTTCGGCCAGCCGGTACAGGCGGCGCCAGACGAAGTGGTTCAGGCCCATCACGAAGATGCACATCACGCCGATGCCCAGCGCGATCCGCGGGAAGTCGCCCCGGGCGGTCATCTCGGCGATGTAGCTGCCCAGGCCGTGGGCCTTGAGCGTGGTGTCGCCCCAGGAGACGTACTCGGCGACGATGCTCGCGTTCCACGAGCCGCCGCTGGCGGTGATCGCGCCGGTGACGAAGCTCGGGAACACCGCCGGCAGCAGGTAGCGCCGCCATTTGAGCCAGCCGCTCAAACCCAGGTTGCGCGCGGCGTGACGCAGTTCGGCGGGGATGTTGGACGCGCCCGCGATGACGTTGAACAGCAGGTACCACTGGGTGCCGAAGATCATCAGCGGCGACAGCCACACGTCGGGGTTGAGCTTCCAGCGCACGATCAGCACGACGGCCACCGGGAACAGCAGGTTCGCCGGGAATGCCGCCAGGAACTGCGCCACCGCCTGCAGCCGGCCGGACCAGCGCGGGTTCATGCCGATCCAGATGCCGACGGGCACCCACACCAGCGCCGCCAGCGCGATCAGCACCAGCACGCGGACCAGCGTCAGCAAGCCGAGCCCGAAGACATGCCCCGCCTCGGACCAGCCGACCTCGGTGTGGACGAAACGGACCAGGTGGTACAGCGCCACCATCACCGCCGCGGCCACCACCGCATCCCAGGCGCGCGTCCACGTGGCGCTGGCGATGCGCGGCCGGGCGCGGATCGAGGTGCCGTCGTGATGCCGGCGGAACCAGACCAGGCTGCCTTCGAGGCGGTCGACCAGCCAGGCCGCCGAGCGCCGCGTCAGCGAGGTGCGCCGCAGCCAGTTCAGCATCCACGAGTTGGGCGCCGTGTCGGTGCCGCTGTCCTCGAAGCGGAACTTGTCCGCCCACGCGACCAGCGGCCGGAACACCAGCTGGTCGTAGAGCACGATGCCCACGAGCATCGCGACGATCGCCCAGCCGATGGCGCCGAGGTCGCGGGCCTCGATCGCCATCGCGATGTAGGACCCGACGCCGGGCAGCTTGATGCTCTGGTCGGAGACCGAGATCGCCTCCGACGCGACGACGAAGAACCAGCCGCCGGACATCGACATCATCATGTTCCAGAGCAGGCCCGGCATCGCGTAGGGCAGCTCCAGCCGCCAGAAGCGCTGCCAGCCGGAGAGCTGGAACACGCGCGCCGCCTCGTCGAGCTCCGACGGTACGGTGCGCAGCGACTGGTACAGGCTGAAGGCCATGTTCCAGGCCTGCGAGGTGAAGATGGCGAAGATCGCCGCGCACTCGACGCCCAGCAGGTTGCCCGGGAACAGCGCGATGAAGCCGGTCACCGTGATCGACAGGAAGCCCAGGATGGGGATCGACTGGAGGATGTCGAGCATCGGCACCAGCACCTTCTCGGCGGCCCGCACCTTCGCGGCGAGCACGGCGAAAACCGCGCTGAAGAGCAGCGCCAGCACCATCGCCGCCAGCATCCGCAGGTTGGTGCGCAGCAGGTAGTACGGCAGATTGGACGGATCCAGCGACAGCGGCAGTGGATCGCCCAGCGCGAATGGACGCGCCATCTGCGCGGCGCCGTAGGCCAGCAGCACCAGCATCGCCAGCACCAGCGGCAGCAGCGCCCAGTCCCAGCGGTTGGTGCCCGCCTCGACGACGGGACGGGGAAGAATTGGCGGCGGTCCATGAGCTTGCCTTCTTTTTCTACATGGATTCCAGAGGACAGACGGCCTCCAAGGCCCCCCGCGCGAAGGTGCGCAGGATGCCTGTGACGCCCTTCAGAAACCTGTCCGGTTTCTGAGGGGAATCTGTCCTCGGGAGACCGCCCACCTGAGTCGGGTGAGCGTTGGCCGCGAGGTCGCAGGGCCCCGGAGTCAGGCTCCGAAACCCTGCGACCTCCCGTCCCCCATCGTCGCCTTACTGCAGCGGATTTGCTACCGAGGACTGCGGGACATTCTTGAGGGCCGTGGCAGTGTCGAAGAAGGACGTGAGCAGCAAGCTGTCCCGACGCTCCTTGAGGCAGTAGATGTGCGTCTCGGTGTAGGCCGGATCGCCGTCGATCCGGACCGGGCGGAAACGGGCGTCGGGAATGAACTCCGCCTCGGAGACGACCCCGATGCCGATGCCGCGCGCGGCCGCCTCCCGCAGCGCTTCGCGGCTGCCGATCTCCATCGCGACCCGCGGCGCGATGCCCGCCTGCCGCAAGGCGGATTCGAGCGCGCGCCGCGTGCTCGACCCGTCCTCGCGCTGCAGCAGCGGCTGGTTCTCCAGCGCCTGCAGCGGCACGCTCTCATGCTTCGCGAACGGGTGATCGAGATGCACGAACAGGATGATCGCGTGCCGCGCGTAGGCCATCGTCTCGAAGCCCGGCGCGTCATGGAATCGCGCCAGCACGCCGACGTCGATCACGTAGTTCTCCAGGTCCCCGAACACCTGTGCCGAGTTGCCCAGACGGATCGACACGTCCACCTTCGGATAGCGCTGGCGATACGCGTCCACCATCTCGATCACGTGGAACGGTCCGACCGCGCCGAGCTTCAACTGACCGCGCGTGAGCTCGCCGCAGTCGTGCAGCAGGTTGTAGGCCTCGACCTCCAGCGCGGCCAGCTGCCGCGCGATCGGCAGCAGCTGGTGGCCGACGCTGGTCAGCTCGATGCGGTGACCGCGCCGATGGAAGAGCTCCACCTTGTGCTGCTGCTCCAGCCCCTGCACCTGGGTCGTCAGCGTGGGTTGCGACAGCCCGAGCGCCCGCGCCGCGGCGCTGAAGCTGCCGTGGCGGGCGACGGCGAGGAACGCGCGGAGCTTGGCAGCGGACATGTATAGAGACTCTCGATGATTTCGTGCGGTTTGCGATATTGATTCGATCGAGTGACGGTCACGTGACATTCCTACGCTGCGGGGGCCCTTCCATCAATCGGCTCGTCGAGCCTGGAGACTGCCCCATGACATCGTTCCCTCACGCCATGAAATGCGGGGCCGCCGCCCTCGCCAGTCTGGCCGGCCTGGCCGCCTGGCCCGCCGCCGGCGCGCAGACCGCGCCCTCGCCGCTGGCGTCGTTCACCCGCACGATCAACGCCGCGATCTCGGGCCACAACCGCGAGCACCTCAACGGCGTCACGCCGGAGTCCTGCGCCGCCGCGTGCCTGAACGACGCACGCAAGACCTGGTGCGTCAGCTTCGACTTCTACAAGAACGCCCAGCAGTGCGACCTCAGCGACAAGCGCGCGGTCGACGTCGGCGGCCTGAAGACCGACTACGTCGGCAATCCGTATGACCATTACTCGCTGATACCGGGTCCGGGCGTGCCCAATCCGATCGTTGGCCCGTACGGCCGCAGGCATGTGCTCGTGATCGGCATGGACGGGTTGCGCGGCGATGCGCTGTTCTGCGCCGGATGCGCCACGACGCCGGCCCTGAGCGCGCTCGCCGGCAGCGGCGCGTTCCACGGGAACGTGCTCGCGGGCGGCGCCCAGGCCACACTCAGCGGCCCCGGCTGGGGCACGCTGTTCACCGGCTTCTGGGCCGAGCAGCACGGCGTGACCGGCAACGACATCGCCCTGCCGCTGCGCAGGCCGCATGTATTCGACCGCATCAAGTCGGCCTATCCGACGGCCACCGTGGCGGTCGTGGGTGACTGGGCCAACATCACTGGCAACCTGAAGCCCGCGGGGGCCGACTTCGTCGTGGCGAACGCGTCCAAGAACTCGCAGCAGGCGACGGACACCGTCAAGGGCTGGCTGTCGTGGACGAATCCGCCCACGGCGATCTTCTACTACCTGCACAACGTCGACATCCACGCCGCCAGCTACGAGCCGCTCAACGCCAACTACCAGTCCAAGATCGCGGGCGAGGACGCCCAGATCCAGCAGGTGCTGGACGCGCTCGCGGCCAGACCGGCCTACGCGGACGAGGAGTGGCTGATCGTCGTCGTCTCCGACCACGGCGGCACAGGCAGCGGACACGGCGGGCAAAGCGCGGGCGAGCGCGACGCGGCGCTGGTCCTCACGAACCGCTATCGCAATCCGTCCAAGCCGGCCTATTGCCAGGGCGATCTGACCGGCACGCCGATGCCGCAGACCGACGCGCTGACGCCGCATGTGCTCGACTTCCTGGGCCTGCCCAACGACACCGCGGGAATCAAGCACCCCGCTTGCGGAAGGCGTTGAGCGTGCGCCCCCGGGCGTGGTGCCGGCGACCGTTCTTGTGGCCGTTGAATCCATAGATCGAATGAATGGTTGGGTCGTCAATTCAACATGGCATCGATGGATGTCCTGTCATGTTGGATTCATAGAGTGACGTCATCCGCTCACCACCCCCTGGATGCCGCCATGCACCATGCCTCCCACGCCCGCACCTCGGTTCTCCGCCGCGCCGTCCTGGCCGCCGCTGTCGCTGCGGCGGCGGGGCTGCCGGCGCTGTCTTCCGCCCAGCAGCAGACGCTGACGATCGGACTGATCCCGGCCGAGGACTCGCAGGCGATGATCGAATCCAGCCGCCAGGTGCTGGACGCGCTGCAGCAGCAGCTCGGCCTGCCGGTGAAGCCCTTCGTCGCCACCGATTACAACGGCGTCATCGAGGCGTTGCGCTCGAAGAAGCTGGACGTGGCCTACCTCGGTCCGTTCTCCTACGTGCTGGCGAGTTCGGTGGCGAACGTCGAGGCCTTCTCCGTCGCCGTCACCAAGAAGACCGGCCAGAGCGCCTACAAGAGCGTGATCCTCGCCCGCAAGGACAGCGGCGTGCACACGGTCGCCGAGCTCAAGGGGAAGAACTTCGCGTTCGTCGATCCGAGCTCCGCCTCCGGCCATCTGTTCCCCAAGGCCGGCCTGCAGCAGGCGGGTTACGACCCGGACGCGCTGTTCGGCCGCGTGCTGTTCTCCGGCTCGCATGACGCCAGCATCCTGGCCGTCGCGAACAGGAAGGTCGATGCCGCGGCCGTTGCGGACCGCATCTTCGCCAGCGCCGTCGCCAAGGGCACGGTCAAGCAGGACGACTTCGTCGTGCTGTGGTCGTCCAAGCCGATCCCCGAATCGCCGATGGTCTGGCGCAAGGACCTCGATCCCGCGCTGAAGGACAAGATCGCCAAGGCGCTGGCCAACCTCAAGGACGTGAAGTGGGGCGACCAGGGCGTGCTCAACGGCTTCCAGCCGACCAATGACGCCGCCTACGACGTCGTCCGCGACACGGCCAAGGTGCTCAAGCTCGACCTGCGGAGCATGAAGTGATCACGCTGCGCGGCGTCACCAAGCGCTTCGGCGACAACGCCGTGCTGCGCGGCGTGGACCTGGACGCGAAGGCGGGCGAGTTCCTCGTCGTGCTGGGCCCGTCTGGCGCCGGCAAGTCCACGCTGCTGCGATGCATGAACCGGCTGGCGCAGCCCGATGCCGGCGCGATGACGATCGCCGGGCTGGACGTGATGGCGGGTACCCGCGCGGCGGACCTGCGCGAGCTGCGGCGGCGCGTCGCGATGGTGTTCCAACATCACCACGTGGTGCCCCGCCTGAGCGTTGTGAAGAACGTGCTGACGGGCCGGCTCGGCGCGGTGTCGACCTGGAGCTCGGTGCTGCAGCTGTTCCGCGCCGCGGATGTCGCGCTGGCGCTGGAGTGCCTCGACCGCGTCGGCCTCGCCCACAAGGCGGAGGCGCGCACCGACTCGCTGTCCGGCGGCCAGATGCAGCGCGTGGGCATCGCCCGCGCGCTGGCGCAACGCCCGCAGGTGATCCTGGCCGACGAGCCGGTGGCGAGCCTGGATCCGCACACCGCGCGCCAGGCGCTCGGCTACCTCAAGCAGGCCTGCCGCGAGCTCGGCATCACCGTCGTCTGCAACCTGCATCAGGTCGACTACGCGAGGGAATTCGGCGACCGCATCGTCGGCCTGTCGCAGGGTCGGGTCTTGTTCGACCGGCTGCCGGGCGAGCTGTCCGATGCCGAGCTTCACGAGCTGTACGCCGGGGGCTCGGGTCGTGCCGGCCACGCCGGGCTGCAACTCATCGAGCCCGTGGCGCTCGAAGGGGAAAGGAAAACTGCATGACGACGATGAATGCCGTCGACCGCGCCGCCGCCGACCGCGCTGCAGACCGTTTCCGCTGGCTGGTCGGCCTGCCGACCACGCCGGGCGGCTGGTCGAGGCTGCTGGCTGCGATGGTGCTGGGTCTCTGGGCGCTGCAATGGAGCGCGACCGGCGCGCAGCTGAGCCCGAGGGAGCTCGCGAACGGCCTGCCGCAGATCGCTGATTTCCTGGGCCGCACGTGGCCGCCGGACTGGCGCATCCTCGACCGGCTATGGGCGCCGGCGCTGGAGACGATCCAGATCGCCGTGTGGGGCACGCTGCTGGGCGCGGTCGCCGCGGTGCCGGTGTCCTTCCTCGCCGCGCGCAACCTGAACGGCCCGCGCTGGCTGTACCTCCTGACGCGCCAGGGCCTGAACGTGACGCGCAGCATCAACGAGCTGATCCTCGCGCTGGTGTTCGTGTCGGCGGTGGGCCTGGGGCCGTTCCCCGGCGTGCTGGCGCTCGCCGTGCACGGCGCGGGGATGCTCGGCAAGTTCTTCGCCGAGGCGATCGAGGAGATCGACCAGGGGCCGCTCGAAGCGCTGCGCGCCACCGGCGCCCGGCCGCTGCAGGTGATCGCCTTCGGCGTGCTGCCGCAAGTGGTCACTGCCTGGATCGCCGTCGTGCTGTACCGCTTCGAGGTCAACCTGCGCTCGGCGACGGTGCTCGGCATGGTGGGCGCGGGCGGGCTGGGTTTCGAGCTCGTCGGCAGCCTCAAGCTGTTCAAGTACCCCGAGACGGCCACCTGCATCATCGTCATCACCGTGATGGTGGTCGCCGCGGACTTCGTGTCGAGCCGGCTGCGCCGCGCGATCCAGGACAGCGGCCGGCATTGAGGAAGCAGCCGAAGAGTCGAAGAGTCAGAGACGAGGAATCGAAGAGGACAACGACGTGAACGTCTGGAAGTTTCACAACCCGGTCGACGTGCGGGCGGGCATCGGCGCGCTGGAGCAACTGCCCGAGCTGATCGGCGAGCGCGACGCCCTGCTCATCGCGTTCCCGGAAGCGGAGCCGTTGGGTCTGGTCGGACGGGTGAGGGCGATGCTCGGCGACCGGTTGGTGGCGGTGGAGACCGACATCCGTCCGAACCCCGATGTCCGCTGGCTCGCGCCGCTGTACGAGCGGCTGTGGCGCGATCACGGCGGCGCGCGCTGCGTGATCGCGCTGGGCGGCGGCAGCAGCATCGACGCGGCCAAGGCGATGCTCACCGCGACGCCGTCGGGCCGCTTCGACGAGCTGCTCGATCACCTGATCGATCCGGAGGCGGCGCCGCTGCCGGCGGACGGTCCGCATCGCGCGCTGATCGCGATCCCGACGACCGCCGGCACCGGCAGCGAGGTCACACCCTGGGCCACGTTGTGGGATGTCGAGCGCTCCCGCAAGCATTCGCTGCATCTGCCGTGGACCTGGCCGGAGGCGGCGATCGTCGATCCGGCGCTGATGGTCAGCCTGCCCGCGGGCGCCACGCTGGCCAGCGGCCTGGACGCGCTGTCGCATGCGCTGGAATCGATGTGGAACGTGCATCGCAATCCGGTGTCGTCCAGCCTCGCGGCGAGCGCCGCGCGCGCCATCGTCGCCACCTTGCCCGCGCTGCTGCGGGAGCCGCGCCGTCTCGACCTGCGCGAGACGCTCGCGGTCGCCGCGCTGCAGGCGGGCATGGCCTTCTCCAGCACGAAGACGGCGCTGGCCCATTCGCTGTCCTACGACATCACGCTCACGCACGGCACCGCGCACGGCATCGCCTGCTCGTTCAGCCTGCCGCGCGTGATGCGGCTGGCCTTCGGCCGCGACGCGGCGCTGGATGCGCAGCTGTTGTCGATCTTCGACGCGACCGACGCCGACGGCGCGGTCGCCGCGCTGGAGCGCTTCCTTGACGCGCTCGGCGTCTCCACCGATCCCGCCGACTACGGCATTCCGCCCGCCGACTGGGACGCGCGCGTCGAACACGCGCTGCGCGGTCCGCGCGGTCGCAACTTCATCAAGGCCTACGCATGAACGCCATCTCCTCCGCCGAACGCGCCGACGCTGTCGTGGGCTATCCGAATCTCCAGGCCGTCATCTTCGACTGGGCTGGCACGCTGGTCGACCACGGCTCGCTGGCGCCGACGCAGATCTTCGTCGACGCGTTCGCAACCTTCGGCATCACGCTGACGCTGGATGAGGCGCGGGGTCCGATGGGTTTGTCCAAGCGCGATCACATCCGCACGCTGCTCGAGGATGCCTCGCTGCAGGCGCAATGGCAGGCGCGTTTCGGTCGCCCGTCGACCGCCGCGGACATCGACGCGATCTACGAGCGCTTCATGCCGATGCAGATCGAGAAGGTCGGCCAGTACTCGCAGCCGATTCCGGGCGCGGTCGAGATGCTGGCTGCGCTGCGCGGTGCCGGGCTGAAGATCGGCTCGTGTTCCGGATATCCGCGTCAGGTGCTGGACGTGCTGCTGCCGCAGGCGAATGCCGATGGCATCGAGGCCGATCACGTCGTCGCCGGCGACGAGCTCGAGGCCGGTGGTCGTCCAGGCCCTTTCATGGTGCTGGCGAACGTGCTCGCGCTCGGCATCGGCGACGTGCGCGCCTGTGTGAAGGTCGACGACACGACGCCCGGCATCGAGGAAGGCCGCCGCGCCGGCATGTGGACCGTCGGGCTGAGCCTGTCGGGGAACGAGACGGGGCTGACGCTGGCGCAGTTGCAGGCGCTGCCGGATGCCGAGGTCGAGGCGAAGCGCGCCTTCGCCGCGCAGCGGCTGACCGCGGCCGGCGCGCATCTGGTGATCGATTCGGTCGCGCAGCTGCCGAAGGCGCTCGCCGAGATCGACGCTCGGATGGCGCGCGGCGAGCGGCCCTGAGCCGCACGCATTGACGCGCCGGGGCGCTTCCCCTCCAATGCCCGCTTCCTTCTTCGGAGCGCGCGACATGGGTTGGACTCTCTTCGGATCGGCGGCATCCGGCTCGACGGCGGTGGAAGCGGCGTTGACCTTGCTCGACATCCGCTTCGACCTGATCGAAGGTGCGACCTGGGAGGCCGAGGCCGCCCGGGTGCGCGTCGGCGCGGCCAACCCGATGCGGCAGATCCCGACGCTGGTCGATGACGACGGCCACGTGATGACCGAGAGCGCAGCCATCCTGATCCACCTCGCCGACACGCATCCGCTGGCGCGGCTGGCGCCGGCCGTCGACGATCCGCGGCGGGCGGAGTTCCTGCGCTGGATGGTGTTCGTGTCCTCGGCGATCTACTCGCTGCACTGGATCAAGCCGGACGTGACCCGCATCGGCGCCCGGCCCGATCAGCGCGACCAGGTCGTGGACGCGGTCCATGATCGCATCGCGTTCTGCTGGGGCGTCATGGACGCGCAGATGACGCCCGGCCGATACCTGCTCGGCGACGAGCTGTCGGTGCTGGATCTCTATGTGGCGGTCGTGTCGCGTTTCGGACCGTGGCGCGAGCGCTTCTACGAGGTCGCGCCGACGATGTCGTCCATCGTGCGACGTGTCGACGCGGACCCGCGACTGCAGGATTTCTGGGCGGCGCGTTTTCCGCTTGACGATGAGTGACTGCCATCGCCGCTGGCCCTCACCCCCACCCTCTCCCGCAAGCGGGAGAGGGAGTGAGAATGTACCGAGCTGACCGAATCGCGGCTCCCTTCTTACTCCCTCTCCCGCTTGCGGAAGAGGGCAGGGGTGAGGGGCGCGCAAAGCGCGCGCGGTCTAGGCAGTCATGTGGCGCCCTTCTTGCGCCCTCTCCCGCTTGCGGGAGAGTGCAGGGGTGAGGGCCAGCGGCCGAGGAAGTGCTCAACGCCGACGTGCGAAGCGCGTCCGCGCTCTGGGGCCTGCGCAGAGGCGCGCTCCTATCATCGACGGCGAACTCCCAGCTTCATGAGGTCGCCGTGTCCGCCAACCCTTCGTCCGTCAGTCCCTCGTCCGGTGCACCCCGCCGACTCCTCGTCCTGATGCCGACGGCGGAAGAGCATCTGTCCCAGTTCCGGGCGCGTTATGACGTGATCTACGCGCCCACGGCCGAAACCCGCGCGAAGGCCGTCGCTGAACACGGTGCCGACATCGAGATCGTCCTGACCATCGGTGCCGTCGGCCTGCGCGCCGACGAGATCGATGCGATGCCGAAGCTCCGTGCCACTGCCGCGCAGGGTGCCGGCTACGAGGCCATCGACCTCGCCGCCGCCAAGGCGCGCGGACTTACGCTGTGGAACGGCGCGGGCACCAACGACTCCTGCGTCGCCGATCATGCGATGGCGCTGCTGCTCGCCTCCGTGCGCGCGCTGCCGCAGCAGGAGCAGGCGCTGCGCGCCGGCCAGTGGCGCGACGTGCTCCCGCTGCGCCCCAGCGTGAACGGACGCAGGCTCGGCATCCTCGGCATGGGCACCATCGGTCTGCGCATCGCCAGGCGCGCGCTGGCCTTCGACATGGAGGTCGGGTATCACAACCGCCGCGAGCGCAACGACTCGCAGGGCTGCCAATACTTCGGCTCCGCGCTCGATCTGGCGCAGTGGGCGGACTTCCTCATCGTCGCCGCGCCGGGCGGCCCCACCACCAAGCACATCGTCAATGCCGAGGTGCTGAAGGCGCTCGGCCCGCAAGGCCACGTCGTCAACATCGCCCGGGGCAGCCTGGTCGACACGGCTGCGCTGGCCGCAGCGCTCGCCGCTGGCGAACTCGGCGGCGCCGCGCTCGACGTCTACGAATCGGAGCCGAAGCCGCCGGAGGCGCTGCTCGGCTTCCCGAACGTGATCCTCACGCCGCACATTGCCGGCTGGTCGCCGGAGTCGGTGCAGGCCACGGTCGACCTCTTCCTCGAGAACGCCCGCCGCTGGGAAGCCGGCGAGCCGGTGCTGACCCCGCTCTGAGCAAGCGCGAGCGCCCGGGTCCCTGTGGGGCCGGAGTACTGCTAGGGGTTCCCGGAGGGATGCCCCTTGCGGTGCGGAGAGCCCGCGCTTGGCGACGGCAGTCTCAATGGCTGTCGACGGACGTCATGGCATCGAGCCGGCGGACAGCCTCGGCGGGCAGCGCCAGCGAGGCGGCTTGAAGGTTCTGCCGCAGGTGGTCCACCGACGAGGTACCCGGGATGAGCACCAGGTTCGGCGACCGCTGCAGCAGCCAGGCCAGCGCCACCTGCATCGGCGTCGCGCCCAGCTCGGCGGCGACGGCCGACAGCGTTTCCGACTGCAGCGGCGAGAAGCCGCCGAGCGGGAAGAACGGGACGAAGGCGATGCCTTGTCCGGCCAACTGGTCGAGCAACGCGTCGTCGTTCCGGTGCGCCAGGTTGTACTGGTTCTGCACGCAGACGATCTCGACGATCTTGCGGGCGTCCGCGACCTGACGCGCCGTCGCGTTGCTCAGTCCGATGTGGCGGATCAGGCCCTGCCGTTGAAGCTCGGCCAGCGCGGTCACCTGCGGTTCCAGCGAGCCTTCCGCCGGGCCGTGCACGTCGAGCATGCTGCGCAGGTTCACGACGTCGAGCACGTCCAGGCCCAGATGGCGGAGGTTGTCGTGGACCTGCTGCGTCAGCGCCTCGGCCGACTGCGCGGGCAGCCAGGAGGCGTCCTCGCCGCGGCGGGCACCGACCTTGGTGACGATCGTGAGGTCGTCGCGATACGGGTGGAGCGCCTCGCGAATGATCTGGTTGGTGACGTGCGGGCCGTAGAAGTCGCTGGTGTCGATGTGGTCGACGCCCAGCGCGATGGCCTCGCGCAACACGGCGACGGCGGCCTGGCGGTTCTTCGGCGGACCGAAGACGCCCGGACCGGCCAGCTGCATCGCGCCGTAGCCGATGCGTGTCACCGTGCGGTCGCCGAGCTTGAAAGTGCCGGCCTGGTCGCGGAGGCGGAGGGAAGTGCTGCTCATGGGGAGTCCTTCAATGCTTGGGTGGGAGTTCGGGACCTTCTGGAGGTCGCTCGGAGGTCGTCGACGTCGTGGAAGGACTGTAGGCAGCGGGCGGTCGTACGATAAGGGGATCGAATCTGCACGGGCTGTGCGGAATCAAGGACAGTGAGATGGAACTTGGCGATCTCTCGGCGTTCCTCGCCGTGGCGCGATCCGGAGGCTTTCGCGAGGCCTCGCGGCAATCGGGCCTGAGCCCGTCAGGGCTGAGCGAGGCCGTGCGGCGTCTGGAGGCGAAGCTCAGCGTCCGGCTGCTGCATCGGAGCACCCGCAGCGTCGCGCCGACCGAGGCCGGCGCCCGGCTGCTGGAGCGGCTCGGCCCGGCGCTGGGTGAGGTCGAGGCCGCGCTCGACGTCGTCAACGGCTTCCGCGAGCGGCCGGCCGGCACGCTCCGTCTCAACGTGCCGGCGAGCGCCGCGCGGCTCGTCCTGCCGCAGATCGTCCCCGCGTTCCTGAAGGCCTACCCGGAGATCAAACTCGACATCACCGTCGAGGAGAGCTTCGTCGACGTGCTCGCCGCCGGCTGCGACGCCGGCATCCGCTACGAGGAGCGGCTGGAGCAGGACATGATCGCCGTGCCCATCGGTCCGCGGACGCAGCGGCTGGCGACGGCAGCGTCGCCGGCCTATCTGGCCGAGCATGGTCGTCCCACGCATCCACGCGACCTGCTCGCCCATCGCTGCCTGCGCGGACGATTCCCGAGCGGCACGATGCCGGCCTACGAGTTCCAACGCGACGGCGAATCCGTCACCGTCGATCCCGACGGTCCGATGATCGTGCGCCTGGGTGGCGGGCTGGACCTGGCGATCGACGCCGCCGTCCAAGGCTGCGGCGTGATCCAGACCTTCGAGGACTGGGTGAGGCCGCATCTCGACAGCGGCGCGCTCGTGCCGGTGCTGGAGGACTGGTGGGTGTCCTTCAGCGGCCCCTTCCTCTACTACCCGGGCCGGCGCTATCTGCCGGCGCCGCTACGGGCCTTCGTCGACTTCGTGAGGGACGGGCCGTTCGAGGCCGGACTCGACGGAACGAGCGGACAAAAAGTCCGCTGCTTGAGCAACGTCCAGGACCGGGGTCAGGCGTTGCTCAAGTCGAGCGGACACAAGCTTTGAGAACTGAAAAGGCACTGAAAACAAAGGTCCCCTCGAGAGGGGACCGTGGCTCCGCGAACGGAACGCTGGAGGCGAAGGGCTCGCCAGGCTGAGCTAAGCTCTCAACCCAGCAGGCCCGTCGCCAGTCCGAGGCAGGACATGACGCCGATGCAGACCACCCAGGCATCCGCGTTGTTCAACGAGGACCAGACCGTTTGCTTGAGCATCTGCATGACCATCTCCTGCTGCAGCCGGGTTGGCTGCGATGGATGGAAATGTACTGTATGCCTATACAGTATTCAACAGGGAAGTGCCGGATTGTGCGCGATCCGCCGCAGTCTCCCGCCCGGTCGCTTCGGATTCACCGATGGCGCTTCGCCCGGCACTCCGGGTTCGAACACAGCCCGTAGAGCGCGAGCGCGTGCTCGACCAGCTCGTAGCCGCGCTCCTCGGCGATCTCGCGCTGGCGCTGCTCGATGCCGGCGTCGTAGAACTCCTCCACCCGGCCGCAGGCCAGGCACACCATGTGGTCATGGTGCTGTTCGGAATTGAGCTCGAACACGGCCTTGCCGGACTCGAAGTGCTGACGCGCCAGCAGGCCCGCCTCGACGAACTGCATCAGCACCCGGTACACCGTCGCCAGGCCGATGTCCGCGCCTTCCAGCAGCAACTGGCGGTAGACGTCTTCGGCGCTGAGGTGGCGCTGATCCGACTGCTCGAAGATCTGCAGCACCTTGATGCGGGGCAGGGTGGCCTTCAGGCCGCTGGATTGCAGGCTCTCGATCTGGTGCTTGGGGGAGTCAGGCTTGTTCGAATCAGGCATGTGCGGTGGGGTGATCGTGCGGACTGGCGATCAGGCGGCCGCGGTTTCGGGATTCTTGGCGTCGTCCAGGTCGTCGGCGGCCACGGCCGCCGCGCCCTTCCTGCCCTTGCGGGCGCCCTGCGGCTTGCGCAGCCACAGGTAGAGGCCGCTGCCGAGGACGACGATGGTCGCCACGTCCAGCAGCGCCCACAGGATCTTCATCGGCATGCCGCCGTAGTCGCCGAAGTGCAGCGGCTGCGACACCAGCAGCGCCGTCAGGTACCACGGCAGTTCCGGCGCGGCGGTCAGCTGCGAGGTCTTGGCGTCGATCAGCAGCGGTTGCAGCAGCTTGGAGGTCAGCGGCGTCGTGCCCTTCAGGAAGAAGGTGTTGTGGTGCGGGCTGGAGAACGAGGTGCCGGGGAAGGCGATGAACGAGACCTTGCGCTTGTCGCCGACCTGCATCGCCGTGTCCATCGAGGCCTGCAGCGGCGCGCGTTCGTCGGCCTTCAGCAGCGGCTGGTCCTTGTACGGCGCCAGCAGCGCGGTGACCTTGTCGTACTGCCAGTACTGCACCAGCAGCTCCGCCCAGGTGTTGATCATCCCGGTCGCGCCGACGACGAAGCACCACACCAGCGTGACGATGCCGATGAGGTTGTGCAGGTCCAGCCACTTCACGCGCGTCGAGCGGTCCTTGCGCACCGCGCCGAAGTCGAGCTTGCGCATGAACGGCGCGTACAGCACCACGCCGCTGACCAGCGCGATCAGCAGCAGCAGGCCCATCAGCCCGAGGAAGAGCTTGCCCGGCAGGCCCGCGAACAGGTCCACGTGCAGCCGGAACATCAGGTCCATGAAGCCTTCGCCGATGCGGTACTCGCGCACGGCCAGGCCGGTCCGGGCGTCGACGGCGACCGACTTGAACTGGTCGGTGGGCGCCGGCGTCGGCGCCAGCGTGAACCACCACAGGCGCGGGTCGTCCTCGTTCTCGCCGGCGAACTGGATCACCATCGTCGGGTGCACCGCGTTGGCCGCCTTGGCCATCACGTCCAGCGACACGCGCTGCTTGTCCATCGCGGCGGGGAGCTCGGGCGCCTCGATCTCGTCGCCGAGCAGGTGACCGATCTCGTGGTGGAAGATCAGCGGCAGGCCGGTCAGGCACAGCAGCAGCATGAACAGCGTGCAGACCAGGCTGGTCCACTTGTGGAGCCAGGTCCAGACGCGGATGGCGCGCGAGCTCAGCATCGTCGTGTCCTCAGGAAGCGCGTCCGGCGCGCTGCGGGCGCCAGGCAAACCAGGCGATGACGGCGACCGGGATACCCAGGCCCACCCACGACCACACGTCACCCAGGTCGTCGGACACCAGCGCGGTCAGCAGGCCGGAGACGCTCAACAGGCCCAGCGCGATCGGCCAGGCCCAGAGACGACGGGATTCGGGAGAGAACATCGGGCGCGCCAAGTCTGCAAATAACAATTATTCGCATTCTATGGCGAAGCGCCGCGCCGGGTGTCGGCGCGCTGTGCTCAGACCGGGACGCGGGCCACGGCGGCCGGGCTGAGGCGCTCCGCCCGCGCGGCGTCCTGGCGGGCGAGGTACTGGTGGATGCTGGCGACGACCTGCGCGCCTTCACCGATGGCACCGCCCACGCGCTTCACCGAGCCCGAGCGCACGTCGCCGACCGCGAACACCCCGGGGATGCTCGATTCCAGCGGCTCCGGCTTGTAGTCCGACAGCGGGCAGGCGCAGGCGCGGCCCGTGATGATGAAGCCGGCCTTGTCCAGCTCCAGGCCGCAGTCGGCGATCAGGCCGGTTTCCGGCTCGGCGCCGATGAACATGAACAGGTGCTGCAGCGCGAGCCGTCTTTCCTGGCCGTTGCGGCGGTCGCGCCAGCTCACCGCTTCCAGCGAGTCGCCGCCCTCCAGCTCCTTGAGTTCCTGGTGCGGCTGCAGCTCGATGTTGGCGGTGCCCTGGATGCGGTCGATCAGGTAGCGCGACATCGTCGCCGCCAGCCCCGGGCCGCGGATCAGCATGATCACTTTCGCCGCGTGGTTGGCGAGGAACACCGCCGCCTGTCCCGCCGAGTTCCCGCCGCCGACGATGACCACCGTCTGCCGGCTGCAGATGCGGGCCTCGATCGGCGAAGCCCAGTACCAGACGCCGCGGCCTTCGAAGCGGGTCAGCGCGTCGATCTCGGGGCGGCGGTAGCGCGCACCGGTGGCGATCACCGCGGTGCGCGCGCGCACCTTGCGGCCGTCCTCGAGCACCAGGTGGAGCTCGTCCTCCATGCCCTGGCGCTCGCAGCTCATCTGCAGGACCTTGGCGGGGATCAGCATGTCCGCGCCGAACTTCTGGGCCTGGACGAAGGCGCGTCCCGCCAGCGCCTGGCCGGAGATGCCGGTCGGGAAGCCGAGGTAGTTCTCGATGCGCGAGCTCGCGCCGGCCTGGCCGCCGAACGAGCGGCAGTCCAGCACCAGCACCGACAGGCCTTCGGAGGCCGCGTACACCGCCGACGACAGGCCCGCGGGGCCGGCGCCGATGATGGCGACGTCGTAGAGCTCGGTGCGCTCGCGCATGTCGACGATGCCCATGCAGCGGGCGACCTCGTCATCCGTCGGATCGACCAGCACCTCGCCGCCGGGGCAGATGACCAGCATCTGGACGCCGTCGGTCATGTACTGGTCGGCGAGCGCCTTGGCGTCGTCGTTCTGGTCGGGCTCCAGCTGCTGGTGCGGATAGCCGTTGCGGCCCAGGAAGCTCCGCAGCCGCATCACCGGCGCGGACTTGCCGCGGCCGATCAGCGTCGCGCCGCTGGCGCCGGCCTCGATCAGGCCGACGCGGCGCAGGATGAAGGCGCGGGTCAGGCGTTCGCCGAGGTCGGCCTCGCCGATCAGCAGCGCGCGCAGTTGCGGCGGGCTGACATCGACGGCTTCCACCTCGGTTTCGGCGATCGCGTCGATGAAGGAGGGCCGGCCGCTGAGCTGGCCGACCTCGCCCAGGAAGCCGCCGGGCCCGTGCCGGTGGATCGGCGTCACATGCCCGAGGCTCGTCGCGCTGCGACACGGTGATCTCGCCGCTCAGGATGAGGATCATGCCCATGCCGCTGTCGCCGGCACGCACGACCCACTCGCCTTGGGAATACCGCCGGAAACGGCCGAACCGCGCGACGCGCGCGATGTCGGCGACGCCGAGCGCGGGGAACATCTGGGCACCGCGCGTGTCGACGATGCTGGGCTGCTGGACCTGGACCATGGAACCTCCTGCCGCGCACCCTAACCGACGCCCGTGTCAGCGGCAAGCGCCAGAAGGGGCAAGCGCGGGTCCCCCCGGACTCTGGCACCATGGCGGCCACTCCCTCACTCCACGATCCGCCGCCGGATCCCGCGCCATGGACCTGCCTTCCCACCAACTCACGATGACGGTGCTGATGACGCCGGACATGGCCAACTTCTCCGGCAACGTGCACGGCGGCACCATCCTGAAGCTGCTCGACCAGGTCGCCTACGCCTGTGCGAGCCGTTACGCGGGCCGCTATACGGTGACGCTGTCGGTGGACCAGGTGATGTTCCGCCAGCCCATCCACGTCGGTGAGCTGGTCAGCTTCCTGGCGTCGGTGAACTACGCCGGCACCTCCTCGATGGAGATCGGGATCAAGGTCGTCACCGAGAACATCCGCGACCAGGTGGTGCGGCATGCCAACAGCTGCTTCTTCACGATGGTGGCGGTCGGCGAGGACGGCCGCCCGGTTCCGGTGCCTCCGCGCACGCCGACGACGCCCGATGAGAAGCGTCGCTGGGAAGCGGCGCTCGAGCGCAAGAAGCTGCGCCAGGAACTGCAGAAGCGGCACGACGAACTGCGGAGCTCGTCGCTGCCGGGCTGAGCGCCCGGCGTAGCGGACTCAACCGCGCTCAACTGCGCTCGATCGCGTTCAACCGGGTTCAGCCCTGCAATTGCGCGGGGTCGAGGTACTGCTGCCGGAAGGTCTCGAAGTCGACGGTGTCCGCCGCCTCGATCGCGGCCTGCGCCTCCAGCGAGGCCCGCGCCGACTGGTCGAAACGCGCCATCAGGCCGTCGGCCATCGGCTGTTCCAGCACATGGCGGCGCGAGACTTCCGACTGCGCCGCGACGAAGGCCAGGTGCGACGACTCGTGTTGCGCACGCATCGCCGCGAGCACGCGGGCCGAGGGCAGTTGATCGGGATCGTCCCAGCGTTCGGTGGCCTGCGCGAGCGCCTCACGGTACAGCGATCCGCCCAGCGCCGCGTCCACCTTGGCGGCGATCGGCGCGAACTCGGCCAGCAGTTCCCGTCCCCAGTCGCGCAGCGACACCTCGCCGCCGCGGCGTTCCAGCATCAGGCCGGGCTCGCGGCCCGCCGAGGCGGCGCGATGCTGGTTGCGCGCCAGCGCGCCGAGTTCGTCCGGCGTGTCGTTCGGGCTGTCGGTCAGCCAGCAGTGCAGCAGGAAGAGGTCCAGGAAACGCATCGTGCCCGCGGCGATGCCGACGGGCTCGAACGGGTCCAGGTCCATGCAGCGGACTTCGATGTATTCAACGCCGCGCTCGCGCAGCGCATGCAGCGGGCGCTCACCCGAGCGGATCGTGCGCTTGGGACGGATCGTGCCGTAGAACTCGTTCTCGATCTGCAGCAGCGTCGTCGACAGCTGGTTGTACTCGCCGCCCGGATTGACGACGCCCACCTTCTCGTATGCCGCGTAGGGCCGCGTCAGCGCGTCCTGCAGCGAGGCGGCGTAGCCGTCGATGCTGTTGTAGCTGACCGCCAGTGAGGACTGCGCATCGCTCTGGTAGCCGAGGCGACCCATCCGCAACGAGGTGCCATAGGGCATGTGCAGGGTGCCGTCGGTCAGCGCCTGCAGGCCGTGCTCGCGCCCGGCGACGAAGCTCGAACACAACGCCGGCGAAGCGCCGAACAGCGTCAGCAGCAGGAAGGAATGGCGGCGGAAATTCCGGATCAGCGCGAAGTGGTCCGCGTTGTCCAGGCCCGGCATCGACCAGTTGTAGTGGATGCCGGAGATGGTCTGCATGCGCCGGCCGTAGCGGTGGCCCAGACCCATGCGGTACACACTCTTGGCACGTCCGATGTTGGAGGCGCCGTAGCGGCCGATCGGGATGGTCTCGTCGGCAGGCAGCAGGCAGGGCATGCTCGACGCCCACATCAGCTCATTCCCCAGGCAACGGTAGACGGCCTGGTGGATCTCGGTCAGCTGGCGTTCGCAGTCCTCGGCGGACGCGTGCACGCCGGTGATCAGCTCCAGCTGTGATTCGCTGAAGTCGGTGGTGACGGTCTCGTGCGTGAGCGCGGAACCCAGCGCCGTCGGGTGCGGCGTCAGCGCCAGCAGACCACCGCTCGGTTGCGCGCGCAGGCTCTCCTTCTCCACGCCGCGGCGCATGCCCGCCAGACGGGCCGGATCCAGGGCCTCCAGTCGCTTCAACCAATCGTTCAAATGCCGCTCCTCGTTCACTGTGGGCGCGCAAGTTACCAGAAGTGCACGAAACCCGCTTGACTTGGATTTATGCAGTTTGTGCTAAGTCGGTAGGCGCTGGGCGGCGCGGGGCAATCGCCGGGCCAGGGCCCTGGCTGCCTTCGCAAGGAGCACAGACGGCGGAGCCGGTGCCCCTCTTCTCTCACAGTCTTCGCTTCGCTCAGGGTTCGTTCAGAGGGGCACCGGCTCCGCCGTCTCGATGCACTTCGACCGTTCACTTCGAACGTCGCTCTGTGTCTGACGACGTCAGGCGTCGACGCTCAGGCGCCGGCGGGTGCGGCGGAGCTGCTGGTCCGAGCTGAAGCCGGCGGCGAGGGCCGCCTGGGCCGGGCGCGCGCCGCGCTGGAGTTCCCGTCGCGCCAGCTCCAGCCGGATCGCGCGCAGGTAGTCCAGCGGCGTCGTGCCACCGTGCTGGGTGAAGAGCCGCGTCAGGTGCCTAGGCGTGACGTGAGCGACCTCCGCCATGCGGGCCAGGCTCCAGTCGGCGCGCGGATCGCCACAGACGGCGTCCTGGACGCGGTGCAAGCCGGGATGCAGGTGGTGCCGGTGCGCGAGCATCGGCGAGAGCTCCGGATCCTGGGCGCCGCGGCGCAGGTAGACCACCATCACCTGCGCGACCGAGGCGGCGATCGCCTCGCCGCAGTGCTCCGCGATCAGCGCCAGCACCAGGTCGATGCCGGCGGTGATGCCGGCGCTGCTGGCCAGCGGGCCGTCGAGCACGAACACGCGGTTGGCCTGCACGTCGGCGCGCGGGGCGGCATCCCGCAGCGCGTCGAGGGCCTCGTGATGCGTCGTGCAGCGCCGTCCGTCGAGCAGCCCGGCCCGCGCCGCCAGCAGCGCGCCGGCACAGATGCTCAGCAGCCGGCCCTGGCCGCCGGCCAGCAGCGCGCCGCCCTCGTGGTGCAGCCAGCGTTCGATGCGCAGTTCCTCTTCCCGATCGACGGTGGCCGGTGGCGGATCGTCCGGATGCGGATGCCGACGTCCGCTCAGGATCAACCAGTCCCGCGAGCCGAGCGCCGGCAGCGGCTCGAGCGCGGCGAGCGTCAGCCCGACCGAGGTCGAGGCCGATTCGCTCGCGGCGCAGTACCGCAACCGGAACGCCTCGGGCTCACCGCGCCGGCGCAGCGCCTGGTTGGCGAGCCGCAGCGCTTCGGCGGCACCGGCCAGGTCGAGCAGCAGGGTGTGGTGCTCGACCAGGATCCAGACATCGACGAGCGAGGTGTCGGCGGCGGACCCGGCGCCCGACCTCCGGGAGGAATCGAAAAGGACATCGCCGCAGTATGCGCTCAGGCGGCGCGCGCCAACGCCTGCTCGACGGTCACGATCTCGGCGAAGCGGCCTTGCAGGGCGACCTCGGTACGCAGCTTGAGATCGTCGACGCCGACCACGACGCCGCTGGCGTGCGGGATCGGGAAGGTGTGCGTCGCCTCGGTCACGTAGTCGACCGTCCAGCCTTCGTCGCTGGCGTGGCGGGTGGTGGTCTCGCAGCATTGCTCGGTGCGGATGCCGGCGACGATCAGCCGGCGGATGCCGTGCTCGGTCAGCCAGATCGACAGCCCGGTGCCGACCAGCGCGCTGTGGCGGCGCTTGAGGAACTCGGCGGCGATGGGCACCTGGGCCAGCCCGTCGATGGGGCGCACGTGGCCGCTGACCAGCGAGAACGGGTTGTCCGCCGTCTCCGGGCCGTCGCTGTGGAGGATGCGGATGATCGGCAGGCCACGGGCGGACGCGCCGTCGAGCAGGGCGTTGGTGCGCTCCAGGTAGGCCGGCCAGGTGGTCTCGTCCCAGTACGGGCGATGGCGGAACGACTCCTGCACGTCGATCAGCAGGACGGCGGTCGTGGGGGTGGCGGCAGCAGTGTTCGAGGCGGTGGTCATCGAGGACTCCATCGGGTGGTTGATGGGGGTCATCGTGCCGGCTAAGGCCTCCGCCGTCGCGCCGCCGGCGGACCAGTCCCGGTCAAATCAGGACATCAGGTCTGCCGCGACCGCGGCCCTCACCCCAACCCTCTCCCGCAAGCGGGAGAGGGGGCAAGAAGGGCGCCGACCGTACCCCTCTCCCGCTTGCGGGAGAGGGCGGGGGTGAGGGGCCGCGGCCTCTCGACGGGCTCAGTCCTCGCGCGTGGTGCGCTGGGCCAGCGGCAGCTTGGCCTCCACGTCCAGCGCATCCCAGCCCTTGCGGCCGATGCGGCGCAATGTCTCGATGTTGGCCTCGTAGATCGCGTCGGTGTCCGGCATGGTCTCGACGGCGCGTTCGATGCTCTCCTCGCGCAGCAGATGCAGCGTGGGGTAAGGCGACCGATTGCTGAAGTTGTCGACGTCGTCCGCCTCGGTGCCGTCGAACTGGTAATCCGGATGGAAGCTCGCGACCTGCAGCACGCCGTCCAGGTCCAGGTCCTCGACCAGCGCATCGGCGGCGCCGAGGAAATCGTTGAAGTCCAGGAAGTCGTTCAGCACCCAGGGGTGCACCAGCAGCGTGGTCTCGGTCTCGTCCGGATCGGCGCGGTTGAGCGAGAGCAGTTCGTGCGCCAGGTCCTTGAGCAGGTCCTCGGGCGTGCGCGCCGCGCTGACCACGGTGCGCAGCCGCTGGTTGACCTCGACGCTCTTGGCGAAGGGGCACAGGTTCAGGCCGATCACCGCCCGCTGCAGCCAGCGGTGGGTGTCGTCGAGGACGGTCTTTTCCTGGTCGGGCGCAATCGGGGCGGTCATCGGGCGGAGGCTGGACGTTGTCTGGCTGGAAAGGATGGGCGTTTCTGGCGTCGGGTCGTTGGCGCCTGGTTCATGGCGCCTGATTGTTCGCGCCTGGCACTCAGGCCTTGGCGGGCCGGGGCTGCTTGAACCAGGCGTCGACCAGCCGCGACCACATCGTGCCGCCCAGCGGGATCAGCTCGTCGTTGAAGTCATAGCTGGGGTTGTGCAGCATGCAGGGGCCCAGGCCGTGGCCGCCCTCGCGGTGGCTGCCGTCGCCGTTGCCGATCAGGAAATAGCAGCCCGGCACCTTCTGCAGGTAGTAGCTGAAGTCCTCGGCACCCATCGTCGGCTCGAATTCCTGCACGTTGGCCGCCCCCAGCATCTCGGTCAGCACGCCGCGGACGAACTCGGTCTCGGCGGGGTGGTTGATCGTCGGCGGGTAGTTGCGGTGGAAGGAGAACTCGCACTGGACCTCGAAGGCGTCGCCCGTGGCCTCGGTGATCTGCTTCATGCGGCGCTCGATCAGGTCCAGCGTTTCCAGCGTGAAGGTGCGGACGGTGCCCTGCAGCTCGCAGCTTTCCGGGATGACGTTGGTGGCCTCGCCGGCATGGATCATCGTCACCGAGATCACGCCCGCGTCGATCGGCCGCTTGTTGCGGGTGATGATGGTCTGGTAGGCCTGCACCAGCTGTGCCGCCACGACCACCGGGTCCGTGCCCAGGTGCGGCATCGCGCCGTGCGCGCCCTTGCCCTTGATGGTGACCTTGAACTCGTTGCTCGAGGCGAAGACCGGTCCGCTCTTGAGCGCGAACTGGCCGGCGGCCATGCCCGGCCAGTTGTGGATGCCGAACATGGCTTCCATCGGGAACTTGGTGAACAGGCCGTCCTTGATCATCTCGCGGGCGCCGCCGCCGCCTTCCTCCGCCGGCTGGAACACGACGTAGACGGTGCCGTCGAAGTCGCGATTCGCCGCCAGGTGCTTGGCACCGGCCAGCAGCATCGCGGTGTGGCCGTCGTGGCCGCACGCGTGCATCTTGCCGGGGTGCTTGCTGGCGTGGGCGAAGGTGTTGTGCTCGGTGATCGGGAGCGCGTCGATGTCGGCGCGCAGGCCCAGCGTGCGGCCGCTGGCGCCGCCGTCACGCCCCTGGATGATGCCGACCACGCCGGTCTTGCCCAGGCCGCGGTGGATCTCGATGCCCCAGTCGGTCAGGGCCTTGGCCACCACGTCCGCGGTGCGGTCCTCGTGGAAACAGAGCTCCGGATGCGCGTGCAGGTCGCGTCGCAGCTTGGCGATGGCCGGGGCGTCGGCCAGGATGGGTTCGATCAGCTTCATGGGCGGGCACTCCGATGTCGTCGCGACAGCGTCGGGCGTGCCGCGGGCCAGAAAGGCCGCGGCGCCGCTCAGGGCGGCGCCGCTGTGGTCGGACCAGTGTACCCGCGGGTCCGGAGGGCCGCCGCCAGCGGCGTGCGATCCGGCGCCCGGGTCTGCCCGGGGGACGGATCAGCGCTTCACGCGCCCGTCGTTGGTCAGCATCGTCATCTCGACGAAGCTCGAGCCGACATGCTTGTTGGGCTTGAAGTTCACGCTGAAGCCGCCGACGTTGTAGTTCGACAGGGTGTCGAGCGCCGCGGTCAGGCCCTCGCGGGTCTGGCGGGTCATGCGGCGGATGCCTTCGCTGATGACCTTGGCGCCGATGTAGCCCTCGATGGCGGTGTAGTTGAACTTCTGGCCGGCCTTGGTGGCGGCCTGCTGGTACTCGTGGACCACGCCGACCTGCGAACCGAACGGATAGGGCATGACCTGGCTGACGACGACGCCCATCGCGTCCTTGCCGAGCTCGTCCAGCAGCGACTGGGTGCCGACGAAGGACACGTTGTAGAACACGCCGCCGTAGCCGGCCTTGCGTGCGGCGCGGATGAAGGCGGCGCAGCTCTTGTAGGCGCTGATCATGACGATCGCTTCGGGCGGCGAGCCGCTCTGCACCAGGTCCTTGACGGCCTTGGCGACGTCGACGCTGTTGCGCTCGACGGTGGACATGGCCTGCGGCTGGAGCGCCAGCGGCTTCATCGCGCGCAGCACGCCGTCCAGGCCAGCCTTGCCGTACGCGTCGTTCTGGTGGAAGACCGAGATGCGCATCAGACCCAGCTGGGTCAGCTGCTTCACGATCAGGGCGGTCTCGTCGTAGTACGAGGCACGCACGTGGTAGACCCACGGGCTGAACGGGTCGCGCAGCACTTCGGCGCCGGTGAAGGGCGCGACGAAGGGGATCTTGGCCTGGTTGACCAGCGGCAGCGCGGCCACCGAGGTCGGCGTGCCGACGTAGCCGAACAGCGCGAACACGTCGTCGGCGATCAGCTTCTCGGTGTTGGCCTTGCAGCGGTCGGGCTCGTAGCCGTCGTCCAGCGTGCGCAGTTCGATGGTGGTGCCGTTGATGCCGCCGGCAGCGTTCTGGGCGTCGAAGAACAGCTTGGCGCCGGCCTGCATCTGGATGCCCAGCTGGGCGGCGGCGCCGGTCAGCGGCGCCGACTGGCCCAGCACCAGGCGTTTGCCTTGCGCGCGGACGGCCGACGGGATGGGCAGGGTGGCGAGCGCGCCCAGGGCGCTGGCGGAGGCGAGAAGTTGGCGGCGATCCAAAGGGACTCCCAGAGGGGTTCGAATTGATATTGTGGCGTCCGCCGGAGGAGGGCCAGCGCGCCAGGAGACTCGACACGACCTATTTCGGCCTCCTGGTCTGCGAGCTTAGCGGTTCGCGTGTCCAGCGTTGTCGCTCTCTCGGGTAAGAAATCGCAAGGGTGTGGCGCCTGTGCAATAGTTGACGCATGTCGTCCGTGCTCTCTGAACCCCTCGTGAACCTCCCGCCACAGGCCGCCGACCGCGGCACGCGAATCGTCAAGGGCGCCTGCCCGCACGACTGCCCCGACACCTGCGCGTTGCGCATCACGGTCGAGGACGGCAGGGTGGTGAAGGTCCAGGGCCAGCCCGAGCATCCGAGCACCCACGGCGCGCTGTGCACGAAGGTGTCGCGGTATCCCGAGCGGACCTATCACGAGGAACGGGTGCTGCATCCGCTCAAGCGCATCAGCGCCAAGCATGAACCGCCGCGTTTCGAGCGCATCGGCTGGGAGCAGGCGATCACCGAGATCGCCGGCCGGCTGAGCGCCATCGCGGCGCGCGATCCGCAGGCCATCCTGCCTTACAGCTACGCCGGCACGATGGGCATGCTGCAGGGCGAGGCGATGGCGGGGCGCTTCTTCAACCGGCTGGGCGCGTCCTGCCTGGACCGCACGATCTGCGCGTCGGCGGGCGGCGCGGGCCTGGCGGCGACTTACGGGCACAAGGTCGGCATGCACCTGCCGCACTTCGCGGAGTCCCGGCTGATCGTGATCTGGGGCAGCAACTCGATCGCCTCCAACCTCCATTTCTGGACCTTCGCGAACCAGGCCAAGCGCAACGGCGCGAAGCTGGTCTGCATCGATCCGCGCAAGACCGAGACCGCCGACAAGTGCCATCAACACCTGGCCCTGCTGCCGGGCACGGACGGCGCGCTGGCGCTGGGGTTGATGCACGAGCTGATCGTCAACGACTGGCTCGATCACGACTACCTCTTCCGGCATGTTGACGGCTGGGACGGATTGCGCGAGCGGGCGCTCGCATGGACGCCCGAACGCACCGCGGCCGAATGCGGGCTCACGGCGGACGAGGTTCGCGGCCTGGCCCGGGACTACGGAACGCTGGCGCCGGCGGCGATCCGGCTGAACTACGGCATGCAGCGGGTGCGCGGCGGCGGCAACGCGGTGCGCCTGATCGCACTGCTGCCGTGCCTCACCGGCGCGTGGCGCCACCGCGCGGGCGGGCTGCTGCTGTCGAGTTCGGGCTGGTTCGCGCCGTTCAAGAACCCCACGCTGGAGCGCCCGGACCTGCGAGCCGGACGGCCATCGCGGACCATCAACATGAGCACGATCGGCGACGACCTGCTGCGCGAGTCGTCCGCCGCGTTCGGACCGAAGGTCGAGGCGGTGATCGTCTACAACAGCAACCCGGTCGCGGTGGCGCCGGAGTCGCCGAAGGTGGTCGCGGGTTTCGAGCGCGAGGACCTGTTCACCGTGGTGCTGGAGCACTTCATGACCGACACGGCCGATCTGGCCGACTACGTGCTGCCGGCGACGACGCAGATGGAGCACCTGGACATCCACACCAGCTACGGCCACACCGATGTGCTGCTCAACGAGCCGGCGATCGCGCCGGTCGGCGAGGCGCGTCCGAACACGCGGATCTTCCGGGACCTCGCGGCGGCGATGGGCTTCGACGAGCCCGCGTTCCGCGACGACGACGAGGCGCTGCTGGGCCAGGCCTTCCGCGACGACGTCGATCTGGCGCAGCTGCGCGAGCGGGGCTGGTTCACGCTGCCGCTGGCCGAGGCGCCGTTCGCCGAGGGCGGCTTCCCATCGTCGAGCGGCAAGGCCGACGCGCGCGGCGCGGACTACGTGCCCAACTACGAGAGCCGCACGAGCGACCCGGCGCTGGCCGCGCGTTATCCGTTGGCGATGATCTCGCCGCCGGCGCGCAATCACCTGAACAGCACCTTCGTGAACGTGAAGAGCCTGCGCGACATCGAGGGCGAGCAGGTGCTCGAGATGAGCGCCGGCGACGCCGCGGCGCGCGGACTCGCCGATGGGCAGCGGGTGCGCGTGTTCAACGATCGCGGCAGCTACGCGTGCCGCCTGGACGTCAGCGCCCGGGCACGCGAAGGCGTCGTCCACGGGCTGGGCATCTGGTGGCGCAAGCTGGGCGCGGACGGGCGCAACGTCAACGAGGTCACGCACCAGCGGCTCACCGACCTGGGCCGCGCGCCGTGCTTCTACGACTGCCTGGTCGAGGTGTCCGCGGGATGACGAAGCGCGCACGGCGACTGCTGCTGATCCTGCTGGCCGCGCCGCTGCTGCTGGCGATGACGGCGCTGGGAGGCTGTGCCCAGCTGTCGTACTACGGGCAGTCGCTGTCGGGGCACCTGTCGCTGGTGCGCTCGGCCAAGCCGGTCGACGAGTGGCTGGGGCAGCAGGACCTGGACCCGGAGGTACGCAAGCAGCTCGAGTTGTCCAAGTCGCTGCGCGACTACGCGTCCTCGGAGCTGAAGCTGCCCGACAACGACAGCTACCGGCGCTACGCCGACCTGAAGCGCGGCTCGGCGGTGTGGAACGTCGTCGCGACGCCGGAGCTGAGCCTGCAGCTCAAGACCTGGTGCTACCCGATCATGGGTTGTGCGGGTTATCGGGGCTACTTCGATCCGCACGATGCGCGCGAACTGGCGCAGGAACTCCGCAAGGAGGGCCTCGAGCCCTACGTCTACGGGGTGCCGGCGTACTCGTCGCTGGGCTGGAGCAACTGGCTGGGCGGCGATCCGCTGCTGAACACCTTCATCCGCTACCCCGAGGCCCAGCTCGCGCGGATGATCTTCCACGAATTGGCGCATCAGGTCGCGTATGCCAACGACGACACCGCGTTCAACGAGAGCTTCGCGACGGCGGTCGAGCAGATCGGTGTCGGCCGCTGGTTGAAGGACCGGCCCGAGGCGCTGCGCGACGACGAGCAGTCCCGGCGCCGGCAGGACGAGGTCCAGGTCTTGCTCAAGGCGACGCGGGACCAGTTGCAGGACGTGTTCCGCAGCACGGCCAGCGACGACGAGAAACGCGCCGGCAAGGCCGTGGCCTTCGCGAAGCTGCGCGCGGACTACGAGGCGATCAAGCGTGACCGGTGGAATGGGGATACGCGCTTCGACCGCTGGGTGCTGGGCCTGAACACGCCGGCGCTGGCGATCCAGGGCAGCTACACGGACCTGGTGCCGGACTTCGTCCGGCTGTTCGAGCGGCAGGGCGCCGACTGGCCGCGCTTCTACGCCGAGGTGCAGCGGCTGGCGAAGCTGCCGAAGGAGGAGCGCAGGGCGGAACTGGCGCGCTGACGGGGATGGCCTGCCCTTCGCGGGGTCGACGCCCGGCCGGTGTCAGGAACGCGGTTGAAGCGCGCCAGAAACGACGAGGCCGCCCTTGAAGGGCGGCCTGCTGGCATGACCGGCGCGGGCGCCGGCCCTGGCGGGCTTACTTCAAGCCTTCGACCAGGTCGATGTAGTCCTGCATCGCCTCGTCGTTGGTCTTGCCCTCGAGGGTCTTCCAGGCGTCCCACTTGGCGCGGTTGACGAAGTCCGTCATGCCGGGGCGGTCGCCCTCGACGTCGCCGGTCGTCGCCTGCTTGAACAGCGCGTACAGCTTCAGCAGCGTCTGGTTGTCCGGGCGCTCGGGCAGATTCTTGGAATCGGCGACGGCGGCGTCGAATTGGTCTTTCAGGCTCATGGTGTGTCTCCCGTGGCGGTGAGCTGGGCGTCCCGTTGGCGACAATCGGGACGGACGGCCGCGATGTTACCCATCCCACCCCCACGTTCGGACTGGGGCCGCCTCTCTAGATGGCGGATGATCCGGGCTGCGTTGCCTCGTCCGCCGCCTTGTCCCTCGTCCCGTCCGTCCAGGAGACCGCATTGCCCACCCCCGCCGCGTCGAGCCCGACTTCCCGCCGGAGCGCCAAGTCCACCCCGTCGAAGGCCGGGCCCGCGAAGCGTGCGCCCGCCGCCAGGGCGGTGCTCGAGGCCTCGGGAAACGGGAATGCACACCGTCCCGACGGTCTGCCGACGGGCGCCGAGCCGATGTCCAAGGTCGACACTGCCTGGCTGCGCCTGGACACCGAAGCCAACCGGATGATCATCCACGGCGTGCTGCTGCTGAAGCCGCACGTGGCGCTCGACGAGTTGCGCGCACGTGTCGCCGAACGGCTGCTTCGCTTCCCTCGCTTCAGGCAGCGCGTCGTCGAGGCCGGGGACAGCGCCTGGTGGGTCGAGGACGCCGAGGTCGACATCACGCGCCACGTCGTTCCCGAGACCCTGAACCGCCGTCGCGGTCGACCGCTCGAAGGCGCATTGCAGGATCGCCTGGCCGATCTGGCCGCGGAGCCGCTCGATCCCGCCCGTCCGCTCTGGCAGCTGCACCTGATCGAGCATTACGACGGCAGCAGCGCGCTCATCGCGCGCATGCATCACTGCATCGCCGACGGCATCGCGCTGATCGCGGTGCTGCTGTCGATCACCGACGGCGGTGTCGTGCCGCCGACCTTGCCTGCGGCAGGGGCGGGCAGGGGGGCAAGGGCGCGAAGGCCACGAAGACCGTGGCCGATGACGCCGCCGAGCCCGAATGGCTGGCCGATGCGATGGTCAAGCCGATCAACGCCTGGACTGTCCGCGAGATCCAGGAACATGCCGGGTCCGGGACTCCGGATGCGTCTCCGGCGGAGCGCCTGGGCAAGCAGGTCCTGAAGGACGCCGCCGCGCTCACCGAGGCGCCCGACGACGCGAAGACCCGGCTCAAGGGCAAGGCCGGGCGTGCCAAGCGCGTGGCCTGGGGCGCGCCGCTGCCGCTGGATGCCGTGAAGGCGGTCGGCAAGGCGATGAATGTCTCGGTGAATGACGTGCTGCTGAGCTGCGTCGCCGGCGCGCTGGGGCTCTACCTGCGCGAGCACGGCGACGACACGCAAGGCCAGGAGATCCGTGCGCTGGTGCCGGTGAACCTGCGTCCGCTGGAGACGGCCTGGCAGTTGGGCAACCGCTTCGGCATGGTGCCGCTGCCGCTGCCGGTCGGCATCACGAACCCGGTCAAGCGGCTCTACGCCGTGCATGCGCAGACACAGGCGCTGAAGAACAGCCTGCAGCCGGCCTTGGCGATGGGCCTGATGGCGACGTCGGGGTCGGTCGAGAAGGCCGCCCAGCGCGCGATGCTGAAGACGCTGTCACGCAAGGCGACGGCGCTGATGACCAACGTGCCGGGGCCGGCGCAGGCCTTGCAGCTGTGCGGCTCGGCCGTCGAGCGGGTGATGTTCTGGGCGCCGCAGGCGGGCGACATGAGCCTGGGCATCAGCATCCTGACCTACGCCGGTCAGGTGCAGTTCGGGCTGATCGCCGACGCCGGCCTCTGTCCCGATCCGGAGCGCATCGTGGCCCACTTTGGCCCCGAGTTCCAGCAGCTGCTCACGCTCGCGCTGATGCTGCCGTGGGAAGTCAAGGACTGACCCCGCGCGACGGGCCTGCGCACGCCGCCATGGAAAACGCCGCCCGAGGGCGGCGTTCGTCATTCCGGAAGCCGACGTTTCAGCCGACATTTCGAAGCCAGCGCTGAGGCGCCGGATCTCCGAAACCGGATCCGATCACTTACTTGGCGGCGGAGGCCTTCTTGGCCGGCTGCGGGCGGCCCGCGGCGGTCGGGTAGGCGGACATCACGCGGACCGGGTCGGCGCTGGCCAGGTACTCGGCGTACTGGGTCTGGCCGCAGGAGACGGCCTGGCCGCTGGTGGCTTCGCCGCGGTACTCGCCGCGGTTGTAGACGAAGCGGTACTCGTTGGCGGCGGCGGCCTGCTCGAACTTGACGGCGTGCTGGCTGGCGCACTCGGCGCGCAGGGCCTTGGCATCGGCGTTCTCGGCGGTGGCGGCGTGGGCCATCGGGGCGATCAGGGCCAGCAGGGCGGCGGTGGTCAGGAGGCGCTTCATGGAATCGGTCCCTTGATGTCGGTGAATACGATATCCCTAATTTATAGGGTGTCGTTTTCCGCCGCCAACCGCGACCAGGGGGTCCGGCTTCGCACGAATTCAGGGTTTGTGCGGAGGGCCGGACCCCGGCTTGCTGCTAGCCGTGTGGCGTGTCAATCGAGCGCGCGCTATCCCATCGAGACTCGCAGGTTTGCCAAGTCGCGACGCCCCAGACGATGCCGAGGCTGAGGAACATCGCTGCCAGGACGAGCCAGCGAGTCAGCGAGAGCGAGGTGTCCCTGAAGATCACCAGGCCCACGGTTGGCGCCGCCAGCACCGGTGCCATCCGCAGCAGGCCGTAGCGAATGACGAACCCCGACGGACCCAGCGTCCGAAGTCGCTCCCAGTCGACCATCAAGGACGACGGGCTCCAAGGCGCGATGCTGCGGCTCGAACCTGGCGAGGCGTCGGGCTTTACCGAACCTTGCATGAGGCCATCCAGCCGCCAAAGGCACCGCCCAATCCTCCGACGACGATGCCGAGCAGTCCACCGGCGCTGCCTGCGATCGCTCCGCCCACCATCCCTCCAGCGATGGCGTTCGAGCAGCTGTCGCCGCCGCCCCCAGCCATGTAGCTGCTCCCGCCCATGCCCCCGCTGACTTGATCGATCTCTTCTTGGGTCAGTTCTTGAAACATGCTCAATGCTCCATAAAGGTCAGCGGCAAAGTCGCCGCCCCTGAACCGTATTCATCGAGCTTCAGGCGCGCATGGCTCAAGCCAGTCAGTCTGACTGACAGAGATGAGTCAACTGGCGAGAGGTTTGACAAACATCAAGCGAGCGTCGAGTCCCGATGGCGGAACTCGCCCGATCATGCTTGGGAGGTGCCGCCCGCCTGCGGCTGATACTTCCCCGCCAGCTGGAACAGGTGGTCGCGCGAGGACGGCTCCAGGTAGGGCAGCAACAGCCCCAGCACATGGAAGGCGCCGCGCATCAGCGCCTCGCCGGCGCGGTCGGGCTCGAGCGCGTTGCGCGGATCGCGCACGTATTCGTAGCTCAGCCAGTAGCTCAGGAGCACCACCATCGCGTTGGCGGTCGGCACCGCCTCGCGGACCTGCATCGTCAGCGCGCCGCTGGCCTGCAGGCCGCCCAGCATCCCCACCATCGCCTGCGTCTTCTGCTCCAGCACATGCTGGAAGTGCGTCTCCAGCTTGCGGTTCTTCGACAGCAGGTCGTTGAGGTCGCGGTACAGGAAACGGTGCTGCCAGATCAGCTCGAACAGCATGTGGAAGAACAGCCAGGCGTCCTCCACGTTGCGCACGTTGCCCACCGCGCCCAGCAGCTCCGACAAGGCCTTGTCGTAGCGGTTGAAGAGCGCGTTGATCAGCTCGTCCTTGGCCGGGTAGTGGTAGTACAGGTTGCCGGGCGAGATGCCGAGCTCCGCCGAGATCAGCGTCGTGGAGACGTTCGGTTCGCCGAAGCGGTTGAACAGGTCCAGCGTGACTTCGAGGATGCGTTCGGCGGTGCGGCGCGGCTTCTTGGTGGCCATGGGCCCAGGGGCGGTGAGGGGTGGGGGAGGTGGTCGCATTCTGTCATGACCCCAGGCCAGCGCGGGATGGACCCCCTGCCTACAATCGCCGCCCATGCCCGCAAGCCCCCCACAACAGTCGGCCGCCATGCCCGTGCCGGCCGGCGGTCCGCCCGCCCTGCGTTTCAGCAATGTCAGCAAGACCTACCGCGATGGCCAGTTCCGTGCGCTGGACGGCGTCAGCTTCGACATCCAGCCCGGCGAATTCTTCGGCCTGCTCGGCCCCAACGGCGCCGGCAAGACCAGCCTGATCAGCATCCTCGCCGGCCTGTCCCGCGCCAGCGGGGGCAGGTGTCGGTGCTCGGCCATGACGTCGTCGACGACTACGCCGAGGCCCGCAAGAAGCTCGGCATCGTGCCGCAGGAACTGGTCTTCGACCCGTTCTTCAGCGTGCGCGAGACGCTGCGCATCCAGTCCGGCTACTTCGGCGTGCGCAACAACGACGACTGGATCGACGAGTTGCTGCTCAACCTCGGTCTGGCCGACAAGGCCCACAACAACATGCGCCAGCTGTCGGGCGGCATGAAGCGCCGGGTGCTGGTCGCGCAGGCGCTGGTGCACCGCCCGCCGGTCATCGTGCTGGACGAGCCCACCGCCGGCGTCGACGTGGAACTGCGCCAGACGCTGTGGCAGTTCATCGCGCGCCTGAACCGCGAAGGCCACACCGTCCTGCTGACCACGCACTACCTGGAAGAGGCCGAGGCGCTCTGCCACCGCATCGCGATGCTGAAGCAGGGGAAGATCGTCGCGCTCAACCGCACGTCCGAACTGCTCGCGGGCACCGCGTCCACGATGCTGCAGTTCAAGACCGATTCGGCGCTGCCGCTGGCCCTGTCCGAGCGCGCCCGCATCACCGGGCGCATCGTCCAGCTCACCGCGCACGACGCGGCCGAGGTCGAACAGATCCTCGCCACGCTGCGCGAGGCCGCCGTCCCCATCGAAGACCTGGAGATCGGCCGCGCCGACCTCGAGGACGTCTTCATCGAAATCATGCAGGGAAACCGCACATGAGCGCGAGTCATTTCCCCATCCGCCTCGAAGGCGCGCGCACGCTGTTCTACAAGGAAGTGCTGCGCTTCTGGAAGGTCGGCTTCCAGACCGTCGGCGCCCCGGTGCTGACCGCCGTGCTGTACCTGCTGGTCTTCGGCCATGTCCTCGAGGACCACGTCAAGGTCTACGGCACCGTCGGCTACACCAGCTTCCTCATCCCCGGCCTGGTGATGATGAGCGTGCTGCAGAACGCCTTCGCCAACAGCAGCTCCTCGCTGATCCAGAGCAAGATCACCGGCAACCTGGTGTTCCTGCTGGTCACGCCGCTGTCGCACTGGGCCTGGTTCCTGGCCTACGCCGGCGCCTCCATCCTGCGCGGGCTGATGGTGGGCGCGGGCGTGTTCGCCGCCACCGTGTGGTTCGCGCCGCCGGGCATGGCCAATCCGCTGTGGGTGCTGGCCTTCGCCATCCTGGGCGCCGGACTGATGGGTTCGCTGGGCCTGATCGCGGGCCTGTGGGCGGAGAAGTTCGACCAGATGGCCGCCTTCCAGAACTTCATCGTCATGCCGATGACCTTCCTGTCGGGCGTCTTCTACTCGGTGCACTCGCTGCCGCCGTTCTGGCAGGGCGTCAGCCACCTGAACCCGTTCTTCTACATGATCGACGGATTCCGCCACGGCTTCTTCGGCGTCAGCGACGTCTCGCCGTGGGTCAGCCTGGGCGTCGTCGCCATCGCGTTCGCGGCGGTCGCGGCCATCGCGCTGGAACTGCTGCGCCGCGGCTACAAGATCCGCCACTGACCGTTTCCCTGGCCGGACCGCGCAAGCCCGGCCTCTCGAATCACGAAACCGGGCGCGGGAAGCGTCCGGGAAGCACCCGGGTAGAATCCCGCTCCATCATGGCCGATCCGACCCCCGCAGAAGTCCAGAGCTACATAGCCCAGGGTCTCGCTTGCAGCGAGCTCCAGGTCGAGGGCGACGGACGCCATTTCTTCGCGACGATCGTGTCGGCCGAGTTCGAGGGCCTGAGCCGGATCAAGCGCCACCAGCGCGTGTACCAGGCGCTGGGCGATCGCATGCGCGAGCAGATCCACGCGCTGTCGATGAAGACGCTGACCCCCGACGAATTCGCGCAGCAAGGCACCGCGCACCACCATCACTGACAGCCACCCGGCCTGCAGGCGGGTGGCGGTGTGTCCCCGTCCGGTGAACCCGCTGCCGTCCTCCTGAACCCCCGAGGCCACCGCCCGAGGCGCTTCCCCGCGAAGCGCGCGTTCACCGAGGACCCCGCATGATCACCCTGGCACTTTCCAAGGGCCGCATCTTCGAAGAGACCCTGCCGCTGCTGGCCGCCGCCGGCATCCAGGTGCTCGAGGACCCGGACAGCTCCCGCAAGCTGATCCTCCCGACCAACCAGGCCGACGTCCGCGTCGTGCTCGTGCGCGCGACCGACGTGCCGACCTACGTCGAGTACGGCGGCGCCGACATCGGCGTGGCCGGCCGCGACGTGCTGATCGAGCACGGCGGTGCGGGCCTGTACCAGCCGCTGGACCTGCGCATCGCGGCCTGCCGCATGAGCGTCGCCGTGCGCGACGACTTCGACTACGACCACGCCGTCCGCCAAGGCTCGCGGCTGCGCGTGGCGACCAAGTACACGACCATCGCGCGCCAGCATTTCGCCGACAAGGGCGTGCACGTGGACCTGATCAAGCTCTACGGCTCGATGGAGCTGGCGCCGCTGACGGGCCTGGCCGACGCCATCGTCGACCTGGTCTCCACCGGCAGCACGCTGAAGGCGAACCGCCTGGTCGAGGTCGAACGGATCATGGAGATCTCCTCGCGCCTGGTCGTGAACCAGGCGGCGTTGAAGCTCAAGCGCGAGGCGCTCAAGCCGCTGATCGACGCGATCGCTTCCGCCATCCCTTCCGCTTGATCCGCTGTTTGCCGGCCGCGTGAGGCGCGGCCCGACTGCTGCCTGATCGCCGACTGATTCCGGAGTCCGCCATGACGACGACCCTTCGCACCCTCAACACCACCGACGCCGATTTCGAGGCCCAGTTCCAGCGCGTGTTGCACTGGTCGGCCGAGACCGACGCCGCCATCGAGACGCGCGTCGCCGAGATCCTGGCCGACGTGCGCGCCCGCGGCGACGCGGCGGTGCTCGACTACACCGCGCGCTTCGACGGCCTGCAGGCCGGAACGCTCGCGTCGCCGGAACTGACCCGCGAAGAACTAAAGGCCGCCTTCGACGGCCTGCCCGCCGAGCAGGCGAAAGCGCTGACGCAGGCCGCGGCGCGGGTGCGCAGCTACCACGAGCGCCAGAAGCAGGCCTGTGGCGAGAGCTGGAGCTACCGCGACGAGGACGGCACGCTGCTGGGCCAGAAGGTCACGCCGCTGGACCGGGTCGGCATCTACGTGCCGGGCGGCAAGGCCGCCTATCCGTCGAGCGTGCTGATGAACGCCATCCCGGCGCAGGTCGCCGGCGTGCCGGAGATCGTCATGGTCGTGCCGACGCCGCGCGGCGAGAAGAACCCGCTGGTGCTGGCCGCGGCCTACGTCGCCGGCGTGCATCGCGCGTTCACCATCGGCGGCGCCCAGGCGGTGGCCGCGCTGGCCTACGGCACCGCGACGGTGCCGCGCGTCGACAAGATCACCGGCCCGGGCAACGCCTACGTCGCCAGCGCCAAGAAGAACGTCTTCGGCCAGGTCGGCATCGACATGATCGCGGGTCCGAGCGAGATCCTCGTGCTCGCCGACGGCACCACGCCGCCGGACTGGGTCGCGATGGACCTGTTCAGCCAGGCCGAGCACGACGAGATGGCGCAGAGCATCCTGCTGTGCCCGGACGCCGGCTACATCGCCCAGGTCCGCGAGGCCATCGAGCGCCTGCTGCCCGGCATGCCGCGCCGGGACGTCATCCGCGCCTCGCTGGAAGGGCGGGGCGCGCTGATCCAGACGCGGTCGATGGAAGAGGCCTGCGAGATCAGCAACCGCATCGCGCCGGAACACCTGGAAGTCTCCAGCGCCGATCCGCACCGCTGGGAGCCGCTGCTGCGTCATGCCGGTGCGATCTTCCTCGGGGCCTATACGAGCGAATCGCTCGGCGACTACTGCGCCGGGCCGAACCACGTGCTGCCCACCTCCGGCACGGCCCGCTTCTCCTCGCCGCTGGGCGTCTACGACTTCCAGAAGCGCTCAAGCCTGATCGAGGTCAGCGAGGACGGCGCGCAGGTGCTCGGCCCCATCGCCGCGACCCTCGCCTATGGCGAGGGCCTCCAGGCGCATGCGCAGGCGGCGGAGTTCCGCCTCAAGCGCTGACCCGGATCCCGACGGGGCGACGACCCGCCTCCGTCGGACGGCGGCTCGCGGGCGGCGTCGCGCAGATTTCACGCGGTGACGCCGGGCAAACCCTGGGTCGCGGATAAACCGCCACATTTCCCGTCGTTTCGCGGTTCGCCCTTTCGTGCGAAACGCCTAGCATGCTTCGAACATCTTCATAACAGGACGTCGAAGCATGAAGGTCTCAGATCTGCGCGTCGGAGTACGCATCTCCCTGGGCTTCGCCGCCGTCTTGCTGGCGACCGTGCTGGTGGGCGTCGTGGCGATCAGCCGCATCCAGGTGATCCAGGGCAACGTGGAGGAGATGAGTTCCGACTGGATCCCCTCCATCAACGCCGTGAACGCGCTCCGCGGACAGCTCAACGAGCTGCGGCGGGCGGAGATGGCGATGTGTCTGAAGGACGTCGTCCTGGAGGTCGAGCAGGAGCAGGAGCGCATGAAGACCTTGCGCGAGAAGACCCTGCCCGAACTGGCCAAGACCTACGAGTTGGAGATCTCCTCGCCCGAGGAGACTGCGCAGTGGAAGGACGCCAAGGAGAAGTACGCCGCCTTCATCGCCGTCCAGGACAAGCTGGTCGCGGCGCGCAAGGCGGGCAACCGTGGGGAGTACATGTCCACCGTCACCGGCGAGTCCGGCAAATCCTTCGGCGATCTGATGGCGTCGGTGCAGAAGCTGGTCGACATCAACACGGCCGGCGCGCAGGCCAGCGTCGAGGAGTCGCGTGTCGCCTACAAGTCGGTGCTGACGACGATGGTGGTGCTGATCGTCGCCGCGCTGGCGGCGGGCGGCGTGCTCGCGTTCTACCTGACCCGCAGCACGGTGCGTCCGCTGACGGCCATGGTGGGCGTGGCCAGCCGGGTCGCCGAAGGCGACCTGACCGTCGACATCGACACCTCGCGCCGTGATGAACTCGGCCAACTGGCCCAGGCGCTGTCGGCGATGCAGGGCGCCTTGAACCGGTCCTTGTCGGCGGTGCGCACCAGCGCCGAGAGCATCGCCATGTCCAGCGCCGAGGTCGCCGCAGGCAGCAGCGACCTGTCGGCGCGGACCGAGCAGATGGCGTCCAGCCTGGAAGAGACGTCGGCCACGATGCACGCGCTGACCGACACGGTCCGCCTGAATGCCGACTCCACGCGCCAGGCCAGCCAGCTGGCGCTCAATGCCAGCCAGGTCGCGGACCGTGGCGGCGTCGTGGTGTCCGAGGTGGTCAGCACGATGGACCAGATCAATGCGTCTTCGCGCAAGATCTCCGACATCATCGGCACGATCGACGGCATCGCCTTCCAGACCAACATCCTGGCGCTGAATGCCGCCGTTGAGGCGGCTCGCGCGGGCGAGCAGGGCCGCGGCTTCGCGGTGGTGGCGAGCGAGGTCCGCTCGCTGGCCCAGCGCAGCGCCGAGGCGGCCAAGGAGATCAAGACCCTGATCGGTGCCAGCGTCGAGCGGGTCGACGTGGGGTCACGCCTTGTCAGCGATGCGGGCGAGACGATGCGCGAGATCGTGTCCGCCGTGCAGCGGGTGACGGACATCATCCAGGAGATCTCCTCGGCCACGCAGGAGCAGAGCACCAGCCTGATGGAGGTCGGACAGGCTGTCCAGCGCCTGGACGAGGTCACCCAGCAGAACGCCGCGCTGGTCGAAGAGTCTTCCGCCGCCTCCGAGTCGCTGCGCGAGCAGGCGGGGAGCTTGCAGCACGTCGTCGCGCAATTCCGCCTGCACGCCTGACCGCAGGCCGAGACCCGGAGGCAGCGAGTCTCCGTGGGGCCGGAATGACTCTGGGGGTTCCCGGAGGGGCGCCCCCTGAGTCGTGGAGAGCCCGCGCCTGGCCTCGGAAGTCGGATTTTCAATCGGGCCTTCATTGAACACGAAGTTCGTGCAACACGAACTTCGTGTTAATCTGAGGCCCAGATGAAGAACGTCACCGTCACCATGGAAGACAGCGTCGCCGAGTGGGCGAGGCTGGAGGCGGCGCGGCGCAACACCAGCGTCTCGCGGTTGGTGGGCGAACTGCTCGCCGAGAAGATGCGCCACGACGACGCCTACGAGCGCGCCTTGCAGGACTGGCTGCATCGCGAGCGCACCTGGTCTTCCGACGGCCAGCCGTACCCGGGACGGGAGCTGCTGTGAGCGCCCTCGTTGACGACCTCGTCCGCGTTGAGCTGACCGCACCGGTCTTCGTCGACACCTCGGTGCTGATCCTCAGCGAGGACGGCGCTGATCCTGCGCGCCGCGCGCAGGCCATGGCCTGGCTGCGCTGCCTGTGGCAGCAACGCCTGGGGCGCACCTCCAGCCAGGTGCTCAACGACTTCTACCGCTCGGTGACGATGCACATCACCCCCGCGATGCCGAACGGCGACGCGCGGGCCGAGGTGCGCCGCTACCAGCGCTGGGCGCCCTGGGCGACCGATCATGCGACGGTCGAATCCGCCTGGTCGCTCGAAAGCCGCTTCTCGCTGCCGTACGCCGACGCGCTGATCGTCGCGGCCGCCAAGGCCCAGGGTTGCGAGACCGTGCTGAGCCTGGCGCTGCCGCACGGGCAGCTCTACGACAGCGTCCTGATCGTCGACCCGCTGCGCGCGCTGCCGGCAGGCGTCTCCCTCTCCGAATTGCTGCCCACCGCGGCGGTCGCCCCATGAAAGCTGCCCTCGATCGAGCCCTCGGTGTCCTGCGCGAGGACGTCCGCGCGATGCATGCGTACCAGGTGCATCCGTCGGCCGGCCTGATCAAGCTGGATGCGATGGAGAACCCGTTCCGGCTGCCGCCCGAGCTTCAGCGTGCGCTCGGCGAGCGCCTCGGCGCGGTCGCCATCAACCGCTACCCGGGCGAGCGCACGCAGGAACTGGCGCAGGCGCTGGCCGCGCATGCGAAGCTGCCCGAGGGCCAGGCGCTGATGCTGGGCAACGGCTCGGACGAACTGATCTCGCTGCTGGCGATGGCCGTCTGCCAGCCGGGCGAGCGCGTGGTCGTGCTGGCCCCGGTGCCCGGCTTCGTCATGTACGAACTGTCGTCGCGGTACCAGCACCTCGACTTCGTCGGCGTGCCGCTGACGGCGGACTTCGAGCTCGACGAGGCGGCGATGCTCGCCGCCATCGCCGAGCACCGTCCCGCCATCGTCTACCTGGCGTATCCGAACAACCCGACCGCCAACCTCTGGGACGACGCCGTCATCGAGCGCATCGCCCAGGCCGCGCCGGGGCTGGTCGTCATGGACGAGGCCTACCAGCCCTTCGCCGCGCGCGACTCGATGGCGCTGATGGCGCGGCATCCGCAGGTGCTGGTCATGCGGACGATGAGCAAGTTCGGCCTGGCCGGCGTGCGCATCGGCTACATGATGGGCAATGCCGAGCTGATCCGTCACATCGACAAGCTGCGCCCGCCGTACAACGTCAGCGTGCTGAACGCGGAAGCCGGCCTCTTCGCGCTGGAACACGCCGAGGTCTATGAGCGCCAGGCCGCCGAGCTGCGGGCCGAGCGCCAGAAGCTGCAGACCGCGCTGGCCACGTTGGCAAGGACCGTCGACCTGCACGCCTTCCCGAGCGAGGGCAACATGATCCTGGTGCGCGTGCCCGACGCCAACCGCCTGCATGCGGACCTGAAGTCGCGTGGGGTGCTGGTGAAGAACGTGTCGGGCATGCACCCGTTGCTGGCGCGCTGTCTGCGCCTGACCGTCGGCTCGCCGGACGAGAACGCGGCCATGCTGGCGGCGATCGACGCCAGCTTGAAGCCGGCTTGAGCAAGCCTGACGCAAGCCTGAAGGTCCACTGTCCCTCCTTGATCCCTGATCTCCCTGGAATCCCCATGAGCTCCGAACGCATCGCCGAAGTCCGCCGCGACACCAAGGAAACGCAGATCCGCGTGCGCGTGAATCTGGACGGCACCGGGCAGGCGTCGCTGAACACCGGCATCGGTTTCTTCGACCACATGCTCGACCAGATCGCCCGCCACGGGCTGATCGACCTCGACATCGAGGCCAAGGGCGACCTGCACATCGACGGCCACCACACCGTCGAGGACGTCGGCATCACGCTGGGCATGGCCGTCGCGCAGGCGGTCGGCGACAAGAAGGGCCTCACCCGCTACGGCCACAGCTACGTGCCGCTGGACGAGGCGCTGTCGCGCGTGGTCGTGGACTTCTCCGGCCGTCCTGGCCTGGCGATGGACGTCAAGTTCACCGCCGGATCGGTCGGCGCCTTCGACACGCAGCTGACCTACGAGTTCTTCCAGGGCTTCGTCAATCATGCGCTGGTGTCGCTGCACGTGGACAACCTCAAGGGCCACAACGCGCACCACCAGTGCGAGACCATGTTCAAGGCCTTCGGCCGCGCACTGCGCATGGCGATGACGCTGGACCCGCGGTCGGCCGGCGTGATCCCGTCCACGAAGGGCACACTGTGAGCGCCTCCGCAGCCTCCACCGTCTCCAAGGTCTCCCAGCCGCGCACCGTCGCGGTCGTCGACTACGGCATGGGCAACCTGCGCTCGGTGTCGCAGGCGGTGCTCGCCGCGGCGCAGGACCAGGGCGTGCGCGTGGTCATCACGTCCGAGCCGGACGAGGTCTATGCCGCCGAGCGCATCGTGCTGCCCGGCCAGGGCGCGATGCGCGACTGCATGCGCGAGCTCGCCGACAGCGGCCTGAAGGAGGCGGTGCTCGACGCCGCCGCGCGCAAGCCGCTGATGGGCGTGTGCGTGGGCATGCAGATGCTGCTGGACCACAGCGAGGAGCAGGACACGCCCGGACTGGGCCTGATCCCCGGCCGCGTGAAGCGCTTCCGCCTCGACGGGCAGCGCCAGCCCGACGGCAGCCGCTACAAGGTGCCGCAGATGGGGTGGAACCGCGTGCACCAGACGCGGGCGCACCCGGTCTGGGGCGAGGTGCCGGACGGGAGCTGGTTCTACTTCGTGCACAGCTTCTACGCCGAGACGTCGGACCCGCGCGACAGCGCCGGCGACAGCGAGTACGGCCCGCGCTTTACCTGTGCTGTGGCGCGGGATAACATTTTTGCCACCCAATTCCACCCCGAGAAAAGTGCCGCGTCCGGGCTCGCCCTGTATCGCAACTTCCTGCACTGGACGCCGTGAGCGCATGACGCCCGGCCTCCGGGCCGGTGCCGCGAGCCGCGCCCGCCGCGTTCTCGAGTCGTCCAGAACCTTCCCTTTCCTTCACCCCCACTGCCTCGGCCATGCTGCTGATTCCCGCGATCGACCTGAAAGACGGCAAATGCGTCCGCCTCAAGCAAGGCGACATGAACGACTCCACGACCTTCGGCGAGGATCCTGCCGAGATGGCCCGCCGATGGGTCGACGCCGGGGCCCGGCGTCTGCACCTCGTGGACCTGAACGGCGCCTTCGCCGGCAAGCCGGTCAATGAGGCGGCCATCAAGGCGATCCTGCGCGAGGTCGGCGACGACATCCCCGTGCAGCTGGGCGGCGGCATCCGCGACCTGGACACGATCGAGCGCTACCTGGACGACGGCCTGTCGTACGTGATCATCGGGACGGCCGCGGTGAAGAACCCCGGCTTCCTGCAGGATGCGGCGACGGCCTTCGGCGGCCACATCATCGTGGGCCTGGACGCCAAGGACGGCAAGGTTGCCACCGACGGCTGGAGCAAGCTGACCGGGCACGAGGTCATCGACCTCGCGAAGAAGTTCGAGGACTACGGCATCGAGGGCGTGATCTACACCGACATCGGCCGCGACGGCATGCTCACCGGCATCAACATCGACGCGACGGTGAAGCTGGCGCAGGCCCTCTCCATCCCGGTGATCGCCTCGGGCGGGTTGTCCAACCTCGCCGACATCGACGCGCTCTGCGCGGTCGAGTCCGAGGGCGTGAGCGGCGTGATCTGCGGCCGCGCGATCTACACCGGCGACCTCGACTTCGCCGGCGCGCAGCGGCGCGCCGACGAGCTGAACGGAGGCTGACCGGTGCTGGCCAAGCGGATCATCCCGTGCCTGGACGTGACCGGCGGTCGCGTCGTCAAGGGCATCAATTTCGTCGAGCTGCGCGACGCCGGTGATCCGGTCGAGATCGCGGCCCGCTACAACGAGCAGGGCGCCGACGAACTGACCTTCCTCGACATCACGGCGACCAGCGACGGCCGCGACCTGATCCTGCCGATCATCGAACGGGTGGCTTCGCAGGTCTTCATTCCGCTGACGGTCGGCGGCGGCGTGCGATCGGTCGCCGATGTGCGCCGGTTGCTGAACGCGGGGGCGGACAAGGTCAGCTTCAACTCGGCGGCGGTGGCCGATCCCGAGCTGATCCGCGCGGCCTCCGACAAGTACGGTGCGCAGTGCATCGTCGTCGCGATCGATGCCAAGCGTCGCCAGAACGCCGACGGCAGCACGGGCTGGGATGTGTACACGCACGGCGGCCGCAAGAACACGGGCCTGGACGCCGTCGAATGGGCGACGCGCATGGCCGAGTTCGGCGCGGGCGAGATCCTGCTGACCAGCATGGACCGCGACGGCACCAAGAGCGGCTTCGACCTGGCGCTGACGCGCGCGGTGTCGGACGCGGTGGGCGTGCCCGTGATCGCCTCGGGCGGCGTGGGCTCGCTGCAGGACCTGGCCGACGGCATCACGAAGGGCGGCGCCGACGCGGTGCTGGCCGCGAGCATCTTCCATTACGGCGATCACACCGTCGGCGAAGCCAAGGCGCTGATGGCGTCGCAGGGCATTCCGGTCCGCCAATGAGCAACTCCAGTGGGCGAGCCAAGGGCCGTGAGCGTGATCAGACCCCGGAGGTCGACGGCCTGCGCCGGTCCGGCCGGCCCGGCCCGCGGGTGACGGTGGGCGACGGCGCGGTCAAGCCGCGTCCGCGCGAGGCGGGACCGGGCGAGGTCCGCATCGTCGGCGGTGTCTGGAAGCGATCCAAGCTGCCGGTGCCGTATGTGGTCGGCCTGCGCCCGACGCCCGACCGGGTGCGGGAGACGCTGTTCAACTGGCTGGGGCAAGACCTGGCGGGCTGGCGGGTGCTGGACGCCTTCGCCGGCAGCGGGGCGCTGGGCTTCGAGGCAGCGTCGCGCGGCGCGACCGCCGTGACCTTGCTGGAGCGCGATGCGACGCTCGCGAACGCGCTGCGCGCCAATCTCAAGCGGCTGGACAAGGACGGCACGGTGCCGATGACGATCGCGAATGCCGATGCGCTCGCATGGATGCGTCGCGGAACGCCGGGATCGTTCGACCTGATCTTCCTGGATCCGCCGTTCGCGGAGGGCCTGTTCCTGGATGCGCTCACCGCGGCCGCGCCGCTGCTGGCCGAGAACGGGCTGATCTACCTCGAGTCGCCGGAGGCGATCGAAGCGCCGGCCGCGCTGGGCTTGTCCGTGTGGAAGGAAGGGCGGGCCGGGGCGGTGCATTACCGCCTGCTGCGCCGCGGCGGATAATCCGCCCCATGACCTCCCAGATCCTGCTGACGGCCGTCTACCCCGGCACCTTCGACCCGATGACCCTCGGCCACGAGGATCTGGTGCGTCGCGCCAGCCGGCTGTTCGAGCGCCTGGTGCTGGCGGTCGCGGCGGGCCATCACAAGAAGACGATGTTCAGCATCGACGAGCGGCTGGACATGGCGCGCCAGCTGGTGGCGCCCTATCCGAACGTCGAGGTGGTGGCCCTCGAGGGCCTGCTGAGCCACTTCGTGCTGGCCAACGGCGGCAAGGTGGTGGTCCGCGGGCTGCGGGCGGTCTCGGACTTCGAATACGAGTTCCAGATGGCCGGCATGAACCGGCAGCTGATGCCCGAGGTCGAGACGGTCTTCCTGCCGCCGTCGGACCACTACCAGTTCGTCTCCTCGACCTTCGTGCGGGAGATCGCCACCCTCGGCGGCGAGGTCGGCAAGTTCGTCTCGCCGCTGGTCCGCGAGCGCCTCGAAGAGCGCGTCGCCAAGAACCGCAGGGAGCAGTAAGCCATGGCGTTGATGATCACTGACACGAGAGGCGGAAACAGGCAAGGCATGCCTTGCCCCGCCGAGCGCGGCAAGCGCCTACGAGCGCTTGCCGTATTCGTCGGTTGCTGGGAGGGCGCAGTATGGCTCTGATGATTACCGACGAATGCATCAACTGCGACGTCTGCGAGCCCGAATGCCCCAACCACGCCATCTCGATGGGCGAGGAGTACTACCAGATCGAGCACAGCAAGTGCACGGAGTGCGTCGGGCATTTCGACGAGCCGCAGTGCGCGATGTTGTGTCCGGTGGCCTGCATCCCCGTCAATCCTGATCACGTCGAATCGCGCGAGACGCTGATGCAGAAGTACGTGCGTCTGACCCAGCAGACCGCGTGAGTCATTCGCCTACTTGAACGGGCAATTGAAGCACCGCACGCCACGGCGCAAGATCACCGCCTTCTGATTCCGGAACCCTTCTGAGCGTCGTGCAGTTGCCGATCGTCGGGCCGGGATCGCTTCATCGGAAGGAAGGTGAGATGGCGGACATCCATGATGTGGCGGACTACTTGATTGTGAAGCTCTGGGAGGCCGGCGAGCGTCCCAGCGTGCATCGGCTGCACAAGCTGCTTTATTACGTGCAAGGCTGGCACTTGGTTGTACACGACCGCCCGCTCTTCCCGGAGCGGTTCCAGGCGTGGATCCACGGACCCATCAGCAAGCCGCTGTTTGATCGCTTCTCTTGGGATCGTTCCTTGTACGGCGCCGTCGAGCTTCGCGACGTACGCGAAGGTTTTTCGTTCGATGTCTTCAGCGAGGTCGAGCGCAATCACATCGATCGCATCCTCGACGAATACGCCATTTACCCGACGTTCCAGTTGATGCGGATGTCCCGTGAGGAGTTGCCTTGGCTCAAGGCGCGAGGCCACCTGCCTCTTGCCGATCAATGCGATCGCGAACTCGACGAAGACTGCATGCGGAAGTTCTTCAAGTCGCAAATGGAGCAGGAACATGAAGCCCAAGGTATACCTGCGCAGGTCTGACTCGCCGCGGATGCGGGCTGCAGATCCTGCGCCAGTCGCAGAGAGGCCGACACCGCAGGGGCGACAGACGCGATCCTCAGGCAATCCCAAGTGGTCCTTCGGAATGAAGTTCTTCCGCGAGATCAAGTTCTTCGGCTTTGATTCGGCAGAGATCGACAAGCGTTGGATGGTCTCCATGTTCTATCGCTTGGGAGAGCTCTCCGGCTTGCGGGTGATGGACGTGATGCGCGACGCCGGTGTTCGAGAAGGCACGCTCCGCATTCATGACATCGATTGGTCTGCCCGCAATGCGCCGCTCGGGCCTGAGGACATCGATTGGATCGTGGAGGCGGATCATCCTCCTGGACGCGAGTTCTCCTTGATCCAGCTGGCGGTATCAAAGGCGGAGGGGCGTCTGATCGGGTTCTTCGACGAAGAAGCAATCTTCCAGATCGTGCTCTTCGATCCGCTGCACAACGCCCAGCCCAGCAAGTACAACGACTACAAGGTCCGTCTGTCCAAGCCGCTCGGCTGCGAGGTGACTGCACTGCGGCATGAAGTCGCGCAGGTGATGGCGAAGAGCCGTGAGCGCGCGTGCGGATGTGAGATCGACCTTGCTGCCGCGCTGCAATGGCGCCGCGACCAGCGTGGCAGCGCGATCGTCATGCCGGTCATCGACGGCACCGAGATCGAGGACGCCGACCAGCTCATCGCCGAAGGCCGCGTGGGCAGCTACCGAGACATCTTTGCAGCCGGCCTCGTGGCCGTGTTGGAGAGACGTCTCGATAGCTGAGGCCGAGGCTGAGGCGGACGTTGGAGCTCAGAGTTCCCAGCGCTCCGAGTAGTCGGGCGGCCGTGGCCATTGATCGGCTTGAGGCGGTCGGTCGGGATGCTCCCGCGCCCACCGCCTCGCCAGCATCCAACCGCCGTGGCTGACGATCAGCGCGCCGCCCGACCACGTCGAGGCGCGCTTGAGCAAAGCGGTGAGCGACTCGCCGCCCTCAGGCGCGAAGCGCGCGAAGTCCGCGACCCAGTCGTCGATCTCGTGCTTCGGAATCTCGGTCCATGGTCGGCCATCCCACGCGCCGAAATCGATCTCCGCGAGCGCCGCATCGATGCGATGCCGCCATCCCCATCGCTTGAGCCAGCGTCCGACGTCCGCGCAACGCCGCATGGGCGACGTCCACACCTCATGCGGCAAGTGGTGTCGCCGCGCGTGGGCCTGGATGCGCCGAGCAAGCCGTTTGGCGCGGCGTCGTTCCACCGGCAGGTCGCAGCGCGCGCCGACGCACAGGCCCTTTGCCCCTTCGGGCCGCGGATGCCGCCAGACAGTGACCTGGATGCCGGCACCGACGCTGGCAGGGGACTCATCGTCAGTCCGCCGGGAACAGCGGCGCCATCGCCAGGAACGCCAGCAGCGCGCCCAGCTCGACGATCTGCTGCGTTGCGCCCAGCGTGTCGCCGGTGTAGCCGTTCAGGCGGCGTTCCAGCATCGACTGCATGTAGAAGGTCAGGCCTGCGCTGACCACCACCGCCGCCAGCATCTCGGGCACGTTCTCTGGCGTGATCCACGCGCCGGCGACCGTCGCGAGCACCACCAGCGCCAGCGCGATGGCAAGGCCTGGCCCGCTGATCTGCATCGCCAGTGGCTTGGCCTTCGCATGGTCGGCGTCGCCGGCGTAGGGCAGTGCATGCAGCAGCCACACCGGCGCCGCGCGCGAAGCCACGTGCGCCCAGACGATCGCGACCATCGCGAGGATCGGGTCGATGTCGGCGAGCCCGAGCAGCACGGTCGCCTTCAGTCCCAGCACGAGGATGAGGCCCAGCGCACCGTAGCTGCCGATGCGCGAGTCCTTCATGATGGTCAGCGCCTTCTCGCGCGAGACCGCGCCGCCCAGCGCATCGCAGCTGTCGGCGAGTCCGTCCTCATGGAAGCCGCCGGTCAGCCAGACGCTGGCCGCCATTGCCAGTCCCACGGCGACGGTGGCCGGGAACAGCTGGAGCGCGCCCCACAGCACCAGCGCCGAGAAGCCGCCGATCACTGCGCCGACGAGCGGGAAGTAGCGCGCGCACTGCTGCAGCCAGTCGGGTTCGAACCCGACCCAGCGCGGCACGGGCACGCGCGTGAAGAACTGCAGGGCGACAAGGAAGAGGCGGATCTGATGCATGGACGCGGAAGGAAAACCGGCCGCGATGATACGAGCCGCTCTGCGCAGGACGCGCGGACAGCGAGCGCGGGTGGGGCCGGAATGGGGCGTGGGGTTCGCGGACGCGAGGCCCCATGCCCCGTGGAGCGCCCGCGCCTGGCCTCCCGCGGGGATCAGGCCGTCGGACGTCCCCGATCCCGCTCCAGCAGCCCCTCATACGCGATCGCGACATTGGCGCAGAAGATGTCGAGCATCTCCCGCCCTTCGTCGTCGAGCGGATCCGACAGCACCATGTACAGCAGGCTCTCGTTGCCCGAGTGCGTCCGGTAGTAGCCGATGAAGCGGCCGTTCTCGAAACTGCTTTCACGGGTCGACAGCGCGCGGTCGAGCGCCTCGCGGACATCGGGGGGCAGGTCGGTCACCTGGGCATCGGCGAGCAGGCCCTGGTACTCCGATGTCGCGGCCAGCACCTGCAGCCGGCCTTGCGCGTGCGAGGCCGCGTACATGCGGCTCGCGCAGAGGCCTTGCGCCTGGTAGCCCAGCATGTGCCCGACCTGCTCCAGCAATGCCGAGGCGAAATGGCGCAGGTTGCTCGAGTCGTGGATCTGCGTGATCGCGTCGATCGAGCGCCGCAGCGCCGCGCGCGACTGCGACAGGATCACGATGTCGCGGTACGAGCGCAGCGCCGAGTAGAAGACCGTGATCAGCTTGCGCTTGGTCAGCTCGGTCTTCTCCTTGTAGTCGTTGATGTCGTAGGTCTTGATGACGTGTTCTTCGGGCGCCTGACCGGGCTGCCCGGTGCGCAGCACGATGCGCACGTGGCTGTTGCGGAGCTCCTCGCGGATGAAGCGCGCGACGTCGAGGCCGGCGTGTTCGGACTCCATCACCACGTCGAGCAGGATGAGCGCGATGTCCTGGCGATCGCGCAGCAGGTCGCGGGCTTCCGCGCCGTTGTACGCATTGAGGAACTGGAGCTTCCGACCGGCGAACTCGAAATCCGCCATGACCAGCTGGGTCACCTGATGCACCGCGGGGTCGTCATCGACGATCATCACCAGCCAGGGGTCGAGCGGGCGCAAGCGGGCGTCTTCTCCGGGATCCGGCAGCTCGTCGGCGAACACCATGTCGGTCATCGGTTCCTCCCTGCTGATTTTGTTGCGGGCCATTATCAACAGCCGGGGTGACATGGGAAGCCTGGAATTCAGCAGGATGGCTCCAGCGGCATCGGACCGGTGCGGTCCCGGCCTTGCCGGGTCCTTTTGGTCTCGTACATCCGCAGGTCGGCACAGGCCATCAGCGCCGTCGCGTCGCGACAGTCCTCCGGGCAGCGCGACGCGCCCATGCTGGCCCGCAGCGGGAGGACGCGGTCGAGGTAGGTGAAGGGGCCCTCGACCGCCGCATGGATCCGCTGGAGCGTGGCTGCCAGCGTCGCCGCGGACCCCGCATGCGTCAGCAGGATCGCGAACTCGTCACCGCCCAGCCGGGCGACCGTGTCCGATTCGCGCGTGGTGTCCGCGAGCCGGCGGCTGAACTCGATCAGCGCCGCGTCGCCCGCCGCATGGCCGAGCGTGTCGTTGATGGGCTTGAGGCCGTCCATGTCCAGCAGCACGATGGCGATCGGCGGATCGCCGCGCTCGACCTCCGCGGTGGCGTGGCGCAGCCGGTCCATGAACAGCGAGCGGTTGGCCAGCCCCGTCATGTCATCGTGCGTGGCGCGATGGAACAGGTCGTCGCGCCCGTAACGCGTGGCCCAGTACATCGCCGCGCCGAGCACCTTCGACATCAGCGACAGCACCTCCACCTCGCGGTTGCCGAAGTTGCGGATGCGGGAGGAGAAGGCCTTGAGCACGCCGACCGGCGTGCCCTGGTGCGACAGCGGCAGCACGACCATCGAGCGCAGGCCCACGCGCCGGCAGGCCTCGAGGTCGACGCGGCTGTCGGTGTCGACGTCCTCGCAGATCAGCGGGATGCCCTGGCGCAGGCAGGTGCCGGAGAGGCTGCCGTCGCGGCGCACCCGCACGCCGAGCTGGTGGCTGGCGGCCCCGGCGACGGCGCGGTAGACCAGGTCTTCGCCCTCGGCCAGCTCGATGGCGGCGCCGTCGGCGTCCACGAGCTCCAGCGTGCCGTGGACCGACAGCGACATCACGCCCGCCAGGTCGAGCCCGAGCTGGGCGACCTGGCTGTGGATCTCGATGATGCGGAGTAGCGCTTCCCGGCTCGGCATCGACCGCCCCGAAAGGACCCGCTCCCTGGCCCACGACGGCCCCCTCCGCGCGCGCACTGGGTGCGTCGATGCGCGGGACCACCTGCCGTCGTGCCGCCAGTCTAGACCTGGCGCCCGCGCGATTCACCCCCGTTTCCGGTGACGTTGCGGCGCGGCACCGTCGCGTCTCGGGGAATCTCCCGATGGGAGCCATGTCTTTACGCTGTGGATACGAGGCATGCGCAGAATCGCGCCCCATGTCAGAAAACAAATCGTCTCCCGCCGCGATGGCGCCGTTCACCCCCTACCAGAAGCTGGCCGCCGGCCTGATGGCGCTGCTGCAGTTCTCCGTGGTGCTGGACTTCATGATCATGTCGCCGCTGGGCGTGATGATCATGCCGGCGCTGAACATGAGCTCGGGCCAGTTCGGCCTGGCCGTCTCCGCCTATGCCTTCAGCGCCGGCGCTGCCGGCCTGCTGACGGCGGGCTTCGCCGACCGCTTCGACCGCAAGCGGCTGCTGCTGTTCTTCTTCTGCGGATTCCTGCTGGGCACGCTGTGGTGCGGCCTGGCGACGAGCTTCCCCTCGCTGCTGGCGGCGCGCATCGTCACCGGGCTGTTCGGCGGTGTCATCGGCTCGATCGTCATGGCGATCACCGCCGACCTGTTCCCGCCGGCGCAGCGTGGCCGCGTGATGGGCCTGCTGCAAGGGGGCTTCGCGGCCAGCCAGGTGCTGGGCCTGCCGTTCTCGATCTACCTGGCCTCGCGCTTCGACTGGCATGCGCCGTTCATCGCGATCGTGCTGTTCGGCGTGCTCGCGGCACTCGTGATCGCCTTCAAGCTGCAGCCTGTGAATGCGCATCTGGGCGCGGCCGGCACCGGCCAGCACAGCGCGGCGCGGCACCTGTTCCAGACGGTGCGCATCCCGCGACAGCAACTGGCCTTCGCGCTGACCGCGCTGCTGACCACCGGCGGCTTCATGCTGATGCCGTTCGCCAGCGCCTTCGTCGTGCACAACGTCGGCATCCCGCTGGACCACCTGCCGATCATCTACCTGATCACCGGCATCTGCACGCTGGTGTTCTCGCCGCTGATCGGCCGCCTGTCCGACCGGATCGGCGCGATGCCGGTGTTCTACGCGGGCTGCGCCATCACCATCGCCACGGTCGCGTTCTACACGCACCTCGGCGCGTCGCCGCTGTGGGTGCTGATCGTGGTCAACGTGGTGATGTTCGTGGGCATCTTCTCGCGCATGATCCCGGCGCAGGTGACGCTGGCCGGGGTGCCCGCGCCGGAGCAGCGCGGCTCGTTCAACGCGATCAACTCGGCGCTGCAGCAGCTGGCCGGCGGGCTGGCCTCGCTGGTGGCCGGGCACATCGTCCACATCGGACCGGACGGCCACGTCAACGACTTCCCGTACGTGGGCTACGTCGTCATCGCCTCGACGCTGGTCGCGGCGCTGCTGATGCGACAGCTCGTGCGCGGCGGAGCGGCAGGCGGCGTGCCGGCCGCGGCCAAACCGCATTGAGTTCGCCCATCGATCCGTGAGGGAAGTCACGGATCGATCCGCCATCGTGCGAAACCGTCTAGAGTGAGCCCTCGAGCAGGGGGCCTGAGTTACGCGCGAGGAACATCCGATCTCTAGAATTCAGGGTTTTCACCGACCCGGAACTCGACCATGTCCACCGCGATCCGGCGCCTGAGCGGCGCCTTCGTCCTGTCCGCCGCTGCGCTGACGTCGCTGTCGGCGGCTGCTGCCGGCCCCGTCGTCGACACGATGGCCCGCATCAAGGAGTCCAAGTCGATCACGCTGGGCGTGCGCGAGGCGTCGCGTCCGTTCTCGTTCGTCAACGAGCAGAAGCAGGGTCAGGGTTACTCGGTCGACCTGTGCCTGGCGGCCGTCGACGAGATCAAGAAGGAGCTGAAGCTCCCCGAGCTGAAGGTCAACTACGTCGTCGTCTCCGGCGCGGACCGCATCCCGAAGCTCCAGAAGGGCGAGATCGACCTGGAATGCGGCTCGACGACCAACACCAAGGCGCGTCAGGAGCAGGTCGACTTCAGCTACACGATCTTCGTCGCGGGCATGCGCGTGCTGATCCCGAACGGTGCCAAGGTCGACTCGATCAAGGACCTGGACGGCATGACGATCGCGCTGGCCAAGGGCACGACCTCGGAGAAGCTGTTCACGCAGCTGAACACCTCCGGCGAAGCCAAGATGCAGCTGGTCCAGTACCCCAACAACACCGACGCCTTCAAGGCGCTGCGCGAGGGCAAGGCCCGCGCGTTCGCGCAGGACGATGCGCTGCTGCTGGGCCTGGCGTCCAAGGACAAGGCGCTGGACAGCCTGAGCCTGGGGCAGATGGCGTTCTCGGTGGAGCCCTACGGCATCATGATGCGCAAGGGCGACGCCAAGCTGGCGGCGGCCGTGGACCGCGCGCTGAGCCGCGTCTACAGCAGCGGCGAGATCGAGCAGCTCTACAACAAGTGGTTCCAGACCTCGGCGCTGTCGATCCCGATGAACCGCCTGACGCGCGACGGCTTCAAGCGTCCGAACCGCGAAGCCGGCGTGGCGATGCTGCTGGGCTACTCGATCTGATCGTCGATCTGGGCGGCGATCCGGGCGATCCGTCCGGATCCTGGTGAGCAAGCGGACCTTCGGGTCCGCTTTGCATTGGTGGGTCGGAAACGCGGGCGCTGGGGCAAGACCTGGACCCGCGTGGCCCGGTCGGACTCCCTAGCCCTTGGGGGATGCATCCGTGCGCATCGCCGGGACACTGCGCGCTTCCAGTTTCTGCAGGAAGTCCATGCGCTGTCCCGACCTCGTCCGCCGTTGCTCGTCGTCCCTGGGGCGAGTCGCCATTGCCGCCGTGTTGTCGGCGCCGCTGCTGCCTGCGCTGGCCCTGGATGTCCCGTCCGGCTGGACGCAGCGCGTGCATGAAGACGGACTGCTGCTGCAGCCCGCCGACCTGCCGCCGGGCCAGGTGATGCAACTCTGGGTCGCGCCGCCGGTGGACGTCGGGCGCGAGGAGGGCGTCGCCGCGCTCGCGCGCATCAAGGATCCGATGCGCGGTCTGGGCGCCGCGGGTCAGCCGACCTGCAGGACGCCGCAGATGCTGCAGGCCGGCGTGGTGCTCCAGAACTGCGTGGCGACCGTGAACGGCGCGCCGATCGAGACGCAGATCTACCTCCGCCCGGCGCGCAACGGCCAGGTCGAATGGCTACGGATCGCGTTCTCGCAGGACGAGGCGCTGCTGCAGCGATACGGCGGTGGATTGAAGACGCTGTCCTCGAAGTCCAATGAGCTGTGGCCCGCGTTGAAGGCCCTGGCGGGGGACGAGCGTCGCCAACGCGAAGCCGCCGAGCGGGCGGCCACGCTGGAGCGCCGTGCCGCCGCCGATCGCGCGATCCACGTCGCGCCGGGCAAGGGCGTGGCGGAGCGAGACATCGCCTTCCTGCTCTGGACCTGGTACCAGCCCAGCGGCGAGAGTCTGGTGGAGAACATCCACCTGCTGCTGAAGGACGGCACCGGCTACCGCAACCTCGACCTGCCGCCGGACGAGCTCGACATGGCCGCGGCGCGCAAGGTCAAGCCGGAGCGCGTCATCCAGTGGCGCCGCAACGGCGGCGACTGGCAGATCAGGGAGCGCGACGAGAAGGACTGGCGCACGATCCGCGGCACGCCCGCGACCCCGGCCTCGGCGGGACAGCGGCTCGACGGCACGTTCACCCACTCCTGGTACAGCATCCTGGGCGGCGGCAGCTCGCAGCAGCGCTTCCATTTCCAGCCGGACGGCAGCTTCGAGCAGACCGGCAAGTCGGTCTTCGGCACCGGCGCGATGGCGGCGGCCAACGGCGTGGCGGGGATGGCGACGAACACCTACTCGCGCGGCGGCAGCACGACGACCTCGTCGGTCAGCGCGGCCGGGGCGGGCGCGGGCGGCGCACAGCGACAGCGTCGCAACGGCGCCGAGTTCGTCGGCAGCTATCGGCTCGACCGTTGGGCCATGGTCGTCGAGCGCGAGAACGGCGAGCAGGAGCGGGTGCTCTTCGCGTTCAACGGCGACAAGCAGCGGGCGGTGTTCATCAAGGACATGGGTTATTCGAAATAGCGACCATCGGCCGGGACCGTGCGGCGATCCCGGCGTCGGAGGCTATCTTGCGGTGATGCCCTTCGCGCAATCCCTGATCAGCAGATCCACCAGCAAGCTTCCCTGCGTCGCATAGGTCCACTTGTCCGTCTTGAGCAGGATCGCGATGGGCTGAGTGGCATCGACCGAGCGATCGATCAACGCGACGTCGTAGGTCTTCGCCTCGTTGTCGAAGACCACCTCCGCATCCATCGACCGCTTGAGCGTCACCGCCACGCGCCGACGGTCCTTGCCGCTGCCTTGCTCGACCTCCAGCGCGCACCCGTCGCGCAGCGCATAGCGCCAGCGCGGACCCGGCGCGTCGCGGCCGACGACGTTGAGCTCGGCGACGCGCTGCGCGTTGTTCATGTCGAAGGGACTGATCAGCGGCCGGTCCTCGCCGGGATAGCCCTCCGAGCACGACACGAGCAGGGGCGCCAACACCAGCACGACCGCCACCCGCGCGACGTCACGCCACGACATCGGCAACCTCCGCGACCTCCACCACGCGGGACGCCAGCACCTTGTCGATGGTCTTGCCGTCCATGTCGACGATCTCGAAGCGCCAGCCTTCCCACTCGACCGTGTCTGCCTCGCGCGGCAGACGGCCGGTGAGCAGCATCATCATGCCGCTCAGCGTGTGATAACGACCGCGCTCCTCCTCCGGCACCTCGTCGAGTTCCAGACGGTCCTTCAGTTCCGGCACCGGGATGTGGCCGTCGAGCAGCCACGAGCCGTCCTCGCGCTGTACCGCCCATGCGGACGCCGGATCGCGCGGCTGGAACTCGCCGGTGATCGCCTCGACGAGGTCGTGCAGCGTGACCAGTCCCTGGACCTCGCCGTACTCGTCGATGACGAAGGCCATGTGCACGGCAGACAGGCGGAAGTTGGCCAGCAGCTCCATGCCGGTCAGCGTCTCCGGCACGTACAGCGCCGGCGCGAGACGCTCGTCCAGGCGCGGCTGGCGCTGGCGCAGCATCTCCGACAGCAGCTGGCGCGCGTTCACGACGCCGACGATGTCATGCAGCCCGCCGCGCACGACCGGGAACAGCGCGTGGTCCGAGGCCTCGATGCGCGCGAGCGTCGTCTCCATCGGATCGTTCAGGTCCAGGCAGACCACGTCGCGGCGCGACACCATCAGCGAGCCGATCTGGCGGTCGTCCAGGCGGAAGACGTTGCGCACCATCGCGTGCTCGTGCGACTCGATGACGCCGGCGCTGGTGCCTTCGGCGAGCACGGCGTGGATCTCTTCCTCGGTGACGTTGAAGGCCGCCGACTGCTTCACGCCGAGCAGGCGCAGCAGCGCGTTGGTCGAGCCCGACAGCAGGCGCACGAAAGGCTTGGTCGCCACGGCCAGCGCTGCGATCGGGCGCGCGACCAGACGGGCCACGGCCTCGGGGTTGGACTGGCCCAGGCGCTTGGGGACCAGCTCGCCCAGCACGATCGAGAAGTAGGTGATCAGCACGACCACCAGACCGGTCGCGGCGCCGCTGGCGTACTCCGCCGGCACGCCGTGGGCGGTGATCCAGAGCGCCAGCGGCCCGGCGAGCGCGGCCTCGCCGACGATGCCGTTGAGCACGCCGATGGAGGTGATGCCGATCTGGATGGTCGACAGGAAGCGGGTGGGATCCTCGCCCAGCTTGACGGCCGCGGCGGCGGCGCTGTCGCCGTCGTCGATGAGCTTCTGCAGGCGCGCGCGGCGCGCGGTGACCAGTCCGATCTCGGACATGGCGAAGAGGCCGTTGAGCAGGATGAGGAAGAAAAGTAAGGCGATTTCCATGATGGATGAGGAAGGAGCGCGGCTCCATCGACCCTCGTGGTCGAGGGACGAGGCGGAGACGACGCAGACGCACGCGAGCGCGGAATGCGCGACGCGTGCCGAAAGGGACGGGCGAGGAGGGGAGGCGGCGGAGCGCCTCGGCGCGGGCTACACGGGAGGCGTCAGGCGCGCGGCGGCCGCAAGGGCGGCTGCGGGCAGCGCTGAGGCTCGTGCAGCTGGGGCGTGGGGAGCGGGCTCACCTGCGGCGGCGCGACGCGCAGGGGGCGCGTGTCGGGCTTGCAGTGGTCCGGCATGTCGTCCGAGGTGTCGCCGAGCTCGAAGAGCAGGGCGGCGACGTCGGCAGCGTGGGCGTCGTCGACGCTCGCCTGTGACGTGGTGATGGCGGCGACGGTGGGGTCGACAGGTTGCCCGTCGACCAGCAGGTGCTGCGCATGCGAGACGCCCGCGGCGAACATCGTCACGCCGGCGGCGGCGATGCCGTACGCGGGGACGAGGATCGTCAGGACAAGGATGCGAAGCCAGCGGGTCACGGGCGTGATTCTATCGAGACACCGTTGTTCGATCGCACGTGACCGGTGCCGAGGCTAGGCAAGCACCTTCAGATAGCCGGGCGGCACAGCGTCCGTCAGCCACACGCCGTTCTCGGTCCTGAAGAACAGATGTCCGTCGCGGTGCATCCGGCCTGCGTCGATTTCCAGCAGCACGACCTTGCCGTAGCGCGCTCCGACCTGACGCGCGGTGTCCGCGTTCTCGCTGAGATGCACATGGTGGCGTTGTCGCTTGTCGAGTCCCTGGGCGAGGATGGCGTCGAGGAAGCGGGTCGCGGTGCCGTGCAGCAGCGTCTCGGGCGGTGTCACCGGAGGCAGGTCGAGCACCACCTCGACGGAATGCCCCTGGTTGGCGCGGATGCGCAGGCCGTCCTCGCTGAAGGCGAAACGCTGCTTGTTGTTGGTCTCCACGATCTCGCGCAGCAGCGCCCGATCCAGCCGCTTGCCCGCGGCCTGTGCGCCGGCGATCAGCGCATCGACCGCGACCCAGCCGTTTTCGTCGAGCGTGAGGCCGAGCGTCTCCGGCTTGTGGCGCAGCGTCAGGCTGAGCAGCTTGCTGAGCGAGGTCAGCGTCTTGTCGTTGATGGTGTTCATCCCATCTCTCCCGTTCATCTGGTTCTTGTCGTTGTTGTGTTGATGTCTCCGATGGAGTTGTATTGTGCAACCCATTGAAGGTTGCACAATACAACCCTCCAACGATCCGATCAAGCCCGAACGACGATGACCACCGACCCTTCGCGCCGGAAACCACAGCCCGGCCCCGCGGCCCCGTCCTTTCCGTTGCCGTTCACGACGGTCGACGTGGTGATCTTCTCCGTCGTCGAGGACCAGTTGCGCGTGCTGCTGGTACAGCGGCCGTCGAAGGAGGACGAGCCGTTCCCTGACCGCTGGGCGCTGCCGGGCGGCTTCGTCGACATTGACCGCGACCGCGATCTGGAAGCCTGCGCGCGGCGCAAGCTGTCGGAGAAGACGGGCGTCGCCAGCCCGTACCTGGAACAGCTCGGCAGCTGGGGCGGCAAGGACCGTGATCCGCGCGGCTGGTCGGCGACCCACGTGTACTTCGCGCTGATCCCCGCCGACGGCGTGACGCTGGCCAAGGGCGCCAACGCCGCCGACGTCGGCTGGTTCGAGGTGGAGACGCTGCTCAAGCGACCCCGTCTGGCCTTCGACCACGCGGCGATCCTGAAGGCCGCCGTCGAACGGCTGCGTGGCAAGGTGGAGTACACGTCGCTGCCGGCGTTCCTGCTGCCCGAGGCCTTCACGCTGCCGCAGCTGCAGCGCATGTACGAGGTCGTGCTGGGCCGGCCGGTCGACAAGAGCGGGTTCCGCACGCGGATGCTCGCGGCCGGGTTCCTCGAAGAGGCGGGAGCGATGGCCGGCGACGCCAACCGCGCCGCGATGGGGTATCGCCTGCGCGATCGCAAGACCGCGGTGGTGTTTCCGCGGACCTTCAGCCCCAGACAGGGCGAATGACCCTGGCCGTCGGGCGCTGATCCGTCGCGGTCAGAAGTCCCGCGTGTCGCCGCGGCTCGCGCGAAGCGCCGCTGCGACGTGGCGCTCGATGCCGCCCTTCCGGGACGGCGACCCCGATCGACGCCATGTCCGTGGACGATGCCGACGCGGACGCAGCGATCGCGGGGCGATCTTGCCGGGCTGAACGCAAGCCGCCGCGCGCGGCCTCATCCCTGGAGGAACGGTTCGATCCACCGTTCGAAAGCATCCTGCCACTCCCGCTGCGCGGCCTCGAGGATAGGATCCGGATCGTCGACCGGCGCCAGCTGCAGCTGTCCCCGCAACCATCCGATGTAGGCGTCGAGCCGCTCGCTCTTGCGGTAGTGATGCTCGCTGCGGAAGTAGTGGATGCGGTCGAAGTCGATGCGCGGTTCCACGTCGCAGGTGCTGACGCGCAGCAGCTCGCGGACGTCGCGCGCGACGATCCACTCGCCGCCTTCGTCGCCGAAGGCCACCACCGGCCAGCGGTCCGGCATCGGCGGCTGCGACGGGTCCGGATTCCACAGCGCGTAGAACGAGCCCGACGCGGTCGCCCGCGCGAACGGGATCAGCCGGGACAGGAAGGCGGGATCCGCCGACCAGCCTCGGCGCAGGCCGTCATGGCCGTCCTGGGTCAGTGTCAGCGCGGCGGAATAGTTGCCGTCGCCGATCTCATCCTGGAAGCGGAGCAGCTTGCGCAGGGATTCGGGAACGGGCAGACCGCCGAAAGGGGCGGCGAAGTCGGTCGGATCGATCATCGGGGAGGAACGGGAGTCGGTACAACGACCGGCTGGACCCGGCCGGCCCCGCTGCTCTGGACAGCAGTGGAGCCGCCGCGAATCTAGCGCCCATCGGGGTTCCCGTGACATGACCTTCGTCCACCCACGCCTCCGCCGATGTCCCCTGACCCGGCGTCGCACGCGTTATGTGCGTCAGCGCACCTTTTCGAGCGGGCGCACCTTCATCGCGCGGATCTCCGGCCGCAGCCACCTGCGCACCAGCGGTCCTTCGAGGAGCTCGCCGTCGCTGCACACGGCCCACACCCGGGGATCGAAATTCCGGTCCCCGTACAGACGGGCGGGCGGCGTGAACTGCATCTGGTCGATCGCCATGCCCTCGTTGCAGTCCGGATGATCCTTCTTCACGTTGCGCCCGATGGCTTCGGAGAGCGCGTCCAGTCCCTCGGGCTGGAACAGCGATTCGGTCGCCACCGTGGCCATCGTCCGTTGATCCAGGAGCACCGCCGTGTTGGCGGCCGACGGCCGGACACCACCGTAGGCCTCGTGGCTTTCGAAGCTCACGAACGGCCCGAACGCGTGCGTCGCGTTGAGCATCACGCGCGTGGTCTCGCACCCGGCCGTCGATGCGGTCGCCTTGACCCGGGCGATCAGTTGCCGGTCGTTGAGCCGGGTGCGCTCCTGGTCGCTCAGGTCGCCGCACTCGCTGAGCCTTTCAGACCAATGCGCGCGAACCCAGTTGTTCAGGCGGTCCGTTTCCGCGCGGTCCCCGCCGATGAAGACCGAATAGCTCCAGCTCACGTCCACGTCTTCCTGTGACGCCGCGTCGCAGGTTTCGCAGGACTTCGCCTGGACCTTGAACTCGTAGGTGACGTCACGGACCCGCAACGGCGTGGTCCACGGTTCGGCGGCGATCGCGGCGGCGACGGGGCTCAGCAGCAGCACCGCCACCAGGGAGCGCGGGTGGAAGCGCACGGTGGTCACCACGGCGTCGCCGCCGCCGTGCCCTGGTGATACCGCATCTGCCAGCCCGCCGCCGTCTTCAGCCACAGCGAGGACCGCAGCGTGTGGTGGATCAGCGAGCCATCCTCCTGCCGATGCGCCGAGCGGTAGGTCAGCAGCGCCGCGTCAGGGGCGAGCGGCGCGATGCGGAACTCGTCCGGCACGACCTTCGGTGGCTCGTGGTCGTCGGCGAGCCAGCGGATGATGGTCTCGCGGTCGTACTGGCGGCCGGAGCGGCCGACCTCGTGGAACTCCGGGTGCAGCAGCTGCGACAGGCGCTCGGCGCTGCAGCGCACGCCGGGGTGGTGAAGCTCGACTTCCAGGGCGCGGAGTGTGTCGAGCAGCGAAGCATCGATGTCGGTCATGGCGGCGTTGAACGGGATGACTGCTGAAGGATAGCCTCGGCCATCAGCGGGCCTGGGACTGCCAGTTCACGAGGTCGGTGCGGATCGGCTTCATGACGCGTACTTCTGGTTTCAAGGCGCGACGGACCTGGATGCCCCGATACAGATTGATCTCGTCGCACGCGTCCCACGTCGGCATGTCGTAGGGACGTTCGTAGGTCAGGAGATCGGGTGCCTGAAAGAGTGCCCCGTCAATCGACGGCAGGTCGCCGCAGTCTGGATGCTCCCGAGCCACCGAGGCCCGGAACGCTTCCGACAAGGTCAGTGCCGCGCGCTCGTCGAAGAGTTCACCCATCGCCACTTTCGCCAGTGTGTCGCGATGGATCAACAGGTTCGCGCGGCCGTGGCTCATGCGGTGGAGCCCCGCCATCTCGCCGAAGCGCGTGAACGAGAGATACGACCCGAAGCCGCCGAGGGCCACCACTTCGGATTGGATGGTGGCACAGCCGTCCGCCTTCGACGTGGCCTTCACATGCGCGACGATCTCCTCGTCGCGCATCGTCACCAGTTGGTCGAGCGGCAGCTCGGCACCGCAATCGCCGATGCCTTCGAGCCACCAGCGTCGCAGCCACCCGTTGAGTCGCTTGATCTGTTCCGGCTCTCCGTCGAGGAACACCGGATAGCTCCAGGTGATATCGAGGTCGCGGTAAGCGAAGGGCTTTGGGGGTCTGGCCCTCCGGCGTCCATTCGTCGACAGGCGCTTCCACCTTGAATTCGTGGCGCACCTCCTGCACGCGCAGTACGAGTTCATCCGCCGCGCCCCGGGCAACCGAAGCGACGCGTCCGGCGGTCTCGGCAGACGGTCCGACCTCGTGCCAGCGGCGTTCATCGGCCGCATCGAGCGTGATGTCCTCGCCTTCCTCAGGCAGTACGCCCGAGTTGGGATCGGCATAGCGCAGCGTGCCTTCGAGCCGGCCGGCGCGCAGGAAGCCATTGAAGGCGATGCGATCGACCCGGTCGAACCCGAGGCTGTTCCCGGCCGACAGGTGAAGTTCCCTCGTGCTTGGCCGATACTCGCCACCGGTGATCCGGAACTCGACGCCCGGGCAGTTGCCGGCGGCCTCGTACCAGAACCCGTAGGGCTGCCACACCGGCTGCACGCGGCCGTCCTTGAGGACGGGCCTGGCCCAGAGCTGCGCGGAGGCGCCGCTGCAATCGTCGCTCTCCGCGGACACCGCGACGTTCGAGAAGTGGCCGAGGAAGCGGGCCGGCGGCACACGCTGCGACGCGGAGGCGTGCGGCGCGTGGTCCGAGCCCGCCGCCGCGTCGGTCGGCAGGAAGCCGAGTGCGCAGGCGCCCACCGCGAGCACACCGCCCAGGGCGCGCCAAGTCGTCATGAATGAGCGAGTGGAAGGGATGGACGGACAAGGCATGAACATCGGCACCGCTTGAATGTCGGTGCGATGCTGCCACGTGGATCAAGCTTGGGCCACGGAAGAAATCTTCCTGACCCCTGTCGTTTCAGGCCTCGCGGCTCACACCGTGCGGGTCAGGCCTTGTCGCTCACCCCCGCCGAATCGAAGCTCGCCATCTCGCCGAGCACGCGGCAGGCCGACTCCAGCAGCGGCCAGGCCAGCGCCGCGCCGGAGCCTTCGCCCAGGCGCAGGCCCAGGTCCAGCAGCGGCTGCGCCTGCAGCGTGTCCAGCATCAGCCGGTGGCCCTGCTCGTTCGAGCGGTGCGCGAAGATGCAGCGCTCCAGCACCGCGGGCTGCAGCTTCGCCGCCACCAGCACCGCCGCGCCGGTGATGAAGCCGTCGACGACGATCACGCGGCGTTCCAGCGCCGCCTGCAGCACCGCGCCGACCATCATCGCGATCTCCAGCCCGCCGAGCGCGGCCAGCGCCGTCAGCGGCTCGTTCGCGCGCGGATGCTTCTCCAGCACGCGCGCCAGCACGTCCAGCTTGTGACGCAGCTGCGCGTCGTCCAGCCCCGTGCCGCGGCCGACGCAGTCCGCCAGCGGATATCCGCCCAGCCGCGCCAGCAGCAGCGCCGCCGACGAGGTGTTGCCGATGCCCATCTCGCCCAGCAGCAGCGCGTTGCCCGGACGCTTCTGCAGCAGCGTCTTGCCGGCGGCGATCGCGGTCGCGCATTCGTCGACCGTCATCGCCGGCCCCGTCAGCATGTCGCGACTGCCCATCGCGATCTTGGCGATCAGCAGGCCCGGCCGCGGCACGAAGGTGTGTCGCACGCCGGCATCGACGACGCTCAGCTGCAGGCCATGCTGACGCGCCAGCACGGACACCGCCGCGCCGCCCGCCAGGAAGTTCTCGACCATCTGCCAGGTCACGTCGGACGGGAACGCCGACACGCCGTGCGCCGCCACGCCATGGTCGGCCGCGAAGACCATCATCTGCGGCTCCACCAGGCGCGGCTGCTCCGTGCCCTGGATCAGCCCCAGACGCAGCATCAGGCCCTCCAGCCGGCCCAGCGAGCCCAGCGGCTTGGTCTTGCGGTCGATGCGGTGCTGCAGCGCCCTCGCCAGCGCCGCGTCGTGCAGCGAAGGGATCTCGGGAATCAGGTCGGGCTTGGTCATGGGGGACTTCTCGGACATCAAAGGGAAGAGGAGGCGGGCGAGGGCGCGGGCGACAGCAGGCCCATCAGCACACCCGGCGCGAAATGGCGGTCGATGTAGTCGGCCAGTTCGTCGAAGACCTGGTCGAGCGGACGCGCCGGGCGGTCGAACAGCGCGGCCAGCACGCCGTCGTCCTCGAACAGGCCGTGCAGGTAGTGGCCGAGCACCGGCCCGTGCTGCCAGCCGACCGGCTCGCCGAGGCTGTCGAACAGCACCGGACGCGCATCGGGCAACCCCGGGTGCTGCGCCGTGCGGCCATGGTGGATCTCGTAGCCGCGCACGACCTCGCCGTTCAGCGACGACCACGGCGCGTCCAGCGCCGTCGCGAAGCGGCACTCCGCCTCGCGCAGCAGCTTCTCGCGCTCGAACAGCGTCACCAGCGGCAGCAGGCCCAGGCCCGGCGCGTTGCCGTCCAGCCCGTGCGGATCGACCAACGCCTCGCCCAGCATCTGCAGACCCCCGCAGATGCCCAGCACGCGTCGGCCGGCGGCGGCGTGCGCCGCGACCGCGACGTCCAGCCGCTGCGCGCGCAGCCAGGCGAGATCGGACGCCACCGCCTTCGAACCCGGCAGGATGATCCAGTCCACGCCCTCGAGCTCTGCCGGCGTGCGGGCCCAGCTCAGGCGCACGTCGGGCAGGTTGCGCAGCGGCTGGAACTCGTCGAGGTTGGACAGCCGCGGATACGCGATCACGGCGACGCGGACAGGCGCGCGTCCGTCGCCACCGGTGCCGAGACCGCCGGTGGTGCGGTCGTCGAAGACGCCGTCCTCCTCGGGCAGCCCGTGGCCGCGCCACATCGGCAGCGTCGCGAGCGTGGGCACGCCGGTCATCTGCTGCAGCATCTCCGGACCGGGCGACAGCAGCGCCGCGTCGCCGCGGAAGCGGTTCAGCACGAAGCCGCGGATCAATGCGCGCTCATCCGCCGGCAGCAGCGCGTGCGTGCCGTACAGATGGGCGAACGCGCCGCCGCGGTCGATGTCGGTGACCAGCAGACAGGCCGCCCCCGCCTCGCGCGCGGTGCGCATGTTCACGTAGTCGCTGCTGTGCAGGTTGATCTCGGCGGGCGAGCCGGCGCCTTCGATGACGACGACGTCGTTCTCGGCCAGCAGCGCGTGCAGCGCGCCGCGCGCGCGGGTCCAGAGCGCCTCGCTGCGCTCGCGCCACGGCGCGCGGCTCAGCGCCTCGTCGACGTCGCCGAGCACGACGACCTGCGAGGCCGTGTCCTTCTCCGGCTTCAGCAGCACCGGGTTCATGCGCACCTCGGGCCGCGCGCGGGCAGCGAGCGCCTGGAAGTACTGCGCCGAGCCGATCTCGCCCTGGCGTCCGTCCAGGCCGGGCACGACGCGCGCGTTGTTGCTCATGTTCTGCGCCTTGTACGGCGCGACGCACAGCCCCTGGCGCGCGTACCAGCGGCACAGCGCCGTGGTGAGGAAGCTCTTGCCCGCGCCGCTCGTGGTGCCGAGCACCATGACGGCCCGCCCCCGGCGCTGCCCCGACGCCAGACCCGGAGCCAGACCCGGAGTCAGCGGATCGCCGTGGGGCCGGAATGGGGCTTGGGGGTCCTGGAGGGATCCCCCATGCCCCGTGGAGAGCCCGCGCTTGGCCTCCCGCCCGCTGCCCCCCGACGAAGCGCTGCTCACGACATCTCCCCCATCATCGTCGTATCGAACGGATGCGTGGTGTCGAACGCGCCATGGCGTGACGGCGGCGACGGCAGCGGCGTATGACCGCCGAAGGTGAACATCGCCGCGGCCAGCGCGTCGACGGCTTCGGGCGATTGCACCGACACCCGCACCAACCCGGGCAGACCGAAGGACGTGGCGTCGCGCAGCTTGATGCCCATCGCGCGCAGGCCTTCGAGCAGCGGCTCCGGCACGCCGTGCCAGGGTGATGGCAGCGCGGCGAGCCAGTAGTTGGCGACGCCGCCGTCGATCTGGTCGAAGCCCATGGCGGCCATCTGCGTCCATTGCATCGCGCGCCACTCGCGCAGCAGCGGCAGCGAGGCTTCGAGTTCGCCGCGGATGGACGGCGTGGTCCAGGCCTCGAGCAAGGCCTGGCCTTCGGAGGAGAGCACCCAGCTCGGCGCGAGTTCCGCGACGCGGGCGATCCAGAGGCCGTCGCGGGGACCGATCAGGTAGGCGCCGCGCACGCCGGTCAGGCCGAAGGCCTTGTTGGGGCAGACGAGCCGCCAGGCGCCGTCGGCGATCGCCTGCGGCAGCGAGCAGCTGCCTGAGAGACGCAGCGCGTCGTAGGCCTGGTCGACGACGAGTTGAGAACCGCTCTGGCCGAGCGCGAGCGCCACGGCCGTCCACTCGTCGAGGCCGAAGCTCGCGCCGGTGGGGTTGTTGGGATCGCACACCCACACGAGCGAGGGCAGCGTCAGCGAGTCGGCGAGCTGGAAGGCATCGTCGTACGCGGTGACCTGCAGGCCGAGCGCGTGCGCCGCGGCCGCGTAATCGCCGAAGCCGGGCTGCGGCACGCAGACGCGCGTGACGCCGGACAGCATCGCGGCGAGCGTCAGCCGGCGGATCGCTTCCGAGCCGCCGGACGCCGGCAGCACGCGGTCGGGCTCGACGCCGTGCCAGTCGCCCAGGCGGGCGCGCAGCGCGGCGTAGTCGGGATCGGGATAACGCAGCCGGTCGGCGCGCAGCACCGCGTCGAGCGCGGCCGGCGGCGGACCGAGCGGGTGGGCGTTGGTCGAGAAGTCGTGGCGCACCGGCGGCCCCGCGTCGGTGCCGCCGTGCATGAGCGATTGGAAGCGGGTCATCGGGCGAATCCGCCGCGCAACGCCGCGGCGCCAAGTGCCAGCAGTGCGGCGAGGCCCATCATCGCGCCGGCGGCGAGACGTTGGGCGGTGATCATGTCCTGCGCGATGACGTCGCCGCCGGACGGATTGAGCCGGTAGTGACCGGGCTTGCTCAGCGCGCGGCCCAGCCGCAGCGCCATCGCGCCCATCGGCCAGCCGCCGTTGGGCGAAGGCGTGCGGGTGGCCTCGCGCAGCAGCGGCGCGAGCAGTGCCGGGCGCAGTGCGACGAGCGCCAGACCGGTCAGCCGCGCCGGGATCCACGACAGCGCGTCGTCGGCGCGCGCGGCCCACTTGCCGGCCCATTCCCAGCGGCCGCGGTAGCCCCACATCGCATCCGCCGTGTTGGCGAAGCGATAGACCGCCGCGCCGGGCAGACCGGCCACCATGAACCAGAACAAGGGCGCGATGACGGAGTCGTTGAGGTTCTCGGCCAGCGTCTCGATCGCAGTCTCGCGGACCTCGAGCGCGGAGAGCTGCGCCGTGTCGCGGCTCACGAGCCGCGACAGCTGCGCGCGGCCTTCCTCGAGCGAGCGCGACAGCGCGGTCTCGACGGCGGCGACCTCGTCGCGCAGCATGCGCCACGCGAGCATCGGCTTCAGCGCGAGTCCCAGCAGCAGCGCCGCGACCGCGAGCCGCCAGCCGCCGAACCAGGGTTCGAGACCGACGATGACGGCCTGCTCGATCGCCAGCGCGGCGATGGCGGACAAGGTGATGCCCGCCGTCCACGCGAGCGCGCCGCCGATGAACGCCGCCTTCGGTGACATCCCGCAGAGCCGGTCGCCGAAGAGTCCCAGGTAGCGCCCCATGCCGACGACCGGATGCACGGCGGCGGGCGGCTCGCCGAAGCATCGGTCGAGCAGCAGCGCGATCGGGATCGCGAGGGCGAGCAGCCAGGACATCGGACTCATGGGACGGGTGTCGAGAGACAGTCAGGGGGCGTCGGTGAAAACTGGCGCGCAGCTTAGCGGTCAGACGGCGCCCGGAGGGAAGTCAATCCTCAATTCCGCGTTGTGCCGGCACTCCTGCCTTGAAGTGGTGCTTGATCATGGTCATTTCTGTCACCGTGTCTGCCAGATCCATCAATTCCTGCGGTGCATTGCGTCCCGTCAAGCAGACGTGAACGTGCGCCGGCCGCGCGCGCAAGGTCTCCAGCACCGGCTCCAGCGGCAGCCAGCCATAACGCAGCGGATACATGATCTCGTCGAGCACGACGAGGAAGTGCTCGCCGCCCAGGATCGTCGCCTTGGCGCGTTCCCAGCCGTCGCGCGCGAGCTGCGCCGAATGCTCCAGATCCTTGCTCTTCCAGGAGAAGCCGTCGCCCAGTCCCTCGATCGGCACGCCGATCTGCTCGAACAGGCGGTGCTCGCCGAAGCGCGCGCTCGGCACCTTCATGAACTGGTAGATGTGGACCCGCTTGCCGCGCCCGTGCGCGCGCAGCGCCAGCCCGAAGGCGGCGGTGCTCTTGCCCTTGCCGTTGCCGGTGTGGACGATCACGAGCCCGCGGCGTTCGCCCTCGGGAATGATGCGCACGCGATCGACGGGCGGTTGTTCGATTTCCATGTCAGTGCTCTTCTTTCTCCCTCTCCCGCTTGCGGGAGAGGGTGGGGGTGAGGGCCAGCGGCCGTGGAAGTCCTGAAACCTCTTCAGATCCGCGCGCGCAGGCTGAGTCGGAACGTACGCGGCTCCATCGGATGCACGAGCCGTCCATTGATGCCTTCGCCGTTGTTGCAGCCCGCGCCTTCCGCGCGCGTGCAGGCGGCGCCCCAGTACTCGATGTCGTTGGCCTTGGTGTCGAAGAGGTTCAGCACATCCAGGCCGAGCTGCCAGCGGTCGCTGAGCTGATACCCCACGCGCCAGTTGGCGGTGAACACCGCCTTGGACTTCTGCGTGCCGGTTTCCTCCAGCGCATACGCGCCGAGGTACCGCAGCTTGAACCCGCTCGACCACGGTCCCGACGGTGCCCAGTTGGCCGACATCGACGCCGACCACGGCACCGCGTTGGGCACGCGCTTGCCGCTGCCGAACTCGGTCTCGGTCGCCTCGACGAAGCGCGCACGGGACCAGGCCACGTCCGCATCGATCAGCCAATCGCGGCCGACCTGCACGTCGTTGGACCACTCCAGCCCCACGCGCTTGGACGCGCCGCGCGCCTCGGTCACGCCCTCGTCGCCGACGAAGACCAGTTCCGATGCCAGGTTGGCCTGCCACAGCGCCAGGCTCGTGGTCCATCCCTTCACGGGTTTGGTACGCAGTCCCAGCTCGGTGCTCTTGGTGCGCGCCAGCAGCGGCAAGGTGTCGGTCGCGCTGCCGTCGGCCGGATTGACCGTCGTCGTCGCGCCGCGCGCATCGTTCGATCGGAAGGCACGCGCCCAGTGCAGGTACACCTCGGTGTCCGCCGCCACGCGCGCGATCAGGCCCAGCTTCGGACTGAACTGCGACTGGCTCGCCTTGCCGCCGTTGTCCATGTTGAACTCCCCGCCGGTGGGCGAGACCGTCGCGCGCATCTTGTCCCAGCGCGCACCCACGGTGCTGCGCAGCCAGTCGGTCCAGCGGCTGCCCAGCTCGACGAACACGCCGGCGCTGTCCTCGCTGACACGGTCCTCGCGCACGGTGTGCGTGCGCACGCGGTCGACGGTGTCGTACAGGCCGAGCGTGCCGATCTTGTCGTGGCGCCATTGCAGGCCCCAGGTCACCTGCTGGTCGGCCGGCAGCCACGCGGCGGGCAGCTGATGCTTCAGCGATCCGCCCCACAGCTTGCGGTGATCGGCCTGCTCGTGCTGGTCGCCGTCCGGTCCGTTGATGAAGCCCGACGGCGCGGAGAACAGGTTCAGCGCGTAGTCCACCACCCAGGCGTCGGCGGTCCACTGGCCGCTGCCCTGGTTGTAGGCGAAGCCGCCGCTCAGGCTGTGGCGGTGCGTGCGGCCGCCGTCGTTGGCCACCAGCGTGCCGTAGCGGCCGATCTCGCCGCTGTCGATGGCGCGCTCGGGCACGTGTTCGCTGGCGCGCCAGGCGGCGCTGTAGCTCAGCAGGTCCACGTGCGCGCCGTTGCGTTCGTCGCCGCGCGTCAGGCGCAGCACCGCATTGCGGCGATGCAGGTCCTCGGCCTGGTCCCACGGGCCGTCGTAGACGCTGCCGTCGACCGCACCCAGCATCGACCAGCCGCCGCCGACCTTCGTGCTGCCCGCCGCCAGCGCGCGCCGATAGCCGTAGGGGCCGGCCGTCACCTGGGCGAAGGGCCGCTCGATCTCGCTCATGTAGCCGATGCGCGCCGCGCCGGTGGTCGCGAAGTCACCGTCCTCGGCATTGAAAGCGCCCTTGCGGTAGCGCAGGCTGTCGACCAGTTCCGGGATCAGGAAGTTCAGGTCCATGTAGCCCTGACCGTGCGCATGGCTGGCCATGTTCACCGGCATGCCGAGCACGAAGGTCGCGAAGTCGCTGCCGTGGTCGAGGTTGTAGCCGCGCAGGAAATACTGGTTGGCCTTGCCGTCGCCGCTGTGCTGCGTGACGGTCATGCCGGGCATCGCTTCCAGCAGCTCCGCCGGACGCAGCAGCGGGCGCAGCGCCAGGCGCTCGACGCCGACCTCGCCTTCGGAGGCGCTCTCGGCTTCGCCGAGCTGCGCGCGGCTGCTGATGCGGACGGTGTCGAGCGTGCGCGAGGGGGCCGCGTCGATCGTGGCGTCGGTGGCGTTCTGGGCTGCCTTCGGGGCGGCGGCTTGCTGCGCGCTCTGCGCCTGCGCGGCGCACGCGGCCAGGGCCATCGCGCTGGCGATGGCGGTCAACGCCAGGGGCTGGCTGTTCTTCGAGTTCATGCGGTTCCCTGAGGGATCAAGTTGTTGTCGTTATGGAGAGGCCGGCCCGCGCTATGCGGCGGGTTCGATCGACGCGATTGCCAGATCGCGCCGGCGCACATCAGCAGCGCCATCGCGACCCAGGCGAGCGCCTGTTCGAGACGCTGCGCTGCGGGTGCGACCGGGGGCGGCTTCGGCGGCTCCGGCACGCGCTGCAGCGCGAGGCCACGCACGGTCGGCACCGGCGGAACGGCCGGCGTCGCCCGCGGCTCCGGTGGCTTCTGCGCCTTGGCGGGAGGCTGCGGCGCGGCGGGCGCGGCCGGCTGGACCGCCGGCACGTCCTGCGGCAGTTGATCCGCCGTCCAGCGACGCACCGCCGCCAGCTCGTTGTTCAACGGCGCCGCCTTCGTCAGGTCGCGGTACAGCGAGGCGATCTCCTGCCTCGTCTGCGCGTCCGGCTTCCAGTAGCCCATGCGCTCGGCCTGCACCATGCGCTCCAGCGCCTGCGCGTAGGCCTGCGGGTTCTGCTTGAGCCACTCGGGCACGCCCAGCTTGTGCTTGTCCTTGACCAGCACGTCGTAGAAGCTCTGCCAGTGGTCCGCCCGCACGGTGCCCGGTGCGATGCTCTGCCAGCCGAAGCTGTACTGCACCGCCTTCAGCACCTGCAGCGCGCCCGACCATCCTTCCGCCTGCTGCGCCTTCAGCCAGCCGGGGTGCAGGTAGCGGCTCTGCATCTCCAGCGCGATCGCCTGCGCGGCGGTCTCGGTGTGCTGCTCGGCGGCGTCCTGCAGCTGGCTCACGTGCAGCGTGATGTCCTTGGTGCTGCCCGCGACCTTCGCCGCCGCGGCCATGCCGCCGAGGTACTGGAACGGGTCGTCGCTGCTGACCATCGCGTACAGATGGCTGCTGCGCGACATCAGCGCCGTGTCGGTGTGGCGCAGGTGCGCGCCGAGCGCCTGCTGCGCCTGCGCGGGCGGCACGCTGAGCGGCTCGCCGTCGACGTAGGGCTGGCTCATCGTCGACAGGAACAGCTGGCCCAGGCGCGGATCGGTCTTGCCGTCCTTGCCCTTCAGGCCGTTGTCCTGCACCGCGTCGGCGATGCCGGTGCCGTAGTCGCCGGCCGGGTTGCCGAACACACGCGCCTGCGCCAGCGCTTGCGCCTGCGCGGGCTTCAGCCCGGCCTTGCGGAGCTCGCCGGCGATCACGCGGTTGTTGCTGGCGATGGCGTTGTCGGACTCCGCTTCGCCGGCGGCGGCCACCGCCTGGTCGATCAGCTTCATCAGCGCCGGGAACTGGTCGCGGTAGGAGCCGGTAATCGACAGCAGCACGTCCACGCGCGGACGGCCGAGCTCCTTCGGGCTGAGCAGCTTGATCGAGGTCGGCCGGCCGGTGGCGTCCCACACCGGCGTGGCGCCCAGCGCCACCAGCGCCTGCGCCTCCATGATCCCTTGATGGCGGAGCGTCTCGCCCGCCCACAGCGACAGCGCGAGGCGCTGCGGCGCGGTGCCGGCCTTGGCCTGCTCCTCGTACCAGCGCTTGAACAGCGCCTGCGCGGCCTCGAAGGCCTGCTTCGTCGGCAGCCGGTTGGGGTCGAGGCCCGTCAGGTTGCGTCCGGTCGGCAGGCTTTCCGGATTGCGCAGCAGATCGCCGCCATAGGCCGCGGGAATGAACCGGCCGTCGAGGGCCCTCAGCAGTCCGGGCATCTCGCCTTCGGTCGACAACCGCGTCGCCATCTCCTGCGCACGCAGCGCGAGCTGGTACAGCGCCGCCTGATCGATCGACTTGCGCGCGGCGCGGTTCGGGACGAAGCCGTCGCCGCAGGTGACGGCCGGGGCGCTCGAAGCGGTACCCGGCGCGGACGCCGCATGCTTGAGTTCCGCGGCGACTGCGGACGCCGCCGACGCCGCTGCCGCCGTGCCGGCCGCGATGCAGGCGGACGGACGCAGGTCGAGGTGGCTCCCCGCCTCCGCGTCCTTCAGCGCGAGGTCCAGCCAGCGCGCCGGCCGCGCCGTCGCCACGCCCTCATGGTTGATGAGGAAGGCCTCGTCGATGTCCTCGCCGAGGGCCTCGATCAGCGGCACGCGCAGCAACTGCAGGATCGATCCGCGGCGCTGGTCCTCGTCCGGCACCACGCCGAACACCGCCAGCCCCTTGGGCTGCGAGCTCTGCGCCAGCCGGTCCAGGTAGGGATGCAGCAGCTCCAGATACCCGCTGAAGTTCGCGGTGATCTGCTCGGCAGTCCAGCCCAGGTCGCGATGCAGGTTGTGCTCGACGAACTGCTGGACCATCTGCCGCTCCAGCCCTTGCCGCGTCGGACCGGGATCGACGGTCTCCCACTCATGCATCAGCTCATGCATGTGGGCCATCTGCGCGTTGAACCCGGCGGGGGCGAAGCTCGGCGTGCGATGGCTCACCATCAGCGCGCGGCCGCGGCGCTTGGCGGTGAGCGCTTCACCGAGGTTGTCGACGATGTACGGATAGATCACCGGCGTGTCGCCGAGCGGCAGCCACACCGGGTCCATCACGTCGGGCCCGCGGATCTTGCCCGGCGCCCATTCCTGCGTGCCGTGCGTGCCGAAGTGGATGATGGCGTCGGCCTGCCGCGCCCACAGGTAGGTGGCGAGGTAGTGATGCGACAGCGGCGTCTTGCTGCGATGCATGAACGGGTCCTGCCCGTTGCGCAGCGTCTCTTCGCGCGGCGGCTGCGGCAGCACGGTGAGCGCGCCGAGCTTGAGGCGCGGGATCACGAAGACCGGCTCGCCGTGCACGCGCAGCACGTAGCGGCTGCTGGCCGGCGATCCCCAGCGCGCGACGATGGGATCGCGCACGGCTTTCGGCAGCGCGTCGAACCACGCGGTGTAGCGCGCGAGCGGGAGGGCCTCGGCCTCGTCGGCGTCGAGCAGCGCCTGCAGGTCGGTGCCCGGGTAGTACGCCGACAGCATCGGCTTCAGCCCGGAGATCCAGTCGGCCTCGGCGATCGGCGTGACGCCGTAGCCCGCGTCCTTCAATCCGGTGCTGACGCGCGCGAGGCTGCGCGGCACGTTCAGGAACGAGGCGCCGAAGTTGCTCCCGCCGGGCGGGTAGTTGTAGACGAAGGCGACGAGACGCTTGTCGGCGTTCGGCTTGGTCTGCAGCGCGACCCAGCGCGCGGCCTTGCCGGCGACGCTGGCCGCCTGGCGATCGATGAGCTCGGGTTCGCCGCGCTTCGGATGCGCGACGACGACGACCGGGTCGATGAGCCCCGCCGCCTCCGGCTGCGCGAAGTAGAACGGGATGTCGGCCTGGGCGAGGCCGGTCTCGCTGCCTTCCCACACGGCCGCTTCATCCTGCCGATAGGGCTGCGTCTGCAGCACCGGCACGCCCCAGCGCTCGAAGGTCGGCTGCAGGGTCGCGCCTTGCGGCAGCAGGCTGTGGTTGACGATCACGCGGGCCTGTACCTGTCCGTCGCGTTCGAGCAGCTCCGACAGCGGCTTGTCGCTGAGCTGGCCGCTGAAGGCCGCATAGGCGAGCAGCCCCTGCTTGCGGAACATCGCGAGCCAGCGGTCCAGCCACGCGGTGTTGCCTTGGACGAAGTGGTAGCGGTGCAGCAGGATCGCGACGGGATCGCCGCGCAGTCCCTGCTGCGCGGCCCAGGCGCGGAACTCCGCCGCGTCGGCGAAGAGCCGGGGCGCGCCGGGATAGTGGATGCCGCGCTGCGGGATCAGCTGCGGCGGTCCGAGGTCGGGCGGCGTCTTGCCGTCGAGCTGTGCCCGGGCGATCGCGAACGCCGAGCGTGTGTTGACCGGACCTCCGGCCTGCAGGTAGCCGCGCAGGCTGCGATCGCTCGCGGCGGGTTCACCAGCGGGGATCCACAGCACGCGCGGGGCGGGCAGGGCGGCGCGCTGCAGCGCGGCGTCGACGATTTGATGCAGGCGTGCTTCCGCCGTCGGGTGCGGGATGTCGATCCAGACGAGGTCCGCCTCGCGCAACGCGCGGTCCAGCGCCGGATCCTTGTCGACCGGCGCGCCGCGCAGCGGGTACTCGATCTGCTTCACGTCGAAGCCGAGGGCCTTGCCCTCGCGCTCCAGCAGCGCATGCTTGGCGGCCGGCGTGATGTCGACGCTGAGGAACAGCACACGGGAGGCCGCCTTCGCCGCCTTCATCGTGTGTGCCGCGCTCGCCGCCGTGCCGGCCGCGTTCACGACGAGCGGCGCGCACAGCCACAAGGCCGCGACCGCGAGGCCGCGCACCATCAGGGACGCGATCCTCATGGCTTGGGCGCTTCCCCGGCCTCGGGCACGTAGATGATCGATCCGTCCTTCATCTTGTACGCGACGCCGGCACGCTCGCCCTGGCCTTCGGCGTTGCCGCCGTTGCCGCGGTACTTGATCTCCTGGCCGTCCTTGCGCACGATGATTTCCATCCCCGGCTGACCGGGGTTGCGGATCACCGTCTCGTCCGCATGCGACTGCTGCTGCAGCGCGACCGCGGTCAGCAGCGCGACGACCAGCACCAGGAACACGTCCACCAGGTTGACGGCGGACAGCATCGGATCGTCATCCTCTTCGGCGAGGATGGAAATGCGGCGGGCGCTCATGCCCAGCCCTGTTCGGCCTTGATGACCAGCAGCTCGGCCAGCAGCCAGCGGCGGCGGATCGAGTACACGACCAGCGCGATCGCCGCCGCGGCCAGCGCGAGCACGACGCCCGAGAACGCCGAGCTGAACACCGCCAGCGCGGCCTGGCCCTGACCGGCGGCGACGCTCTGCAGCGCCGGGCCGAGCGGCACCATCGTGGCGATCAGGCCCAGCAGCGGCGCGACGCGGCCCAGCAGGCGCGGCGCCTCCAGGCTGCGGACGATCTGCAGCTCCAGCGTCTCGAGGTTGCTGGTCGCATGGACCTTCAACTGACGGTAGCCGGGATGGCGCCGCTGCACGGCCTCCATCACGGTGGCGCCCGCCGTCCACAGCGAGTAGACGAAGCCCAGGGCGACAAGGATCAGCACCGGCCACAACAGGGCCTGCGCGATGTGGGCGAATCCGGATTCGATGAACATGGAGGAGCTCAGTTATTGGAGAGGGAAGAGGCACCGCCGAAGAACGCCGCGATGGCGTCCGGGTTCGACGGGAAGTAGTGGTGGACGTAGCTCGCGCGCAGCGAGCCGAACGCATACAGGCGCTCGGCGGCGCGGCCCGCATTCGGGTTCGTCGCGGTGGCGATGGGGGCGAGCGGTGTCTCCATCGCGGAGTAGTGGAAGGTGTGGCCGCGGAGCTCGCCCTCCGGCCACGGGATCGTCTGCAGACCCAGCGCCGCCAGGCGCTTCTGCATCGAGGCGCGGCCCGGCATCAGCGCCGCCATCGCCTGCGCACCGCCGTCGACATCGCTCAGTTCGTCGAGCAGGACAAGCATCCCGCCGCATTCGGCCAGCAGCGGCTTGGACGCTTCCAGATGCGCCTGCAGGGCACCGAAGAAGCGCGGATGCTCGCGCAGCGTCGCCGCATGCAGCTCGGGATAACCACCGGGCAGCCACAACGCGTCGCACGCGGGCAGGTCGTCGCCTGCGATCGGGCTGAATTCGCAAACATCCGCGCCCAGCTCGCGCAGGAGGTCGAGGTTCGCCGGGTAGATGAAGGAGAAACACGCGTCGTTGGCAACGGCGATGCGCCGGCCCTCCAACGGTCGACCGAGCACGAGACGGTCGGCCGGGGGCCCTTTTCTCCATCTCCCCCTTTGCTTGCCTGCCGGCAAGCAAATTCCCTCCTTGAGTTACGAAAAGGGGCCCCCGGCCTCCCGTCTTCGATCCACTCTGGAAGAAATTCGCGACCGCGCCGGCCTCCCATGCGTCCGCCCACGCATCCAGCTGGCTGTCGATGTCGGGAAGCTCCAAGGCTTGCACCAGTCCCAGATGACGCTCGGGCAAGGAGAGCGCAGCGTCACGCTTCAGCGCCGCAATCAGCGGCAGCTCCTTCGGCAGTCCTTCACCGACCATGCGCGCGTGCGCATCGCTGCCCACCCGGTTGGCGATCACGCCCGCAACCTGGATGTCCTCGCGGAACCGCGCCAGTCCCGTCGCCAACGCCGCGAAGGTCTGCGCCATCGCCGAGGCATCGAGCACCACGATCACCGGCAGCCCGAAGGTCGCCGCCAGATCCGCGCTGCTGGGCTTGCCGTCGAAGAGACCCATCACGCCCTCGACGAGGATCAGGTCCGCGCGCTCGGCCGCCTTAGCCAGCAGCTGCCGGCAATGCGCCTCGCCGCCCATGAACAGGTCGAGCTGGTAGACGGTGTGGCCGCTCGCGCGCTCCAGCACCATCGGATCCAGGTAGTCCGGTCCGGTCTTGAAGACGCGCACGCGCAGCCCGCGTCGGCGCGCCGAGCGCGCGATCGCTGCGGTGACGCTGGTCTTGCCCTGGCCGGAGGCCGGAGCACTGATCAGGAAGGCAGGGCAGGCGGTCATCGGACGTTCATTCATTGAGGGCGATCCAGCGCCCTTGCACGTGGAGGATCAGGAGCCGGCCGTGGAAGACCCGCTGCAGCGCGTCATGCGTCGCGGGGTCGTGCGGCGCACCTTCATGGACGATGCGGCCGCCATCCATCACGACGAGCGTGTCGGCCTGCAGCGCGACGTTGAGTTCATGCAGCACGCTGACGACGGCACCACCGGCCGCGACGCGCTCGCGCACGATGCGCGCCCAGTCGCTCTGATGCGGCGGATCCAGGTGGGCCAGCGGTTCGTCCATCAGCAGGACGCCGGCCCGCACGGCGAGTGCGCGCGCCAGCAGCACGCGTTGCCGCTCGCCGCCGGAGAGACTGCCCAGCGCGCGGTCCTTCCAGTCCCAGCTCTGCGTCTGGCGCATCGCGTGCTCGACCGCGGCGTGATCGGCGGCGCTCGCCGGCGCGAGCCATGGTTGATGTGGCAGGCGGCCGAGCATGGCGATGTCGTAGGCGGTGAGATCCTCGGACGCGGCCTCGTTCTGGCCGAGCCAGGCGATCTGTCGCGCGCGGGCTTTCGCCGGCCACGCGGTCCACGGCTTGTCGTCGAGGGTCAAGCTGCCGTCGAAGGGCAGCAGGCCCGCGATCGCGCGCAGCAGCGTGGACTTGCCGGCGCCGTTCGGCCCGACGATCGCGGTCCACGCGCGCGGTGCAGGGGCGAGCGTCAAGGCGCGCAGCACGGGTCGGTGGCTCAGCGACAGCGATTGCAGGTCGATGCGAAGCGACGGCACGTGGCCGAGGTCGACAGCAGTCGTGCCGGTGTGCCTGTCATCGGCGGCCGGACGGCCTGCATCGTCGAATCGGGCCGCGCTCATCGCGAGCCTCCGGCGCCGCCGAAATGCGCCTTGCGCCGATGCATCAGCCACAGCAGGTAGCTGCCGCCGAGCAGGGCGGTGATGATGCCGACCGGCAGTTCCTGCGGGGCGATGACCCAGCGCGCGGCGATGTCGGCGGCGAGCAGCAGCGCACCGCCCGTGAGCGACGAGAGCAGCAGCAGCGCGCCGTGCGTCGTCGGTCCCCAGCTGCGCACCAGGTGAGGCGCGACGAGGCCGACGAAGGCGATGAGGCCGCATTGCGCGACGGCCGCGCCGGTCGCCAGCGAGAGCGCGGCGATGAGCAGCAGGCGGATGAGCGTGAGCCGCTGTCCGAGCGAACGGGCGGTGTCCTCGCCCAGGGTCAGCGCGTCGAGCGTGCGGCTGCAGGCGAGCGCGACCAGCAGGCATGCGGCCATGGCGACGACCATGACCTGGACGGCGCTCCAGCCGACGTAGCCGGTGCTGCCGAGCATGAAGGCCTGCATGGCGCGGAGGATGTCGGGGTTCATCAGCGTGAGCAGCGCGGAGCCCGAGCCCAGTACGACGCCGACGACGACGCCGGCGAGCAGCAGGCGCAGGCTCTGCGTGACGCCGCGCGCGAGCACGAGCGTGAGCAGCACGGCGCCGATGGCGCCGGCGAAGGCCGCGCCGGTCATGCCGACGCGCAGCGCGAGCGCGGCCGCCGCGGGCGAGACGCCCATGACGAAGAGCAGCGCCGCGACGCCCAGGGAGGCGCCCGCCGAGCAGCCCAGCAGATAGGGATCGGCGAGCGGATTGCGGAAGAGACCCTGCGCGATCGCGCCGGCCAGCGCCAGCAGCGCACCGGCGAGCCACGCGCCGAGGGAGCGCGGCGCGCGGATGTCCCACAGGATCATGCGCATGGTGTCCCCGCCTTCGGTCCAGGGGCTCCAGCCCATGCTGCCGATGGCCAGGCCCAGCGCCAGCAGCACGGCGCCGAGCAGCAGCAGGGCCGTCAGCTGTGCTGCGGTCTTGGCGGAGAGCAGGGAGGACGTGCGCATCAGCGCATGCCCCCGGGCGGCGCGTTGAAGGGCACCGTCGGCAGCGGCACGGGACCGGCCGCCGCCTCGCGCAGGCAGCGCGCCATCAGCGCGGCCGCTTCCGACATGCGCGGGCCGGGGCGGACGAGCACGTCGGACTCCGCCGGGATCCAGACGCACAGGCGCTGGTTCTTCACCGCGCGGATGGCGGGCCAGCCGGGGCGTTGCGGGAGACCTGCCGCGTTGCGCTGGCCGACCATGATGACCTGCGGGTCGGCGCGGACGATGAATTCAGGATTGAGCTTGGGGAAGGGACCGAGCTCGGCCGGGATGATGTTCTTCGCGCCCAGGCGCGTCAGGATCTCGCCCATGAAGGAGGCGGTGCCCGCGCCGTAGGGGCCGGCGTCGACCTCGTAATAGACGCTCAGGCCGCGCGCGCCGGGCGGCAGCGTCGCGGCGCTCTGCGCGATGTGGCCGTCGATGCGGTTCCACAGCCGGCGCGCATCGTCTTCCTTGCCGAGGATCTGCCCCATCTTGCCCAGCACGCGCTGGACGTCGTTCATGCTCTTGGGCTCGAGCGCGACGACCTTCAGTCCCAAGCCCTCGAGGCGGTCGATGACGCGCGCCGAGACGCCGAGCACGACGACGTCCGGCTTGAGCGCGACCAGTGCCTCGATGCTGGTGTCGTCGAGGCCGCCCAGGCGCGGCAGCTTCTGCACGCTCACCGGGAAGTTGGAGAAACGGTCCACGCCGACCACCTTGGCGCAGTCGCCGAGTTCGCAGATGGTCTCGGTCAGCGAGGGCAGCAGGCTGACGATGCGGCGCGGGACGTCGGGCAGCGTCACGGTGTGGCCGCGGTCGTCCTTCAGCGAGATCGGCGCGGCGACGGCGTTCGTCGCGAGCATGCCCAGCAGAGCGCTGCTCAGGGCGATTTCCAGCGCGTGGCGCATCCAGCGTTGCATGGCTTTCATCCGTTGTTCTCCTCGTCGTCCAGGTCTTCGACCGCGCGTGTCCACGGCTGTCCGGCCACCATCAAGGTGAGCTCGCCGCACTGGCGCGCGACGAGCTGGTTGAGCCGTCCGAGTTCGTCCACATACGCGCGCACCTCGCGTCCCATCGGCATCACGCCCCAACCGACCTCGTTGGAGACGAAGACCACCGGCGACGCCAGCTGCGGCAGCAGGCGCTGCAGGTCGGCGCATTCGCCGCGCCAGTCTTCGAGGCGCGGCGCGCCGTCCATCGGCATCAGCCAGTTGGTGAGCCACAGCGTCAGGCAGTCGACGACCACCAGCCGCTGCGGCGACGACGCGGCCCGCAGGGCCTCGCACAGGCGCCGCGGCGCCTCGACGGTGTCGAAGCCCGCGGGCCGGTCGGCGCGATGACGGGCGATGCGATCGCGCATCTCGTCGTCATGGGCCTCGGCGGTCGCGACGACGGTGACGCGATGCCCCGGCGTCCGCGCCCAGCGCAGCGCAAGGCGCTCCGCGTGGCGCGACTTGCCGCTGCGCTGGCCGCCGACGATCAGGTGATGAGCGGACATCGGGGATCTCCAGTGAGACGCGGGGATGAAGCGCGGGGTGAAGGGAGCGGGCGCCGGGCGTCGGGCGTCGGGGGGACGGACCTTACCGCCCGGGCCGGTCGTGGCTCACAGGGTCGGCGAGTAGCGCAGGGTGACAAACCAGGTCCTGCCGGCCTGGATGAAGTTGTTGGCCGTCTGGTAGTCGCGGTTGAACGCGTTGTCGACGTTCAACTGCAGACGCCAGTCCTTGGCGACAGCGTACTGCGCGTCCAGGTTGAGCAGGCCGTAGCCCTTCAGCCGGGTCTTGTTGGCGGCGTCGTCGAAGCGGTCGCCGGAACCGACGACGGTCGCGCCCAGCGTCCAGGCACTCAGCGCGGTCTCGGCGCGCAGCGTGCCGAAGCGCTTGGCGCGGCGCGCCAACTGGCGGCCGGAGTTGGCGTCGGTCGGGTCGAGGAAGTCCACGGTGCTGCTGAGCTTCACCGGTCCGACTTGCGCGCCACCCTTCAGGCTGGTGCCCTTGAGCAGCGCCCGTGCCACGTTGCTGTAGCAGCCGGTCGTGGAGCGGCAGCTGCCGGCCGCGCCGAACGCGATCAGGTCGGTGACGCGGTTGTGGAAGGTGGTGATCGCGACGTCGATGTCGCCCTGCGCCCAGGCCAATCCTGCTTCGCGGTTCTGCGAGCGTTCGGGGCGGAGTTCCTCGAAGCCCTTGCTGGTGTCGGGACCGTAGACGCTGCCGCGCTGGTACAGCGTCGGCGCGCGGAAGGCGTTGCCCGCCGAAGCCGTCACGCGCCAGCCGCCGCCGAGCTTGACGCCGGCCGCCAGGCTGCCGGTGTCGATGCCGCCGAACTCGCTGTCGTCGTCGTGGCGGCCGTGCGCCTGCAGGCTGACGGGGCCGACGTTGCCGAGGTAGCTCAGGCCGATCGCGTTCTGGCTGCGCGTGCCGCTGCCGCCGATGAGGTCGACGTTGACGAGGCGGTCCTCGCGGCGTTCCAGCACGCCGTTGAGCTGGTGCTGGTCGTTGATCTTGTAGAAGCCGAGCAGCGAGGCGCTGCGGATGCGCGTCTTCGACAGGTAGGGCGCGTTGGGCCGGGTTTCGTAGTTCTCTTCGGACTGGCCCACGGAGAGCTGGCTCGACAGGGCGCTGGACCAGCTCGACTTCAGGCTGAGCTTGGCGGCCAGCGATTCGGTGATGCCGCGATCGTCCGAGTCCTTGCCGACGAAGGTGCCCGCGTCGTAGCCGACGTTGCTGCGGCTCTTCAGTCCGATGAGTTCGAGCCGCTGGCCCTCGGCCACGCGCGCCCCCAGGCGCAGGCTGCCGTTGTAGTTGCGCCAGCCGTCCTTGTCGGTGTTGTAGTTCTTGTTCGTCGTCAGGGCGTAGACGTTGAAGCCGGTGCCGCGGTCGATCGCCAGCGAGCCGGCGTAGTCGAAGTCGGCAGTGCCGCCGAGCAGCGAGACGTCCGCCTTGGTCTGGCCGAGGCTGCCGTGGCCGATGCCGAGGTCCAGCTGAGGGCGACCGCTGCCCTGGCGCGTGAAGATCTGCACCACGCCGCCGATGGCGTCCGAGCCGTACAGCGCGCTGGCCGGGCCCTTGAGCACTTCGACGCGATCGATGAGCGACAGCGGCAGGTTTTCCCAGCGCGCACCGCCGGTGGACTGGCCGTCGATGCGGACGCCGTCGATCAGGACGACGGTGTGGCGGTTCTCGGCACCGCGCACGAAGACCGACGAGCTGTTGCCGGGTCCGCCGTTGCTGGTGATCTGGAGGCCGGCGACGTTGCGCAGCAGCGCGGCGATGTTGCCGAAGCCCTGGCGCTCGATGGTGTCGCGGTTGATGACCGTCAGGTCGACGGCGACATCGGACAGCTTCATCGGGCTGCGTGTGCCGGTGACGGTGACTTCGTCGAGGCGGCTCGTGGAGGACGCGGCGGTGGAAGGAGAAGCAGAGGAGGGCGTCGACTGCGCGGCCGCGGCTGACGAGAACGCCAGCGCGGCGAGCGCCATCGGGGTGAGGACGAGCAGCGAGCGGGCACCGGCGCGCGCGCGCGAAACGAACGGAAGCATGAGGAGCGGACCAACGACGGGGTTCAGAGGCCTGCTCACCCGCAGGGCCTCTGAGGAACGGCGTCGCCGGCTCGTCGTCGAGTCGTCCTTGTGAAGGTTCACGAAGGACGCGTCGCGCGATCGGCTGGAGACGCCACCTGTTGGCCGGTATCCGGGCTGGTGGCCGCTGCCTGTGTCCTTCCCAGCGCGGGCGCGCCAGTGGACATGGGGACAGGCAGTGCCGGTTGCCGCCCGGTGATCCTTCGTCAGGATCCCGGGCGCGCGACCGGCGGCCACTTACCGTTGCGGGGACAGCTCAGGTTGGTTCGCGCATCGGGGATGCGACCACTTCCTGATTCCCGTTTAACTGCACGGACGCAATGTCCGCGCGAGCACCAACGGCGCGCATTCTAGCGAGGTGCGGCCGTGGTGGCGTCGGCGCCCGTCGTGGGCCTGGGCTGCAGCGCGCCGTCCGGCGACTTCGGGACCTTGGGTTTCTTCTTCGGCGGCTTCTTCGGATCCTTGGGCTTGGGCTTCTTCGGATCCGCCGGTTTCGCCGGCTTGGCCGCGCGCTGCGCGGGCAGGCGGCCGTCGATGCCGATCGCCTTGGACGGCGCCTTCGCCGCCTGGCGTTCGCGCTCACGCTCCCGCGCGGCCAGGTCGCGTGTCTCGGCGGCCGTGCGCTGGCGCGCGGCATCGGTCTCTTTCGGATCGACCTTGTCCTTCGGCAGCTCGGCGGCACGACCTGACCCCTCGGGGCAGGGACTGTCGCGCAGGTCATGGCCCTCCGGACCGCAGCGGTAGAAACCGAAGGTCCGTTCCTGCTGCTGGGGTTGCTGCTGCGGTGGCGGCGGCTTGGGCACGTCCTGCGCGTTCACCGCGCCAAGCATGAGGACCAGAACAGCAGTCGTCAGGATCAGGGCGGCGCGCGCGGGCATGTCAGTCTCCGGAGGAAGGGGGTGGGGCAGCAGGGACGTGGGGGGCGGGTGTTGCCGCCGGGGTGGCCGCGGCCGTCGTGGCCGTGGTGCCGGGGGCGGCAAGCGGGGCGCCAGGCGTCGGCGCGGCGCCGTCGGCGCCGGGCTTGGGCGGCAGGTTCGCGGGTCTCGGGGGCTTGGGCCGCGGCGGCTTGGCGTGCAGCAGCGCCACGGCCTTGGACATGTCGCCGCCGGTCATCAGCTTGAAGGCCTCCAGCGACTTGCCGATGCTGTCCTCGACCGCCTGGCGCTCCGCCAGCGGCGGCTTGCGCAGCACGTAGCCGGCGACCTCGTCGCGGTGGCCCGGATGGCCGATGCCCAGCCGCAGGCGCCAGAAGTTGCCGCTGCCCAGCTGGGCCTGCATGTCCTTCAGCCCGTTGTGGCCGGCGTTGCCGCCGCCCTGCTTGAGCTTGAACTCGCCGGGGGCGATCTCGAGCTCGTCGTGGATGGCGAGGATCTCCTCCGGCGCGATCTTGAAGAAGCGCGCCAGCGCCGCCACCGACTTGCCGGAGAGATTCATGTAGGTCATGGGCTGCAGCAGCCAGATCGGACCCGGCGCGCCCGGCGCGTCGTTGACGCGGGCCACCAGGCCCGAGTACTTGGTGTCCAGCTGCGGCGAGGCCTTCAGGCCGCGCGCCAACGCATCGATCCACCAGAAACCCGCGTTGTGGCGGGTGTCCTCGTATTCAGGGCCGGGATTGCCCAGGCCGACAAAGAGACGAATCATGGGGCGCGATTATCAGTGTCGAGCGGAAAAGCAGAAGGCCCCGCGAGCGGGGCCTTCTTCAGAGGGATTGCCCCGCAAGCGGGGACCTCCTTCAAGGGGAGATGCCTCTCCAGAGAGGGGCACTCCGGACAACGAACGCGTGCCTCGTCAGGCGCACGTCCGGAGAAGAAGAAATTACTTCTTCTTCTTCTTCTTGTCGTCGGCGGCCGGAGCGGCAGCCACGACGATGACTTCTTCCGCCGCGGCCGGGACCGGGGTGGCGACCACCGGGTTCGGCTTGCCGTGCGTGACGATCTTGATGTGATCAGCCAGCTTCAGGTCGTTCACGTGGATCGAGTGACCCATCGTCAGACCGCTCAGGTCGACTTCGATGAACTCCGGCAGCTGTTGCGCCAGGCAGGTGATTTCCAGCTGGGTCAGCACGTGGTTCACGGTGCCCTTGTCGGTCTTGACGGCCGGCGACTCGGCTTCACCGACGAAGTGCAGCGGCACCTTCTTGGTGATCTTGGTCGTGGCGTCGACGCGCTGGAAGTCCACGTGCAGCACTTGCTGCTTGTACGGGTGCATCTGGAAGTCACGCAGCAGCACTTGCGTGTTCTTGCCGTCCACTTCCATGTCGAGGATGGAGCTGTGGAAAGCTTCCTTCTTCATGGCGTGGAACAGGGCGTTGTGATCCAGCTCGATGGCGGCCGGCTCACCGGCACCGTAGACGATGCCCGGAACCTTGCCAGCGTGGCGCAGGCGGCGGCTCGCTCCGGTCCCCTGCAGCTTGCGCTCAAAAGCGACGAATTTCATATCAATCTCCAAGAATGGACGGAGCGCCAGGATTGACGCTCCGGGTGAAGGCCCCGCGACCAGGCGCCTTCGCGAAACGGCCGCTGTCCTTGCGAACAGCGGCCGGAACTCAGGATGCGATCAGAAGTTGTTGTTCTGCTCGCTGAGATTGGACGCCGGCCGGCGTCCTACTCGGACTGTTTAGAAGTTGTTGTTCTGTTCCGAGAACAAGGAGGTCACCGATTCACCGTCCGAGATGCGGCGGATGGTCTCGGCGAACAGGAAGGCGACCGACAGCTGGCGGATCTTGCCGCAGGCCTTGGCCGTCTCCGACAGCGGGATGGTGTTGGTGATGACGACCTCGTCCAGCATCGAGCCGGCGATGCGCTCGATCGCCGGGCCCGACAGGATGGGGTGCGTGCAGTAGGCGAAGACGCTCTTGGCGCCGCGTTCCTTCAGCACTTCCGCCGCCTTCACCAGCGTGCCGGCCGTGTCGATCATGTCGTCCATGATCACGCAGTTGCGGCCGTCGATCTCGCCGATGACGTGCATCACCTCGGAGACGTTGGCCGACGGACGGCGCTTGTCGATGATCGCCAGGTCGCAGCCCAGCTGCTTGGCCAGCGCACGGGCGCGGACCACGCCGCCGACGTCGGGGCTGACCACCACCAGGTCGCTGTAGTTGCGGGCCTTCAGGTCCGACAGCAGCACCGGCGAGGCGTAGATGTTGTCGACCGGGATGTCGAAGAAGCCCTGGATCTGGTCCGCGTGCAGGTCCATCGTCAGGACGCGCTCGACGCCGACGGTCTCCAGCAGGTTGGACACGACCTTGGCCGAGATCGGCACGCGCGTCGACCGCGGGCGGCGATCCTGGCGCGCATAACCGAAGTAGGGGATCACGGCGGTGATGCGGCGCGCGCTGGCGCGCTTCATCGCATCGACCATGATCAGCAGTTCCATCAGGTTCTCGTTCGTCGGCGCGCAGGTGGGCTGAACGATGAACACGTCGCGGGCGCGGACGTTCTGCTGGATCTCAACAACCACCTCACCATCGGAGAAACGACCGACCACGGCCTTGCCGAGCTCGAGGCCCAGATGCGTGGCGATTTCTTTGGAGAGGGTCGGGTTTGCGTTACCCGTGAAGAGGACGGTATTGAGCAGCACAGCGGGCCATCCTTAGACTTATGGCCCGGTGGCCAACCCAGCGGGTCCCGGATTGAAACTGAAAATTTGGCAGGGGAGGAAGGACTCGAACCCTCGCATGTCGGAATCAAAATCCGATGCCTTGACCAACTTGGCGACTCCCCTACACCGGACACTGTTCGTGGAACAGCACCCTACAACCTTCAATCTTCGGCCCAGCCCCGCAAAGGGTGAACCGACAGACTGCGACACATTCTTCCGACCCAACCTTCGGGGAGTTTTTCGAACTCACCTTCCGGTGTCGCCTTGAGATTGCTCTCCAGGCCGGAAACTGCATCTATCTTTTCCGCTGCTGTTTGCATTGCATTCAGCGAGGGTCGAACTATAGCAAAAACTGCACTGCCTGAACCCGTCATACGAGAATTTTCGTAGCGGGCCTGCAACCATTCAAGCGCCTTCGATACCTCGTGGCTGACAGATTCCGCGGGAGGTTGCAGATCATTTCTGCCCCATCCTTCGTACAACTGCTGCACGGGTATTTCCAGCGTTTGGTGATCGCGGGCAATATTGCTTTCGCGTCCACCCCAGCTATTGACTTCGTTACTCCGGGAATCTGTTTCCAGTATCCCTTTGCTGCGTCCGTCGTTCGCTGCAGGAAAGCCCGCTACTATAGCCACGCTTTCTGACCTTTGCAACAGCGGGCTGGAAAAAATTTCCTTGGTGCCGATGCTCGCCGCCGGCTTGACGACCGCGAGCCGCAGTTCCGGCACCTCGATCGGGGTCAGCACCTCGCCGATGCCTTCGACGAAGGCATTGCGCCCGCCGACGAAGAAGGGCACGTCCGCGCCCAGCTTCAGCGCGATCGGCAGCAGCCGCTCGCGCGACCAGTTCAAGCCCCACAGCCGGTTCAGCGCCAGCAGCGTGCTGGCCGCGTCCGACGAGCCCCCGCCCATGCCCGCGCCCGAAGGCAGGCGCTTCTCGATGTGGATGTCGGCGCCGAAGGCGCAGCCGCTGGCCTGCCGCAGCGCGCGCGCGGCGCGCAGGCACAGGTCGTCCTCGGGCAGCGCGTCGCCGCGGTCGTGGCGGTGCAGCGCGCCGTCGTCACGTCGCTCGAAATGCAGCGTGTCCGCCCAGTCGATCAGCACGAACAGCGACTGCAGCAGGTGATAGCCGTCCGGCCGCTTGCCCACCACATGCAGGAAGAGGTTGAGCTTGGCCGGCGCCGGCACGTCGTAGAGCGCCTTCAGCGGCGCCCCGGAGGGGGAGGAGGTCATGACGGGGAAAATTCAGGGCGACGCCGGTGCGTCGAGTTTCAGGCGCAGGGTCGCCAGCGGTTCCGGACCGTTCGGATTGATCCGCTGGGCGGAGATCAGCTGAACGTCGAAGCGCCGCAGGTCGACCTGCCAGCCCAGCTGCTGGAAGCCCGACTCGCCGACGGCCTGCGACGGCGCCTGCGGCCAGGGCCGTCCGCGCAGCCAGTCGAACAGCGCCTGCAGCGGCAGCGTCTCGCCGAGCAGTTCCTGCGTCAGCGCGTCGATGTCGTCGTAGGCGCGATCGCCGTCGGGCGTTTTCACCCAGGCCGAGCCGGGCTGCCACGACACCCGGGCCACCAGGCTGCCCATCGCGGTGCTCATCTCGAGCTGACCGCGGCGCGGATCGCCGAGCAGCTCGAAGTTGGCGTTGACGTTCTGCCCGCGCGGCTGGCCGCCGGTGCCGGCCGGAACGATCAATCCGAACTTGCCGGTCAGCCGCGGCGCGTCGACGAGCGCGGCGGCATCCGTCCCGCTGGCCTTCGGCAGCGAACTGCAGCCCGCGAGCGCGACCGCACCGAGCGCCGCCAAGGCGCCCGTGCTGAACTGCCGCCGCCGCATCAGGGGCGGACCTGCAGGCGTTGCATCGCCGACTGCAGCGCCTCATTGCGCGGATCGCGGCGGGCGGCGTCGGCGAAGACGCGGCGCGCCTCGTCCTGCTGCCCGGCGGCCCAGAGCACCTCGCCCAGGTGGGCGGCGATCTCCGCATCCGGACGCGAACCGTAGGCCTGGCGCAGCAGCCGCTCGGCCTCGCCGAGGCGGCCGAGTCTGAATTCCACCCAGCCCATGCTGTCGACGATGAAGGGCTCGCCCGGGGCGAAGCTCAGCGCCTTCGAGATCAGGTCGCGCGCCTCCTGGAGCCGCTCGTTGCGATCGGCCAGCGAGTAGCCCAGCGCGTTGTACGCGTGATAGTGCTGCGGCTTGAGCTGGATCACCTTCTGCAGCAGCGCTTCCATCTCCTGCGCTCGGCCCAGCTTCTCGGCCATCATCGACTGCTCGTAGATCAGGTCGGCGTCCTCGGGCGCCTGCGTGATCGCGGTGCCGAGCAGGTCATAGGCGGCCTGCCACTGCTTGTTGTCGCGCAGCAGCTGCGACTCGGCCAGCGTGCGGGCGCGGCGGTCCTGCTCGCGGTCGGCGGGCAGCTGCTGCAGCAGCTTGCGGCCTTCCTCGAGCTTGCCCTGGCGCGCCAGCAGCGAGGCGCGGCGGTAGGCGATGTCGAGGTTGCCCGGTGCCGCCTCGATCGCGGCGAGGCGCTTCTCGGCAGTCTTGAAGTCGCCGCGCATCTCGGCCGCCTGGGCCAGCAACAACTGACCCTGCTGGTTCGCTTCCCGCTCCGCCTTGTCCAGGCCGGCGGCGGCGATCGCGCGCTCGGCCAGCGGCGAGACGGCCGGCTTCTCGACCAGCTTCATGTAGCGCTGCAGCGCGTCCTCGGCGGCGTCGGGGTGTTGCAGGTCCAGTTCCAGCGAGCCCAGGGCCAGCCAGTGGCCGGCCTCGTCGGGCGACTGCTGCGTCAGCGTGCGGAACTCGCGGGCCGCGTCGCCGGGACGCTGGGCGCGGGCCAGCGCGCGGGCGTAGGCCAGACGCAGCGACTGCTTGTCCGGCTTGGCCTGCAGCTCGGCGGTGATCAGCGCCTCGGCCTCGGGGCGGTGCGGCAGCAGTTCCAGCGCCAGCAGCAGCGGCTCCTCGCGTTCCGGGAAGTCCTTGGCCGCGGCGCGGACGTGGATCAGCGCGGTCTCGTAGCGCTCGGCCTTCTTGGCGAATTCCGCCAGCACCAGCAGCGAGGCGAACCGGGTCTCGGGCTTCGCGGCGGTCTCGCGCAGCATCGGCTCGAAGGCCTCCTGGACGCGGACCGGCTCCGGATTGCGCTGGAACAGCGCGGGCAGCGCGGCGATCAAGGCGCCGCGGCCATCGGCCGGCGTCAGCGCCATCAGCGAGCGCAGCACCGGCGGGATCTCGGCCGGGCGGTTCAGCAGCGCGAGCAGCTGGATCTGCGTGCGATGCGCTTCCAGCGAGTTCGGGATCGCCTCGCGCCAGGCGCGGGTGGCGACGACGGCCTGGTCGCCGGCGCGCGACTGCAGCGCGATCTGGACGACGCGGCGGAAGAGTTCCTCGTCGCCGCTGCGGCGCGCGGCGTCGAGCATCACCTGATAGGCGACGCCGGGTTCGCCGCCCTGGAGTTCCATCTCGCCGATCAGCAGCTGATAGAACATCGGCGCGTCGAGGTCGGAATTGACCACGGGCGCGGAGGCGGCGGAGGCGGGCGCGTCGGCGGCGGCCGGCGCTTCGCCCTGGGGGGCCGGGGCGGCGGGCGTGATCTGGGCGTGGGCGGCGCAGCTCAGGGCGAGGGCGGCAGAGAGCCACCAGCGGTGGCGCACAAGGGCGGGCATGACGTGACTCCTGAACTGGACGGGAAGGCTCGCGGGGCAAACCGTGGGCCACGGACCATTCTAGGGACCCGGGAAGAAGGCCGCGCCTATGATCCCGGGATGCCCGAGTTACCGGAAGTTGAAGTTACACGACGAAGTTTTGCGCCGGCCATCGCCGGGGCGCGCGTGCTGGACGTGCGGCTGGGGAAGCCGCTGCGCTGGCCGCTCGGCGTCGCGGCCGAACGGCTGGTCGGCCGGCGTGTCGGCGACGCTCAGCGGCGGGGCAAGTACATCTGGCTGCCGCTGCGGGCGACGGCCGAACAACCCGGTCATGCGGACGAGGGCGAAGGCGGGCTGCTGCTGCACCTGGGCATGTCGGGCTCGCTGGCGTTCCGCGAACAGCAGCCGCCGGCGGGGCCGCACGACCATTTCGAACTGGTGACCGATCGCGGCGTGCTGCGCTTGACCGATCCGCGGCGCTTCGGCGCGGTGGTGTGGTCGGACGGTCTCGACGTGGAGCCGGCCGCGAAGCTGCTGGCCCGCATCGGCCGGGAGCCGTTCGACATCGAGTTCCACGGTCCCTACCTGCATGAAGGCTTCCGCGGCCGGCGCGTCGCGGTGAAGCAGGCGATCCTGGCCGGCGACGTGGTCGTCGGCGCGGGCAACATCTATGCGTGCGAGGCGCTGTTCATGGCGGGTGTCGATCCGCGTGCGCCGGCCGGCAAGCTCAGCAAGCCGCGCGCGGAGAAGCTGGCGGGGGCATTGCGACAGGTGTTGGGCGAGGCGCTCGAAGCCGGCGGCAGCACGCTGCGCGACTTCAAGGATGCGCACGGCGTCGCGGGCAGCTTCCAGATGCAGGCGCGCGTGTATGGACGCGAGGGCGAGCCGTGCCGCGTCTGCGGGACGAAGATCCGGCGCATCGTGCAGGGCCAGCGGTCGACCTTCTTCTGCCCGAGCTGCCAGAAACGATGACCGACGACGAACTGGACGCCCGCGTCGACGCGGTGCGTGACGATTTCGCCCCGCGGCTGCTGGCCTGGCAGCGCCGGGACGGCCGGCACGACCTGCCGTGGCAGAACACGCGCGATCCGTACCGCGTGTGGCTCTCCGAGATCATGCTGCAGCAGACGCAGGTGACGACGGTGCTGGGCTACTACCGGCGCTTCCTGGAGCGCTTCCCCACCGTGGCCGCGCTGGCCGCGGCGCCCAACGACGAGGTGATGGCCGCCTGGGCCGGCCTCGGCTACTACAGCCGCGCGCGCAACCTGCACAAGTGCGCGCAGGCGGTGGTGGAGCGCCATGGCGGCGAGTTCCCGCGCAGCGCGGAGGTGCTGGCGGAGCTCCCCGGCATCGGGCGTTCGACGGCTTCGGCGATCTCGTCGTTCTGCTTCGACGAGCGGGTCGCGATCCTGGACGGCAACGTCAAGCGGGTGCTCGGCCGGCTGCTGGCCTTCGACGGCGACCTGGCCTCGTCGGCGCAGGAGAAGCGCCTGTGGCGCCGCGCCGAGGCCTTGCTGCCGACGTCGCCGGCCGACATGCCGGCCTACACGCAGGGGATGATGGACCTCGGCGCGAGCCTGTGTGCGACGCGCAGCCCGCAATGCCTGCTGTGCCCGGTGGCGTCGCTGTGCGCGGGGCTGGCGGAGGGGATCCGACGCGTTACCCGGTCAAGACGAAGAAGCTCAAGCGCGGCCAGCGGGAGAACTGGTGGCTGTGGCTGGAGCACGAGGGCCGCATCTGGCTGCAGCAGCGGCCGTCGGAAGGTGTCTGGGGTGGCCTGTGGACGCTGCCGCTGTTCGACGACGAGGCCGCGCTGACGGCCCAGAGCGCGGCGCTGGGCGTCGCGGCGCCGGAGACGCTGCCGCGCGTGAAGCATGTGCTGACGCATTTCGACTGGCTGCTGCATCCGCGGCGCGCGCTGCTGACGCGCGAGACGCGGCCGGCGGGCGAGGGCGTGTGGGTCGCGCGCGAGCGACTGGCGGAGTATGCGCTGCCGGCGCCGCTGAAGAAGCTGCTGGACTAGGGGCGCCGGACCCGCCACCGGACCAGCGGTGGAAGCGGGCGCCGAGGGCTTCTGCGGCTGGGCGCCGGGCCGCGCTGCCGGTATGCTCTCGCGATCGCGAAGACGGGCCCGGGAGCGGCCCGCGCAGGTCTCAACCGCATGCAGGGACACCATGTCGAACGACGTCAAGCCGGGCCGGGCAGCGGCCATCAAGAGCGCTCTGGAGTCGGCCCTCGTCGCGCTGCTCGCCAGCGGCGTGTGCCTGTGGTTCCTGATCAGCGAGACCCAGGGGGCGACGACGGTGATCCGGCCAAGCTGACGATGCTGTCGATCGGGCTGGCGGCCGCGCTGTGCGCGCACTTCGTCTACATGACCATCGCGGCCAAGCGCGCGGAGCGCAGCCCCACGCTGTGGGCGATCCTGATGGTGGTGCTGATGCCGTTCGCCTCGGTGGTGCTGGGCATCCTGCTGTTCAACCAGGTGCAGGAGATCGAGCACCAGGCGCGGGAAGAAGGCGGCGCGGGAAGCGCCGCCTGAGACTGCCTGAGACTGTTTGAGCGCGCTCAGCGCGCGTCCAGCTCCCGGTGCCGCTTCAGCACCTGGCCGTGGAAGGCGAACTGCTTGGCCAGCGTCTCGACGAGGTACACCGAGCGGTGCTGCCCGCCCGTGCAGCCGATGGCGACGGTCAGGTAGCTGCGCTGGTCCTGCGCGAAGTTCGGCAGCCACTGCGCGATGAACGCGCCGATCTGGCTGAGCATCAACCGGACCTCGGGCTGGCTCTCCAGATAGGCCGCGACCGGCTCATCCCGACCGGTGAGCGGACGCAGCTCGCGGTCGTAATACGGGTTGGGCAGCACGCGCACGTCGAAGACGAAATCCGCGTCGCTGGGCACGCCGTGCTTGAACGCGAAGGACTCGAACACCAGCGTCAGCGAGGAGCCGCTGACATGCACCAGGTCGCGCAGCCAGTGGCGCAGCTGCGCGGGGCGGAGCTGGCTGCTGTCGATGACGGTGGACTCCATGCGCAGCGGCGTCAGCAGTTCGCGCTCGAGCGCGATCGCCTCTTGCAGCGCGCGATGCGTGTCGCCGTCGTCGCGCGAGTCATACCGGGCGCGCAGCGGATGCGGACGGCGCGTCTCCGAGAAGCGGCGCAGCAGCGTGTCGTCGTCGGCATCGAGGAAGACCGCGCGCAGCGACACGCCTTCCTGGCGCATCTCCTTGATGTGCTGCAGCAGCGTGGGCAGCGAGCCGGCGCTGCGCACGTCCACCGCGATCGCGACCCGGCGCCAGCCGCGCTGGCGTTCGAGCTCGAGGAACTGCGGCAGCAGTTCCGGCGGCAGGTTGTCGACGCAGAAGAAGCCGGCGTCCTCGAGCGCGTGCATCGCGATCGACTTGCCGCCGCCGGACATGCCGGTGACGAGCACGACCTCGCCGCGCGGCGAGGTGGCGGTGGGCGTGGCCTGGTCGGGCGGCACCGGCGCGGTATGGGGCGCGCTCACGGCTTCACCTTTCTGTTGGGGGAGGGCTTGGCCGGGGCGCCCTTGGCGGACAGCTCCAGCATTTCCTGCGCATGGGCGAGCGAGGTCGACGACAGCCGCTCGCCGCCCAGCATGCGGGCGATCTCGGCGGTGCGGGCCTCGCCGGCGATGGGGCGGACGTCGGAGTTGGTCTTGCCGTCCTTGAGCGCCTTCGCGACCAGGAAGTGGTGATCCGCGCAGGCGGCGACCTGCGGCAGGTGCGTGACGGCGAGGACCTGCGCGCGCTGGCCGAGCTGCTTCATCAGCCGGCCGACGGTCTCCGCGACGGCGCCGCCGACGCCGGCGTCGATCTCGTCGAAGATCAAAGTGCCGGCACCGCTGTTCTGCTGGCTGGTCGTGACGGCGATGGCCAGCGCGATGCGCGAGAGCTCGCCGCCGGAGGCGACCTTGGCCAGCGGCCTCGGCGTGGAGCCGGCGTGGCCGGCGACGAGGAACTCGGCGGACTCCAGGCCGAAGCTCTGCGGCTCGTCCTGCGGCAGCAGCGCGACCTCGAAGCGGCCGCCGGACATGCCGAGCTGCTGCATCGCCTGCGAGACGGCGTCGGACAGCGTCGGCGCCGCCTTGGCGCGCGCGGTGCTGACGGTCTTGGCTTCCTTCTGGAAGCGCTTCAGCGCGGCGGCCACCTTGGCCTGCAGCGCGTCGAGGTCGGTGGCGGCGTCGAGCTGCGCGAGCTCGTCCTTCCATTCGACGAGCAGCGCGGCCATCTCGGCCGGCTGGCGGCGGTAGCGGCGCGCGAGCGTGACCCAGGCGGACACGCGCTCGTCGAGCTGCTGCAGCCGGTCGGGGTCGAGGTCCGCGGCGTTCAGATACGAGCTCAGGCTGTGCGCCGCGTCCTGCAGCTGCGCCTGCGCGCCGAGCAGCGCGGTGACGGTGTCCTGCAGGCCGGCGTCGTAGCTGAGCACGTCCTGCAGCGCGGACAGCGCTTCATCGGTCAGCGCCTCGGCGTTGATCTCGGCCTCGGCGATGCGTTCGAGCGCGCCGCGGGCGGCGTCCATCAGCGACTGCGCATGCGACAGGCGCTGATGCTCGGCGTTCAGTTCTTCCCACTCGTCGGCGCCGGGCGCGAGGCGGCCGAGCTCGCCGATCTGCCAGCTCAGGCGCTCATGTTCCCGGGCGAGGTCGGCCTGCTTGGCCTGCGCGGCGGCGAGCGCCTCGGTGGCCTGGCGCCAGTCGGCGAAGGCGGCGGCCATCGGCTTGCCGTCGATCTGCGCGAACTCGTCGAGCAGCGCGCGTACGCTGACCGGGCGGGTCAGGCCTTGCCAGGCGTGCTGGCCGTGGATGTCGAGCAGGTGTTCCGCCAGTTCGCGCAGCTGGGCGACGGTGGCGGTGCCGCCGTTGATCCATGCGCGGCTCTTGCCCTGGGCGTCGATGACGCGGCGGAGCAGCAGGGTGTCGTCGTGGCCGTCGACGGCGGTGTCGAAACCGGCTTCCTCCAGCCAGGGGGCGAGGACGGCGGGGCGGTCGAACTCGGCGGAGATCTCGGCGCGGGCGGCGCCTTCGCGCACGACGGCGGCGTCGCCGCGGGAGCCGAGGGCGAGCTGGAGGGCGTCGATCAGGATGGACTTGCCGGCGCCGGTTTCACCGGTGAGGGCGGAGAAGCCGGCGGCGAAGTCGAGTTCGAGCGCCGGGACGATCACGAAGTCCTTGAGGGCGAGGCGGCGCAGCATCAGGTGTTGCCTTCATTCCAGCGGAGCTTGCGGCGCAGGGTGGCGTAGTAGGACCAGCCGCGGGGGTGGAGGAACGGGGCGCGGTGCTGGGAGCGGCGCACGGTGATGCAGTCGCCGTGGAGCAGGGAGGCGAGGGATTGCATGTCGAAGTTCACCGACGCGTCGCGGCCGGCGACGATGGTGAGGCGGACCTCGCCGTTGTCGGGCAGCACGATGGGGCGGTTGGAGAGGGCGTGGGACGCGATGGGCAGCAGGACCCAGCCGGCGATGCCGGGGTGCAGGATGGGTCCGCCGGCGGACAGCGCGTAGGCGGTGGAGCCGGTGGGGGTGCCGACGATGACGCCGTCGGCGCGCATGTTGGCGACGAACTCGTCGCCGACGTCCACGCGCAGCTCGACCATGGCGGCGGTGGCGCCGCGGGAGACGACGACATCGTTCAGGGCGACGCCGGAGAAGATCTGCTCGCCGTCGCGGATCACGGCGCCTTCGAGCAGGGAGCGGTGCTCGATCTCGAAGTCGCCGGCGAGGATGGGGGCGAGGGATTCCTTGAACTGGTCGGCGGAGATGTCGGTGATGAAGCCGAGGCGTCCCTGGTTGATGCCGACGAGGGGGAGGTTGTAGCGGGCGACCTGGCGGGCGAAGCCGAGCATGGTGCCGTCGCCGCCGACGACGATGGCCAGGTCGCACTGGGTGCCGAGTTCGGCGTGGGAGAGGCCGGGCAGGGCGGTGATGCCGGTGCTGTCGGCGGTTTCCTGTTCAAGGGAAACATCCAATCCCTGGGAGGCGACAAAATCGGCAATCTCTTCCAGGATGGGCCGGATGCCCCTGGACTGGGGTTTTCCGACGATGGCCACGTGGCGGAAGCGCTTGGACATGGCGGGAATTACACCACAGCGATGTGCTGGGACCGGGGGTGTGCGGGGGTGTACGCACCGGGTTCTTTAGAATGAAAACCATGCTGGACGATCGCGCGAAGACACTGCTGAAGGCTCTGGTGGAGCGGTACATCGCCGACGGCCAGCCGGTGGGCTCGCGCACGCTCTCGAAGGCGTCGGGGCTGGAGCTGAGTCCGGCGACCATCCGCAACGTGATGGCGGACCTGGAGGAGCTGGGACTGATCGCGAGCCCGCACACGAGCGCGGGGCGGATTCCGACGGCGCGGGGGTACCGGCTGTTCGTGGACACGCTGCTGACGGCCAAGCCGGGCATGCACCGCGAGGGGGCGGGCTCCTTCGAGAGCCAGTTGTTGCCTGACCAGCCGCAGAAGGTGATCGCGAGCGCGGCGCAGCTGCTGAGCAGCCTGTCGAGTTTCGTGGGGGTGGTGACGTCGCCGCGGAAGACGGCGGTGTTCCACCACATCGAGTTCCTGAAGCTGGGGGACCGGCGGGTGCTGGTGATCATGGTGTCGCCGGACGGGGACGTGCAGAACCGGCTGGTGTTCACGGCGCAAGACCTGACCCAGGCGGATCTGGTGGAGGCGAGCAACCGGCTGAACGCGCACTACTCGGGGCTGAGCCTGGATGTGGTGCGGGACCGGCTGAGGTCGGAGGTGGACCAGCTGCGCGGGGAGATCGCCAAGCTGATGAGCGCGGCGGTGGATGTCGGGCAGCAGGGGGTGACGGAGCACGAGCCGATGATCATCTCCGGGGAGAGGAACCTGCTGACGGTGCAGGACTTCAGCCACGACATGGGGAGCCTGCGGCGGATGTTCGACATGTTCGAGCAGAAGACGCAGCTGATGCGGCTGCTGGATGTGTCGGAGCGCGCGGAAGGCGTGCGGATCTACATCGGCGGGGAGAGCCATGTGGTGCCGGTGGAGGAGCTCTCCATCGTGTCCGCCCCGTACGAGGTGGACGGCGAGGTGGTCGGCACGCTCGGCGTCATCGGCCCGACGCGGATGGCCTACGACCGCATGATCGAGATCGTCGACATCACGTCGAGGATGGTGAGCAACGCGTTGTCGCAGAAGTGAGCCGGGCGGCGAAGGCCGCAAGCGTGCTTACAATCCGCACCTCCGGTGCAACGCCGGAACCAACGAACCCGCCAGGGTTCGTATATGCGATTACCCCCGGGGGCCGTTAGCTCAGTTGGTTAGAGCAGAGGACTCATAATCCTTTGGTCACAGGTTCAAGTCCTGTACGGCCTACCAAAAATTATGTTTATGAATCAAGGGCTTGTATCTGCAGGCCCCTGCCGTTTCTGCCTTAAAAAATGTCCTGGGACAGTTTTGGGACAGAGAAACGGCGGTGAGGTCATCGACGCTCAGGTTTGGCGCGAAGGTTTTCAATAAAACCGTCGCGAAATAAATTTGGGGCCTTCACTTCTCGCCGGATGCTGGCGTCAACAAGAAGTGATTTTTATGACCATCAACGAATGCCGCGTAAACCCGTCCCGCTTTCAATGTCGTCAATGATTGCTATGGGCTCGCCGCAGTGATGGTTCTCTAACGACGACCGGCTGCTTTCTGGAAGCTCAATTCGTCATCAGCACGAGGCCTACGGCAACAGCTTCAACCCCAGCTCTTTCAAGAAGCGGTTGTGCGTGTCCTTCGCAGCCGCTATCGCCTTCTCGAGATCCAGCAGCGCCTGGTGCGTGTCATCCAGATCGATTTCCGCCTCACCCACCGCCGTGCTGATGTAGCGCGAGATGTTCAGGTTGAAATCGTTCTTCTCGATTTCGGCCATGTCTACCCGGCGTGCGTAGCGCGCCTCTTCCTCACGGAACTGGTAGGTCTTGATGATCTTGGCGATGTGCTCGTCAGTCAGCTGGTTCTGGCGCTTGCCTTTGACGAAGTGTTCTGCCGCGTTTATGAACAGCACGTCGTCCGGCTTCTTGCACTTCTTCAGCACCAGGATGCAGACCGGAATGCCCGTCGAATAGAACAGGTTGGACGGCAGACCGATGACGGTGTCGATGTGCCCGTCCTTCAGCAGCTTGGTGCGGATGCGCTCTTCCGCCCCGCCCCGGAACAGCACTCCGTGCGGCAGGATGATGGCCATCACGCCTTCGTCCTTCAGGAAGTGGAAGCCGTGCAGCAGAAATGCAAAGTCCGCCGCCGACTTGGGCGCCAGGCCGTGGTTCTTGAAGCGCACGTCGTCGGCCATCGCCTCGCCAGGCTCCCAACGCAGGCTGAAGGGCGGGTTGGCCACAATGGCGTCGAACTTCGGCTGCTTGGCGGGGTTCAGCTCGCGCAGCTTGTCCCACTCGTTGGCCAGCGTGTCGCCGTGGAAGATTTCAAACTCCGTGTCCTTCACCCCGTGCAGCAACATGTTCATGCGCGCCAGGTTGTAGGTGGTGACGTTCTTCTCCTGGCCGTAGATCTTGCCAATCGTGCCCCCGGCCTTCTGCATGCGGCGGCGCACGTTCATCAACAGCGAGCCCGAGCCACAGGCAAAGTCCATCACGCTGTCCAGCCGCGGCCTGATCCCCGTCTTGGGCTCCTGGCTGTCCAGTGTGACGATGGCCGACAGCACATCTGACACCTGCTGCGGCGTGTAGAACTCCCCCGCCTTCTTGCCCGAGCCCGCCGCGAACTGGCCGATCAGGTATTCATACGCATCGCCCAGCGTGTCCACGTCGGTGGAGAACGACGCCAGCCCCTCGGCAATCTTCTGGATGATGGTGCACAGCTTGGCATTGCGCTCGGTGTAGCCCTTGCCCAGCTTGTTCGACGTCAGGTCGATTTCAGAGAACAGGCCCTGGAAGGTGCTCTCGAACGACTCCGTCTCGATGTACTTGAAGCCTTTTTGCAGCGTGTTCAGCAGAACCGCGTCTTGCGTGCGCGCCATGTTGGCCACGGCGCTCCACAGGTGTTCAGGCCGGATGACGTAATGCACCTTGCGGCGCATCTGCTTCTCAAAGGCCGGCACGTCGTCCAGGTTGCTTTCGTACCAAAGCTGCAAGGGGGTCGACACCGAGCTGTCAATCTGTGTCGGGTAGTCGCTGCCCAGCTCCTTCTTTGCGGCAGCTTCGTAGTTGTCCGACAGGTAGCGCAGGAACAGGAACGACAACATGTAGTCGCGGAAGTCGTCCGCGTCCATCGCGCCGCGCAGCTGGTCGGCAATCGCCCACAGGGTCTTGCCGAGTTGCTTCTGTTTTTCTTCGGTCATGGGTGGTCTTTTGTTCTTGAGGTCACGCAGCGGCTGCCTTGGCATGCTTGGGCGGCGGCGCAAAGATGTCCGGCAAGACGAACTGATAGCGACCCAAGAACGCGTCCAGAATCTGGCGGAACAGCTGCTTGTTGTCGTCCACCATCTCGGCGGGCTGGTAGATGTCGTATTTGCCGTGGCTCAGCAGGTTGAGCGCACGGGCAAACAGGTCTTCATCGTCCAGGCCGTGAATGCAGGCAGAGAAGTCGTCGTTGCCAAAGAAGGTGGCGGTCTTCTCCAGGATGCTGCGCAGCATGTTGAAGTGGAAGGTGAACAGCTGCCCGCTCTGGGCTGCCTTCTTGAGTTCGGCCAGCATGGACACGTGGTGGAAAAAGGGCGTGTCATCGGTGGCCCGCAGCATGTACGTGTCACCGCGCTCCGGGCGGTGCAAGAAGTACTTCTTGTGTGCGTCCTTCTTCAGTTCGTTGCACACCACGTTGAAGAACAGCGCGTGGTGGGACGACACCACCGCTCTGATGGGCGCTGGCACCATACGGGGCGGGTTGTCGGCTTCGCCCGGTGCATCCGCGGCCACCGTTTCGGGGCGCGTTCTGCGCTTCGCCTTGCGCAGCAGCTTGGCCAGGTCGCTGGCCACGGCAATTGCGTTGTTGTCGTCCAGCGAGGTGATCGGATCGTCGATGTAGAGGTACTTCACCCACCGGTACGCCTCGGCCCCGTCGATGACCCGTTCGCAGATGGCCATGAACACACACCAGATGAAGATGTTCTCTTCGCCGCGTGAGACCTTGATGTGGCGTGTCTCACCCTTGCGGAAGCTGACGGTCCACGCGTCGTAGTCGATGTCGAACAGAAAGTCCGCGTAGCGCGCCAGGTAGTGGCCGATGCGCTCCTCCAGGGCCAGCTCCTTCAAGCCCTTGAAGAACTGCGAGTCGGTGTTGATGTGCAGGCGTCGCTCGCTGTCTTTCTCCAGATCGTTGTCCCAGGAAAACAGGTCTTCGGTGAAGGCGTTGAAGTACAGCGTGTCGGGCTGGCCCTTGTTCTTGCTCTTGCCCCCGTCCTTGAAGGCCATGGACAGGCGGGTCTTGCCCGTGCCGTTGTAGGCATAGAGCAGCACGAACTCCTGACCGCCGCCGTTCAGGTCGTCGCGCAACCGCGTAACTAGGCGGCGCAAGTCGGCGAAGCGGTGAATCTTCGGCTTGTCGCTCATGCCTCCAGCGCCTCCGCCGAGGGAAACAGTTGTTGCATCAGGCCCAGCTTGTGGGTCTTGAGCACTTCGAGTACCTGGGTGGCGGCGGTGATGAGGGTGTCTATGCTGCTCAGGCAATCGGCGATGCGTCGTTGTTCGGCGGGAGACGGTGCCGTTACGGACATGGCGAGCACCTCGGGCTTGGTGATGTTGCTCATAGAAGCTGAACTGCCTTTGGCCAACTTCAACAGGGTGGCTCGGCCCTCGTCGGAACCCAGAATGCATGCCAAGAACCGCATCGACACGCCTTCTTTTGGCTTCGCTGCCCAAAGGAGATCTGGCAGATAGAGGTTGTCGTGTGTCGTGTCAACGTAGGCGATAGCCCCCACGAGCGCGGGCGTGTTCTTGCGGCACATGATGATGGTGCCGGCAGTGACCGGTTCTCTCAGCCGTGATAGCTCACTCTTGTCCAATACGACTTTGTTTTCCTCTGGGTCAAACGCCCCTCTAGTGATGGCACTCGTTTTCAAGACGCCAAGCTCGGACTTGTTGGCTGGCCTGCTGTCGCCCGCGTTCACGCTGACACCGCCATCCAGGGAAAGGATGAACTCAGAGAGCGGCTTCTTCTCCCACACGCCCGCGTCCCGAAATTCGGGAAAACGCAGGCGCGGTTGGTTTTTGCCTTCGCGGGGGAAGAGCTGCTGCATCAGCCCTCGTTTGTGGGTCTTGAGCGACTCCACCTTGCGCCCTTGCGCGGCGATCAGTTCGTCCAGGGAATCCAGACAGTCAGCGATTTTTTGTTGTTCGGGAAGCTTGGGAACACAGATGTTGCCTTTGAGGACATCGGTGTTGTTCACCTTCATGTCGTTCTTCGCGCCCTTCTTTACGAGGGGCTGCAAATAGGCGTTGAGGTTGTAGTCGCCGGAAAAGAAATGATCCACGTAGGTGGCGGAGCAATCTGGGAATGGCCGGTAGACGGCATACAAGGTGGAAACGATGCCTCGCTTTCCCTTGTTCGCTTTGATGATGCCAAAGGGGTTCTTCTTGAGCGGGCTCTTTGTGTAAACGACGTCGCCATGCTCGACGACGTGATAGTCCTTCACGCTGGCACCCGCATACGACCGGCCCATGAACTCGATCTGATTCACGCACCCATGCTCGCCCGACACGGACAGCACATCCGCTGGGCCTAGTTCAAGATCTCTGTTTCGCTTCTTTGGCTCAAACAGCAGCTTGTTGAGAGGCTTCACTTGCCACGCGTCTTCGTTCCGAAACTCCGGGAACCGCAGCTTCGGCACCAGCGCGGGCGTGGTCTGATCCTTCATGGCTCCGGTCTTCATGCCCTCGCCTCCTGGCTGATCTGGGTGATGAATCGTTCCATCTCTTCCTTGCGCGGCAGCTCCACGGCGTAGCGGGAGACGAAGACCTGGTTGTTCAGGTCGCCCAGGGCGAACTCGACCAGCGCGTCGTTCTTGCGCGTGCACAGCAGGATGCCGATGGGTGGCTGATCGCCCGAGGTCATCTGGTGTTTCTTGTAATAGGCCACGTAGGTGTTGAGCTGGCCCAGGTGTTCGTGGCGGAAGGCGTCGGTTTTGAGCTCGACCAGCACATGGCACTTGAGGATGCGGTGGTAGAAGACGAGGTCGATGAAGAAGTGTTCATCGCCGATGAGGATGCGCTTTTGCCGCGCCTCGAAGCAGAAGCCATGGCCCAGCTCCAGCAGAAAGTCTTGCAGGCGGTCGAGCAGGGCGTCTTCCAGGTCGGACTCGGCCATCACATCGCGCGAGCGCAGGCCGAGAAATTCAAAGACGTAGGGGTCGCGGATGACGTGGGCGGGCTGCAGCGTGTCGGCCGCCGCGTGGGCCAGGGCGGAGAGCTGGGCCTTGTCTTTGGACAGGCCGCTGCGCTGGTAGTACAGGCTGTCGATCTGCCGGCGCAGCTCGCGCACCGACCAGTTGCCGCGTAGGCATTCCATCTCGTAGAAGCGGCGCTGGGTGTCGTCCGGCAGGTCACACAGCTCGGCCAGGTGGGAGAAAGAGAGGTGGTGGATCAATGCGGGAGACGCCGACTCCCGTTTGGGCTCTGGCTGTGCGGCCAGCGCCGCTGACAAGGCCGCAGCCCCGGGGCCAGCCAGCCATTCGGGAGACAGCGTCTCCCGAATCTGCGGGTACACACTGTAGAAGAGCCTGAAGCGGCGCAGCTCGCGGGCGTCCACCCGCTTGAGCCCGGCCGCCGCCAAGCGCTGCGCCAAGGCGGGCAAGAGCCTTTCGCCATAGGCCGCGCGGTCTTTGCCCTGCTGCTCGAACGCCACGATGCGGTGGCCGATCAGCCAGTTGCGCACGGTCAGGCTGGTGTTGACTGCCTTGGCCGCCAGTGCCTGCGATTGGCCATGGATGTGGACGATGGCGGACACCAGCGCATCAAAGTCACCGGGTGTGGCGGATGGCGCTGAAGGCTTGCTCACGGGTATGGGCGCCTTCTTACTGCTCATAGGCGCTGAGTCCTGAAATCTCGCGCCCCTGGGCGCGCATGTTCAGCAGGCGCATCAGTTGGGCCATCAGCGCGGTCTCGGCTTGCGCTCGCGCCTTCCAGCCGAGTTGAAGCGGCTCCATGAGTGCGCTGAGGGCGTCGCCGTCGAGGATCAGGCGTTGCAGTGTCTGGTCCACAAAGGCTTGCAGGGCGGGGGTAGCCAGGCCGTGCTCGGCGGCGATGGCGGCCAGCTCGGCGCTGTCGCGTTCATTCTTGAAGCGGAGGTAGCCCTCGCGGATGGCGGTTTCGCTGAGGCCTTCGCCTGCCTTCAGGGTGTTGATGTAAGCGGCGATGTCGTCGCGCTCGTTCATGAACTTGGCGTCGGCCGCGATGATGCCGATGAGCTGCTCGCGGCTCATCTTGAGCTTGCTGCCGCCCGTGCCCTGCTGGGTGAAGCGGGACATCAGCCCCATGATGTAGTCGTAGTCGATGACGGCGCTGGCGAACAGCACGAACTCGAAATCGAGCTGGTCCACTTCGTCAGCGGTGGCTTGGTTGTCTGCGCCGGGCGGTGTCTTGCCCTGCTGGGCCTTGAGGCGCTGGGCGGTGTCGAGGTACACGCCACGGAAGGCCTGCAGGTCTTCGCGCGGCAGGATGGCTTCGATGGCGGCGGCGTTGTCGGTGGTGAGGTCGGTGTACTGGTCCAGCTGAGTCTTGAGGCGCTGCACTTCCTTGAAGGCCTTGATGAAGGCGGCGCGGGCGTCGTCACCCTTGAGCTGGGGCACGGCTTCGGGCGCGCAGGGCAGGCCCTGGGTATGCATGAAGTCGGCCAGCTCTTTCACGGCAGCGTCGAGCTTTTCAATGACCACGGGGGCTTTGTCCACCAGCCAGATCTTGCGTTCTTCCTCGGTGGCGTTTTCACCCGAGAACAGGGCGATGGCTTCGTCCACGTTGGTTTGCTGTTGGCGGAAGTCGAGGATGTTGCCGTAGGGCTTGCTGCCGTTGAGCACGCGGTTGGTGCGCGAGAAGGCCTGGATGAGCCCGTGGAACTTGAGGTTTTTGTCCACGTACAGCGTGTTCAGGTACTTGCTGTCAAAGCCGGTGAGCAGCATGTCGACCACGATGGTGATGTCGATCTTCTTGGCGGCGGGGAAGTCGGCGTTGGGCCACTGCTGGTCTTTGATGCGCTTTTGCACGTCCTGGTAGTACAGGTCGAACTCGCCGATCTGGTGGTTGGTGCCGTAGCGGGCGTTGTAGTCGGCCAGGATGCCTTTGAGCGCGGCCTTCTTGCCTTCGGGGTCTTCCTCGTTGTCGGCCTTTTCCTGCTGCAGGTCCTGCTGCAGTTGCTTCACGTCGGGGTTGCCTTCGGCCGGGGGTGAGAACACGCAGGCGATGTTGAGCGGCTGGAAGGCCGGGTCGGCCGCCTGTTTCGCTTTTTGCAGCTCGTCGAACAGACCGTGGTATTCGATGGCGTCGTTGATGCTGGCGGTGGCCAGCACGGCGTTGAAACGGCGGCCGGCGGTGGCGGTGTCGTGCTTGGCCAGGATGGCCTCGATCACGGCTCTCTTGGCCAGGGCTTCGCCGGGCTTGGGCGGATTCTTGCCTTCAGGCTTGTAGTAGTCCACGTGGAAGCGCAGCACGTTGGCGTCTTCAATCGCGTGGGTGATGGTGTAGGCGTGCAGCTGTTTCTGGAACAGGTCTTCTGTGGTCTTGAACTGGCCTTCCTCGCCTTCGAACTGCTTGGCGGTGGCGTTCTTCTCGAAGATGGGCGTGCCGGTGAAGCCAAAGAGCTGGGCCTTGGGGAAGAAGGTCTTGATGGCCTCGTGGTTGTCGCCAAACTGCGAGCGGTGGCATTCGTCGAAGATGAAGACGATGCGCTTATCGCTCAGCGGTTCGAGCTGTTCCTTGTAGGTCTTGAGGTCGTTCTTCTTGCGTTGCTTGTTGCGCTTGCTGTTCTCGTCCAGCGCCAGGCCCAGCTTCTGGATGGTGGTGACGATGACCTTGTCGGCGTAGTCGTCTGACAGCAGGCGGCGCACCAGCGCGCCGGTGTTGGTGTTCTCTTCGACGCAGCCTTCCTGGAAGCGGTTGAATTCTTCGCGGGTCTGGCGGTCCAGGTCTTTGCGGTCGACCACAAAGAGGCACTTTTCGATGTCGGGGTTGTCCTTCAACAGTGTCGACGCCTTGAAGGATGTGAGCGTCTTGCCGCTGCCGGTGGTGTGCCAGATGTAGCCGTTGCCGCTGTTCTGGTGAATGCACTCCACGATGGCTTTGACCGCATACACCTGGTAGGGCCGCATCATCAGCAGCTTCTGCTCGCTGGCCACCAGCACCATGTAGCGGCTGATGGCCTGGCCCAGCGTGCACTTGGGCAGGAAGGTCTCGGCAAAGTGGTCGAGGTGGGTGATCTTCTTGTTGGCCTCGTCGGCAAACTGGTAGATCGGCAGGAAGCGCTCGTCGGCGTTGAAGGCGAAGTGCCGCGCGTTGTTGTTGGCGAAGTACCAGGTGTCGGTTCGGTTGCTGACGATGAACAGCTGCAGGAAGCACAGCAGGGTCTTGCTGTAGCCGTTGCCGGGGTCGTTCTTGTAGTCAACGATCTGCTCCATGGCGCGGCGCGGGCTGATGCCCAGCGTCTTGAGCTCGATCTGAACGCAGGGCACACCGTTGATGAGGATGAGAGCGTCGTAGCGGTGGTGGCTGTAGTCGGTGTTGATGCGCAGCTGATTGACGACCTCGAAGCTGTTTTTGCACCAGTCCTTGATGTTGACGAGGGTGTAGTTCAGCGGGGTGCCGTCGTCGCGGGTGAATGTTTCGCGCTCACGCAGCTTCCGGGACGCGGTGAAGACGTCGGAAGTGACGATTTCGTCCAGCAGGCGGGCGAACTCGCCGTCGGACAGGTGGACCCGGTTCAGGGCTTCGAACTTCTCGCGGAAGTTGCGTTCCAGCGCTGCGCGGTCCCGGATGTCGGGGCGGTACTCGTACTTGAGGCTCTGGAGCTTGCCGATGAAGCCGTACTCGATGTGCTCTTCTCTGACGACGGGGCTCGGTGCTCCGGACGACAGGTCGTAAGCAGACTTGGACGAAGGCATGGGGTAACGAACGGGATAGGCGATGGACCGACAGGCTGCGCGACGAGCGGGCGGCGACGGATTATGGCCGTTGGCCCATGAAGTGCGACGTCCTGAACGCCTCCATTTTGGCGTGAGAGGGCCCAGCATCGGCTGGATGCGCCATCACGGGGCGCTCGTTCACCGCCGCATGGATCTCCCATGAGCCGGTCGTCGAGCAGCGCCTCCAGTTCGTCTGGCAGGGCAAGACCTACCAAGGGTGGTACCACTCGAAGCACAACTACGACGAGCTCGGCGAACTGGGCGGCAAGCCGCTGCGACTGGTGTGCGACCTCAACGAGGAGCCCATCGCGCGCCCGGAGATCGGCAGCTCCGGCATCTGCGCGCTGCAGCCCTGAGCGCCGGGCCGTCAGGCCCTCAGGCCGGCCTCGTCCCCTTGCACACCGGGTAGGTCGAGCACGCATAGACCTGCTGACCCGCCGTCGGTCCGCGTTTCAGCGTCCGCAGCACCATCGGCTGCGAGCACGTCGGGCAGACCACCATCGTGACGTCCGCCGGAGCCGGCTGCGACGCGGGCTGCGAGTCGAGCGGCGGCGCGGCCGAGGTCGCCAGCAGCGCCGCCAGCTTCGGCCCGTCGATGAGCCGCATGTTGCGGCCCTCGGCGAACGAAATGGCTTCCTTGCTGAACCGCCCCGAGGTCACCACGAACCCACCCGCGGCGCTGCGCGCCGCCATCACCCCGTAGAGGTCCCTCACCGCGCTGACGCCCACCTTGTGGGCCTTCCAGTGCTTGCACTGGACGAGGAAGGTCTCGTTCCCCGTCCTCGCCGGCTTGCGCAGCACGAGGTCGACGCCGCCATCGGGGCCACCACCGCCGATCTCGACCACGGTGAATCCCTTCTGCCGGAACGCCTCGCCAAGTTGCAGCTCGAACTGGTGCCAGGTCATGCCATCGATCGCGGCGGCGGCCTCACCGGGGGCGGACTGATCGCGCCGCGTCGCTCCCGCGAAGCGCCGGAGGAAGGACATCACCGCGCCCGGCCACGCGGCCGGTTTCACTGGATCCTCTCCCGTGGACCCCTTCTTCTCTCTGGCCATGTCGGCTCTCTCCCTGAAGACGAGGGACGAGTATCGCGAGCGGGCGCGCAGCGCCAGGCGCCAGAGCGCCGTGACCGTTAGCTAGTTCTCACTCACCCGCGCTCAGACGCTCAACCGACGCTTGAGCTCCTCCAGCAGCCACTTCCCCGCCACGCCCGGCTCCCGGTCCCGCGCATGCGCGGCGTAGATGGTCAGGCCCTCGCGCGGCGTCGGGTCCTCGTGGATGCGGAACGCCTTCAGCTGCCCCGCCGCGATCGGCGCCTCGATCAGGTGCTCTGGCATCCGGCACCACCCGAATCCCGCCAGCAGGAAGTCCATCCGCCGGCCCAGGTCCACGAAGCGCCACAGCCGCGCGCTCGTCACCCCGAAGTTCTCCCCTCCGGCGCCACCGGATCCGACAGCACCAGCTGCACGTGCGGTTCGAGGTCGCCCGGCCGCGCCGCGCGCTTGAGCGACGCCAGCGGATGCGTCGTCGCCACCACCGGCCGCATCCCCACCCGCAGCAGCGGGTAGGCCACCACGTCCTCCGGCACCGCCGGCAGCAGCAGGCAGATCGCCAGCGCCGCCGATCCGCTCCGCAGCCGCCGCAGCGAACCGCCCAGCCCCTCGGTCGAGAAGCTCACCGGCAGGTCCGGGAACTGCTGTCCCAGCGCGTGCAGGCTCTCGATCAGCGGCCCGGTTGGCACCAACGGATCGATGGCGAGCGCGAGTTCCGGCTCCACGCCGCCGCGCGTGCTCGCCGCGACCGCCTCGAAGCGCGCGGCGCTCGCCAGCACCAGCCGCGCATGCGCGACGAGCACGCGTCCCGCGTCCGTCAGCACCGGCCGGTGGCCGCCGCGGTCGAACAGCGCCACGCCCTGCGTCGACTCCAGCGTCGCGATCGCCTGGCTGATCGCCGACTGCGCCCGCCTCAGCTGACGCCCCGCCGCCGAGAAACTCCCGACCTCCGCGATCGTGACGAGGACCCGCAGCTGGTCCAGGGTGAAGGTGCCGATCATGAGCTATCAGTTCAAGCGATGGATTTCATCGAAAGAATATCTCTTCCGCCGCTGGAGTGCCGCCGCTCCAATGCAGGCTTGCCCACTCCGGATGCCTTCGATGCCCCGACTCCTCCTCGTGGAAACCAGCGCCCGCGGCGACCACTCCGTCTCGCGCCACATGACCCGCCAGTTCGTCGAGGACTGGCTCGCCGCGCATCCGCAAGGCGAGGTGACGCGCCGCGACCTGGCCCTCACCGCGCTGCCCTTCGTCGACGCGCCCTGGCTGCAGGCCTACTTCACGCCGCCCCCACAGCAGACGCCCGCCATGCAGGACGCCTTGCGGCTCTCCGACGAACTGGTCGCGGAGCTGCTCGCCGCCGACCACCTCGCCATCGCCACCCCGGTCTACAACTACAACGTGCCCGCGTCGCTCAAGGCCTGGATCGACCACATCGTGCGCAAGGGCCTGACGCTGGGCGTCGACGGGAAGGGACTCGTCACCGGCAGGCAGGCCACCGTGCTGCTCGCCTCGGGCGGCGTCTACACCGAGGGCTCGCCGATCCGCGAGCGCGACATCGCCTCGCGCTATCTGCGCCTGATCCTCGAGGTCCTCGGCTTCTCCGAGGTCTCGGTGATCGCCGGCGGCGGCGCCAAGGCGGTCGACCTGCGCGAGCAGACGATGGCGGGTTTCCTCGCCACGCTGCAGCCGCAGATCCGCGCCGCTGCCCAGGCGTGAGCCCGCGCGGGGACGGCCGCGTCGTGCGCGTGCCCGGCCTCAGCCCGGGAACGCCGCCAGCGCCCGGCTCGTCTCCGCGCCATGCGTGCGCTGCCAGCGGCCGACGAAGTCGACCCCGGTCTCCGAGCTGTCCTTGCCCTTGTTGCGGATCGCCGCGTTCTTCACCGCCCACGACGACCGGTACGACAGCAAGGTCTGCGACGCGTCCCGCGCCTCCTGCGCCGTGGCCTTGTCCCCCGCCTGCAGCGCCTGCGCCTCCACCCCCGCAGCGCATCGATCAGCCCGCTCATCCGCGGCTGCATCTCGTACTTGATGTTGAACTGCAGGTTCGGATGGTCCTTCGCCTCATGCAGGTCGGCTTCGAACTGCCGCAGCATATCGTGCGCCACCAGGCGCCGCTCCGGCGTGTCCATCGCCGCGTCCTTGGCCCGCGGCAAGGTGTCCAGGCAACGCATCAGGAACTCCTCGCGGTGCTGGTCGATCTCGGCGAGCAGATCCTTCGGACTGCCGTAGCTGCGGTCGACGGCGCCGCCCACCCGGTCGCCGATCGGAAAGCGCGTCGCGCCGTTCTTCTCGAAGTTCGACGCGATCTCGCGCGAGATGTCCAGCAGGTTGGTCGCCCCCGCCACCCGGACGCTCCCCTTGTGGTCGTCGCCCGCCTTGTGCGCCTGCGCATCGACCGGCTGCTTGAAGAAACTCAACGCGCCCGAGACCCCGCCGGTCATCGCCATCCGCTGGCGGCGCTGGTCGGCGCGGTCGTGCACCGTCTGATGCGCGTAGCCGGTGCGCTCGGTGCTCTGCTCCAGCGTCTTCTCGCTCTTGACCGTCACCGGGTTGAACGCCACCCCCATCGAGGCGTACCCGTCGCCGAAGCCCAAACGCGCCGAGACGCTCAGGTCCAGCCCGAGCTGGCGGGTCCGCACGTCGCGCTCTCCCGAGGCCACGAGCGCCTTGGGATGCAGCGCGAGCAAGGCTTCCAACGGCCCCGCGAACTTCTGCGCGGGGTCGACCTGGCCGGCCGCGTTCTTCGGCTGCTTGTCGTCGCTGTCCCAGCGCAGCAGCGTGTCCAGCACCGCCAGGTTGTGATCGATCGCGTCCTGCTCCTTGCGCACCCCCAGGTCGTCCTTGTCGCGCAGCGTGCGCACCGTCGTCGACACCGCGTGCCCCTTGCTCGACTCGAGCTTGGCCGACGCCGACGGCGCCACCAGCTTGGCCACCCCCAGGTCCACGCCCAGCCCCAGCGTGCCCTTGATGTTGCGCGTGCGCGCGGTGCTTTCCTCGACCTTGATCTCGGCCGCGAAGGTCGGGCTCTTGAACTGGATCGCGGCCTCGTCCTTCTTCGAGTGCAGGTCGGCGCTCGCCGACATCAGGAGGGGCGGCATCGGCGTCCAGGGCACGAAGGGGATGCCGATCCCCTTGACCCCGCCGCCGCTCATCGCCACCTGGTCGCGCAGCCGCAGGTCCTGCAGCATCGGCGTGAAGAAGGCCTTGACGTCCTCGGTACTGGTCAGGCGCTTGAGCTTGGCGTGGTCGACCTTGGCGTCGATGCCGGCGGCACCGCCGCCGCCGCTACCGCTGCCGCTGCCGAAATCGTTCTTCAGCGCCTCCGCCAGTCCGGCGAGCGCCGGCTGGGCCGCCTGGGGATCGGCGGCGATCTCGGCATGCAGCGCCTTCAGCAGGTCGGTCACCGGCAGCGGATTGCGCTGGAACAAGGCCTCGATGGTCGGCGGCAGCGGCCGGTCGGTCGGGTTCAGGACCGGGTTGCGGTGCGGCTTGGCCAGCTTGTTCGGCCCGGCCTGCCGGGGCTCGGGCGGCTGCAGGATGTTGTGCACCCGCGCGCGGATCTCGGCCACGTCCTTCTGTCCCAGCTGGGCGTCGTACAGCCGCTTGGTCTGATGGAACTCCGGCGTCTTCATCTTCAGCGTGCCGGCCATGCGGCTCAGCGACGTCGGCGCGGCCTTGTGGCTGGCCAGGTGCTCGCCGATCGCCTGCAGCGTGGCGTCGTACCGGCGCGCGTCGGCGTTGTCCGCCTGCCCCGGCCGCGCCCGCATCACGCCCTGGCGCGCGCGGGTGCTGAGTTCCTGCGCGGCCGCCTGCAGCGCGCCCTCGGCGACCGTCTTGGTCGTGGACATGCCCTGCGCCTCCATCTGCTTCTGCGCCAGGCTCACCGTCTTGGGCTCGTAGGGCGTCTTGCCCTTGCTCGGATTGATCGACTTCGGCAGCACGCGCAGCAAGGCATGGCGATCGTCCTGGGCGTTGCGCACCCAGTCGCCGCCGATCTTCTGCAGATTGCGGCTGGTCAGGTCGTAGTCGGACCCGGCCGCGTTCGACAGGAAACCGTTCCTCACGGCGTTGTAGGCGGCCATCTGCCTGGGCGGCAGGTCGGCGGTGTCGAACACCGTCGCGCCCTTGGCGTTGCGGACCTCGTGCTGCGCCACCCTCATGGCGTCGCCCAGCCAGGTCTTCACCGCGGGATCGCTCTCCTGCGCCTGCGCCCGATGGGCCATCCAGTAGGCCTGCTGCGCTTCCATCTGGCCGCGCCCGAGCGCGGCGGGCTTCTCCTCGCCCGGCTGCGTGGAGGCCTGGCTGGCCACGAGATTCAGCACCTCGCCGCCGCGCGGCACCTGCGCCATGCCCCGCAACAGGCGCTGCATGTCCGCGGAAGGCGCTTCGTGCGCGACGACAGCACCCTCGGCGGCGGTGGCGCCTGCCGGCGGTGGGACCCAGTGGTCCAGCGGCTTGCTGCGCAGGTCGGACAGCAGCTTCTGAGCGCGACCGGCGTCGCCGTCGCAAGCGCCGGACAGGCCGCGGCTGAGCAGCTCCAACACCGCCACGCGCGGCAGCTCGCGTTCCGCCGACGGATCCTCGGGCGGGAGCGCCTGCGCGACGTCGCTCAGCTGGTGGCGCAGCGCGCCGCCGCTGGCATGCGTGGCCAGCGCGTCGCTCTTGAAGCCCGGCGCCAGGTGAGCCACGGCGTTGAGCGCGGTCTGGCTGAGCTGCGTCTCGAGCTCCCGGGCTCCGTCCAACCGGACCGAGGCCTGCTCGGCTCGCGTCCTGAGCTGTCGGGCCGGCGCCTCCAGGGCCTTCAGATTGGCCTCGACGGCCTGGGACTGCTCGCCCAGCCGGTGCAACTGCTGTTCGAAGTAGGGCGCGAGGTCGTCGATCGCGTGCTGGGCCCTGGCCACCTGCGCGGTCTGGGCGGCGACGTGGCGGTCCGCGTCGGACACGGCCGTGCGCAGCGGATCGAGCGCGGCCCGCTGCGCCTCGTCGGCATGCGGGGGCAGGGCGTCGGTCGCCGCCGCGAGCGCGGTCTGCGCCTGGCCGCGTTGATGGACCGCCCCGGCCAGCGCCACGACCGCGTCCTGATGCACCCCGACCAGCTGGCGGCGCTGCTGGTTGAGGTTGCTCACGACCTCGCCCAGGCTGCCCTTCATGTCGCGCAGCCGCGCCTGCTGCTGCTGGACCTCGGCGTGGACGAAGCTCACCTTCTGGTCGATCAGGTCGACCGCGAGCACGTGCAGGTGGGTCTCCATCACATGGCTGACGGTGACGGCCGCATCGAGCTTCCCGGTCGCCTTCTCCAAGGCGGCCAAGGCGCCGTCGTGCGCCTTCTGGGCGGCCCGGACGACCGGCGAATCGGCCAGGTGGGTCGTCTTCGCCTGATCGAGCGCCGCGCGCTTCTCCGCATAGTCCTGATCGGCGCGATGGTGCGCGTCCGAGAGCGACTGCATCTGCTCGAGCAGTTCGCTCTGGCGCTGCCGGGGATCGGCGACCGCCGCCTGGCGGCTGTGGTCCGACGCCTTGGCGTCGGTGCGGTAGGCCGGATCCTGCTTGATCAGGTCGATGGCCCGCTTCGGCTTGAAGCCGCGGAAGCCCGGGATGGCGATCAGCATGCGCATGCCCGCCGAGCGCTGCGGGCGCTCGTTGATGCCGGGCAGATGTTCGAGCGACCCGTTGAGCAACGTGTTGCTGCGGTCGACGAGGCGACGACCCTCCTTGACCAGGCTGGCCACCGGGTCTGCGTCGTGGTCGGTGCGGGGCGGGCCCAGGCCCGTGATGCGGGCGCGCTCCTGGGCATGGTTGAAGCCGGCCCCCACGATCTTGGTGCCGACATTCACCTGGCGGGCGTTGAAGGCGTACATCAGGCCGTTGGTGGTGGCACGGCGCTTCTTGTCCGCTTCCAGGCGCGAGGAGCCCGGGGCGGTCGGTGGCACCTCGCTCGTCGCGGACGTCGTCGGTGGCGTCGCTGTCGTGGAGGCGGTCGACGCCGTCGACGATGTCGTGGAAGTGCTCGACGCGGTCGAGGAGGCGGACGTGCTGGCGGAGGTCCTGGCCGTCACGAACGACGCGCTTGAACTGCTGCTGGAACTGCTGCTGGCGCTGCTGCTGGAACTGCCGCCGGAACCGGGGCCCGCGCTGCCGTGCGCGGCGCGACGCGACGACAGCGCGCCGCCCTGGAATTCGCCGGTGGAGGACGCCGGTCGCGAGGAACTGCCGGCCGACGGCGGCGTCTGGGTGCTGGTGGTCGCCAGCGGCTGCGGGACGGGCAGCGAGCTGAGCGGATTCGACGCGACTTCTTTCGGCATGACTGACGGACTCCTTCTTATCGAAGACTGTCCGTGTCGTGGATGACGCTCCCGTGACCAGGTCGTGCCGGCGATCGACCGGCCCGGGCATCGCTTCGCGGCACCGTACCGGTGTTCGGATGGCCGGCCTGGGGCCGGGTCGACGCGGGTCCGCGCCTCGCCGCTCAGTCCTCCGACGCCAGCAACTGCCCGATCTCGCGGCGGTTGCTCCGCACCGCCTGATCCAGCACCGGCACCAGCGCCGCCAGGCTGCTGCCCCGCGCCGTCACGAAGCGCTCGGCCAGGTTGCCCAGGGGCGCCGGTCCGACCTTCAGCCGCTCCAGGTTGCCGCCCGAGTCCGTGATGCGCTGCCTCAGCACGCGCACATCCGCATTGAAGTGAATGGCCAGCAGCACGTCGCAGCGACCGGCCATGAGCTGCCGGATCCTCGTCCGGAAATCCCCGGACACGTACTCCGCAGCAAAGACTGACCCCTTGGCCTGCTCCAGCGCCCGTCCGTAGTCGAGCCCCCGCACCAGGCACACCCGCAGGTCCTTGAGGTCCTCGACGCCGCGCAGCTCGCGGTCCACTTCGCTCCGCGCGATCGGCCACACGCCGCTGACGAAGACGTCCTCCGAGAACAGCAGCCGCGACGAGCGGCTCGACGACCGTCCGGCCCCGAACCCCAGCGTCCAGCCGTTCTCCACCAGCGCCAGCAGGCGCGGCACCGGCACCAGCTGGTAGTCCCAGGCGAGCTCCGCGTTCCGGCCGATGAGCTCGAGCACCGGCTTGATCCGCGCGATGTTGATCCCCTCCGGCAGCGCGAGCGGCACGACCTGCGTCATGGGCACCACCGGCGCGGCGGAGGCCTTCGCTCCCAGCGCGAGCAGCGGCGCGAGCACCACGGCTCGGCGGCGCACGCCGATCCCCAGGGCGGAGGCGGTCACGCCCTCGGTCTCCTGCTCCTCCCGGTCCTCTCCCACGCTCACCCCCTCGACGCGCTGCATGACCACGATCGCTTTCTTCGGCGCCGGTGTGCCCGGCTTTGGCGACGGAGGCTACCCGCGATGGTTGAAGGCTTGGTGAAGGAAGCGTTGGCGCGCGGCGCACGGAATGAAACAGGGCGCCGAGGCGCCCTGTGTGGTGACCGGCGGGGATCTGGAATCACCCCGTCAAGCGGTCAGTCGAGTAGTCCTTGTCTTGCAGTCAGTACTGCATCAGCCATTCATAGATTTTCTGGGCGCCGCAGGAAATGATCGCGCTGCTTTCACTGACGCCCGGCATGCCCGACTCCCGCTCCACGCATCCGATGAATGTCTCGGGCACGGGAACCGGCTCCCGGCCCTCCGGCGTGCCGGCCCAGCTGTCGCCCCCGGAAACCATGTCGATTTCCTGGCTTGTCAAAACTTGCATATCTGCTTTCAAAGAATCCGAGAAATCGCTCGGTACGAGTCGATGCGATGCATCCACCCATTGAAGGCTAGCAGTGGAATCTCTGAAAGGATATTACTTGAAACTGTTGGCTGATTATTGTGAGGCCAGTACTCCATTTGAACTTGATACCTCCTGTCAGTCGGTGTCTGACAAATATGAGTAGTCGGGAAATCTCCAGGGTTTGATTTCTCTGTCTTGATTAGCATGCGCCACTCGGATTGCCACGCTGTCGCTCCATGTTTGAATATGCCCATCGCCAGACGTTTCTCGCACGTGTCCGGCGCAGGTCGATTCAATTCATCCGGTGGTCTCCCGTCCTGATCGTCGCCTTGCTGCTCCGAAACTGGTCGGAGTCTTTTGAGGCCTTTCATTCCTGGACGGGATTGACTCTTGACTATCCGGGGGAATATCGCCTCGATCGCCATATCGAACTGACGGTCCTGGGGCTGCTTCTGCTGGGTCTCGGGGTTCGCTGGCGTGTATGCCCGCCATGGCGAACCCTGCTCAGCGCATCGTTCCGGCAGTGGTCCACGCTGGCGCTGGCCTATCTGCTGATCCTGGCCCTGGCGATCTTCATCACCAACGACCGAGCGTTCTTCAATGACTTCCGGCCCATCGACCCGATGGACCAACCCCGCGCCTGGTGGATCTTCCTGGCAACGCTTCTGCTGGGCGCATGGCAGCAGGAGATCTGGGGCCGAGCGATCCTGCAGTCGACGCTGAGGCGCATGGTTGACTGCAGGTGGATCGCGATCGTTCTCAACGCGGTGCTGCTGTCCATCGATCAGCCCGGTCACCGCGCAGACACCTTCTGCCTGGCGATCCTTCTGGGCATCGTGTTCACGCATACCCGATCGCTGGTCTGCACCACCGCCATCCACCTCGTCGTCGACCTGTCTCTGGACGTCCTCCAAGGGGGACCTTCATGGAGGCCGGATGGCTGAAGCCCAACGAACTCCTGTCGGTCAGGGCGCTGTCGCTCCTGGGTCTGCTCCTGCTCGCGCTGATCGTCGAGCGCCAGCATCGTCCGGCGTCGCATCGCACACGCCCGCTCAGAACCATGGTGCAGACGCTGATGCTGATCGTCCTGGCGATCGCCATCCGACGTGCCGCAGGCTGGCTGTGCGCCCCGCTGTGGGAGACGTTGATCGATTGCAACGAGTGGCTGACGCGAACGGCGGTCACCCACCTGGATCTGCTGGTCCAGGCTGGCGTTGCAGTGACCGTGTTGGCCTGGCTGCGATGCGGCCCGCCGTTGCGCGAGCTCTTCGCGGTCCGCCCGCGAACGACCTTGGGTCTGCTGGCGGCCGGGGCGTCCTTGCCAGTCCTGGCCACGGTCATCGCGCTTCCGGACGCGTTCCGTTCCGGACACCTCGCGCCCTTGAGTCCGATGTCCTGGCAGTTCTGGCTCGGCGGTGTCATGCCGTTGGCCGCTGCGGCGCTGCATGAGGAACTGCTGCACCGGGCGCTCTTCCTGCCGCTGTTCAACAGGCTGCTTCTGAACGAGTGGGCCGGTGCTGTCGCCAGCGCGCTGCTGTTCGCGGCCGTCCATCCTCCGGAGCGGGCGATCGCCGTGTTTCCAGCGGGGCTGCTCCTGGCCGTCGTCTACCTGCGCACCCGGTCCATCGTCTGCACGACGGTCCTGCACCTCGCCATGAACATCTCCTTGTCGACGATCACGGGAACGGACTTCACGCACTCGCGCTTCATCGCCTCGGAGGTCTTCGTCGGCGCACGTCCGCTGTTCGGGGCGGTGATCTTCGCGTTCGCCGTGATGTTCGAATGGGGCTGGCGTCGTTCAGTTGACGGGCGCGAGCCTCGCCTCACCCATCCCCCGAACGAGAGAGCCGGAACCGCCTTCCCCGAGCGAACATCGGTGTGACGCCACCTCGCCCGCTCCGATGCAGTCCCGCTCCTTCCCCTCGCTCGTCCTCGGCGGTCTCGCGTTCATCGCGTCCGCCGCCCACGCCCAATCCACGGTCACGGTCTACGGCCGCCTCAACGTCTCCCTCGAGCACGCCGACGCCGGCCATTCGCCGCGCGACCGCGCCGTCAACCGCGAGTCCAACAACCGCTCCGTCATCGGCTTCCGTGGCGTCGAGGACCTGGGCGATGGCATCCAGGCGCTGTTCCAGATCGAGGGCTCGCTCGCGCTCGATACCGGCGTCGGTCCGTCGCTGGCCAACCGCGACACCCGCGTCGGGCTGCAGACGCCTTACGGACTGCTGTTCGCCGGCCACTGGGGCACGCCGTACCTGCTGGCCACCAGCACCCTCGATCCCTGGTACCCGACCACCGCCGGCTACATGGCCCTGATGGCCAACGGCTCCGCGCCCACCACCAACCACCTGGGCAACACCGCGTCCTTCGACCGGCGGCAGCAGAACATCGTCCAGTACTGGACGCCCGCGTGGAATGGCCTGCCGGGGCTCAGCGGCCGCATCGCCTACGCCTTCAACGACGGCGAGGTCGGCCCCAACGGCGCCCGCCCGCAACTGCTGTCCGGCTCCCTCACCTGGGACGACGGCCCCTGGAACCTCGCGCTCGCCCATGAGCAGCATCGCGACTATCAGGGCCCGCATCTCACCGACTCCGCCACCAAGCTCGGCGCCGCCTACCGCTTCGGGCCGGGGCGACTCGCCACTGCCATCGAACGCCTGCGCTACGAGACACCGCTCGGCGCCCTGACGCGCGACAGCGTCTTCGTCGCCGCGACCTGGCAGATCGGCGCCACCAGCCTGCGCGCCAGCTTCACCCATGCCGGCGAGGGCAAGGGTCCCGCCGGTACCCGCGTCGGCTTCGTCTCCGCCGGCGACGACACCGGCTCGCGGCAGTGGACCCTCGGCGCGGACTACACGCTGTCCAAGCGCACCGGCTTCTACGCCTATGTCTCACGCATCGACAACCAGGCTCGCGCCGCCTACGACTTCGCCATCAACCCGCTGGGCGTCGGCATCGGGGAGAAGCCCACCGTGGTCGCGGCGGGGATGCGGCACGCGTTCTGATCGCTCCGGGCCGTCAGGCGCCGTTCCTCAGGTCCGGTCCTCAAGCCCGTTCCTCAAGCCCGTCCTTCAGGCCACAACCCTCGTGTCCTGTCCGTCTTGCCCTGTCCCTCATGTCTTGCGCGGCATATCCATATGCCCGTTGACGGGGGCGACTGGTGGCAACATCGGCCCTTCCTACGAACAACGAGGGGCCCCATGAAAGCACTCCGCACTTCCCTGATCGCAGCCGCGCTGCTCGCCGGCGCTTCGATCGCGGCCCAGGCCGCCGACCTGCTCGACGACGTGAAGTCCCGCGGCACGCTGCGCGTCGCCGTCGAGGGCACCTATCCGCCGTTCAACTTCAAGGACGCCAAGGGCCAGCTCGACGGCTTCGACGTCGACATCGCCAAGGCCCTCGCCGCCAAGCTCGGCGTCAAGCCCGAGTTCACGACCACCGAATGGAGCGGCATCCTCGCCGGCCTGCAGGCGGGCAAGTACGACGTCATCGTCAACCAGGTCGCCGCCACCGACGAGCGCCGCAAGACCTTCGACTTCAGCGCCCCCTACGTCACCTCCTATCCGCAGCTGATCGTCCGCGCCAACGAGACCCGCGCGCTCAACACCGCCGCGGACCTCAAGGGCAAGAAGATCGGCGTCGGTCAAGGCTCCAACTTCGCCGAACTCGCCAAGTCCTGGGACGGCGCCGAAGTGCGTACCTATCCCGGCGCCACGGAGTACCTGCAGGACCTCGCCACCGGCCGCATCGATGCCGCCCTCAACGACAGCCTGCTGATCCCCTACCTCAAGGACAAGACCAAGCTGCCCGTCAAGGCCGGTGCCGCCATCGGCAAGCCCGCCACCAACGCGATCCCGTTCCGCAAGGGCAGCCCGAAGTTCCAGGCCGCGATCGACAAGGCGATCGCCGACCTCCAGGCCGACGGCACCTACGCCAAGATCTCCACCAAGTGGTTCGAGCGCGACGTCAGCAAGCCGATCGAGAACAAGTGATCCAGCGCTGATCCTGCGCCGGTCCTGCGAGGACCCGCCGCGGATCCTCTGCTGAACGAGCGGTGATCGTTCCGATCACCCCAACGGGCCGACGCGATGTCTCGCGCCGGCCCTTTTCTCTTGGACGTCTGCAAGCCTCTCGCAGACGTCCCAGCCACCGGGTCACGATCAGTGCCTCGGCGGACCGCTCACCATCCCATCAGGAACTCGTACGACACCTGGCAGAGCGCACGGCCCTCCGGCGTGCCCGCCCAGTGGTCGCCGCCGCTTACCAGCGCGATCTCCTGCGTCGTCAGCTCTTCGAACATCATCAGCCTTTCGTGTCATGTCAGTCGTGAGAACCCGCTCGTCCGCGGCCCCATGCCGCGGATGAACATCCATCGACGAGGCCGGTGGAAGTCCGTTCCGTCGTCGATGTGGATCAACTCTAGGTCGACGGGCTGGCGATGAAACTCCCCGCGAGAGGGCATCGATGGGGGCCACCGGAAGGGGAGATGCACCGTTTCGTGCAGCGCGCCGCGCTCCAGCACCACCACGCGTTCCGCTCCGGCGATCGTGTCCGGCCGGTGCGCGATGATCAGCCGCGTCAGCGGCAGATCGGCGAGGCGGGCCGCCACCGCGCGCTCGCGATCGACGTCCAGGTGGCTCGTCGCCTCGTCCAGCGCGAGGATCTTCGGCTCGCGGTACAGCGCCCGCGCCAGCAGCAGTCGCTGCTTCTGACCGCCCGACAGCCCGCCGCCCAGATCGCCGACCAGCGTCTGGTAGCCCATCGGCATCGCGCGGATGTCGTCATCGATCTGCGCCAGCACCGCGCAGGCCCGCACCCGCGCCAGGTCTTGCCTCGCGTCGAAGAACGCGATGTTGTCCGCCAGCGAGCCGCTCAGCAGCACGTCCTCCTGCATCACCGTGCCGATGCGGCCGCGCACGTTCTTCAGGCCCAGTTGCCGCAGCGGGATGCCGCCGTAGCGCACCTCGCCCTCGACCGGCTCCAGCAGGCCCAGCAGCACCTTCAGCAGCGTCGTCTTGCCGGCCCCGCTGGGCCCGGTGATCGCGATGCTCTGGCCCGCCGGCACCGTCAGGTCCACATGGCGCAGGATCCACGGCTCGCGCTCGCCGTAGCGGAAGCTGACGTCACGCAACTCCAGGCTCGCGTCCAGGTGCGCGAGGTCGTTGGCGGCCGTTTCGTCAGGCTCGGGCGGCTCCAGCGCGATGTCGGCCAGGCGCTCGGCGTGCAGGCCGAGCATGCGGAACTCGACCGCGAAGTCGATCAGCGCCGACACCCGCCCGGTGAACTGCGTCCGGTAGCTGAGGAACGCGAACAGCATGCCCACCGTCATCGTCACGGTGCCGGCCTGCTGCCCGTCCAGGATCAGGCCGGCGCCCAGGTAGAGCACCGCCAGGTTCTCCACGCCGAAGACGAAGGCGTTGGCCGCGCTCATCGCCATCGCCAGTCTGGCGGTGCGCACGTCGCGGTTCTGCACCTCGACGATCAGGTTCTGCCATTGCGCGCCGCGCTCCTGCTCGCGGCCGAACAGCTTCAGCGGCGTCATCGCGCGCAGCGTCTCGAGGAAGTGCGTGTGCTCGCGCGCGGCGACCACGAGCCGTTCCGCGGAGGCCTCCTTCAGCGGCCGGTAGGCGGCCCAGCGCAGCAGCCCGTACACCGCGACGGCGCCGATCACGACGAGCGCCAGCGGCCACGCGTAGAGCGCCATCATGACCAGCGCCGCCACGGCCATCAGGCCGTCGAGCACGGCCTCGACCGCGGAGCTGGTCAGCGTCTTCTGGATCGCCTCGACGGCGCCGAAGCGTGAGGTGATGTCGCCCAGGTGCCGGCGCTCGAAGAAGCCGACCGGCAGGCGCATCAGGTGGGCGAAGGTGTTGCCGCGCCACTGCAGCGACAGCGTCTGCGACAGCAGGATCAGCATCCACGAGCGCGCCAGGCCGAGCGCCGTCTGCGTGACGAGCAGCAGGCCGAAGCCGATCACGAGCACCTTGAGCAGGTCGCGGTCGCCGGAGCTGAGCACGTCGTCGACGATGAGCTGGTTGCACAGCGGCGCGACGATCGCGAAGAGCTCCAGCACCAGCGCGACCAGCAGGACCTGCGTCAACGAGCGGCGCAGCCCGAGCACCTTGCCGGTGAGCGCGCCCAGCGACACGCGCGGCGCGGGGGCGACGGGCCGGAAGGCGGCGTTCGGGGTGAACTCGACGGCGACGCCGGTGAAATGCGCGGAGACTTCGGCGACCGTCAGCCGCCGCGCGCCGACGGCGGGATCGAGCACGGTGACGGCCTGGCCGCGCACCTTCGTCAGCACGACGAAGTGGTTCATGTCCCAGTGCAGGATGCAGGGCAGCGACAGCTTGCCCAGCAGCGACAGGTCCAGCTTCAGCGGACGGCCGGAGAAGCCCAGGCCGGCGGCGACGTCGAGCAGGTCGCGCAGCGCCATGCCCTTCAGCGCGGCGGGGAACCGGGCGCGGAGTTCGGGCAGCGTCACGGCGGTCCCGTGCGCCGTGGCGATCATGGCCAGGCAGGCGAGGCCGCATTCGGCGATCTCGGACTGCAGGACGAGGGTGGGACGCGCGGTCATGGCCGGACCCGCCCGGCCGTCGCGAGCAGCGGCTCCAGCAGCCACTCCCAGATGCGCCGGCGCTCCAGGGTCACGTCGGCGTCCAGCGCCATGCCGGCGCGCAGCGGCACCGCCACGCCGTACGCGGCGATGTCGTCCCGGTCCAGGCGGACGTCGATCCGGTACAGCGGCTCGTTGGCCTGCGCCGCGCTGACCAGCGCCTGCGCCTGTCCCGCCGGCAGGTCCTGCGGCGCGATGGGTGTCGGACTCACCTGGGCGACCTCGCCCCGGGCCATGCCGAACTTCTGGTACGGATAGGCGGCGTAGCGCAGCCACACCGGCTGGCCGGGCTGCACGAAGCCCACCGTGCGGCTCGGCGCGTACAGCTGGGCGAGGAGTCTCGGCGCAGTGCCCGGCGCCGCATCCGGCGGCCTATCCGGCGGCGTATCCGATGGTGTACCCGATGGCAGACGCGGCGTCCTGCCCGGCGCCGACGTGCGGGATGCCGCAGTGCCGGGTGTCGACGTGCCGGGTGCGGACATGCCGGGTGTCGGCACCAGGGTGACCAGCGTCTGGCCGGCCTGGACCGCCTGTCCGTTGCGGAAGGGCAGGGCGCTGACGCGTCCGTCGCGCGGCGCGGTGACGGCGACGCCGGCCCGGGCCTGCAGCTCGGCGCGCTCCTGCGTGAGTTGCGCGGCAACGCGATCGAGCTGTGTCAGCGAGGTGGCCAGCCCCGTCGGAATCGAAGCGAGTTCCGATGCCAGCGACTGCGATTCGCGCGTCAGCGTCTCGATGGCGCGCTGCGCGCTGCGCTCCCGCGCGCGGAGGTCGAGCAGCTCCTCGTCCTTCTGCTGGGCCTGGATCTCGGACACGTAGCCGCTCGCGGCGAGGGCCGCATACCGCTTCAGGCTGCGCTGCGCGAGTTCGACGCGCTGGCGGACCATGTCCTGTTCCTCGGTCGCCTGCGACGTTTCGACGCGCAGGCTGCGCAGGCGCGCGACGATGGTCTCGCGATGCTCGTCCGCCTGCCGGCGTTGCAGCCGGCGTTCGGTCTCGAGGCTCTCCCGCCGTGCCTCGATCGCGCGCAGGTTGAGCACCGTCATGTCGCCGCCGTCGACCAGGCGTTCGCTGCGCACGCGCACCAGGGCCTGTCCGCGTCGCACCAGGTCGCCCTCGTCGACCAGCAGCTCCTCGACCTGGCCGGCCAGCGGCGCCGCCACCTGCAGCAACCCGCCGACGGGCATCAGCAGCCCCGGCACGCGCGCCTTGCGCGAGACCTGCCCGATCAGCGCGAAGCCGATCAACGCCATCGCCAGCACCGTCGCGATCGACGCGACGAGCGCGAATTCCGGCCGCTGCGCGACGCGGATGCTCCCCATCCATGAGGCCTGCCGGGACTCCAAGACTGCTGCTCGAAACATGGGATGACTGCTCGTTCCAGACGCCGCGCGTGCGGCAACGGATCCGATTCTTGGGCGGTTCCCGGCGCGGCGACAGGGGGTACGGAAAGGCTTCGACAGAGGATTGACTTCGCTCTGGCGCGATGCTTCGGACCAGGCTTCCGCGCCGTCGATGACGGGGATGTGTGGCGGGCCCACTCGTCGAAGTCGGTCGGTCATCCCCGATGTGTGATCGAGGACCCGTCGGAGGCACCAGAACGAGGCGGGACACCGGCGGATCCCGCGAGGCGGCCGAGGCGCGATGGCCGAGGTCCGCGATGCAAAGAGCGGCCCGGATGTGGCGCGGCGCCCACGCCGGTGAGGGCGGGCGCCGCGCGGGGGCCGGTCGTTGCCTGTCGCCGGGGGCGACGGCGGGCTTACTTCTTGCGGTCCTTCATCTGGGCCGCGGCGTACTGCTTGACCTGGTCGAGCGTGACCGCGCCGGTCTTCTGCGTGTCGACCTCGTCGAAGTGCTTGGCCAGGCGGGGCATGCCGGCCTCGGCTTCGGCCTTGGTGAGCTTGCCGTCGTGGTCCTTGTCCGCGGCGGCGAACCGGTCCTCGAGCTTCTGGGCGGCCTTGCCGTTCTGAGCCTGCGCGGGCAGGGCGGTGAGGGCCAGGGTGGCGACCACGGCGCCGGCCATGGCGGTCAGGACTGCTTTCATGTGAACTCCGCTGAAGTGGAGCCCCGAGCATCGCTGCGGCTTGCGCTGCCGTCGATGACGCGCCGGTAAAGCTTCGTCAACGGGTGTAGCTGTCTACACTGGCGCCCCTTTCTCGAATCCCTCCATGCAAGCGCTCCTCGACGCCATCGCCACGCTCCAGCGGCCCACCGACGCCTGCCGCGTCTTCCACGGTCGCGGCGGCCGTTTTCCCGGCTGCGAGCAGTGGGCTTTGGATGCCTATCCGCCGGTGTTCCTGCTGACCAGCTTCGCGCCGGTCACCGAGGAGGAATTGATCCGCATCGGCGATGCGCTCACTGCGCGCTGGGCCGAGATCGCGCCGGGCGAACCGCTGAACTGGCTCTTCCAGCACCGCGACGAGAACCGGCCCACGAACCGCCTGATGGCCGGCGCGCTGCCCGACGAGCATGTCGTCGAGGAAGACGGCGTGCGTTTCCACGTCAACCTGCCGCACGGTCAGAACCACGGCTTCTTCCTCGACATGGCCGAAGGCCGCCGCTGGGTGCGGCGCTGGGCACAGGCGCACCCCGGCGGGTCGGTGCTCAACCTCTTCGCCTACACCTGCGCGTTCTCGGTCGTCGCGCGGCACGCGGGCGCCGCGTCGGTGGAGAACTACGACATGGCGCGCGGCCCGCTCGCGACCGGCCGGCGCAACCACCAGCTCAACGGCGTGCAGGACCGCGCCGCGTTCCACGCGCACGACATCTTCAACTCGTGGGGAAAGATCCGGCGCGGCGCGCCCTACGACCTCGTCGTGCTCGATCCGCCGAGCTACCAGAAGGGCAGCTTCGTCGCGACCAAGGACTACGCGCGGCTCGCGCGCAAGCTGCCCGAGCTGCTGGCACCCGGCGGCCATGCGCTCGTGTGCCTGAACACGCCCAAGCTCGGCCCTGATTTCCTGCGCGAGACGATCGCGGCGGAAGCGCCGGATCTCGAATTCATCGAACGCGTCGCCAACCCCGAGGCTTTCGCCGACGTGTCGGACGAACGCTCGTTGAAGGTGCTGGTCTACCGTCAGCCACGCTGACAAACCAGACCGCTAACATCCGCCCGCGTCGCAGCCGCCTCGTGGGCTCGCGCCCGATACCTCGTCACCACCTTTCATCTGCAATCCACAGGGAGTCAATCATGGGCATGGTCGTTTTCTTCCAGGCGATCGACGCCGAGCGCCTTCAGGCGGTCAAGGACGATCCGGACCGTCTGGCGGAGATCCTCTTTCCGGAAGACGAGGGCGAGGACGATGGCGAAGAGGGCGGCGGCGTCGACGAGATCGACATCGACAAGGCCTGGCACGGTCTGCACCATCTGCTGGGTCTCGTGACCGGCGACGAGGAAGCGCCCGCGGCGCGGGCGATCCTCGGCGGGACGGAGATCGGCGAGGACGACGGCTACGGCCCGCCCCGCTACTTCGATCCGGAGGAGGTCCGCGAAATCGCGGCGGCGCTGGACGAGATCACCGAGGAACAGCTCTCGGCCGTGTTCGATCCCGCCAGGATGACCGCCGAAGGCATCTATCCCGAATCGATCTGGGCGGACGAAGGGCAGGAGGCGCTGGACTACCTGCTCGGCTACTACCCCGAGATGGTCGACTTCTACCGCCGCGCCGCCGAGCGCGGCGACGGGGTGCTGCTCGGCATCTCCTGAGTCAGAAGCTCCTCGCCTCGATCGCTTCCCTGACGCGGTCGAGCGCGACGCGCAGCCGCGCGATGTCCACCGATCCGAGCGCCAGCCGGATGGCATGCGGCACCTGCTTCGTCGTGGCGAAGGGCTCGGCCGTCGACACCGACACGCGCTCGCGCTGCAGCGCCATCGCGACCTGGTCCGCACGGACCTCCTCGCCCAGCGGCAGCCACACGAAGTAGGACGACGGATGGCCGACGCGATTCATCGCGCCCAGTCGCTCGGCCACGAGCCGCTGGCGCCGTGTCGCGTCCTCGCGCTTCTGCGTTTCGAGCCGCGACACCGTGCCGTCCTCGAGCCAGCCGGCGGTGATCGCGGTCATCACGCCCGGCGTGTTCCAGGTCGTCGCGCGGATGGCGCGCTCCAGCGCGTGGACGCAGTCCGCCGGCGCCACCGCGAAGCCCACCCGCAGTCCCGCTGCGACGCTCTTCGAGAAGCCTGAGACGTAGACGGTCCGCTCCGGCGCCAGCATGGCCAGCGGCGGCGGCGGATCTTCGGCGAGGTAGGCGTAGGCGCCGTCCTCGACGATCAGCAGGTCGTGCCGCCGCGCCAACGCCACCAGCTCGCGACGCCGTGTCGCCGCCATCACCCAGCCCAGCGGGTTGTTCAGCGTCGGCATCGTGTAGATCGCCTTCACGCGACGGCGCCGGCACAACGCCTCGAGCGCGTCGAGGTCCGGCCCCGCGCCGGCCGACGGCACCGACGCCAGCTCCAGCCGCTGCATCTCGGCGAGCAGGCGGAAGCCGGGGTAGGTCAGCGCGTCCACGGCGACGACGTCGCCCGGTTCCAGCAGCGCCATCAGCGTCACGGCCAGGCCGTGCTGTGCGCCGTCGACGATCAGCACGCGGTCGCCCTCGACCGTCAGGCCGCGTCGCGCGAGATGGCGCGCGATCGCCGCGCGGTCGGCGGGACGGCCGCCATGCGGCTGGTAGCGCAGCAGCGCCTCCAGGTCGCCGGCGCCGGCCAGCTGGCGCAACGCGCCGCGCAGCAGGTCGGCCTGCCCCGGCAGCGACGGATAGTTGAAGCTCAGGTCGACCATGTCCGCCGCCACCGCGTCCAGGTCCACGCCCTGGCCCGTCGCGAGGGCTGTCTCCTTGACGAAGGTGCCGCGGCCTGTCTCGCCGCTGATCAGCCCCATCGTCTGCAGCTCCGCGTAGACCCGTGTCGCCGTCACCAGCGCGAAGCCCTCGCGCCCCGCGAGCTCCCGGTGCGTCGGCAGCCGCGCGCCGGGCGGCAGCACGCCGGTCCGGATCTCGGCCGCCAACCGGTCCACCACCGCCTTGTACCTGGGCTGCGCCATGCCTTCCGCCTCCGCTCCAGGCGTCGTTCCGCCTGTATCCATGACAATTCTTTGATTGTATTGGTACGCTCGCCTACGCTGCGTCCTCTCTTCCCATCGAGGCATCGAGGACATGGACACCGCATCGCGAGGCTGGCTGAACGGATTCATCGGCATGCTGATCTTCAGCGGCTCGCTGCCGGCGACGCGCGTCGCGGTGGCGGACTTCGATCCGGTCTTCCTCACGGCGGCGCGCGCCACGATCGCAGGCGCGCTCGCGCTGCTGGCCCTGCGGGGGCTGCGGGCGCCGCGTCCGACGCGCGCGCAGGCGGTGCCGCTCGTCATCGTCGCGGTCGGTGTCGTCATCGGCTTCCCGCTGCTGACGGCGCTGGCCTTGCAGCATGTGACCTCGGCGCACTCGGTCGTGTTCATCGCGCTGCTGCCCCTGTCGACGGCCGCGTTCGGCGTGCTGCGCGGCGGCGAGCGGCCGCGGCCGGTGTTCTGGATCTTCTCGGTCCTCGGCAGCCTGCTGGTCATCGGCTTCGCTGCGGCCCAGGGCCTCACCGCCTCGCCGGCCGGCGATCTGCTGATGCTCGGGGCCATCCTCGTCTGCGGGCTTGGATATGCGGAAGGCGCCAAGCTCTCGCGCACGCTCGGCGGCTGGCAGGTGATCTGCTGGGCGCTCCTGCTGTCGCTGCCGGCAATGCTCGCGCTGGCGCTGTGGCGGCTGCCCGCCAGCGTGGCGGGCGTGGGCGCGGCGGCGTGGGTGGGACTCGGCTACGTGTCGCTGTTCAGCATGTTGATCGGCTTCGTGTTCTGGTACCGCGGCCTGGCCCAGGGCGGCATCGCGGCCGTCGGCCAACTGCAGTTGCTGCAGCCGCTGTTCGGCCTGGCGCTCGCCGCCGGGCTGTTGCACGAATCGGTGAGTCCGGCGATGCTCGCGGTCACCGTCGCCGTCATCGGATGCGTCGCCGGGGCAAGGCACTTCTCGCGCGCTCGCTGAGGGCACGCGGGAGTCTCCCTTGCCCGCTGCCGCCGCCGGTGGATCGGGCAAGTTTCCCGTCGCATCAGGCAAGCCATGGCCCCCGGCGTCTCCCTAGACTGCCCGGGGTCACGACGCAGCAATCAGGAGATGGACATGGGTGCTCGCTTCGCATGGGATCCCGCGTGGGGATCCTCGTGGTCATGGCCGCTGCCGTCGCCCTGCGCGATGGCGTGCACGGCCGTGCTGGGACTCGCGGCCGTCACGCCGCCCGTCCACGCCGCCGACGATCCCGGCAACTTCCAGCCGACGCCGATCTCGGCGACGCCGAACCGGCAGGACGGGCTCGCGGCCTTCGCGCAGCTGGAGCGCGTGCTGAAACATCCGCGATGTCTGAACTGTCACGTGCCGGACTCCCCGCTGCAGGGCGACTTCAGCCGCCTGCACTACCCGCCGGTGCAGCGCGGCGCGGACGGCAAGGGCGTCGCGCCGCTGCAGTGCACGACCTGCCACTCGACGCAGAACAGCCCGCTGCCGCACGCGCCGCCGGGGCTCGAGACCGACGGCAAGCCCGGCTGGCACATGCCGCCGGCGACCATGAAGATGAACTGGGTCGGTCTGCAGGGCGCGGCGCTGTGCAAGGTCTTCCGCGAGCCCAGGACCAACGGCCACCGCTCGCTGGCGATGCTCGAACAGCACATGGTCACCGACCATCTCGTCGCGTGGGGCTGGAAGCCCGGACCGGGACGCGCGCTGCCGCCGCTGGACAAGGCGACCTTCGACGAGCAGGTGCGGACCTGGATCCGCAACGGCGCGCCCTGCGACGCCACCGAGCCGCTGCGCAAGTCCGTCGGCACGACGAAGGCCGACGCGACGCAAGGCGTCGTCGAGCACCTGCGCGCGCTCGCCACGAGCGGCACCACCGCTGACAACGGCACCCGCGCCACCAACGGCCAGCAAGCTTCGAGGAGCCAGCCATGATCTCGTTCCGTCTCAACGGACAAGCGCAACAAGTCGACGTCCCGGGCGACACGCCGGTGCTGTGGGTCCTGCGGGACACGCTGGGCATGACGGGCACGAAGTTCGGCTGCGGCATCGCGGTCTGTGGCGCCTGCACGGTGCACATCGACGGCGAGCAGCGCCGCGCCTGCGTCACGCCGATCGAATCGGTGGCCGGTCAGCAGATCACGACCATCGAGGCCATCGGCGGCGACCGCATCGGCCTGGCGGTGCAGGACGCCTGGGTCAAGCACGACGTCGTGCAATGCGGCTATTGCCAGAGCGGCCAGATCATGGCCGCGGTGGCGCTGCTCAAGACCAATCCCAAGCCCAGCGACGCCGACATCGACGCCGCCATGAGCGCCAACCTCTGCCGCTGCGGCACCTACGTGCGGATCCATGCCGCCGTCAAGGACGCCGCCTCGGCGCTCGCCTGAAGGAGCACGACATGCGACCCATGTTCCAGTACCTGAGCGGCGAGTTGCCTGAGGGCATCGACGATCCCGCCGGTTCCACCGGCGCCGTGACAAGCGAAGCGAGCGAGATGCGCGGTCTTGGCCGCCGCGTCTTCCTGAAGATGAGCCTCGCCTCCGGCTTCGCGCTGTATGCGACCGGCGCGGGCGCGCAGGAGTCCGCGGGGAGCGGTGCTTCTGCCGCAAGCGCACCCGGTGGCGCAGGCGCGCCGGACGGCCTCAAGCCGTTCCAGCAGCCCTCGGCCTTCGTCGCGATCGATGGCGACGGCATCGTCACGGTGACGATCGGCAAGATCGATTTCGGCCAGGGCGTGCAGACCGCGTTGCCGATGCTGGTGGCCGAGGAACTGGACGCGGACTGGAGCAAGGTCCGCTGCGAGCTCGCGCCGGCTGGCGAGGCCTACAAGGATCCGTTCTTCCACATCCAGATGGTGGGCGGCTCGACCAGCATGAAGGCGTCGTGGCAGCAGTACCGCGAGATCGGCGCGCGGCTGCGCGCGATGCTGGTCGCCGCCGCATCGAAGCAGCTGAACACGCCGGCCGCGCAGCTGCGGACGGAGTCCGGCAGCGTCGTCGCGCCGGACGGACGGCGGCTCGGCTACGGCGTGCTGGCCAAGGCGGCCTTCGCCGAGCCGGTGCCGGCGACGGTCCAGCTCAAGGACCCGTCGCAGTTCAAGCTGATCGGCAAGCCGATGAACCGGCTCGACGCGCGCGCGAAGTCGACGGGTCGCCAGGACTTCGGCATCGACGTCAAGCTGCCGGACCTGCGCACGGTGGTGATGGTCCATCCGCCGGTCTTCGGCGGGAAAGTGGCGACGTTCGACGCGGCGGCCGCGCTCGCGGTGCCCGGCGTCGAGGAGGTCATCCAGGTGCCGCTGAGCAGCGGTGCGACGGGGCTCGCGATCATCGCCAACGGCTTCTGGCCCGCGCGCAAGGCGCGCGAGCTGGTGAAGGTCGACTGGAACCTGAGTGGCCTGGAGCGCGTCGACAGCGCGGCGCAGCTCGAGCAGTTCCGCGCGCTGGCGAAGCAGCCGGGCGCCTCGGTGCAGAAGGCCGACACCTCCGCGCTGGAGGCGACGGGCGCGGCGAAGGGCGGCAAGGCGGCACCGGGCCGCATCACGGCGGAGTACACCTTCCCGTACCTCGCGCACACGCCGATGGAGCCGCTGAACTGCACGATCGACTTCCGCGGCGATCGTTGCACGGTGTGGGTGGGCTCGCAGTTCCAGACGGTGGACCAGGCGCAGGTGGCGGGCGTGCTCGGCCTCAAGCCGGAGCAGGTCACGCTGAACACGATGACGGCAGGCGGCGGCTTCGGTCGCCGCGCGACGCCGACGTCGGACTACCTCGTCGAAGCGGCGCAGGTCGCCAAGGCGCGCCATGCCGCGGGCAAGCGCGGCCCGATCAAGATGATCTGGACACGCGAGGACGACGTGCGCGGCGGTTTCTACCGCCCGACGCACCTGCACCGCGTCGAGATCGCGCACGACGGCAAGGGCAAGGTCCTCGCGTGGAAGCATGTGATCGTCGGCCAATCGATCACGATGGGCACGCCGTTCGCGGACTTCATGGTGAAGAACGGCGCCGACGCGACGATGACCGAAGGTGTGGCGGAGAGCGCCTATCCGTTCCCGATCGCGCTGGACGTGCACCATCCGAAGGTCAACGTGCCGGTACTGTGGTGGCGCTCGGTGGGACACACGCACACGGCCTTCGTGATGGAGACGCTGGTCGACGAAATCGCGCGTGCGGGGAAGATCGACCCGGTGGCGTACCGGCGGCAGCTGCTCGCCAAGCATGAGCGTCACATCGCGGCGCTGGACCTGGCGGTCGAGAAGTCGGGCTACGGGAAGACGAAGCTGGCGAAGGGCCATGCGTGGGGCGTGGCGGTGCACGAGTCCTTCAACACGGTGGTCGCGTACGTGGTGGAGGTCTCGATCAAGGACGGCCGGCCGGTGCTGCACAAGGTGACGGCGGGGGTGCACTGCAACCTCGCGGTGAACCCGCGCACGATCGAGGCGCAGGTGCAGGGCGCGCTGGTGATGGGCGTCGGCATGACGCTGCCGGGCGCGCAGATCACCCTGAAGAACGGCGAGGTCGAGCAGGGCAACTGGAACGACTACCGCGTGCCGATCCACGTGGATGCGCCGAAGGTGGATCTGCACGTCGTGCCGTCGGCGGATCCGCCCACGGGGATGGGCGAGTGCGGCGTCCCGCCGATCGCGCCGGCGATGGCGAATGCGATGGCGGCGCTGACGGGGAAGCGGATCCGGAGTCTGCCGTTCCCGGTGTGATGCGGCGGCTACTTTCCGGAACAGCTCAGGGCACTGCCGACGACAGCGACAAGCATCGCCGGTAGTAGCCAGAGGACCGTGGAAAGAACGATCTTTCTCGGAGTCGACGCTTCGATCAGGTCGATCTGCGTGGCGGCGAGTTCGACCCGTTCGATCGACAACCCTGCGGAACCATGCGCCTTGATCTGAGCGCCTCTCCGTTGGAGATCGTCCCAGGACTCGGACACGTCTTCATTTCCGAGCTCATCGGACTGAACCATGAAGTCGATCGACAAGGCCAGACTCTGCGCGCGCTCCCCGCGCGTCGCTGGCGCTTTACCGCATGCGGCACATGGATCGAGACAGTGCGACTTGGCGCTGCCGCAATGAAAGCAGATGGCGGAAGGGATCACGGGGGACCTCCACGGAGACCATCAAAGGCAGTGCGGTTTCCAGCAAAGGCACATGCTGGGCTGAATGACGTGCGATGACCAGCGTATGGCGCAGTTTGGATGTTCATCGGACCAGGTCTCGCCCGATGGACGGTTCAGGCAGAGGGCCTCCTCTTGGGAGCATGCGCGTGATGTCCCGGATCGCTCCTGACCAGAGCCCGAAGTGCCCGCGATCCTGCATGGAGAACGTGCCTTCGACGAGGACATACCGTCCGTCGAGCTCGCGCCGTTCTTGCACGGACAGTCCCTCGACTTCCAGCCAGAGGCCGTTCTTCTGAATTCCCGCAGCTTCGTCGTCCCTGTGCAGATAGATCGCGTCGCCCTCAAATTCGAGGCGGACGAACCCAATGATCTGCACCCGCCTGCCGTCGAATTCCCAGGGTGTAGCGATCAGTTGAATCAGGGATGCGCTGGGCGGTTGCTGCTTGGGCATCAGAAAGAGGCCGATCACCGCAGCGACGGCCATGAGTGCGAAAAGTGCGATCCGAAGAATCATCCGGCGATCCACCATTTGCCGTTGTCGGCCAAGGAGGTGAGGAGGTGGTATGACATGGAGAACAGAGCCTGTACTCCTGTTGCGACGAGCCAGCGAGGATTCTGCCAACCCGCCAGCGGCGTGACCGGCGTGCTGGACCGGCGCTGGTCTTTGGTCATTCTGCAGCTGCGGGGTCAGTCGTTGCTCCGTCATGTCCATCGCCCAGAGCCGCGCTTACCGGTGTGCGCTGGCGGGTTGTTCGAGAAGTCTGCGCCGCACGAAACAAAACGACTTGAAACGCAACCCAGGCCGGGCGGTCCTCTCGCTACAAATGCAGTCCTGGCGAGGTGATGGGCCGAATGGGTCTGCCAATCACCCGCGCAGGATCAAGCATGGGTGGTGAATGATGTCGACGGCCGGAACGCAAACCGCAAGCCCCAACGAACGCTTCTTCGAAACAACCGCACGCGGAGGTCGAGCCTTACGCATCGCCATCGTCGGCGGTGGGCCCGGTGGGCTCACGCTCGCGCGCATCCTGCATCTCAACGGTTTCGCCACCACGGTGTTCGAGCAGGAGCCCGGTGTATCGGCGCGCACGCAGGGCGGGTCACTGGACCTGCATCCTGACGGGGGACAGTTGGCGCTGGCTCGGGCGGGTCTTCTGGAGGCGTTCCTCCAGCACGCCCGGCACGAGGATCAGGGCATGCGCGCCATGGATCCGACCGGCAAGGTCCTGTTCGACCGGGTCGATGCGCACGGGGAGATCGGCCGGAGATCGATCGCAAGCTGCTGCGCGACCTGCTGCTGCAGTCGCTTCCCGAAGGGACGGTGTGCTGGGATCGGAAGCTCGCATCGATCGTGCCCGTCGATGGCGGCTACACGCTTCGATTCGAGAACGGTGCGCAGGAAACCTTCGACCTGGTCGTCGGCGCGGACGGCGCCTGGTCGCGGGTCAGGCCCTTGCTCTCGGCGGTCAGGCCGGCGTACACCGGCCTGACGTTCATCGAGATCGGCATCGACGACATCGATGAACGATATCCGGCGCTCGGCGCGACGGTCGGCCATGGCATGTTGTCCGTCAAGGACGGGGAGCGGCGGCTTCTCGCGCAACGGAACGGCAACGGCCATGTGCGGATCTATGTCTCCCTGCGCCTGGACGAGCCGGAATTCGTCGATCGCCACATCGATCTCACGAGCCCGGCCGCTGCCCGGCGCGACCTGCTCCAGCGCTTCGAGGGCTGGTCGCCGCAGTTCCGGGACCTGATCCGCGTCTGCAACGACGAGATCGTCGCCCGCCCCATCTACGCATTGCCTGCCGACTTTGTCTGGACGAGCCGTCCCGGCGTGACCCTGATCGGCGACGCGGCGCATGTGATGTCTCCCGCCGGCGGGCACGGCGTCAACATGGCGATGCTGGACGCCGCCGAACTGGCGCGGCATCTCGTCGGCAATGCCTCCGCCGACGAGGCCGTCCGTGGCTACGAAACGGAGATGTTCGCGCGCATCGCGCCGCTTGCCGCCGAGGTGGCGCGGGGATGGGAGAACCACTTCAAGCGCTGAGCGCGCTGCGCGGCGGGCGCTCTGCTCGGCTGCCCGTCGTCCTGCTCCTGCGCTGGGATGCCGCCGCTCTCGCCAGGCAAGCTCCAGGTCTTGAACAGCATGTAGGTGCCGAACAGTCCTGTCAGACGTTCGTGCTCCTCTTCCTTCCAGATCTTCTGCAACTTCTCGACCATCACTTTGGCAGGAGCCGCCTGATCGGGACGCGCTGCAGACGCGGCGGAGCGCATCACCCGCAGGGTGCGCATCCGGGCAAGTGCACTCAGGACGTGGCGTTCGCCGTCTTTCTTGAAATACAGAGAAAGGGCCATGCCGAAGGCCAACGCGCATTTCAGGACGTCCGGTCCATTGGGAGGGATCTCGAAGTACTCCAAGTAATGTTCGATCAGGCCCCAAGTCGATGCCAGCTTGTAGTGAGGACTGGCCTCCGTGATCAGGGCATCCTTGGTGAACCCCATGACGCCCGCCATGTAGAGCTCGGTCAAGGTACCCGCCGCGCCCGCGTCGTCGGCGTTGGAAATGGACGTGTGCGCGTTCAGAGCATGGAAATCCAGCGCCAACGGCACCGGATCTGCGAATGCATTGCCCAGGACGAAAATCAGGCGACAGAATTCGCTCGTTTCCGAAGCGGCCACGGTCAGCGGTCCGACACCGCGTTCAAACTCAGAGCTGTCCATGAAAGTAAGAAGGGCACGGGAACCCGTGCCTTCGATGAATCAGAGGTTGCTCAGATATCCGTGAACATTCGCGACAGGTAGAACGGGTCTTTCACCTTCACCAGTCGAGCAAGCAATTCGGAGGACGAATCACTGGCGCGCTTTCCGGAATATCGCTTCTGGAGCTGCTGATGCCATGCCTCCGCCGCGTCCCACAGCTCCTTCGATTCAGACAGAGTTCTTGCGGCTTCTTGCGCCATCGCGTCAAGCTGCTCGAAATTCGGCAAGTCGGAGAACTTGATGATGTGGGACATTCGCTCCCTCCTTTCGGGAGAAACCGGAATCGACGTGGCAAATGCTAGGTCCGCCCATCGCCTCCGTCGATGACCTATCCCAGTAGAAACCTCACGGGGCCAGTCGTTGCCTCGCCACATCCCTGACCCAAGGCTGCGCTTCCCAATGCGCCTTGGCGAAGGCATCGATCCGCTCGCGGTAGGTCATCGACAGCCCGATCGCGTCGAGCCCTTCCAGCAGCATCCGCTGATGTCGCGGCAGCATGTCGAAGCGCGCCTCGACGCCGCCGGCACTGCGCAGCGTCAGCCTCTCGACGTCGATGGTGACGGCGTTGCCGGGCACCTGGTCCGCCTCGGCCATCAGCCGGAGCACGTCCGCCTCCGGCAGCGCGACCAGCAGCAGCCCGTTGCCCATGGCATTCGAATAGAAGATCTCGCCGAAGCCCGGCGCGACCACCGCGCGGATGCCTGCCTGCTGCAGGCCCCACACCGCGTGCTCGCGGCTGGAGCCGCAGCCGAAGTTGTTGCCGCCGAGCAGCACCGACACGCCGGCGTATTCCGGCCTGTTGAGGACGAAGTCCTCGCGCTCGCGGCCGTCGGCGTCGAAGCGGAGGTCGTAGAGCAGCCCGTCGCGCAGGCCGCGCTTGTCGATGCCGCGCAGGAACTGCTTGGGCATGATCTGGTCGGTGTCGAGGTTCTCGAGACGCAGCGCCGCGGTGCGGCCTTCGACTTGGCGGACGGGGTTCATCGCGGGATCTCCTGGGCTGTGGCGGCGGGGGCGAGGCGGCGGACGTCGGTGAGGCGGCCGGTCACCGCGGCCGCGGCGGCCATCGCGGGACTCATCAGGTGCGTGATCGCGCCGCGGCCCTGGCGGCCCTCGAAGTTGCGGTTGGTCGTCGACGCGCAGCGGATGCCGTCGGCCAGCACGTCGTCGTTCATCGCCAGGCACATCGAGCAGCCCGGCTGGCGCCATTCGAGGCCCGCGTCGAGGAACACGCGATCCAGGCCTTCCGCCTCCGCCATCGCGCGCACGGCGCCGGAGCCTGGAACGACCATCGCGCGCACGCCCGGCGCCACGTGGCGGCCGCGCAGCACGGAGGCCGCTGCGCGCAGGTCCTCGATGCGGCCGTTCGTGCAGGAGCCGATGAACACGTGCTGGATCGGCGTGCCTTCCAGCGCGGCGCCGCCGGCCAGGCGGGCGTAGCGCAGCGCGCGTTCGGCGCTCGCCCGCGTGGGGCCTTCGTCCATGCGCGAGGGATCCGGGATCGCCGCATCGATCGCGGCGACCTGGTCGGGACTCGTGCCCCAGGTGACCTGCGGCGCTACCTCGGCGGCATCGAAGCGGTGTTCGATGTCGAAGGCCGCGCCTTCGTCGCTGTGCAGCGTCGCCCAGTGGGCGAGGGCGGGCGCCCGCCATTCGCCGGCGAGATCGGGGCAGCGGGCCAGCACGTAGTCGGTCGCCGTCGCATCGGGCGCGATCAACGCGCCGCGCGCGCCGGCCTCGACCGCCATGTTGCACAGCGTGAAGCGGGCCTCGACCGACAGTGCGGTGATCGCTTCGCCGCAGAACTCGACGACGTAGCCGCGCGCGCCCTGGGCGCCGATGCGGCCGATGATCGCGAGGATCAGGTCCTTCGACGTCGTGCCGACCGGCAGCGCGCCGTCGACGCGGATGCGCATGTCCTTCGCGACGCGGTAGACCAGCGTCTGCGTCGCCAGCACGTGTTCCACCTCGGTGGTCCCGATGCCGAAGCCCAAAGCGCCCAGCGCGCCGTAGGTCGTCGTGTGGCTGTCGCCGCAGATGACGACCATGCCGGGACGGATCATTCCGTGCTCCGGCGCCACCACGTGCTCGATGCCCTGCAGCGCGTCGGTGGTGTCGAACAGCCGGATGCCGTGACGGTCGCAGTTGGCTTTCAGGTTGGTCGCCTGCAGCGCCGACGGCTTGTCGGCGATCACGCGCAGTTTCGGCGCGACCGGATGCGTCGGGATGATGTGGCTCACCACCGCCACGTTCTGGCCCGGCATCGGCACGCCGCGTCCCTGCTCGTGCAGTCCGGTGAAGGCCTGCGGGCTGGTGTACTCGTTCATCAGGTGCAGGTCGCAGAACAGCAGCACGTTCTGCTCGTCGAGCCCCGCCACCGTGTGGCTGTCGACGAGCTTGCGATAGAGGGTGCGCGGCGGGGTGCCCGTGAGCGTGGCGGTCATGGCTGGCTCTCCTGGAAGAACGGAAGCACGCGATCGAGCAATGGCTCCGGTGCCTCCTCGGGGATGTAGTGGCCGCAGGGCAGCGCCTCGCCGCGCACGTCGTCCGCGACGCCACGCCACAGGCTCAGCGGCTCGAAGCAGCGATGGACGACGCCTTCGCGGCCCCACAGCGCGAGCAGCGGCATCCGCAGCCGACGGCCGGCGGCGCGGTCCTCGCGGTCGTGGTCCAGGTCGATGCCGGCGCTGGCGCGGTAGTCCTCGCACAGGCCGTGCGCGGTGCCGGGCAGCGCCAGGCAGCGCTTGTACTCGGCCAGCGCGCGCGGGTCGAAGGGCGCGAGGCCGGCGCTGCGGCGGCCCATGACGTCGCGGAGGTAGGCGCCGGGGTCGGCTTCGATGAGGCGCTCCGGCAGCGGCGCCGGCTGGATCAGGAAGAACCAGTGCCAGTAGGCGCGCGCGAAGGCGACATTGGTGCCTTCGTACATGTCCAGCGTCGGCGCGATGTCCAGTAACGCGATTCGTCGCACCGCGGCCGGCGCATCCATCGCGAGGCGGTGCGCGACACGTCCGCCACGGTCGTGCGCCAGCACGTCGAAGCGCTCGTGGCCGAGCTGGCGCATCACGCTCAGCATGTCGGCCGCCATGGTGCGCTTGCTGTAGGCGGCGTGGTCGTTGGGCACCGAGGGCGACTGCAACGCCTCGGGCACCTCCGGCTTCGACGAATCGCCGTAGCCGCGCAGGTCGGCTGCGATGACCGTGAAGTGCTCGGCCAGCGTCGGCGCGACCTTGTGCCAGATCGCGCGCGTCTGTGGATGGCCGTGGAGCAGCAGCAGCGCGGGTCCGGTGCCGCCCATCGTGAGATGGATGCGGACGCCGTCGGCCGTGGGCAGGCTCAGATGCTCGAAGCCGGGGTACAGCGCATCGAGTCCGTGGGAAGCAGCGGGCATGGGAAGACTCCTCGTTGGCCCCGATTCTGGAAGTGAATGCAGGGCACATAATTTCCGCTTCGGCAGTTCTTTCGTTCCGGAGGTTCATCAATGGACGGCTTCTCCGATCTGGCCTTCTTCGCGCTGCTGGTGAAGCAGGGCAGCCTGGCCGCCGCGGCGCAGCAGCTCGGCGTGACGCCGCCGGCGGTCAGCAAGCGGCTGGCGGCGATCGAGCGCCGGCTCGGCGTGCGGCTGCTGCAGCGGACCACCCGACGCATCGGCCTGACACCCGAGGGCGAGACCTACCTCGTCGACGGCGCGCGCGTGCTGGAGGACCTGGAGGCGCTGGAGCGCACCGTGGCCGGCAGCCGCGCGGCGCCCAAGGGGCTGCTGCGCGTGGCGGCGAGCTTCGGCTTCGGACGCAAGCATGTGGCGCCGGCGCTGTCGAAGTTCGCGCGCCAGTTTCCGGATGTCGAGGTGCAGCTCGAGTTGACGGATCGGCCGGTCAACCTGATCGAGCAGGGGATCGATTTGGAGGTCCACGTCGGCGAGCCGCCGGATGCGCGGCTCACGGCCCGGCTGCTGGCGCGCAACCGGCGGGTGCTGTGCGCGTCGCCCGCGTACCTCAAGCGCGCCGGCGAGCCCGGCACGCCGAGGGAGCTGGCGCGCCACGCCTGCCTGTTCATTCGCGAGAGCGACGAGACCTTCGGGACCTGGCACTTCCAGCAGGGGGCGCGCAAGGAGACGGTCAAGGTGCGGGGGCCGCTGGCCGCGAACGATGGCGAGAGCGTGCTCGCGTGGGGACTCGATGGGCACGGGGTGCTGGTGCGCTCGTTCTGGGAAGCGGCGCCGATGCTGCGGTCGGGCCGCCTGCGGCCGGTGCTGGCCGATTGGTCGATGCCGCCGGCCGACATCCACCTGATCTATCCGCCGCGCGCGCAGTTGTCGGCGAAGACGCGGGCACTCGTCGACTTCCTGCTGGAGCGCTTCGAGCCTCAGCGCGAGGGCGACGACGGCGGGTGGTGAGGGCATTTCGTCCTAGGACATTCTGTCCTTGGACAGCTTGTCCTAGGACGATCTGTCCCTTCCGCGAACAGGCCGCTTTGGGAACACTGCGCGGCCATGGACACCCTGATCCTCGCGCGCCTGCAGTTCGCGCTCAACATCACCTTCCACATCCTCTTCCCGACGATCACGATCGCGCTGGGCTGGCTCGTGCTCTTCATGCTCTGGCGATGGCGGCGCACCGGTGAATCGCCGTGGCTCGCCGCCTACCAGTTCTGGACCAAGGTCTTCGCGCTCAGCTTCGCGCTCGGCGTCGTCAGCGGCGTGACGATGAGCTTCCAGTTCGGCACCAACTGGCCGGGCTTCATGGAACGCGCCGGCAACATCGCCGGACCGCTGCTCGGCTACGAGGTGCTCACGGCCTTCTTCCTCGAGGCCGGCTTCCTCGGGATCATGCTGTTCGGGCGCGAACGCGTCAGCCCGCGCGTCCACTTCATCGCCACGGCGACGGTGGCCTTCGGCACGACGCTCAGCGCATTCTGGATCCTCAGCCTCAACTCCTGGATGCAGACGCCCACCGGCTACGAGATCCGCGACGGCATCATGCATGCCGTCGACTGGTGGTCCATCGTCTTCAACCCGTCCTTCCCGTACCGGCTGACCCACAAGTTGCTCGCCTCCGGCCTCACCGCCGCCTTCCTGCTGGCCGGCGTCAGCGCCTGGCAGATGCTCAAGGGCAGCGAGCAGCCGCACACGCGCCGCGTGATGCGCCTCGGCCTGACGTTGGGCGCGGTGCTGATCCCGCTGCAGATCGTCGCCGGCGACCTGCACGGCCTCAACACGCTGAAGCACCAGCCCGCCAAGATCGCCGCGATGGAAGGCGTGTGGAGCACCGAACGCGGCGCGCCGCTGCTGCTCTTCGCGCTGCCCGACGAGCACGCGAAGGAGAACCGCTTCGCCATCGGCGTGCCGCGCCTGGCGAGCCTGATCCTCACCCACGACATCGACGGCGAGATCCGCGGCCTGGATGAATTCGACGGCGGGCATCCGCCGGTGAAGCCGCTCTTCTTCGGCTTCCGCGTGATGGTGGGCATGGGCGTGCTCATGCTGGTCTTCGCATGGGGCGGATGGTGGCTGTTCCGGCGCTCGGGCTGGCAGCGGCTGCCGCGCGCCTGGCTCTGGGGACTCTCGTTCATGAGTTTCTCCGGCTGGATCGCCACCGTCGCCGGCTGGTACGTCACCGAGATCGGCCGCCAGCCCTTCATCGTCTACGGCGTGCTGCGGACCCAGGAGGTCGCCGCGAACAATCCGGGATCGATGATCGCGGCCTCGCTGGCCGGCTACGCCACCGTCTATCTCGCGCTGCTGATCGCCTACATCGCCGCGATCAAACGCATGGCGGAGAAGGGCGCACCGGTGGTGCCGCGACCGCTCGCCGCGCCGGTGATCTCGAGGAGCTTCACATGAACGCGCTGCCGGTGATCTTCATGGCCCTGATGGGGCTTTCGCTGCTGATCTACGTGGTGCTGGACGGCTACGACCTCGGCGTGGGGATGTTGTCCGCGACGGCGCCGGAGGGCGACCGCGACCGCATGGTCGCGTCCATCGGGCCGTTCTGGGACGCCAACGAGACCTGGCTGGTGCTGGCCGTCGGCCTGCTGCTGATCGCCTTCCCGAAGGCGCAGGGCGTGGTGCTCACCGCGCTCTACGTGCCGGTGGTGCTGATGCTGCTCGGGCTGATCCTGCGCGGTGCCGCCTTCGACTTCCGCGCCAAGGGCGACCCCGCACACAAGCGATGGTGGGACGCGGCCTTCGCGGGCGGGTCCGCGCTCGCCTCGCTGACGCAAGGGTGGATGCTCGGCCGCTACGTGACCGGCTTCGAGAACGGCACCGCGGCACAGGTCTTCGCCGCGGGCACCGCGGTCGCGCTGACGGCTTGTTATGCGCTGCTGGGGGCCGGCTGGCTGTTGATCAAGACGGAGGGTGGGCTGCAGCGCCGCGCCGTCGGTTGGGCGAAACGTGCGTGGCCGGTGGTCGTGGCGGGATTGCTGCTCGTCTCGATCGCGTCGCCTTGGCTGAGCGCGACGGTCCGCGCCCGATGGTTCGACATGCCGGGCCTGATCGCCTTGGCACCGCTGCCGTTGATGGCACTCCTGGCGATGGCGGCGCTGCGCGGTCTGCTCAACTCGCACCGCGTGCTGGGCAAGCTCAGCTGGGCGCCGTTCGCGCTGATGGTGGTCGTGCTCACGCTGAGCTTCTTCGGACTCTCCTTCAGCCTCTATCCCTTCGTCGTCATCGACAGGATCACGATCTGGGACGCTGCGGCCGCGGACGAATCGCTGCGCTTCCTGCTGGTCGGCGCGGGGCTGACGATGCCGGTGATCCTCGCCTACTCGGTGTTCTCCTATCGCGTGTTCAAGGGCAAGGTCCGCGTCTTGGCCTATTGACTGCGACCGCCAAGCGCGGGCTCTCCGCACAGCAGGGGCATCCCTCCGGGAACCCCCAGCAGTACTCCGGCCCCAGTGAGGTTGCCCATGCAGCGAGCGGAGCGGGGCCCTCATTGATGCATGCCACGGTCCCGCTGGGGCCGGAGTGCTGCAGGGGGTCCCTGGAGGGGCGCCCCCTGCTGCGCGGAGAGCCCGCGCTTGGCCTCGGAAGTCCAGGAGATGGCAACATGCCGCCTTCCGCTGAGAAGCGAGCCATTCCAAGAACTCCATGGACTTCCACTCTCTGCTTTCCCTGGCCGAGCTGGCCTGGCCGGTGCTGCTGAAGGGCACCGGCTACACGCTGCTGTTCGCGGTGATGGCGATGATCTTCGGTCTGCCGCTGGCGGCCCTGATCACGCTGGTGCGGGTGCTGAAGCTGCCGGTGGTGGACCGGGTGATGGCGGTGTACGTCAGCGCGATGCGCGGCACGCCGCTGCTGGTGCAGGTGTTCATCGTCTATTACGGCCTGCCGAGCATCGGCATCGAGTTCTCCCCGCTGGTGGCCGGCGTGCTGACGCTCACGCTGAACGTCGCCGCCTACATGAGCGAGACCTTGCGCGGCTCGATCGCCGCGGTCGCGCAGGGCCAGTGGCTGGCGGGCACGTCGCTGGGCCTGAGTCGTCCGCAGACGCTGCGTTTCGTGGTCGGCCCGCAGGCGCTCCGCGCCGCCGTGCCCAGCCTGTCCAACAGCCTGATCTCGCTGATCAAGGACACCTCGCTGGTGTCGGTGATCGCGGTGACGGAGTTGATGCTCGCCACCAAGGAGGTCATCTCGACCACCTTCCAGCCGTTCCCGCTCTACGTGGCCGCAGCACTGATCTACTGGGTGCTGAGTTTCGCGTTCGAGCAGGTGCAGAAATGGATGGAGAAGCGGCTCGCCTATCCGCATTGATCCGGCACCATCGATCCCTTTGAAGGCCGCGTGACTGCCTGGACCCCGCGCGCTTCGCGCGCCCCTCACCCCGCCCTCTCCCGCAAGCGGGAGAGGGAGAGGGAGTAAGAACCGATAAGCCTCACCGAGCCCGCCCGTCCTGTTGTTCCCGCACTGATGACCACCTCCGTCGCCGTTTCCCCCTCGCTCCTGTCCGTTCATCTGCGGCTCGTCGGCATGGCCGTGCTCTGGGGCGCGTCCTGGCCCATGGGCCGCGTGCTCGCGCAGACCATGCCGCCGCTGGCCGCCGCGGCATGCCGCTTCCTTTTCGCGGGCGCGATCCTGATGTTGTGGCTCGCCAAGACCGGCCGGCTGGCCGCCTTGCGCGACTGGGGCGCGAGGCGCTGGGCGGGCATGGTGCTCGCCGCGAGCTTCGGCGTCTTCGGCTATGCGACCTTCTTCATGAGCGGACTGCAGCACGTGCCCGCCGGCAAGGGCGCGCTGGTGATCACGCTGAATCCGGTGATCACGCTGCTGCTGGCGGCGTGGATCTTCCACGAGCGCTTGAACAAGCGGATCGGACTTGGCATGGCGATGGCCGCGGTCGGCGCCGCCATCGTGATCACGAAGGGCGAGCCCTGGCACGTCCTCGACGGCCGCGTCGGGATCGGCGAAGTGCTGCTGCTGGGGTGTGTCGCGTGCTGGGTCGCCTACACGCTGATCGGGCGCAAGGTGATGGCCGGCGTCGACGCGCTGACGACCACGGCCGTCACGGCGGCCATCGGCGCAGTGATGCTGCTGGTGCTGACGCTGGTCGTCGACGGGACGGCGGGCGTGGCCGGCGTGCTGGCCGCGCCGCGCAACGCCTGGCTGTGCATGGCTGGGATCGTCGTCGGTTCCACGGCGCTGGCCTACGCGTGGTACTTCGACGGCGTGAAGGCGCTGGGCGCCGGCGCGGCGGCCGGCTACATCACGCTGGTGCCGGTGTTCGGCGTCGTGTTCGCGGCGCTGGGGCTGGGTGAGGTCATCGACGCATCGCTGGTCGTCGGCGGCACGATGGCGATCGCCGGCACGGCGTTGATGAACCTCGGCCGGCGCTGAAATCGCCAGGAGCGGCAGGACCGCGCGGGACCGGCGAGGACCATCGTCCGGCCGGTGACCGCGCCGACTGGCCTGCTTACTTGCGCGCGCCGCCCAGCAGCATGACGCCGCCCACCGCGATCGCGGCGACGCCGGCCCACAGCGGCACGTTGACGCGCTTGGTCTCCTCGACCTTCAGCTCGATCGGACCGACCTTGGCGGCGGTGTTTTCCTTGGTGTACGAGAACCCGCCGTAGACCAGGCCCAGCACGCCCGCGACGATCAGGATCACCGCGATCAATCGAATGCCACCCATGACGTCCTCCAGTGTTTGCGATGTGATGTTGAGATGAAACGCCCCGGCCGTCGCCTCGCATGTCGTACGGCGTCGGGTGGCTCATTGAAGCGCCTCGGCGTCGCGGCGCGCGTAGGACGACGCCGCGTCCGCGCGTCGGGCGCCCGCTGGCGCGGTCGTCACGATCATCGATCTCGCCGTGGACCGGTTCCCGGCGGTGAGAATGCGCCGATGCGCTTCCTCCGAGTCCTCGTCCTGACGCGGCGTCATCCGTCCGCGATCCTGCTGCTCGTCCAACTGCTGGGGCTGGTGCTGTACCCGCTGCTGGAGGGCAGCCGCTCGGCGCCGCTGGCGCTCGGCGCCTTCGGCATCGTGGTGCTGATCTTCACGACGCGCATGGTGCGCAGCACGCCGGGGCTGACCTGGCTGAGCGTGACGATCGCGCTGCCCGCGGTCGCGCTCCTGCTGCTGCAGGCGTTCTGGCACATGGAGCAGCTGCTGCCGTGGTCGTCGGCGCTGGAGGCGCTGTTCTACTTCTATGCCGCCGGGAGCCTGATCTCTTACATGATGAGCGACTGGCACGCGACGACGGACGAGTTGTATGCCGCGGGCGCCACCTTCACGCTGCTGGCGTGGGGCTTCGCGCATGTGTTCGTGGTGGTGCAGGCGCTGCATCCCGGCAGCTTCGCGGCGGCGGTGGATCCGCAGTCGCCGCGCACCTGGACGGAGCTGATGTTCCTCAGCTTCGCGCTGCTGTCGAGCACCGGCATCGGCGATGTCATCCCGGTGAAGCCGCTCGCGCGGGCGATGACGACGATCGAGATGTTCGTCGGGGTGATGTACCTCGCGGCCGTGGTGTCGCGGCTGATCGGGCTGACGCTGATCCAGCATCGGAAATTGTCCGACCTGGATTGAGGCGTTCGGGCCTCGGTACTTCGACGGCCGCTGGCCCTCACCCCAACCCTCTCCCGCAAGCGGGAGAGGGAGCCCGATCGGTTCTACTCGCAGCGTCGGCTCCTCTTTTTCCCTCTCCCGCTTGCGGGAGAGCAACCGTGTCAAGCGGCTTCGGCGTTTCTCCAGGGTTGGCCGGTTTTGAGGATGGCGTTGAGGATGATCAGCAGCTTGCGCATGCATGCGGTCATCGCCACCTTGAAGGGCTTGCCCGCCAGGCGCAGACGTTCGTACAACGCCTTGATGGGCCCGTTGCATCGCTTGGCCGTGAGTGCAGCCATGTACATCGCCGTGCGGATGTCCGCTCGTCCGCCCTGGATGTAGCGCTGGCCGCGCCGCTTGCCGCTGTCATCGGCAAACGGCGCCAGGCCCACCAACGCCGTCAGGCGCTTGCGGTCCAAGGTGCCCAGTTCGGGCAGGCGCCCCAGCAGCATCGTGACCGTGACTCGACCGACACCCGGCACGCTGTCCAACAGTTCGTACTTGGGCTGGTAGATCGTCGAGTCCTTCAAGCGACCGTCCAGATCCTTGTCGATCTCCTTGATCCGCTTATCCAGCCACTCGATGTGTTGCCGCACGCTCGTGCGTGCCACGTGCTTGACCGTGGACAAGCGGTTCTTCTCCTGCGCCCGCATGGTCACCAGCTGCGCTCGCCGATCCACCAGCTCGATGATCTCCTGCTGCGTCTCGCCCGGTAGCGCATACACCTGAGGACGAATGGCCTGTGCGAACCTGGCCAACACCTGAGCGTCCAGCCGGTCCGTCTTGGCAAGGACACCGGTCGCGCGGGCGAAGTCGCGCACCTTCTTGGGATTGACCACCGCCACGGCGATTCCAGCCGCGCACAGCTCACTCGCCAGCGCCGCCTCGAAGCCACCGGTGGCCTCCATCACCACCAGCGTGGGCCCCAGCTTCTTGAGCTGCGATACCAGCGCTGCTCGTCCAGACTCGTCGTTGTCCACTCGCGGCGACAACGCGCCAGACTTGTCGGCAGGCGCAGCGGGTACCTGAGCCAGGTCCAGCCACGCCTTGCAAACGTCAACACCGATGAAGATCTCTTCGCTCATGCCAGCGCCCTTCCTTGTGTTCGATACGGCCTCAATGGACCTCACAACCGTTCGGGCTGTCTGTTCATGACGAACCGAGGTCGGCCGCCACGACCCTCGCTCTCCCTCGGCATGGCGCCGAAGCGCCTACCCTGGGCTGGTCGGCCTGTGGCGGCCTGGGCGTACTTTGCTACATACAAGGGCAGGGGTGAGGGCCAGCGGCGGTGGCAGTGCGACGGCGCTTTCTTGCGATCGGTCAAACCGATCGACGTGCCTGTGCACGCAGCGCGCGTCGCGGCGAACATGCCACCTATCGTCGCCGCCTTTCACAACGATCCACAGTGATCAGGGAGGCGGTCATGCCGATGGAACTCTTCAACGGGGGCGGGCATCGCTGCCTGATGTTCAGCGACTTCGGGCACGGGGACGGTGTGCAGGCCAACCAGTTCCTGATCGTCGACGGCAGCACCGGCGCGGTGATCGATCCCGGCGGCAACCTGGCCTACAACGACCTGTACCTCGGGATGACGAACTGCTTCCCGCCGCACCGGCTGTCGGCGATCCTGGCCTCGCATGCGGACCCGGACATCATCGCGTCGCTGGACCGGTGGATGACCGCGACAGCCGCGCCGGTCTACATCTCGACGATCTGGGAACGCTTCGTCCCGCACTTCTGCAAGCCGGGCAAGACGGCGGGGCGCGTGATCGGCATCCCGGACCGCGGCACGCGCATCGCCGTCGGCGCCAGCGAGCTGGTCGCGCTGCCGGCGCACTTCATGCACTCGGAGGGCAACTTCCAGTTCTGGGACGCGGCGAGCGGCATCCTGTTCTCGGGCGACCTGGGCGTGTCGATCGGCGTCGACCCCACGCAGCCGATCGCGGAGCTGGGGCCGCACATCGCGTCGATGTCGGCCTTCCATCGGCGCTACATGGTCAGCGGCAAGGTGCTGAAGCTGTGGGCGGAGATGGTGCGGCCGCTGCCGATCCGCATGATCGTGCCGCAGCACGGCGCGCCGCTGGTCGGCGACGCGGTGCGGCAGTTCATCGACTGGGTGGGGACGATCAGCTGCGGGATCGATCTGGTGACGCAGCGGGATTACGCCATGCCTTGAGCGCGATGCCCTGAGTGCGATGCCGCGAGCGGGGCGCGATGAACGCGATGCCTCAGCGGCGATGTCGCGAGCCGCCGAGGCAGGCGAGGATCCTAGTGCTTCGTCGGCGGCTCTTCCCGCTTCAGCAGCTTGTCGACGCCGGTCGTGTCGACCACGCGGATGGTCAGGTCCTTGGCCCAGTTGATGCCCTTCTTCGCGGCATCCACCGCCTGGTTGGCCGCGTCCGCCGTGGTGTGGCGGACCTGCTCGGCCGAGGGCAGCTGCTGTTGCGTCCAGTCCGCCGTCTTGCGCGCGGCATCCCAGGCCTGCGTGGCGGCGGTGGCCGTCGTGATGCGGACCTGATCGGCGCTCGGCAGCCGCTGCTGCGTCCAGTCGGCGGTGTCGACCAGCACCGTGCGCACCTGGCCGGCGGCGGCACCGGCCAGCGTCACGGTCTGGTTCCAGCGCTTGGACAGCTCGCCCGGCGGGGCGGTCGCGAGCAGGCGCACGACGGTGTCCAGCGATGCGGTCTCCTCGGGCGTCAGCGGGCCGCCGGCCTCGAGCATGCCGCGCATGAAGACGCCGAGGTCCTTGGCGATCGCGGCGTGGTTGCAGTCGGGGTTCAGGTGGAGGAAGCCGGCGCCCTCGACGGCCATGGCCTCGAGTTCGCTGCCGGCCAGCCGCGCCTCGACGGCGGCGACGGACTGCTCGACGAAGGCGCGGTTCAAGCCCCAGTCGGCGATCAGGTGGTCGATCAGGTACTGCCGCTCGGCGGGCTCGATGGCGCCGTCGACGGCGGCCAGGCGCAGCGAGAGCGGCGCGATCAGGTCGAACAGCGCCAGGCCCAGCGTGTCCAGTGGCGTGTTGAGGTACTTGGGGATCTCGATGACGCGCTCGCCCTTGGTCGAGCTGAGCAGGCGGTACATGCCGTAGCAGGCGCCGCCGGACGCGAGCGCGGCGAAGGCGACCCAGCCGATCGGCGTGGCGGACGCGCCGAGCAGCGACGCCACCATCCCCGTCTTGGCCACGGCCGCGCCGGCGCCCGCGGCGCCGAGCACGTCCCACACCTCGCGGCCGCGGTTGATCATGCGCAGCGAGGCGAAGGCGGCCTCGCCGATGGCGAGCTTGGCCTTGAAGCGCAGCGGATCGGCGACGACCTGGTCGACGCCCTTCAATTCCGGCGCAGGCAGCAGTAAGGGAGCGGAGGCGGGCATGGGGAAGGCTCCAATCGGATGGGGAGAGTCTAGCGAAGTGACATGACCCCCTTCCGACGGCGCCCTCCGGCCGTCCCCGCGCTCTGGCGGCCTCAGCGCTTCACGTAGGCATCGATCGCCTTGCGCGCCAGGAAGGACTGATCGCTGAACAGGCCGTCCATGCCGAGCTTGAGGAAGGCGTCGATCTGGCCGGCCAGGTTGCCGATCGCGGCCGGATCGGCGCTGCTGTCGAAGTCGTCGGGCAGGAAGACGTTCTCCGCGCGGAAGGTCCAGCCATGCACGATGAGACCGGCGGCGTGCGCGTCCTTGACCAGCGTCGTCGGCGTGCCCAGGCGGCCCGCGACCAGCGGGATCATCAGGCTGGTGTTCGCGCCGATGCCCTGCGCGTAGCCGGCGATCTCGGCCAGGCCGGCCGGCTTCACGAGGTCGGCGTAGGTGCGGGGGTCGCCGCTCGCGGTGAAGTCGTAGGGTTGGCCGGAGCCGTTGATCAGCTGCACCAGCGGCACGCGCGTCATGCGGTTCAGCTTGCGCAGGTTGCCGACCTCGAAGGACTGGATGAAGACCGCCGCGTCCGCGCCGCGATAGCCGTACTTGTTGAGCAGGCGGACCAGCGGCTCCTCCAGCGGCTTGCCGATGCCGGCGAAGTAGGTCGGGTGCTTGGTCTCGGGATACACGCCGATCGGCTTGACCTTGCGGCCTTGCCCGCCATGACCCCCGTGGCCGCCGCGTCCATCCCGTCCATCACGGCCGTCCTTGCCGGCCTCTTCCTGGCGACGCTCGTTGGCCTGCTGGACCAGCTGCAGCACCTCCTCGAAGGTGGGCACCTCGAACATGTCGTTGAAGCGCGTGTTGCCCGGGCGGATCTGCGGGATGCGCTCGCGGGCGCGCAGCGTCTTGAGCTCGGCCAGCGTGAAGTCCTCGGTGAACCAGCCCGTGATCGCGACGCCGTCGATGGACTTCGTCGCCTTGCGGGCGGCGAACTCGGGCCGCTCGGCGACGTCGGTCGTCGCTTCGCGCACCGAGCCGTCGGCGTTCAGGATCGCGATGGCGTTCTCATGGCGCGCGACCAGCACGCCGTCTTTGGTCAGCACGAGGTCGGGCTCGACGTAGTCGGCGCCTTGCTCGATCGCCAGCCAGTAGGCGGCGAGCGTGTGCTCGGGGACGTAACCGCTGGCGCCGCGGTGCGCGATCAGCAGCGGCTCCTTGGCGCGCGACGGGGGTTGATGGCCATGGGCGCAGGCGGCGGTCGCCAGCGAGGCGGCGGTGACGGTGGCGAGGACAGCAGTGCGAAGCAGCTTCATCGGATGTCTCCTTCGGTCGATCGTCGAATGGACGGGGCGCCGGCAGCGTAGGTCCCCACCGATGAAGTTTTGATGATCCTCAAGGGGGAGCGAGTCCCTTGAAACAGGTCTTACACGCCGCCGGAGGGGCGATGCCGGCGGCAGATTCAGGACGCGAGCGGCAGGACCTCGTCGCCCTCGGCGGCGCGGCAATCGGCGGGGAGCGGGTCCCAGCCCCGGCGCACGACGATCGTCGAGCCGGTGGCGCAGAACTCGATGCGTTGGGCGTCCGGCACGAGCCGATGCGCGAAGGCTTCGAGCGCCGCCGGGGTCGAGACCTTCAGGCGCATCGCGTAGAGGTCGTCGATCGGATGATCGTCGCTGTGGATCAGCGGCACGAACTGGGCCGCGAACATGACCGCGTGCGACGGCACGACGACCGGCGCAGGGTCGTAGCCCAGGGCCTTCAACCACTGCTGAGCCTGTGCGCGCGTCGGGGCCTTGACCTCGGCATCGGGCGGCGCCCAGGCGACGCCCATGAGCTCGGCCACCCACTGGTTGCAGTTCTGGTACTGCGTGCCGAAGGCGTAGGCGCTGGCGCTGTAGCGCGACGACAGCAGCGCGAGCGAGCGGCGGTTGTCCAGCGCGTCGGCGGCGAGCTGTGCGCCCGCGCGCCCGGGCAGCGTGACGATCGAGAGCCGGATCGGCTCGGTGCGTCCGGCGCTCAGCAGGAAACCGGCGAGGCCCTGGTCGTAGAGCTTCGCCAAGGATTCGTCGCAGGCGTAGTAGAGCTGTCGCACCGACCAGGGGCTGTTGCGGCTGTCCTTCAGCGCGATGCCGCTGTGGGAGTACTGCAGATGGAAACGGCTGAGGTCCGTGCCGGAGCGCGAGACCAGTGCGGCGACGGCGCCGCTGGCTTCCAGCGCCCGCCGCGCGATCGCGACGACCTGGAGCTGGCGGTCCTGCTCGGTGGCGCTGACTTCGTTGCCGCGATCGCAGAAGGTGGCGGCATGCGCCACGGAGGCGACGACGAGCGCCGCCATCGCGACGGCACTCGATGCCAGGATGCGGAGCGAGCGGCGCATGCGCGCCTCGGCCGGCGTGGCAGGCCTCGCCGCGTGGGCCCCGGCGCGGGGCCCGGCCGGGCTCACAGCGTCACCGGATGCGATTCGAGTTCGTGATGCCAGTCGTCGTGCAGCGCGAGCAGGAAGGCCTGCTTGTTCTCGGCACGGGCGAACTCGTAGCCGTAGTCACGCTTCTGCGCCAGCACGTGGTCGCCGACGCGCAGCGGCTGGCCGGCGATGGCCTGCTTCGGGACATAGAGGAAGAACTCGGTGCCGCCTTCGGCGTGGACCGGTTGCAGGCGCAGGCGTTGCGTGTCGGCGCGGCCGGCGGCGTCCTCGACGGCGAGGACCTTGTACTCGCCCTCGGCGACCTTGCGGTCCTTGCTGGAGCTGTCGCTGGACTGGCCGATCGAGTCGGACAGCTGGCGCGAGGACACCGAGCCGGCGCTGGAGGCCGAGGTGGCGATGCTCTCGGCCTGCGCCGGCAGTGCAGCGACGCCGGCGAGCGCAGCGAAGGTCGCCGCGGCGGCGGAAACGAGAGAGAAGCGGGAAGGGCTGTGGCGCATAAAACCGTCCATGTGCAGGTCAGTCCGGCCGCGGAACGGCGGCCGGACGGGGCAAGCATAGAGGATGCGGCGGCACGTTCAGGTGTCGGTGTGTGCGCAAGCCGCGAAGGTCTTGCGCACGCCCGCGATTTGCTCGCTCATCACCTTCTGATCGACCGGCTTTTGCAGATCGTAGTCGGCGTGAACTCGCCGGTCGCGTTGTGCCCTCATCAGCAGGGCGAGCGCCCGGGAGCGTTTCGCGATCCTTGCATCGCACAAGGGGTCAGGATCCCTGAGGCAGTTGATCAACCACACATGAACGCTCCCGGATTTCGGCGGTTCTGGACGGTTGGGAAGAAGACTGACCCATGCCAGGCACCGGTGATAGGCAGCGTAGTACGCGCGTGACACTGCAGATCGGCGCCGAGCCTCCGACGTGAATCCGTTGGCGAGCGCCTCTGCATCCTTGAGGAGTTCCTTGGCAGCGATGGACTTCATGGTGAGTCACTCCTCGTCGCCATCGTCATCGTCCCCGTCGAGAGCCGGATGAGAACAAGCGCTCCAATCCTTGGGTTGACAAGGGTGAATGGACCTGAAGCCCACTAGGAATCCACCGCTGCGACGGTGACAATGCACGAGGTTCATCCGTAGTTCGTCTTCGAGTTCGTAGGTGCGATCGTCGTCCGTATCGACACTCAGTGTCACGCGCACAAACTGGAAACCGTCCTCGGCTCGGCAGTGGTGGATGTCCACGGGCCCCCGGCACAAGCGCACCGAGTTGTTGGCCAGCACGCCGAGTGCCAGCCTGACTTCCAGGTAGGCATCGACGCATGTCTCCTTGTTCTCCTCGAACAGCCGGCAGAGCACCCGCCGGACCTCTTCCCAGTCGAGATGGCTGAACACCGGGGCGGGGATCTGACCAATCACATAGGGGTTAGTCTTCTCCGGGTACCGCAGCAGGTGGAGCAGCGCATCCACCCCTTCAGTCCATGTGGGCTCCGGCGTCTCTGATTGCAACGCCGTCGGCACTTCGACGGGCGTCTCCTCCCAGGTTTCCAAGTCCTTCAACACTGCACTCATCTCGCTCATCCTTTCAAGCTGCGAAGTCATCGCCAATGACCAGCAGTTTCGGCAGGCAGTGCGAGGAAATCACTCCCTCGGAAGAGCGCTTCGTCGGGGGATACACCTGTGAGTAGGTCATTCCCCCGACGAATGCAGATTGCGGGGACCGGTGTTCGCGGGGTCAGGCGTTGCCTGGCCCGCTTGTCTCACGACAACACGAACCTCGGAGGGTTCAGTTGAGCTCCCCGCCGGCACCACCGGCAGCACGATGCTCGACGGCCGCAGCGGTCCGGCATGGATCGTCGTCACGTTGCCGTTGGCCTGCTGCTGCAGCGGCGTCGGCCAGATGCCCTGGGCCTGGTTGCTCGCGCTGACCGCGATGCGCAGCCGGTGCCCCGCGCGGACCAGCGCCGCGACCGGGAAGACCTCCACCGGCACCAGCATCGGCTCGTTGGCCACCACCGGCAGCGCCGCGCCCGCCGTGAATGGATGCCAGGGCTGGATCATCGTGCCGTTGACGAAGCGCGACCGGCTGGTGTCCACCGCGCGGTGCGCCGCCGACATCAGTCCATGCGTCAGCGGCTTGACCGCGCCGGTCGACGGATCGACGTCGTCGATGCGCACCGACAGCGCCGCCTGCGAGCGCGAGGCCGAGATCCACAGGTCCGCCTGGATCGGCCCGTTCAGGTAGAGGTCCTGCGCCAGCGGCGCCGTCTCGTAGACGGCCGCCCCTTGCAGCGACTCGACCTGGGCGCTGTCCGAGTAGCACGGCTTGGGCAGCAGCCCCGCCAGGCCGAGCGTCCACTGCACCTGGCTCGCCGAGCAGTCGCTGTGATCGCGGATCTGCACGCTGGCGGTGAAGATCGTGCCCAGCACCGTGCCGCGCGTGGCCGTCGGCGCCGGCGGCTCCGACACCGTCCGTCCGGCGGCGACCGCCGGGATGCTCGAGGCCAGGCTGCCGTCGGGCTGCAGGTACCAGCGCTGCGGCGCCATCTTCGGATGCGGCCAGTCGCTCGCGGTCGCGAACCGCGGCGTGCCGCCGCTGCCGTAGCCGTCGACGAACTGCGTCACCGTCGGCAGCGCGTCGGCCCCGGCCGGACGCCCCTTCAGGTACTGGTCGAACCACTGCAGCAGCAGCGAGGTCGTGCTCGGCGGTCCGTACGACGGGGCGCCGCCGAAGCCGAGGATCCCCGTCGCCACCGACGCCAGGTGCGAGCCCGGCAGGATCGCGAGCTTCGCCGTCGCGTTGCGCTTGATCTGCTCGTACAGCAGCGGCTGGTCGCGCTGGAAGATGTCCAGCGATGCGCCGACGATGAAGGTCGGCACGCGGATCCGCCCGGCGCTCTCCACCGGCGAGCGGCCGGCCCAGAACGAGCCGTCGTCGGTCGCGATGCCGCTCGCGTTGCCCACGAAGCCGTCGAAGGTCGGCGCATACCAGGTGTCGATCGCCGCCACGTGGTCGCCGGTGGCCGCGTTGATCTGGCTGGCGTACCAGGGATTGAGCAGCAGCTCCGGCGCGTTGGCCACGCTCAGCGACTGCGTCAGCGGCAGCCAGGTGCTCAGGAACTGCGCGTTGAACAGACCGCCCGTCGCCGCGACACCGCGGTACGCGTCGCCCATCGGCACCGTCGCGAACGCGGCCTTCACCGCCGGATGCTGCTGCCCGGCGGTCAGCAGCGAGCTGATGCCGAGGTAGGAGGTCCCCGCCACGCCGATGTTGCCGTTGAAGAAGGACTGCCGCGTCACCCACTCGACCGCCTCGCGGTAGGCCTGCTGTTCGTCCTGGCCGATCAGCTGCGTGACGCCGCCGCTCATGCCGGTGCCGTGCGCATCGATCGCGACCGTCACGTAGCCGCGGCGCACCATGAACTGGTCGAGGCCGCCGATCAGCAGCGTGTTGCCGCCGGCCGGCGTGAACACGCCCAGGAACTGGCCGACGTCGATCCGGTAGGCGGTCTGCGTCAGCACGACGGGATAACGGCCGGACTTCGGGAAGCCCAGGAAGTCCGCCGGCATCGACACCAGCACCGCCAGCTGCTTGCCCGACGAGAGCCGGATGAACTGCAGCGGCAGCGTGACCGCGCGCGGATGGTCGGGGCCGCGGCTGTAGGCGGTGGCCGGCCAGGTCGTGCCCGCGTTGGCGGTGACGGCGGGATTGGGCGCCGCCAGCGTGCCGCGCGTGCCCAGCGTCGTGGTCTGCGCGAGCGCGCCGAGCGTGACGAGCGCGCTGCTGGCGGCCAGCGCCGCGATCAGCGCCCGGCAGCGGGCGCGGCGTGAACGCCAGGGGCGGGAGGTGCCGCGCGGCGTCGGAAAGGCCAGGGTCATGTCTTGTCTCCAGGTCCCGAGGGTCGGGTGGTCGCTGAGCGACTCTGTGGGGCATGAGGGGGCGACTATGCCGGGCCGCGACGGGCATGGCACGGGGGAAATCAGGAGGCCGATGGGTATGCGGCTTGCCGCCGCCGGCCCCCGCGCGGACCGGATGCCGTCCGATTCCGGATCATGGAAGTGGCACCCCACGATGCGGACGTCGCGCCGGAGTGCGCGCAGGATGTCACGCCCGCGCCGTCCGGCGATGTCGGGTTCCAGCGTCCCGACGCGCCTGTAGGTCAAGTCCCTACAGCAGCTGCGGGAGGCGGCGCTCATCGCCAGTGGGAGCCGCTGGATGGCGGCGGCGGCGCGCTGCGACGACGATGACATCCATGAACATCGCCGTCATCGAAGACAACGTCCCCGTCCGTCAACTCCTGGTCCGCCGCGCCCAGAAGCTCGACGGCATCACGGTCGTCGCCCAGGCCTCCGGCGAGGACGAAGCCGTCGACGCCGTCATGGCCACCACGCCCGACGTCGTGCTGCTCGACCTGAACCTGTCGCAGGGCACCGGCCTGTCGGTGCTGTCCCGCCTGCGCCGCAGCGACTACGCGGGCCGCGTCTTCGTGCTCAGCGCGGAGGACGCCCGCACCCATGCCGCCCCGTGCCGCCGCGTCGGCGCGGACGGCTTCTATGACAAGGCATTCGATTTCGAACAGCTGCTCGCCGACCTGCAGGACCTCTGCCGGCGCGGCGCCGCCAATACCCCGCTGCGTGACGGCCGCCGTGCCGTCGCCAACGGCTGAGTTCCCGAGCCACGAACCGGCGACGAAAGACCGGAACGCTCGCACCTACCGACTGGAGGACCCGCCATGAAGCCCACGATGACACTGCCCCGGCTGCCGTTCCCGCTGCCGACGCTGTCCTGGGCGCCGCGCGGGCCCATGGCCTCCTGGCTGCTGGTCGGCAACCTGCTGATGATCGTGGCGTTGGCCGCGATGACCGCGCTCAGCCTCTGGAACCACCGCCAGACCGAGACCGACCGCGCCCGCGACGTCGTCGAGAACCTGGCGCAGAACATCGCCGTCGAGGTCGGCGCCGAGCTGCGCAACACCGACAACGCGCTGGCCACGATCGCGCTGCGCTACCGCAGCAGCCGCCAGTCCCCGGACCAGGCGGCGATGGTGGCTCGCCTGCTCGAGGAGCAGCGCGGCCTGCTGCCGCAGGTCGCCGCGCTGCGCGTGACCGACATCCACGGCACCGTGACGACCGGCCTGATGCCCGGCGAACGGCCCTTCAACGTCGGCGACCGCGCCTACTTCGCGCAGGCGCGGCAGACCGACACGATGGTGATCTCCGAGCCGCTGAACAGCCGCGCGCAGAACCACTGGTGCATCATCCTGGCCCGCCGCCTGATCGACCACGATGGCAACTTCGACGGCATCGTCTATGCCGTGGTGACGGCCCAGCACTTCGTCGACCGCTTCAGCGGCGTCGCGCTCGGCCCCTCGGGCGCGGTCTCGCTGCGCTCCGACGGACTGAACCTCGTGGCGCGCTACTCGGCCAGCGAGCCGAGCTCGACCAAGGGCTTCGGCACGAAGTCGCTGTCCGAGCAGGCCGTGCGGTCGCTGGCGCAGAACCGCGAGCGTGGCGTCTACATCACGCCGACGGCGCTCGACCGCGTCGAGCGCATCACCGCCTACCGCAAGGTGCCGGGCTATGCGATGACGCTGTTCACCGGCATGAGCAGCCAGTACTTCCTGGCCGGCTGGCGGGGGCAGGTCGTGCAGCAGTCGCTGCTGGCGGCGCTGGTCGCGCTGGCCGTGGCGGCCGCCTCGGCGCTGATCCACCGCATCCACCGTCGCGAGCGCCGTGCCAAGGATGCGCTGCAGCAGCTGGCGCGCGAGCAGGACGCGATGCTGCGCAACGACCTGATCGGCATGGTCCGCATCCGCGACAGCCACGCGCTGTGGGGCAATCCGGCGATGGAACGCATGTTCGGCTCCCCGGCGGGCGGCATGGTCGGCCTGCCGGCGCAGACCCTGTTCCTCAGCCCGCAGGAGCACGCCCGCGTCCGCGAGGCCAGCCTGGCGACGATGCGCTCGGGCGGCCGTTTCCACACCCAGCTGCGCATGCGCCGGCTGGACGGCGCCGAGTTCTGGGTCGACCTGCACGGCACGGTGCTGTCGGAGAACGAATCGATGTGGATGCTCGTCGACATCGACGGGCTCAAGCGCAGCGAGGAGCAGGCGCAGCACCTGGCGCTGCGCGACGTGCTGACCGGCCTGCCCAACCGCCGCCTGTTCGAGGAGAAGGTCGGCGACGCCATCAACAACGCGCGCCGCAACGGCCGGGGCTTCGCGGTCTGCTACCTGGACCTGGACGGCTTCAAGGCCATCAACGACCAGCACGGCCACGAGGCCGGCGACGAGGTCCTGACCGACATCGCGCAACGCCTGCAGGACCTGGTGCGCAGCAACGACGTCGTCGCGCGCCTGGGCGGCGACGAGTTCGCGATCCTGCTGTCCGGCGTCAACCGGCCGGAGGACGTCGAGCAGACGCTGCAGCGCTGCCTGTTCTCGATCCAGCGCCGCATCACGCTGGACAGCGGCGAGAAGGTCTCGGTCGGCGCCAGCATCGGCGCCGTGATCGGTGGCGGCGGCGATGCCTGCCGCGAGCTGCTGCACGCGGCCGACGAGGCGATGTACGCCGTCAAGCGCACCGGCAAGGGCCAGATCCAGATCGCCGGGCATGTGCACTCGGAATGGGCGGTGGCGGCCTGATCCGCATTGCTCCCTCTCCCGCAAGCGGGAGAGGGAGTAAAAGGGGCTTGCCCCGCTGGAAAGCACCGACGCCAAGCCTCATCATGGCGACTCCTTTGGTTAAAAGGGGGAACTCCAATGAACATCGGCACCTGGCGTTTGTCCACGCAGTTGACCGTGTCCTTCGTGATGCTGGTGGCGCTGTGCGCGCTGGTCGGGGGCATGGGGCTGCTGCAACTCAACCGCGTGCACGACAGCACGACCGAGATCGCCGAGGACTGGCTGCCCAGCATCCAGAACATGGCGGCGATCCGCGTGAAGGCCAACCAGATCCGGCGCATGGAGCCGGACCACCTGCTGTCCGACGACAGGCAGGAGATGGCGCAGATCGAGCGCAACATCGCCCACGCCCGCCAGGAACTGGCCGCGGCGGAGAAGGCTTACCAGCCCTACATCACCAACGACGAGGAACGGCGGCTCTACGCCGAGGTCGTCGCCGCGCGCGACGCCTACTTCGCGGCGCAGGAGCGGCTGCTGCACCTGTCGCGCAACGACGGAACGGACGCCGAGGCGAAGGCCTTCTTCCGCGCCGACTCGCGCAACAGCTTCAACACCTGGGTCAAGGCGATCGAGCGCAGCGCCGACTACAACGCCGCCGGCAGCGAGCAGTCGCGGCTGGACGCGCAGAAGAGCTACGCCGCTGGGCACGGCTGGAGCCTGTCGCTCACGCTGGTGTCGGTGGGCGTGGCCATCGGGCTGGCGCTGCTGCTGCTGGGGCATGTGCGGCGCCAGCTGGGCGGTGATCCCGCCGAGGCGGCGCGCCTGGTGCGGCAGGTGGCCGAGGGCGACCTCAGCGGCGAGATCCGCGTGCGCCCGGGCGACACGCGCAGTCTGATCGCCGCGCTCAAGGCGATGCAGACCGGCCTGCGGCAGGTCGTCGGCGGCGTGCGCGAGGGCAGCGAGTCGGTGGCCAGCGCCAGCGGCCAGATCGCGATGGGCAACCACGACCTGAGCCAGCGCACCGAGGAGCAGGCCAGCGCGCTGGAGGAGACGGCGGCCACGATGACCGAACTCGGCGAGACGGTGCTGCAGACCTCCGAGAACGCGCAACAGGCCGACCGGCTGGCCCGCTCGGCGAGCGAGGTGGCGCAGCGCGGCGGCGCGGTCGTGTCGCAGTTCGTGGAGACGATGCGCGGCATCGACGAGAGCAGCCGCCGCATCGCCGACATCATCGGCACCATCGACGGCATCGCTTTCCAGACCAACATTCTGGCGCTGAACGCGGCGGTCGAGGCGGCGCGGGCGGGCGAGCACGGCAAGGGGTTCGCGGTCGTGGCGTCGGAGGTCCGCGCGCTGGCGGGACGCAGCGCCGAAGCGGCCAAGGAGATCAAGTCGCTGATCGCCGCGAGCGTCGAGCGTGTCGAGCAGGGCACCGGCCAAGTCGAGCAGGCCGGCGCGACGATGACGGAGATCGTCGCCGCGATCGGCCGTGTGACCGACGTCGTCGGCGAGATCAGCAGCGCGACGCGTGAGCAGTCGCAGGGCGTGAACCAGGTCGGCGAGGCGGTCAACCAGATGGACCAGGTGACGCAGCAGAACGCCGCGCTGGTCGAGGAGTCCGCCGCCGCCGCGGAGAGCCTGCGCCAGCAGGCGCAGGCGCTGGTCGCGTCGGTGGCGAGGTTCCGGCTCGGTTGAATCCGCCAGTCAAGCTGTCGTTGACCGCCACGTCCGCAGGCCCTCACCCCCACCCTCTCCCGCAAGCGGGAGAGGGAGCAACTTTCACCGCTGCCTGCGTTTGACACGGTTGCTCTCCCGCGGTGCGGGAGAGGGAGTCCGACCGGCTTCACTCGCGGCGCTTGCTCCTCTTGCTCCCTCTCCCGCTTGCGGGAGAGGGTGGGGGTGAGGGCCAGCGGCCGTTGTAGTACTCAGACCGGAACCGGAAAGTCGACGTCCGTGTCGTTGACGCGGTTCACGAGGTTGGTGAAGCCGATCAGCGAGATCGTCAGCAACGCCTCGACGATCTGCGCGGACGTCCACCCCGCGGCGAGCACCGCCTGCACGCGTTCCGCAGCGACCGTGCCGGTCGTCGACGTCACATGCCGGGCGAAGTCCACCAGCGCCTGGCGCTTCGCATCCTCGACGCTGTCGCCGCTCCGCAGCTGGCGCAGTTCGTCGGCCTTCAGCCCGACCATCCTGCCGATCGCCGAGTGCGCGGCCACGCAGTAGCCACAGCCGTTCTGCGCGCTGACCGCGATGCGGATGACTTCGATCTCGACCTTGGACAGCGCCCCACGCGACAGGACGGCGTCGCCTTCCATCGCCACCTTCAGCGCGGCGGGGCTCAGCGCGCCGATCAGCGCGTAGGCGTTGGGGACCTTGCCCGCGCCCTTGCGGATGGCGTCGAACAGCGGTTGAGCGGCGGCGGGCGCATCGGCGATGGCGGGAGCGGTGAGGCGGGACATGGCATTTCCTTTTGAAGTGGGAGGGCCGTCGTTGCCGGTGCATGTCCGGGGCGGCGGCGCTGCATCGCTGCAGTGACGCCACTGTAGAAATCGCCGGCTCCGGCGCCCATGCCCGTCCGAGCCTGTCTAATGCCCGTTCGTTTCAGACGGACCGTGTCGACGGTCGATGAGGGGAGGAGGCGATGGCGGACGGGACCGACGTGAAGGGAGCGCAAGAGGCCAGGGACGGTGCGGGATGGCTGGACCGGCTGCTGGCGCTGGTCGACGTCGACGGACGGCTCGACATCCGCTGCGATCTCGGGGCGGGATGGTCGCTGGACCAGGCCGCCAAGGTCGCCGAGGCCGGACATCACATGCCCTTCCACGTGCTGCTCGACGGCGAGGCCCTCGTCGACGCAGAGGGTCTGCGAGATGCGCCCATGCACGCGGGCGACATCCTGATGCTGCCCGCCGGCGGCGCGCATCGGCTGCGCGATCGCGATCCAGCCAGCCTGCAAGGTCCCGGCGAGGGCACGCTGCTGTGCGGGCGGTTCATCGTCCCGGCCGCGTCGTCGAAGTTGATCCGCGCGCTGCTGCCCCCGGCGATGGTGGTACGTTCCCCCGGACCCGGCTCGCGCCTGACGCGGCTGCTGGCGCTGATGCGCGAGGAGGCCGACGCGCCCGGCGAAGGCGGGGCTGCCTTGCTCCGCCACCTCTCCGGCGCGCTGTTCGCCGTCGCGTTGCGCGCGGCGATGGACGGGAACCTCCCGGCAACCGTCGAAGCCCCAGGCGTCCTGGCGCTCGGCGCGCATCCTCGATTGGCGGCCCTGGTCGTCGACATCCTCGGGAACCTCGCCCACGACTGGTCGCTGGACAGCATGGCCGAGCGCGCCGCCCTGTCTCGCTCCTCGCTGATCCGCAGCTTCCAGGCCGCGGCCGGGGTCTCTCCGGCAGAGTTCCTCCACCAGGTCCGGATGACGGAGGCCGCCCGGCGATTGCGCAGTGGGCGCGAGTCGCCAGCCGCCATCGGCGAAACCGTCGGGTATGCGTCGGAAGCCGCGTTCCAACGCGCGTTCAAGCGCGAGATCGGGGTGACGCCCGCGGCGTGGCGCGATGGGGTGGAGGCGCTTCAGTCAGCGCCAGACAACGTGGCGCTGCCCGTGCGACAGCGGTTGGGGTAAGGCCGCCCGACGGCGATCGGCCAAGCGCGGGCACTCCACGGCGCGTGGGGCATCGCGTCCGCGAACCCCACGCACCATTCCGGCCCCACTCGCAGCCGTCGACTGCGGGCCTGACACCTGTCACGGTGTCGCGACGGCCACCACCGCCTTGCCGACGTTGCGACCATCGAGCAGATCGATCAGCCCCCTCGGCGCGAGCTCGAGGCCGTCGACGACATGTTCGAGCGCCTGGATCTCGCCAGCGGCGATCGCTGCGTTCATCTCGCGCTGGAAGGCCTTGAAGCGCGCCATGCCTTCGCCGTAGTGATCGAGGACGATGAAGCCCTCCATGCGGACACGCTTCTGGAGCACCGTGGCCAGCAGCGTTGGCAGACGGTCCGCGCCGGCGCCGTCGTCGTCGTTGTAATGCGCAATGAAGCCGCACACCGGCACGCGCGCGCCGATGTTGAGAAGCGGCAGCACGGCGGCCAGCACCTCGCCGCCGACGCTTTCGAAATAGACGTCGATGCCGTCCGGCGCCGCCTCGCGCAGGCGTTCCACGAACTGCGGATTGCGTCGGTCGACCGCCGCGTCGAAGCCGAAGGTCTCGATCAGGTGCCGGGTCTTGTCCACCCCGCCCGCAATGCCGACGACGCGCGCGCCGGCGCGCATCGCGAGCTGCCCCACCATCGCGCCGACCGCACCCGTCGCGGCGCCGACCACCACGGTCTCGCCTGAACGTGGGCGGCCGATCTCCTCAAGACCGACCCGTGCGGTGAAGCCCGGCATGCCCGCCGCGCCCAGCGCCAGCGAGGGCCGCGTCATGTCGCCCAACGCGATCAGGTCGGCGCCGTCGCTCAGCGCGTAGTCCTGCCAGCCCGCGTGGGAAAGCACGAGGTCGCCGGCGCGGAAGTCCGCATGGCGCGACTCGACCACCCGGCTCACCGTGCCGCCGACGATGACGTCTCCGATCGCGATCGGCGGCGCGTAGCCCGGACCGACCTCGTCCATCAGGTTGCGCATGTACGGGTCGAGCGACAGGAACAGCGTGCGGAGCAACACCTGACCCTCGGCGGGCGCGGGGGCGGGCACCGATTCGAGCCGGAAGTCCTCCAGCGTCGGCCGCCCGGCAGGGCGCTTGGCAAGGACGATGCGCCGGTTGACGAGCGGGGTCATGAGCATCCTTCCGGGGAGGTGTCGAAGATCAGGCCTTCGCCACACGCGGTCCGTGGCGCAGCGTCAGCAGCGTGCCGAGCGTGATGGCCGCAGCCGCGAAGGTCGGGCCGCCGAGCGCGCCGATGTGGTCGACGAGCATCCCGCCGCCGATCGCGCCGCTGGCGATGGCGATCTGGAAGGCGGCGACGAGCAGCCCGCCGGCGCCTTCCGCCTGGTCCGGCGCGGCACGCACGATCCAGGTCTGGAAGCCGACGGGGAAGGCGCCGAAGGCGAAGCCCACAGCACCACCGCCACCGCGGTGACCCACACCGAGCTGCCCGCCAGGAGGAGGGCGGCGGCGAGCACGACGATGAGCGAGCCGCCGGCGACGATGGCGCGCCGCTCGCTGCGTTCGGCGAGGAAGCCGCCCACCAGGTTGCCGAAGAAACCGCCGATGCCGTAGCCGAGCAGGACCGCGGAGATCATCGGGACCGGCAGGTGGGTGATGTTCTCCATCAGCGGCCGGATGTAGGTGAAGCCGGCGAAGTGCCCGGAGATCACGAGCAGCACGGCCAGCAGCGCGACGCGCACGCCGGGACGGGTCAGCAGTTCGCCGAGGACGCGCAGGTTGGGGTTGTCCTTGGGCGGGAGCTTGGGCAGGGTCAGGAGTTGCGACGCCAGCGTGATCAGGCTGAGCACGCCCGCCGCGACGAAGGCGCTGCGCCAGCCCCACATCTCGCCCATCCAGGCGCCGATGGGCGCCGCGCAGACGGTCGCCACCGAGACGCCGGCCAGGATGACCGACATGGCGCGCGCGAAGAGGTGCAGGGGCACGAGCCGCATCGCGAGGGCTGCCGCCATGGACCAGAAGCCGCCCAGCGCGACGCCGAGGATGACCCGCGCCGCGAGCAGGACGCCGAGGCTGGACGCGGTGACGGCCATGACGTTGGAGAGCACGAGCAGCAGCGTCAGCGCGATCAGGACGAGGCGCCGGTCGAAGCGCCTGGTCAGCAGCGGGATCGAGGGCGCGGCGACGGCGCCGACCAGCGCGGTCGCCGTGACGGTCTGTCCGGCGGCCCCGGCGCTGATGTTCAGGTCGCCCGCCATCGCGGTGAGCAGGCTTGCGGGCAGGAACTCGGCCGTCACCAGGCCGAAGACGCCCACGGTCAGCGAGGCGATCGCCGCCCAGTGGGCGGGCTCCTCGGCGGCGGGGGCTGCCGTTGCTGCCGCCGCGAGCGCGACGGAGACCGATTCGCCCTGCGAGGGGTGGGTAGAGGCGGAACCCGGAGGTGCGCCCAACGGCGGGCGGGGAGCGTCGAGGCAGTCGGTGCAGGTGGAAGACACGGCGGAGAAGAGGGACAGTGGGTATGGCTATCAGCTTATGGGTAGGATCCTGGCGTTTCCATGCCGGAAGAGCCGAAATGCATGACGATTCCTCCAGACCCTCCGTGGAGCCGCTGCCGCCGACCCCGCTGAAACCCGCCGACCTGCTGACGCAGATCCTGCTGGGGCTGCGGCTGGAGGGCGTCGAGTACGGCCGCTGTCTGATGCGCGCGCCCTGGGCGATCGCCTTCCCGGCGCGCAAGGAGGCGCGCTTCCACTTCGTGGCGCGCGGCAGCTGCTGGCTGAGGACGCCGGGCAGCGACTGGGTGCAGTTGAACGCCGGCGACGCGGTGCTGCTGCCGCGCGGCAGCGCGCATGTGCTGGCGAGCGCGCCGGATCTGCCGGCGGTGGACATCGATTCGATCTCGCGCCGGCCGGTCGCGGAGGACATCTACCTGGTCGGCGCGGAGGCCGTGGCGATGGCCGGCGCGGGCGCGCGTCATGCTGACGGCGAGGGGCGGGTGAGGAGACCGCAGCCGCGGAGAGTCCCCCGACGTCATGTTCTGCGGCGCGATGCGCTTCAACCTGGACCCGCTGCATCCGCTGCTGGCGATGATGCCGGACGCGATGCGGGCCAACGACCTGGCGCGTCGCGACCCCACGGTGCCGACGCTGCTGGAAGCGATGGAGCGCGAGGTGGCGCTGGACCGCATCGGCGCCTGCGGCATCCTGGCGCGGCTGGCCGACGTGCTGGCGGCGACCATCATCCGCGCCTGGGTGGAATGCGCCTGCAACGACGCCAGCGGCTGGATCGCGGCCGTGCAGTGCCCCGGCATCGGCAAGGTCATCGCAGCCATCCATGCCGAGCCCGAACGAGACTGGAGCGTGCCGGAACTGGCCGGGCTGATGGGGGCCTCGCGCTCGCGCTTCGCCGAGGCGTTCACCCGGACGGTCGGCGAGAGCCCGGCGAAATACGTCGCCAAGGTCAAGATGTTCCAGGCCCGCCGCTGGATCGCGCACGAGGGGATGCGTGTCGCGGTCGCGGCGGACCGGCTCGGCTACGACTCCGAGGCCTCGTTCAGCCGTGCGTTCAAGCGCATCGTGGGCCAGCCGCCCGGCGCGTTGCGGCGCTCGGCCGCGCAGGCTGCGGGCTAACCCGGAGTCGGCCGGCTTTACACCCCCGCGTCGCGGGGTCCCCCGTGGATCGGGGTGGTCGCCGCACGACGGCCGCAAGTGCCGTGGCCATCGGTGTTTCCGACGACGTACCTCGAAATTTCGTGACACTTGGCACAAGTTGTGCATCGTTCCCTCTGTTCAGCACCGCACCGAGCGCGGTTGTGCCGCGCGGGGTGTCCACACCTTTCAGGGGGAACGTTCGATGTTCACGCGAATCAAGAGCTTCAAGAGCCTCAAGAACACCTGGCTGCCGATCGCAGCCCTGGCCCTCGGCGCGGCGACGTCCGCGCAGGCCGCCGCCGTCTTCGTCGAGGGCGGCACCGATGCCGGTGAAACCCTCGTCACGGCCAAGACCTTCCTGGGCAGCGGCCCGATCGACATCATCCGCGGCACGACCGACGGCGATGCCGACCTGTTCGCGATCTACCTGACCGCAGGCACGGCGTTCTCCGCGACGACCACCGCCTCGGGCATCGACTACAACTTCTTCGACACGGTGCTGTACCTGTTCGATGCCGCGGGCAAGGGCCTGATCGGCAACGACGACGACGGCGACGTGGGCGGCTCGCAGTCGAGCTTGAGCAACTACATCCCGACCGTGAGCGGCCTGTACTACCTGGCCATCACCGGCGCGGGCTACACGCCGGTGAGCGGCGGCTCGGCGATCTTCCCGTCGCTGCTGGGGCAGGGCGGCAACGTCGCCGCGATCGGCGGCTCCGGCGCGCTGACCGGCTGGAGCAGCGTGACCAGCGAGTCCGGCGACTACGAGATCCGGCTGGTCGGCGCGAGCGCCGCCGCGGCCTCCGACGTCCCCGAACCCGGCAGCCTGCTGCTGGCCGGCGCCGCCCTCGGCGCGGCCGGCCTGATCCGCCGCCGCAAGCCCGTCACCACCGCACAAGCCTGAGGAGCCGCCCATGACGACTTCCAATCGCACCCCGAAGCACACCGCTCCCCGCCTGCGCGTCCTGAGCGCGCTGCTGGCCCTGGCCGCCTGCGGCGGCGCCTATGCGCAGCACGCCAAGCTCGACGGCGCGCTGTCCGACCTCGTCGACCAGCAGTCGCGCCGCCAGCTGCGCTCACTGGCCGTCGACGCCGACGAGTTCAAGCCTTACGTCAAGTCGCTGTCCGACGACCAGGGCCGCGTGCTGGTCGACCTCTATCTCGAGGCCGGCACGTCGATCGACGACTTCAAGGCCCAGCTCGAAGCGTCCGGCGCGCGGGTGACCGGCGTCAATCGCCTGTTCAACAACGGCGCGATCTCGGCCTACGTGCCGACGTCCGCGCTGGCCGCGTTGTCGGGCACGAGCGGCCTGCACCTGGCCAAGTTGACGCGCCGCCCGCACAAGAACGTGGGCCTGACCACTTCGCAAGGTGCGCCGGTGCTGCGCAGCAACGTCGCCAACGCCGCCGGCTGGACCGGCGCCGGCATCACGGTAGGCGTGCTCTCGGACTCCTATGACGGATCGCCGCTGAGCTTCACCACCGTGCGCGCCGCCAACGACATCGCCTCCGGCGACCTGCGTCCGCCGAAGTGGGTCCTGGACATCGGTGCCGATCCGAGCAACACCGATGAAGGCCGCGCGATGATGCAGATCGTGCAAGACGTGGCCCCCGGTGCGGACCAGTGCTTCGCCACCGCCTTCGCCGGCGAGGCCGCATTCGCCGACAACATCCGCCGGCTGCGCACGGAACCCGCCTGCAGCGCCGACGTGATCGTCGACGACGTCTTCTACTACGACGAGCCCTTCTTCTCCGACGGACAGGTCGCGCAGGCGGTCAACGATGTCGTCAACAGCACGACGCTGGCGGGCCGTCCGGTCTCGTACTTCTCGTCGGCGGGCAACCAGGGCTCGGCCGGCGGCGGCGGCGCGATCGACGTGCCGGTCGCGACCTTCTCGACCACGCCGTCCAACCTGGGCAACGTCAACCTGGCGTCGCTGAACACCTGCACCAGCTCGCCGTCCTCGGGCAGCACGAAGGCCAACGTGGCCGGCGGCTTCCTGGACTTCGGCGGCGGCACCTACGCGCTGCCGGTGACCTACAGCGGCGCGGGCTCCACGCTGCTGCTGCAGTGGGACGACCTGTTCTATCAAGGCAAGGTCACGACCGACCTGAACTTCTACCTGATCAACGCGGCCGGCAACTGCGTGTTCACCTTCGCGACCAACAACATCGCGGCGGACTTCGGCGAGGAGATCGTCGGCCTGTCGGGCGGCGCCAGCGGCACCTACCGCATCATGGTCGGCCGCACGAGCGCCGGCACCAAGCTGGCCTCGCGCGTGCGCCTGGTCAACCTCGACGGCTGGGGCGGCGCGCCCTTCCAGGTGCGCAGCGGCCCGACGACCTTCGGCCACAGCGCCGCGGCTGGCGCCAACAGCGTGGCGGCCTACCGCTACAGCTTCCCGGCGACGCAGCAGACCCCGTTCATCCCCGCGTTCGAGAGCTTCAGCAGCCCGGGCCCGGTGACGATCGCGTTCGACGCCGCGGGCAACCGCCTGGCCGTGCCTGAGACCCGCAAGAAGCCCGACTTCGCCGCGCCGGACGGCGGCAACACGACCTTCTTCTTCCCCAACTCGGATTACGAAGGCGACGGCTTCAACAACTTCTTCGGCACGAGCGCGGCGGCACCGCATGCGGCCGGCGTCGCGGCGCTGATGCTGCAGAAGGCCGGCGGCCCCGGTTCGCTGACGCCCAAGCAGATCAAGAGCATCCTGCAGGGCACCCCGGCGGCGCGCGTGATCCCGTTCTCCGGCGGCGCGGCGGTGAAGGGCTGGAGCCTGTACGACGGCTTCGGCCTGATCGACGCGGTGAATGCGTTGAACAAGCTGCCCTGAGCGACCCTCGCCAGTCCGGGGTCCGCCCCGGGGCTGGCTCGCGACCCGGAGCCTTCAGGCCGCCGACCGCAAGGTTGGCGGCCTTGTCTTTGGCGTGCCCGGCACGACGTTCCATGCTCGCCTTCTGACGCCTTTTTCAAGCCGTTGCAATGACGGTCCGAGGGCCCTTTCCGAGGCCATCTTTACAGGGCGCATCCCCCTTGTTCGCGGGGTCCGGAGGTCCCCGTCCCACAGAGGCGGGACCCATTCTTGCTATGGACCCCTGCGAACCCGGGATGGGGGTCTCAGGGCCCTCCGGAACGGGTAAGTTCAGTCATGGTGCAGGGCTACACTCGCCGCTCGCGTACGCGTAGAGCACCCCTCAAGGGGCCGCCGGACAGACACAACATCAAGGTCGACACCATGCTTGCGATGAGGACTCGGGATCAAGGAATTCAAGCGCGACAGGCCGCACCGGCCGTCGCCGGTTTTGCGACCGTCTGCGCTGCCGTACTGGCTGCGGCAGTGCTCGCCGCCTGCGGCGGCGGCAGCGGCGCCAAGGCCTCGCAGACCGCGGCCAAGGTGAACAAGGAAGAGATCACCGTCCACCAGATCAACTTCGTGCTGCAGCGCCAGCCGAACGTGAAGCCCGAGCAGGTGGACGCCGCGTCGCGCCAGATCCTGGAGCGCCTGATCGACCAGGAACTGGCCGTGCAGAAGGCCCAGGACCTCAAGGTGGATCGCGATCCCCGGGTGGTGCAACAGATCGAAACCGCCAAGCGGGAGATCATCGCCAGGGCCTATGCTGAACGCATCGGCGAGACGGCGACCAAGCCCACCGACCAGGAAATCAAGCAGTACTACAACGACAAGCCGGCACTTTTTGCCGACCGTCGCATCTACAACTTGCAGGAAATCAACATCGAGGCGAAGCCGGATCAGTTCGAAGCGATCCGCACCAAGCTGCAGGCCGCCAAGACCCTGCCGGACTTCCTCGAAGCGCTCAAGAGCGACAACTTCAAGTTCGTCGGCTCGCAGATCGTGCGCTCGGCCGAACAGATCCCGCTCAACAACCTCGACGCGATCTCGCGCCTGAAGGACGGCCAGTTCATCATGAACGGCCAGCCCAACGGCATCACCGTGCTCTTCCTCGCCGGCTCGCAACGCCAGCCCGCGACCGAAGCCCAGGCGCGCCCGTCCATCGAGATGTTCCTGCTGAACCAGCGCAAAGCCGAGCTGGTGGCCAAGGACATCAAGTCGATGCGCGACAACGCCAAGATCGAATACGTCGGCAAGTTCGCCGACGCCGCGTCCGCGCCCGCCGCCACGCCGGCGACGCCCGCGCCCACCTCCGCTCCCGCGGTGCCGGCCCTCGAGCCCGCCGCCTCCGACAGCCCCACCGGCGCCGCCAGCGGCCCGGTGGACAACAACCTTGCCAAGGGTCTAGGCATCAAATGATGAATACGCGTCGCTTCCCGATCCTCTCCTTCGCCTCGGTGGCCGCCACGGCCGCCACGGCGGTGCTCTCGCTGTCGCTCGCCGGCGGCGCCGTCGCGCAGGCGCCGGCACGTCCCGCCACCACGGCGACGGCCCCGGCCGCGCCGACCGGCCTGGCTTCCGGCGCCACCGCCGAGTACCGCCTGGGATCGGGCGACGCCATCCGCATCAGCGTGTTCCAGAACCCGGACATGCTGCTCGAGACCCGCGTGTCCGAAGCCGGCACCATCACCTTCCCGCTGCTGGGCTCGATCCGCATCGGCGGCCTGTCCATCAGCGATGCCGAGCAGCGCATCGCCGACGGCCTGAAGAAGGGCAACTTCGTCAAGCAGCCGCAGGTCACCATCGTGGTCCTGAAGGTCACCGGCAACCAGGCCAGCGTGCTGGGCCAGGTGAACCAGCCCGGCCGCTACCCGCTCGAGGTCGCCGACACCCGCCTGACCGACCTGCTGGCCAACGCGCGCGGCGTGGCCGCCACCGGCGGCGACACGGTCGTGCTGTCGGGCGTGCGCGGCGGCAAGGCCTTCCGCCTGGAAGTGGACCTGCCGACGCTGTTCGGCCCCAACGGCCGCGAGCAGGACGTGGTCGTGCTCAACGGCGACGTGCTGTGGGTCGACCGCTTCCCAATGGTCTACATCTACGGCGAAGTCCAGAAGCCCGGCCAGATCCGCCTGGAGCGCGGCATGACGCTGCTGCAGGGCCTGGCCGCCGGCGGCGGTCTGACGCTGCGCGGCACCGACCGCGGCATCCGCGTGCACCGCAAGGACACGGCGGGCAAGGTGCAGGAGATCAAGCCCGCGATGGACGAGGCGCTGAAGGACGGCGACGTGATCTTCGTCCGAGAGAGCCTGTTCTGAGTTGTGTGATGCCGGGCCGCCAAGGCCCGGCTGAGGAGTGCCCGTGACGCCAAGCAAACTGTTTTCCATCCTGCGCGCGCGCTGGTCCCTGGTCCTGCTCGTCGTGCTGCTGACCACGCTGACCGCGTTCGCCGTGAGCCTGGTGCTGCCCAAGAAGTACGTGGCCACGGCCTCGGTGGTGGTGGATGCCAAGCCCGATCCGATCTCGGCGCTGATCTACCCGGGCCTGGCCTCGCCGGCCTTCATGAACACGCAGGTCGACGTGATCAGCAGCGACCGCGTCGCGCTGCGCGTCGTGCGCGACCTCCGCCTGGCGGAGGTCCCCGCGATCCGCGAGCAGTGGCAGACGGCCACCAGCGGCGAGGGCACGATCGAGCAGTGGCTGATCGCCTTCCTGCAGGCCAACATGGACGTGAAGCCCTCCAAGGAGAGCAACGTGCTGACGGTGGCCTACCGCGCGCCGGACCCGCAGTTCGCGGCCGCGCTCGCCAACGCCTTCGTCAAGGCCTACGTGTCGACGACGCTGGACCTGCGCGTCGACCCCGCGCGCCAGTACGCCGGCTACTTCGACCAGCAGGCCAAGGTCGCGCTGGAGAAGCTCGAGAGCACGCGCGCCAAGCTCTCCGCCTACGAGCGCGAGCACGGCATCATCGCCAGCGACGAGCGCCTGGACGTCGAGAACAACCGCCTGTCCGAGCTGTCCTCGCAGCTGGTGGCGCTGCAGGCGCTGTCGGCCGAGTCCGGCAGCCGCCAGGGCCAGGCCGCGCGCGGCGCGGAGCAGCTGCCCGACGTGCTGGCCAACCCGGTGGTGATGCAGCTCAAGGCCGACCTGAGCCGCGCCGAGAGCAAGCTGCAGGAGCTGGGCACGCGCTACGGCGACAACCACCCGCAGGTGATCGAGGCCAAGGCCACGGTGGCGGACGTGCGCAGCAAGCTGCGCACCGAGATCGGCCGCGTCAGCGGCGGCGTGACCGTCACCAACAACATCAACAAGCAGCGCGAAGGCGAGATCCGCACTGCGCTGGAGGCGCAGCGCGAGAAGGTCGCCAAGCTCAAGGCCGCGCGCGACGACGCCAGCGGCCTGATGCGCGAGGCCGAGAGCGCCCAGCGCGCCTACGAGAACATCACGACGCGGCTGACGCAGACCAGCCTCGAGAGCCAGACCACACAGAGCAACGTCAACGTGCTGACCGAGGCCGTCGCGCCGCTGAAGCCCTCGTCGCCCAAGATCCTGCTGAACACCGCGCTGGCCTTCGTCGCGAGCGTGATCCTGGCGGTGGGCCTGGCGCTGCTGCTGGAGATGCGTGACCGCAAGGTGCGCGACGCCGACGACGTCATGGCCGTGCTGCCGCTGCCGATGCTGGGCGTGCTGCCCGCGCCGGGCAAGCGCGCGTCGGCGCTGCCGTCGGCGGAACGTCGACTGCTCGGGAATTCCGCCCGACCCAGCCGAGGGACCGCCTGATGTCCGATCTGAAGGAACCCATCCCGTTGGCCCAGAGGAAATCCGTGGACGCACCGATCAACAGCAAGTCTTCCGGCCCGGGCGTGCATGACCGCTCGATCGGCGCGATCATCGCCGAGACCCGCAACCTCACCGCCGACCAGGTCGAGCGCGTGCTGCAGTACCAGCGCGAGCGCGGCATCCGCTTCGGCGAGGCCGCCGTGGCGCTGGGCTACGCGAACGCCGAGGACGTGCTGGAGGCGCTGTCCAAGCAGTTCCACTATCCCTACGCCCCGAGCGAGCGCAAGGTCCGCAGCCCGGAGCTGGTGGCGCTGAACACGCCGTTCTCGTCGCAGGCCGAAGTCTTCCGCGGCATCCGCAGCCAGATCACGATGCGGCTGTACCGCGAGAACGAGCCGCGCCGCGCGCTGGCCGTGATCAGCCCCGACTCGCTGGACGGCAAGAGCTACTTCACGGCCAACCTGGCCGTCACGCTGGCGCAACTCGGCGGCCGCACGCTGCTGGTGGACGCGGACCTGCGCCGCCCGCGCCAGCACGAGATCTTCGACGTCAACAACCAGGCCGGCCTGTCCTCGATCCTCTCGGGCCGCAGCGAGCCGCGCGTGATCCAGCAGGTGGAAGGCATGAACAGCCTGTTCATCCTGCCGGTGGGCGCGGTGCCGCCCAACCCGGTGGAGCTGCTGGAGCGCCCCGCCTTCGGGCTGCTGATGCGCGAGCTGGCCGGCAAGTTCGACCATGTGCTGGTGGACACCTCCGCGGGCCAATATGGTGCCGACGCGGCGATCGTGGCCGCGCGCTGCGGCGCGGCGCTGGTGCTGGCGCGCCAGAACAAGTCGCGGGTCACCGCGCTGCAGGAACTGACCGACAGCCTCGACGGCGTGTCCACGACGCTCGTGGGCACCGTCATGAACGAATACTGAGTCCGGGGCCGCCAAGAGCCCTTTGCCGGCCCGGCAACCCCGGGCCCTCCGCCGCGACGCGCGCGATCCCTGGCGGATCGCGACGTCGCCGTCTGCCCGTCGCCGACCGTCTTTGCAGGGATCGCAGTGAAAGTCATGGCTAGCAATCTGTTCCTCCGCTCGGGTGACCGCGCAGGCCCCGGGCCGGGCCGCGGCTTCTGGGCGCTCAACCGGCTGGCGCTGCTGGCGCTGGCCGCCGGCCTGGCACTGCTGTACGTGCCCACCATCATCGATTTCATCCACGGCCCCTGGCGCGGCGACCGCAACTCCCACGGCCCGATCGTGCTGGCGCTGTCGGCCTGGTACTTCTACTTCCAGACCCGCCGCCTGGCCTCGCAGGGCGAGACCTTCGCCGTGCGCCCCGCGCCGCTGGCCGGCTGGTCGGTGCTGGTGCTGGGCCTGGCCGCCTATGTGCTGGGTCGCTCGCAGTCGATCGCGCTGCTGGAGCTGGGCTCGCTGCTGCCGGTCCTGCTGGGGCTGGCGCTGATCCTGGCGGGCCCCGCGCTCGCGCGCCGCTACTGGTTCGCGTTCTTCCTGCTGCTGTTCGCGGTGCCGCTGCCGGCGTCCATCGTCGACGTCATCACCCAGCCGATGAAGCTGGCCGCGTCCTGGGGCGCCGAGCACCTGATGTTCGCGCTGGGCTACCCGGTGGCCCGCGCCGGCGTGATCCTGCAGATCGGCCCCTACCAGCTGATGGTGGCCGATGCCTGCGCGGGGCTGAACTCGCTGTTCACGCTCGAGGCGCTGGGCCTGCTCTACATGAACGTGGTGCGCCATGAATCGGTGTTCCGCAACATCGCGCTGGCCATCCTGATCGTTCCGATCTCCTACTGCTCCAACGTGATCCGCATCCTGATCCTGGCGCTGCTGACCTACCACTTCGGGGACGACGTGGGGCAGGGCTTCATGCACGAGTTCTCCGGCATGGCGCTGTTCCTGACGGCGCTGATGCTGATCGTCGTCGTGGACGGCCTGCTGCGCACCTTCTCGATGCGCTGGGACCGCTGGCGCGGCAAGGAGGCGGCATGAGCACGACCATCAATCCCGGAACTCCTGGAACTCCTGGAACTCCGACACCCCCGGCGCCGCCCGCGGCGTTGCGCCTGCCCAGGCTGTCCGTCGCCACCTGCCTGGCCGGCGTGGCGCTGATGGCCGTCGCGGCCGGCGGCGCGTGGCTGGCCACGCCGCGCCTGCAGGCGGTGCAGGGCGCGCCCAGCCTGGACGCGACCGTGCCCAAGGCCTTCGGCGACTGGCAGGCCGTCCAGGACTCGACGCCGCAGATCGACGTCTCGCAAGGGGTCGAGACGGTGCAGGAGCAGCCCTACGACCAGACGGTGATGCGCACCTACGTCAACAGCCAGGGCGAACAGGTGCAGCTGGCACTGGCCTGGGGCGAGCGTCAGCGGCAGGACGTCAAGGTCCATCGGCCCGAGGTCTGCTACCCGGCGCAGGGCTACGCGGTGCGCCGGATCGGCGACGGCACCCCGATCGTCACGGCCGGCCGTGCGGAGCCGGTGCCCACGACGCAGCTGCTGACCGAGGGCGCGGCGGCGGCGGGTACGAGTCGGTGCGGTACTGGATCCGCATCGGCTCGCAGTACGGCGGCGACGGCCTGACCGCGCGCTGGTACATCCTCAACGAGGGCTTCCGCGGCCGCATCCCCGACGGGATGCTGGTGCGCGCGTCGCAGCGGCTGAACCGCGCCGAAGGCGCCGCGCAGTCGCAGGTGGTGATGGAAGGTTTCCTGCGCGAGCTGGTGGCCGCGGTGCCCCCGGGCACGCGCCCGCTGCTGGTGCGCTGAGGCCGGAGCGACGGATGACGGGACGTGACGGGATGACGGCGGCATGAGGAGCGGACTTCGGACGGGATCGGACACGCGCGCGCACCGGGAGATCGGGCGATGAGCGCGGTCGGACGGATCACGGGCGCCTGGCGCCTCTGGCGCGACGGCCTGGACGGCATGTCGCTGCTGGCGCTGGCCGGGCTGCTGGCCGGCGCGGTCGCCATCGGGCTGATGACGGTGATGGTCGGCGGCATGGCCTCGGACCGTCCCGCGATGCTGGCGGTGCTGCCGCTGATGCTGGTCACGGCCTTCCTGTTCCTCTACAGCCGCGAGGCCTTCCTGCTGGCGGTGCTGCTGGTGCGCGCCGGCGCCAACCCGATCTTCGAGGAGACCCGGCTCGCCGCCATCGGCGGCCTGGGCGGCCTGCTCAACGCGCTGATCATCGTGCTGGCGGGGATCATCATCGCCCGCGATCCCAAGCGCGTGCCGCGCGTCGCGTGGATGGTGTGGCTGCCCTTCGTGGCGGTGCAGGCGCTGGGGCTGGTGTATTCGCCGGACAAGGTGCAGGCGCTGCGGCTCTATCTGGGCCAGCTGTCGGTCATGGCGCTGTTCCTGGTCAGCTTCTACCTGGTGAAGGAAGAAGCGGATCTGAACAGGTTGCTCAAGTTGGTCACCTGGTCGTCGGTGCCTGTCGCAGTTGTCACGCTGATTTACATCGGCCTGGGCAGGACCGCTGGTAGCGTGGACGGCTTCGAAGTCGCGTCCAACCGGTACGGCGGCCCGTTCCCTCACGCCAACATCCTGGCGTTCTATCTCGTGTTGTCCGTGGGCGTCATCTTCTATCGCTGGAAGAGCGGTCTGGCCGGCCGCGGCGTCCTGTCGACCGCGACGGTCGTGCTCTACCTGCTGCTGCTGGTCGGGCTGCTGTTCGCGACCAAGACCCGCAGCGCGTGGATCTCCGTGCTGTTCATCTTCATCGTGTACGGCCTGTTCCGCGAGCGGCGCTATCTCGTCTATCTGGTCATCGGCGGCATGCTGTCCATGCTGATCCCCGAGGTGCGCGAGCGCGTGCTCGGCCTGGCCGAGGGCAACCAGGTGGTGCAGTACGCCAAGCTGAATTCCTTCGCATGGCGCAAGCTGCTGTGGTCGGACGCGCTGTCGTGGATGGCCACCTCGCGCATGGCGTTCGGCTACGGCGCGGAGTCGTTCGTCTTCCACTCGCAGACCTTCTTCTCGATGGCCGGCGGCCGCAGCTGGGGCGCGCACAGCGCCGTGGTGCAGGTGTTCTTCGAATACGGCGCGCTGGGCGTCGCCGCCTACGGCTGGATCTTCGTGGCCACCGCCCGCATGCTGCGCGCGCTGCTGCCGGTGCGCGGCCTGCTGGCGCTGATCGCGCTGGCGCTGCTGCTGTCCAACTTCCTGGTCTCGCTGTCGGACAACATGCTGTCCTACCTCATCTACAACTGGTACTTCTGGTTGACGATGGGCGTGGTGTGCGCGCTGGCCTGCCGCATCGCCGGCGCGGCCGATCCGCGCCAGCGCCGGCCGTGGGGCATCCGGCCGAGCAAGTACCGGCCGCGGCAGCCGCATGACCGCGTCAGCGAGTTCCCGGCGACCCTGCCGCGCGTCAGCGAGTTCTCGCCCACGCTGCCGTTCAACGGCGCGGAGCAGGGGCGATGAGCACGTCGCCCGACCGCGATCCGGGCGAGGCCCTGGCCGTCGCCGCGGGCCACCGGCCCAGCGAGCGCCAGCCCGCGCTCGACGGCGTGCGCGCGGTCAGCATCCTGGCGGTGCTGTGGACCCACCTGTTCCCGCTGCGCGTGGGCGGGACGCCGCTGAACGAGTCGCTGGGCATCTTCGGCATGGCGCTGTTCTTCATCCTGTCGGGCTACCTGATCACCGGGCAGCTGCTGAAGCGGCCGACGGTGTCGTCCTTCGTCGCGCGGCGGCTGCTGCGCGTGGTGCCGGCCGCGTGGATCTGCCTGGCGGTGGTCTGGGCGTTCCAGCCGGAAAGCCTGGAGACGGCGCTCAGCTACCTGCTCTTCTACGCCAACCTGCCACCGCAGCGGCTGGTGCCGCCGACCGACCACTTCTGGAGCCTGTGCCTGGAGGTGCAGTTCTACATGCTGTCGGCGCTGCTGCTGTGGCTGCGTCCGCGCGCGATCTGGTGGCTGTTCCCGGCGCTGCTGCTGGCGACCACCGCGCTGCGCGTGAGCCATCAGGTGACCGCGTCCAGCATCACCTGGTTCCGCTGCGACGACCTGCTCGCCGGCGCCTGCCTGGCGCTGCTGATGCACTCGCGCCACTGGGCCGTGGCACGCGACGTGCTTGCGCGTCGCGGCATGGTTCCGCTGTTGCTTGTCGTCCTGCTGGCCTGCAGCTTCCTGCCGCATCCGGGCCTGAACCCGCTGGGTTTCCTGCGGCCGTACGTCGCCGCGGCCTTCGTCGGTTCGCTGTTGGCACAGCCTTCGCACCGGCTGTCGCGCGTGCTCGGCGGGCGGATGTTCAGCTACGTCGCGACGGTTTCCTACGCGCTCTACATCTGGCATCTGCCGCTGGCCGCCACCTGGCTGGGCAGCGGCGACGTGGCGACGAAGTACCTGAAGCGGCCGCTGCTGCTGGTCGTGCTGTTCGCGGTCGCGCATGTGTCGACCTTCCAGGTCGAACGCCGGTTCAACGATCTGGCCAAGCGCTTCGGCACCGGTGGCCGCCACCGCTTGAAGGAGGTCTGAGATGACGTCCTCCAGCCATTCCCCGGGCGCCGCATCGCGGGCCCCGCGCAACGCGCGCGAGGACGCCGACTGGCAGGCCGATCTGGCCCGCTGTGGCGGTGCCGCCGCGCTGCGTCGCGAGCAATCGCTGTGGGCGCTGCGGGTCTACCGCTTCGGCCGGCGCGTGGACGCGATGCCCGAGGGCGGCGCGCGGCGCTGGTCCACGCGGTTCTACTGGCTGGCCTTCCGCGCGGTCGAGACCGTCACCGGCATCAGCCTGCCGAAGGAATGCCGCATCGGGCCGGGGCTGCGCATCTGGCATTTCGGCGGTGTGTTCGTGAATCCGGGCACCGTCATCGGCGCGAACTGCACCTTGCGCCAGGGCGTGACGCTGGGCAACCGCGTCGAGGACGGTCCGTGCCCGGTGCTCGAGGACGGCGTCGAGCTCGGCGCCTATGCGCAGGTACTGGGCGGCGTGCGCCTGGGCGCGGGCTGCAAGGTCGGCGCGATGTCGGTCGTGCTGCGCGACGTGCCCGCGGGCGCGACCGCGGTCGGCAATCCGGCGCGGATCGTCGCGCGTGAGGCGGCGCCGCCGTCCGGCGAGTCCGCAGCCACTGCAGCGCTCACGTCGTCGGACCTCGCGTCCCCGATGACCATGGAGGAATGACACGATGACCTGGGATCGACGACGCTGGTGCACGGCCGCGGGCTGGAGCCTGACGGCGGGTGCGTTGCCTTCGGCGCTGTGGGCCGCGGGCGAGGGCGGCGATGCCCCCGCTGCCAAGGAGGCCAAGGACGCCAAGGGCAGGCGCACGCCCGACGCCGCCAAGGGTGACCGCTTCGGCACGGTGCTGCGGCCGTTCTCGGCGCAGTCGCCGTGGAACAGCCGTCCGGTCGAGCCCACGCTGGACGACTGGGAGATCCCCAAGGCGTCCTACGCGCCGGCGCTGGAGTCGGGCAAGTGGTCCACCGGTGTCTTCGTCTGCCAGCCCGACGATCCGCCGATGCGCGTGGTCGGCCTGCCGGGCCAGAAGGGCGTCTGGGATCCGGATGCCGAGACCACGCAGCCCGAGGTCGTGCTGCCGCACTGGCCCGCGAGCGTCAATCCGGCCGAGGGCCTGGACGGCCACGCCGACATCGTCGATGCCGAGGCCGGCATCATCCATTCCTTCTACAAGCTCACCCGCGTCGATGACCAGTGGTGCGCCAAGCAGTACGCGTGGACGCGGCTGGACGGCCGCGGCTGGGGCGATCCGGCCCACTACTTCCAGGGCGCGCGCGCGGCCGCGGTACCGACGATGGGCGGGCTGGTGCGCCGCCATGAACTGGAAGAGGGCGCGGGCCCGATCCGCCATGCGCTGGCGATCTCGCTGACCTTCAACGCGCTGAGCGCTGACCCGGGCTACGTCTTCCCCGCGACCTCGGCGGACGCCGGGCTCAACAACAACAACGGCCGCATCCCTGAAGGCGCGCTGCTGATGCTGCCGCCGGACTTCGACGTCTCCAAGGTGGACGACGCGCGACTGCGCCGCATCGCCGAGGCGCTGAAGGTCTACGGCGGCTACGTCGTCGACCGCAACGTGGGCACGCCGTTCGTCGTGTACTGCGAGATCGGCAGCAACGCCAAGCTGCACACCGCCAAGCTGTGGAACAGCCGCGCCGCCAGCGACCTGGAGCGCATGCGCCTCGCGCTGCGCCGCGTCAGCTCGGCCAAGGGCTGGCTGGACGGCAACGGCAAGCCGGTCGAACTGCGCCAGCCGATGAACCTGCTGTCGATGCGCGGCGCCTGGCGCTCCGAGCGCGACGACGCGCAGGCGCGTTTCGAGACCTGGCCGCAGGCTGTCGTGCTGAAGGACGCCAAGGCGGGCCTCGCCGTCGTCAACAACTCGGGCCGTCACATCACCGCGGTCACCTGGGCCAAGCCGCAACCGGGCCAGAAGCTGACGCTGACGGCGCGCACCGGCAACGGCGCGACCCTGCGCCTGCAGGTGCGCGGCGGCGATCCGGGTGCCAAGGGCGGCGTCGCTTTCGACAGCGGCGACCTGGCGGACGGCAAGTCGGTCACCTTCGAGTGGCCGGAGAAATTCGCGGGCACGCGCCTGGTGGTGCGTGCCACGGCGTCGGGCGATTGCTGGGCCCGCGGCGACCTGCTGCCGGCCTCGACCTGAGCCATCCGCGCTGAATCCTGGAGGAACGATTGATCACGAAGCCGTTGGATGACCCCGCCCCTCAAGGCCAGCCCCCGGTCGGCGTGCGCCCGCGCATCGCCTACCTGGTGAACCATTACCCCAAGGTCAGCCATACCTTCATCCGCCGCGAGATCCTCGCGGTCGAGCAGCAGGGCCTGGACGTGCTGCGCCTGGCCATCCGCGGCTGGGACGACGACGCGCCCGATCCGGTCGACCAGGCCGAGAAGGCCCGCACGCACTACCTGCTGAAGGACGGCACGGCCGGCCTGTTGAAGGCGACGCTGGCGCAGGCGACGCGCGCGCCGGGGCGCTTCTTCTCCGCGCTCAAGCTGGCGCTGCGCATGAGCCGACGCGCCGACCGGCCCTGGCCCTTCCACCTGGTCTACCTGATGGAAGCCTGCGCCGCGATGCCGGTGCTGCGCGCCGGACGCATCGAGCACCTGCACATCCACTTCGGCACCAACCCGGCGGAAGTCGGCATGCTGATCGAGGCGCTCGGCGGTCCCGGCTACAGCATGACGGTGCACGGCCCGGAGGAATTCGACCGGCCGGACTTCCTGCACCTGGGCGCCAAGATCCGCGGCGCGCGGTTCGTCGCCGCCATCACCTCGTTCTGCCGCAGCCAGCTGTCGCGCTGGGTCGCGTACACCGAGTGGCCCAAGCTGCGCATCGTCCATTGCGGGCTGGATCCTGAATTCCATGCGGTCGAGGCGCCGCCGCCGCAAGGCAAGCGCCTGATCTGCATCGGCCGCATGACCGAGCAGAAGGGCCACCTGCTGCTGATCGAGGCCGCCGCGCAGGTCGCGCGCGAGGTGCCCGACTTCGAACTGGTGCTGGCCGGCGACGGCGAGCTGCGCAAGACCATCGAGGACCGCGTCAAGCAGCTCGGCCTGCAGCGCAACGTGCGCATCACCGGCTGGATCTCGAGCGAGACCGTGCGCCAGGAACTGCTGCAGGCGCGCGCGCTGGTGCTGGCGAGCTTTGCCGAAGGCCTGCCGGTCGTGATCATGGAAGCGATGGCGCTGGGCCGTCCGTGCGTCAGCACCTGCATCGCCGGCATCCCGGAACTGATCCGCGACGGCGAGAACGGCTGGCTGTTGCCCGCCGGCGATCCCGAGGCGCTGGCCAAGGCGATGCTCGCCTGTCTGCGCCTGGACGACGCCGAAGTGGCCCGCGTCGGACAGCGCGCGCGCGCGTCGGCGCTGGAGCGCCACGACGTCGACCGCGAGGCGGCCAAGCTGGTCGCGCTGTTCGAGGAGTACGCTTCTCCGGCGAAGACCTATTCGCCTCATCGCGCCGCGTCGGGCACGAAGGAGAGTGCGCATGCCTGAGCTGTTGTCCACCGTGTCCGCCGTGGGCTGGACGCTGATGCTCGTCATCAGCCTGCTGGTGCTCACGCCAGCCGCGCTGGTGCTGTGGCAGGTGGTGCTGGCGCTGCAGCCGGACCGCCGCCGGCTGCCCGCGTTCGAGCGGCCGCCGCGCATCGCCATCGTCATGCCGGCGCACAACGAGGGCCGCGGCCTGCGGCCGACGCTGATGCAGGCGCTGGCGCAGCTCGGACCGTCGGACCGCATCGTCGTCGTGGCCGACAACTGCAGCGACGACACCGCCGCGCAGGCGCGCGAGTTCGACATCACCGTGGTCGAGCGCACCCATGCGACCGAACGCGGCAAGGGCTATGCGCTGGACTTCGGCGTGCGCACGCTGGAGCGGCTCGCGCTGGAGACCGGCCATGCGCCCGACGTCGTGATCGTGCTGGACGCCGACTGCACGCTCGGCCCGCACCTGCTGCCGCGCATCGCCGCCGTGGCACACGCCACCGGCCGGCCGGTGCAGGCGACCTACCTGATGTCGGCCGCCAACGACGGCCTGAAGGCGCGTGTCGCGGAATTCGCGATGCGCGTGAAGAACCTGGTGCGGCCGCGCGGCATGCACCAGGCCGGCCTGCCTTGCGGGCTCTACGGCACCGGCATGGCCTTCCCGTGGGCCGTGGCGGTGCAGGCCCCGCTGGCCAGCGGCCATCTGGCCGAGGACATGCAGCTGGGCGTACGCCTGGCCCAGCTGGGCGCGCCGCCGCTGCTGTGCGAGGACGCGCTGGTGACCAGCGTCTTCGCCAACAGCAGCGAGGGCGAGGCCAGCCAGCGCACGCGCTGGGAACACGGCCACCTGGCCATGCTGGTCGGCGAAGGGCCGAAGCTGCTGTGGCAGTCGATGCGCCCGGGACGCGGCGCGCAGCTGCTGCAGGTGATGGACATGCTGGTGCCGCCGCTGGCACTGCTGGGCATGCTGCTGGTGGGCTGGACCGCCGTCCAGGGGCTGCTGGCGCTGGTGCTGGGCTGGACGGCGCCGTTCGTGCTGTCGCTGCTGGGCCTGGTCGCGCTGCTGCTGGCCATCGTGCTGGCGCAGCGGCGCTGGGCCGGCGACATCCTCACGCTGGGCGAGCTGGCCCGCGCGCCCTTCATCCTGCTGGCCAAGATTCCGCTGTACCTGCGCTTCATCGTCAAGCGCCAGGTCGACTGGGTGAGAACGAAACGAGATGTCTGATCCCATGAGCTCCACGCCCGCCACCTCCATCCCGTCGGCGACCTCGGCGGGCGCCGCCGCGCTGCCGATCATCCACGTCGACGGACTGCCCTTCGCCGCGACCACGGTGCCGGTGCTGACCGGCCACATCGTCGACGAGGCCGCCGCCGGCCGCGGCGGCTGGGTGGTGACGCCCAACATCGACATCCTGCGCCGCTGGCGCGTGGAGCCGGCCTTCCGCGCGCTGGTGGCCGATGCCACCGTGTTCACTGCCGACGGCCGTCCCATCGTCTGGGCCAGCCAGTTGCAGGGCACGCCGCTGCCCACGCGGCTGACCGGCTCCGACCTGTTCGTCGCGCTGATGCACGCGGCCGCTGCGGCCGGGCTGCGCATCGCGCTGATCGGCGGCAACGAAGGCACGGCCGACGCCGCCGCCGCGAAGCTGATCCCCGAGGCGGTCGCCGCGGGCCGCGTCCGGTGCCTGTGCCCGCCGTTCGGTTTCGAGCAGCAGCCGCAGGAGATGGCGCGGCTGGAGACGCTGCTGTCCGGCTGGCTGCCGCAGATCGTGTTCATCGGGCTGGGTTCGCCCAAGCAGGAGAAGCTGATCGCGCGGCTGCGCCCGCTGGCGCCGCGCGCCTGGTACCTCGGCGTCGGCGTGAGCTTCAGCTTCGTGGCCGGCGACGTGAAGCGCGCGCCGGGCTGGATGCAGCGCAGCGGCCTGGAATGGGTGCACCGCCTGACGCAGGAGCCGGGCCGGCTGGCACGGCGCTACCTGGTCGACGGCATCCCCTTCGCGGCCGGGCTGCTGTGGCGGTCGGCCACGCGGCGCGGCCGCCGGCCCGCGGTCTGAGCGCGATCCGCGCCGACCCGCACACCGAGCCAGACGCCGCCCCACACACCGACTCCAGCGCCCGCGACGACATCGCGCCCCTTTCCGCCATCGATCCCGTCCCGCCCCCACGGCCTCCGACCTGGTCCCAACTTCTCCGGATTCCGCATGACCGACTTCCTGTTCAACGGCTACTACGGCTACCGCAACACCGGCGACGACGTGTTCTGCGTCGTCGCCGACTGGGGCAGCCGCAAGTACTGGGGCGCCCGCGACCTGGCCTTCGTCGCCACCGAGCTGCCGGTGCTGAGCCGCCCCGCGCAGGCCATCATCCCGACCGAGCGCCGCTACCCCGGCCAGCAGACGCTGTCGCGCACGCTGTCCGGACTGGGCGCGCGGCACATGGTGTATTTCGGCGGCTCGACGCTGCATTCGCCGCAGGAGCTGTGGGTCAACCTGCTGCGCCAGTCGCTGGTGCAGAAGGTCGGCCGCAAGTCGATCGCGGCGGCGGGCGTGTCGGTCGGCCCGTTCAAGTCCACCGACGGCGAGCGCGAGATCCGCAAGCTGATCGGCGAGATGAGCTACATCGCCGTGCGCGACCGCGCCTCGTTCGAGATCGTCAAGGCGATGAACGTCGACACGCCGGTGATCCAGGCCTTCGACCCGGCGTTGCTGATGCTGGACGTGATGAAGGATTCGCCGGCGCCGGTGCTGCCGGAGCGCGCGACGGGGCGGCCGGTGATCGGCGTCAGCGTGTGCAATGTCGAGCGCTACTACGGCAAGGGCAACCTGGAGAACGAGCAGCGCCGCGTGGCCTCGGTGAAGGCGACGGTGAAGGCGCTGGCGGAAGAGGGCTTCGCGCTGCGCTTCTTCGTGTTCAACGGACATGCGGCCTCCGGCGACGATGCGGTGACGGACGAGGTGATCGCCTCGCTGGACGGTTATCCGCACGTGGAGCGGCTGCCCTACGACGACGATCCCAAGCGGGTCTACGCCGAACTGCAGCGCTGCGACGCGATCTTCGGCGTGCGGCTGCATGCGTGCATCCTGGCCTACACGGCGGGCGTGCCCTTCATCCTGGTCGAGTACCACCGCAAGTGCGGCGACTTCCTCGATGAGATCGGCTACCGGCCCGAAGGCCGCGTCGGTGATGCGACTGCCGATCCGGTCGAGGCCGCGCGCCGCATCGCGAAGCTGGCCGTCGGCGGCCGTGCGTCGCCGCCGTGGACACGATCGATCCAGGACTCGTGCGAGATGGCGCGCCTGAACTTCACGGCGGCGCCGTACAGCGAGGGTCGTCGCTGATGTCCGTTCCTCGCATTTCCGTTGTCATCCCGCTCTACAACAAGGAAGGCCAGATCGCTCGCGCGCTGGACTCCGTGTTCGCGCAGAGCTTCCAGGACTTCGAGGTGGTCGTCATCGACGACGGCTCCAAGGACCGCGGTCCCGAGATCGTCGCGGCGATCGCCGATCCGCGTGTGCGGCTCCATCGACAGGCCAATGCCGGCGTGTCGGTGGCGCGCAACCGCGCCGTCGAGCTCGCGCGGGCGGACGTGGTCGCCTTCCTCGACGGCGACGACGCCTGGTACCCCGATCACCTCGAACGCCTGTGGCAGCTGCGCGCGGACTATCCGGGCACGGTCGCGTGGGCGATGAACTACCACGTGGTCGACCTGGCCGGCGGCCTGACGCCCGGCGTGTCGGTCGTGACCGAACCCCGGCTGGTGCTGACGCCGGAGAACTACTTCCGCATCGCGCGGCACGGCACGCCGGTGTTCTCGTCGGCGGTGGCGGTGGACAAGGCCGCGCTGCAGCGCGTCGGCGGCTTCCCCGCCGGCGTGCGGCTGGGCGAGGACCTGGACACCTGGATCCGGCTGCTGTTCTCGGGTCCGATCGCCTTCGACGCGCGGCCCGGCGCCTACTACCACGCCGACGGCGACGACCGCGCGCTGGTGCGCAACCCGCCGCCGGCTCGCTATGTGTTCTTCGACACCGACGAGGCCTGGATGCATGCGCATCCCGAGGCGACCCAGGTGGCGCAGGACATCGAGGCCTTCCACGACTTCTTCCGGCTGGCGCATGCACACCACCAGATCAAGTGGGGGGACAAGGCCGCGGGCCGCCAGGTGCTGAAGGACTGCCGCTCCCCGGCCTTCGCGGCAGAGCGCGACCGGCTGCTGCGCATGAGCCTGCTGCCGCAGCCGCTGTACCGCGCGCTGGGTCGGGTGCAGGCGTCGCTGCGGCGCCGTGCCGACGCGCCGGCGCCGTCCGCATCGAACGCGCAAGCGTCGCGGGGCTGACGTGGGGCAGGGAAAACTCGGCGCGAACCTGATCAGCAACGTCGCGTTCTTCGCGCTGAACATCGTCGTCTCGCTGTGGCTGGTGTCCTACCTGGTGCGCCAGCTGGGCGTGGCCGCCTACGGGCTGGTGCCGCTCGCGGTGACGGTGGCCGGCTACTTCAACGTGATCACCGCGGGCCTGAACGCCGCAGTGGGGCGGCACCTGACGGTGGCGATGAGCAAGGGCGACCACGCACGCGCCAGCAGTATCTTCAATTCATCGCTCTGGGCCGGCGCGCTGGTCGCGGTGATCATGTGCCTGCTGGGATTGCCGCTGTTGGAGCATCTGGCCGACGTGATCGAGGTGCCGGCCGGATTCGAAACCGATGCCGGCTGGCTGTTCTTCCTGACGGTGGGCGGATTGGCGGTGACCACCTTCGGGTCCTCCTACCAATCGATCGTCTACAGCCGCAATCGCTTCGATCTCCAGAACCTGGGCAACATCCTTGGATTGGTGGGACGCGTCGTGGTCGTGGTCGCGCTGTTCCAGCTGTCCATGCCGAAGTTGTGGCATGTCGGCATGAGCGTGCTCTGCGCCTCACTGCTGACGATGGGCGTCGTGATGTGGGCTTCGCGACGGCTCGCGCCGGATCTGAAGGCTCGGCCGTCGGACTTCTCGTGGCCCGTGGTGAAGGAGGTGAGCAGCACCGGCGGCTGGATCTTCGTGGCGCAGATCGGCACGCTGCTGTTGGTCAACATCGACTTGCTGGTCGCCAACAAGGTGATCGGTGCCGCTGAGGCCGGCCGCTATGCGCTGGTGCTTCAATGGTCGCTGCTGCTGCGCAACTTCGCCCTGGTGATCGGCGGCGTCTTCGGACCGCCGATGCTCATCCTCTTCGCCGAGGGCAAGGTCGACGAACTGATCAGCTATGCGCGTCGTTCGGTGCGCTTCATGGGTCTGATGATGGCGTTGCCGGTGGGGCTGGTCTGCGGATTCTCCGAATCGATCCTCCGGATCTGGCTCGGCGCCGACTATGTGCCGCTGGCTCTGGTGATGGTCCTGGCGACGGGACATCTGGGACTGAACCTGGCTTACCTTCCGCTGAATCACGTCAGCATGGCGACCAACAACGTGAAGTGGCCGGGAGTCGTCCAGATCATCGCGGGCTTGGTGAACCTGGCGGCGGCCATCCTCCTCGCGCAAGCCTGGGGACTGCTCGGCATCGCTGTCGCTGGCGGCGCGGTGCTGCTGGTACGGAATACGCTGTTCACGCCGATCTATGCGGCAAAAGTGCTGCATCGCCCGGCGCTGACCTTCGTCCGGGGCGCGCTGTTCCTGTTCCTCGTGTCCGTGGCGGTCGGACTGGCCTCATGGGGCGTGTCCCGTTTCCTGGCTCCACAGCATTGGGGCAGTCTGGCCGCGAGCGGCGCGTTGGTGAGCGTCGTCTACGCCGTGATGGCGTGGTTCTTCTTGCTCAGCACCACTGAGCGGGCGGGCGTCGTCGACAAGATCCGCCGCAAGCTCAAACGCTGACGCAGCGAGCAGCGCACCCTGTCGATGTAACTTGGTTCGATGACTGTGACAAGACCTCTCATTCGCCGCTGTGCGGGACCGACGATTGCTCTTTCTGCGCCGAACTTGTTCATTGCTCGGAGCAGTCATGGGTGTGTTGGCACGAATCGCGGCGAAGGTCCTTCATCGGAACAGTCACAAGGTGAGTTTCCGCGTGCAGGGCGAGGGGTGCGGCGTCGGGCCGCGCAACGAGTTCATCTATCCCGACCGCATCAGCCTGGGCAGCTACGTGCACATGGAGGGCGGCGGCTACTACAACGGCCAGGGCGGCCTGACGATCGGCGATCACGCGATCTTTGCTCCCGAGGTCGCGATCATGACGTCGATGCATCGCTTCAAGGGTGCGCAGATGGCGCCCTACGACGAGGTGGACCTCCTGCGACCCGTCGTGGTCGAACGGTTCGTCTGGGTGGGCATGCGGGCCATGATCCTGCCCGGCGTGACGTTGCGCGAAGGCACGATCGTCGGCGCGGGCGCGGTGGTGACCAAGTCCTACCCGGCTGGCGCCATCCTGGCGGGCAACCCTGCCATCCAGATCGGCACGCGCGACATGGACGCCTTCAGCACGATGGTGGCGGACGGTCGCCATTACCTGAAGCTCAAGGAAGAGCTCGGGTTGAAGAAGGTCGAAGTGCTGGACCCTCGTTGAGGGGCGCGCGGTCCGCGACGGGCCGCGTGACCGGAGGCACGATGAGCCTGTGTGATCGCCCTGACCGGCGGGATACCGCGTCCGCGTCTTGGCGGAAGGAGCAGGCGTGACGACGTCGACGACACTGGGACGGCCCGTTTCGGGGGAGCGATCCGACTGGGTCGACATCGCCAAAGGCTTCGGCATCCTGCTGGTGGTGTACGGCCACGTCGCGCGTGGGCTGGTCAACGGCGGCGTGGCGATGGACCCGTGGTGGTTCAAGACGTTGGATTCGGCGATCTACAGCTTCCACATGCCGCTGTTCTTCCTGCTGTCGGGCTGGTTCTTCGTCGGCTCGCTGACGCGGCGCGGCCCGCGCGACTACCTCGCCGGCCGCGTGGCCACCGTCCTCTATCCCTATGTGCTGTGGTCGCTGCTGCAAGGCGGCATCGAGCTGCTGATGTCGCGCTGGACCAGCAAGCCCGTCACGCTGGCCGAGGTGCTCGCGCTGGGCTGGACTCCGCGGGCGCAGTTCTGGTTCCTCTACGCACTGTTCCTGATGAGCCTGCTCGCCGTCGTGATGTGCTGGCGTCGCCCGAAGGCCGGCGTCGCCGCGCTGACGCTCACCGGCGCGGTCCTGATGGCGATGCAGCAGCGCGACTGGCCGATGCCCGCCGCGCTCGTCTCCAGCCATCTGCTGTATTTCGCCGCGGGCGCCTGGCTGGGCGCGCGCGGCTTCGGTGTCGGGACGGCGTGGCGGCTGGCGCTGACAGGCGTGTTTGTCGGCGGTCTGGCATACGGCGCGCTGCAGGCCGCCGGCATCGGTGAAGCCAAGCTGCTGAAGCTCGCCGCGGCGACGCTGGGCCTCTCGGCCGTGTGCGTGATGTCCATCGCGCTGGCCAGCGGCGGCCACGGTCGGCGGATGGCGGCGCTCGGCCGCGCGTCGATGGCGATCTTCCTCGCCCACATCCTCGTGGCCAGCGGCGCACGCATCGTGCTCACGAAGGTCTTCGGCATCACCAGTCCCTGGCTGCACCTGATCGTCGGCGTCGCGGCCGGCACCTTGCTGCCCTGGTGGTTCTGGCGCGCCGCCCAGGGGCGCGCCACGATGGCGCTGTTCGAGCTGCCCGCCGTCTGGCGTCGCCGGCTCGCCGGGACGGGGGCCCCTCGCCGCGATGCCGCCGCGATCCCGTCGTGACGCCATCGTGACCGCCGCCGCCTTAGACGCCCCCTGAGCGGGCGCCCGCCGAGCCGTCCTTCGGGGACAGGCCCCGCATGACGCCGCGTTGGTGCGGCGTTAACCTCTTTGGTGCGTATGGCGTGCAGCCGGCACCAGGCCGGGGCAAATCCAAGCTCCCGCGGCAATAACGTGGAGCGCCGACGTCCTTGCCGGGCTCGCGGGCTCCCGGTCGCGTGTGATCGCCACCGGGACTGCCATGAGCCCCTCGTCCATCCCTGCGCCTGCGTCCGACGACCTCCGCCTCTCCGTCGTCATCCCGCTGTACAACAAGGAAGGGCAGATCGTCCGCGCGCTCGATTCGGTCTGCGCGCAGACCGTGCGCGACATCGAGGTCGTCGTCGTCGATGACGGCTCCACCGACGGCGGCGCGGCGCTGGTCCGGCGCTACGGCGATCCGCGCGTGCGCCTGATCCAGCAACCCAACGGCGGGGTGTCCTCGGCCCGCAACCTCGGTGTCGAGTCGGCGCGGGGGCCGGTGGTGGCCTTCCTGGACGCGGACGACGCCTGGTACCCGGATCACCTCGAGCGGCTGTGGCGCATGCGCCTCGAGTACCCGCAGGCGGTCGGCTGGGCCACCAACTACGAGGTCGTCACCCCCGACGGCCGCCGCACGCTGGGCGTGAGTTCCGAGACCGCGCCGCGCGTCGTGCTGACGCCGGAGAACTACTACCGCATCGCGCTGCAGGGCTCGCCGGTGTGCTCGTCGGCGGTGATGGTGGACAAGGCCGCGCTGGCGAACGTCGGGGGCTTCCCGGTCGGCGTGCGGCTGGGCGAGGACCTGGACACCTGGATCCGCCTGATGTTCACCGGCCCCATCGTCTTCGACCCCAAGCCGGGCGCCTGCTACCACGCCGACGGCGACGACCGGGCGCTCAACCGCCATGCGCCGCCGGCCCGCTACCGGTTCTTCGACACCGACGAGGCCTGGCGCCGCGCCCATCCGGAGGCGGTCCAGGTCGGCGCGGACATGGAGGAGTTCCACAACTTCTTCCGCATCTCCCACGCGCACCACCAGATCAAGTACGGCGACAAGTTCGCCGGCCGCCTGGTGCTGAAGCGGATCGAGACCCAGGTCTTCGCCGACGAACGCCGCCGCCTGCTGCGCATGAGCCTGATGCCGCAGGCGCTGTACCAGGGTCTGACGCGCCTCAAGCGGGCGCTGCGCCCGGCCCCGGGCGCGACGGCCCCGGACGCTCCCCTCGATTCGACGCTCGACTCGACCTCGGGCGCGAGCCCGGGCGCGCCGCAGGGCGCCACCGCCGTCTCCGGCAACGCCTCCACCCGCGTTTACCCCTGACTGAGCGGGGCCGGGGACGCGGCGGCGTCATCCGGCTGGGTGAGAATCGGCGCCTTCGCGTTCGTCTCATCCCCGGGGAGCAGGTTTGAAAGTTCTCGTCACCGGCGCCGCCGGCTTCATCGGCATGCACGTGAGCCAGATCCTGCTGGCCCGCGGCGACCAGGTCGTCGGCCTGGACAACCTCAACGACTATTACGACCCCACGCTCAAGCACGCCCGCCTGGCGCGGCTGAGCGGGAAACCGGGCTTCGAGTTCGTGCAGATGGACGTCGCCGACCGCAGCGGCATCGCCGACCTGTTCGCCAAGCACCAGTTCGACCGCGTCGTGCACCTGGCCGCCCAGGCCGGCGTGCGCTACTCGCTGGTGAACCCGCACGCGTACATCGAATCCAACATCGTCGGCTTCACCAACATCCTCGAAGGCTGCCGGCATTCGGGCGTGAAGCACTTGGCCTACGCGTCCAGCTCCAGCGTCTACGGCGGCAACACGCACATGCCCTTCAGCGAGCACCACGGCGTGGACCACCCGGTCAGCCTGTATGCCGCGACCAAGAAGGCCAACGAGCTGATGGCCCACACCTACAGCCACCTGTTCAACCTGCCGACGACGGGCCTGCGCTTCTTCACCGTCTACGGGCCCTGGGGCCGGCCGGACATGGCGCTGTTCCTGTTCACGAAGGCGATTCTCGCGGGCGAGCCGATCAAGGTCTTCAACCACGGGAAGATGATCCGCGACTTCACCTACATCGACGACATCGCCGAAGGCGTGGTGCGCGTGCTCGACCGCACCGCGACGGCCGATCCGGCCTACGACCCGGTGCAGGCGGATCCGGCGCGCTCCAACGCGCCGTACCGCGTCTTCAACATCGGCAACCACGACCCGATCCCGCTGATGGACTTCATCGGCGCGATCGAGCAGGCCGTGGGCCGCGAGGCGGTCAAGGAGTTCCTCCCGCTGCAGGACGGCGACGTGCCGGCCACCCACGCGGACGTCGAGGAACTGGCCGCGTGGACGGGCTTCCGTCCCGCGATGCCGGTGCCTGAGGGCATCCGCCGCTTCGTCGCGTGGTACCGCGACTACTACAAGGTCTGACCGGCCGCCGCCACCGACCGCCACCGACCGCCACTGCTTCCAGCTGGAGAGAACGAATGAAAGTGACCACCATCGGCACCGGCTACGTGGGTCTCGTGACCGGCGCGTGCCTGGCCGAAATGGGCAACCACGTGGTGTGCCTCGATGTGAACCCCGACAAGATCCAGGTGCTCAACGACGGGGGCATCCCCATCCATGAACCGGGCCTGGACGCGGTCGTCGCGCGCAACCGCGCCGCGGGCCGGCTGCAGTTCACCACCGACGTCGACGCCGCCGTCGCGCACGGCACGCTGCTCTTCATCGCCGTGGGCACGCCCCCGGGCGAGGACGGCTCGGCCGACCTGCAGTACGTGCTGGCCGCCGCGCGCTCGATCGGCGAGCGCATGACCGACTACAAGGTCATCGTCGACAAGAGCACCGTGCCGGTCGGCACCGCGGAGAAGGTCCGCGCCGCCGTCGCCGAGTCGCTCGCCAGGCGCGGCGTGGACGTGAACTTCTCGGTCGTCTCCAATCCGGAGTTCCTGAAGGAGGGCGCGGCGCTGGAGGACTTCATGAAGCCGGACCGCATCGTCGTCGGCTCCGACGACGAGCAGGCCACGCTGATGATGCGCGCGCTGTACGCGCCGTTCACCCGCAGCCACGACCGGCTGATGGTGATGGACGTGAAGAGCGCCGAGTTCACCAAGTACGCCGCCAACGCGATGCTGGCCACGCGCATCAGCTTCATGAACGAGCTGGCGCTGCTGGCCGAGAAGGTCGGCGCCGACATCGAGCTGGTGCGTCGCGGCATCGGCTCCGATCCGCGCATCGGCTACCAGTTCCTGTACGCGGGCGCCGGCTACGGCGGCTCGTGTTTCCCGAAGGACGTGAAGGCGCTGGTGCGCACCGGCCGCGAATACGGCCAGGACCTGAAGGTGCTGAACGCCGTCGAGGAGGCCAACGACCGCCAGAAGCTGGTGCTCGTGGACAAGGTGGTGGCGCGCTTCGGCCCGGACCTGAGCGGCAAGCGATTCGCGCTGTGGGGCCTGGCCTTCAAGCCCAACACCGACGACATGCGCGAGGCGCCGTCGCTGGTGGTGGTGGAGGAACTGGCGCGGCGCGGCGCGGCGGTCGCGGCCTATGACCCGGTCGCGATGGGCGAGGCGGCGAAGCTGCTGAGCCAGGTGCCCGGCGTCAGCTTCTGCGAACGCGCGGAGCACGCCTTGAGCGACTCCGACGCGCTGATCGTGATCACCGAGTGGAAGGAGTTCCGCACGCCGGACTTCGACCGCATCAAGACCTCGCTGAAGCAGCCGGTGGTCTTCGACGGCCGCAACCTGTACGAGCCGGCGACGATGGCGATGCTCGGCATCGAGCATCACGCCATCGGCCGCGGCTCGAAAGCTGGCTGACGGCCGATTGGCCGCGGATTGACCGCTGCCTCAGGACCGCGCGGCGGCCGGCGGGACCCGCCCGCCGCCGCGGTTGGTCAGACCCGATCCGCTCAGCCGGCGCAGACGCTGGCGGCCGGTCCGCCGGTCTTGACCAGCGTGGGACGCACGGTCGATTCGACGTTGTCCACGCCGCTGCGGGCCCAGGTGGTGACCTTGAAGCCGGCCACGTTCGGCCAGACCAGCGTGGTCGAGTCGCCGTCGTTCAGGTAGCCGCTGTCGTACACGACGGCGCCGGTGACCTTGTCGGCGATGGTCATCCGGAACGAGGCGCCACCGGTCGCGTCGACGTCCAGGCGGAAGGTCTCGCCCGTGGCCGGAATGGCCCAGGTGACCGGGTTCATCGCCCGCCCGGTGGCGTTGGCCTGCTCGATCTGCGTGGTCGTGGCCGGGAACACCAGCGCCTGGCGCCAGGTGTCGAAGTCGCCGCTGACCGTGCCCTTGGTGCGCCACCAGCCGCCGCGCATCGACAGCAGGTTCAGTGCGGTGCTGGTCACCGTCGAGCTGGTGTTGCCGTTGCCGTCCTTCCAGGCCGAGGCGCTCTCCACCGGGCGCATCGCCGCGCGCATCAGCTCGAGGTCGTTCGCGGTGGCGTTGCTCCAGCCGTTGCGGTGCAGCTTGAGGTCGGCGCCGATCTCGACGTAGATGACGAAGGGCGTGCCGGTGTTGCGGTCCACCACATAGGCGCCGTAGGCCTTCAGCGTCTCGGCCACCTTGCGCAGCTCCGGCGTCGCCAGGGCCTGCGCATTGAAGCTGGCGGGCAGCATCATCAGCGAGCCCATCGGGATCTGGCCGCTGTTGGTCGTCGCGGCATTGCTGTCGGCGGAGGTCGCCGGGAACTGGTAGGTCGGGGCGGCGCTCAGGCCGGTGGCGTCCAGCGACATGGCCAGCGCATGGCGGTACATCGTGTCGCCGTCGACGGCTTCGGCGGTGCGGATCAGGCCGCCCAGCGTCGAGACGCCGGCCGCGCGCGCGCCCTGGTAGTAGTGGGAGGGATCACCCATGCCGCGACCGGCCAGCGGGGTCCAGGCGTACTGCTTGGCGACCCAGGCGCCGTTGACCTGCTTCAGGCCCCAGAACGAATGGACGACGCCGGTCGCCGGATCGACGATCTCGGCATGGCCGTCGGTGCCGGTGGCCGGCGTGGTGGCGGCCGGCCAGTTGGCGATGGTGATGCTGGGGCGGTAGACCTCGCTGTCCGGGTCCCAGACGCCTTGCGCGGTGGCGCCGGTGACGACCATCGGCGCATCGCTGGCGGACGCCTGGAAGGCGGCGCTCGACCAGGCGCCGGCGGCGACGGTCGGGGTGTACAGCGCGGTGGGGATGGTCGCGGTGCCCAGCACCGGGGCGACCGGACGGCTGTTCCATGGCGAGTCCGGGCTGAACGGCCGGTCGAAGCTGCCGAAGTTGCCCGCCGTGCAGGCGGCGGCCGCGGCGGTGCGGACGTTGGCGGCCAGGGTCGAGACGCCGGCGACGGCCTGGCTGGCCGCGGGGCTGGCCGGCGTGCCGGCCGTGGTGGCGGGCGCCGAGGCCACGATCGGCGGTGTCTCGAGCGACTGGATGGAGGCGGTGCCGCCATTGGTGCCACCGCCGCCGCCGCAACCGGTCAGCAACAGGCCGGCCGCCAGGGCGCAGGCGCTCAGGCCGGTGGAAACTCGCAGGGAAGAAGAGATATTCGTCATGGTGATTGAGTTACTGCTGATGCGCGTGAGCGCGTTGACGATTAATAGGCCTCGATCTCTTCTTCTTGCGCGCCGGCGATGACAGGGCCATTCGTCGGGCGGGATTCTTGTTACTGGATGTTGGCGACCCGGATATCTGACCGCTGATCTCTTCCCGGGGAGGAAGGTGTTGCGGCCATGAGTCAGTATGGGGAGATGAACGCCGGGTTCTCCACCCTTGGTACCGGCTCCGAGGCGGGATTCCGGGAATATTCGGCAGGCGCGGGAGCGTACCGTTTGAAACATCCGGGTCGAGGATTGACAACCCCCGGATGTCTCGGATCACGAAGTTATTGCGGCCCGTTACATACTCGGATGTCGGGTCCCATAACCCGTTCGATATTCGAAATTGAAACCCGTAAAACGCACGGAATCGTGTCGGGAAAATCCGCCACGACGTGTCGGCGGAAGGCTGTCGTCACGGCGGCGCGGGCCGCGCCCGCCCGCCGATCGAGGGGGTGTGCACGGGCCGGGAGCGCTGGGAGCGCGTGGGATACTGCCGCCTTCGCCTGAGGGAATCGAGATGGTCAAGATCAATGACATCGTGGTCGACAACGCCAAGCCGTTCGTGCTGTTCGGCGGGGTCAACGTGCTGGAGTCGGAACAGTTCGCCGTCGACGTGTGCGGCGAGTACGTCCGCGTGACGAAGGAACTGGGCATCCCCTACGTGTTCAAGGCCTCGTTCGACAAGGCCAACCGCTCCTCGATCAAGAGCTACCGCGGCCCCGGCCTGGAAGCCGGCCTGAAGATCTTCGAGGCGGTCAAGAAAGCCCACGGCGTGGCCGTGCTGACGGACGTGCACGAGCCTCATCAGGCGGCCGAGGTGGGTGCCGTGTGCGAGGTGCTGCAGCTGCCGGCCTTCCTGGCGCGCCAGACCGACCTGGTGATCGCGCTGGCCAAGACCGGCCGGGTCATCAACATCAAGAAGCCGCAGTTCGTCAGCCCGCCCCAGATGAAGAACATCGTCGAGAAGTTCCAGGAAGGCGGCAACCCGAACGTGATGCTCTGCGATCGCGGCGCGCAGTTCGGCTACGACAACCTGGTCGTCGACATGCTGGGCTTCGGCGTGATGAAGCAGGTCAGCGGCGGCAAGCCGGTGATCTTCGACGTGACCCATGCGCTGCAGCAGCGCGAGTCCGGTGCCGCGGCGTCGGGCGGCCGCCGCGGACAGGTGACCGAGCTGGCCCGCGCCGGCATGGCGATCGGCCTGGCGGGGCTGTTCCTGGAAGCGCATCCGGATCCGGCGAAGGCGCTCTGCGACGGCCCCAGCGCCCTGCGCCTGTCGCAGCTCAGGCCCTTCCTGGAACAGGTCAAGGCCGTCGACGATCTGGTCAAGGGCTTCCCGGCCCTCGACACGAACTGAACGTGACGTCGCGTTGCGGACGCTCGGGGTGACCCGGGTGCCGCAGGCGTGGCTGTCAGGCGCGCCCGGCCGCCGCAGTGACGGGTGGTTCGTGCCGGGTCGCCGGGAGGCGGCCGTTGAACAGCAGCCGCGTCACGGCGAAGGGGCGCACCACCCAGCGGTGGAAGGCCAGACTGAGCGCCAGTGCGCCTGAAGCGATGAGCGCGAACTTCAGCGCCGCGGGCCAGTCCAGCGGCAGCAAGAGCAGCGCCAGCGCCACCACCATCAGGTGGTGGACCAGAAAGATCGTGTAGCTCGCGTCGGCGAGCGCGCGGCCCCAGGCACCACTCAGACGGCCGCCGAGACCGCCACGCCCGCGGCCCCGCCACCGCGCGAGCAGGCCGATGGCCGCGCCGGTGGCCAGCCAGATCCCGAGCAGCTCCACGGCCAGCGCCACTTCTCGCGCCAGCGCGTTCGGCAGCGTGTCGCTGGCCGCATCGCCCCAGTTGGCCGCGAACGCCGCCACCGGCAGCAGCCACCACGGGGTGCGCAGCCAGCCGGCCAGCCATGTCGGGTGGTGTCGCATCGTCAGTCCGGCCAGGAACATCGGTGCGTAGAACGCCAGGTTGAACAAGGTCAGGCCACCGGGTCCCGGCGCGTAGGCCAGGCCGCTCAGCCGGATGACGACGAGCAGGACGTGGCTCAGCAGGGCGCCGATCAGCGCCACGGTGAGCCAGTGGATCGGGTGGGACGTGGGCATGGCGGTGGAGGCGGTCTTCTGGCGGGCCCGACGCGGCAGGGCGCCGCGGATCGCCACCCAGAGCAGCACGAGCAGGTTGATCACCAGCAGGTCGCGCACGAACCAGAGATGGCCCATCGGCGTCGAGATCGATGCCAGCGCCTCCCAGGGGTCGCCGCCGCGATACCAGGCCAGCAAGGCGGTCTGCGCGGCGTTGAGGATGGCCCAGCAGGTCAGCAGCGGCACGCCCAGGCGCACCAGCTGGCGCAGCGCCAGTCCCGGCGTGCCATGACGCGACAGGCTGCCTGCGAAGAGCAGGCCCGACAGCAGGAAGAAACCGGGGACGCGGAAGCTGTGGATCAGCGCGACCAGCGCGTCGAAGGCGACGCTACGGTGCGGATCGGCGACCAGCCAGTCACCCGCGCTGACGAAGACATCCGCGGCATGCAGCCCGATGCCCAGCACCATCAGTGCAGCGCGGATCCTGTCGAAATCGATGGCGGCGGCGACATCGGTGCCGGCACTGCCGGTCGTCTCTGTCGCCGTGGTTGCGCTTGTCTCTGCGGTGGACGGTCCGCCGACGGCGGAACCGGCCACCTCCCCGTGCGGGGCGATGGAAACGTGCATGGCTTACCTCCTCTGCACCAGCCGGGCGCCTCTCCGGGCACCTGAGCGAAGGACTGTACGAGTGGCGCACCTTTCTGCGTGCGCCGACCTGTAAGGAGATGCATCGACTCCCCCCGGAACCGGGGGGCGGGAGGGCGGTCAGCCCAGCAGGTCGCGGACCAGCCGGGACACGATCCGCCCGGCGGCATGGCCGTCCCAGAGTGGGGGGCGGCGTACTTCAACGTTGGGCTGGCCCTCACCCCCGCCCCCTCCCGCAAGCGGGAGAGGGAGTCCGACCGGCTCTACTCGCAGCGCCTGAGCCTCTTTCTCCCTCTCCCGCTTGCGGGAGAGGGCAGGGGTGAGGGCCAGCGGCGGTGGCAGTGCAGAGGCCGTCCGTCCCCCTGTCCCGCTTGCGGGAGAGGGCAGGGATGAGGGCCAGCGGCCGTCGATGGCGTCGAGCCGTCGCAGTGCCAGCTCCAGGATGCGCGCCGGATCAGTGCCGGCGATCTGGTTGGTGCCGAGATCGACCGTGACCGGCCGCTCGGTGTTGTCGCGCAGCGTGAGGCAAGGGATGCCCAGCGCGGTGGTCTCTTCCTGGAGGCCTCCGCTGTCGGTGAGGACCAACGCGGCGCGGCGCCACAGGGCCAGGAAGGGGCGGTAGGGCAGGGGAGGCAGCAGATGCAGCCCCGGTGCCGGCGTCAGGCCGATCGCCTCCAGGCGCGCGCGCGTGCGCGGATGCACCGGGAACAGCAAGGGCAGCCGCGCTGACAGCGTGCCGAGCGATTGCATCAAGGCCGCGAGCTGTACCGGATCGTCCACGTTGGCCGGCCGATGCAGCGTGACGACGCCGAAGCGACCCGCCGCTGCACCCGACGCGCCGGCGGCCTCGAGCGCTGCCTGGGCCGCCGCTTCGGCGGCGTGCGCGTCGGCATCGCCGGCGTCCAGCCGCTGCAGCTGGAACAGCAGGTTGTCGACCATCACGTGGCCGACCTCCGCGATGCGTGTGTCCGGATGACCTTCACGGCGCAGATGCGCCGCGGCGCTGGGTTCGGTCGTGAAGAGCCAGTCCGCGATCGCGTCGGTCGCGCGGCGGTTGATCTCCTCCGGCATCGTCATGTCGCCGCTGCGCAGGCCGGCCTCGACATGCGCCACCGGCACGCCGAGCTTGCGGGCCGTCAGCGCGCAGGCCAGCGTGGAGTCGACGTCGCCGACGACGACGCAGGCCGCGGGACGGTCCGCGATCACGTGCGGCTCGTACGCCTGCATGATCCGCGCGGTCAGCTGCGCATGACCGCCGCCGTGGCAGTCCAGCGAGACGTCGGGCGGCGGCAGGCCGAGCTCGTCGAAGAACACGCCGCTCATCGCGGCGTCGTGATGCTGGCCGGTGTGGATCAGTTTCCACGCGAGCCGGCCGTCGGCCCGCAGGGCCCGCACCAGCGGCGCGAGCTTCATGAAATTCGGCCGCGCGCCCGCGATGAGATGCAGCAGCGGCGCGGTCATCGAGGGATCAATCGAAGGACTTGGCGTCCGCGAGCAGCGGCGCCTTCGCGTCCTTCTCGGCGAGCTTGAATTCGACGGGCAGTTGGGGCCACTCGATGCCGATCGCCGGATCGTCCCAGCGCACCGAGCCTTCGGCCTGCGGCGCGTACAGGTCGGTGGTCTTGTAGAGGAAGTCCGCCGTCTCGCTCAGCACCAGGAAGCCGTGCGCGAAGCCCGGCGGGATCCAGAGCTGGCGATGGTTCTCGCCGGTCAGCTCGACGCCGACCCACTTGCCGAAGTTGGCGCTCGAGCGGCGCATGTCGACGGCGACGTCGAACACCGCGCCCGCCGTGCAGCGCACCAGCTTGCCCTGCGCATGCGGCGGCAGCTGGAAGTGCAGGCCGCGCAGCACGCCCTGGCTGGAGCGCGAATGGTTGTCCTGCACGAAGCGCACGTCGTAGCCGCAGGCGGCGTTGAACTTCGGCTCGGTCCAGCTTTCCATGAAGAAGCCGCGCGCATCGCCGAAGACCTTCGGCTCGATGATCAGCACCTCGGGCAGCGCGGTGGGAATCACAGTCATCAGAACACCTTCTCGTTGAGCACCTGCTTCAGGTATTGCCCGTAACCGTTCTTGAGCATCGGCTGCGCCAGCTGCTCGAGCTGCTCGGCGGTGATCCAGCCCTTGCGATAGGCGATCTCCTCCGGGCACGCGACCTTCAGTCCCTGGCGCTTCTCCAGCGTCGCGATGAACTGGCCGGCCTCCATCAGGCTGTCGTGCGTGCCGGTGTCCAGCCACGCGTAGCCTCGGCCCATGATCTCGACGCGCAGCTGCTGCTGCGCGAGATAGCGGGCGTTGACGTCGGTGATCTCGAGCTCGCCACGCGGGCTGGGCTTGATGTCGGCAGCGATGTCGCAGACCTGGCGGTCGTAGAAGTAGAGACCCGTGACCGCGTAGTTGCTCTTGGGCACCTTGGGCTTTTCCTCGATGCTGACGGCGCGCTTGCCCGCGTCGAACTCGACCACGCCGTAGCGCTCGGGATCATGCACGTGGTACGCGAAGACGGTGGCGCCGTCGGTCTGCGCATCGGCGTTGCCCAGCAGGCCGGCGAAGTCGTGGCCGTAGAAGATGTTGTCGCCCAGCACCAGCGCGCTCGGGGCGTTGCCGATGAAGTCCCTGCCCAGGATGAAGGCCTGCGCCAGGCCGTCCGGGCTCGGTTGCAGGCAGTACTGGAGGTTGATGCCCCAGCGCGAACCGTCGCCCAGCAGCGCCTCGAAGCGCGGCAGGTCCTGCGGCGTGCTGATCAGCAGGATGTCGCGCATGCCCGCCAGCATCAGCGTGCTGAGCGGGTAGTAGACCATCGGCTTGTCGTAGACCGGCAGCAGCTGCTTGCTGATCGCCAGCGTCGCCGGATGCAGCCGCGTGCCGGAGCCGCCGGCCAGGATGATGCCCTTGCGGGTGTCGTTGCCCATCGTGCGGTCTCCTCTCACAGGATCTCGTCGAGCAGCCGGTCCACGCCGGTCTGCCAGTGCGGCAGCACCAGGCCGAACCGGTCCTGCAGCTTGTGGTTGTCCAGGCGCGAGTTCAGCGGACGCGGCGCCGGCGTCGGATAGGCGCTGCTGGCCAGCGCCTCGACCTGCTCGGGCTGCACCTTCAGCGCCACGCCCCGGTCCCGCGCGCGCGTCAGCACGTGCTTGGCGTACTGGTGCCAGCTGGTCTCGCCGCTGGCGACCGCGTGGTAGGTGCCGCACAGGGCGCGATCCCTCAGCGTGGCGCGGATCAGGTGCGCGGTGACGTCGGCCAGCAGGTCCGCGCCGGTGGGCGCGCCGATCTGGTCAGCGACGACCTTCAGCTGCTCGCGCTCGGCGGCCAGCCGCAGCATGGTCTTGGCGAAATTGCCGCCGCGCGCCGCGTAGACCCAGCTGGTGCGCAGGACCAGCGCGTCGGCGCCGCTTGCGGTGATCAGCTGCTCGCCTTCGAGCTTGGTCTTGCCGTAGACGCTCAGCGGACCGGTGGGGGCATCCTCGAAGCGCCAGTCGTCGCCGGCACCGTCGAAGACGTAATCGGTCGAGTAATGGACCAGCAGCGCGCCGAGCAGCTGGGCCTCTTCGGCCAGGACACCGGTCGCGAGCGCGTTGATCTGGCGGGCCGCCTCGGGCTCGCTTTCGGCCTTGTCGACGGCGGTGTAGGCCGCGGCGTTGACGATGACGTCCGGCGCGACGCGGCGCACCGTGGCGCGCAGCGCATCGCCGTCGCCGAGGTCGCCGCCTTCGCTGCGATCCAGCGCCACCAGTTCACCCAGCGGGGCGAGGGCGCGTTGCAGTTCCCACCCCAGTTGGCCGTTCTTTCCGAGCAGCAGAACTTTCATGCCAGTCCTCAGCCGCCGTACTGCTTGGACACCCACTCGCGGTACGCGCCCGAGAGCACGCGCGCGGACCACTCCTCGTTGGCCAGGTACCACTGCACCGTCTTGCGGATGCCGGTCTCGAAGGTCTCGGCCGGGCGCCAGCCCAGGTCGCGCTCGATCTTGCGGGCGTCGATCGCGTAGCGGCGGTCGTGGCCAGGGCGGTCCTTGACGTAGGTGATCAGGCGGGCGTACGGGCCGGCGGGATCGGGACGCAGCTCGTCGAGCAGCGCGCACACCGTCTTCACGATGTCGATGTTGGCCTGCTCGTTCCAGCCGCCGATGTTGTAGGTCTCGCCCAGCGTGCCGCCGGCCAGCACCGCGCGGATGCCCGAACAGTGATCGGTGACGTAGAGCCAGTCGCGGATCTGCTGGCCGTCGCCGTACACGGGCAGCGGCTTGCCGGCCAGCGCGTTGACGATCATCAGCGGGATCAGCTTCTCGGGGAAATGGTACGGGCCGTAGTTGTTGCTGCAGTTGGTCGTGACCACCGGCAGGCCGTAGGTGTGATGCCAGGCGCGGACCAGGTGGTCGCTGGCGGCCTTCGAGGCCGAGTACGGGCTGTTGGGCTCGTACGCGTTCGTTTCGGCGAAGGGCGGGTCCTCGGCCTTCAGCGAGCCGTAGACCTCGTCGGTCGAGACGTGGTGGAAACGGAAGGCCGCCTTCGCGTCGCCCTCGAGCGCGGTCCAGAAGGCCCGCGCCGCCTCGAGCAGCGTGAAGGTGCCCTCGACGTTGGTGCGCATGAAGGCGCCGGGACCGTGGATGGAGCGGTCGACATGCGACTCGGCCGCGAAGTGCACGATCGCGCGCGGCCGGTGCGTGGCGAGCAGCTGGTCGATCAGGGCACGGTCGCAGATGTCGCCCTGGACGAAGACGTGACGGGCGTCATCTTTCAACGAGGCCAGGTTCTCGAGGTTGCCCGCGTAGGTGAGGGCGTCGAGGTTGACCACCGGCTCGTCCGAGGTCTTGAACCAGTCGAGCACGAAATTGCTGCCGATGAAGCCGGCGCCGCCGGTGACGAGGATCGTCATGGAGCTTTCCTGAAATGTCTGTGATCCGCGCGGATCGTCCGAAAGGGAGCCTGAGGCGACGACGGCGGCTGAGCGCCGTCCGCCGTCACAGTCGCCAGACCCGCAGGCCGGCCGCGCGCAGATTGTCGCTGTTAAATGCGGCCTTCACGTCGATGAAGGCGCCGCCGTCGACCAGCTTGGCGGCGAGGTCCCCGACGCCCAGCGCCTTGTACTCGCGGTGGGCGACCGCGGCGACGATGGCGTCGGCGCGCGGCAGGTCCTCAAAGGCGTGCAGCTGCACGCCGTACTCATGCATCGCCTCGTCGGCCTCGGCGGCCGGGTCGGTCACGAAGACCTCGACACCGTAGCTGCGCAGCTCCTGGATGATGTCGATCACCTTGGAGTTGCGCAGGTCGCCGCAGTCCTCCTTGAAGGTCAGGCCCAGCACGTTGACCTTGGCCCCCTTGACGTGCGAGCCCGCGGCGATCATCTGCTTGATGGTCTGCTCGGCGATGAACTTGCCCATGCCGTCGTTGATGCGCCGGCCCGCCAGGATGACCTGCGGGTGGTAGCCCAGCATGTCGGCCTTGTGGGTCAGGTAGTACGGGTCCACGCCGATGCAGTGGCCGCCGACCAGGCCCGGCTTGAACTTCAGGAAGTTCCACTTCGTGCCCGCGGCTTCCAGCACTTCGGAGGTGTCCAGGCCGATGCGCTCGAAGATGATCGCCAGCTCGTTCATCAGCGCGATGTTGAGGTCGCGCTGGGTGTTCTCGATGACCTTGGCGGCCTCGGCCGTCTTGATGCTGGACGCGCGGTGCACGCCGGGCACGATGATCTGCTCGTAGGTCTTCGCGACGATGTCCAGCGTTTCGGGCGTGTCGCCGGAGACGATCTTGAGGATCTTCGTCAGCGTGTGTTCCTTGTCGCCCGGGTTGATGCGCTCCGGGCTGTAGCCGACGAAGAAGTCCTGCTTCCACTTCAGGCCGGACTCCCGCTCCAGCACGGGAATGCAGACCTCTTCCGTGGCGCCGGGATAGACGGTCGATTCGTAGACGACGACCGCGCCGCGCTTCATGTGGCGCCCGACGCTGGTCGAGGAGCCGATCAGCGGCTTGAAGTCGGGGATGTGGGCCTGGTCCACCGGCGTGGGCACGGCGACGATGATGACGTCGGCCTCGGCCAGGCAGGCCGGGTCGCTGTGGTACTCGGCGTGGACGGCGGCCTGCACTTCCTCGTCGGTCAGCTCGCGCGACGGGTCGGTGCCGGCGCGGCACCTGGCGACCTTGTCCACGGCGATGTCGAAACCGATCGTGCGGCCGTGCTTGCCGAATTCGACCACCAGCGGCAGTCCCACATACCCCAACCCGACGACGGCGATCACGGACACGGCCTTCTCCTGTTCTTTCCGAGGACGGCTTTGTATCCGACTTTCATCCGACTTTCGTGTCGCCGCCCGCCGCGTCCCCCCGGGTGAGGGTCGGTGGCAGGGGTCAATTGCGGCCGTACGTGTCCTGGTAACGCACGATGTCGTCCTCGCCCAGGTAGGAGCCGGACTGGACCTCGATGATCTCCAGCGGCAGCTTGCCGGGGTTGGACAGGCGGTGGACCTGGCCGAGCGGAATGTAGGTCGACTGGTTCTCGGTCAGCAGCAGCGTCTTGTCGCCGTTGACGATCTCGGCCGTGCCCTGCACGACGATCCAGTGCTCCGCGCGGTGGTGGTGCATCTGCAGGCTCAGCGAGGCGCCGGGCTTGACCATGATGCGCTTGACCTGGAATCGCTCGCCCATGTCGATGCTGTCGTACCAGCCCCAGGGACGGTGCACCTTGCGGTGCAGGTTCTGCTCGTCGCGCTGCGAGGCCGTCAGCTGGTTGACGATCTTCTTGACGTCCTGGCTCTTGCTGCGGTCGGCGACCAGCACCGCGTCCGGCGTCTCGACGACGACGATGTTGTCCAGTCCCACGGCGGAGACCAGCCGGCTGGTGGCATGCACCAGCGTGTTGCGGCTGTCCGCGATGATCGCGTCGCCGCGGCTGGCGTTGCCGGACTCGTCCTTGTCGGCGACCTGCCAGACCGCCTCCCAGGCGCCCAGGTCGTTCCAGCCGGCGTCCAGCGGCACCATGCGCAGGGCGATCGGACTGCCGGGGCAGCGCTCCATCACGGCGTAGTCGATGGACTCCGACGGCACGGCGGCGAAGGCCTCCTTGGCCGGGCGCACGAAGGCGCCGTCCACCGCCTTGGCGGCGAAGGCGACGCGGGTGGCCTGGTCGATGTCGGGGCGGAACTGCTGCAGCGCCTTCAGCCACACGCTGGCGCGCAGCACGAACATGCCGCTGTTCCAGTAATAGCCGCCCTGGTCGAGGTATTTCTGCGCGGTGGGCGCATCGGGCTTCTCGACGAAGGCTTCGACGCGCAGGCCGGCGCCTTCAGCGCCGGCGCGGATGTAGCCGTAGCCGGTTTCCGGCCGGTCCGGGGTGATGCCCAGGATCACGATCGCGCCGTCGCTGGCCTGACGCACGGCGTCCTGCAGCGCGGCGGTGAAGGCGGGGCTGTCGGTGACGGTCTGGTCCGCCGGCGTCACGACGAGCACCGGGTCCGCGCCGCCGTCGAGCGCCTGCAGCGCCGCCAGCGTGATCGCGGGCGCGGTGTTGCGGCCGACCGGCTCCAGCACGACCGCACCGGGCGTGAGCTGCAGTTCCCGCAGCTGGTCCAGGACCATGAAGCGATGTTCCTCGTTGCCGACGACGATCGGCGCCTTCACGGCGATGTCCTCGGCGGACAATGCGGCCAGACGTTCCGCCGCCTGCTGGAACAGGCTGGTGTTGCCGTTCAGCACCAGGAACTGCTTCGGGTAGCCGGCGCGCGAGAGCGGCCACAGCCGTGTTCCGCTGCCGCCCGCCATGATCACCGGCTGCGTGTCGATCTTGCTCAAGGTACTGCTCCCTCTTGGTCTCTTGCCGGCGGCCGCGCGCCGGGTGTCTGGTGAATCAAAAACTGGACCTGTGCCGGTCGCCGCCGGCGGCCGGTCAGGCCTCGAAGCCGTTCGGGTTCGACGACTGCCAGCGCCAGCTGTCCTCGCACATGCGCTGCAGATCGTACTTCGCGGACCAGCCGAGCTTGTCGCGGGCCAGTGCCGGATCGGCGTAGCAGGCGGCGACGTCGCCGGGACGGCGGGCGACGATCTCGTAGGGGATCTCGCGGCCGCTGGCGGCGGCGAAGGCCTTCACCAGGTCCAGCACGCTGTAGCCGCGGCCGGTGCCGAGGTTGACCCAGATCGACTCGTCGCCGCGCAGCAGGAAGTTCAGCGCCGCGACATGGCCCTCGGCCAGGTCCACCACGTGGATGTAGTCGCGCACGCCGGTGCCGTCGGGGGTGTCGTAGTCGTCGCCGAAGATCGAGAGCTTCGCGCGGCGGCCCACGGCGACCTGCGTCACGTAGGGCATCAGGTTGTTGGGGATGCCGCGCGGGTCCTCGCCGATGCGGCCGCTCTCGTGCGCGCCGACCGGGTTGAAGTAGCGCAGGCAGGCGGTCTGCCAGCGCGGGTCCGACGCGCCCAGGTCGCGCAGGATGCCCTCGCCGATCAGCTTGGTCGCGCCGTACGGGTTGACGGCCATCAGGTCCGCGTCCTCGCGGAGCGGCAGGGTCTTCGGCTGGCCGTAGACGGTGGCGCTGGACGAGAAGACGATGCGCTTGCACTCATGGCGGCGCATGGTCTCGCAGACGGTCAGCAGGCCGTCGAGGTTGTTGCGGTAGTAGCTCAGCGGCTTGGTCGTGGACTCGCCGACCGCCTTGTAGGCGGCGAAGTGCACCACCGCCGCGGGCTGGTATTCGTTGAAGACCGCGTCCAGCGCGGCGCCGTCGCAGACGTCGAGCTTCTCGAACAGCGGCGTCTGGCCGCTGAGTTCGGTCAGCCGCTCCAGCACCTTCGGCGAGCTGTTGCTGAAGTTGTCCACGCCGACGACGCGGTAGCCGGCCGCCTGCAGCGCGAGCCAGGTGTGGGAGCCGATGTAGCCGGTCGCGCCGGTCAGCAGGATGGTGTCGTTGGCCATGAGGAGGTCCCGGGTCTCAGCGGATCATGCCCTGCACGTAGCAGCCGGCGGTGTAGGCGTTGTAGGAGTACAGCACGTTGGACGTGTCGCGGTCGAAGCGCGTGTACGAGCAGCCCACGGTGACGTTGCGCAGTGCCTCCCAGGCCAGGCCCAGGCTGTATTGCTTGGAGTCGTCCTTGGCGCCGGCGCCGGGCAGGGCGATGTCGCCGTTGCGGCTGAGCTTGGTGATGCCCAGGCCGGCCGTGGCCGTGACCTTGCCGCTCAGCCGGTAGCTGAGCTGCGACTGCAGCGCGGTCTGCACGCGGTTGAAGTCGGCCAGGCCGTTGTTGATGCCCAGGTAATAGGCCTCGACGCCGGTGTCGCGCGACAGCTTGGTGTTGAGCGACCAGCGGCCGCCCGGGGCCAGGTTCCAGCTCAGCGAGCCTGTGACTCCCGTGAAGGAGTCCGAGGTGCTGCGGCTGATCCGCGCGTCCAGGCTGCTCGAGCCGGTGGCGCGCCACCGCGCGGTGAGGTCGATGTCCTTGCGGTCCCACTCGAAGCCGTTGGACGGCACCCGGCCCTTGGTGTAGCGGCCCGCCACGCCGAAACGCCAGGCGCTGCTGGCGTTGTAGAGCACGCCCAGCGACGACATGTTCTGGCGGTACTCCTGGCTGTCCCAGAGCGCCAGCGAGTAGTCGCGCTCCCGGCGCGAGAAGGTGCCTTCCACCGTGAACGGCGAGAGGTTGGGCAGGCCCAGCCGGATGCTGCCGCCCAGGCTGCGGTCGGTCTGCAGGTTGCGTTCGGTGGTCGGGGCGATGCCGGTGTTGCTGTTGAAGTCGGCCAGCGTGCGCGCGGTCGTGTAGTCCAGCGTGCCGGACAGGTTGCCCGCGGTTTCCCAGTCGAGGCCGGTGTCGATGTTGTAGCCGCGGTTGTCCAGCGAGCTGTTGTGCTGGTAGCGCGTGTCGTTGAAGCGCGCGTCGGCATGGACGCGCTGACGGCCCAGCCGGGTGTCGGCGCCGGCCAGCAGGCTCAGCGAGGTCAGCTGGTCGCTGTTGGAGGCAGCGTTCGAACGGAACACGTTGTCCGTGTAGTAGTGACCCAGCGAAGCCCCGAGGTACCAGGGGCTGCCGGCATCGCTCTGCGCCAGCACGGGCGCCGCGGCGGTGGCCAGCAGCACGGACGGCAGGGCCAGGCGGTGGAGTCGCTTCATCGGTGGGATCCCCTTCTTGTTGTCGTCATCAGTAGGCGTGGCGATCGAACAGCATCAGCCGCACGGTCCGGACGATGATCTGGAGATCCAGCCCCAGCGACCAGTTGCGCAGGTATTCGAGATCGTATTCGACGCGCGCCTTCATCTTGTCCACGGTGTCCGTCTCGCCGCGCAGGCCGTTGACCTGGGCCCAGCCGGTGATGCCCGGCTTGACCTTGTGGCGGACCATGTAGGCCTTGATGATCTGGCGGTATTCCTCGTTGTGCGCGACCGCGTGCGGACGCGGCCCGACGATGCTCATGCGCCCCTGCAGCACGTTGACGAACTGAGGCAGCTCGTCCAGCGAGGTCTTGCGGATGAAGGCGCCGAACGGCGTGATGCGCGAGTCGCCCTTGGTCGCCTGCTTGACGACGGCACCGTTGTCCATCGAGCGCATCGAGCGGAACTTGTAGACCATGATCTCCTCGCCGTCGAGGCCGTTGCGGCGCTGGCGGAAGATCACCGGTCCCGGCGAGCTCATCTTCACGCCGATGGCCAGCATCACCAGGATCGGCGAGATCAGCACCAGGATCAGCGACGCCAGCACGATGTCGCTGATCCGCTTGACGACCTCGTTCACGCCGGTGAAGGGCGTCTCCAGGATGCCGACGACAGGCACGCCGTTCACGTCCTGCAGCCGGCCCTGGATGATGCTGATGCCGAACACGTCGGGCACGAAGAACAGCGAGGCGGTCGTGCCCTGCAGCTGTTCCAGCAGTCGCAGGATGCGCGGCTGCGAGCCCAGCGGCAGCGTGATGTAGACCTCGCGCACGCCGTGCGTGCGGACGTAGTCGCTGAGCTGCGGCAGCGTGCCCAGCACCTTGCCCAGGCAGTCGGGATGCAGCCGGTCGTCGGTGCGGTCCTCGAAGAAGCCCAGGCAGTCGGCGCCGCCGACGGTGCCGAACTGCAGCGCCCGGGCGACCTTCGCGCCCAGCGGTCCCGCGCCGATGATCACCGCGGTGCGCCGGATCCACGGCTGGCGCGAGCGCCAGCGCAGCACGCGGCGGCCGATCTCGACCGCGGCGATCTGCGCCAGCGGCGTCAGCAGCGCCCACCACAGCAGCACCGGCCGTTCGAAGTAATGGAAGCTGCTGGTCGCATAGGCGAACATGCCCAGGATCAGCAGCAGCATCAGCCACGAACCGACGATGTCGGTGACGGCACTCGCGGGATGATCGGCGAAGCGGTTGCGCCCCGGGAAGGTCAGCGCGAACACCAGCATGCACAGCGTGTACGTGGAACGCATCACCGGCTCGCCGAACCAGGCCAGCAGGGTCAGGTAGACCAGGACGATCAGGGTCGGTTCCAGGAAGGCCGCGATGAAGGATTGGACCGACTGCGGCGCGCTGTAGAAGGTTCTTTTGTAATTTCGGTCCTCAAACATTACCCAGTGGTCCTTCCCCGGCCAAGAGCCGGAAATTCTCGCTCAATTCGTTGCGCGGACTCGTAACCGGACCCCCTAGCTTGTCACCGGTTCCATTGTGGCCGGGACCGCCATCGCGCCCTGCCTACAATCCGCCCCATGCTTCAAGAATGGTCCAAGCTCCTCGCCCCCGCTGTCCAGGATCGCATCACGCTGTTGCTCAACCATGTCATGTCCCGCGAGCCCGTCGCCACCGCGCGTCTGGCCCCGCATACGGGCAAGACGTTGCGACTGCGGCTGGCTGGCTGGCCGGCCATGCTGCCGGCCGCACCTGACCTGCGTCTGCGCATCACCCCCGCCGGTCTTCTCGAACGGCTGGGCGACGAGGATGCCCCTAGGCAAGAACCGGACCTGCTCATCGAGCTGGACGCGTCCAACCCCGCCGCCGCCGCCTTCGCGGCGTTGTCGGGCGCGCGTCCGGACGTGCGGGTGCAGGGCGACGCGCAACTCGCCGGCGACTTCAACTGGCTGATCGATCACGTGCGCTGGGACATCGAGGACGACCTGGCGGCCATCACCGGTCCGGCCGTGGCGCATCAGCTCGGCCGTTTCGGCCGGGCGGCGGCCGCGGCGATGGCGACGCTGGCCCGCACCGCGGGCCGCTTCATGCCCGACGGCCAAGGCCGGGCATGAGGTCCTGAATGAGGTACCTGTCCCGCCTGCTGGTCATCGTCTGGACCCTCTATCGCCACGGGTTGGACGACCTGGCGCTGTCCACGCTCAAGCGTCGCCGGTTCCGCTTCCTGCGCCGGCTGATCACCGTCGGCCGCGCCTGGGACCAGCCCCGCGGCGCGCGCCTGCGCCTGGCGCTGGAGCGGCTGGGGCCGATCTTCGTCAAGTTCGGCCAGCTGCTGTCCACACGCCGCGACCTGGTGCCGCCCGACATGATCGAGGAGCTGTCGCGGCTCCAGGACAACGTCCCGCCGTTCCCCGCCGAGCTGTCGCGCGAGCTGATCGAGCGCGCGTTCGGCCGCCGCATCGAGGAGCTGTTCGCCACCTTCGACGCCGAGCCGGTGGCCAGCGCGTCGATCGCGCAGGTCCACTTCGCGACGCTGCACGACGGGCGTGAAGTCGCCGTCAAGGTGCTGCGGCCGGGCATGCTGGACATCATCGAGGATGACCTGGCGCTGATGCGCACGCTGGCGGGCTGGGTGGAGCGTTTCTCCGCCGATGGCCGGCGGCTCAAGCCACGCGAGGTCGTCGGCGAGTTCAACACCTACCTGCACGACGAGCTGGACCTGGTGCGCGAGGCCGCCAACGCGGCCCAGCTCCGCCGCAACATGCAGGACCTGCAGCTGGTGATGGTCCCGGAGATGATCTGGGAGCTCTGCCGCAGCGAGGTCATCGTCATGGAGCGCATGCGCGGCGTGCCGATCTCGCAGCTGGAGCGGCTGCGCGAGGCGGGCGTCGACATCAAGAAGCTGGCCCGCGACGGGGTGACGATCTTCTTCACGCAGGTGTTCCGCGATGGTTTCTTCCACGCCGACATGCATCCCGGGAACATCCAGGTCAGCCTGGATCCGCACACCTTCGGCCGTTACATCGCGCTGGACTTCGGCATCATCGGCACGCTGACCGAGGTCGACAAGGACTACCTGGCGCAGAACTTCATCGCCTTCTTCCGCCGCGACTACAAGCGTGTCGCCGAGCTGCACATCGAATCCGGCTGGGTGCCGCCCGAGACCCGCGTCGACGAGCTGGAAGGCGCCGTGCGGACCGTCTGCGAGCCGCATTTCGACAAGCCGCTGAAGGACATCTCGCTGGGCCAGGTCCTGATGCGCCTGTTTCAGATCTCCCGCAGATTTAACGTGGAGATTCAGCCTCAGCTTGTTTTGCTGCAAAAAACGCTGCTCAACATTGAAGGTTTGGGCAGGCAGCTCGATCCGGACCTGGACCTTTGGGCGACGGCCAAGCCGTTCCTCGAGCGCTGGATGGACGAGCAGATCGGCTGGCGCGCATTCGTCCGCCAGCTGAAGAAGGAGGCGCCGCGCTTCGCGCAGATGGTGCCGGAATTCCCGCGGCTGATGCACGAGGTGCTGCGCCAGCGCACCGAGGACGGCCATGCCGACCTGACGCGCCAGCTGCTGGTGGAGCAGCGCCGCACCAATCATCTGCTGCAGGCACTGCTGTGGGGCGTCGGCGGCTTCATGGTGGCCCTGGTGCTGACCCAGCTCGCGATGCGCTGGATCGACTGAGGCGTCGCCGAGGGCGGCGCGGGCAGGGCGGCGTCAGGTGGCGTAGTCGGCGAAGCCCTGCTTCAGCCGTGAGCGCAGCAGCGTCCTCACCCGGTTCACGCGCGATCGCACCGTGCCGACCGGGATCGACTGGATCTCGGCGACGTCGCGATAGGACTCTTCCTGCAGGCAGGCCAGGTCGAAGGTGCAGCGCAGGTCCGGGGACAGGCCGGACAAGGTCACGTCGACGATCCCGGCGAGCTGCCGGTATTCGACCTGCTGGCTGACGTCCATGGTCGCGTCTCGCGGCCGATGCACCGACTCCGCATCCATCATGTGGGGCGATTCGTCGAGGCTCTCCATCTGGCCTTTGCGCTTCGAGCAGCGCGCCACGTGATTGCGGGCGACGTTGGCGGCAATGCCGAAGAACCAGGTTTCCACCGACGAGCGCGCCTGGAAGCGATCCGCGCATCGCGTGGCCTCCAGCATGGCGTCCTGGATGATGTCGTCGAGTTCACCCGGCGAGCGCTCGTAGCGCCGCAGGAAGCGCTTGAGCTTGCTGGAGTCGCTGCGCGAATCCCGGGCGATCGTCACGATGTGGGTCAGCACGAGCTGCTGGCGCTGTCGGACGAGTTCGGGATCCTCGGGCGCCAGGACCGGCATCCCGTCGATGTCCCGGGCCGCTTGCGTGGCATCCGCGAGATCGTCGATCGCGAGGTCGTGTCCGGGTGTCAGGCTCGTGGACATCTCGGGCATCGCGGGCTCTTGCGAGTGGGCGTCGCCCGTGTGGCTCATGGCTTCGGTATCGTGGTTCATGAACAGACTCGAAGAAGGCCCGGATCCCCGTTCGGCTCGGTGTCAGGCGCTTGCCCGACGGGGATGGTCCGGGGCCGGGGCTCCCTAGGACAGAGCAGAGGTCGCGCCGCGCCAGGCGCAGGAGGAAGAACGGGGGCAGTGGAAGAAGCAGTGGAAGAGGGGGCGTCGGACCGGCGCGATGGCGCCGCTTCCGTTCATCGCGGATTCCCCCAGGTCAGGATCTCGACGGCGAGGTGCCCCTCGAGTTCGACCAGCCGCCCGGTGCCGAGTTCGGTGCCGTGCGCGACGATGCGCACCGAGGCCGACGTCGACGCGTCGAGGGGGAGGGTCTGGCCGGGCGCGAGGGCGCTCAATTCGCCGACGGTCTTGGCGACGCGGCCCACGATGAAATCCAGGTCTACGGTCAGGGCATCCACGTCGCGGCGCTCCCTTGGGGGTGAAAAGGCATGAGAGGAATTGGACGGCGCGCCCCCTGTCGAGCCCCATCCCTGGAACTCATGTGTGAGGTGGTCCGCCTGACCCAAATGAATTAGTTGCCTCCCGGAAACTAAGCAGAGCGAACCGTTTGGGCCGGGTGCATCGGGCGAGGAGGCCGAGGGCGCCGCCGGGGCGCGTGGATGGCGGCCGCGCGGCTGCCCATGCGGAGGGCACCCGCCGACGGGCCGCCGTCAGGACGATCGTGGTGACGGCCTTGGACGCCGGAGCGCGTCCGATCCCGCTTGACGCATGTCGTTTCCGGCGCGACGCGGCATCGGCTCGACGTCGGCCACGTCAGCGGCAACGAGGGTGATCGGCGCCCCGTCCGAGGGCGGGTGGACCCTGGGCAGCAAGGCTCGACGTTCCGGGGATAATCCGCGCGCAATTTTGTGTGCGTACTCCCGCGCCCTTGCCTTCCCCGCATTCCCAAGGCCCGCCGCCATGCTCCTGACCCTGGTCATCCTTTACCTGCTTGTCACCATCGCGATCGGCCTGTGGGCCGCCAGACGGGTGAAGAACACCGCGGACTTCGCCATCGCCGGCCGCCATCTGCCGCTGGTGATGATCATCACGACGACCTTCGCGACCTGGTTCGGCTCCGAAACCGTGCTGGGCATCCCGGCCAAGTTTGTGCAGACGGGGTTGAACGGCGTCGTCGAGGATCCCTTCGGTGCCGGGTCGTGCCTGATCCTGGTCGGCCTGTTCTTCGCGGCCAAGCTCTACAAGATGACGCTGCTGACGATCAGCGACTACTACCGCGAGCGCTACGGCCGCGTGGTCGAGGTGGTCTGCAGCTTCATCATCATCCTGTCCTACCTCGGCTGGGTCGCGGCGCAGGTCACGGCGCTGGGCCTGGTGTTCAAGCTGCTGTCGGGCGGCGCGATCAGCATCCCCGTGGGCATGATGATCGGCACCGCGTCCATCCTGGCCTACACGCTGTTCGGCGGCATGTGGTCGGTGGCCGTGACCGACTTCATCCAGATGATCATCCTGGTGGTCGGCCTGTCCCTCATTGCCTGGTTCGCGGCCGACATGGCCGGCGGCGCCGACAAGGTCATCTCGCTGGCCAGCAGCCAGGACATGTTCCGCTTCCTGCCCGAGCCGAGCTTCCACGACATCGTGTTCTTCCTCGGCGCGGCGGTGACGATGATGCTGGGCTCGATCCCGCAGCAGGACGTGTTCCAGCGCGTGATGTCGGCCAAGGACATCAAGGCCGCGACGCGCGGGCCGGTCATCGGCGGCATCTGCTACATCCTGTTCGCCTTCGTGCCGATGTTCATCGTGGTCAGCGCGCTGATCATCATGCCGGAGGCTGCCAAGCAACTGATCGCGGAGGATCCGCAGCAGGTCATCCCACGCCTGGTGATGGACCGCATGCCCTTCGTGATGCAGGTGATCTTCTTCGGCGCGCTGCTGTCGGCGCTGAAGTCGACCGCCTCGGCCACGCTGCTGGCGCCGTCGGTGACCTTCGTCGAGAACATCTGGCGCCAGTTCTTCCCGCGCGTCTCGGACAAGCAGGAGCTGCGCACGATGCGCATCGCGGTGCTGCTGTTCTCGATCTGCGTCTGCGGCTACGCGATCGCGCTGCAGGGCACCTCGATCTACGAGATGGTCTCCGGCGCCTACCAGGTCACGCTGGTCGGTGCCTTCGTCCCGCTGGTCTTCGGCCTGTACTGGAAGCGCGCCACGACGCAGGGCGCGATCTTCGCGATCGTGCTGGGCGTGATCACCTGGCTGCTGTTCATCGTGACGCCGGCCGGCGAGCAGTTCCCGTCGCAACTGGCGGGCCTGCTGGCGGGCATCGTCGGCATGCTGATCGGCTCGCTGGGACCCCAGGCGATCAAGGATTCGCACGGGTCGCACCACCGCCTGGCCGGCGGGGCCTGAGCGTCACCGGCGACGCGAACAAGACCTGCATGGCCCGGGCATGACCTGGGCGTCGGCGGCGCTCTCTATATAATTTCCGGTTTTTCACCCGGTAGTCCCTTCAACATGCCGATCTACGCTTACCGCTGCGGCGCCTGCGGCCACGCCAAAGACGTGCTGCAGAAGCTGTCCGACGCCCCGCTGACCGTCTGCCCCGCCTGTGGCGCGGAGAGTTTCTCGAAGCAGGTCACCGCCGCCGGCTTCCAGTTGAAGGGCTCGGGCTGGTACGCGACCGACTTCCGCGGCGGTTCGACCGCGGCCGCGGCGACGTCCGCCGCCGCGCCGGCTGCCGGTGCCGAGGGCGCCGCGACCTCGGGCGGGTCGACCGCCGCGTCGTCGACCGCCTCTTCCGACTCTTCTTCCGGCTCGTCGGCCTCCTCCTCAGGCACGGCCTGCGGCGGCTCCTGCGCCTGCCACTGATCCCGAGGCCCGGACCCAGGCATGCGCAAGTACATCATCACCGGCCTGCTGGTCTGGCTCCCGCTCGCGATCACCGTCTGGGTGCTCCTCTGGGTGCTCGGCATGATCGACGGCGTCTTCGTCTGGCTGCTGTCGGCCGTCGGCGCCTTGCTGCCGCTGGCCGCCCAGCAGTCGCTGAGGCAACTGCACGACATCCCCGGCCTCGGGGTGGTCGTCATGGTCGCGCTGCTGATGCTGACCGGCATGTTCGTCGCGAACATCTTCGGCCAGTGGTGGCTGCGCCAGTGGGACAAGCTGCTCTACAAGATCCCCATCGTCAAGAGCATCTACAGCTCGGTCAAGCAGGTCTCGGACACGCTGTTCTCGTCCAGCGGCAATGCCTTCCGCGAGGCGGTGCTGGTGCCGTACCCGCACCAGGGCTCCTGGACCATCGCCTTCGTCACCGGCACGCCGCGCGGTGAAGTGGCGCAGCAGCTGGGCACGCTCAGCGGCGCCGAGGCCGACGAGCACGTCGCGCTGTACGTGCCGACGACGCCCAACCCCACGTCCGGCTTCTTCCTGATGATGCCCCGCGCGCAATTGCGGCCTTTGGCGATGAGCGTCGACGAGGCGCTCAAATACATCATCTCGATGGGTGTCGTCGCGCCTCAAGGGGATCCCGCGATCGTCCTGCCGAGCGAAGCCACCCGAAATTGACCGGGCTGAGCGCCCCGGCAAGCGCTCAGTCCTGAGGGTCCGCAGGACCCCGCCAGCGCCCATCGTCCGAATTTCCCTCTGCTGGGCCGCGCCCGCGTCGCCCCGACGTCCCGCCGCCCCAGCGCCGAACCGAACATCGAATTTCCGGAGAACCCCCATGCGTACCTGCTATGCCGGCCAAGTCAGCGAGAAGCTGCTGGACCAGACCGTGACCCTGATGGGCTGGGCCCATCGCAGCCGCGACCACGGCGGCGTCATCTTCATCGAGCTGCGCGACCGCGAAGGTCTGGTGCAGGTCGTCTGCGACCCCGACCGCCCCGAGATGTTCAAGGTGGCCGAGAGCGTGCGCAGCGAGTTCTGCATCAAGGTCATCGGCAAGGTGCGTGCGCGTCCCGCCGACAAGCAGAACGCCAACGTCGCCAGCGGCAAGGTCGAAGTCCTGTGCCATGAGCTGGAAGTGCTGAACCCGTCGGTGACGCCGGCCTTCCCGCTGGACGACGAGAACATCTCCGAGACCACGCGCCTGACGCACCGCGTGCTGGACCTGCGCCGCCCGTACATGCAGAACAACCTGATGCTGCGCTACCGCGTGGCGATGGAGGCGCGCAAGTTCCTGGACGAGCACGGCTTCGTCGACATCGAGACGCCGATGCTCACGAAGAGCACCCCGGAAGGCGCGCGCGACTACCTGGTGCCGTCGCGTGTCCATGACGGCATGTTCTTCGCGCTGCCGCAGTCGCCGCAGCTGTTCAAGCAGCTGCTGATGGTGGCGGGTTTCGACCGCTACTACCAGATCACCAAGTGCTTCCGCGACGAGGACCTGCGCGCCGACCGTCAGCCCGAATTCACGCAGATCGACATCGAGACCTCGTTCCTGGGCGAGGAAGAGATCCGCGCGATGTTCGAGGGCATGATCCGCCACGTCTTCCGCAAGGCGCTGGACGTCGAACTGGGCGACTACCCGGTGATGAAGTACGCCGAGGCGATGCACCGCTTCGGCTCGGACAAGCCCGACCTGCGCGTCAAGCTCGAGTTCACCGAGCTGACCGACGTGATGGGCGATGTCGACTTCAAGGTCTTCTCGGGTCCGGCCACGACGCCGGGCGGCCGCGTGGTCGCGCTGCGCGTGCCCGGCGGCGCGACGATGAGCCGCGGCGAGATCGACGCCTACACCGAGTTCGTCAAGATCTACGGCGCCAAGGGCCTGGCCTGGATCAAGGTCAATGAAGTGGCCAAGGGCCGCGAGGGCCTGCAGTCGCCGATCGTGAAGAACCTGCACGACAAGGCGGTCGCGGACATCCTGTCGCGCACCGGCGCCAAGGACGGCGACCTGATCTTCTTCGGCGCGGACAAGGCCAAGGTCGTCAACGACGCGATCGGTGGGCTGCGCCTGAAGATCGGTCACAGCGAGTTCGGCAAGACCACCGGCCTGTTCGAGGACAAGTGGGCGCCGCTGTGGGTCGTCGACTTCCCGATGTTCGAGGAAGACGAGGAGAACAAGCGCTGGGCGGCCGTGCACCACCCGTTCACCGCGCCGAAGGACGGCCATGAGGACCTGATGGTCACCGACCCGGGCAAGTGCGTGGCCAAGGCCTACGACATGGTGCTCAACGGCTGGGAACTGGGCGGCGGTTCGGTGCGTATCCACAAGGCCGACGTGCAGGCCAAGGTCTTCGAGGCGCTGAACATCAGCCCCGAGGAACAGCGCGTGAAGTTCGGCTTCCTGCTGGACGCGCTGCAGTACGGCGCGCCCCCGCACGGTGGCCTGGCCTTCGGCCTGGACCGTCTGGTGACGCTGATGACCAAGGCCGAGTCGATCCGCGACGTGATCGCGTTCCCGAAGACGCAGCGCGCGCAGTGCCTGCTGACCGGCGCACCGTCCTTCGTCGACGAGAAGCAGCTGCGTGAACTGCACATCCGTCTGCGCAACCCGGGCGCAGCCACGGCTTGATGCTCGACAAGCGGCCATGGCGTTGAACAACGCCACGGCACGATGAACAACGCCCCGAGGCTGATGCCGTCGGGGCGTTTGTCTTTGGTGGGGGCCTCGCACAGGCGCGGAGCGCCGCTGCCGACGCGCGTCGCGTCAGACGGTCGTCTGCGTGTGCTCCACGCAGGTGAGCGGCATGTCCGCCACCTCGGGCAGGACGATGACCAGCGCGAAGATCAAGGCGGTGATCGAGGTCGACAGGACCGCGGCGACGGCGTTGACGGCGGGGGAAGCGAGGGCGTTTTCATGAGGCGGCGGCGGTGGGTGGATAAGAGCCTCTATCGTCCGTTCGAGGGGTGTTCCCCCTCAATGACTGAAATGAGCTGTCATCCCGCAAGCGACCTGCACATCGAGGTCGGTCTCCATCCGCGATTGATGTGGAGGAGGCGCCAGTCGCTGGACAGCGCGTGTCGCTGCTGCGTTTATGCTTTCGCCTTCCCCGCACGGGGGAGCATCGAACGGGATCGACATGGCGGGCGAACGAGCGGAACGCGGAAGCAAGGGCAGGGACGGCCGCGTGCGGCAGGCGGGCGCTCGACGTGGCACCGGTGGGCGCGCGGCCTTGACGCCACAGGCGCGCTGGGAGCGGCTGGTGATGCGGCGTCCCGGCCTGGCCCTGCCTCGGCTGCAGCGCCTGATCGCTCGCGAGGGCGAGCCGCCGTTCCAGGCGCTGCTCGGCGCCTTCTTCATCCTTGAGCGGTGGGGCCGCGGACCGGAATTGCAGGCCGAGCTCGAGCGGGCGATCGCGCGGGCCTTGCAGCACCGGCTGCTCGAGGAGGCGGCGGAACTCAGCGAGGCGCTGGGCCGCATGCACTACCAGCGCGGCGACTACGTCCAGGCCTGCAACGCCTGGAGCCAGACGCTGGAGCTGGCCGACGACGAGACCCGCTGGGCCTGCCTGGCGCGGATCGGCCTGGCGCACCTGTGCTTCGCGCTCGGCGACTGGGCGCGCGGCGGTCGCGTGCTGGATCAGGCCGAGCTGCACTATCCGCAGCTGGGCGACGACCCCTACATGCGCTCCAAGATCGCGCTGAACCGCGCGGTCTCGCTGCGCGCGACGCAAGGCCCCCAGGCGGCGCTGCCGCGCCTGGACGAAGCCCGCGCCGACGCGCGCGCCGTGGGACACCGCGACTATGAGGCCGAGGCGATGTGGCACCACGCGCGCTGCGCGCGCGACAGCGGCGCGGTGGCGCACGCCCTGACCCTCGCGGCGGAGGCCGAGGATCTCTCGCGCCGTTGCCGCTACCGCTGGCTGCAGGCGCAGACGCTGCTGCTGATCAGCGAGCTGCGTCGCGGCACGGAGGCCGTGCCGCCCGCGCAGCAGGCGCTCGCGCTGGGCGAGGAGATCCAGTCGCGCTCCTTGCAGGCGGCGGCGCACGGCCGCTTGGGACAGCTGATGGCGGAGCAGGAGCAGCTCGGTCCGAGCTGGTACCACCAGCAGCAGCGGCAGCGCCTGGAGGCGACGCTCGGACAGACCGAGTTGCCGGCGCGGCTGGAGCAGCTGGCGCGCTTCGACACGGATCCGCACGGTGCGGAGGGCCTGCTGCTGACGCTGGGCCGTTCCGGCGCCGCGGTGGCCACCGTCGCCGACGTCGAATCGCAATGGCAGCAGGCGCGACCGCGACTGCTGGAAGCCCTCGCGCTGACGGCGCTGGATCTGCGCTGGACCGCGGGCGGCACGCCCACGCTCATTGGCGGCGCGGCGCGGGCGGGGCGCTCGTCTCAGGCGCTGTCATTGCGGAATGCGTCAGGCGCGGTCGTCGGTGAACTGGTGCTGGAGCGCCCGGAAGGGGCGGTCTGGTCGCGCGCGGACCGCAGCCGCGCGGAGCGGCTTGCGGGCTGGCTGCAACGGTTGATCGCGCAACTGCCCGCGGCGGAGGCGGGTGCCGGCGCGTCGGACGCCGTCGAACCGGGGGCGCAGGCGCGCGCCTTGGTGGCCGTGCTGGAGCGGCTGTCGAGCGTTTCCGGCGATGTCGCGGACCCGGATCTGGCCGAGGCGCTCGAACTCGCGCGGCGGCTCGCCGCGCGACTCGCCTGAGTCGACACGGATCCCTGCGGATCGCTCACCAGATCGCCAGACTGGACGTCAGCACACGCTGAAGCCAGCTGCGCCGGGCGGCCTCGGAGACCTCGCCCTTGCCGGCGACTTCCATCCGCGCGTTGACGACGTCCGCCGACTGGACCTGGTTGCCGGTGCGGATGTCCTGAGGATTGACCACGCCCGAGAAGCGCAGCGTCTGCAGCCCGCCGTTCATCGCGATGCTGCGCTCCCCGGCGACAACGAGGTGGCCGTTGGGCAGCACGTTGATCACCGACACGGCCATCTGCCCGCTGAGGCTGCCGCTGGCTTCGGTGTCCCCGCTGCCCTTGTACGAATCGCTGCCCGACGCGGTGGCGTCGGCCTTGAGCAGCCGGTCGACGATGCCGACGTTGCTGGAGCCGCCCGGGCCCTTGACCGCGAGCTTGTTGTCTCGGCTCGTGTCGGTCTTGCTCTTCTGCGAGGCGCTGAGCGATTCGCTGATGGCGACCTTCAGCGAATCGCCGACCTGGCGCGCGCGGCGCTCGGTGGTGAAGAGCGACGCCGCGGCCATGCCGGGCTGGTAGATGGCGCCGTTGTTGACGCGCTCGACATAGGCGCCGTCGGGCATCGGCATCACCTGCACCGGTCCCTGCACCAGCGCCTCGTTCGACGCGCAGGCGCTCAGGAAGGCGCCGCCCAGCAGCAGTCCGCCGCGTCGCGCGGCCATGGCAATGTTGAACATGATTCCCTCGTCGATGTGGTCGTCGTTCTTCGGTGGTCGTCGCTCTTCGGTCGACGTCGTTCCGGTGTCCCGGACACCGCCCCGGTGGACGGCGCCGGGCTCAGCCCTCGTCACCCGTCAGCAGCGCCCGCACCACCGGCGCGAGCTTGTTGCGCGTGGTGGCCCACTTGCCCAGGCCCAGTGTCGCGTCGTCGCCGCGGTAGCTGCTGGCGGCCATCAGCCGGCCGCCCGCGTCATGCAGGCTGAGCGTCGCCTGCGACAGGTAGGGGCGCATCTGTTCCGACAGCGGCGGCTTGTCCCACTGCTGCAGGCCCTGGTAGTGCACCCAGGCGGGACAGGCCTCGTCGCCGGGACGCACGCCGGCTTCGAAGACGCGGGCCTGGACCTCGTGCTCGCGCAGTTCCGCGATCAGCGCCGGCACGAACTCGGGCAGCGCGAGCGAGCGGTTGTATTCGATGCAGACGCGATCCGGCAGCGCCGCGTCGTGGAACACCGTCTGCGTCGCGTGCGTCGGCCCCTGGCCGATCGCCACCGTCGCCATGCCGGCCGTGGCCTTGGCCAGTTCGAGGCTGGGCAGCGGACTCAGCAGCGAGCAGCCGCCCAGCGGCAGCAGGCTGCCCGCGCCGACCACGAGCCCGAGTCTGACGCTGAAGGCGCGGGCAAGGACGAGGGGGCTGCGCGGGCGAGGTCGGCGCGCATGGTCAGAGGATCTCGTCGATCAGCGCCTTGCCGGCGACCGCGCCTGCGGCCAGGTAGCCGCCCACGGTGCTGCCGATGTCGCCGGCCTCCTTCATCACCGTGCTGGTGCCGCTGGCGACCGCGTCCTTCACGTCGCCGGCCAGCTCCTTGACCTCGGACAGGCCGGTCGAGATCGCGTGGCCCAGGTCTTTGGCGCCGTCCTCGAGCGCCTGCAAGCCTTCCTCGCTCCAATGGACGACGGTGCTGACGGCGTTCTCGCCGCCCTGGTAGGCGGCCTGGGCCAACCCGATCGCGCCGGCGGCGACGGTGCCGTACTCGCGGGCATTGATCTCGAAGCTGCCGCTGGGGCGGTTCACGAGTTGACGGGACGCGACCAGCGGAGCGGCGGCGCCGGGCGTGGTGTTGACGGTGGTCATGACCCCTCCTGGGTGTCGATTGCGATGGAGGCCATTCTTCCGGGGGAGGCACGGCGGATGCCCTCATGACCGGCGGCGTCCGCCGGCTCTACAAACTTTCTATATTTCCTGCCGCACATCTGCCGACGCCGTTGTTCGACGACTGTGAACAAGCATTGCCCGCGCGGTCGGGCGGCGTGTCGGACGCCGCGATGCGCCCCTGCATGTCCGGTGTTTGTCGGGTGTGTGGGAGTCCATGTCGACGGCGTGCCGGACCCGGCACACGCCGGCCGTGCCATGACCCTGGGATATGCTTGCCCGCTATGAGCGAAGTGCCCCTCGCCCCCGTCGCCGCCCCGCTCCCGGCAGCCGCCCAAACGGCCTCCGCCGAAACGGCTGCGCGTGCCTACAAGATCCCCGAATCCGTGCTGGTCGTGATCCACACCGAGGCGCTGGACGTGCTGATGCTGGAACGCGCCGACCGGCCCGGCTTCTGGCAGTGCGTGACCGGTTCCAAGGACACGCCCGAGGAGTTGCTCAGCGACACCGCGCGGCGCGAGGTGCTCGAGGAGACCGGCATCCGCGCGCAAGACCTGGCCCCCGGGGCGCTGGTCGACTGGCAGCTCTCCAACGTCTATGACATCTACCCGGTCTGGCGTCATCGCTACGCGCCGGGCGTGACGCGCAACACCGAACACGTCTTCGGCCTGACGGTGCCCGCGGGCACCGCGGTGACGCTGGCACCGCGCGAGCACCTCGATTTCCGCTGGCTGCCGTGGCGCGAGGCGGCGGACCTGTGCTTCTCGCCGTCCAACGCGGAAGCCATCCTCCAGTTGCCCGCCCAGCGGGCCCGCGCTGAAAGGGCCGCCCCATGATCCGCCGAACGCCGCGCCACGCGGCCCTGGCCAATTCGGCGACCACGGACACCTCGCCGGCCGACAGCGTCGGACGCCTGCGTGTCGCGACCTACAACATCCACAAGGGCGTGCGCGGCATGGGCCTGGGCAAGCGCCTGGAGATCCACAACCTCGGCATGGGCGTGCAGGCGCTGGACGCGGACCTGGTCTTTCTGCAGGAGGTCCGGCTGTTCCACCACCGCGAGGCGCGCCAGTTCGACCGCAGCTGGTTCGGCTGGCCGGAGCAGGGCCAGGCGGAGTTCCTCGCGCCGGAAGGCTACGAGGTGGCCTACCGGACCAACGCGGTCACGCGCCACGGCGAGCATGGCAACGCGTTGCTGTCGCGGTATCCGCTGGGCGACATCGGCCATCACGACGTCTCGGACCACCGCTTCGAGCAGCGCGGCCTGCTGCACGTGCCGGTGCGCTGGCAGGGCACCGAGGTGCATGCGGTGGTCGCTCACCTGGGACTGATCCACGGCAGCCGGGTGCGGCAGATCCAGAAGCTGGCGGCCTTCATCGAGGACCATGTGCCGCACGGCGCGCCGCTGGTCGTGGCCGGTGACTTCAACGACTGGGGCGAGCGGCTGGAAGAGTCCATGCGCACGACCGGCCTGAGCCGGGCCATGCTGCCCGGCGCCAAGCGCTCGCTGCCGACCTTCCCGTCGCGGGTGCCGGTGTTCGCGCTGGACCGCATCTACACGCGCGGCCTGCGCTGCGTCGACATGAAGGTGCCGCGCGGTCCGGCGTGGGCGCGCATGTCCGACCACCTGCCGCTGCTCGCCGAGCTCGTGCTGACTTGAAGCGGACGCAGGAGCCCCTCTTCCCGTGGACCCTCGGGTCCCAACCCAGCTTCACCGGCGGCAACGCGGTGCGGCTGCTGTGCGGCGGCGACGCGCTGTTCCCGGCGCAGATCGAGGCGATCGATCACGCGGAACACGAGGTCTGGCTGGCGACCTACATCTTCCACGACGACGAAGCCGGCGCCGCGACCGTCGACGCCTTGAAGCGCGCGGCGCAACGCGGCGTGCGGGTGAGGGTGGTGGTCGATGGCTTCGGCTCCAAGGGCAGCCTGGCCTGGCTGCGGGCGCAGCTCGAGGGCGCGCCGGTCGCGCTGGCGGTGTTCCGTCCGATCGACCGGTGGTGGAACTGGCTGCATCCCGGGCAGTTGCGACGGCTGCACCAGAAGCTGTGCGTGGTCGACGGCCGTGTGGGCTTCGTGGGCGGCATCAACGTGATCGACGATCGCGTGGACCTGCACCACGGACGCACCGAGATGCCGCGGCTGGACTTCGCCGTCAGCGTCGGCGGGCCGGCGGTGCGGGCCATCGAGCAGGCGGCGCGCGCGGTGTGGACCCGGGCGTGGCTGGGCCACGACTTCGGCGACGAGATGCGGGCGATGATCCGCAGCGCCTCGCCGGCGCGGCGCGCGAAGCGCCTGATGCGGCGCATCCGGATGCCGCGCGGGGAGCACCGCCGTCGCGACCCCGACCGCCTGCCGCCGGTGCGCGCGGCCTTCGTGCTGCGCGACAACCTGCGCCAGCGCCGCACCATCGAACGGGCCTACGTCGACGCGATCCGCGCCGCGACCGCGCGTGTCGACCTGATCACGCCCTACTTCTATCCGGGGCAGCGCTTCCGTCGCGCGCTGAAGGACGCCGCCCAGCGCGGCGTCCAGGTGCGGCTGCTGCTCCAGGGCAAGGTCGACTACAAGATCGCCGCGCTGGCCGCGCACGCGCTCTACGACGAGCTGCTCGGCCACGGCGTGCAGATCTACGAATACACGCCGGCGTTCCTCCACGCCAAGATCTGCGTGGTCGACAACGACTGGGCCACCATCGGCAGCTCCAACATCGATCCGCTGTCGCTGCTGCTCAACCTGGAAGCCAACGTCGTCGTGCGCGATGCGGCGTTCGCCGGCGACGTCGCGCGGGAGTTCGACGCAGCCGTGGCGATGTCCCATCGCGTCGAGCAGACGGCCGGGCGCGGGATTCGCGGCTTTCTAGGGCGCGCGCTGGTCGCGTGGGTCGCCTACGTCTACCTGCGCGTGGCGGGGGCGACCGGGCGGTATTGATCGATCGCGGGGACGCAGGCCCTCACCACTGCGTGGGACGCCGTGGCTTGAAGATGTCGGGCACGAACGAGGTCGGGAACGGATCCTGGCCCACGGCGGGCTCCTTGCGGCCGTCGGGGTTCCAGACCTGCCGGTCCAGGAAACGGAGCATGTCGCCGAAACGGGCGGCCCAACTGGCCTCGTCGTGTGTCCCGCCGGGGACCTCGACGTAGTTCAAGGTCGTGCGTTGCCAGCCGCGCGCAAACAGTTGCGCGCGCAGTTGCCGCAGCTGGGCGACCGCCTGCGGGCCTTCCTCGGTGCCCATGTCCAGCCACAGGCGCGGCCGGTCCACGCTCATCGGCAGCGGCGTGCGGGCCACGTCGCGGATCGGGAATTCGTTGTCCCACCACAGCGACGGGGAGATCACCAGCGCCGCGCCGAACACGTCGCTGTGATGCATGGCCAGCCACAGGCTCGCGATGCCGCCGAGCGAGGATCCGCCGACTGCCGTGTGCGCCGCATCCGGCAGCGTGCGGTAGCGCGCGTCGATCGAGGGCTTGAGCTGCTCGATCAGGTAGCGCGCGTAGGCGGGCGCGAGACCGCCGCGCGTGTTGCCCTCGTATTTCATCGCCGTCGCGGTGTATTCGTCGATGCGGCGCGAGGTGTTGTTGACCGCCACGATGATCAGCGGCTGGATCTGGCCGTCGACGACCAGACGCTGCGCGGTCTCGTCGACCTGCCACTCGGCGCCCGCCGCAGCGGCGTCGAAGACGTTCTGGCCGTCGTGCAGGTAGAGCACCGGATAACGGCGGTCGGTGTCGCGCTCATAGTTCGGCGGCAGCCAGACCTGCACCGGGCGTTGGGCGACGAAGTTGCCCGGCAGCGGCGCCAGCCGCTCGATCGTGCCGGCACGGCTCAGCGAGATCGGAGCGCCCGGCGCGTTGAAGGCGCGCGTGACGCGCACCTCGTCGGACACCAGTTCCAGCGATCGGTTGGAGCCGTTCTCCCAGTCGCCCTCGGGATCGTTCTGGCCGGGATGCTCGACGTGGAACTTGTAGGGCACGTTGCCGCCGGGCGGAATGCGCTCGAAGAGGACGGACACGCTGTACCAGCCCTCTCGGCCCAGGCCCGCCGCCGGTGCGACCACCGAGCGTCCCCAGTTCAGCGGCGCCGCGCCGCCGCGCACGCCGACGACGTCCTTGGTCGGATCGAAACGGCCGCCGGCGATCTCCTCGCGCATGTCGATGTCGAACACGACCTTGGTTGCGGCGAAGGCGTGCGGCGCGACGAGCATCGCCGCGATCAGCAGCAACAGGCCGACCACAAAGCGCACAAGCTGGGGCGATGCGCGTTCCGGCGCGGGGAGGGCGGAAACGCGAACGGCGCGCGGAGTGCGCGCCGTCGAGGCGGTGTGGGGCATGCGGGGCTCGCGCGGAAATGGCGGGCCACGCCCGCCGATGTCCCGGATGTTAGTCGAGCACGACCATCTCCGTGCGCGCGCGCAGCAGCGCGGCCGGGCCGCGCGGGCCGTCGTCGTTGACCAGCACGAAGGCGCGCTCGATGTCCGGCGCCAGGTAGTGGTCGGTGGACATCGCCGGGCAGCGCTCCCGCAGCAGCGCGTGCACGTCCTCCAGCGGCGCGGAACTGCGCAGCGGGCGCAGGAACTCGATGCCCTGCGCGGCGGCCAGCAGCTCGATCGCGACGATGTGCGCGGTGTTGTCGAGCATCGGGCCCAGGCGGCGCGCCCCGAAGGTGGCCATCGAGACATGGTCCTCCTGATTGGCGGAGGTCGGCAGGCTGTCGACGCTCGCCGGATGCGCCAGCGACTTGTTCTCGCTGGCCAGCGCCGCGGCGGTGACGTGCGCGATCATGAAGCCGGAGTTGAGGCCGGCGTTCTCGGTCAGGAACGCGGGCAGGCGCGAGACGCCGGTGTCGATCAGCATCGCGATGCGGCGCTCGGCGATCGCGCCGACTTCGGCGATCGCGCAGGCCAGCGCGTCGGCGGCGAGGGCCACCGGCTCGGCGTGGAAGTTGCCGCCGCTGACCATCGCGGCCGGGCCGTTTTCCGGCGCGAACACGAGCGGGTTGTCCGTCACCGCGTTGGCCTCGCGCAGCAGCACGTCGCGCACGTAGCGCGACTGGTCCAGGCAGGCGCCCATGACCTGCGGCTGGCAGCGCAGGCAGTAGGGATCCTGCACGCGATCGTCGCCGTCGCGATGCGACTGGCGGATCGGGCTGCCGGCGAGCAGTGCGCGGTACGCGGCCGCGGTCTCGATCTGGCCGGGCTGGCCGCGCACCTCATGGATGCGGGGATCGAAGGGACCGTCGCTGCCGCGTGCGGCGTCCAGGCTCAGCGCGCCGCTGACGACGGCGGCGGCGTAGACGGTCTCGAAGCGCAGCAGGCCTTCCAGAGCGAGCGCCGTGGAGGTCTGCGTGCCGTTGATCAGCGCCAGGCCTTCCTTGGCTTCGAGCACCAGCGGCTTGAGGCCGGCCTTCTCCAGTTCGGCGAGCGCGGGCTTGCGCTGGCCGTCGACCAGCATCTCGCCTTCTCCCATCAGCGCCAGCGTCATGTGCGACAGCGGCGCCAGGTCGCCCGAGGCGCCCACCGAGCCCTGCGCCGGCACGTAGGGCACCAGGCCGGCGTTGAACGCGTCGAGGATGCTCTGCACCACCGACTCGCGCACGCCGGAGAAGCCGCGCGCCAGCGAGGCCGCCTTCATTGCCAGCATCAGCCGCACGACCGGCGGCGCCAGCGGCGCGCCGACGCCGACGCAGTGCGAGCGGATCAGGTTGCGCTGCAGGGCGGCCAGTTCGTCCTTGCCGATGCGCTTGGACGCGAGCTTGCCGAAGCCGGTGTTGACGCCGTAGACCGGGTCGTCGCCGGCCGCGGCCGCCTGCACGACGGCGGCGCCGCGGCGGATCGCCGGCCAGGCGTTGGCATGCAGCGCCAGCGACACGCCGCCGGCGCGGATGCGGCGCAGCTGCTCCAGCGAGAGCTGGCCGGGAATGAGTTCGAGGGAAGTCGTCATGGGAACTCGGATCGAAGTCTGATTCGGGTGTCTGGGGAAGGGCGAGAGCGAGGGCTCAGCGGCCCAGCATCGGCAGCTTCAAGCCGCGCTCCTGCGCGGTCTGCTGCGCCAGCTCATAGCCGGCGTCGGCGTGGCGCATGACGCCGGTGCCGGGATCGTTCCACAGCACGCGGGAGAGGCGCTTGTCGGCCGCTTCGCTGCCATCGCAGACGATGACCACGCCGCTGTGCTGCGAATAGCCCATGCCCACGCCGCCGCCGTGGTGCAGCGAGACCCAGGTCGCGCCGCCGGCGGTGTTGAGCATCGCGTTGAGCAGCGGCCAGTCGGAGACGGCGTCCGAGCCGTCCTGCATGGCCTCGGTCTCGCGGTTCGGGCTGGCGACCGAGCCGGAGTCCAGGTGGTCGCGGCCGATCACGATGGGCGCCTTCAGCTCGCCGGTGCGGACCATCTCGTTGAAGGCGAGGCCGGCCTTGTGGCGTTCGCCCAGACCCAGCCAGCAGATGCGCGCCGGCAGGCCCTGGAAGGCGATGCGCTCGCGCGCCATGTCCAGCCAGCGGTGCACGCCGGCGTGGTGCGGGAAGAGCTCCTTGATCTTGGCATCGGTCTTGTAGATGTCCTCCGGATCGCCGGACAGGGCGACCCAGCGGAACGGGCCGCGGCCTTCGCAGAACTGCGGGCGCACGTAGGCGGGCACGAAGCCGGGGAAGTCGAAGGCGTTCTTCACGCCCCGGTCGAAGGCGACCTGGCGGATGTTGTTGCCGTAGTCGACGGTCGCGATGCCCATGGCCTGGAAGTCCAGCATCGCCTGCACATGGACCGCGCAGCCGCGCGCGGCGGCGGCCTTCAGGTCGGCGTGCTTGGCGGGGTCCGCAGCCGCGGCCTTCCACTGCTCGACGTTCCAGCCCACCGGCAGGTAGCCGTTGATCAGGTCGTGCGCCGAGGTCTGGTCGGTGACCAGGTCCGGCTTGATCGCGCTGCCGGCCTTCACCCGGGCGACCAGCGCGGGCAGGACTTCCGCCGCGTTGCCCAGCAACGCGATGGAGACGGCCTTCTTCTCGGCCGTGTACTTCGCGATGCGCGCCAGCGCGTCGTCGAGGTCGGTCGCCTGTTCGTCGACGTAGCGTGTCTTCAGGCGGAAATCGATGCGCGACTGCTGGCACTCGATCGTCAGCGAGCAGGCGCCGGCGAAGGTCGCCGCCAGCGGCTGTGCGCCGCCCATGCCGCCCAGGCCCGCGGTCAGCACCCAGCGGCCGACCATGTCGCCGCCGAAGTGCTGGCGGCCGGCCTCGGCGAAGGTCTCGTAGGTGCCCTGCACGATGCCCTGCGAGCCGATGTAGATCCACGAGCCGGCCGTCATCTGGCCGTACATCATCAGGCCCTTGCGGTCCAGCTCGTTGAAGTGCTCCCAGTTGGCCCAGGCCGGCACCAGGTTGGAGTTGGCCAGCAGCACGCGCGGCGCGTCGACGTGCGACGGGAAGACGCCGACCGGCTTGCCCGACTGGATCAGCAGCGTCTCGTCCTCGTTGAGGTTCTTCAGCGATGTCAGGATCTGCTCGAAGCAGTCCCAGTTGCGCGCCGCCTTGCCGATGCCGCCGTAGACCACCAGCGCATCCGGGTTCTCGGCCACGGCCGGATCCAGGTTGTTCTGGATCATCCGGTAGGCGGCCTCGATCAGCCAGTTCTTGCAGCTCAGCTGCGTGCCGGTGGGCGCGCGCACCGGGCGCGGCTGGGCGGAGGGAGCGGTGGTCTTGAGGCTCGTCGTCATCGATGTCTCCTGGTCTGCGAGGCGGGCCGGCCCGCGGTCTTCGGGGTCCGATGGGGCGCGATCATAGGAGCGGTTTTCTCGGTTGTCTATACAAGTACAGTCAAGTAGGATCGCGCCCCATGGCGACCCCCTCATCGAGCGCGGCCGGCGGCGGCCCGGCGCCGCAGTACCTGAAGGTGAAGACGCATCTGCGCGAAGGCATCGCCGGCGGGCGCTGGCGTCCGGGCGAGCGCCTGCCGTCCGAGGCGGAACTGACCGAGACCTTCGGCGTGAGCCGCATGACGGTGAACCGCGCGCTGCGCGAGCTGCATCAGGAAGGCATGATCGAGCGCGTGCAGGGCGTGGGCACCTTCGTCGCTCAACTGCACCGGATCGCGTCGACGCTGACGGTGCGCGACGTGCACGAGGAGATCGCCCAGCGCGGCCATCGCCACGAGGCCGAGGTCCACGTGCTGGAGTCCTTGAAGGCGAACGCTGAACAAGCCGCGATGCTGGGTCTGCGCGCCGGTGCGATCTTGTTTCACAGCGTGATCGTGCATCGCGAGAACGGCGTCGCCATCCAGTGCGAGGATCGCCTCGTCAATCCGGCGTGCGCCCCGGCCTACATGGACCAGGATTTCGAGCGCGTGACGCCGACGCATTACCTCCTCGAAGTCGCCCCGCTGTCGGAGGCGCGCTATACGATCGAGGCGGCCATGCCCAGCGCCCTCGAGGCGAAGCTGCTGGGGATGCCGCGCGCCGAGCCCTGTCTCGTGGTGAAGCGCGCGACGTCGAGTCTTGGCCGGACGGTGACGGCGGTGCGGCTGGTGCATCCAGCCAGCCGATATTTTCTTGAAGGCAGCTTCCAGGCGTGACGCTGTTCACGAGTTGGCGCGCCAGTTGTGGCAGGAGAGCGGATGTGACGTTTCGTGACGTGACGCGGTGGATGAGTCTTCGAAAATCCCGGGCTTCGACAAAAACCAACAAGCTGCCGGACATGAGCTGGATGAGGATCACCGCGGATGATGTCGCGCCCACCCCGTGGCGCAACGGGGGAGGGCGGACGCGCGAGTTGCTGGCCTGGCCGCACGTGGCGGACTGGAAGGTCCGCGTCAGCATCGCGGACATCGACCGCGACGGGCCGTTCTCGACCTTCCCGGGCGTGGACCGCTGGTTCAGCGTGCTGTCGGGCGGGGGCGTGATCCTGCGCGGCCGCGCGCTGAAGCCCAACGAGGGCATCGTGCAGTTCGCCGGCGAGGACGCGCCGAACTGCGTGCTCATCGACGGTCCGACACAGGACTTCAACGCGATGCACCGCCGGGACGCGGGCGTGTTCCGCGTGCAACCCGCCGACCGGCCGGTGATCCCGCACGGCGCGCAGTGGCTGGGGCTGTTCACGCAGGAAGGCGGGATGATCATCCACGGCCACCGCTCGGTGCCGCTGGCGCCGCACACGCTGGCCTGGTGCGAGTCGCCGGCCTCGCAGAGCTGCGTCTTCGACGACGGCGATCAGCACGGTCCGGCCTGGTGGCTGATCTGGAGCGAGTCATGACGGACCAGCCCTCGACGCCGCGGCGCGTGCTGTACGCCAACGCGACGCTGACCACCCTGGCGGGCGACCGCGACTGGGGCCTGGTGAGCGACGGCGCGCTGCTGGTCGAGGGCGAACAACTGCGTTGGGTCGGGCCGATGGCGGCGCTGCCGCCCGATCTGCGCGACAGCGCGGGGGAGCTGCGCGACCTCGGCGGTCTGCTGGTGACGCCGGGCTTCATCGATTGCCACACGCATCTGGTCTACGGCGGCGAGCGCTCTGCGGAATTCGAGCTGCGCCTGCAAGGCGCGACCTACGAGGAGATCGCGCGCGCTGGCGGCGGCATCCGCTCGACGGTCGCCGCGACGCGGGCGGCGAGCGAAGAGGACCTCCATGCGCTGGCGGTACCGCGCGCCCGCGCGCTGATGGCCGAAGGACTTACGACGCTGGAAGTGAAGTCCGGCTACGGCCTGTCGCTGGCGGACGAGGCGAAATGCCTGCGCGTCGCTCGCCGGCTCTCCGGACTCGGCCTGACGGTGAGGACGACCTACCTCGGCGCGCATGCGCTGCCGCCCGAATTCGACGGTCGTCAGGACGAGTACGTCGACGCCGTCTGCGCGTGGTTGCCGGAGTTGCACCAGCAGGGACTGGTCGACGCGGTCGACGCCTTCTGCGAACGCATCGGCTTCACGCCCGACCAGACCCGCCGCGTGTTCGAAGCCGCTCGCGCGCTCGGTCTGCCGGTGAAGCTGCATGCGGAGCAGTTGAGCGATCAGGGCGGCGCCGCGCTCGCGGCGGCGTTCAATGCGCTCTCCTGCGACCACCTCGAATACCTGAGCGATTCCGGCATCGCCGCGATGGCGCGTGCCGGGACCGTGGCGGTGCTGCTGCCCGGCGCGTTCTACTTCCTCCGCGAGACCAAGCTGCCGCCGATCCAGGCGCTGCGCGACGCCGGCGTGCCGATCGCGCTGGCCACCGATCACAACCCGGGCAGCTCGCCAGGACTGTCGCTGCTGCTGATGCTCAACATGGCCTGCACCTTCTTCCGGATGACGCCGGAGGAGGCGCTGCGCGGCCTCACGACGAACGCGGCACGGGCGCTCGGTTTGCCTGACCGCGGACGGCTGGCCGCCGGGCAGCGCGCCGATTTCTGCATCTGGGATGCCGCGCATCCGCGCGAGCTGGCCTACTGGTTCGGCCGGAATCCGCTGCGGCAGACGGTCGTCGGCGGGCGGCCGCGCGGCTGAAGCGGCCGGGCGACAGAGTCTCGGCCGGGACAAGAACGAGGGGCCGCGGCGGGCCGCATGGGCCTGCCGCCGCCTCCTGGAGACAAGAGGAACGAGCGATGAAGCACGACGTCTTTGAACTGCGGCGCGGCCGCACCCCGCTGCTGATCAGCATGCCGCACGTGGGCCGCGAGATCCCGGCCGACCAGCACCACCGCTACGTCGAGCGGGCGCTCGGCAGCGAGGACACGGACTGGCACCTCGAACCGCTGTACGCGCCGATCGCCGGGCAGCTCGGCGCCGGGCTGCTGGTGCCGCGTTTCTCGCGCTACCTGATCGACCTGAACCGCCCGCCCGAGGACACGCCGATGTACCCCGGCGCGTCCAACACCGAGCTGTGCCCGACGCGGTTCTTCACCGGCGAGCCGCTCTACAAGGACGGCCTCGCGCCCGACGCCGAAGAAAAGCAGCGCCGTATCGAGACCTACTGGGCGCCGTACCACCAGGCGCTGCAAGGCGAGCTGCAACGGCTGCGCCAGGAACACGGCTTCGCGCTGCTGTTCGAGGCGCACAGCATCCGTTCCGAGCTGCCCTGGCTCTTCGAGGGCCAACTGCCCGACCTGAACATCGGCACCGTCGAGGGCAAGGCCTGCAAGCAGGTCACGCGTCAGGCGATGGAGATCGCGCTGCAGGCGCAGGACCGCTTCAGCTGGGTCGTCGACGGCCGCTTCAAGGGCGGCTACATCACGCGCCAGTACGGGCGGCCGGAACTCGGCCAGCAGGCCGTGCAACTGGAGATGTGCTATCGCTGCTACATGGTCGAGAACGACATGGGCTTCACCGGCTACGAGCTGGACGCGGCCTGTGTCGAGAGCGTCCGGCCGGTGCTGACGACTCTGCTGCAGGCCTACCTGCTGGCCAATCCGACCCGGAACGCCGCATGAGCCCGACGACTTTCCACGCAAGCCTGGCGTGGCTCGACGGACGCTGGCAGTCGGACGTGCAGATGCGCGTCGGCGCCGATGGCCACTGGACCGGATTCGTCGTTGGAGAACCGCCATCGGCAGAGGCCGTCCGGCTGGACGGGCCCGTTCTGCCGACGCTCGTCGACGCGCACAGCCACGCCTTCCAGCGCGCCTTCGCCGGCCTGTCCGAGCAGCGCGACAGCGACAGCGACGACTTCTGGTCCTGGCGCGATCGCATGTACGGCGTCGCGCTGCGCGTGACGCCCGCGCAGTTGAAGACCATTGCGGCGCAGCTGTACACCGAGTTGCTGGCCGGTGGCTACACGCAGGTCTGCGAATTCCACTACCTGCACCACCGCGAGGACGGAACGCCGTACGAGGACGAGCTCGCGATGGCGATGGCCCTGGCCGAAGCCGCGCAGGAGACGGGCATCGGCCTGACGCTGCTGCCGGTGCTGTACGCGCATGCCGGCTTCACCCAGAAGGGCCTGCGGGAGACGCAGCGGCGCTTCCGCACCGATGCCGGGTGGGTCTGGCGCGCCTGCCAGCGCATCAACGCGGCGGGCCTGCCGCTGGTGCGCGCCGGCGTGGCGGTGCACTCGCTGCGTGCGGCGCACGCCGAGGACGTGCGGGCGCTGCAGGCGCTGGTCGGTGACGCGGACATCCCCATCCACGTGCATGTCGCCGAGCAGCAGCAGGAAGTCGACGACTGCCTCGCGGCCACCGGCAAGCGGCCGATCGACCTGCTGGCCGATTACGGGCTGGATCCGCGCTGGCACCTGGTGCATGCCACGCACAGCACGCCGGACGAGATCGCGCGCATCGCCGCGAGCGGCGCGGGCGTGGTGATCTGCCCGGGGACCGAGGGCAACCTCGGCGACGGCCTGGCGGACCTGCCCGGCTGGCTGGGAGCGGACGTGCCGCTGACGGTCGGGTCGGACAGCCAGGTCACGCGGGGCTGGGTCGAGGAGCTGCGCTGGCTGGAGTACGGCCAGCGCCTGGGCCAGCAGCGACGCAACGTCGCGGCGCGGCCGGGGCGGCAGCCGTCGACGGCGGCACGTCTGTTCGACGCCTGCGTCGCGGGCAGCGCGCGAGCGGCGGGCCTGGACGCCTGGGGCCTGCGGACGGGCGCGCGCGCGGACTTCCTGGTGCTCGACACGGCCGCGAGCGGCCTGGCCGGGGTGCCGGAATCGGCGCTGCTGGACGGTCTGGTCTTCGCCAGCCAGGGGGCGACCTGGGCGGCGGTCTACGTTGCGGGGCAGCGGCGTGTCATGGACGATGCCGCCCGCCGCGAGGACTTTGTCGCGACGATGAACGCGCTCTGGCGCTGACCCCCGTTTCCACAGGGTGTCCGGCTGGCACGCCGGCTGCTAGGCTTTTCCCACTCCTTCTACAAAGATGGGAATGCCATGTGGTCCATGCGTAACTTCACGATCCGGACGCGCCTCATGGCGCTCGGCCTGTTGTCGGTGTTCGCGCTGCTGCTGATCGGCGGCGACGGGCTGTGGGCGATGGCCCGCACCAAGCAGGATTTCCAGCATTACGTGCGGCAGGATGTCGAGTCGCTGGTGCAGTTGTCCGAGATCCGCGCCGGTGTCGGCAACCTGCGGCGCTACGAGAAGGACATGCTGATCAACATCGGCGACGATGCCGCGGTGAAGCGCTACCAGGAAGAATGGCGCAAGGCCTTCGAAGGCGTCAACAGGAGCCTGGACGCGATCGGCCAGCTCGACATCCTTCCGGAGATCAAGTCGATGCCGCCGGCCATGAAGACCTCGCTGGGCAGCTACCGCAGCGGACTCGACGGCATCGTGGCGCGCATCCTGAAGCAGGAGTTCGTCGATTCCGCCGAGGCCAACCGGCAGACCGAACCGATCAAGGGACCGGTCCGGGAGATGGACAAGCAGCTCGGCGCGATGACGAAGGCGATCATGGACCGCGGCAACCAGGAGGTGCAACGCATCGACGCCGAGGAGGTGCGCATCCGGATGGCGCTGGGCGGCGTGATGCTCGTGGGCGCGCTGGTGATCGGCACCTTCACCTTCTTCAACATCGCATCGATCCTGACGCCGCTGGCGCAGGCGGTCGGCACGACCGAGCGCATCGCCCGCCAGGACCTGAGCGAACGCGTCGACGTGCTCGGCACCGACGAGACCGCCGCGATGATGCGCGGCGTGCAGGGGATGCAGACCTCGATACGCAATGTGGTCAGCGGCGTGCGCAGCGCCACCGACAGCATCGCGACGGCGTCGCGCGAGGTCGCGGCCGGGGCGCACGATCTCAGCTACCGCACCGAGCAGGCGGCGTCCAACCTCGAGGAGACGGCGTCGGCGATGGAGCAGCTCACCGCGAGCGTGCAGCACAACGCGGACTCGGCTCGGCAGGCGAATGCGCTGGCGGAAGAGGCCGCCCGCGCTGCCGGACGCGGCGTCAACGTGGTCGGGGAAGTCGTCCAGACGATGGGGAAGATCAGCGCGTCCTCCGCGCGCATCGGCGACATCATCGGCACCATCGACGGGATCGCGTTCCAGACCAACATCCTCGCGCTGAACGCGGCCGTGGAAGCCGCGCGCGCCGGTGAGCAGGGCAGGGGCTTCGCCGTCGTCGCCGGAGAGGTCCGCACGCTCGCGCAGCGCAGCGCCGAAGCCGCCAAGGAGATCAAGCAGCTGATCACCGCCAGCGGGGAAAGCGTCTCCAGTGGCGCCGCCCTCGTCGAACGCGCCGGGCAGACGATGAACGAGATCTCCGATTCGATCACCCGCGTGTCGCGCATCGTGGCGGAGATCAGCCACGCCACCGCCGAGCAGAGCGGCGGCATCAACCAGATCGGGTCGGCCATCTCCCAACTCGATCAGATGACGCAGCAGAACGCGGCGCTCGTCGAGGAGTCCGCCGCTGCGGCGCAAAGCCTGCAACATCAGGCCGATGCGCTGTCGCAATCGGTGGCGGTGTTCAAGCTCGGTTGAATACCCGTACTTCGACGGTCGGGGCGTTGGCCGCCAGAGCGCGGGGCCTTGGCGTCAAGCGCCAAGACCCCGCGCTCTGCCGTCCCCGATCACTGTCGTACTCCCGCGGTTCTGCTACGGAGGACTTCGGGTGAGCGCTCGAGGGTCTCGTTCGTGACATCGGTGCGGGAGAACTCCACGGTGCACGAGGTTTAGAGGACGGCGTCCTCGGGCGCTGGCATGGCGGCTGCTAGTCTTTTCCCATCGATCCATCTCGTTGGGAAAACATGCAGTCGTTGCGCCATTACACGATCCGGACCCGCCTGCTGGGTCTGGGTCTCCTGTCCGTCCTCGCCCTCCTGCTCATCGGCGGCGCCGGCCTCTGGGCCATGGGCAGTTCACGGTCCGACTTCCAGCAGTACGTCGCGCAGGACGTCGGCGCGCTGACGCAACTCTCCGAAGTCCGCGCAGGCATCGGCAACCTGCGCCGCTTCGAGAAGGACATGCTCATCAACATCGGCGACGACGGCACCGTCAAGCAGGCCCAGGCCGATTGGCAGAAGACCTACGCAGGCGTGATCCGCTCGCTCGACACGCTGGCGACACTCGACGCCAGCCCCGAGATCCGCGCGCTGCCGCCCAAGCTCAAGCAGTCGCTGGAGGCGTACAAGGCCGGCGTCGACGACATCGCCAAGCGCATCCTCAACGCCGACTTCGTCGATGCCGCCGAGGCCAACCGATCCACCGACGCCATCAAGGCGCCCGTGCAGGCGATGGACAGCGGCGTCGGCGACATGACGACGGCCATCCTCCAGCATGGGCAGGACGAGGTGGAACGCCTGGGTACCCGCGAACTGAGCGTGCGCGGCGTGCTGGGCGTCGTGATGGCGGTCGGCGTGGCGCTGATCGCGTTGCTGACGGTGCTGAACATCCGCTCCATCCTCGTGCCGCTGGCGCAGGCCGTGAGCACGACCGAACGCATCGCCCGCAAGGACCTGAGCCAGCCCGTCGAGGCCGAAGGCGCCGATGAGACCGCCGCGATGGCGCGTGGCGTGCAGGGCATGCAGGCCTCGATCCGCGAAGTCGTCAGCGGCGTGCGCAGCGCCACGGACAGCATCGCGACCGCGTCGCGGGAGGTCGCCGCCGGCGCGCACGACCTGAGCCAGCGCACCGAACAGGCCGCCTCCAACCTGCAGGCCACCGCGTCGGCGATGGGGCAGTTGACGGCGAGCGTGCAGCACAACGCGGCGTCAGCCGGCGAGGCGAAGTCGCTGGCCGAGCAGGCCGCCGAGGTCGCCGTCCGCGGCGTCAGCGTGGTGGGCGAGGTCGTGCAGACGATGGGCAAGATCAGCACCTCGTCGGCCCGCATCGGCGACATCATCGGCACCATCGACGGGATCGCGTTCCAGACCAACATCCTGGCGCTGAACGCGGCGGTGGAAGCCGCGCGGGCGGGCGAGCAGGGCCGGGGCTTCGCGGTCGTCGCGAGCGAGGTGCGGTCGCTGGCGCAGCGCAGCGCCGAGGCCGCGAAGGAGATCAAGCAGCTGATCACCACGAGCGGCGAGAGCGTGTCCAGCGGCGCCGCGCTGGTTGGCCGCGCCGGCGAGACGATCAATGAGATCTCCGAGTCGATCTCGCGCGTGTCGCGCATCGTGGCGGAGATCAGCCACGCGACTGCCGAGCAGAGCGGCGGCATCAACCAGATCGGCTCGGCGATCTCGCAGCTGGACCAGATGACGCAGCAGAACGCCGCGCTCGTCGAGGAGTCCGCCGCGGCAGCGCAGAGCCTGCAGCATCAGGCCGATGCGCTGGCCCAGTCGGTCGCCGTCTTCAAGCTGAACTGAGTCAGCAGGGCATGAACTGCACGCGGTTGCGTCCCGCGTGCTTCGCGGCGTAGAGCGCCTGGTCGGCGGTCTCGACCAGCAGGGCGGGCTTCGCGGGCGGTTCGCCCGCGGCGAGTCCGATGGACACGGTGACTTGCAGGTCCGCCACCAGTTCACCCCAGCCGTGGCTGGCGATCGCGGCGCGCAGCCGCTCGCAGATGTCTTGCGCGCGCTCGGGCGTGACGCCGACGAAGACCAGCATGAATTCCTCGCCGCCGACCCGCGCCAGCAGGTCCGCGCTGCGCAGTTGACGCCGCAGCACCTGCGCGACCCTCTGCAGCGCCTGGTCGCCGACGCCATGCCCGAAGGCGTCGTTGACCTGCTTGAAGTGGTCGATGTCGAGCAATCCGAGCGAGATCGGCTTGTTCTCCTGTCGCGCGCGCTCGAGCAGCAGCGGCAGCGCGAATTCCGCGTGACGGCGATTGTTGAGTCCCGTCAGCGCGTCTTCATGGGCCATGCGTCCCAGTTCCGTCGCCTGACGCCGCAGGCGCTGCTGCTCCTGTTCCGCAAGGTCCGCGCGTTCGCGCTCGCGCCGCGCATCCTGCATCGCGTGCTCGGCGCGCGCCTGCGCCTGCTGGAATTCCTGCCGGATCAGCATGGCCTCGGTCTGCAGCGCCATCGCGTTGCGCGCGGATTGGCGCTCCAGCGCCGTGAGCTGCTCATGCGCCGCCAGTGCGCGCACCGCGTCGCCGCGGAGCTTGTAGCCGCGATAGATGGCCAGTGTCAGCTGCCGGCGCAGGCGCGCGGGCAGCGATTGCGGCGCCTGCTGGCCGACCAGGTCCTGGAGCGTCTCCAGCGCCGGCAGCGCGTCCTGCGCGCCGGCGGAGTCGTCGCGTTTGAGCTGCAGCAAGGCCCGCTGCGCCCGAGCCTGCAGCACCATGCCCGCATAGCCGTGCCGCTGCGCCAGGCGCTCGTATTCATCGGCGATCTGGAGCGCCTCGTCGATCGCACCGGTGCCGAGCTGCAGCTCGACCAGGTTGGACAGCGACACGACGACCAGGAAGGGGTTGCCTTCCTCCCGCACCAGCGTGGCCGCCCGCACCGCGTAGGGCTCGGCCTGCGCGAGCGCCTCGGCGGACGCCGTCCGGTCCTCGTCCCGGATGGCTTCCGCATGGGCCTGCAGCCAGAAGTGGGCCAGGTTGTTGAGGCAGGACAGCATGAGCTCGCGCTCGCCCGGCGCCTGTTGCTGGGCGATCTCGAGGGCCTGCAGCGTGTGCTGGCAGGCCTGCTCGACCTGGTCCGAGACCGCGAAGGACACCGCCAGGCGGTTCAGCGCCCAGGCTTCGCGCGCCGCATCCTCGGCACGCCGCGCGGCGGCGAGGGCCTGCCAGCCGGCCTGCATCGCGTCCCGGCCCATCTGGAACTGCGCGTAGACGTAGCAGAGCTCGGTGAGCGCTTCGGCGGTCCAGGCGTCCTGGTCGGGGCCGTCGATCAGCCGGACCAGGGCCGCGGCCTCGCTCGCACGCCGCAGCGCGCCCTGCAGGTCGCCCTGCCGGGGCAGGTTGTGGGCGATCAGGATCAAGGCCCGCGCCCGGTCGCGGACGGTGTCGGCGGCCACCAGGGACAGCTCCAGCGCATCGGTGGCGTCGCGGTAGGCACCGCGGCGGCTCAGATGCAGGGCTCGGGCCAGTTCGCGTTGGAACAAGGCGGACTCTCCTCCGTCGATGTTGTCGACCTTGATGACGCAGCATTCGCCGCCGCATAGCGCACGTCAATGGCGACTGGCCCCAGTGGACGATGGATACAGTCGCAGGCATGTCAAAAGTCTCGAAAGCGGCGGCCGCCTCCCGCCGCATCGCCGACGCGCCGCCCATCCCGATCCCGGGCCCGCTCGCGGAACCGGTGGACCGCGCGCTGGTCGGCGTCGACTTCACCAGCGCGCCGACCGCCCGCAAGCCGATCCGGCTGGCGTTCGGTCGCCGGCAAGGGAGCGTCCTGAAGCTGGAACGGCAGGTGGGGATCCCGTCGCTCGAGGGCTTCGAGGCGTGGCTCACGGAACCCGGCCCCTGGCTCGGCGGTTTCGACCTGCCGTTCGGGCTGCCGCGCGAGCTCATCGAGACGCTGGGCTGGCCGACGGAGTGGGCGTTGCTGATCGCGCACTACGCGAGCCTGTCGCGGGCGGAGATCCGGGACACCTTCGCCGCGTTCTGCGACGCGCGACCGGTCGGCGGCAAGTTCGCGCACCGCGCCTGCGATGGCCCCGCCGGATCGTCGCCGAGCATGAAGTGGGTCAATCCGCCGGTCGCCTACATGCTGCATGCGGGCGTGCCGCGCCTGTTGCGCGCCGGCGTGCATCTGCCGGGGCTGCACGCCGGCGACGCGACGCGCGTGGCGCTGGAGGCCTATCCGGGGCTGCTGGCACGCGAGCTGATCGGCACGCGCAGCTACAAGAGCGACGATCGCGCCAAGCAGACGCCCGACCGCCTGATCGCTCGCAAGGACCTGATCGAGGCGCTCGAGCAGGGCCGCAGCCGCCTGGGCCTGCGCTTGAAGCTCAGCCACGCACAGCGGGACGAACTCGCCGATGACGGCAGCGGCGACAAGCTCGATGCGGTGCTGTGCCTGATGCAGGCGGCCTGGGCCGATGCACGGCCCGATCACGGGCTGCCCGCCGGCATGGATCCGCTCGAAGGCTGGATCGTCTGCGCCTGACGGCGGCCAGGGCCATGTCGTGCCTCCACCGCCTTCATTTCTTTCAACACCCCGAACCCTGATCGCGAGGATGACGCCATGACCCGCACCGATGACACCCCGGTCCCGCAGACGCCGCTCCAGGTTGCCGTGATGGGCGCCGGCGCCGTGGGCTGCTTCTTCGGCGGCATGCTGGCCCGCGCCGGCCATGACGTGACGTTGATCGGCCGCCCCAGCCACGTGGAGGCGATCCGCGACCGTGGCCTGCGCATGGAAACGCGGATGTTCGACGAACAGGTCCGCCTGCGCGCCGACAGCGAGCCCGCCGCCGCGCGCGGCGCGCAGGTCGTGCTGTTCTGCGTGAAGTCGACCGACACGGTGTCGGCCGCGCAGGCCCTGGCGCCGCACATCGGGGCCGACACCTTGCTGCTGTCGATGCAGAACGGCGTCGACAACGCCGAGCGGCTGCGCGGGACGGTGCCGCAACCGGTCTCGGCGGCGGTGGTCTACGTCGCGACGGAAATGGCCGGCCCCGGCCATGTGAAGCACCACGGGCGCGGCGAACTGGTCATCGAGCCGGCGGCTGGCGCCGACCGCGTCGCGCAGGCGCTGGTCGCGGCGGGCGTGCCCACCGAGGTGTCCGACAACGTGCGCGGCGCGCTCTGGTCGAAGCTGCTGATCAATTGCGCCTACAACGCGCTGTCCGCGCTGGCGCAGCAGCCCTACGGCGAGCTGGTGAAGGGGAGGGCGTCTGGGCCGTGATGGACCAGCTCGTCGACGAGGGGCTGGCGGTCGCTGCGGCGGATGGCGTCACGCTGGTGGGGGATGTCCGCCAGGCCGTGCGCAAGATCGCGGAGACGATGCCAGGCCAGTTCTCGTCGACCGCGCAGGACATGAGCCGCGGCAAGCGCACGGAGATCGACCACCTCAACGGGTTCCTCGTGCGTCGTGGCGAGGCGCTCAGCGTCCCCACGCCCGCCAACCGCGTGCTGCACACCTTGGTGCGGCTCGCCGAACTCGGCCGGGACTGAGAAGGGCAGGCAAGGGCCAGCAAGGACAGTCAGGGGCAGACGTGAAAAAGCCGGGACAGGCCCGGCTTCGTTGGGAGTTCGGCGCGGGGCCGGGGCTCAGTAGGTGATGGTCAGCGTGACCGTGTCGGCGTAGTTGCCGGGCACGATGCCGTTCAGCGACGGCAGTCGACCGTAGACGGTCAGTTGCTGCTGGCTGCCGGTGCCGGTGCCGGTGTACACGCCGCTGCTGTTGCCGTCGCCCCAGACCTGGGTGCGGCCGGCGTCGAGGTAGAGCTGATACGGCAGGTTGTTGTTGCCGCTCTTCATCACGCGCGATCCGAAGGCCGAGGCGTTACCCGCGTTGGCGCCGGCGCTCAGCGCGACGCTGTAGGGCGTCGTCTTCGTGCAGGTGACATTGAGCGCGGTCGACGCATCCACCGGACCGGGCGTCTGCAACGGATCGATCGAGCCGCCGAAGGTCAGCGTGCTGCCGGTGACGTTGCAGGCGACGAGGATCGTCGCACCGACCTGGAAGGTGCCCGAGCCGGTCGAGGGCGTGGCCGCGTGACTGGAAGCGATGGTGCCAACGATGGCCGCGGCGATGGCCACTGTTCGCGAGAGAACTGAAGACAACTGACGTGACAACATGGTTGGGGTTCTATTCATGCATCGCAGGCGTCGGCGGGCTGCTATGACTTCGGTGCGATGCCTCCGATGTCGGGCCTCTGTGCCGTCCCTGGGTATCAATTGGACACGATTTTGTCAGTTTCGCTCCGTGAGCCACTTCACGGATCGTGGACATCGGCCTAGAGAGTACCCTCGAATCGGGAGGAGTCCTCCCCATTCTGATTGGTATCGCAACCATCGCTGTCGGGTAGTGATCCAGCGACGCGTGTGTGACGGAAGTCTCACCCCGCGCGTCCCCAGTCGACGTCACCGGCGCGTCACTTGCGCATCAGCGTCGACTTGCCGAACAGCGATTCCACCAGATCCACCGCCACCAGCGCCGTCTTGTTGCGGACGTCGAGCGCCGGATTCAGTTCCATGATGTCCAGCGAGCCCAGCCGCCCGGTGTCCGCGATCATCTCCATGCACAGCTGGGCTTCCCGGTAGGTCGGACCGCCGGGAATCGTGGTGCCGACGCCGGGTGCGACGTCCGGATCGAGGAAGTCGACGTCGAAGCTCACATGCAGGTGGGTGTTGGCGTCCATCGTCGCCAGCGCCAGCTCCATCGTGTGGCGCATGCCCATCTCGTCGATGTAGCGCATGTCGAAGACCTCGAGGCCGACCTCGTGCACGAAGCGCTTCTCGCCTTCGTCGACGCTGCGGATGCCGATCTGGCGGATCCACTTCGGATCGATCGCCGGGACCTTGCCGCCGATGCCGATCAGTTCCTGCGGGCCGTAACCGCACAGGCATGCGACCGGCATGCCGTGGATGTTGCCGCTGGGCGTGAGCTTGCTGGTGTTGAAGTCGGCATGCGCATCCAGCCACAGCACGCGCAGCTTCTTGCCGGTGTCGCGGCAGTGGTGGGCCACCGCGGCGATCGATCCCAATCCCAGGCAGTGGTCGCCACCGAGCAGCACGGACATGCGCCCGTCGTTGAGTTCCGCATAGACCGCGTCGTGCACCGCCTGGTTCCACGCCGTGACCTCGTCGAGGTGGCGGTAGCCCTCCGTCGGCGGCTGCCAGGGATTGGACGGTCCGACCAGGTTGCCGCAGTCCTTGACCTCGACCCCGTGCGCCCGCAGCGCCTCGGCGAGGCCCGCCACCCGCAGGGCCTCCGGTCCCATGCTGGCGCCCCGGGCGCCGGCCCCCACGTCGGTGGGGGCGCCGATCAGGCTCACGTGTCGTGCTGCGGTCATGGTCGAACCTCTCTTGCTTGCTGGAAGGCCCCGCAGGGCCGGGTCAGGTGCCGTCGGCCGGGACCGTGCCGGTCCCGTTGTGGCCGTTCGTGCCGTTCGTGCCGTTGGTGGCGCCGCCGATGTCGTATTCCTTCTTCAGCAGGGCCCAGGCCTCGTCGGCGGTTTCAACGTAATGGAAGAGCTGCTCGTCACCGGGGCTGATCATGCCGGTGTCGATCAGCAGCTCGAAGTCGATCAGGCGCGACCAGAAGTCGCGTCCGAACAGCAGGATCGGACGCCGCCGGCACTTGCCGGTCTGGATCAGTGTCAGCGTCTCGAAGAGCTCGTCCAGCGTCCCGTAGCCGCCCGGGAACGCCGCCAGCGCCACCGACCGCATCAGGAAGTGCATCTTGCGCAGCCCGAAGTAGTGGAAGCGGAAGCAGAGCTCCGGGGTGATGTACTGGTTCGGGCGCTGCTCATGCGGCAGCACGATGTTCAGGCCGATGCTGCGGCCGCCGGCCTCATGCGCGCCGCGGTTGCCCGCTTCCATGATGCCGGGACCGCCGCCGGTCACGACGTACAGCGGATGCGCGAAGTCCTTGGTCGTCTCGGTGACGAGCCGCGCGAACTTGCGTGCTTCCTCGTAGTAGCCGCTCATGACGAGGCGACGCTCGGCGCGCTGCACGGCCGCTTCGTCCTTGGCGGCGCGGGCGGCGTCGACGGCTGCCTGGGCCGCTTCGCGATCGGCGATGCGCGCGCTGCCGAAGATCACCACCGTCGACTGGATGTTCAGCTCCTGCTGGATCAGCTCGGGCTTCAGCAGTTCGAGTTGCATGCGCACCGGACGCAGCTCGGGGCGGACCAGGAAGTCCGTGTCGGTGAACGCGAGCTGGTAGGCCGCGGGCGGATTGGCGTCGAACGCCGCGTCGAAGGACGCTTGCTGGGCGGCTTCTTCCTGCGCGGAGGGGAAGTTGCGGGCGGTGAGTTTGTCGCTTCTGGTCATGATCCGTTGGCCCGAGAGATTACGGGCGTTGCCACTTAATTTCTGTTCGTTCGCCTGGGCCGGACGCGGCCCAGGGCGTTGGTTTGTTGCGCTCGTCCGCCGTCGTTGGCGGCGTCGGTATCAGCGGGTGCCGCAGCACGGGCAGCGCGGGTCGCGGGCGACCTTGAGGTCGGTCCATTCCATGCGGCGCGCGTCCAGCATCAGCAACCGGCCGGGGAGTGTCGAGCCCATGCCCGTCAGCAGCTTCAAGGCTTCGGCCGCCTGCATGCTGCCGATGATGCCGACCAGCGGCGCGAACACGCCCATGACGGCGCAGCGCTGCTCCTCGGGCGGCTGATCGGCGGGGAACAGGCAGGCGTAGCAGGGGAAGACGCGATCGCGGCTGTCGTAGACGCTCAGTTGCGCATCGAAGCCGAGCGCCGCGCCCGAGACCAGCGGCTTGCCGTGTTTCACGCAGGCGGCGTTGACCAGGTGGCGCGTCGGGAAGTTGTCGGTGCAGTCGAGCACGACGTCGGCCAGCGGCACGAGTTCGTCGAGCAGTGCCTCGTCGGCGCGTTCGGTGATGGCCCGGACACGCGGTTCCGGATTGATCGCCGCGATGCCGGCAGCTGCCGATTCGGCCTTGGGCTGGTCCACCCGCGCGAGGCTGTGCGCGATCTGGCGCTGGAGATTCGTCACGTCGACGCGGTCGTGATCGACCAGCGTGAGGCGACCCACCCCTGCCGTGCCCAGGAACAGCGCCGCGGGCGAGCCGAGTCCACCCGCGCCGATCACCAGCGCGTGCGCGTCCAGCAGGCGCTGCTGGCCTTCGACGCCGATGTCGTCGAGCAGGATGTGGCGCGAATAGCGCAGCAGCTGATCGTCATCCATGGCTCATTCCGGCACGGCGTCATCGGTCGTCTGCGGTTGCCGCAGGCCGACCTGCAGCGGCAGCCTCAGCGATTCCTTGCCGCGTTGCACCGAGATCAGCGTCTGGCTCTCCGGCTTCAGCGCCGCGACGACGTTGACGAGCTCGCGCGGCGAGCGCACCGGCTGGCCCGCGACTTCGGTGACGACGTCGCCGGCCTCCAGACCGGCCTTCGCCGCCGGGCTGGCCTTGAACACTTCCTTGACCAGCACGCCATGGTCGACCGACAGCTTCAGCGTGTCCACGACCTCGGCGTTGATGTCGCCGGTGATCACCCCCAGCCATCCGCGCGAGACCTTGCCGTCCTTCACCAGCGCTTCCAGCACCTGGTACGCCGAGTCCACGGGGATCGCGAAGCCGATGCCCAGGCTGCCGCCGCCGGTGCGCGAGTAGATCGCCGTGTTGATGCCGACGAGCCGGCCCTGCACGTCGACGAGCGCGCCGCCGGAGTTGCCGGGATTGATCGCGGCGTCGGTCTGGATGAAGTTCTCGAAGGTGCTCAGGCCGAGCTGGGTGCGGCCCAGCGCGCTGATGATGCCGGAGGTCACCGTCTGGCCGACGTTGAACGGATTGCCGATGGCCAGTACCACGTCGCCGACCTGCAGCTCGCCGGCCTTGCCGGGGTGGATCACCGGCAGCGGCGGCGGCAGCGTGATGCGCAGGACGGCGAGGTCGGTTTCCGGATCGGTGCCGACCAGGCGCGCCGGCGTGTCCCGGCCGTCGGCGAGTTGCACGCGGATCTCGGTCGCACCGGCGACGACATGGTTGTTGGTCAGCACGTAGCCTTCGGGCGAGACGATCACGCCGGAGCCCAGGCCGGTCTGCGGCCGCTGCTGCTGCGGGCGCTTGCCGAAGTGGAACCGCAGCCAGGGATCGGCATCGATCTCGCGCTGGCTGGGCGCCGGCTTGTTGGCCAGCACGGCGACGACCGCCGGGGACGCCGCCTGGGCCGCCGCCGCGAAGCTGAACTGCACCGAGGCGCGCGGCGGGGCGCCGGCGGCGGCGGGCAGCGTGGGCACGACCTTGGGGGCCTCGTGCAGCCATTCGGGCTTGAGCGTCGATACGACGAAGTAGCCGGCCAGCGCCACCGTGGTGGCCTGGGAGAAAATCAGCCAGGTTTGACGCAAGAGAGATCCTGTCATGGCACATCGCACGGAGCTGGAGCGGCTGCTCGCCGCCACGCTGGAGCCCACGCGCTTCAAGGATTATGGGCCGAACGGTCTTCAGGTCGAGGGCCGCGACCAGATCCGGCAACTGGTGTGCGGGGTCACCGCCAGCCTCGCGCTGATCGAGGCTGCCGTCGAGGCCGGCGCCGATGCGATCCTGGTCCACCACGGGCTGTTCTGGCGCGGCCAGGACGGTCGTGTCACCGGCTGGATGAAGCAGCGCCTGTCCCGGCTGCTGACGAACGAGATCAACCTGTTCGCCTACCACCTGCCGCTGGACGCGCACCCGGAACTCGGCAACAACGCGCAACTCGCGAAACATCTGGGCTGGGCCGCCGAGGCCCGCTTCGGCGACCAGGACCTGGGTTGCATCGGCGCGCTGCCGCCTGCCTTCGAGTCGCTGCAGACGCTGGGCGCACACGTCGAGCAGCGGCTCGGCCGCGCGACGATCCAGGCGGCCGGCGACGGCCGCCCGCTCAAGCGGGTCGCCTGGTGCACCGGAGGCGCGCAGGGCTACTTCGAGGCGGCGATCGCCGCGGGTGCGGACGTGTTCATCACCGGCGAGATCTCCGAACCGCAGGCCCATTACGCCGCCGAGACCGGCGTCGCCTTCATCGCCGCCGGCCACCATGCGACCGAGCGCTACGGCGTGCAGGCCGTGGGCCGGCAGGTCGCCGACCAGCTGGGCCTGCAGTGCCGCTTCATCGACATCCCGAATCCCGCATGAACACCGTCATCGAGAGTTCCCGCCCCGTGCTGCTGACGATGGGCGATCCCTGCGGCATCGGCCCCGAGATCGCCGTCGCGGCCTGGTCGCGGGACCGGGGGGCGGATCTCCGCCTGGTCGGCGACACCGGGGTATTTCGACGCGCGCTGGGTCTGATGGGCCTGGATCTGCCAGTGGCGGTGCTCGATCGCGCGGACGATCCTGCGCCGCCCGATTGCCTGCCTGTCTGGCAGCCGACGGGATTGCCGGGCGACCTGCTCGCCCAACCGCTGGGTCAGGTGAGCGCCGCGGCCGGCGCCGCCGCGGCGCGCTGCATCGTCGCCGCCACGCAGGAGCAACTCGCGGGCCGATCGCGGGCGCTGGTGACCGCGCCGATCCACAAGGAAGCCCTGCATGCCGGAGGCATCGACCATCCGGGTCACACCGAGCTGCTGCAGGCCTTGTGCGCCGACGCGGACGGCCGTCTGCCGCCGGTGCGGATGATGCTGGCCAACGACGAACTCCGGGTCGTGCTGGTGACCATCCACGTGGCGCTGCGCCAGGCGGTCGACCAGATCACCACCGGTCGCGTGCTGCAGACGATCCGCATCGCCGAGGCCGCGCTGCGCCGCGCGGGGATCGCCGCCCCGCGGATCGCGGTGGCGGGCCTGAATCCGCACGCGGGCGAAGGCGGCCTGTTCGGCAGCGAAGAGATCGAGCACATCGCACCGGCGATCGCGCAGGCCCGCAGTTTGGGAATAGACGCAAGCGGCCCCTTCGCACCGGACACGGTGTTCATGCGGGCGCGCCATACGCCGCCCAAGCGTCCCGGAGAGTTCGACGTGGTCGTCGCCATGACGCACGACCAGGGGCTGATCCCGGTGAAGTACCTGGGCGTGGAGGAGGGGGTCAACGTGACGCTGGGGCTGCCATTGGTGCGGACGAGTCCCGATCACGGCACCGCCTTCGACATCGCCGGAAGCGGGCGTGCGGATCCGTCGAGCATGTCGGCGGCGATCCGCATGGCGAGGGCGATGTCGGCCTGAACCGTCGATCCTGAGGGGCCGCCGGACATCCCCCTCATGGGGAGCGAGCGCGGTGGATTCCGCGCGGGGCGTTGTTGATAATCCTCGGCACTACATCAATGCAGGGGAGTTCGAGATGGAAGCAGGACGAATGATGCGGCCGGGTCGCCTGGCGCTGCTGGCACTGGCTGCCGCGCTGCAGTTCGGTGTCTTCGGCGGGGCGTCGGCGCAGGAGGTGCAGCAGCCCTTGAACGTCTGGTTCGACGTGCTGTTCGATGAGAACGGTCAGGCCAAGGAAGTCGTGCCGATCGACGAGGCCTCGCAGTCGCCGGCCTTCTGGCAGCAGATGACCGCCCGGCTGCAGAAGGCCAAGATCCCGCCCCGGCAGGACGAGGGCAGGAACGCCAGCTTCCGTACCGGCGTGCGCCTGTACCTGAACGTCGACCCGGTGAAGTCGACCGTCGCCATCCGTTCGATGCAGATGGTGCCGATCCCCACGAAGATCGCCTACGCGTCCTATCCCAAGGACGCCGCGTCGAATGCCGGCTGGGAAGGCGAGATCAAGATGATCTGCCGGGTCGGCACCGGGGGCACTTGCGTGCAGTCCAGCGTCGAGATGCCGGCGGGCATGCCGGAATCGTTGCGCCGCTACGGGCGCGCGTCGATGGAGCAGTGGCGCTTCAAGCCGCAGGAAGTGAACGGCAAGCCGGTCGAGGGCGAGTATGTCGAGCTGATGCGGCTGAAGACCGAGGACAACATGCCGGTCGACTTCCGGGAGCCACGCAAGCTCTGAGGGAGGACGCCGGCGCCGGCGTCGCGTTGCGTCAGTGCTTCGCGCCGAGCGCGGCCAGTTGCTGTCGGGCGCGCGCCGTTGCGCGCTCCAGCAGATGAGCGTGTTCGTATGCGCGCAGCCGGCCGCCCTCGCACAGCTTGTGCAGCATGCGCGAGGTCATGGTCAGCGTCTCCTGGTGCTTCGTCCCGTGGGTGAAGATGAAGAAGCTGCGCGTGGCGCTGATGTGGGCCAGTCTCACCTTGATCCAGTCGCCGTCGCGGTGCATCCGGTACGCGGTGCCGATCTGGAGATGGTCGAGCAGCAGTTCGCCCGAGGGTGGCGAGGGCGCCTCCTCCGCGGCGGGCAGGCCGTCGATGCTGATGTCCACCGCCTGCAGCGGCACATGTTCGTCGGCGCCCAGGTCGAGATCGATGTCGACATGGCCGTCCCAGTCGACATGCTCGTCCGCCATCAGGCCGAGCCGCTGGGCTTCGTCATCGGACAGCTTCTCGCTCAGGTCCAGATCCAGCGGCGCGTTGCCCGCGGCGGGCAGGTCCTGCTCGCGCGGCGGCGCCATGCCGAAGACGGATTCCAGCTGCTTGGCGAGCAGGTTGTATTCGAGCGGGCTGAGGGCCTGGCCCTTCAACGACTCGGCATGCGCCGGCAGCAGCTCGGCGAAGAACTTCTTGCGGTCGGCCTCCGGCCAGCGGATCAGGTCCAGGCCTTCGTTGAGCGTGCGCATCAGCACCGGCAGCGAGGCCAGGAAACCCTGGCGCTGCTGAGGCGTCGTCTTCGGCTGGACCGACAGCACCAGGTCGCGGCCCATGTTGCGCAGCCGTTCGACCAGCGCCGCGTCCAGGTCCGGATGACGCGAGGCATGCACCAGGACCTCGCTCCAGGTCTGGGTCAGGAAGTCGCGCAGGAAGTCCCGCATGTCCACGCTGGACATGGCCTGCTGCAACTGCTGCATGTAGCGGCGCTGCAGGCGGAGCTCGGTCTCCTTGCGCTCCAGCAGCGCCGCGGTGTCACCCTGCGACTTCAGCGTCTGGGCGGTCTGGTCCTGGATGAACTGTTCGAGCTGGCCGAGCTTGGACTCGTACAGCTCCATCCGGTCGAAGTCGCCGCTGACGACGTCCTGGATCAGGTCCCGCACCAGGGCGAGGTAGGACTTGCCCGGCTCGTCGGTGAAGTCGTCGTACGCCGCGGCCAGCGTCGCGATGCGATTGACCAGGCGCCGCACCGGGTGCCGGCGCGAGGAGAAGAAGGAGCGGTCGCCCAGCGCCGCGCGCAGCACCGGGAGCTGCAGCCGCGCGATCTGCTGCGCCATCAGCGGCGGCAGCTTCGCATCGGACAGGATCTGGTCGAACAGGCCGGCGACCACGTCGATCACCATGTGATCGAGCGAGCCGCTGGCCGCCTGCCGCAGTTCGTCGCGGTGCAGGTGGATCAGGTTGGGCGGCAGGACGACAGGCCCGCCTTCGACATAGCTGGCGGGATCGCCGTCCCAGCCTTGCCACTGGCTGTTCACGGGCAATGCGCCGCCGCCCGTCGAGGGCATGCCGAGCGCGGGGCTCATCGCCAGCCGGCGCATCAGGTCCATCAACTGCGGATCCACCGACCAGCCCATGCCGCCGCCTGCCTGGCCGCCGCCGGTCGACGCATAGCCATCCGCGCTGCCGCCGTGGAATCCGCCGGACATGCTGTGCAGGCCGGCGGCGCGGCTGCCGTGGACGGCCGGATGAAGGGCGCCGGGCAGCGTGGCGTAGCGGCTGTCATGCAGCGGCACGCCGGACGTCGTGCCACCGTGCAAGGCCTGACCCCGCGTGGCGCCCGCGACCGCCCGGACGCGCAGATCCTGCGGACGCAGGCCGCGGCTGCGGAACAGGCCGGCGACGTCGGCGTAGCAGGCGCGCATCTCCAGCGCCAGCGCCCGGGTGAGTTCGTCGGTCAGGACCTGGCGCGTGTCCGGATCGTCGGTGACCGCGTTGACGGCCTCGATCAACGCCTGGGCGATGGCCTGCGGGCGCAGCGGGTGACGGTCTTCGTCCACGCCGGGGATGTCGCCCATGTAGGAATTGACCTCGCGCAGCTCCCACTCGCTCTGGTGCCCCAGTGCCAGCCCGATGCGGTCCGTCGCGACCAGCGTGTTGACCTGGTCGTCGTCCATCAGGGACAGCTCGTCCCACTGCGTCGCCTTGGGCGCGGCACGCGCATTGCCGGACGAGGAGGCGCCAGTGCCCGGCGCCTCGGCCGCCTGCTGGCGCATGGACTGGTCGAAGCGCTGCGAGAACAGCGCCTGGTGCTTGCGGAAAATGAATTGCGCGGACAGCAGGGAATCCCGCCGCTTGGCCTGTCCAGAGGACAGGGCGGCGAGACCCAGACCTTCAGCGCCGCGTTCCGCGGCTTGTTCCGCCGCGAGGCGCACGCGCTGAAGCGCCGCGTCGACGTGGGGGTTCAGACGGTTCATCAAGGCATCAGGCACATTGTGGTGACCGCACCACACGCCAAGTATCGGCGATGGCCATCCCTCGTCCGAGTGGGACTCACCCGGCTTGTGCGCAAAAGGTGAGCTTTGAGCGCAGATTTACGCTTTGTCACGCCTCAGCGCATCGCGGATCTCGCGCAACAGCTGGATGTCTTCCGGCGTCGGGGCGGGTTCCGCCGGGGCGGCCGGGGTGTCGCGCTTCAGGCGGTTCACCTGCTTCACCATGATGAAGATGATGAAGGCCAGGATGATGAAGTTCAGCAGCACCGTCAGGAAGTTGCCGTACGCGAAGAGCGGCACGCCGGCCTTGGTCAGGGCCTCATAGGTCATCGGGCCGGCGTAGTTGGCCGGCGGGTCCGACAGCATGATGAAGTAGCTGCTGAAGTCCAGGCCCCCGACCGCCTTGCCGACGATCGGCATGATCAGGTCCTTGACCACCGAGTCGACGATCTTGCCGAAGGCGGCGCCGATGATCACGCCCACGGCGAGGTCCATCACGTTGCCCTTGACGGCGAACTCACGGAATTCGGTCAAAAAACCCATCGCTTGCTCCTTGTGCTCCACGTGTGCGAAGGCGCCAACTACCAAGCGCTTTCCCGGGGGCGTGCTCCGCCTCCGGGCAAGCATCCTAACGGCGTTTGCACCACGACAAATGTCAACGTGGTGCACCGATGCACATCGGTAGAGCGCCTAGGGGCGCGCCGGAAGTTTCTTACCTAGAATCTTTGGTTGCCCCTGATCAGAAGTTCCCTGTAAGGACCCTCATGAGTGACCCACAAGTGGACCAAGGCAAGCGCACCTGGCTGATCGCCACCGGTTGCGCGGGAGCAGTAGGCGGCGTGGCCACCGCCGTCCCGTTCGTCAGTACCTTTGCTCCGAGCGAGCGCGCCAAGGCGGCCGGTGCCGCCGTCGAGGTGGACATCGGCAACCTCGCCCCCGGTCAGAAGCTGACCGTCGAATGGCGTGGCAAGCCGGTCTGGATCGTGCGCCGGACCAAGGAGCAGCTCGATGCGCTCAAAGGCAACGATCCGGAACTCGCCGACCCGCAGTCCGATCGCAAGGCCTTCCCGATCCCTGAGTACGCCAAGAACGAATGGCGTTCGCTCAAGCCGGAGTACCTGGTCGTCGTGGGCATCTGCAGCCACCTCGGCTGCTCGCCCAGCGACAAGTTCCAGTCCGGTCCGCAGCCCTCGCTGCCGGACAACTGGCATGGCGGCTTCCTGTGCCCCTGCCACGGCTCGACCTTCGACATGGCCGGCCGCGTCTTCAAGAACAAGCCCGCGCCCGACAACCTCGAGGTGCCGCCTTACGCGTTCCTGTCCGACACCCGGCTGTTGATCGGTGAAGACAAGAAGGCCTAACTCCCCAGGAACAGGACCGAGGCAGACAACACATGGCTGAATTCAAGGAAGCACCCGCCGGAGCCCCCTTGGGCGTCAAGCTGATGACCTGGGTGGACAACCGGTTCCCCGCGTCCAAGCTCTACAAGGAGCACATGTCGGAGTACTACGCTCCGAAGAACTTCAACTGGTGGTACATCTTCGGCTCGCTGGCGCTGCTGGTGCTGGTGATCCAGATCGTCACCGGGATCTTCCTGGTGATGCACTACAAGCCGGACTCGACGCTCGCGTTCGCGTCGGTCGAGTACATCATGCGGGACGTCCCCTGGGGATGGCTGATCCGCTACATGCACTCGACGGGCGCGTCGGCGTTCTTCGTCGTCGTCTACCTGCACATGTTCCGCGGGCTGCTGTACGGCTCGTACCGCAAGCCGCGCGAACTGGTCTGGATCTTCGGCTGCGCGATCTTCCTGTGCCTGATGGCCGAGGCCTTCATGGGCTATCTGCTGCCGTGGGGCCAGATGTCGTACTGGGGCGCGCAGGTGATCGTGAACCTGTTCGCCGCGGTGCCGTTCGTCGGCAACGACCTGGCGCTGCTGATCCGCGGCGACTACGTGGTTGGGGACGCGACGCTGAACCGCTTCTTCAGCTTCCACGTGATCGCGGTGCCGCTGGTGCTGCTGGGCCTGGTCGTCGCGCACATCATCGCGCTGCACGAAGTGGGGTCGAACAACCCGGACGGCGTGGAGATCAAGGCGAAGAAGGGACCGGACGGCCATCCGCTGGACGGCATCCCGTTCCACCCGTACTACACGGTGCACGACATCTTCGGCGTCGGCCTGTTCCTGATGGCCTTCTCGGCGGTGATCTTCTTCGCGCCGGAGCTGGGCGGCTACTTCCTGGAGTACAACAACTTCATCCCGGCCGACCCGCTGAAGACGCCGCCGCACATCGCGCCGGTCTGGTACTTCACGCCGTTCTACTCGATGCTGCGCGCCACGACCGACGTGATGGTCCAGGTGCTGTGCGGCGTGATCGCGCTGTCGGCGGTCATCACGCTGTTGCGCGGTGGACTGTCGACGCTGGGCAAGGGGATCGTGGTCGTCGGCGCGGTGGTCGGCATCGCACTGCTGCTGACCTTCGACGCGAAGTTCTGGGGTGTCGTCGTCATGGGCGGCGCGGTCATCATCCTGTTCTTCCTGCCCTGGCTGGACCACAGCCCGGTCAAGTCGATCCGCTACCGGCCCGACTGGCACAAGTATCTCTACGGCATCTTCGTGCTGCTCTTCCTCGTGCTGGGTTACCTGGGCGTCAAGCCGCCGTCGGATGCGGGAACGATCGTGTCGCAGATCGGCACGCTGTACTACTTCGGCTTCTTCCTGCTGATGCCGTGGTGGAGCCGGGCCGGCACCTTCAAGCCGGTGCCCGATCGTGTCACGTTTCACCCGCACTGAACCGCCAACGTCACGGAGTCGAACGAATGAAGAAAATCATCGCCACGCTGCTGACGTCGCTGTGCCTGGGCGCGGGTCTGACGTCGACGGCGCTCGCGTCTGAGGGCGGCATCGAGTGGGATCGTTTCCCGACGTCGAAGATGAACGATCTGGCCGCCTTGCAGCACGGCGCCAAGATCTTCGTCAACTACTGCCTCAACTGCCACAGCGCGAGCTTCATGCGCTACAACCGGCTGAAGGACATCGGCCTGACCGACGAGCAGATCAAGGGCAATCTGCTGTTCGCCGGGGAGAAGGTCGGCGAGACGATGAAGGTCTCGCTGGACCCGAAACAGGCCAAGGAATGGTTCGGCGCGCTGCCGCCGGACCTCACCGTGATCGCCCGTTCGCGGGCCGACGGCGCCAAGGGAACAGGGGCGGATTACCTCTATACCTACCTCAGAAAATACTACCGGGACGAAACCAAGGCCACGGGATGGAATAATCTCGCTTTCCCCAGCGTGGCCATGCCGCATGTGCTGTGGGAGCTCCAGGGCGTCCGCACCGCCAGGTTCGAAGAGGAAAAGGACCCGCATGACCCGAGCAAGGTCACGCATGTCTTCAAGGACTTCGTACAGGTGACGCCCGGGACGATGACGCCGCAGCAGTACGACGAGTCCGTTGCCGACCTGGTCGCCTATCTCCAATGGATGGGCGAGCCGGCGCAGGGGGCCCGTTTCCGGCTCGGCATCGTCGTGGTGCTGTTCCTGCTGGGGTTCACCGTGTTCGCCTGGCGCTTGAATGCCTCCTTCTGGAAGGACATCAAGTAAGAACCGATGACCCGGTCGAAGACCGGGTCCTCAAGCGCAGTGGGGCGCCGAACAGGCCCCCACTGCGTTGTCGTTTGTCTGTTCGGTCTTTGACCGCGCCGGCGTTGAACTGTGTTTTGTAGAAATCGATGAAGCCGAGAGGCTTCGATCAGGAGTCCACTGCCATGATGGTGCTTTATTCCGGAACCACTTGCCCCTACTCGCACCGTTGCCGGTTCGTGCTGTTCGAGAAGGGCATGGACTTCGAGATCCGTGACGTCGACCTGTTCGCCAAGCCCGAAGACATCGCGCTGATGAACCCGTACAACGAGGTGCCCATCCTCGTCGAACGCGACCTCATCCTGTACGAGTCGCACATCATCAACGAGTACATCGACGAACGCTTCCCGCATCCGCAGCTGATGCCCGGCGACCCGGTGGCCCGTGCCCGCGTGCGCCTGTTCCTCTTCAACTTCGAGAAGGAACTGTTCGCCCACGTCAACGTGCTGGAGAACCGCGGCCAGACGGTCAAGCCGACCGAGAAGCAGCTGGAGAAGGCCCGTTCGCAGATCCGCGACCGCCTGACGCAGCTGGCGCCGATCTTCCTGAAGAACAAGTACATGCTGGGCGACGACTTCTCGATGCTGGACGTCGCGATCGCACCGCTGCTGTGGCGCCTGGACTACTACGGCATCGACATGTCGAAGAATGCGGTGCCGCTGCTGAAGTACGCGGAACGGATCTTCTCGCGTCCGGCCTACATCGAGGCACTGACGCCGTCCGAGAAGGTGATGCGCAAGTAATACACTGGCTCCCCATGGATGACAGCAAGGACGGCGGCGGTCTCGCCGCCAGCTCGACGCGGCCGTACCTGATCCGCGCCCTGCACGAGTGGTGCACGGACAACGGGTTCACGCCCTACGTCGCGGTTCACGTGGACCGCACGGTCCAGGTGCCGCTGGAGTACGTGAGCAACAACGAGATCGTGCTCAACGTCGGTTTCGACGCGACCAGCAACCTGGACCTCGGCAATGAACTGATCCAGTTCAAGGCCCGGTTCGGCGGCGTGGCGCGCGAGATCATCGTGCCGGTCGATCACGTGGTCGCGATCTATGCGCGCGAGAACGGCCAGGGCATGGCCTTCCCGCCGCCGACTGCGGAAGACGCCGCCGCACGCCCCGCAGCGCCCAGTGCGCCGCGAGGCCTGCGTCTCGCGTCTGATGCGAACGGTGGCAACGGCGGCACGGCGCAAGGGGAACCCAAGCCGGAGCCGGTCGCGACGCCGCCGGACGATGACGATCCGGGTGCGGGTCCGTCGGGCGGTCGTCCGGCGCTCAAGCGCATCAAGTGATCGGCTGACCCCCGTTCAAGTGCGGGGGGCGAGTGGGGAGGGAAGGCGCGGTTTTTCGCTCTGGACCTCTCGAAGCTGCGTCTAGAATGCAGCCCGCGTCGCAGCTTCTGCGGCGCTCCAGTTTTCCTTGTGCCGGCTTAGCTCAGTTGGTAGAGCAACCGCCTTGTAAGCGGTAGGTCATCAGTTCGAATCCGATAGCCGGCACCATCAACACCCAGGCATCCGCCTGTTCCGAAGCCCCGTTTCGTCGACCGACGAGCCGGGGCTTTCGTCTTTCTGGAGTGGGAGGAGGAGCGCCGAGCCGCGCCGGTCAGGACTGCCGGACGCGGATCCGGAGTTCGCCTTCCAGCAGCAGGCCTTCGTCGCGCAGCAGCCGCAGCAGCGTCGGTTGCAGGTGGCGCAGCTTGGCCGCGATGGCGGCGTTGTCTGCCACCAGCGTCCAGCCCTGCTCATCGAGCGTGCCGGCCTGGACGAAGCGCTTCATCGCGCCCGGCAGCGCGACGCTCACCGCCGCCAGATGCCGGCGCGACAGCGCCAGCTGGTTCCCCAGCCGCGCCAGCATCCCGTTCTGCGACATGGCCCGGCTGAAGTCCAGCGGATCCGGGGCGTCGGGCTTGACGCGAGGAGGCAGATAGCGGGTGGCCATGGGTCGGCAGTGTAGTCCCGCCGCTCGGAAACCCGGAGTCCGCCGCCGGTCCGGCACCGTGGCCGCCGCCCCGGTGCCGTCAGGGGCCGGGTGCTAAACTCCGTCGGTTTTTCTCCGCGCAGACGCTTGCAACCCGAGGCCCCGTCCTCATGTGCACCGGTCGCGCGGCGCTGCCCTCATCAGGCCGCCCACGAGGCGGTCCGCCGGGCGTCCAGGCCCGGTCGACCGGGCCCCCCACAGAACTTCAAAAAGCCGCATGTTGCCCAAGCTTTTGACCCAGATTTTCGGCAGTCGCAACGAGCGCCTGCTCAAGACCTATCGCAAGGACGTCGAGCGCATCAACGCGCTGGAACCGCAGTTCGAGGGCCTGAGCGACGACCAGTTGCGCGCGAAGACCGAGGAGTTCAAGCAGCGCATCGCCAAGGGCGAGACCGTCGACGACATCCTGCCCGAGGCGTTCGCCGTCTGCCGCGAGGGCAGCAAGCGTGTCCTCAAGATGCGCCACTTCGACGTGCAGCTGATCGGCGGCATGGTCCTGAACGCCGGCAAGATCGCTGAAATGCGCACCGGCGAAGGCAAGACGCTGATGGCGACGCTGCCGGTCTACCTGAACGCGCTGACCGGCAAGGGCGTGCACGTCGTGACGGTCAACGACTACCTGGCCCGGCGCGACGCCGAGTGGATGGGTCGCCTGTACCGCTTCCTCGGCCTGACCGTGGGCATCAACTACTCGGGACTGCCGCGCGACGAGAAGCAGGCCGCCTACGGCGCCGACGTCACCTACGGCACCAACAACGAGTACGGCTTCGACCACCTGCGCGACAACATGGTCTACGAGGTGCGCGACCGCGTGCAGCGCAGCCTGGCCTACGCGATCGTCGACGAGGTGGACTCGATCCTGATCGACGAGGCGCGCACGCCGCTGATCATCTCCGGCCAGGCCGAAGACCACACGCAGATGTACGTGGCGATCAACGCGGTCTCCCCGAAGCTGAAGCGCCAGGTCGGCGAGCTGGATCCGCGCACCGGCGAAGGCGTGATCGAACCGGGCGACTTCACCGTCGACGAGAAGTCGCACCAGATCTACCTGACCGAGGACGGTCACGAGAACGCCGAGCGCCTGCTGGGCCAGGCCGGCCTGCTGGCCGAGGGCGCGTCGCTGTACGACGCCGCCAACATCACGCTGATGCACCACCTGTACGCGTCGCTGCGCGCACACCACGTGTATCACCGCGATACCAACTACGTCGTGCAGAACGGTGAAGTCATCATCGTCGACGAGTTCACCGGCCGCCTGATGACGGGCCGCCGCTGGAGCGACGGCCTGCACCAGGCCGTCGAAGCCAAGGAAGGCGTGCAGATCCAGGCCGAGAACCAGACGCTGGCCTCGGTGACCTTCCAGAACTACTTCCGCATGTACGGCAAGCTGTCGGGCATGACCGGCACGGCCGACACCGAAGCCTACGAGTTCCAGGAGATCTACGGCCTCGAGACCGTGGTGATCCCGCCGAACCGGCCGACGGTGCGCAAGGACGAGCTGGACCTGGTCTACAAGACGACCAAGGAGAAGTACGACGCCGTCACGCAGGACGTGCGCGACTGCCACGAACGCGGCCAGCCGGTGCTGGTGGGCACGACCTCGATCGAGAACTCCGAGAAGGTCGCGGAGCTGCTGACGAAGGCGAAGCTGCCGCACCAGGTGCTGAACGCCAAGCAGCATGCCCGCGAGGCCGACATCATCACCCAGGCCGGCCGTCCGGGCGTGATCACGATCGCGACCAACATGGCCGGCCGTGGCACCGACATCGTGCTGGGCGGCAGCATCGAGAAGGACATCGTCGCCATCGAAGCCGACGAATCGCTGTCCGACGCCGACAAGCACGCCAAGATCGCCGCGCTGAAGGCCGACTGGCAGAAGCTGCATGAGCAGGTGAAGGCCGCGGGCGGCCTGCGCGTGATCTCGACCGAACGTCACGAGAGCCGCCGCATCGACAACCAGCTGCGCGGCCGCTCGGGCCGCCAGGGCGACCCGGGCTCGTCGCGCTTCTACCTGTCGCTGGACGACCAGCTGATGCGCATCTTCGCCGGCGACCGCGTGCGCGCGATCATGGACCGGCTCAAGATGCCTGAAGGCGAGGCGATCGAGGCCGGCATCGTCACGCGCTCGATCGAGAGCGCACAGCGCAAGGTCGAGGCCCGCAACTTCGACGTCCGCAAGCAGCTGCTCGAGTACGACGACGTGTCGAACGACCAGCGCAAGGTCATCTACCAGCAGCGCAACGAGATCCTCGAGGCGCAGGAAGTGCTCGAACAGATCACCCACCTGCGCAAGGGCACGCTGACGGACGTGGTCCGCGGCTTCGTGCCCGAGGAATCGCTGGAAGAGCAGTGGGACCTGGCCGCGCTGGAGCGCGTGCTGCGCGACGAGTGGAAGCTCGAGGTGCCGCTGGGCGACATGCTCAAGAAGAGCGACACGCTGACCGACGAGGACGTGCTCGACGCCGTGCTGAAGGCGGGCGAGGTGTCCTTCCAGGACAAGCTGGACCGCGTCGGCCTGGAGCAGTTCACGCCGTTCATGCGCATGGTGCTGCTGCAGAGCATCGACCAGCACTGGCGCGAGCATCTGGCCTCGCTGGACTACCTGCGTCAGGGCATCCACCTGCGCGGTTACGCCCAGAAGAACCCGAAGCAGGAATACAAGCGCGAAGCCTTCGAGCTGTTCTCGCAACTGCTGGACGCGGTGAAGCTGGAAGTGACCCGCGTGCTGCTGAACGTGCGCATCCAGTCGCAGGAAGAGGCCACGGCCGCCGCCGATGCGATCGAGCAGCGCGCCGAGAACGTCGGCAACGTGACCTACACGCATCCGAACGAGGACGGCTCGGTGTCGCAGGACGCGGCGCCGGTCGCCGGCGGGACGGAGGCCATCCCGGCCGAGTGGGGCCACGTCGGCCGCAACGACCCCTGCCCGTGCGGCAGCGGCAAGAAGTTCAAGAGCTGCCACGGCAAGCTGGCCTGACCGGTCGCTGCTCCTGAGATCGACGGCGCCCCTCGTGGGCGCCGTTGTCGTTTCCGGGGCGCGGATGAGCGGGCGTGGTGCCGCCGACGAGGACAGCGTTGCGGCATCGGGGCCAGGCCTTGCGTGACGGATTCACGGGCCGGCCGTGGCGCCCGGCCGACGCGGCGTCGTCGCGATGTGCGCTTTCTCACGACCCGGGCGCGGGCGCGCGTTGCTCCCCCGTGGCGAGGGGGACACCGTACGGCACCCCGTCGATAGAGTCCGCTGCATCGACCTGCCGCCGCGGGTCTTCGAGGTCTCCGGACCGCACCGCCATGAAGCTCACGACCCGCCTCTTCGCCGCCGCCCTGGTTGCCGCCGCCGTCTCCTCCGCGCAGGCCGCGCCGGTGACCGCGTCCCAGTCCGTCGCCCTGCAGTCCGGCACGACCGTGGACACCAAGACGGCGGGCTTCACGATCAATCATCTGGTGGCCGGCGAGTTCGTCGACACCTTCACCTTCACCGGCATGGACCGCTGGGGCCTGGTCAATGCCAGCCTGACGACCAGCGCGCAGCAGGCCCGCTTCAACATCGACTTCGTCAGCGCCACGGTCAACGGCCGGACGCTCAACTTCACCCGCACCGCACTGGGCACTTTCCAGAACGGCTTCGAATTCGGCCGCATGGACGACTACCTGCTCAGCGGTCCGCTGGTCCTGACCGTGCGCGGCTACGCCGGCCAGGGCCTGGCCGCGGGCACGGCGATCAGCGCCAGCTACTCCGGCACGATCAACGTCACGCAGGTGCCGGAACCGGGCAGCCTGGCGCTGGCGGCATTCGGCCTGTTCGGCATGGGCGTCGTCGTCCGCCGCCGCCGCGCCGCGCGCACCGTCATGACCGCCGCCGCGCTGGCCGTGGCCGCCTCCGGCGCGATGGCCGCCTCGGACCTCAACCAGACGCACGACACCGTCCTCGCCGGCGACCAGAGCGGCCTCACCGGCGCGCCCTACGTGATCCATACCGAGGCCGGCAGCTTCCTGGACACGCTCACCTTCCACTACGCCGGCACCGGTCTGGTGGACGCGTCGCTGATCACGATCGGGGCCGGCGCGGGGCAGCAGATCAGCTTCACCGAGGTGCTGCTGAACGGCCAGGCGCTGACGATCGATCCTTCCGTCCCGATGGGAAACGCCACGTACCAGCGCGCCTGGCTCGGCTCGACGCTGCTGGCCGGCGACTACACGCTGATCGTCAAGGGCATCGCCGGCGGTTCGCTCGCGGCGGGTACCAACGGCATCGCCGCGAGCTACTCCACGACCTTCAACGTGATGCCGGCCAGCGCCGTGCCGGAGCCGCAGAGCTATGCGATGTTCCTCGGCGGTCTCGGGCTGGTGACGCTGATGCTGAGCCGGCGCCGCCGGCAGCAGGGCTGATCCCGCCGCCCGCCGTCAAGGCATGAGACGACGCCCCGCTTGCGGGGCGTTTTTCATTGGCGTCGGCGGTCCACCGGGGCCTGCGGCATCGACGGGCTGACCGCCATGTCGCGCTCCTACAATCGCGCGCATTCGTCCCGGGCGCGTCGGCTGCCCGGTGCCTTCCTTCTCTTCGACGCCCACCACCATGCCTGTCAACCTGACCGCTCCCGATCCGCAATCCCTGCTGCCCGTGCCCGGCGTGCGCCTGGGCGTCACGATGGCCGGCGTGCGCAAGGCCAACCGCCGCGACCTGAGCGTGATCGCGCTCGATGAAGGCGCCAGCGTCGCCGGTGTGTTCACCGCCAACCGTTTCTGCGCCGCCCCGGTGCAGGTCTGCCGCGAGCACCTCGCCGCCGGCAGCGCGATCCGCGCGATCGTCATCAACACCGGCAATGCGAACGCCGGCACCGGCGCCGACGGCCTGGCCCGTGCGCGCCAGACCTGCGACGCGCTGGCCGCCGAGCTCAAGCTTGACGCGACGCAGGTGTTGCCGTTCTCCACCGGCGTGATCATGGAGACGCTGCCGGTCGACCGCATCGTCGCCGGCCTGCCGGCCGCGATCGCCGCGCTGAAGGCCGACAACTGGGCCGAGGCAGCCGCCGGCATCATGACCACGGACACGCTGCCCAAGGCCTGCTCGCGGCAGGTCGCCATCGGCGGCCGGACGGTGACGGTCTCCGGCATCTCCAAGGGCGCCGGCATGATCCGTCCGAACATGGCGACGATGCTGGGCTTCGTCGCCACCGACGCGGTGCTCGCGCCCGAACTGCTGCAGCCGCTGGTCAAGGAGGCGGCGGACCTGTCCTTCAACCGCATCACGATCGACGGCGACACGTCGACCAACGACTCCTTCGTCCTGATCGCGACGCACCAGGCCGGCCATGACCGGATCACGTCGCTGACCAGTGCCGAAGGCCGCGCGCTGCGCGATGCCGTGGTGGCCGTGTCGCAGCAGCTGGCGCAGGCGATCGTGCGCGACGGCGAAGGTGCGACCAAGTTCATCTCGGTGGTGGTGGAGGGCGGCAAGGACGAGGCCGAATGCCGCAAGGCCGCGTACGCGATCGCGCACTCGCCGCTGGTCAAGACCGCGTTCTTCGCCAGCGATCCCAACCTGGGCCGCATCCTGGCGGCGGTCGGCTACGCCGGCATCGACGACCTCGACCAGAGCCTCATCGACCTGCATCTGGACGACGTCCATGTCGTCACGAAGGGCGGCCGCCGTCCCGAATACAAGGAAGAGGACGGCCAGCGCGTCATGAAGCAGAGCGAGATCACCGTGCGCGTGGGCCTGAACCGCGGTCCGGCCGCGACGACGGTCTGGACCTGCGACTTCAGCCACGAGTACGTGACGATCAACGCCGACTACCGGTCCTGATCGGGCCTCAGAAGTCGACGGCGCGCGTCCCGCGGATGCCGCGGGCCAGCAGCGTCGCATTGATCAGCTGCGCTTCCTCTCGGCTGCCGAACGGCCACACGGCGGCGCGCCAGCCGTCCTTCGTCTGGAAGACCTCGCCGTTCGGCACGGTGTTGCCACCGAGCGTGGCGCCGATCATCTCGCGCATGCGCGCCAGTTGCGCCTCGGCGTCGGCCTTGTTCTTGTGGGGCTGGCTGACCAGCGCGACCAGCTTGCCGCCGGAGGCGCCGTCGCGCTTCATGAGGCTGCCCAGGCCGGCGTCGTCGACGCCCACGCGGCGTTCGGCCTCGGAGGCGCCAGCCTTCGCGGCGGTGGCCGCGTTGGTCGTGTTGGCCGCGCCGGGCTTGTCTGCCGCACCGGTCCCGCCCGACGATGCTGCGGGGGCCGTCGTGGCCGGCGCCGCCTCCTTCGCGCCCGGGGCGCGTTCCGCGCCGCCCTGCAATGAGGGGCGGATGTTCGGGATCGCGCCCGTGGGCGTTGATGCAGCGGGCATCGATGCGGCGGGACTCTCCGCCGGCGCGGACGCCGCAGCGCTCGCGGCCGAAGCCGGATCCATCGCCGCGACGGCGGAGGCTGCCGGCGAGGCCGAGGAGGCCGCTGCCGCCGGACGTGAGGCCTGTTCGGCCAGGGCTGCCGCCGAGGCGGCCTGGGCGGCGGACGCGGCGGATGCCGCTTCGGCGGCCGCTAGCGCGGCCAGCGCCTCCTTGGAGGGCTTGGACGAGGGCCACAGCGCCCAGATCGCCGCGATCAGCACCAGGGCTGCGACGCTGCCCGCCACGCCCAATCGCGCGGGATCCAGCGCACGTTGTCCCAGCACCTGGTCGCGACGCCCCACGAGCACGCGCCGTCGTGCCGGGCCCGCATCGAAAGCGGCGCTCAGCAGCACCAATTCCATCGGCCATGCACCAGGCTGGTTCGCGTCGGCGGCGAGCGCCCGTTCGTCGATGTCCACGCGCCGCAGCGGCAGATCGTCCGGCGCGGTGGTGAAGCCATTGTCCAGCGCCATCGTGGCAACGGCCGACGTCTTCAGGCCGGGGATGAATTCGTCCAGCCAGGCGGGTCGAGGTCCCGACCCCGCGGCCTTGCGCTGCCACGGCAGACGGCGCTTGGGCGCCGGCGGCGTGGCCTCGGCGGGCGCGCCGCCTTCGAGGCTGGGCTCCTTGGGCAGCGCCTGCGCCATGAAGGGCAGGGCCACCGCGCCCACCGTGTGGACGTCGGCGATCCCCAGCCGCCGCGCCAGCGGATGCTTGTTGTGCCAGTTCACCAGCAGCCAGGCGACGACGTCCGGCGACGGTCCTTCCCACGGCGCCGCGGGGGCGGCGGCGGGAGCGGCGACCGGCGCGGCGGCCTCGCCGGGCGGCGGGGCGGTCGGATCGATGTCGGGCGAGTCGGGGGTATCGTCCATGGCGCCGGCCATTGTGCGTCAGCGCCCGCGGCGCCGATCGCCGCGGGACGGGGGCGATCGCCCCGGAGTTCGAGGCTTCCCGCTGCCGCCGGCGTCTTGAGAGGCGGGCACGGGACTTGTATGGTGGAGCCCATGCCCTCGATGCCGCCGCCCGATCCGACCCGCCCGCGTTCCGCGCCGCGACCGCGCCTGCTGGTCGTGCAGGCGCTGGCGGTGCAGCCGCTGGCGGCCGTGCTCGAGGAGAGCGGGTATGACCTGCTCCGGGCCGCCGACGCGCTGGCGGCGATCGACGGACTGGGTGCCGGACCCGCCCTCGTGATCATGGACATGGAACTGCCCGAGCTGCCCGGCGACGGCCCCCTGACCCTGCTGCGGCGTCTGGCCGGCAGCGGCGTGCCGGTACTGACGCTGAGCCGTCCGCGCGGGCCTCAGCCGGTGGAGGCGTTGCACGAGGCCGGCGCCTCGGAGTGCCTGGTCAAGCCGGTCCGCATGAGCGAGCTGCTGTTGCGCATCGAGGGCCTGATGTCGCCGGCGCCGGTGATCGCGCCGGTCGAGCCGCGCCGGCCCACGGCCCGCATGGCGGTGCGCGAACGCGATGGCCAGTGCACCTGGCAGACCCCGCAGGCGCGCGCGCTGATGGCGGCGCATTTCCCGCCGCCGTGGGCGGATCACGCGCGCCTGCCGCCGGAGGTGCTGGCCTGGCTGCACCGCGAGGCGCTGCGCCGGCGTGCGGGGGCGCCGCCGTCCTCGCTGACGGTCGCGCCGCGCGCGGGCGAGGGGCGACACCGGTTGAGCTTCACGCTGACGGCCGGGGACGACGAGGTCGTCGGCGAAGGCCACTGGTTGCTGGTGCTCGACCGGCCGGAATGAGCGTGATCCCGGATTGGCGGGACAATCCGTCCCCATGTCCTCCGGAAGTCCCTTGTTCACACCGTCCCCCGACGCCCCCACCCCTGACGAGCGCCAGCGCTTCCTGCGCCTGCTGCGCACGGCCCTGGCGGAACGCCGCTTCCAGCGCCTGCTGCTGAACCGCCACGAGGGCGAGGACGCCTCGATCGAGCGCCTGACCGTGCGCGACATCGAGCTGCGCGGCGAGCGCGCGCTGAGCTTCCTCTGGCGGCACAAGACCAAGGACGTCACGAAGAACCACCCGCTGGACGAAGGCCTCGCGCTGATCGACGCGCTGCTGGGGCGGGACTTCCAGCAGGCGCACCTGGACACCCTCGCCGAGGAGGTCCAACTGCGCTTCAGCCGCAAGGGCAAGCCGCTGCTGCAGGTGGGGAAGAAGGGGGCGCCTCCGCGACCGGTGAAGACGCCGGCGGCGTGGAGGGCGTCGCGACGCCCGGCGGGCACGACCGCGCCAAGCCCCGGGAGTTGTCGTCCGACAGTCCTTTCTGGCGCGACCTCGGCGTCACGCACGAGATCAAGGGCCAGCCCGCGCTCGTGCCGGCGATGGCCCGCAAGTGGAAGCAGATCAACAAGTTCATCGAGATCTTCGGCGCGGCGGTCCGCAAGGCGGGCCTGGACGCGCCGGGCACGCCGGTGCGGCTGGCTGATTTCGGCTCGGGCAAGGGCTACCTGACCTTCGCGATGCACGACTGGCTGCGCGCGCAAGGCCTGACCCCGGCGGTGCAGGGCGTCGAGCTCAAGCAGGACATGGTGGCGCTGGGCAACGCCGCCGCGGCGCGACACGGCCTGGCGGGATTGCGCTTCGAGCACGGCGACGTGCGCGAGCGCGGCGACCAGCCGCTGGACGTGATGGTCGCGCTGCATGCCTGCGACATCGCGACCGACTACGCCATGCACTTCGGCCTGCGCAGCGGCGCGCGCGTGATCATGTGCGCGCCGTGCTGCCACAAGGAGATCCGTCCGCAGATGTCGACGCCGGCCGCGCTGCGGCCGCTGCTGCAGCATGGCATCCACCTCGGCCAGGAGGCCGAGATGGTGACCGACTCGCTGCGCGCGCTGCTGCTGGAACTGATGGGATACGACACGCAGGTGATCGAGTTCATCGCGCTGGAGCACACCAGCAAGAACAAGATGGTGCTGGCCGTGAAGCGTCCGCAGGACCTGACCCCGGCGCGGCGCGCGGAGCTGCTGGCGCAGCTCGACGAGATCAAGCGCTTCTACGGCCTGCGCAGCCAGGCGCTGGAGACCTTGCTGCGCGTGGAAGGCAAGCTGGAACCTGAGCCGGCATGAATTCCGCCTGAGCCGGCATCAGCGGGCATCAGTCGGTAGGGGGGCCGTGAGCCGGCGTGAATCCGCCGTGAGGCCCGGGTGAAGGGGGTCCGCTGCTCAAAACTGCAGCAGCGCAACGAAGTGCCTGACGGATCAACAGCTTGAGCGCGCCGCCCTCAGCTTTCCCCACGACTTGTCCACAGGCGGCGGGGGCAACCGGCATGTCGATTGCCGAACACGCGGCATGTCGACCGTCCTTGCTCCTTCTCCCGCTCCCGTCCCCTGGCTGGCCCGCGTCCTCGGCGCCGCGCTGCTGATCCTGGGGTTCGTCATGCTCGCCGCGGGCGGCCTGCTGGCCTCGCTCGGTGGCAGCTGGTACTACGCGCTGTCGGGCCTGGCCTGGGCCGTCATCGGCGCATTGATGTGGGGGCGGCTGCGGGAGGCGGTGCTCGGCTACGCGCTCTATTTCCTCGCCACGCTCGTGTGGAGTCTGTGGGAAGTGGGCCTGGACTGGTGGCCGCTGGGCGCGCGGATCGGCGTGCCCTTCGTCATCGGCGCGGTGCTGCTGGCGCTGGTGCCGACGATGCGTCGTCATCTGCCCGTCGACGATGTCCGACGCGTCGCATGGCGCAGTCCTCCCGCGCTCGCGCTGGCGGCGGTGCTCGGGATCTTCGTGGTCCTCGCGGTGACGTCGTGGACGCGTGACCTCCACGCCGTCGAAGGCACGATGCCGGCCAACGGCGCCGCGCGTCCGCCGGGCACGCCGGCGTCGGGCGCGGCCTCGGTGCCCGACGGCGAGTGGCACGCCTACGGCCGCACAGGCTTCGGCCAGCGCTGGTCGCCGCTGGCGCAGATCACGCCGGCCAACGTGGGCGACCTGAAGCTGGCCTGGGACTTCCGCACCGGCGATGTCCGCGGGCGGCCCGGTGATCCGGTGGAAACCACCTTCGAAGTCACGCCGCTGAAGGTCGGCGAACGGCTCTTCCTCTGCACGCCGCACCAGACGGTGCTCGCGCTGGACGCGACGACGGGCCGTGAACTCTGGCGCTTCGATCCCCAGGTGCGTGGACAGCTCGCGCTGCAGCATCTGACCTGCCGCGGCCTGTCGTACCAGCCGCCGCCCGATGCGATGGCCGCGGCGGGCGCCCAGCCGGCGGCCTGCGCCGCCAAGCTCTTCATGCCCACGGCCGACGCGCGCCTGATCGCGCTGGATCCGGCCACGGGCAAGACCTGTCCCTCGTTCGGACAGCAGGGCGCGGTGAACCTGATGGCCGGCATGCCGAATGCGCAGCCTGGCGCCTACTACTCGACCTCGCCCGTCGTCGTGACGCGCAAACTGGTGATCGTCGGCGGCACGGTGCTCGACAACGCCTCGACGAAGGAGCAGTCCGGCGTGATCCGCGCCTATGACGTCGAGACCGGCGCGCTGGTCTGGAACTGGGACTCCGCGAATCCGGACGCCACCGCGCCGATCACGGCCGGGCAGACCTACGCCGCCAACTCGCCCAACAGCTGGTCGGTGGCCAGCGTCGACGAGGCGCTCGGCCTGGTCTATCTCCCGATGGGCAACCAGCCGCCGGACCAGTGGGGCGGCAAGCGCTCCGCGGCGGTGGAGAAGCATTCGTCGTCGGTGGTGGCGCTCGACCTGGCGACCGGGCAGACGCGCTGGGTCTTCCAGACGGTGCACCACGACCTGTGGGACTACGACGTGCCGTCGCAGCCGGTCCTGGTGGACCTGACGGTGAAGGGGCAGCGCGTGCCGGCGCTGGTGCAGCCGACCAAGCAGGGCGAGCTCTTCGTGCTGGACCGCCGCGATGGCAAGCCGGTGTTCCCGGTGACCGAGACGCCGGCCCCGCAGGGCGCGGCGGCGGGCGACTTCAGCGCGCCGACGCAGCCGGTCTCGGCGATCTCCTTCAATCCGCCGGAACTGCGCGAGCGCGACATGTGGGGCGTGTCGATGTTCGACCAGCTCTGGTGCCGCATCGCCTTCCACAAGCTGCGCTACGAGGGCCGCTTCACGCCGCCGTCGGAGCAGGGCTCGCTGATCAACCCGGGCAACTTCGGCGTCTTCAACTGGGGCAGCATCGCCGTCGATCCCGTGCGCGGCATTGCGTTCACGACGCCGGCGGTGCTGGGCTTCACCTCGACGCTGGTGCCGCGCCGCGATGACACCTCGCTGCTGGTGCAGGACGGCGGCCCGCCCAAGGGCGCGCTGCCGGCGCTCAACGAGAACTTCGGCGCGCCGTTCGCCGCGAAGATGAAGCCCTTCACCTCGCCGCTGGGCATCCCGTGCCAGGCGCCGCCCTGGGGCACGGTGGCCGGTGTCGACCTGAACGAGGGCAAGGTCGTCTGGCGGCATCGCAACGGCACGGTGCGCGACCTGTCCCCACTCCCCGTGCCGTTCAGGCTGGGCGTGCCGAGCCTGGGCGGGCCGCTGATGACGGCCGGCGGCCTGGCCTTCCTGTCGGGCAGCATGGACGACTACGTGCGCGCCTACGACGTCAACGACGGCCGCGTGCTGTGGGAAAGCCGCCTGCCCGCGGGCGGCCAGGCGACGCCGATGACCTACCTGGGCGCGGACGGGCGGCAGTACCTGCTCGTCATCGCCGGCGGGCATGGGTCGACCGGCACCCGGCCCGGCGACCACGTGCGGGCGTACGTGCTGGACAAGCGCTGATCAGGCGCTGATCAGGCGCTGAACCGGCGCCGGGCGGAACGAAAAAGCCCGGCCCCTCGTGGAAGGGCCGGGCAAGGGCGCTGTGACGCCGCCTGGACACCCCGACTGCTGGGGGCGTGGCGCTGCGGCGTGGCGAATGGGGAAGCGCATGCGCGCCGGCCATGGGCGACCCGCAAGGGGCCGCGGCCTGGGCGCGAGGATCGTGGTGAGTCAGGTCCGCGGAAGGGGGACCGGCGCCGGGGCTGGCCTGGCCGGGCACGAAGGCGGGCAGGTGTGCGGGCAGGGACGCGGGAGCGTGGACTGCGGGCTGGCGGGCGTGCGGCGTGTCGTCATGCTTCGCATCATCGCGGTCGCCAAAGATTCCGAGACGACAAGAACAGGGCGCAAATCCGGCCAAACATCTGGCCGGATTTCACGCCCATTTCCGCCTGCACGGTGAATGCCCGGCCCGGCAGCGTCCAGCCAGAAAGTGGAAAGCCCGGCGCGTCGTCGACGGCCGGGCTTCGGGGCGGCGCGCCAGGGCGCGCCGGGGCGGGCGACGAGGCCCTCAGTTCACTTCACGTCCATCCCGAAGGTGTTCGCGATGAAGGCCAGGATGTCCGCACGCTCCTCGATGATCTTGGAGGTCGGCTTGCCGGCGCCGTGGCCGGCCTGCGTCTCGATGCGGATCAGCTTGGGCGCGGGGCCGGTGTCGGCGGCCTGCAGCGTCGCGGTGTACTTGAAACTGTGGGCCGGCACGACGCGGTCGTCATGGTCGCCGGTCGTCACCAGGATGGCCGGATACCGCGCGCCGCTCTTGATCGTGTGCAGCGGGGAGTAGGCCTTGAGCCACTGGAAGTCGGCGGCGTTCTCCGAGCTGCCGTAGTCCGAGGTCCACGCCCAGCCGATGGTGAACTTGTGGAAGCGCAGCATGTCCATCACGCCGACCTGCGGCACCGCAGCGCCGAACAAGTCCGGGCGCTGGTTCACGACCGCGCCGACCAGCAGGCCGCCGTTGGAGCCGCCGTTGATGGCGAGCTTCGCGGGCTGCGTGTACTTGCTGGCCACGAGGTACTCGCCGGCCGCGATGAAGTCGTCGAAGACGTTCTGCTTCTTGCCCTTGGTGCCGGCTTCGTGCCAGGCGGCGCCGTACTCGCCGCCGCCGCGCAGCACGGCCAGCACGTACACGCCGCCCATCTTCATCCAGGTCGCGGCGGTGACGCCGTAGCCCGGCGTCATCGGCACGTTGAAGCCGCCGTAGCCGTAGAGCAGCGTCGGGTTGGTGCCGTCCAGCTTCAGGCCCTTGCGGTGGGCGATGAAGATCGGCAGCTTGGTGCCGTCCTTGCTGGTGACGAAGACGCGCTTGCTCTCGAACTGGTTCGCCTCGAAGGCCGTCTCCGTGCGCTTGAACAGCTCGGCCTTGCCGGTCTTCGCATCCAGGCGCCAGATCTCGCCCGGCGTGGTCAGGCTGGTGTAGCTGAAGAAGGTCTCGGGGTCGTTCCACTTGCCGCCGAAGCCGGCGGCGGTGCCGACGCCGGGCAACGCGATGTCGCGCACATGCTTGCCGCTGGGGGCATGCACGCGCACCAGCGTGGCGGCGTCCTGCAGGTAGCTCAGCACCAGCTGGCCGCCGACGCCGCTGGCGGCGGTCAGGGCATCCTTGGTCTCGGGCACCAGCGTGGTCCAGGTCTTGGGGTCCTTGGCCTGCCAGTCCTTGTCCAGGTCGATCGCGATCAGGCGGCCGCGCGGCGCGTCCTTGTCGGTCTTGACGATCAGGCGCTGGCCGTCGAGCACGACGGGCGCGTACTCGGCGTCGAAGCTGACGGTCAGCGGCACGGGCTTGGCGCCGCCGTAGCCGCCCTTGCCGTCCAGCGGCAGGACGAGCAGGCCGTTCTTGCGGGCCGAGCCCTTCCAGACGTTGATCAGCGCGAGGCGGCCGTCGTCGGTGACGTCGACGTTGAAGCCCCATTCCTTCTCGGCGGGGTTCTCGACGACCAGCGTGTCGGCGGACTGCGGCGTGCCCAGGCGGTGGTAGTAGACCTTCTGGAAGTAGTTGGCGCCGGTGAGGGCCGCGCCCTCCTTGGGCGCGTCGTAGCGCGAATAGAAGAAGCCCTTGCCGTCGGGCGTCCAGGAGGCGCCGGAGAACTTCACCCACTCGATGGTGTCGTCCAGGTCCTTGCCGGTGTCGAGGTCGCGGACCTTCCAGGTCTGCCAGTCGGAGCCGGCGCCGGCGGTGCCGTAGGCCATCAGGCGGCCGTCCTTGGAGACGACGCTGCCGGTCAGGGCGACGGTGCCGTCCTTGGACAGGGTGTTGGGGTCGAGGGCGACCTGCGGCGTGTCCTTCAGGCTGCGGGCGGTGTAGAGCACCGCCTGCTGCTGCAGGCCGTTGTTGCGGGTCCAGAAGTAGCGGCCGCCTTCCTTGGAGGGCACGCCGAACTTCTCGAAGTTGTAGAGGTCGGTGTAGAGCTTGCGCGCGGGCAGGCGCTGCGGCATCGCGGCGAGGAACTTGTCGGTGACCGCGTTCTCGGCCTGGACCCAGGCCTTGGTGTCGGCGCTGTTGTCGTCCTCGAGCCAGCGGTACGGGTCGGCGACCGTGGTGCCGTGGTAGTTGTCGGTCTGGTCGACCTTGCGGGTGGCCGGGTAGGCCAGGCCTTGCGAAGCGGCAGAGGTCGCCGAGGCGGCGGCCGGGGCCGCGGGGGCCGAGGCGGTCTGTGCGGTGGCGGCCGTGCCGGCGCCGAGCCCGACCACCAGCGCGGCGGTCAACGAGAGGCGGGATTGCATGCGATGTGCTCCTGGAGTCGGGAAGCCGCCCGCGCGGCTCGTGGCCGTGCGGGGCGGTGCGCGGGGATTGTGCCCCGCTGCCCGTGGGGTGCCTTTGGTCAGGGCGGGGAACTACGGGGTGGACGAACCGCGACGCCGTGTCGCCGCCGCGGCTGGCTCAAAGTGATCGTCTTTCGCGACGGACAGACTTGTCCGAGTCGTTTTGGGCTCTGGCTCGATCCTGACCGGTCCAACTGCTTCTCAGAATCCTGCATCCCCCTTCATTGGAAAGTGCAGGTGCAGAATGAACGCTGTCCTAGAGCGATTTGACTTCAGTCCGTACATGACCGACATGACCGACATCACCCCGACTACATTGACCATCCGGCTCAGCGAGGCGCTCAAGCGCAAGCTGGAAGCGAAAGCCGCTGCGGCGCACTTCAGCGTCGATGAGTTTGTCCTCGGGCTGATCGAGGAGGCGATGTTCATCAACAGTCCAGAATTCTTCGATCCGAACAACTGTGAGGCGCATGAGTATCGGCTGGTGCGCGAGAGCCAGCGGTCGGTTGTTCTTGGTCACTCGATCTCGCTGGAAGATGCGATCAAGGAACTCGAAGAACGTTTCGGAGCGGTGAGGCCGTCGGACCTCCCGTCGCAGCCTTGAACGTCGAGCTGACGCGCGAAGCTCACCAAGACCTGACCAACATCCTGGCCCGCATTGAGGCGGACAACCCACCTGCCGCTCGAAAGATGGCAAAGGAGTTTGTCCGCAAGTTCATGATGCTGGGATGTCAGCCATGTCTTGGAACGCGCACAAAGAGCGGCAACCTGCGAGTCCTCCCAGTCAGGCGAAGCTATCGCCTGCACTATGAGGTCATTGATCCGACCCTCTGGATTCGACGGATCATCCATACCTCCCGGCGGTGGCCGGGGATCGAGTTGCCAGACTGACCTCCGGCTAGTAGTCCCACCTCGCCTCCACCTGGAACGTCCTCCCCGGATACGGGTGGAAGTTCCAGTACTGGTAGTTGTTGAGGTTGTCGACGCCGGCGGCGAGGGTCCACTGCCTGTCGATCTTCCACTGCGCCCGCACGTCGACGGTGAAGTACTTGCTCGCCGCCATGTAGGCGAAGCCGTTGACGTCGCTGTTGTCCAGCGTGCTGAACTGCTTGCCGCTGTAGCGCGCGCCCAGGCTCAGGCTCAGGTCGTCGCGGGCCTGCCACTGCGCGAGCAGCGTGGCGCGCCAGCGCGGCACGCGCGGCTGCCACTTGCCGATCGTGTCGCCCGGCACCGTGGCGTAGCCGGCGTTGGCCAGGATGATCGAGTCGGCGAAGGTCACGCTGCCGGTGAGGCTCACGTGCTGAGGAAGCCCTGCAGTGCCGCTGAGTTCGACGCCCCGCGTGCGCACGTGATTGATGTTCTGCACTGTCGCGGTCGTCGTGTTGACGCCCGGATTGATCTGCGAATACAGCGCATCCCGGCTGTCCTCATGGAACAGCGTGAGCCGCAACGCATCTCGGTCCGCCCCGGTCCACTCGGCGCTGAGCTCGCTGGTCCAGCTGCGCTCGGCCTTGAGATTCGGGTCGTTGTTGATGAAGCTGCCGGTCGGGCTGAAACCGCCCTGGAACAACTCGCTGACCGTCGGGAAGCGAACCGCGCGACCCGTGCTGGCCTTGATCACCCACTGCTCGCTGAGTCCGTAGGACAGCGCGGCCTTCGGGGACCAGGCCGTCTGCGATCGATCAGGATGGGCATGCGGGGTCTGGGTGGCCAGCGCTTGCGTGAGGCCGTCGAAGGCCTGCCAGCGCTCGCCGCGCAGGCCGAATACCGCCGTCCAGTCCGGCGCGAACGCCCAGGCGTCCTGAGCGAACACGGCACGCACGCGCGTGTCGCCCTCGAAGCGCGCGCTCTGCGCGCCGCCGGCCGCCGCGCGCCAGTCATCCAGCCCGAACACGCGGCTGCGCAGGCGGAAGCGCTCCTGCGACACGCCCGCGTCGATCGTGTGATCGCTGCCGTCCGGCGTCCAGCTGAGCTTGGCCGACAGTGTGTTCCAGCCGGTGCCCGCCTGATCGGTGAGCCGGCCGCCCTGAGGCAGCGTTGAACTCGGCGTGCTGGTCGGCGCGTAGGCGCGCGAGCGGTCGGCGAGGTAGTCGTACAGGCTGCCGGAAACTTCCCATCCAAGCCCGTCGCGCACGCGGCGCTTCAGCGACAGCGCGTACATGCGGTGCTCCAGCTCATCGCGCGTCTGCGGGAAGTCGGCCGCGCTCAGCGTGTAGCCCTTGCCATCGATGCTGACCGGCTGCGTGATGCCGCCGCTGGCACGGTGATCGATCGTGCGTCCGTTCGCATCGGTCAGGAAGCTCTCCGACTGCCCGTCCGAGCGGTTGCTCCAGAGCCCGACCACCGCCATCGCCCGCAGCCCGGGATCGATGTCGTAGGCAAGCTTCAGCTTGGCCTGGTCCTGCACCGTGTCGTACTGCGTGCCGCTGCTGAGCAGCAGCCACGGCTGGTTGGCGCGATTGAGTCCGCTCACCGCGCCCGTCACCGGCACGGCGTTGGCCGCCGGTGCCGATGAACTCAAGGGTCGGTTCGCAAAGGTCTGAGGCTGCCCTTCGCTGTCGGTGCGGCCGGCGTGCAGCCACCACGAGAACGCGCCCTCGGCACTGCCGATCGAGGCGCTCGCCTGCTTGGCGTCGTAGTCGCGCTTGTGCCCGTACAGGTCGTTGGGCTGATGGCTGTAGCCCACCCGCGCATGCGCCTCGAACCGGGTCGGCATCCGCGTCTGGTAGTCGACGACCGCACCGACCGCGTTGCCTGAGTACGCCGCCGAGAACGGCCCGTACATCACGTCGACGCGGGCGATCTCCTCCGGCGAGACGAGGCCCCAGCGCGGCGCGAAGGTCGCGCCGTTGCCGAGCAGGTTGGACAGCAGGATGCCGTCCGCATAGACCAGCGAACGCGCGCTGTTGCCGGTGCCGGAGGCGCGCGTCGACAGCACGGCGTGGTTGTAGTCGCCGATGTAGCGCTTGCGCACCAGCAGGCTGGGCAAGTACTTGAGCGCGTCCTCGGCGTCGGTGGCGTTGATGTCGCGGGCGATCGCCTCGCCGGAGACGCCCTCCATCGTGGTGGGAATGCGGCTCGGAAGCGAGGTCGGCGCGGCGCCGTCGACACGGACGATGCCCAGGGACTGCGCGCGAATGGGGGCGGAAATGGCGGCGGAAGCGGCGGATTCGACGGCGGCGTCCTCCGCGGCGTACACGGTCGTGAACGCCGCGGCGGAAGCGGACGCCAGCGCCGTCAGCGCGCCGGCTCGAAGCCGGCGCGCACGGGAAATGCTGTGCATGGAAAGGAACTCCAACGGAATGAAGGAGCACCGGCTGGGGCCGGTGCGGCTGACTTCAGACCGTCAGAGGGGGCGCTCTCGCCGGCGCGCTGCGCCAGGCATGCGCGGTGACCGTCGCGCTGTAGAAGCGCTCGGGCAGGCCGTGGCGCAGCTCGGTGCGCAAAGGCAGCACCGCAGGGAACGGCGGCAAGGGCAGGGCGTCCTGGTGCAGATGGCAGAACGCACAGTGCTGGAACAGCGCGTGATCCTGATCATCGGCACCGCTGTCCGCCAACCCCGCCCGCAGTTCGGCGGCGCGCGGGCCGACCACGCTGGACCGGCAGATCTGCGTCCAGGGCGCCAGATCCCCGTTCAGCGCCTGCGCCGCCATCGACGCCGCAGGCAGCAGCGCCGCCAGCCAGAAGACCAGGACGGCCATCCAGCGGACGAAAACGGTGGGGGAATGCAGGCGCATGACGGGGCGCATTCTAGGGCGGGCGCGCGAAGCAGGCATGGCCGGGGCCGGCGGCTCGCGCCTCGCGAGGTCGCGCCAACTCGTTCCGTTCACCTGCGGCTCACTGCACTCGGACAGACGGCGCTCAAGTCAGTCTTGAACGCTCGGCTTCGCCGCCGGCCCCGGCCATGCCCGCTTCGCGTTCGACGAGTGGAGCGATCAGGCAGGCGTCAACAAGTCCAGCAGCGTGCGTGCGACGACCTTGGTCGCCCGGCGCAGATCGTCCAGCTCGACACGCTCGTCCGAGCGCTTGGCATGCGACTCGAGGACGGTGCGCGGGCCGGCACCGTAGATCGCCGCAGGAATGCCGTGCTCGCCGTAGAGACGCACGTCCGTGTAGAGCGGTGTGCCCGAGGTCGGGATCGGCTCGCCGAATACAGCCTCGCCATGGCGCTGCAGCGCCTCCACGAGCGGAAGATTGCCCGGCAGCGGCTGGAGCGCGCGTGCCAGCAGCAGCCGCTTCACGTCGACCGTGATGCCGGGGAACGACGCCGCCGCTTGCGCGATGGTGTCGCGGATCTCGGCCTCGACGGCGATCGGGTCCTCTTCCGGAATCATCCGGCGGTCGAGCTTCAACGTCACCTTGCCCGGCACGACGTTGGTGTTGGTGCCGCCCTCGATGCGGCCGACGTTCAGGTAGGGATGTTTGATGCCTTCGACCTTGGACGTGACCTTGCGGTAGTCGGCGTTGCGCGCGTAGAGCGCGCTCAGGATGACGACCGCCCCCTGCAGCGCATCGATGCCGGTGTCCGGGATCGCGGCGTGCGCCATCTTGCCGTGGACCGTCACCTCCATCTGCAGGCAGCCGTTGTGCGCGGTGACGACCTGGTAGCTGAAGCCGGCCGCGAGCAGCAGATCGGGTTTCGTCAGTCCTTGCTGCAGCAGCCAGCCGGGACCGAGTTCACCACCGAATTCCTCGTCGTAGGTGAAGTGCAGCTCGACGCCACCGTTCAACGCGGCGCCCTGCGCGTGCAGCGCTTCCACCGCGCGCAGCGCGAAGGTGTAGGTCGAGAAGTCGCTCTTGCTGACGGCGGACGCGCGCCCGAAGAGCTGGCCGTCGACCACCTCGCCGCCATAGGGATCGTGTGTCCAGCCGTCGCCCGGCGGAACCACGTCGCCATGGGCGTTCAGCGCGATCACGGGGCCGGCGCTTCCAGTGCTCGTGCCCCCGTCTTCCGCGCCGAAGCGGCGTCGCACGATCAGGTTGGTCAGCGATTCGAGCCCGTACTCGCGCACCTGCGCCTGTGGCACCACATGCTTCTCTGCGACGTACCCCATCTCGGCGAGCAGGTCGGCCGTGCGCTCGGCATGCGGCGCGTTGTTGCCGGGCGGCGTGTCGGTGGGCACGCGCACCAGCGCCTGCAGGTAGCGGACCTGTTCGTCGAAGTGGGCGTCGATCCAGGCGTCGAGCGCGTCGTAGGAAGACGGGGCGGAAGCGGTCATGAGGCGTTCATCCAGGAAATCGTGATCCGGCGGATCGGAGTCGGACAGGTCGCGCGGCGTTCACAGCCGGTCGAGCAGCGCGAGGAAGGCCTGCACGCAGAGTTCGGTGTCGTCGTTGCTGATCGCTTCGAGCGGGTTGTGGCTGATGCCGAGGTTCAGGCCGCGCTGGAACAGCATGGCCTGTGGCATCGCCTGATGCAGCTTCATCGCGTCGTGGCCGGCGCCCGAGGGCATCCGGTGCACGGGCAGCCCCAGCGCGTCGACGGCCGATTCCCAGAGCGACTGCCATGCGGCGTCGCTGGGCGCGGCGGCGGCGGCTTCGGTGCGCTCCAGGGTGAAGCTGACACCGCGACGTTCGCAGATCTCGGCGAGCCGGGCGCGCACGTCGGCGTCGAGCGCGTCGCGCGCGGCGTCGGTCGTCGCGCGCAGGTCGAGGCTGAACCGGCAGCGGCCCGGGATGACGTTGATGGAGCCGTTGGGGACCTGCAGTTGCCCGACGGTGCCGACGACCTCGGGCACGGCGCCGGCGCGTTCCTCGACGTAGAGGATCAACTCCGCCACCGCCGCGGCGGCGTCACGCCGGCGGTCCATCGGCGTCGTGCCGGCGTGCGAGGCCAGCCCGCGCACTTCGCCGACATAGCGCAGGCTGCCGTTGATCGAGGTGACGATGCCCAGCGGCAGGTCGAGCTCGTTGAGGACGGGGCCCTGCTCGATGTGGACCTCGATGAAGCCGAGGTAGCGCGCGGGATCCCGCTGCAGCGCCTGGATCGCGTCCATCGTGCCGGGCAGGCCGGCGTCGCGCATCAGGTCGCGAAGCACGACACCGTCGCCATCGGCCTGATCGAGCCAGTCCGGGTCGAAGCGGCCGACCAACGCACTGGAACCGAGGAAGGTCGCCTTGTAGCGCTGGCCTTCCTCCTCGGAGAAACCGATCAGCTCGATGCCGTGCTTGAGCCGGCGACCTTGGCGTTTGAGTTCGCGCACGCAGGCCATCGGCACGAAGATGCCGAGGCGTCCGTCGTACTTGCCGCCGTTGCGGACGGTGTCGTAGTGGCTGCCGGTCAGCAGCCGGGGAGGCTCGCCCGCCTGTCCGTCCGGCTTGTCGTGGTCCTCGCCGTGATAGACGCCGACGACGTTGCCGACCGCATCGATGCCGACCTCGTCGAAGCCGCACTCGCGCATCCAGTCCGCGAGTTGCGCTGCAGCGGCGCGGTGGGCCTCGGTCAGGTAGAGGACGGTGAGCTGGCCGTTCTCCGCGAAGCCCGGATCGGAGAATCGCGCCAACGACTCCGCCCAGTCCCAGACCTGGTTGCCGAGCGTCGGCGTCACGCCGAACTTGTCGTTCAGGCGGATCTCCGCGATGCGGTGGATGTTGCGCAGGCACTCGGCGCGCTCGATGTCCGGGTGCGCATTCAGGCGCCGCGCGAAGGTGTCGATGATCTGCTGCCGCGTCAGGCCGTCGCCCCGCGGGCCGCGGACGGCGAGGATGAACGGCCACCCGAAGCGCGCGTTGTAGTCGGTGTTCAGCTGCTGCAGCCGGGCGAACTCCTCTGGTGTGCAATCGGTGAGGCCGGCCTTGCTCTGTTCGTTCGTGGATTCGGCCGTCAGCGACCTGGCGACCATCGCTTTGCCGGCGAGTTCCGGATGCGCTCGGATCAGGCCGACCTGTTCGTCGAGCGCGGCCTCGCGCACGACGGTGGCCATCGCATGCTTCAGCGCCGCGAGGCTCGCGAAGCCGCCGGCGGCGCGACCCGCGAACGCGCGTCGCGCGATCCATGGCGAGTGTTCGTAGACGCCGTCCAGCAACGCGACGAAGGCGTCTTCGTCGGCGGCGTTCAACGTGGCGAGGGCCAGGGCCGGCAAGGGCGGGGATGTTGGCGAGGAGGTGCTCATCGATAGCTCAGCGATTCAGCCCCACACGAAGGCCTTGTCCGCATCGAACGGATGCGTGGCGCGCCAGTGGCGGGCGATGTCGACGCGCCGGGCGACCCAGACGCGGTCGTGTTTCTCGACGTGGTCGAGGAAGCGCTGCAGGGCGCGCATCCGGCCCGGCCGGCCGAGCAGGCGGCAGTGCATGCCGATGCTCATCATCTTCGGGGCCTCGGCGCCCTCGGCGTAGAGCACGTCGAAGGTGTCGCGCAGGTACTCGAAGAACTCGTCGCCGTGGCTGAAGCCCTGCGGCAGCGCGAAGCGCATGTCGTTGCAGTCCAGCGTGTAGGGCACCACCAGATGCGGTGTCAGCGCGCCGTCGGTCTTGCGGACGTTGAGCCAGAACGGCAGGTCGTCGCCGTAGTAGTCGCTGTCGTATTCGAAGCCGCCGAAGTCGGCGACCAGCCGCCGCGTGTGGGGGCTGTCGCGGCCGGTGTACCAGCCCGACGGGCGCTCGCCGGTCAGCTGCTGGATGATGTCCATGCCGATGTCCATGTGCTGGCGCTCGATCGCTTCGTCGACGCCCTGGTAATGGATCCACCGCCAGCCGTGGCACGCGATCTCGTGGTTCAGCTCGACGAAGGCCTTCGTCAGCTCGGGATGCCGCTCCAGCGCCATCGACACGCCGAAGACCGTCAGCGGCAGCGCGCGTTTCTCGAATTCACGCAGCAGCCGCCACACGCCGGCGCGCGAGCCGTATTCGTAGATGCCCTCCATGCTCAGGTGGCGCGCGGGGAAGGCCGGCGGGTTGAACATCTCGGACAGGAACTGCTCGCTGCCGGCGTCGCCGTGCAGCACCGAGTTCTCGCCGCCTTCCTCGTAGTTGAGGACGAACTGCACGGCGATGCGCGCCTGGCCGGGCCACTGCGCGTGTGGCGGATGCTCGCCGTAGCCGACGAGGTCGCGGGGATATCCGGGGGAGACGACGGGCTTCATGCGGCGGACTTCATGGCGGTGTCGAAGGAATGTCGGGAGGCGCGTCGGCGGACGTGTCGAGGGAGGGCGGCCGCATCAGCGCTGCAGGACCGACTTCAGGTCCTGCACGCGCGGATCGAGCCGCAGGTTGGCCTCGACGTTGCCGAGGTGCGCATCGAGCAGCTTCAGCGCCGCGCGCTTGTCGCGGGCCTCGAGCGCGTCGACGATGGCGTCGTGCTCGGCCTGCGATTCGGCGGCGGAATGGGAGCTCTGGTACATCAGCGCGATCAGCGAGCTGCGCGAGAGCAGGTCGGTCAGCAGCTGCGCCAGCACCTCGTTGCCTTGCATGCGGGCGAGCACGACGTGGAAGTCCGCCAGCAGCCGCGTGCGGCCGGGGACGTCGGTGCGGGCGACGGCTTCGCGCTCCTGCTTCAGATGGGCGCGCAGCTGCTTGATCTGCGCGGGAGTGATGCGCTGGCAGAGGTCGGCGAGCATCGCCGCCTCCAGCATCTTGCGCACCTCGAAGACCTGGCGGGCCTCCTCGACGCTGGGCTGGGCGACGAAGGCGCCGCGCGCCGGCTCCAGCCGCACGAGCCGGTCGCGGCTGAGCTGGTTCAGCGCCTGCCGCACCAGCGTGCGCGAGCACTCGAAGATGTCCGCCAGTTGCTGCTCGACCAGCTTGGTGCCCGGCATCAGCCGGCGCTCGACGATCGCCTGCGTGATGGCGGCCGTGATGCGTCCGGTGACGGATGCGCTGGCGTCGAGGTCCCGGGCGTTCATGGCGGAGTGGGTGACGGACGGAGAGGGCGTGGCGGACGCGGCCAACGGCGCGAGGCCGTGTGGATGCGGGTGTGCAGTGTGTTCGGGAGTGTATACACTTTGTGCTTTCATTCCCTCTTTCACCGAAGGCGCCGATGGGCAAGCTCACGACTCACGTCCTCGACACCATGCACGGCAGCCCGGCCGCCGGCATGGCCGTCCGGCTGTACCGGATCGAGTCCGGCGAGCCGCGCCTGCTGCAGGCGCTGACGCTGAACGCCGACGGGCGGGCGGACGGTCCCTTGCTGGAGGGCGCGGCGCTGCAGGTCGGCCGCTACCGGCTGGTCTTCGCGGTGGCGGAGTACTTCCGCAGCCGGCGCGTGACGTTGCCGGAGCCGGCGTTCCTGGACGAGGTGCCGCTGGACTTCGGGATCGCGGACCCGGGCGCGCACTATCACGTGCCGCTGCTGGCCAGCCCCTGGTCGTATTCGACCTACCGGGGCAGCTGAGGTCCTCGCATGCGCGCCTGGCAGACGCTGGCCCTGAGACTCGCGCGCGAGCCGGCGGTGCTGGTGCGCGTGGACGAGCTGCAGGGCAGCGGCCCGCGGGAGGTCGGCGCGTGGATGGCGGTGACCGCCTCCGATGTCGTGAACACGATCGGCGGCGGACAGCTCGAATTCGACGCGATCGCGAAGGCGCGAGCGGCGTTGGCCGCGGGACGCGTCATGGAGGCGCGTCAGCGCTTCGCGCTCGGCCCCTCGCTGGGGCAGTGCTGCGGTGGCGTCGTGTGGCTGAACTTCGCATGGTTGGACGCGCAGTCCATCGCCGGCTTGGCCGATCGCCTCGGCGACCAGCGCGAATGGCGGCGCATTGCGCTGTTCGGCGGCGGGCACGTGGGTCGGGCGATCGTCGACCTGCTGTCGAAGCTGCCGGCGACCGTGCACTGGATCGACAGCCGCGAGGGCATGTTCCCGGAGCCGTTGCCGGACAACGTCCGCGCCGAGCAGTCCGAGCCTGTGCAGGGCGCGGTGCCGACGCTGGCCGCGGGCTCGCATGTGCTGATCATGAGCTTCAGCCATGCGGAGGACCTCGACATCCTCGCCAGTTGCCTGAAGCGCCAACGCGAGTCGCAGGATCTGCCGTACATCGGCCTGATCGGCAGCAAGAGCAAGTGGGCGACGTTCCGCCACCGCCTTGAGGCACGAGGCTTCACACCCGCCGAGCTGGCGCACGTCACCTGCCCGATCGGCATTCCCGGCATCCCTGGCAAGCAGCCCGAGATGGTGGCGCTGTCGGTTGTTGCGCAAGCGATGCAACAACCCGACGAACCACGGTGAAACTCCCTCTCCCGCTTGCGGGAGAGGGCGGGGGTGAGGGCCCGCGGCCGTCGCAGTCCGCAAGCCAAACTGTATACACTTCACTCCTCAACGTCGCCGCGGCGCCCCGGTTTTCTCAGCGCGACGCTTGCCGGTTCACAGCGCCCGCAGTGGTGGTCCGGATCTTGCACGACGTTCGTTGATGGACAGCTACCTGCTCGACTGGGCCAATTTGCTGCTGCGCTGGCTGCACGTGATCGTGGCCATCGCCTGGATCGGCGCCTCGTTCTATTTCGTCTGGCTGGACAACCATCTGGTGAAGCCGCAGGCCGAGGACTTGAAGTCCAAGGGCGTGGACGGTGAACTGTGGGCGGTGCACGGCGGCGGCTTCTACAACCCGCAGAAGTACATGGTCGCGCCGGCCAACCTGCCGCAGCACCTGCACTGGTTCTACTGGGAGAGCTACTGGACGTGGATGAGCGGTTTCGCGCTCTTCGCGCTGCTGTACCTCTTCAACGCCGACACCTACCTGATCGACAAGCGTGTCTTCGACTGGAGCGCGCCCGCGGCGATCTCAGGAGCGCTTGGCTTCCTGGCGGGCGGCTGGATCGTCTACGACCAGATCTGCCGGCGCTTCGGCCGCAAAACCGACGGCTCGATCGGCAACGACGGTGTGGTGCTCGGCCTGATCGCGGTGGCCGTCGTGGCGGCGGCCTGGGGGCCAGCCAGCTCTTCGCGGGCCGCGCGGCCTTCCTGATCACCGGCGCCATGATCGCCACGATGATGAGCGCGAACGTCTTCTTCTGGATCATCCCGGGCCAGAAGCAGGTCATCGCCGACATGCGGGCGGGGCGGCCGGTGGACCCGGTCCACGGCCAGCGCGGCAAGCAACGCAGCGTGCACAACACCTACTTCACGCTGCCGGTGCTGATTGCGATGCTGTCCAACCACTACGGCATGCTCTACAGCCACTCGCAGAACTGGCTGGTGCTGGTGATGCTGATGGCCGCGGGCGCGCTGGTGCGCACCTGGTTCGTGAAGCGCCACAAGGGCATCGATGCCTGGCCGCTGCTGGTGGCGGTGGTGATGCTGCTGGCGGTCCTGATCGCGTGGCTGGCACCTCAGCCGGCGACGGTGCCCGTCACGATGGCACCGGCAACGTCGTCTGCAACACCTGGCCCCGGCGCCACCGCGGCGTTGGGCGATCCGGCCGAAGTGTCCTTCGAGCAGGTGAAGACGATCGTCAACGCCCGGTGCCTCGCGTGCCACAACGCGGCGCTCGCGCCCAAGCGCATCCAGTTCCACGAGCCGCAGATGATCGAGCAGCATGCGGCCGAGATCTACCAGCAGGTCGTGGTGCAGAAGACCATGCCGCTGAACAACGCGACCGGCATCACCGACGAGGAGCGGGCGGCGTTGGGGCGGTGGTTCAAGGCGAGGCAGTGAAGATGCGTGTCCAGGACGATCCCAGCCTGCGTCCGCGCTTCATCCGGATGGAGGACCTGGAGGCTGAGATTGCGCGGGCGGGCGGCCACCGGGAAGGCCGCCCCGACGACCGCATGCCCGTGCATTTCGAGCACAACGAGTCTCTGGCCTTGATCTGCACGGTCCATCGCGATGGCGGCATCGACATGGTGCGATGGGGCGAGATCCCTTGGGATGCTGATGAATACGAAGACCTTCTCACCCGCGCCTTCAACCGTTTCGCCGCGACGTTGTCGGGCACTGAACCGGAGCGGATCGCTTCGGCATCGGGTCTGACGTACCGCGTGACTTTGCGTGACCCGCACGATTCGCTGTTGCTGCTGGTCGGGACGACGTGGCGGAGATGGACGGTGGAATGCCGCGGAGAACTCCTTGCGGCAGTCCCGGCTCATGACGTCCTGCTGATTGCGGACGCTGGCGTGCCCGGAGCCCGTGAGGAGCTTGCGATGCTGAGCGCGGAGTACTTTCGAACGTCGGCGCATCCGCTGTCGGAGCGCACGATGTTTCGCAACCAGCACCATTTTGGCGAGTCCGGGCGACGTTGACGACGCCTGGCTAGACCGTCCAGGTCTTGAGCAGCTGGCGAAGCTTCTTCCGCCCATCGCTGTTGGTCTCCCGATAGGTCTTGAGCGCCAACGCGACGAACTGCTGCTCGGCCTGGCTCATGCCTTTCGGCGCGCGCTCCTCGTCGAGCCAACCAGATGGATGTCCGCAGCGGTCTTCGAACTGCCGCGCGAGCTTGTCGCCGATCGGGCGTTCGCCGGACTTGGCCATGCTCCAGGTGGCGCGGCTGACCTCGAGCTTCTCGGCAAACGCCGCTTCAAGCCCCTTCGGCGATCCGCCGGTGGAGATGCTCTGCTCGACGAACTCCTGGAACAGGGACAGGACGTTCTGGCGTCGGAGGGTCGAAGTGGGCGTGGTCACGTGGCGATGTGAAAAGTATTCACAAATTCTAGTTGACGTCGATGTGAACGGTGTTCACAATCTGCTTCATTCCAGAACAACGGAACGGGTCTCCGACCCGCTCCACCCCAGAAGTCGATCCGAAGCCCATCTGAAGTCAAGAGCTGATCATGAACCGCGCCATCGCCCTCCAGACCAACGCACTGCCTGCCGGCGGTGTGGCTGTGTCCCTGGTGAGCGCGCATCACCGCTGCTGTCATTGCCATGCAACCGAAGGCCATCGTCATTGGATGGCAGGTGCGGATGACGGGGCGGATCACTCAGCGCGCAAGGCTTAGCCGACAGGCGCGCACGATTCGCAGGACTCGAAAGAGGCCCGGATTCCGCAAGGATCCGGGCTTTTTTGTTTCCGTTTTCCGTTCTTCTTCTCTCGGGTGTGTCCGTGCACAAGCGGCGGGCCGGCTCGACGTGCATGTGTGCCGACGCGGCCGCGCCGGCATGCAGCGAGACGCACCGTGCAGACGGCCGGGCTCGCGTGCGGACACAGCCGAGAGAGGACATCTCACGCATTCATCTCGACGTAGCCAAGAGGTTCAAGGCGACGGATTGCAAATCCGTTGGCGCAAGCCGTCCCCGGTTCGAATCCGGGCGTCGAGTCCAGTTCAAGGGTGGCCGTAGCGCAGTTGGTCAGCGCGCCGGGTTGTGGCCCCGGAGGCCGTCGGTTCGATCCCGACCGGTCACCCCATTCCATTCATCAGCGAGGGAAACCCCTCGGTTGAAGCCTCGCGGTGCGTCTCGATCTGCGCGCCATGTTCTTCTTCCGCCACCCCAAGCCCGTCGTCGATCGACGCCCCGTCGCGGAGCACTCGGTGCAGGTCGAGGCGCGGGATCTGCCCATGCTGGTCGAGCTGAAGGAGATCCCGAAGCCGGAGCTTTCAGTCCGCGCCGTCTGCGGCAGCCCCGGTGATCCAGAGCTTCAGGCCGAGATCGAATCCGGCGGAAGGCTTGGCGCCGCCAAGGACGCCAGCCCGTTCCAGCACCGTCATGCCGTGAAGAAACGCCCATAGGGCCACGGCGGCCTCCGCGGCGCGCTCCTCGCCGTACAGCCGCGCCACCTGGGCGACGACGAACCGCCAGCTCTGACTGTGCGCCGCGGCATCCCCTCGACATTGGACGGATGCAGCGTGGTCGCGAAAGCGTGCGGGCTCTCCCGTGCGAACCGGAGATACGCCTGCGCGATGGCCCGGATCGCCTCGCTGGGACCCTTGCGGCCGACCCCTGCCTGCATCGCCGACAGCAGGCGTCGCTGGCTCTCCTCCGACACCGCGCCCCGGAGGTCGGAAAGACTGCCGAAGTATCGGTAGAGCGCATTGGGCGCAATGCCCAGCTTGGTCGCCACGCCTCGTATCGACAGGGCGTCGGCGCCTTCTTCTTCGGCTTGCTGCATCGCGGCTGCCAGGATGGCTTCGCGGTCTGTCTTGGCTGGATATGGCACGAGAACATCGTACATCTTGACCAACTGGCCTAAAAATGTACTATGTCCACCTTCATGATTGACAATGTACACCTTGAAGGGGAACTGCAATGACTTCAGACGTGATCCTCGTCACCGGTGCGTCCTCCGGGATCGGGCGCGCCACCGTGGAAGTACTGTTGGAAGCCGGTTATCGCGTCTTCGGATCGCTGCGCAGCGACGCCGACGCGAAGCGGGCCCAGGCCGAGTTGGGGGCGCGGTTCACGCCGCTGCTCATGGATGTCACGGATGAAGCGTCCGTGAGGGCGTGCGCCGACGAGCTGCGCGATCAACTAGGTGGCATGACCTTGCGCGGGCTCGTCAACAACGCCGGCTTCTGCGTGGTGGGCCCGCTGCTCCACCAGCCGATCGAGGACATGCGCCGGCAGCTGGAGATCAACACCTTGGGCCCCGTCATCGTGACCCAGGCATTCGCTCCCTTGCTCGGCGTCGACCGGGCGCTGAAGGGCAAGCCCGGCCGCATCGTCAACATCAGCTCGGTCGGCGGCCGCTTCGGCGCGCCGTTCCTCGGGGCCTATGCCGGATCCAAGCATGCGCTCGAGGGCATGACCGAGTCGCTGCGTCGCGAACTGCAGCTCTACGGGATCGACGCGATCCTGATCGAGCCTGGCTACGTGAATACGCCGATCCTGGACAAGGCCCTGGCCGAGGACTACAGCCAGTACCGCCACACCGATTACGCAGCGGCGATGGAACGCTTCCGGGTCGGGTTCGTGGCCGAGGGCAGGAAGGGCCTGCACCCGCGCGTCATCGGGCAGGCGGTGTTGACCGCCCTCACGAGCACCAGTCCCAAGGTCAACTACACCGTCGTGAAGCAGAAGTTGAAGAACTGGACGATTCCGATGGCGCTGCCCAAGCGCACTGTCGATGCGGCCATCGGCAAGCAGCTCGGTCTGTTGGTGAAGCGATGAGGCCTCGCTAGGGTCACTCCGGTGGCGCTCGACGCCTCTGGAAATCAGAATCCAAAACAGCGTTTCAAAACTGAGAAACGAAGAGGATTCCGATGACCAAGCGCGTGGCCGTGATCGGCGAATGCATGCTGGAGCTCAAGGGCGAGGCCTTCGGCGCGATGACGCTGGGCTACGGCGGCGATACCTTCAACACCGCCGTCTATCTGCGTCGTTGCGGCGCGGCGGCGGGGCTGGAGGTGGCGTATGCCACCGCTGTCGGCGAGGACGGTCTCAGCAGCGGCCTGCTTGAACGGTGGCGAGAGCAGGGCATCGATACGCGCCTGGTGAGGCGGCTCCCGGGGCGCATGCCCGGGCTGTACATGATCGAGGTCGATGGCCGTGGCGAGCGCAGCTTCCACTACTGGCGTGACACCGCGGCGGCGAAGGCGTACTTCGATGTCGAGCGCACGCCGCTGGAGGCGCATGCGGGTGGGTTCGACGCGCTTTATCTCAGCGGCATCACGCTCGCGATCCTGCCGCCCGCCGGGCGTGAGCGCCTCTATGCGCTCATGGCCGCGATGCGCGAGCGCGGCGCCCACGTCGTCTTCGACAACAACTACCGGCCTCGCTTGTGGGTGGACCGCCAAGCGGCGCGTGTCGAGTTCGAGCGGGCGTTCTCGCTCGCCACGATCGCGCTCGTGACGGCGGACGACCATCAGGCGCTGATGGACCTGCCGGACCTCGACGCGGCCATCGCGCATGCGAAAGCCTTGGCGGCGCCCGAGGTGCTGATCAAACGCGGCGCGTCATCGACGCTCGTGCGTGCCGTCGATGGACACGGACGTTGGCTCGAAGCGCCGACGCAATGGGTCGAGCGCGTCGTCGATACCACCGCGGCGGGAGATTCGTTCGCCGGCGGCTACCTGGCGCGTCGGCTCTCGGGACACGATGCCGTCAGTGCGGCGACGCATGGCAATCGAGTCGCATCACGCGTGATCGGATATCCCGGCGCGATCATTCCCGCCGAGGCCATGGCGGACCTGCTCTGACCTCTGCTCAGCGCATCCAGCGCTTGAGCTCGGGCATCACCACGACCAGTTGCCCGGCGACCATCGCCGAGAACACCTGTGCGCCCTTGGCACCGAGGTGCGTGCGGTCGAACACGGGGTTCGAGGCGCCCGCGCGATCGGGCGCGGACGCGGCCTGCGCAGGGGCGTCGATGGGCTTGGGCGCCATCGCCAGCGTGTCGGCCTCGGTTTCGCCCATGGCCTGGACGGCCGCGTGACTGATCGCGTTCAGGTCGAGCAACGGGACCCGGTGCTCTGCGCTGACGCGGATCGTCGCGTCGGTCCAGGGGCGCAGGGTGTTCTCGAGCTGGCCCTGCGCGTCGAAGCTGCGGCGCGTGAGCGGCGTGATCATCACCAGCCGCGCGCCGGTCGGCGCGACGTCGTCGATGTAGCCGGCCAGGTTGACGGGGAACTCCGTCTGCAGGTCGGTGGACCGGCCCGGCTTGCCGGGCTGGTCGTTGTGGCCGAACTGCATCAGCACGACGTCGGCCTGGCCCGCGGGCCGATCGCGCAGCAACGTCATGATCTGACCCCAGAGGCCTTCGGCGCGGAAGCTCTTCGTGCTGCGCCCCCTTGGCGAGGTTGAGGCAGGTGACCTCCGGCTTGAAGCGTGCGCAGAGCGCGTCGCCATAGCCGCTCTTCCTGGCCATCGTCGAATCGCCGACGAGGATGACGCGCAACGACGATGCCGTCTCCTGCGCATGCGCGGCGCCGGCCACAAGGACCAGCGCTGCGAGCCATGATGTCTTCATGAGTTCTCCGTGGTGATGCGACCGGAATGGGGCTTGGGGTTCCCGGAGGGAGGCCCCATGCCCCGTGGAGAGTCGGCGCTCATCCTCACGCAGTCGTTCGCTGAACCTGCCCGGCGCTGCGAAAGGAAATGGGGTCGAGCGTCACCGCCCGACCCCTTGCCGTCAAGCAAGCAAACTCAGAACTTGTAGCTTGCTCCCAAGAGGTATTCCCGTCCCGTCACGTGATAGACGACCGGGCTGTTGCGGGCCCTGGAGATGAACTGGTCGTTCGCCTCGTTGGTCAGGTTGACGCCTTCCAGGGTGATGGTGAGGTGGTCGTTGACCTTGTAGGAGATGGACGCGTCCACATTGAGCGTGGCGTTCTTCCCTTCGACGTCGTTGTTGTTCTGTCCCGGCACGCGCGTGAGGAACGACGACCGCTTGGACGCCGACACCCGCGCGCTGAAGGTGTTGTCGTCGTAGTACAGCGTGGCGTTCCACGACTTCGGCGACATGTTGAGCAGGTCGTCGGTGATGGTGGTGTTGCTGGTCGGCGAGATCAGGTAGGTGATCTTGGACTTCACGTAGGTGTAGTTGAGCACCGTGCCGAAGTTCTTGCCCCAGCTGGGCAGGAAGGTGAACGGCTGCTGGTAGTTCAGCTCGATGCCGCGCAGCTTGCCCCCGGGGGTGTTGATCGGCGTCGTGAGCTGGAACACCTCCTCGCCGGTGAAGTTGGACGGCAGCAGCGACATCGGCAGCCCCGTCTGGTTGTACGGCGCGTTGGTGCGCAGGCTCTGGATGTAGGTGTCGATGTTCTTCTGGAACAGGCCCACGCCGATGAAGGCGTTGCGGCCGAAGTACCACTCCAGGCTGCCGTCGAAGGTCTTCGCGCGGAAGGGCTTCAGGTACGGGTTGCCGGTGGTGATCGACAGCGTGCCCGTCGTGCTGATGGTGCCGCCCGGGTTCAGGTTGCCGAGTTGCGGACGCGCCATCACCTTGGCCGCGGCGAAGCGCGCGATCAGGTCCTTGGTCAGGTTGGCCGAGAGGTTCAGCGCCGGCAGCCAGTCCTTGTACTTCTGCCCGATCACGACCTCGGTGCCGCCGCCGGTGGCCAGGTAGCCGGTGGCGTCCTGCTCGGTGACGACGTAGCGCACGCCGACGTTGCCCTGCATGCGCAGGCCGAGCAGGCGCCCCTCGAAGTCCGCCTGGACGAAGCCGCCGCGGTCCTTCTCGACCACCGCGCGGTTGTTGCCGCGCGCGTTGCCGTTGGTGGTCGAGGACAGCGTGTAGTCGCCCGGGCCGCCGGCGGGACCGCTCTTGATGCAGTTGCAGTAGATGTCGTAGGCCGCGGCGATCGCGTTGAGGTCGGGGATGACCCACGAGGTCGGCGTGCCCTCCGGCAGGCTGAGCCCGCGACCGAAGCCGGTCAGCATCTTCGTCAGCACGCCCGATCCCGCCGCCGGCGAGAAGATCGTGTCGTTCTGGTTGATGCGGCGGAATTCGTAGGTGTCGAAGCTGTACTTCTTGTAGTCGAAGCCGGCCTTCAGCGTCAGCGTGTCCGGCATCACTTCCCACGCCAGGTCCAGATGCCCGATGTCGTTGACGTTGTTGGCGCCTTGCGGCCGGATGCGGATCTCGCTGGTGGTCGTGTTGGTGACTGTCGTCGGCTGCGTGCCCGTGGTGACCTGCGGCACGCCGACGATCTGCAGCGCGCCGTTCTGCGCCGTCGGATCGAAGGGGTACTTGATCACCGGCAGCCGGTCGTTGTTGCGGAAGTCCAGCGTGTAGCCGTTGACGTTCAGCGCGTCCAGCGTGACCGTCGTCTGCACCGGGTTGCGGAACTTGGAGTCGGCCCGGCCCACCTTCGCGTTGAGCTTGAGGTGGTCGGTGAGGTCCTGCTCCAGCGTCAGGCTGGGCTGCTTGAAGGTGGTCGAGAGCTCGTCGTAACGCGACTCGGCGCGGATGTCGACGCCGTTGAACACGCCGTACTGGAGCGCGCCGTTGGGCGCGTACTGCGCCTCGACCACGCTGGTCTGCGGCTTGCCGCCCTGGCTCGCCGTGCGGCTGAAGGAGATCGCCTCGAGGAAGTCCTCGCGCCGCGTCGCGTCGAGCTTCGAGTACAGCATGTCGAAGGTCAGCAGCGTGCGGTCCGTCGGCCGGAACTGGATCGAGCCGGTCAGGCCCAGCCGGTCCTGGTCATGCGAGAGCCGGCCGTAGCGCGGCAGGCGCGGGTGGAAGTTGTCGGCGCTGCTGGCCGCGTTGTAGGCCGCGGTCGCCCCGGCGGAAGCGGGCAGGCGCGGCACGCCCTGTGCGGCCGGTCCGCAGTTGGCGGCGGTGGTCGTCGGATTCGCCGGGGTCACGCCTTGCGGCGAGCACCAGCCGCCGGAGGAGGGCCCGTTGTCCCAGCGCACCGTCGAGAAGCCTTCCTCGAAGAGGCGGCGCTTCGAGTACGCGCCCGAGACCAGCACGCCGAGCTTCTTGTCGAGGAACACGTCGCTCAACAGGAAGGCCGCGCGCGGATCGGTCTCGCGCGCCAGGTCGTTGTAGCGGCCCTTCACCGAGGCGGCGATGACGCGCTTGTTGAAGTCGAAGGGACGCGCGGCCTGCAGGTCCACCGTCGCGCCGAGGGAGCCTTCGTCCACTTCGGCCGAGCTGCTCTTGCGCACGGTGATCGTGTTGAAGAGCTCGGCGGCGAAGACGTTGAAGTCGAAGCCGCGCGAGCGGTTCGCGCCGCCGGAGCTGTCGGTGCCGCCGGTCGTGGCGAGCGCCTCGATGCCGTTGATGCGCACGCGCGTGAAGTCCGCGCCCAGGCCGCGCACGGTGATGTTGCGGCCTTCGCCGGCGTCGCGGTCGATCACGACGCCCGGGATGCGCTGCAGCGATTCGGCCAGGTTGGTGTCGGGGAACTTGGCGATGTCCTCCGCCTTGATCACGTCGACGATGCCCTTGTCCTGGCGCTTGGCGTTCAGCGCGCTCTCCAGCGAGGCGCGGATGCCGGTGACCACCACGGTGTCCAGCGACTTGTCGGCGGCGGGGCCTGACGGCGCGGGCGCCGGCGCGGCGGCAGCGGCAGAAGCGGCGGTGGCCGGCGCGGGGGCGGCCTGCTCCTGGCTCCAGGCCGGCAACGACAGCGTTGCGGTGCCCAGCAGGCAGGCGGCGAGGCGGGTCAGCCGAGGGGTCGACGCCACGGGCACGGCCCGTGATGCCCGACGCGGGCGGTTGGACGTGGACGTCCCGAGGCGAGTCCCAATACGGTGGGGCATGACGTTGTCTCCAAGGTTCTTCTGCGTCCGCGGGCGCGGGATCGTGGCCCGTCGCTCTCGCGGCATCGGTCGGTCGCAGGCGCGCGCAGGGCGCCGGCAGGTCGGGAGCGGCCATCGCTGCAGTGCGATCGCCACCTCGGTACTGCGGATGCGATCCGCGCCGTGCGCGGACCCTGGGGAACTGCTGGTACAGCCGGAACGGCTCAGCGGCCGGCGCCGCAGGTGCCTAGAGGTAGTCCTCGCGCCGTGGCGAGAACTGGTCCAGCAGCGTGCTGCCGGCCTCCAGCGCGACGACGCCGTGCGTCGTCAGCCGCGGCGCGACGAAGGCGTCGCCCGGCTTGAGCACGCGCTTCACGCCGCCGACGTCGCATTCGAACGAGCCGCTGATCACGAACGCGATCTGGTCATGCGCATCGTGCGCATGCGGGGTGCCGATGGCGCCCTGGTCGAACTGCACCAGCACCGACATCAGCTCCGGCGTGTGGCCGACGATCTTGCGGCGGATGCCGTCACCGAGCTCGGTCCACGGCTGGTCGTCGTTCAGGAAGTACGGGCTGCTCATCGGGGATGTCTCCTGGATTCAGGACGGTTCTCGGCCGTCGTTGCGAGCAACTATAGCGATGTCGGATAAAAATGAAACAGTGGTTCACTAGATGGAAACCATAGTTCCGGGAAAGTCCGCAGACCCGTACGCTGCGATCCCATCAGAGCTCGTGAAGCCACAGGAACCGCCAGGAGACGACATGGAAATCCGCCAACCCATCCACAGTGAACACGCCCGCACGCTGGACACCGAAGGCCTGCGCCGCCAGTTCCTGGTCGACGACATGTTCAAGCCCGACGAGGCGACGCTGACCTACAGCCAGATCGACCGGATAATCGTGGGCGGCATCATGCCGGTGACCAAGCCGGTGACCTTCTCCGCGGAGCTGGGCAAGCACACCGGCACCGATTACTTCCTGCAGCGGCGCGAGCTGGGCCTGATCAACATCGGTGGCGCGGCGCGCGTCTTCGTCGACGACACACAGTACGACGTCGGCCCGCGCGAGGCGCTCTACATCGGGCAGGGCGCGAAGATCGTCGAGTTCAAGAGCGTCGACGCCGCGAATCCCGCCAAGCTGTACTTCAACTGCGCGCCGGCGCACACCGCCTACCCGACGCGCAAGGTCACGCTGGCCGAGGCCTCGCCGGAGACGCTGGGCTCGCCCGAGACCAGCAACCGCCGCACCATCCACAAGTTCCTGGTGCCCGACGTGCTGCCGACCTGCCAGCTGCTGATGGGCATGACGCAGCTCGAGCCGGGCAGCCTCTGGAACACGATGCCCTGCCACCAGCACGACCGCCGCATGGAGGTGTACTTCTACTTCGACATGAAGTCGGACGCGGTGGTCTTCCACATGCTGGGCGAGCCCACGCAGACCCGCCACCTGGTCGTGCGCAACGAGCAGGCGGTCATCAGCCCGAGCTGGTCCATCCACTCCGGCGTCGGCACGCAGGCCTACACCTTCATCTGGGGCATGGTGGGCGAGAACCAGGTATTCAAGGACATGGACCACGTGCCGATGACGACGCTGCGCTGAGCGCGCCGGACTGCGTCACGGACACCAAGGGAACGACAGACATGATCCTGGACAACTTCCAACTCGACGGCCGCGTGGCCATCGTCTCGGGCTGCAACACCGGCCTGGGGCAGGGGATGGCGGTCGCGCTGGCGCAGGCCGGCGCCCACATCGTCGGCGTCAACGTGTCCGACCCGGCGGAGACGCGCACCGAGGTCGAACGGCTGGGGCGCCGCTTCCTCGACCTGCGCGCCAACCTCGGCGACATCAGCTGCATCGAGGGTCTCGTCGCCGAGGCCAAGTCGCTGACCGGCCGCGTCGACATCCTGGTCAACAACGCCGGCATCATCCGCCGCGAGGACGCGATCCGCTTCAGCGAGAAGGACTGGGACGACGTCGTCGACCTCAACCTGAAGACGGTGTTCTTCTTCTCGCAGGCGGTGGCCCGGCAATACCTGGCACAGGGGGCGGCGGCAAGATCATCAACGTCGCCTCGATGCTGTCCTTCCAGGGCGGCGTGCGGGTGCCGTCGTACACCGCCAGCAAGAGCGGCGTGATGGGCATCACCCGGCTGATGGCCAACGAATGGGCCTCGCACGGCATCAACGTCAACGCGATCGCGCCCGGCTACATGGCCACCAACAACACCGCCGCGCTGCGCCAGGACGAGACGCGCAACGCCGCGATCCTCGATCGCATTCCGGCAGGGCGTTGGGGCAGTCCGGACGACCTCGCCGGTCCCGTCGTGTTCCTCGCATCCAAGGCCTCGGATTACGTCAACGGCTACACCGTCGCTGTGGACGGCGGCTGGCTAGCTCGGTAGCCGGGCCCACCCCTACGCGCTGCGCGCGCCCCTCAAGGGGGCGAACCCGACGATCCGGCAAAGCCGGTCCATGGGTTCCGCTGGATGAAGACACCACGCGCGCGGCTTCCATGATCGGCCACCGACGAGACAACGGGGGATCGATGTACGAGAACAAGAGGCTTGGGTTTCTGTTCGTCCTGCCATTCGTGCTGGGCGTGCTGCTGTTCAAGCTTTTCCCCTTCGTGATGAGCTTCGCGCTCAGCTTCACGCAGTACGACCTGATCGATCCGCCGACCTTCGTCGGGCTGCGGAACTATGAAGAGCTCGCGACCGCGGATCCGCTGTTCCGCAAGTCGCTGGGCGTGACGCTGCTCTTCGCGCTGCTCGCGGTGCCGCTGCGCGTGGGCTTCGCGCTGTTCATCGCGCATGTGCTGAACTTCAAGCTGCGCGGCATCAACTTCTTCCGCGCCGCGTTCTACATCCCGTCCATCCTGGGCGGCTCGATCGCGGTGGCGGTGCTGTGGCGTTTCGTCTTCGCGCGCAACGGCCTGGTCAATCTGGTGCTGATGAAGCTCGGGATCGAGCCGATCGCGTGGCTGGCCGACGAGCACTACTCGATGTGGACCATCGTGCTGCTCTTCACCTGGCAGTTCGGCTCGGCGATGGTGATCTTCCTGGCGGCGCTGCAGAACGTGTCGATCTCGCTCTACGAGGCCGCGGAGTGCGATGGCGCCAGCAAGATGCAGCAGTTCTGGAAGATCACGGTGCCGTTGATCACGCCGGTGATCTTCTTCAACGTGATCATGCAGATGGTGCACGCGTTCCAGGAGTTCAACGGCCCGTACATGATCACCGAAGGCGGCCCGCTGCACTCGACCTACGTGCTGGCGCTCTACATCTACGACCAGAGCTTCCGCTTCTTCAACCTGGGCTACGGCGCGGCGCTGTCGTGGGTGCTGTTCGCGCTGGTCGGCGGCCTCGCGGCGCTGTCCTTCTGGAGCTCGAAGTACTGGGTCTTCTACTCCGGCGAGAAGGAGACCAAGCGATGAGCCGCCCGCCCGAACCCATCCCTGTGCGCGCGAACGGCCACACGCCTCGGTCTTCCCAACTCCCTCTCCCGCTTGCGGGAGAGGGCGGGGGTGAGGGCAGCGGTGGTGGCACTGCACCCGCCCTCATCCTCGGCCGCGACCGCGGCAATCGCACGCTGCGCTACCTCGCGCTCGGCGCGGTGGCGATCGTGATGCTCTACCCGCTGCTCTGGCTGATCGGCGCCTCCTTCAAGAGCAACGCCGAGATCTTCAGCTCCGCCGGTTTCCTCCCGGACCGCCTCGACTTCAGCGCCTACGCCAAGGGCTGGAAGACCAGCACCGAGTACACCTTCGCGACCTACTTCCTCAACAGCTTCCTGATCACCATCCCGCGCATCATCGTCACCGTGATCTCCTGCGTGCTGGTGGCCTACGCCTTTGCGCGTTTCGAGTTCTGGGGCCGCAAGCTGCTCTTCAGCATCATGATCGCCACGATGATGCTGCCGCTGATCGTGTTGCGGCTGCCGCAGTACCTGGTGTTCCGCGAGATCGGCTGGCTGGACTCCTACCTGCCGCTGATCGTGCCCTCGGCCTTCGCCACGGACACCTTCTTCGTGTTCATGCTGGTGCAGTTCCTGCGCGGCATCCCGCGCGACATGGAAGAGGCCGCGCAGATCGACGGCTGCAATTCGCTGCAGCTGCTCTGGCACATCATCGTGCCGCTGCTCAAGCCAGCCATCATTTCCGTGGTCGTCTTCCAGTTCATCTGGACGATGAACGACTTCATGGGCCCGTTGATCTACCTCGCGTCGGTCGAGAAGTACCCGGTCTCCCTCGCGCTGAAGATGAGCATCGGCGCGACCGAGGAGGTCGAGTGGGCCAACGTCATCGCGATCTCGGTGGTGGCGCTGATCCCCTCGGTGGCGGTGTTCTTCGCGGCGCAGAAGCACTTCATCGAAGGCGCGACGTCCAGCGGCGTCAAGGGCTGACCCCGCGCCCGCATCGCCAGCGCAGACACGACGACACAAGAAGAGAACCCGGAGACACGACGTGGCAAGACTGAGCCTCAACAAGATCGAGAAGGTGTACCCCAACGGCTTCAAGGCCGTGCACGGGGTGGACCTGGAAGTGCGGGACGGCGAGTTCATGGTGTTCGTCGGCCCGTCGGGCTGCGCGAAGTCGACGCTGCTGCGGATGATCGCGGGGCTGGAGAGCATCACCGGCGGCGAGCTGCGCATCGGCGACCGCGCGGTCAACGCGCTGCCGCCCAAGCAGCGCGGCATCGCGATGGTCTTCCAGAACTACGCGCTGTACCCGCACATGAAGGTCTACGACAACCTGGCTTTCGGCCTCAAGCTGGCCGGTACGCCCAAGGCGGAGCTGGACCAGCGCGTGCGCCACGCCGCGGGCCTGCTGGAGATGGAGCATCTGCTCGACCGCTACCCGAAGCAGCTGTCCGGCGGCCAGGCGCAGCGCGTCGCGGTGGGCCGGGCGATCGTGAAGAAGCCGGACGTGTTCCTCTTCGACGAGCCTTTGTCCAACCTCGACGCCAAGCTGCGCGCCGCGATGCGCGTGCGGCTCACCGAGCTGCACCGCACGCTGCGCGAGAGCCGCCAGCCGGCGACCACCGTTTACGTCACCCACGACCAGGTCGAGGCGATGACGATGGGCGAGCGTATCTGCGTGCTCAAGGATGGCGTGATCCAGCAGGTCGACACGCCGACGGCGCTGTACGACCGGCCGGCGAATTCCTTCGTGGCGGGTTTCATCGGCTCGCCGGAGATGAACCTGCTGGCGGCGCGGCTGCTCGCGACCGACAACGGCCTGGCCGTCGAGGTCGGCGGCGCGAGGCTGCCGCTGCCCGCGGAGAAGACGGCGAGCGTCACGTCACTGCCGCGTCTGGCGGACGGCGCGCTGACCTTCGGCCTGCGGCCCGAGCACATCGGCCTCGCGCCGCGCGCGCAGGGCGACAGCGTGCCGGTCGGCGCGCGGGTGCGCTTCACCGAGCACATGGGCTCGGAGGTCTATCTGCATGCGGACCTCGGGCCGCTGCCGATCTCCGCGCGCATCCCGGCCGAGCAGGCGGTGGCGTTGCAAGGCCTCGCGCGTGGCGACGCCTTGACGCTGCATCTGCAGATGTCAGCGTGCCACCTGTTCGATGCGACGAGTGGGCTGAATCTCCTGACGATGCCGGCTTCATCCTCATCCTCGACCTCGTCGACAGCGGCGTCGACCTCGACCTCCGGGACCTACGCATGAGCCTGCCGCGACGACAGCTGCTGGGCATCGCCGCGGGATCGGCCGCGGTGGCCGCGACCGCGGGCGTGACGGCGGCGCTGACCGCCTCGGGCCTGCGCGCGCAGGACAAGCCCACCGTGCTGCGCTTCGCCTGGTGGGGCGGCGCCGGCCGGCACGAGGCGACGCTGAAGGCGCTCGCGCTCTTCGAGCGCCGCCACGGCGTGCGCGTGAAGGCCGAGTACATGGGCTTCAACGGCTACCTGGAGCGGCTGACGACGCAGATCGCCGGCGGCTCGGAGCCCGAGGTGATGCAGATCAACTGGGCGTGGATGGCGATGTTCAGCAAGCGGGGCAACGGCTTCGCGGACCTGAACCGGTTCGGGCGTCTGCTGGACCTCGCGCAGTTCGATCGCGACGACCTCGCCTATGGCGACGTGGCCGGCAAGCTGAACGCGCTGCCGGTCTCCTTCAGCGCGCGGGTGATGTTGTGGAACCAGGCAGCGTTCGAGCGCGCCGGCCTCGCGCTGCCGACCACCTGGGACGAACTCTTCGCCACGGGACCGGCGTTCCGTCGGATCCTCGGCGAGGACGCCTATCCGCTCGACGGCGAGCTCTACGACATGATGCTGCTCTCGCAGGCCTGGGTGCAGCAGAGGCACGGCACGGCCTACGTCGATCCCGCGCAGCCGCGCGTGGCGATGAACGAGGCCGCGGCGCTCGACTGGGTGCGCACCTACAAGCGCCTGGTCACCGACCACGTCGCCACGCCGCTGCCGCTGCGCGCGAGCCTGGGCGGCGCGGAGAAGCCGACGGAGCAGCAGCCCGACTGGGTCGTCGGCCGCTGGGCCGGCAACTACACCTGGGACTCGGTCATCGCGTTGCGCGCGTCCACGCTGGACAAGCAGCAGAAGCTGGTGCTCGGCGAGTTCCCGACGCTGCCCGGCGCGCTCGACAGCGGCATGTTCGGACGTCCCACCGTGATGTACGCGGTCAGTCGCCATGCGGAGAAGAACGGCCGCGCGGAGATGGCGGCCAAGCTCGTCAACTTCCTGCTGACCGATCCGGAGGCTGCGGCGCTGCTGGGCCGCACGCGTGGACTGCCTTCGGCGCGCGGCCCCTACGAGCAGTTGAAGGCGGCGGGCAAGCTGCCGCCGCTCGAAGTCGCCGCGCACGAGCAGATCAAGGTGCAGCGCGAGTCGGGCCGGCTCAAGCGTCCCGCGCCGCTGTTCGAGCACGCGCGGTTGCACAAGTTCATGCGCGAGGTCTTCGAGACCGTCGCGTACAACAAGACCAGCGATGTCGATGCCGCGCGCCGCCTTGTCACGGAAGGCCAGGCCCTGCTGCAACGGATCAAGTGAAAGCCATCATGAAAGCCAACGAACGACAGCTCCATTTCGCCACCCGCGAGGATCCGGACACCGGCGCGCGCGTCACGCGGCTGACGCCCACCGACGTGACCTGCCATCGCAACTACTTCTATCAGAAGTGCTTCACCAACGACGGCGCGAAGCTGATCTTCGGCGCCGAGTTCGGGCCGGGCACGAGCTGGAACTACCACCTGCTCGACCTCAAGACGCAGGTCGCGACCCAGCTCACCGACCAGCCCGGCGAGAACACCTTCGGCGGTTTCCTCAGTCCCGACGACAGGCACCTCTACTTCGTCCGCGCCGAGCGGCAGCTGATCCGCCTGTCCATGCGGGATCTGGGCGAGGAGGTCGTCTACACCGTGCCCGAGGGCTGGGTCGGTTACGGCACCTGGGTGGCGAATTCGGCCTGCACGAAGATGGTCGGCATCGAGATCGCGGCGAGCGACTGGTTCCCGCTCAGCGACTGGCAGAAGTTCCACCAGATGTTCCATGCGAAGCCGCGCTGCCGCCTGATCCGCATCGACCTGGCGACGGGCGCGCGCGAGGTGATCCTCGAGCAGCAGGGCTGGCTGGGCCATCCGCAGTACCGGCCGGGCGACGACAACACCGTTGCCTATTGCCACGAAGGGCCGCATGACCTCGTCGACGCGCGCATGTGGTTCATCGACGAGGACGGCCGCAACGTCCGCTGCGGCCGCCGCCACGATCCGGGCGAGAGCTGCACCCACGAGTTCTGGGTGCCGGACGGCTCCGCGATGATCTACGTCTCCTACCTGAAGGGGCAGCGCGACCGTTGGATCTGCTCGCTCGATCCGGTGACGCTGGCATCGAAGCGGCTGACGCGCATGCCGCCGTGCTCGCACCTGATGAGCAACCAGGACGGCACGCTGTTGATCGGTGACGGCTGTGATTCGCCGGCCGACGTCGCCGACACCGGCAGCCACCAGATCGCCACCGATCCTTTCCTGCATCTCTTCGACCTGAAGGCCGGCACCGAACGCCGCGTCGCGCGGCATGACAGCTCGTGGCGCGTCTACAAGGGCAACCGGCAGGTCACGCATCCGCATCCGTCCTTCACGCCGGACGAGAAGCAGGTCCTCTTCAGCGCCGACGCCGAGGGCGAGCCGGCGCTGTATCTGGCGGATCTGTGATGCAGGGGCGGATGGGGATGCGGCGCGCAGTCGTGACGGCGAGTCTGGTCCTCATGGGGTTGTCGGGCGAGGCCGCGGTGGCGTCGCCGGCCCCGATACCGGATCGCCCCCAACTCTCCGACGCGCAGGCGGCGACGGCGACCGTCGCCGCTTACCTCGGCGACTGGCAGCCGGCGCCGCTCGATCCCTCGCTTTGGACGCCTACCTTTGTCGTAGCTGCCGACGGCAGCGGCACGCACCGCACGGTGCAGGCGGCGATCGATGCGCTGCCCGCAAGGGCGGCGGGGTCGACCCCGCGCGCGTACGTGCTCGTGAAGCCCGGCATCTACCGCGAACCGCTCTGCATCCAGGACAAGGCGCCGTTCGCGCTTTACGGCGCGGGAGATCCGTCCGAGGTCGTGATCGTCGAAGGCCGCTACAACGCGCGGCCGAAAGCGAAAGGCGAGGTCGCGCATCGCTGCATGCCGCTGCTTGACGCCGAGACCCATGGCACGCCTGGAAGCGCCAGCGTGATGCTGTTCAGCGATGACGTCCAGCTCGCCCGCCTGACCATCGCGAACGATGCGATGGACCGCGTGCGCGATGGACAGGGCTATCCGGCCGGTGTCGCGGAAAGCGGCGGCGCGCAGGCCGTCGCGCTGATGACGCGCGGCGACCGCATCCTGATGGAACAGGTCCGGCTCATCGGGCATCAGGACACGTTCTACGCGGAGCGCAACGTCGCATCGACATCGACGGGCGGACATGCGCCGAATCGTGCCTCCGACGAAGCGCGCGTGCTGGTGCGCCGCTCGGAGATCCGCGGCGACGTCGACTTCATTTTCGGCGGCGCGACGCTCGTCATCGACGACAGCCTGATCGTGAGCCGGGCCGGCCGTCGCATGCCGGGCCACGGCGGGCATGTGATCGCGCCCAGCACGCCCAACGGGCTGACGCGCGGCTTCCTGATCCAGGGCTCGCGCTGGCTGGCCGAGCCCGGCGTGGCGCCGGCCAGCATCAGCCTGGGTCGTGCCTGGGACCGCGGCATCGCGCGCGGCGAATGGCGCGCGTCGCCTTCGATTCCGAACGGCCAGGCGGTGTTGCGCGGCAACCTGCTCGGTCCGCATCTGGCGCCGTGGTCGGCATCGACCTCGCGACGTCCGTTCAGCGCCACCGGTGACGCCGCCAACCGCATGGCCGAGTACCGCAACATTGCGCTGCCGGTGGCGCTGCCCGTTGCCGCGTTCGACGCGATCGCGCCCGGCGACGGCTGGGCATCGATGAACGGCGGCACCGTCGGCGGCGCGAGGGCGGCGCCCGAGGCGGTCCGCGTCGTGCGCACGCGGGCGGAACTCGATGCGGCGATCGCGCTCGGCGACACGCCCAAGCTGCTCGCGCTCGCGGCGCGCATCGACCTTGCCGCGGACGCCGCGGGACGGCGCCTGGGCATGGACGACTTCCGCGATCCCGCCTTCGACGTCGACGCCTTCGTCAAACAATACGACCCGGCGACCTGGGGTCGCCGCGACCCCTCGGGTCCGCTCGAGGACGCGCGCAAGCGCTCCGCGAAGAAGCAGGCCGCGCAGGTCGTCGTGAAGGTGCCGTCGAACACGACGATCGTCGGCGTCACCCCCGACGCCGGCTTCGACGGCGGCTCGCTGATGCTGGACAAGGTCTCGCAGGTGATCCTGCGCAACCTGCGTTTCTCCGACGCCTACGACTTCTTCCCCGCCTGGGACCCCAACGACAACGGCCACGGCGAGTGGAACTCCGAGTACGACACCGTCTCGCTGCGCGAAGCCACGCAGGTGTGGGTCGATCACTGCGCCTTCGACGACGGCGAGCGGCCCGATCCGCGCGAGCCGGTGGCGCTGGGCCAGCGCATGCAGCGGCACGACGGGCTGCTCGACATCACCCGGCGCTCCGACTTCGTGACCGTGTCCTGGAACGTCTTCCGCCGGCACGACAAGACGATGCTGATCGGCGGCGGCGACGGTCATCGCGACGATCGCGGCCACCTGCGCGTCACGCTGCACCACAACCTCTGGGAGCAGGTGAAGGAGCGCACGCCGCGCGTGCGCTACGGTCAGGTGCACGTGGCCAACAACCTCTATGTCGCGACGGCCGACGGCGACTACCCCTATGGCTACTCGATCGGGGTAGGCATCGCCTCCCAGGTGTTGAGCGAGAACAACGCCTGGGAGGCCTCGCCGGGCATCGCGCCGGCGCGCATCGCGCGCCTGCTCAAGGGCGATCGCCTCGAGGATCGCGGCTCGCGCTTCAACGGCGCGCCGGTCGATCCGGCGGAACTGCTGCGTGCCGCGAACCCTGACAAGGCTGTCGCCGGCGAGGCCGGCTGGACGCCGCCGTACCGGCTGTCCATCGATGTTGCGGCCGATGTGCCCGCCCAAGTCCGCAGGGGCGCGGGGACGGGCCGGCTGTGGTGAAATCTCCCCTTTCCAGGAACACTGTGCGCATGGATGACGATCTGAACGATGGCAAGCAGCAGCCCGAATCCGTGGCCGCCGTGCTCAAGGTGTTCGCCATCCTGCAGGCTCTGTCAGAACGCAGTGATACCGGTATCTCGGAGTTGTCCGTCAGGCTGGCGATGCCCAAGGCGACGGTCTACCGCTTCCTGCAGACCATGAAGACGCTGGGCTATGTTCGTCAGGAGACCGACAGCGAACGCTACGGCCTGGCGATGAAGGTCTTCGAGATCGGCGCGAAGGCGCTGCAGTACCCGGACCTGGTCGACCTGTCCAAGCACCACATGCAGATGCTGGCCGACGCCACCGGCGAGACGGTGCACCTGGGCACCTTGATCGACAGCGAGATCATCTACGTCCACAAGGTCGATTCGAAGCACATGCTGGGCATGTACTCGCGCATCGGCCGCCGCGCGCCGCTGCACTGCACGGCGATCGGCAAGGTGCTGATGGCCTGGGAGCATCCGGAGCGCCGGGCCCGCGTGCTGGCCGGCGCCGAGTTCCAGCGCTTCCGCGACAAGACCATCACCGAGCCGGCGGCCTTCCAGGCCGAGCTGGAACGGGTGAAGGGGCAGGGCTTCGGCGAGGACCGCGAGGAGTTCGACGATCACATCCGCTGCATCGGCGTGCCGATCTTCGACCGGCTGGGCCAGCCGATCGCCGGCATGAGCGTCAGCTTCCCGACCTTCCGCTACGACGACGCCAAGGCGCCCGAGGTCGTGGCGATGCTGCAGACCGCCAGCCGGGACATCTCGGCGCGGCTGGGTTGCACGAAGTTTCCGCTGGACGCGGGCTGAGACGCTCAGCGAGGCTGGAGCAGGGACAATCCGCGTCCCGCGCGCGCCCGTCGGCGCACGTCTCCATTGCCCGACCACCCGCTGCATCGGCGCGACACCGCGATAACGCGGTTGTCGTGAAGGCCTATGTTGTCGTACAACTGACCCCGTGATGAATGCTTCGTTGACCCGTTCCCGTCCGAAATCGCTGGCGCTCGGCCTTGTCCGCGCGCTGGAGGACCGGATCCGCGCGGGTGCGCTCGCCAACGGCGACAAGCTGCCGACCGAGGCGGCGATCATGGCCGAGTTCGAGGTCAGCCGGACGGTGGTCCGCGAGGCGATCTCGAAGCTGCAGGCGGCGGGGCTGGTCGAGACCCGGCACGGCATCGGGACCTTCGTCCTGGGGCTGGGGGAGGGCGGCCCGTTCCGCATCGGCGCGGAGCAGATGGCGACCTTGCACGACGTCGTCGCGGTGCTGGAGCTGCGCATCGGCATCGAGACCGAGGCGGCGGCGCTGGCCGCGCAGCGGCGCAGCGATGCGAACCTGAACAACATGCGCGCGGCGCTGTCGGCCTTCGCCGAGGCGGCCGAGGCGGGCCGAGACGCGGTGGCATCGGACTTCCAGTTCCACCTCGAGATTGCCCGCGCGACGGGCAACCCGCACTTCGAGCAGCTGATGGCGACGCTGGGCGCGCCCAGCATCCGCGCGCGCGCCTCGCGAGCCTGCAGGCCGCGGGCGACGAGGACCCGGTGGCGCAGCGCGACTACCTGCTCCGCGTGAACGCGGAGCACGAGAGCATCCTCGACGCGATCGCCGCGCGCGACACCGAGGCTGCCCGCGCCGCCATGCGGACGCACCTGGCCAACAGCCGGGAGCGGCGTCGCCGTGCGGCGCTCGCGCTGCAGGACAAGCGCTAGACCTGAACAAGCGCCAGGCTGACAAGGCACCACGCTCGCGCAAGACGTCAGGCCCGAACACAGCGAGAGCGGGTGGGGCCGGAAGGGTGCTTGGGGGTCCAGGAGGGAGCCCCCATGCTCCCTGGAGAGCCCGCGCCAGGCCTCCCGCAGGCGTCTCCCGAACATCTCTCGGTGATCCCGCCGGCCAGGCAGGTCGGCCCAGCCTGATTACGCGTTTTTCCCGATCCTCAATGCGGACAGACCGCCTTGCCATCGGCTCAAGCCAACTTGTATGATGACTGACAACAAGACCGCCGAAGCGACCCAGGGCTGAGTCCCGAGGGCGCACCAAGAGCGGTTTCCACGGTTCCTTTCCGGAGACAAAACCATGACCGTCCTGACCCGCCGCCTGGCTGTCAAAGCGGGTGCCGCCCTCGGCGCCGCCGTCCTGTCCACCTTCGCGGCCGGCCTGGCCCACGCCAGCGGCTTCCCCGAGCGGCCGGTGACCATCGTGGTCCCGTTCCCCGCCGGCGGTTCCACCGACATGCTGGCCCGCGCCATGGGCGCCGAGCTGCAGAAGAAGTGGGGCCAGACCGTCATCGTCGACAACCGCCCCGGCGCCACCGGCACCCTGGGCACCACCCAGGTCAAGCGCGCCGCGCCCGACGGCTACACGCTGCTGGTGTCCTCGCTCGGACCCTTCGTCATCGCGCCGCACCTGATCAAGGCCGTCCAGTACGACGCCCTCAAGGACATCGACCTGCTCACCGTCGCCATCCAGGCGCCCAACGTGCTGGTCGTGCCGGCCGCCTCGCCGCTCAAGAGCGTCAAGGACGTGATCGACACGCTCAAGAAGGAGCCCGGCAAGATGAGCTTCGCCTCCTCGGGCAACGGCTCCTCCGACCACCTCACCGCCGAGCTGTTCTGGCTGCAGACCGGCACCAACGGCCTGCACGTGCCGTACAAAGGCGGCGCCCCCGCGATCAGCGACCTGCTGGGCGCCCAGATCGACGCCTCCTTCCAGAACGTCAACGCGGTGCTGCCGCACATCCTCGGCGGCAAGCTGCGCGCGCTGGCCGTGACCGGCGACAAGCGCTCCGCCGTGCTGCCCAACGTGCCCACGCTGTCCGAGTCCGGCATCAAGGGCGCCGACGTCTACTCCTGGCAAGGCGTGGCCGCACCGAAGGGCCTGCCGCCCGCCGTGCGTGCGCAGCTGCAGAAGGACATCGTCGCCGCGCTGCACGAGCCCTCGGTGAAGCAGAAGTTCACCGACATCGGCATCGAGACCGTGGCCAACACGCCCGACCAGGCCCAGGCCTTCCAGAAGACCGAGTTCGCGCGCTGGAAGCAGGTCATCGAGACCCGCAAGATCACCGCCGATTGATTCAGTTTGACCAGGAGCTTCTCGTGAGCGCAAGCAGTCCCATCGTCACCTCCGCCCGCGCGATCCCGGTCGCCGGCCGCGACGGCATGCTCATGAACCTGAGCGGCGCCCATGCGCCGTTCTTCACCCGCAACCTGCTGATCCTCGAGGACAACGCCGGCCACGTCGGCATCGCCGAGATCCCCGGCGGCGAGCCCATCCGCAAGACGCTGGAACAAGCCGGCGAGCTGCTTGTCGGCCAGCCGGTCGCGAAGTGGAACGCGCTGCTCGCGCAGGTCCGCGAGAAGTTCAAGGGCCTGGACAGCGGTGGCCGCGGCCTGCAGACCTTCGATCTGCGGACCACCATCCACGTGCTCACCGCCGTCGAATGCGCGCTGCTGGACCTGCTCGGCCAGCACCTGGGCGTGCCGGTGTGCGAGCTGCTCGGCGAAGGCAAGCAGCGCGACAGCGTCGCGATGCTGGGCTACCTGTTCTTCGTCGGCGACCGCACGAAGACGGGCCTGGCCTACAAGACGCCCGAGGACGAGGTCGGCAGCGACGCCGCCTCCGACGCCTGGCTGAAGGTCCGCCACCACGTCGCGATGACGCCGGAGACCATCGTCGAGCAGGCCGCCGCCGCGCAGGCGCGCTACGGCTTCAAGGACTTCAAGCTCAAGGGCGGCGTGCTGCGCGGCGAGGAAGAGGTCGAGGCGATCAAGGCGCTGAAGGCGCGCTTCCCCGAAGCGCGCGTCACGCTCGATCCCAACGGCGGCTGGCTGCTGAAGGACGCGATCCGCCTGCTGCGAGACCTGGGCGGCGTGCTCGCCTATGCCGAGGATCCCTGCGGCGCCGAGGAGGGCTTCTCGGGCCGCGAGGTGATGGCCGAGTTCCGCCGCGCCACCGGCCTGCCGACGGCCACCAACATGGTCGCCACCGACTGGCGCCAGTTCACGCATGCGCTCAGCCTGCAGTCCGTCGACATCCCGCTGGCCGACCCGCACTTCTGGACCCTGTCCGGCGCGGTCCGAGTCGCGCAGACCTGCCGCGACTTCGGCCTGACCTGGGGCTCGCATTCCAACAACCACTTCGATGTGTCGCTGGCGATGTTCACGCACGCCGCCGCCGCCGCGCCGGGTCGCCTCACCGCGATCGACACGCACTGGATCTGGCAGGACGGCCAGTTCCTGACCGAGAAGCCGCTGCAGATCGTCGAAGGCGAAGTCGCGGTCCCGACCGCGCCCGGCCTGGGCGTGACGCTCGACATGAAGGCCGTGGAAGCGGCCCACCAGCTCTACCTGCAGCACGGCCTGGGCGCGCGCGACGACGCCATCGCCATGCAGCACCTGATCCCCGACTGGAAGTTCGATCCCAAGCGGCCCTGCATGGTCCGCTGAACGATCCCCCCGAACGACACCTGGAGAGAGACAACATGCAAGACAAGAAGTTCGCCCGCCGTGCCCTCATCAAGACCGCCGCCGCCGCCGCTGTAGCCGCGGTGGCAGGTATTGCCCCCAGCGCCTACGCGCAGGCCGCCTGGCCCAGCAAGCCGCTGAAGATCATCGTCCCGTACACCCCGGGCGGTTCCTCGGACATCATCGCCCGCATCATTTCGCCGCTGCTGGGCGAAGCGCTCAAGCAGACCGTCATCGTCGAGAACAAGCCCGGCGCCAGCGGCAACATGGGCGCGGACCAGACCGCCAAGGCCAACGACGGCTACACCATCATGCTGTGCGACGTCAGCGCGCTGGCCATCAGCCCGTCGCTGTACACCAAGCTCAACTTCGACCCGTCCAAGGACCTGAAGGGCGTGGCGATGCTGGCGTACTCGCCGCACATGCTGGTCGTGCATCCGTCGGTGCCGGCCAACAACCTGAAGGAACTGGTCGAGCTGTCGAAGAAGTCCAAGATCGACTTCGCCGTCACCGCGATGGGCAGCGCGCCCCACCTGGCCGGCTTCCAGGTCGCCAGCCTGACCGGCGCCAAGTGGGAATACATCCCGTACAAGGGCGGCTCGCAGGCCGTCACCGACACCATCGCCGGCCAGACGCAGGTGCTGATGAACGGCATGCTCGCGACGCTGCCTTTCGTGCAGCAGAACAAGCTCAAGGTCATCGGCGTGAGCAAGTCCACCCGCGTGCCGCTGCTGCCCAACGTGCCGACGCTGGCCGAGCAGGGCGCCACCGGCTTCGAATCCGGCACCTGGCAGGGCATCCTCGCCCCGGCCAACATGCCCAAGGCCAACATCGACAAGCTGTCGGCCGCGCTGATCGCCATCATCCGCATGCCCGACGTCCGCGCGCGCCTGGCCGCGCAGGGCGCCGAGGTCAACACGATGAACGCGACCGAGATGGACACCTTCTTCAACGCCGAGCGCAAGAAGTGGGCGGGCGTCGTGGCCAAGAGCGGACTGAAGCTCGATTGATCGCCGATCGGCGCATCGATGACGCATCGCTGGATGCGTCGTCGGTCGCGTCGACGCAGACCCGTTTGATTCCGACCTGAGGAGCCCGTCATGCCGACGCCGACCACGCCCTATTCCGCCTTCCCCAACACGCTGCGCCAGCGCCTGATCGCCGGTGAGCGCCTGATCGGCTGCTGGTGCTCGCTCGCCAGCCCGATCAGCACCGAGGTGCTGGGCGTGGCCGGCTTCGACTGGCTGCTGCTGGACGGCGAGCACTCGCCCAACGAGGTCAGCAGCTTCGTGCCGCAGCTGATGGCGCTCAAGGACAGCGTCAGCGCGCCGGTCGTGCGGCCGAGCAGCAACAACGCCGTCGAAATCAAGCGGCTGCTCGACGCGGGCTTCTCCAACTTCCTGGTCCCATTCGTCGAGAGCGCGGAGGAAGCGGCCCGGGCCGTCGCCTCGACGCGTTATCCGCCGCAGGGCATCCGCGGCGTGTCGGTCTCGCAGCGCAACAACCGCTACGGCACGGTGCCCGGCTACTTCCAGGGCATCAACGAGCAGATCACCGTGGTCGTCCAGATCGAGAGCCCGGCGGGCGTCGCCGCTGTCGCGGCCATCGCGGCGGTGGACGGCGTGGACGCCGTGTTCATCGGCCCGTCCGACCTGGCGGCCGGCTACGGCCACCTCGGCAACCCGCAGCACCCGGACGTGCAGGCGGCGATGGCGACGATCTATGCGGCCTGCAAGGCGGCCGGCAAACCCGTCGGCATCCTCGCGCCGGTCGAAGCGGATGCACGCCGCTACATCGAGCAGGGCGCCACCTTCGTCGCTGTCGGCAGCGATCTCGGCATCTTCCGCGCGGCCACGCAAGGCCTGCGAGACAAGTTCAAGGATTGATTCAGGTTTGATTCAGGAGTTATGGCAATGAGCATCAAGATCGGTTTCATCGGCCTGGGCATCATGGGCGCGCCCATGGCGGTGCGTCTCGCGCAGGGCGGGCATCAGTTGTTCGTCCAGACGCGCAGCAAGGTGCGCGAGGAAGTGGCCGCCGCCGGCGCGACCGTCTGCGCCAGCGCGACGGAACTGGCCGAGCAGGCCGACGTGATCTTCACGATGGTGCCGGACACGCCGGACGTCGAGCGCGTGCTGTTCGGCGAGGGTGGCATCGCCGCCGCGTTCGCCGGCGGCAAGGGCACGGGCAAGACGGTCGTGGACATGAGCTCGATCTCGCCGATCGCGACCAAGGACTTCGCCGCGCGCATCGAGGCGCTCGGCGCCGAATGGCTGGACGCGCCGGTCTCCGGCGGCGAGGTCGGCGCCAAGGCCGGCACGCTGTCGATCATGGTCGGCGGCAAGGAGTCCACCTTCGCGCGCATCAAGCCGCTGTTCGAGCTGATGGGCAAGAACATCACGCTGGTCGGCGGCGCGAGCGCGGGCCAGGTCACCAAGGTGGCCAACCAGATCATCGTGGCGCTGAACATCGCCGCCGTCGGCGAGGCGCTGGTCTTCGCGTCCCGGGCCGGCGCCGATCCGGCCAAGGTGCGCGAGGCGCTGATGGGCGGCTTCGCCTCCAGCCGCATCCTCGAGGTCCACGGCGAGCGCATGATCAAGCGCACCTTCAACCCGGGCTTCCGGATCGCGCTGCACCAGAAGGACCTGAACCTCGCGCTGCAGAGCGCCAAGTCCATGAACGTGGCGCTGCCCAACACCGCCAACACCGCGCAGCTGATGCAGGCCGCCGCGGCCCAGGGCTGGGACCAGCTCGACCACTCGGCGCTGGTGCGCGCGCTGGAAGTGCTGGCCAACCACGAGGTCGGTAGCACTACGGACGCCGTCTGAGGGGACAGGTCTCCACAATCACCGGTCATGAGCCAGCAACACGACGCCTCCGCCCCACCGGCCGTTTCGACCGCTTCGGCCTCCGCCACGCCCGCCGCCGGCTCGCCTGAGGCGCAGGCGCTGCTCGACGACCCCCGCGCGTTGCTGAAGCACCTCTACCGCGTCGCGGTGGACCGCGCGCTGCCGGGGAAGATCCTGGCCAGTCACCTGCCGCCGCCCCCAAGGGTCGCACGCTGGTGATCGGTGCGGGCAAGGGCGGCGGGTCGATGGCGCAGGCCTTCGAGGCCGCCTGGCCGGCCAGTGCGCCCATGACCGGGCTGGTGATCACGCGCTACGGTCACATCCCGCCGGATTACCGGCCACGTCGCATCGAGATGGTCGAGGCCGCGCACCCGGTGCCCGACGCCGCCGGCGAACGCGCCGCGGCGCGGATGATGCAGAAGGTGCGCGACTTCAACCCGACCGCCGACGACCAGGTGATCTGCCTGATCTCGGGCGGCGGCTCGGCGTTGATGCCGCTGCCGGCGCCGGGGCTGACGCTGGCCGACAAGCAGGCGGTCAACCGCGCGCTGCTGGCCAGCGGCGCCAACATCGTCGAGATGAACTGCGTGCGCAAGCACCTCAGCGGCATCAAGGGTGGCCGGCTGGCCGCCGCCTGTGCGCCGGCCAGGGTGCTGACGCTGATGATCTCCGACGTGCCCGGCGACGATCCGCAGGTGATCGCCTCCGGCCCGACGGTGCCCGACGCGAGCACCTGCGCCGAGGCGCTGGCGATCTGCCGCCGCTACCGCATCGCCCTGCCGCAGCTCGCGGTCGACGCGTTGGAGCGCGGCGAGTGGGAGACGCCCAAGCCCGGCGACCCCTGCTTCGACGGCCATGAGCAGCGCATCATCGCGGCGCCGCGCCAGAGCCTGCTCGCGGCCGCCGAGGCGGCGCGCGCGCTGGGCATCACCGCGCACGTGCTCTCCGACGAGATCGAGGGCGAGTCCAGGGAGGTCGGCCGCGTGCACGCCGCGCTGGCGCGCTCGGTGGCGCGGCACGGCGAGCCCTTCGCGAAGCCCTGCCTGATCCTGTCCGGCGGTGAGACCACGGTGACGCTGGTCCCGCAGCCCGGACGCGGCGGCCGGGCGGGCGAGTTCGTGCTCGGCTGCGCGATCGCGCTGGACGGGCAGCCGGAGGTCTGGGGCCTGGCCGCGGACACCGACGGCATCGACGGCGTCGAGGACAACGCTGGCGCCTTCCTCAGTCCCAGCACCCTGGAGCGCGCCCGCGCGCTCGGCCTGAAGCCGGCGGACCTGCTGGCGGCCAACAACGGCTACGCGCTCTTCGAGGCCCTGGGCGACCTGCTGATCACCGGACCGACGCAGACCAACGTCAACGACTTCCGGGCGCTGCTGATCCGTTGAGGGTCAGGCCTCGCCAGCCGGGCGGGCAGGGCGGCGGATATCCCCCATCGAGCGAATCGTGGGGGAGATTGACCAGATGTTGACGCGCCTCAAGGCAATTTCCGTCCGGGGCGAGGACAGTCCGGCATTCCCGGTTTCCGAGAATGCCCGTGATTGCCCCTCTGACCTCCGACCCCGCTCCATCCCTTTCCCCTCCCGCCAGCACCGGCCTGATCCCCGGTCCCTCGCATCCGATCCCGTGGCGCGCGCTGCTCGGCGACGTGCTGCTGGACGGCGGGAGCTGGTCCGCGCTGGCCGGCATCACGCAGGTGCGCCGCTGCCAGGCCGGCGAGCTGGCGATCCGTCGCGGTGACGCCGCCGTGGCCATGCTGGCGCTGTGCGAGGGCAAGGTCGCCGCGCGCGGCCCGCTGACCGGTCCGCAGTGGCTGGACCTGCACACCGCCTGGCTGGAAGGCCGTTACGAGGAGGATGTCAGCGTCGTGTCCTCCTCCGCGCTGCTGATGGTCTGGCCGATGACGGTGGCGACGATGTGGCTGCGGTCGCAGCCGCTGGTGCTGGAGGCGCTGGTGCGGGCCACCGCCGCGCAGCTGCGGGACGCGCAGGACGCGATCCGCGGCCTGACGATGAAGGACGCCACCGGTCGCGTGGCCGCCTGGCTGCTCGCGCAGGCGGGCGCCGCGCAGGAGCTGCAGCTGGCCGAGCGCAAGCGCGACGTGGCGGCGCAGCTGTCGATCTCGCCGGAGACGCTGTCGCGCACGCTGCGCCAGCTCGCCGATCGGGGCGTCGTGGCGGTCCGGGGCTACCGCATCGGGCTGCTGGACCGGGTCGAGCTGCTGGCGCTGGCGCGCGGTCGCTGAGCGGCTTAGACTGGTCGCCACACTTTCCGTTGCGTCCCCAAGGAGGCCAATGTGACGATCGCCAGCGTGACCCCCGCCACCACCACCGTTTCCAGCGCGGAACGATTCTTCGGGGGGCACGCCAGCCTTCCGGTGATGCCCGAGGTCGGACGCAAGCTGCTGCGCAGCCTGGACGACGACGGCGTCTCGCTCGGCCAGATCGCCGAGCTGATCGGCAAGGATTCGACGCTCGCGGCCAAGGTGCTGCGACTCGCCAACTCGGCGCGCTACAGCCCGTCGCACACGATCAGCACCCTGCAGGACGCGGCGATGGCACTGGGCCTGGAGACGCTGCGCAACCTCGCGATGGCGGCCAGCCTGACGGGCACCTTCCCGGACGTGAAGGGCCTGGACCGCCAGCGCTTCTGGCGCCACAGCATGCGCACGGCCGGGTATGCGCGGCTGCTGGCCAAGCTGCTGCACGGCGACGCCGACACCGCCTACCTCGCCGGCCTGATGCTGCGCACCGGCCAGTTGATGATGGCGATGAGCGAGCCCGACCAGGTCGCCGACGTGGAAGCCCACGCGGCCGAGCCCGGCAGCCGTTTCTCGCTGGAGTCGCACCGTTTCGGCTGCACGCATGCCGACGTCACCGCCGCGCTGGCCGCGCACTGGCACTTCCCGGCCGACCTGGTCGAGGCCTTCAAGGATGCGAACGTGCCGCTGGAGGTCAAGCCCTTCTCGATGCTCGCCGCAATCCTGCACCTGTCCGAGGTGGTGGCCGACGCCTGCGACACGAACGTCGACCGCATCGCGGCGCTCACGACCGCGGTGCCCGAGCTGGTCGAGCATCTCCACCTGGACCTCGAGTTCCTGCGCCTGCGCCTGGACGGCTGCGGCGATCCGGGACAGGACGTGGAGCTGATGCTGAAGTGATGTGGCCTCGAGCTCAGCTCAGCCGCGTCAAGATCCGGACCATCGCATCGGAGACCGCATGACGACGTACCAGGGAAGCTGCCACTGCGGACGCGTGGCCTACGAGGTGGACGGCGAGATCGACAGTGCGATGGCCTGCAACTGCTCGATGTGCCAGCGCAAGGGCTCGCTGCTGTGGTTCGTGCCGCGCGGCCAGTTCCGGCTGAAGACCGACGAGGCGGCGGCCGCCACCTACCTGTTCAACAAGCATGCGATCAAGCACCGCTTCTGCGCGGTGTGCGGGATCCATCCTTATGCCGAGGGCACGGATCCGAAGGGCAACGCGATGGCGGCGATCAACGTCCGCTGCCTCGAAGGCATCGACCTGGAGACCATTCCGGTCACGCATTACAACGGCCGGGATGCCTGAGGGAGCGCGGGGCCGCCGTCGGCGAGCCGTCGCCGTGCCGCCGGATCACTTGGTGCGTAGTCCCCGGCCGTAGACCTCGAGCGAATCGTCGAAGACCGCGCAGTGGGACTGCTTGCGTGTCGGCGCGATCTCGCGGTCATACCGGCCCTGCAGCCGGGCCATCAGCAGCATGGATGCTTCCGACGCGCGCTCGCGGGGCAGGGCGCCGGTGGCGACGGCGGCGTCCTCGATCGTCTTCGTGGACAGGTCGAAGACGGCCTTGTTCCTGACCTCCCACTTCATCAGCGACTTGATCGCGGTCTTGCCGAACGGCTCGCAGAACATCGCCTCGTTGCGGGCGCCGATGAGCAGCATGAGGTTGTTGGCCGCGTCTTCCTTCGTCAAAGCGTGAGCGGGCAAGGCCGCGCTCAAGCTCAGGGCCAGCGCGGGAGCGAAGAGGAAGCGCGGTCGCATGGATCGATCCGGTTGAGGATGTGGGAGCGCGACGGTAGCGATGTGAACGGTGCGCGTCAACGACGGGGACGCGGCCTTGTCTCTGAAATGCGCGGCACTCCCTCCAAAGGGTGAATCGACGGCAGAGAATCCAGTCGAACGACGTCGGCGCGTTCCTCCGGCCCGCGCCGCCGGACGCCACGGGGAATCGTTCCTCCCCGTGACGCCGGTCGATCAGCCCGCGCTCACAGCTTCGTGATGCGCACCCAGTTCAGGTTCCAGCCGCCGGCCGGTGCGTAGACGCCGAGCGCGTAGGTGCCGGCGTTGACGTTGACCGTGTGCGAGACCGTCGTCCAGTTCTGCCAGCCGCCGGTGGCCGGGATCGTGACCTGGCCGAGCTGGATGCTGCCGGCGTTCAGGTCCAGCGACAGGCGCGAGCCGCTCGGGCTGGCGACGCGGTACTCGACGCGGTAGCTGCCGCTGCTCGGGAAGTTGACGTTGGCGTAGGCCATCCAATCGCCGGCATCGATCCAGCCGACGTTGCTGCCGCCTTCGCTGCAGGCCTCGGTCTGCACGCCGCTCTGGTTGGTGAAGGCCTCGGCCTCGATCAGCTTGCTGGTCGACGGGGGCGGCGTGGTGCCGCCGCCGATCTCGGCGCGGATCGCGCCCAGCAGGCTGTTGGCGCCGGTGCCGTCCTGCGACAGCTCCCAGATCATCACGCCCGCGCCTTGCTGCAGCGCCAGCCGCGTCTTGGCCTTGATCGTCGGGATGCCGTTGTAGGTGATGTAGCCGCAGCTCGCGCACAGCGTGCCGATCAGGTCCTTCTGCGCCGCCGCCGCGCCGAACTGGTTGATGATGTCGTTGAAGCCGTAGTCCGACGAATAGCCGTTGAAGCCGTAGCCGTAGAACGGCACGCCCAGCACCAGCTTGTCCTTGGGCAGGCCGCGCGACTGCCAGGTCGCGACGTCCTTCTGCGCCATCGCGTAGGTCGAGTGCTCCTGGCCGACCTGGCCCCAGCTCGGTCCCACGTTGTCGTAGGACATGATGGTCACGAAGTCGAAGTGCGGGATCGAGGAGACGGGGATCATCCCGCCCTCATAGCTCGCCGTGGCCGCGGTGATCAGCTTGCCGGGCAGCGCGGCACGCAGCGCCTGGATGAAGGGCGTGTAGTTGCCGGCGCGGTCGATGGCGGTCAGCACGGCGCCCTCGATGTCGATGTCCGCGCCGTCCAGGCCGAAGGTGTTGACGAACTGCGCCAGGCCGTTGACCGTGGCCGCGCGGTTGCCGGGCTGCAGCAGGGTCTGCCAGTTGCCGGAGCAGCCGGGGATCGCGCCGCCGGCCACCGAGATCAGCACCTTCGCGCCGGCCGCGTGGGCCTTCTGCACGACGTACTGGATGTCGGAGGCGGAGGCGTCCATGCAGCTCGGGTTGCCGTTGCTGAGGAAGGCGCCGCTGCCCGACGGATTCGCGAAGGCCAGGTTCACGTGGGTGAGCTTGGTCAGGTCGGTGCGGTCGGCGACGGCGCGCAGGCCCTTCCAGCCCGGGATGTAGCCGACCACCTTGGTCTGGGCGAGGGCGCTCGACGCCACGCCGCACAGGGCGAGGGCGGCCAGCAGACCGGTGAGGACAGGACGGCGGAACGAATGGGACAGTGTCATCGCGAGCTCCCTTGGGGTTGAAGGATCGGTCGGGCGCAGCGCGACATCCGCGCGGCCTCGGTCGATCGCCGGCGATTCTGTGGCGTTTTGTGAAATCGCTTTCATGGCTGTCCCTGAATCGGCGACGCGTTTTCGGTTTCGAATGCAACCAGGCGTTCCCTGGTTGGGTGCCTGCGGGGGCGCGTGTCCGCCGTGTAAAGCCCGGAAGGCTGGAAACCTGCTTGCGACCGCTTACGAATCGGCGCGACCGGTTGCACGCCGTGCGCAGAGCGCTCCGAATAATCCGCCGCCTACCTCCAAAGGTCTAAAAGGACGGATTCCATGACGATCACCACCCAGCGCCCGACCGGCGCACTCCGCCTGCATCCGCTGGCCCTGTCGCTGGCCCTGGCCGGCGTGCTCGTCGGTTGCGGCGGCGGCAGCGATGGCGCTGGCGGCCTGGTCGCGGCGGGCCAGCAGAACGGCACCACCACGGCATCGGCGGGCGCCGTCACGGCGGCCGCGGATCCGCAGGTCTGCTTCTATGAACACGCCAACTACGCCGGCGCCGGCCTGTGCCGCAGCACGACGACGAGCTGGATCGGACCGACCTGGAACGACCGCGTCTCGTCCATCCGCGTGCCTGCGGGCTTCAAGGTGGAGCTCTTCGCCGACATCAACTTCGGCGGCCGCTCGGTCACGCTGACGGCGGACAACGCCAACCTGACCTCGGTCAGCATGAATGACGCGGTCTCCTCGATGCGCGTCACGAAGATCGTCTCGTCGAACGTGACGCTGGCGTCGGTGCAGTTCGCGCAGTCGATGCTCTACGGCAGCACGGACAACCAGCTGGTGCTGGTCGCCAACAAGCCGGCGCTGCTGAAGGTCAATGTGACCGCGCCGGCCGGCACCGCCGCGCCGACGGGCCTGGTGCGCGTCGACAACACCGTCGACGGCTCCAGCCGCGACCTCGTGCTGGCCGCGCCGCGCCGCGGTCTGCCGACGACGGTCTCCGAGACGCAGTCCTTCGACGACGCCTACACGGTCACCGTGCCGGCCGAGCTGGTCAAGAACGGCCTGAAGGTCACGGTCACCGTGGCGGGCGCCGCGGCGCAGACTTTCACGCCGCGCGTCGGCGGCGGCACGCCGATGCGTTTCGTGCCGATCGCGGTGCGCATCGCCGGCACGACCGGCCAGCTGCCGGTGGACCAGACCGGTCACCTGCGCGCGCTGTTCCCGGTGTCCACGGTGACGCCCCAGTCGCATCCGGTCTTCGTGTCGGGCAAGGTCACGACTCTGCCGACCACCGACGCGCAATGGAGCGATGCCTTCGGCAAGATCCTGGGCGAACTGGCCGACCTGCACCGCATCGAGGGCGCCGCCCGTCACGACTACTACTTCGGCTTCATCCCGAAGCGCACCTGGGGCCTGGCGGGGCTGGGCTACGTGCCCGGCAACTCGGCGGTCGGCTTCGACATGCCGAGCAATCCGGACACGGTGCGCGACGTCGTCGCGCACGAACTCGGCCACAACTTCTCGCTGCCGCACGCGGCCTGCGGCGGCGCCGGTTCGCCGGATCCGAAGTACCCGTACCCGGACGCCAACCTGGGCAAGCCGGGCCGCTACATCTGGAGCTACCTGTCGGACACGAACTCGTTCTACGACCCGCGCCCGACGGACCGCCACGACATCATGAGCTACTGCGGCGGCACGGTGTTCTCGGACTACAACTACCGCATCATGCAGACCTTCCTGACGCCGGCCGACACGGTCAAGGCGCAGGCGGCGGAAGCCAAGGCGGTGGCGCAGGACGTGCTGCTGATCAGCGGCAACATCAACGGCCGCCAGGTCGAGGTGAACCCGGTGAAGTCGCTGTTCGCCAAGCCTGACGCGGCCTCCGGCCCGTACGTGCTGCGCGTGCAGACGACCGGCGGCCAGATCGTGGACCAGGCCTTCACGGCGCAGTCGCTGGACCATGACGGCGACAACCAGCACTTCAGCGTGCTCGTGCCCAAGGTCGACAACATCGCCAGCATCAGCGTCCTGAAGGACGGCGTGACCCTGGCGCAGGCCCAGGCGCGCGTGACCAACGCCCGTGCCAAGGCCCAGGCGGCCGGCGGCAGCCGTGCGCAGGTGTCGGTGAAGGAAGCCGGCGGCAAGGCGACGCTGCGCTGGGATGCGGACTCCGCGCCGTTCCTGAGCGTGACCTGGACGGACGGCACCCGCCGCCTGAACCTGGCGCAGGACCTGCAAGGTGGCGAGGCGACGCTGGATACGCATGAACTGCCGGCCGGCGGCCGCTTCGAGTTCATCGTGTCGGACGGCCTGAACGCGCAGCGCATCGAATCGGCGCGTTGAATTGATTGAGCGCCCTGGAGGGCGCGCCATTCAGACGGGGAATCGGGCGGATCGCCTGATTCCCCGTTGCCGTTCATGGGCGTGAGCCGCCTGGACTGCGGTGGCCCCGAGGTTGCGCATTCAAGCGACACAATGGTCCACCATGTCACCATTCACGATGCAAATCCTGTTCAGTTCCATCGCCGGCGTTGCCGGTGTGCTGATCCTGCTCGCCATGATCCTCGGCCTGGTCAAGCTGTCCGGCTTCGAGGTGAAGCGGAAGACGACCCGCTTCGAAGCCGCGACGATCACGTTGATCGGCGCCATCGTCTTCGGGCTCGGGGTGATGAGTGCGGGCTCCGAGGAGATCGGACTGGGCGCGGGACTCCTGGCACTGGGACTGCTGGCGGGTTTGCGTCTGGCGATTCGACCGGCGCGCTGACGCTGAATCGCTCACGTGCGAGCGTGGAATTCATTTCCCGCAGAATGCGCCGCATGAGTGTCGATGTCGCTTTCGAGGCCGGCGGATTCGCGTTGATCGAGTCCGTGGTCGATCCCGGGGAACTGAAGGCGCTGGCGCCGGTGATGTTGCGCGAGGGCGCCGTGGGCGGCTCCCGCTGCCTGCTGGATCGACCGGAGATCGCCGCTTTGGCGACCACGCTGCAGGCGCATCGCGTGCTGCGGTCGCTGATCCCGGAGGACCACGTCGCCGTGCAGTGCACCTACTTCGAGAAGTCGAGCGATCGCAACTGGCTGGTCGCCCTGCATCAGGACCTGAGCATCCCGGTGGCGCGACGCGTGGAGGCGCCGGTGCTGCGGGGCTGGTCCGACAAGGAAGGCACGGTGTTCGTGCAACCGCCGCCGGAGGTCCTGGAACAGTTGATCGCCGTCCGCCTGCACGTCGATGCCTGCGGCGCGGAGGATGGACCGCTGCGTCTGGTGCCGGGTTCGCACCGGCTGGGTGTGCTCTCGCCGGAGGCGGCTGCGGCGGTCCGTGCCGACCGGGGCGAGTCCACCTGCCTCGCCGCGGCGGGCGACGCGCTGGTCATGCGCCCGCTGACGCTGCACGCGTCGTCGAAGTCCGTCGGCACCAGCAGGCGCCGTGTCCTGCATTTCGTGTTCGGACCGCCGCGATTGCCGTTCGGACTGGCGTGGGCCGCGGCGAGAGCAGGGATGCAAGCCGTGGCGTGACCCGGCCGGGAGCGCCGCGCGCTACCCCAGGACTTTCGTCCATTGACGCGGTTCGCGCCTGAAAGACACTTCGAGCCTTCCCCCGACCTGCTCCGGCCGCGCGCGACATGGACTCCTTCGAAGCTTTCTGCCTGCTCGCCGCCCTGGGCTATCTGTGGTGGCAACTCACCAAAGTGAAGCGGCGCGTCCGGGTCCTGGAGGAACAGCTCGCGACGCAGAACGCGGCGCGGCAGGCGCCGCAGGGCATCGCGCAACCGGCGGTCGCAGCGGCAGCGGTGAAGTCCACCGCAGAGCCGACTTCGTCGACGTCGATGCCGGCACCGCCGCCTGCAACGCCTGCGACGGCGGCCGTCGTCGCACCGCCAGCAGTGACGTCGCCCCTTCCTCAGCACAGCGAACAGTCGATGCCCCTGTCGGTGACGGCGGCGACGGCTGCGCTCGACTCAGCCACGGCGCCGATCGCTGCCGCGCCTGCATCGTCCGTACCGTCGGCACCACGCGCCATCCCCACACCGTCCGCGACTCCCACCACGCCGCAGTGGCAGGTGGCCTTCTTCGACCTGCTGCGCAGGAACCTCTTCGCCGTCGCCGGCATCGTCCTGCTGCTGCTGGGCTTCGTGGTGCTGTTCCGATCCATCGAATGGGGCCACTTGCTGTCGCCGATCGCCAAGGTGTCGATGGGATGGGGCGTGGGCGTGGCACTCGGTGTCGCCGGCATCCGACTGAGCGCGCGCAACACGCTGTGGGGTCAGGTCGTGCAGGGCGGCGCCGCAGCCATCGGTTTCCTCGCGACCTATGTCGGCGCGTCGGTGTACGAGGTCGTCCCGCCGACCGTCGCGCTGCTCCTCTTCACGGCGATCTCCGGCACGCTGGTGTATCGCGCGCTGAAGGAGGACGCGAAGGTCCTGGCCGGCGTCGGCTTCCTGGGCGCCTATGCCGCGCCGCTGCTGGCCATGTACGGCCATGCGGGGCTGCTCTTCAATCTGGGCTACGGCCTCATCGTCACGGCGTTCGCGTTGTGGGTGAGCCTGTCGCGCCGCTGGCAGGAGATCGGCATCCATGCCCACGTCTGCGCCACGGGCCTGGCCTCGCTGGCCTACGTCGGTGCGAGTCACGAGCCCGCGTTGCCCGCGTGGCAGCAGCAGGCGCTGCTGCTGGCCTACGTCGTCCAGTTCGCGGGCTGGGCCCTGGCCTGGGCGCATCGTCACAGTCCCGCCGAGGTGGCGCGCGGCGACGTGTCGTCCACTCCGGCGCGCGAGATCCCGATCCTCAGCGCCTGCTTCTCGACGACCGCCGTCGTGTTCCTGGCGCTGGAGAGCTGGCTGCTCACGCCGACCGCGTTCCTGGTCGTCGCCGTTGTCACGGCGGCGCTGCTCGCCTTCATCGGCCTCAAGTTGTTCCGGCAGCAGGCGCTGCGCGAGACCGCCTGGGTGCTGAGCGCGCTGAGCGTCGCGGCCGGACTGGTGCAAGGCGATCTGGCGCGGTCGGTCGCGAGCTTCGGCCTGTTCGCCGAGGGCGCCGTCCTGATGCTCACGACGCGCGCGAAGTCGGTCATCCGGCGCGTGCTGGCGCGTCTGCTCTTCGCCATCGGTGCCGTCGCCGTCATGGACGTGCCGGCGTTGTGGCCGGTCGCGCTGCTGCTGGTGGCAGGTCTTGCCATGTCGCTGCGGATGCAGCGAGAGGGCAGGGCGGTCGACGCGGCGCTGGCAGCGGCCGTGACGGTCTCCGCCGCCGCGGCGTTCTCGTACCGCTACGCCGGGCTCGAATTCCACCTGTTGCCGGTGTTCACGCTGATCATGCTCGCCGCGACCGCGCTGGCACATCGGATGGGTCGCCCCGCGCCGCAGCCGGCGCAGGACACGGGAGAGGCGAAGCCGCCCGACGTCGTCTTCGTGCGAGCGATCTACGCGGTGGTGCTGGCCGCGGGGTGGCTGCTGACCTTGACGATCGCGCGGGAGGCGCCGCTGGTGCTGGCACTCGCCGCGGTGATGGCGCCCGTGGTCTTCGGCGCGGCGGCGGCCTTCCTGTCGCTGCGCCGGACGCTCAGCCCCGGCGCGGCGGAACGCGCGAAGGCGCTGCTCTGGCTCGCGCACCTGCTGCCGGCGCTCGTGGCCTTCGTCTTCAACAGCAGCTGGGTGCTGGTCGCCCTGCTCGCGGTGGCCGGCACAGCGGCCTTCGCTCATGGGTCGCGCCGGCTGCGCGTCGATGCGCCGTCGGCCAAGGAGTTCTTCATCACATCCGCCAGCGTGGCGCACGCGGCGCTGCTGGGATCTGCTATCCCGCTGGTGCTCGCGGCCTGGCCCGATGCAGGCACGAACAGCGTGGAATGGGTGCTGGCGGCGGCATCGTTCTATGCCGCGCTGGTGACCTGGTGGAAGCTCGGCGACGGCGTGCCCGCGCAGGTCCGCAGCGTTGCCGCCACGGCGGCGGGCGTGGCGATGGGCTACGTGGTGGTCCGCGGCCTCACCGATACGCCGCAGCAGGCCTTCCTGCTCGCCTGGAGCAGCTACCTGCTGCCGGTGGCGCTGGCTGCCGTCGGCGTGGCCTTCCTGTTCCTGAGCACGCGCGGCGGTCGCCGCCTGGCCTGGCAGGTCTCGGCCGCCGTCCTGGCCGGCTCGGCGGTCAAGCTGCTGCTGTCGCTGGGCAGCCTGGCGCTGTCGCCGATGGGCATCGTCGGCAGCCTGCTCGGCATGGGCGCGCTGTTCCTGATGGCGGGATACCTCGCGCCCCAGCCGCCGGCGAAGGCGTAGGGCACGCATCCAGGTCATCGCGCGAGTGCTGCTCGCCGGCCGTCCGTTGTCCGCCGACTGGCCGCTGGCCGCGATGCAACGACTACTGGTCGAAGCGCTTGACCGGCGCCGCCAGTCGCGGCGCCTGCCAGACATACCGGGCATCCAGGACGTTGCGGTCGTGCCGGGCGCCTGGCCATTCCAGCGCCATCAGATCGGTCAGCGTCCAGCCGGCCCAGTCCACGCGGAACGGTCGACCCGCCGCCAGCGGATCGAAGGCCGCGCCCTGGCGCCACAGCAGCGCCGGGATCCGGTATCCGGCCGGCGTGCCGGGACTGTGGCCGGCGTGGCTGATGTCGTGGCCCACCTCCTGGCCGTGGTCCGATAGGAACATCCAGGCCGCGTCGCCGTCCCGGGGCGCATGCCGGCGGGTCAGGCGCAGCGATTCCGCCACCACGGTGTCGTGATAGGCGATCGCGCGGTCGTAGGCGCGGCGGGACGCGCGCAGCCACGCGGGTCGTCCCTCGTCCACCATCTCTGCGTCGATCGAATCCGTCGCGACCGCCATCACCGGCGCGTCGGCCGGCGCCCGCAGCCGGTAGTGCGGATGCGCGCCCAGCAGGTGCACGACGATCAGCTTGCGCGGCGCCGGATCCGACAAGGCCTCCTCGAGGCAGTCGAGCAGTTTCCCGTCCAGGCTGGCGCCGGAGCGGCCGGGCTCCCGGTTGATCATCTCCAGCGAGTCGGCGAGGCGCGCATGTTGCTGCTCGATGGCGGTGTCGTCGTGGTTGCTCATCCACCAGACGTGGTAGCCCGCGGCGCGGGCCAGCGCCAGCACGTGGTGCGTCCGGTCCACCGGGTCGTCCGCGTCCCGCGCGCCGAAGCTGAAGAGGCCGCTGAGCGAGGCCACCGTGCCCGGCTCGACCGACCAGGCATGGCGCAGGGTGAGCATCCGCTCCCGCTCGTCCTGCTGCAGCGCGACCAGCTGCGGCGTGGTCGGCCGGGCGTAGCCGTAGAGACTCATGTTGTCGCGGTTGACGCTGTCGGTGAGCACCAGCACGACGGTCGACGATCCGGTCCCGGTGAAGCGCACGCCGGCCTGGCGCGCATTCGACAGCAGCGCGTCCCGTTGCTGCTGCTGGTCCGCCCAGGCGCGCTGCAGCGCCTGGGCAGATGCCGTCCAGGCGGGCCAGTACACGAGCGGGTGATGCCGGCGCCAGGGCTTGATGGCGAGGCTGGCGACGCAGACCAGCACCAGCAGCGCCATGCCCCACCGCTCCGGGCGGCGCAAGGCGGCCCCGTGCCGGTTGCAGACCGCCAGCAGGCGCAGGGCGCCGGCGATCACCGCCGCCAGCAGCGCGCCCTGACCGGCGAGCGACGCGCCCTGCGACGCCGCGTACTCGAGGGCCTCGCGCGGCGTCGTGTTGGCCACCGCGGACAGGACCAGCGCGCTGTCGGGCAGTGCGCGGTAGCTGGCTTGCAGGAAGGCCCGGACGGCGCTGTCGAGCAGGAAGAGCACCAGCACCGCGCCGACCGCCACGAGGCGGACGCGACGCCAGCGCGGGTCGCTCACGGGCAGTCGCAACCACAGCAGGGCGGGGAGGGCCAGCACCGCGACCTGCGCGATGCGTCGGCCGTCATGGGCCAGCACGAAGGACAGGAGCAGCAGCCCGCACAGGAGCGCGGCCGCGACCGGCCGGGTCCAGCGCGACGCCGGGGAAGGTTCAAGCATGTCGGCGCGGTCGCTGCCGGGCGACGGGCGCCGGCGACCTTCTCAAGGGAAGGCGGGATCCTAGCCACGGGCGCGATCGGTCGGGCTTGCGACGACGGACCGTCCGTCCTGCGGGAATCTTCAGCGGAACTTCAGGTCGGGCCGGTAGCCGGGCCTCGTGGAGGCAGCATCAGCATCTCTGTCGACATCTACGTCGGCATCGGCATCGACCGCGTCACGCGAACCGCCGCCGGTACTCGACGAGCGTGAGCCCCAGGCGCCGGCTGAAGGCCCGGCGGAAGCCGTCGACATTCGCGTAGCCGACCGCATCGGCCAGGCGTTTCGCCGGCAGGTCCGAGTCCTCCGCCAGGCGGCGTGCGGCATCGATGCGGGCGTTCTCGACGAACTCCGCGGGCGTCGTGCCGGTCTCGTTCCGGAACACGCGCGCGAAGGTGCGCTCGCTCATGCCCGCGCGTGCCGCGAGGGCCGGGATGGACAGGTCCGCGCGCAGGTGGGCGAGCACGTAGTCCTGGATCGTGCCGACGTCGGAGCGCTCCGCCGTCTGCGCGGCGAGGTGAGCGCTGAACTGGCTCTGGCCGCCGGGCCGCTTCAGGAACATCACCAGCTGCCGGGCCACGCGCAGCGCGAGTTCGCGCCCGTGGTCGTCCTCGACCATCGCGAGCGCCAGGTCCATGCCGGCGGTCACGCCGGCGGAGGTGAAGAGATTGCCGTCCTTCACGTAGATCGCGTCGGGCTCGACGCAGGCGTCGGGATGGTCCGCGGCCAGGAGGTCGGTGGAGTTCCAGTGCGTCGCCACCCGCTTGCCGTCCAGCAGCCCGGCCGACGCCAGGGCGAAGGCGCCCGTGCAGACCGAACCGTAGCGGCGGGCGCTGCGGGCCTGGCGTTGCAGCCAGCGCCGCAGGTCGTCGTCGACCGCCATGTCGTCGCGCCGCGGACTGCCCGCGACGAGCAGCGTGTCGATGCGGCCCCGGAACGTCGAGACGGTCGCGTCGACGGCCATCCGCAGCCCGGCGCTGCTGCTCAGTTGCCCCGCGTCCGTGCCGATCAGGCGGACCTGATACGCCTTGGCGTCGCCGAGCTGTCGGGAGGCTTCCGCGAAGACATCGGCGGGCCCGGCCACGTCGAGCAGCTGGAAACGGGGGAAGGCGAGGATGGCGATGCGCATGGCGGGGAAGGCCCGGTGATTGGCAGGAATCGACGTGCTGTCGACAGGCACTCGCCGAGGAGCTTGGCAGAAAATGAACAGCCAAGCAAATCCAGCCAAAGGACGATGACATGAACGCCTCGCCTCCCATGCCCCTGACGCCCGGTCTCGCGGCGTCCGCCGTTCCGGTCGCCGCGTCGATCCGCCATCTGCCGGTGAATCTCTTCGCGTCGGTGATGGGACTGTCCGGCCTGGCGATCGCATGGCGGCTTGCCCACCAGGCCTTCGCCGCGCCCGCTTTCATCGGTGAGGCCGTCGGCGCGCTGGCGGTCGCCGTGTTCGTGCTGATGGCCGCCGGCTACCTCGTCAAGCTGGCGAGGCATCCTCACGCCGTGAGCGCCGAGTTCCAGCATCCCGTGGGCGGCAACTTCTTCGGCACGATCGCGATCTCGCTGCTGCTGCTGTCCTCGCTGATCGAGCCCTACGCCGCCTCGGCGGCACACGCGCTCTGGACGGTCGGCGCGCTGGGAGCGTTCGCGCTCGCGTTCATCGCCGTGTCGCGGCTGCTGAAGGGGCAGCTGGACGCCCCGCTCGTGATGCCCGCATGGCTGCTCTCCGGCGTGGCGACGCTCGACATCGCGGTGACCGGCCGGGACATGCCGATGGCCTGGGCGCCGGAGATGACCCTCGTGGCCGGTGCGCTCGGCGCGATGCTGGCGCCGGTGCTGTTCGTGATGATCGTGAGCCGCCTCGTGCATCGCGAGCCGCTCGCGCCGGCGGTCACGCCGTCGCTGATGATGCTGGTCGCCCCCTTCGAGGTGGGATTCCTCGCGTACACCAACCTCGTCGGCGGGGTCGACCGTTTCGCCGCGGTGCTCTTCTACTTCGGGCTGTTCCTGTTCCTGGTGATTGCGCCCAAGGTGTTCCGCCCGGGCATCGCGTTCTCACCCGCCTGGTGGGGCATCAGCTTCCCGATGGCGGCGCTGGCGAGCGCGGCGCTGAAGTACGCGCATCACGCGGGCGGCGCGGCGCTCCAGGGGCTGGCGATGGTGCTGCTGGCGATCCTGAGCGGGGCGTTGGCGGTGCTTTTCCTCCGGACGGTCCGCCTCGTTGCCAGCGGTCAGCTGTTCCGCTGAGGTCGCGCGAGGCGGGCTAGCGTCCGGCCATGTACCGCCGATAGAGGGCCATCAGCTCGCCACTGTTCTTGTAGAGCAGCGCGATGCCCACGATCGCCAGGGCCCAGACATAGAAGGACGGCGGGAAGATCGAGGCCCCGGGCGCCGGACCGTTGGCCAGGCGGCCCCCGGCCAGGTGCATCAGTTCGACCTGGTTGTTTCCCGCCGCCGTGAACTTCTGGTTGAAGTTCCGCGCATCCGCCAGCCGATTGGCCTGCCAGTCGGCATTGGCGATCAACCAGCGCGCGTTGATGAGATCGGCCGGATACTGCCCGGGCTCCGCGGCATAGAAGGCGCCGACCACCTGCGGGAGTTCCGCGTGCACTTGCGATTCGGTGTACTTGTTCTCCCGTCCCTGGGCCAGATTCTGATAGCCCTGGCCCGGCGCGAGTCCGACCAGATTGGCTTCCAGCGCGCTCAGCACATTCGGACTGCCGGGCCCCAGCGGGTGGTTGAATCCGTTGTTCTGGTAGTGATCCTGCAGGGCCGCCGTGGCGCACCGCTTGACGACGGTCCGTGCCGCGGCCTTGGCGTCGGCGGACACGGCGCCGTCGCCCAGGAAGGCTTCGATGCGGCCCTTGAGCGTCTTCGCCGTCATCAGGTCCGTCACCGGCGCGGCGAAATCGCCGCCGTATCCCTGTCCGTCGATCGCGCCCTGGATGACGCCGCCATCGAGCATCGCGGCGCGGATGGCCTCGAAGGCGCGCCAGTACTGCTGCCGACCTTCATGAAGCAGCGAGGTGCTGCCGTCGCCTTCGAAGTGTCCGAGGACCTGCCCGTCGGGCACGTCGACGACGAAGCCGACCGGCGAGTAGTACTGGTTCTGTCCGGGGTTGTAGTGGGTGGTGCTGATGCCTGCGCCCCCGGCCAGCCACTTGTTGATCTCCAGCGCCTGGCCGTACTCGTTGTCCCCGCCGAAGGTGCCGGTATCCAACGGCGACGTGCCCGTCAGCCGCGTGATCTCGCCATCCATGTTGTCGGGGTTCTGGATGCTTTTGATGTAGCGGGCAAACTGCGCGACCGGGCGATCGGAACGGGCCCCGGGCGATGCCTGTGCCGCTGTCCGCGGCCCTGCCGTCATCGTGTCAAGCCGCTGGCGCTCGGATGACTGACGGGGCGAGTCGTCGACCCTGCGCTGAAACGCCGATTCCGGTCTCGCGGCAGCGTCCAGACGTGACGTCCGGTCAGCCGCGGCGGTGGTCCTCTGGCGGGAGGAGGCGGAAGGCGGGAGGTGGTGCTTCATGGCGGTCGCTCTCGTCGGACTGGGCGCGAAGTCCGCGGGTCCCAACGTATCCGGGCGCTCCCTGGCATGGCATCGGAAGAATGCTGAATTTGCGCCTCGCCGAATCCTGCTTCATCCCACCGATGACGAAGAGGCATGGGGAGGGGGCTGCCTCGGACCGACGGGAACCTTATCCGGTCGAGGTCTGAAGACTGATCCGATTCAGGACGGCGTCGATCGCATCCAGCACCGCCTCCGGCGTCGCTGGGGCGCGCAGCGGCGAATCGCAGCGCTCGGGCCCGCAGGCCGCGACCGCGTCCTTGATCGCCAGCAGCACCGAGAACGGCAGCAGCAGCGGCGGCTCGCCGACCGCCTTCGAGCGGTGGATGCTGTCCGCTGCATTCGGCGCGTCGTAGAGCGCGACGCGGAAGTCCTGCGGCATGTCGTTGGCCGTCGGGATCTTGTAGGTGCTCGGCGCGTGCGTCAGCAGCAGACCCGACTGCGGATGCCACACCAGCTCCTCGCTGGTCAGCCAGCCCTGGCCCTGCACGAACGCGCCCTCGACCTGGCCAATGTCCAGCGCCGGGTTCAGCGATTGGCCGACGTCGTGCAGCACGTCCGCGCGCAGCACGCGCATCTCGCCGGTCAGCGTGTCGACGAGCACCTCCGCCACCGCCGCGCCGAAGGCGTAGTAGTAGAACGGGTGGCCCTGCAGCTTCGCGCGGTCCCAGTGCAAGCCGGGCGTCGCGTAGAAGCCGTCGCTCCACAGCTGGATGCGCTCCAGATACGCCTTGGCGACGAGGTCCTTGAAGCTGATCGCCTTCGGGCCGTCGAGGCCTTCGCGATGACCGTCGCCGGCGCCATCGGCGCGCGCATCGACGCGCACCTCGCCGCCGTCGAAGACGAGCGCGGCTTCCTCGCAGCCGAGCAGCCGCGCCGCCAGCGGCTTCAGGCGCTGCTTGATCTTGCGCGCGGCGTCCTGCGCCGCCTTGCCGTTCAGGTCCGACCCGGTCGACGCCGCCGTCGCCGAGGTGTTGGCGACCTTGCTGGTGTCGGTTGCGCTCGCGCGCACCTGCAGCGCCGGCACCCCTAACTCGTGCGCCACCACCTGCGCGACCTTGGTGTTGAGCCCCTGGCCCATCTCCGTGCCGCCGTGGTTCACCAGCACCGAGCCGTCCGTGTAGACATGCACCAGCGCGCCCGCCTGGTTCAGGTGGACGACGTTGAACGAGATGCCGAACTTCACCGGCGTCAACGCGAGTCCGCGCTTGAGCACCGGATTGGCCGCGTTGAACGCGGCGATCTCCGCGCGTCGCGCGTGGTAGCCCGACGTCTCGACCAGCTCGTCCGTGAGCGGACGGATCTGGTTGTCCTCGACGCGCTGGCCGTAGGGCGTGACGTCCTGGCCGTCGCGATAGAAATTGCGCTGCCGCACCGTGAGCGGATCGAGACCCAATCGTCGCGCGACGCCGTCGAGGATCATCTCGATCGCCAGCGCGCCCTGCGGGCCGCCGAAGCCACGGAAGGCCGTGTTGCTTTGCGTGTTCGTCTTCGCGGCGTAGCCGTGCATCGAGACGTTCGGCAGCCAGTAGGCGTTGTCGAAGTGGCACAGCGCGCGTGCCATCACCGGTCCCGACAGGTCGGCGCTGTGGCCGCAGTTGGAGATGAGGTCGATCTCGGCGGCGAGGAGATGCCCCTCGTCGTCGAATCCGACCGACCACCGGTAGTCGAAGCCGTGACGGCGACCGGTGACGAGGAAGTCGTCGTCGCGGTCGACGCGCAGCTTGACCGGACGGCGCAGCTTGTTCGCCGCGATGGCCGCAACGCAGGCAAACAGCGCCGACTGCGATTCCTTGCCGCCGAAGCCGCCGCCCATGCGCCGGCATTGCACCGTGACCTGATGCGACTGCCAGCCCATCGCATGCGAGACCAGCTGCTGCATCTCCGACGGATGCTGCGTCGAGCAGTGGATCAGCAGCGCCTGGTTTTCCTGCGGCAGCGCGTAGCTGATCTGGCCTTCCAGGTAGAACTGCTCCTGTCCGCCGACGGCCCATTCGCCGTCGAGCCGGTGCGGGGCAGCGGCCAGCGCCGTGGCCGCATCGCCGCGCGCCAGGTGCATCGGCGGGATGACGTATTGCCCGATGGCATGGGCCTCGCGCGCGGTCAGCACCGCCGGCAGCGGCATGCCGACGATGGCCTGCTTCGCCATCGCGGCGGCGCGGCGCGCGAGTTCGCGATCGGTCGCGATCACGGCGTAGACCGGCTGGCCGACGTAGCGCAGTTCGCCGTCGGCGAGGATGGGATCGTCGTGCAGCAGCGGGCCGCAGTTGTTCTCGGCGGGGATGTCGGCGGCGGTGAGCACGGCGACGACGCCCGGTTGCCGGCGCAGCAGCTCGACATCGATCGAGACGAGCTTTCCGTGCGCGATCGGCGAGAGGCCGAGCGCCGCATGCAGCGTGCCCTGGGCCTCGGCGATGTCGTCGATGTAGGTGGCCTCGCCGCTGACGTGCAGGTGCGCGGCCTCGTGCGCGCGGCTGACGCCGACCTGCGGCTGCAGCGCGGTGGGCGGTGCGTTGAGTGCGGTGGGCGGTGCGTCGGCCGCGAAGCCGGCCGGCAGTTCCGACGGCTTGTTCATGCGACGCTCCGCTGCAGGTTGACGGCCTGCCAGACGCTGCTCGACCCGGCGGCGACCGGCGCGTTGGCGCGGGTCTCCAGCCAGAAGCGGCGGACCAGGTTGGCGGCGGTGCGCTCGCGGTAGCTGGCGCTCGCGCGCAGGTCGGTCATCGGCTTGAAGTCGTCCTTCAACGCGGCGGCCGCGGCGATCGACGCCGCCTCGTCCCAGGCGCGGCCGGTGACGGCGGCTTCCGCCTTCGCGGCGCGCTTCACGATCGCGGCCATGCCGCCGAACGCGAAGCGGGCATCGCGCACGACGCCGTCCTCCAGCCGCAGGCTTAGCACCGCGCAGACGGCGGAGATGTCGCTGTCGTAACGCTTGGCGAGCTTGTAGCCGCGCAGTCGCGTGCCCGGCGGTGGAGTGGGGACCTCGAGCGCCTCGACGAACTCGCCGGGCTCCAGCGCGTTCTTCATGTAGTCCAGATAGAAGGCCTCGAGCGGCAGGGTGCGTTGCGTCGCGCCGCGGCGCAGCACGATGCGCGCGCCCAGCGCGATCAGCGCGGGTGCGCCGTCGCCGATCGGTGAGCCGTTGGCGATGTTGCCGCCCAGCGTGCCGGCGTGCCGCACCGGCGGCGACGCGAAGCGCAGCCACAACTCGCGCAGCGCGGGCACGCGCGCGGTCAGCGCGGACCAGGCGTCTTCCAGCGTCACCGAGGCGCCGACGCGCAGCGTGGTGCCGTCCTGCGCCGTCACCGCGTCGATGCGCCGCATCTCGTCGACGCATCCCGTCAGGATCACGTCGCCGAGTTCGCGCTGCTGCTTGTTGACCCAGAGACCGACGTCCGTCGCGCCGGCGACGAGCCGCGCCTGCGGCATCGCCTCGCGCAACACGGCGAACTCGTCGATCGAACGTGGCGCGAAGACGCGCTGCGGCGAACCGGCGCGCGAGGGCGCCTCGTAGTGGAGCGGCGGATCTTCCGCCAGCACGCGCAGCGCTTCGACGATGGGCTGGCGGGCTATCGTGCGCACCGGCGCGTCGAACATGCGCTCGCCCGCGTCCAGGATTGGCCGGTAGCCGGTGCAGCGGCACAGGTTGCCGGCGAGGTCGTCCGCGAGCGCCTGACGCTCCGGCCGCGTTCCGCAGGCCTGGTGGCGCTCGTAGATCGCCTGCATCGTCATCGCGAAGCCGGGCGTGCAGAACCCGCATTGCGAGCCGTGGCAGTCGACCAGCGCCTGCTGGACGGGGTTCAGGTCGGCGCTGTGGCCGAGGTCCTCGACCGTCAGCAGCGCCTTGCCGTCGAGCATCGGCAGGAACTGGATGCAGGCGTTGACGTTGCGCAGCCCGACCGCCTTTCCGTCCGCATCCAGCTCCCCGACCAGCACCGTGCAGGCGCCGCAGTCGCCTTCGGCGCAGCCTTCCTTGGTGCCGGCGCAGTGGGCGTGCTCACGCAGGTACTGCAGCACCGTGGTCGTCGGCGGCAGTCCGGACACGGACTGCAGCTGACCCTGGTGGAAGAAGCGGATCGGACGGGGAGAGGTCATGGACGGGAAGACGGATGAGCGCGGATGAGCGGGCTGGCAGACCGGAAGGACCGCTGGCGGGCAAGCAAGAAGCGGGCGAGGGGGCACCGGTGCCGCCGGATGCAATTACCCGGAACGGTACTCCTCTGACATCGCCATGGTTATACGATGCGGCTTATGACATCCATATGCCATCGGCCATGTCGGAAGCGCTGAACTTCGACAAGATCGACCTCCTTCTGGTGCGGGTCCTGCATACCTTGATTTCCGAGCGCAGTGTGTCCAGGGCCGCCATGCGGCTCGGCAGCACGCAGCCCGCCTTGAGCGCGCAGCTGCGGCGTCTGCGCACCCTGACGGGCGATCCGCTGCTGGTGCGCAGCGGCGCCGGCATGACGCCGACCGCGACCGCGCTGGAGCTGCTGGGCCCCGCCGAGCGCCTGCTGCGCGAGGCCGACGAGCTCTTCGGCGCGCGGCTGCGCAAGACCGGCTTCGATCCCGCGACCGCCGAGCTGCGGCTGCGCATCGCCGCCAGCGATTACCTCGACCCGCTGTTCCTGCCGATGCTGGTGGCCCATCTGCAGCGCCAGGCGCCGGGCGTGCAGCTCGACCTGCAGCCGCTGAACGCGGACTTCGACTACCGGGCCTCGCTCGCGCGGGGCGAGGTGGACCTCGTCATCGGCAACTGGCTGGAGCCGCCCGGCGAGCTCCACATGGGCCGGCTGCTGGTGGACGAGGTCGTCTGCCTGGTCAGCCAGGACCATCCGGCCGCGCGGATGGCGCCGCGAGCCTGGACGCAGGAGCGCTACCTCGACTGCCAGCATCTGGCGCCGATGCCCTTGAGCCGCGGCCAGCCGGGCGTGATCGAGCAGCACCTGGCCTCGCTCGGGCTGGAGCGCCGCATCGCGGTGCGCTGCGCCCACTTCGGCCAGTTGCCGCAAATGGTGGCGCGCAGCTTGCTGGTGCTGACCACCGGCCGGCTGTTCTGCAACCGCTACCTGGACCAGTTGCCGGTGACGGTGCTGCGCTGCCCGGTGGCATTCCCGCCGATGACCTATTACCAGCTGTGGCACGACGTCAGCCACAACAGCGCGCCCTTGCGCTGGCTGCGCGAGCAGGTGCGCGATGTCGCGCGCGAGCTTGTGAAGCCGGCCGCCTGATGCCCGACCCGTTCTTCCGCCCCCTTTGTCCGACTCTCCATTCCTGACCGCATGACGACCGACCGATCCGCCGTTCCGGCACGCCTGGCCCTGAAAGGCGACCTGCTGGACTTCACCGCCGCGCCGCACTGGGCGCGCGTGGACGACCCCGCCGTGCGCTTCCGTCCGGATCACTGGCTGCTGGTCGAGGACGGCCGCATCGTCGGCGCACAGGCCGAGGATCCGGGCGAGGGCTGGGTCCGTCACGACCACAGCGGCCGGCTGATCCTGCCGGGCTTCGTCGACACGCACGTGCACAGCCCGCAGCTGGACGTGATCGCGTCCTACGGCACCGAGCTGCTGGACTGGCTCAACACCTACACCTTCCCGGCCGAGCAGCGCTACCAGGACCCCGAGGTCGCGCGCATCGGCGCGGGTCGGTTCCTCGACGCGCTGCTGGCGCACGGCACGACCTCGGCGGTCGTCTATCCGACGGTGCACAAGGTCTCGGCGGATGCGCTGTTCGATGCCGCCGCCGAGCGCGGCATGCGCCTCATCACCGGCAAGGTGCTGATGGACCGCAACGCGCCGGAGGCGCTGCGGGACGATGTGAAGCAGGCCGAGCGCGACTGCCTCGACCTCATCGCCAGGCACCATCAGCGGGCGCGGCTGTCCTACGCGGTCACCGTGCGCTTCGCCCCGACGAGCACGCCCGAGCAGCTCGCGATGGCCGGCGCGCTGTGCCGCGCCGATGCCAGCCTCTACATGCAGACCCATGTCGCGGAGAACCGCGGCGAGGTCGAGTGGGTGGCCAAGCTCTTCCCCGAGGCGCGCAGCTACCTCGACGTCTACGACCGCGTCGGCCTGCTGCATCCGCGCGCGGTGCTGGCGCATGGCATCTGGCTGGACGACGAGGACCGCCGCGTCGTCGCGCGCACGGGCGCCCACATCGCGCATTGCCCGTCGTCCAACCTGTTCCTGGGCAGCGGCCTGTTCGACTGGCCCGGCGCGCTCGCCGCAGGCGTGCGCGTGAGCGCGGCCAGCGACGTGGGCGGCGGGACCTCGCTGTCGGCGCAGCGCACGCTGGCGGACGGCTACAAGGTGCAGGCCCTCAACGGCCAGCGGCTGACGGCGTGGGCGGGACTGCATGCGGCGACGCTCGGCGCGGCCGAGGCGCTGGGGCTGGCGGACGAGCTGGGCCACTTCGGTGCGAAGACGCTGGCCGACGTCTGCATCTGGGACTGGGCCGCCGGCCCGGTCGCCGAGGCCCGAATGGCGCTGGCGCGCGACCCGCATGAACGCGCCTTCGCCTGGATGACGCTGTCGGACGATCGCAACCTGGTGGCGAGCTACGTCGCGGGCGTGCCGCGCTACCGGCGGCCCTGACGACCCCGTCGTCTCCCGTTCATCGCGCCTGGATGCGGCCTGTCGGGGCAGGGAGCAGCGCGTGAAAGCCGGGATGGTCAAAGCCTGACCCTGATGCCTACAGTCGGGGGATCCCGGGACGTCCCCGGGACCGATCAGGAGAGGAGATCCCCGATGACGAAGTTGTCCCCGAAGGGCGCGCCGCGTCTGGCGCTGACCGCGCTGTGTCTGGCGCTGGGCGCGATGACCGCGATGCCGTCGCAGGCCGCGACGGAGAAGGTCGCGAAGACCCCCGCGACGGCCGCGACCGCCAAGGCGCAGGCCAAGTCCGCGCAGCCGCGACCGGCCAAGCCCTACACGATCGAGCAGTTCATGGCGACGACGTCCGTCCGCGGCGCGTCGTTCTCGCAGGACGAGCGCCGCATCCTGTTCAGCAGCAATGCCACCGGAATCTTCAACGTCTACAGCCAGTCCGTCGACGGCGGCGAGCCGGTGGCGCTGACCCAGTCCACGACGGAGAGCCATTACTCCGTCGGCTATTTCCGCACCGACGACCGCGTGCTGTTCACCCGCGACCAGGGCGGCAACGAGAACAACCACCTGATCGTGCGCGAGCTCGACGGCAGCGAGCGCGACCTGACCCCCGGCGACAAGGTCAAGGCCGGCTTCGCCGGCTGGAGCCGCGACGGCGACGCCTTCTTCGTCACGACCAACGAGCGCGACGCGCGCTACATCGACGTCTACCGCTACGACGCGAAGACCTACGCCCGCACGCTGATCTACCAGAACAACGACGGCAACGCGGTGTTCGACGTCAGCGGCGACGGCCGTTGGGTGGCGCTGGGCAAGACCAACACGACCGCGGATTCGGACGTCTACCTGTACGACACGCAGTCGAAGGAGACGAAGCATCTGACGCCGCACCAGGGCGTGGCCTCGTTCAGCACGACGGACTTCGACCCGGAATCGAAGACGCTGCTGATCCTGTCCAACGAGGGCTCCGAGTTCCAGCGCCTGATCGCCTACGACCTGGCCTCGGGCCAGAAGCGCGACCTGGAGAAGGCGGACTGGGACATCGTCTACAGCAGCTATTCGCGCGACGGGCGTTACCGCGTGACCGGCATCAACGCCGATGCCAGCCTGGAACTGCGCATCGTGCAGACCGCCGATGGCAAGCCGGTGACGCTGCCCAAGCTGCCCGGCGGCGAGTTGCGCGGCGTGACCTTCTCGAAGAGCAGCCAGCGCATGGCGTTCTACCTGAACGGCGACCGCTCGCCGAGCAACCTCTATGTCTACGACTTCGGCACGAAGCAGGTGAAGCAGCTGACGCGCACGCTGTCCAAGGACATCGATCCGGAGGAACTCGTCGAAGGCCGCATCGTGCGCTTCCGCTCGTTCGACGGGATGGAGATCCCCTCGGTCTACTACGAGCCGAAGGAGGCCTCGCCGACCCGCAAGGTGCCGGCCGTGGTGATGGTGCACGGCGGGCCGGGCGGCCAGACCACGCGCGGCTATTCGGCGATGGTGCAGTACCTGGTCAACCACGGCTACGCGGTGCTGGGCATCAACAACCGCGGCAGCTCCGGCTACGGCAAGACCTTCTTCACCGCCGACGACGGCAAGCACGGCCGCGAGCCGCTGTGGGACTGCATCGAGGCCAAGACCTACCTGGCCGGCACCGGGGTCATCGATCCCGAACGCATCGGCATCATGGGCGGCAGCTACGGCGGCTACATGACGCTGGCGGCGATGGCCTTCCGGCCGGAAGCCTTCAAGGTGGGCATCGACATCTTCGGCGTGTCCAACTGGCTGCGCACGCTGGAGTCGATCCCGCCGTACTGGGAGAGCTTCCGCAAGGCGCTGTACCTGGAGATCGGCGATCCGGTGAAGGACAAGGACTTCCTGATCGCGACCTCGCCGCTGTTCCATGCCAAGGAGATCCGCAAGCCGCTGCTGGTGATCCAGGGCAAGAACGATCCGCGCGTGATCAAGCCCGAGAGCGATGAGATCGTCGAGGCCGTCAAGAAGAACGGCGTGCCGGTCGAGTACGTGGTGTTCGACGACGAGGGTCACGGCTTCTCGAAGAAGAAGAACCAGATCGAGGCCAACCAGAAGATGCTGGAATTCCTGGACAAGTACTTGAAGCCCGGCCTGAAGAACTAAAACCGTGTGAAGTTGCACGGTTTACAGGCTGTTGCCGTGCCTCGCACGGTGTTCGGCACGATGCCCCCATACACAAAAAGAGCCCGGCCCTGCGCCGGGCCTTTTCGTCAGGATTGAGAGAGAAGCGCCCGGTCCAGGACGCCGCCGCAGGCCACGAGCCGGCGGGGCGCGTCGGGTTTCTACACGATGGGGGATCAGATCATGCGATTCGATGGCACGTTGGAGAGTTGGTACGCCGAGCGCGGCCACGGGATGATGAAGCCGGAGCAGGGCGGTGATGCCCTCTTCGTGCATGTGTCGGCCTTCCCGATGGACGGTCAGCCGCCGCGCGAAGGCGAGCGCCTGAGCTTCGAGGTTGTGTCCAGAAGTGACGGCAGCAAACAGGCGGTGCGGGTGCATCGTCTGCAGGAATACAAGCTGCCGTCGCAGTTGCGTCCCGCCCGCATGGGCTCGCGCCCGCCGCGTCCGATCGCCCGCCGTCGCACGTCGCCGCTGACCTGGACCGTGCTGGTGCTGCTGCTGCTGGGTGTCGGCGCCACCGTGTGGTCGCCCGCCAGCCACGCCATCGCCGGCAAGGACCAGGCGCAGGCGCAGAGCTCCTCGCGCCGCTGAACCGGTTGACTCCTTGGGGCTGGCCTCTGCAGCCCCGTCGCCCTCGCGGAGGCTAGCTGCTCCGCTCTTTGCAGGCTGCCCTCGCGGGCAGCCTTTTTGCGTCCTCAGACCTTCAATTCGAGGCGGACGGTCCACACGGTGAAGCTGCGGCCGGTGCTCTCGCTGGTGACGATGCGGCCCGGCGTGGTGGCGATGCTGCCGTTGCCGAAGGTCAGCGGCACGAGGTTGCTGGCGGCGACGCGCACGGCGACCACGGGCGAGAAGGTCCACATCGCGGAGAGGTCGATCACGCGCTTCTTGTCGATCTCGTTGAGGATCTGGTTGCTCTGCTGGAGCAGTGTCGAGGGCGTGTAGTTCAGCGAGGCGCCCAGCGTCAGCGGCACCGAACGCAGCCGGTAGTCGGCACCGAGGTTGGCGGTGTAGCGCGGTTGCTGGTCGAGCTTGTTGTTCGGGCCCTGGATGCCGTCGACGGCCGAGTGGAACAGCGACAGGTTGCTGCGCAGGTTGACCGGGATCGCGTCGGTCAGGTATTCGTCGAGTCGGAACTTGGCCTCGAGCTCCACGCCGTAGGTCTTGGCGTTGCCGATGTTGCGCGGCCGCACGACGTAGCGCTGCACGGGGGCGTAGGGCACCGTCTCGAGGACGATCTGGTTGCGGATCAGATCCGTGATGCGCCGGTAGAAGAAGTTGGCGCTGAGCAGGCCGCCCTTCGAAAGGTATTTCTCGTAACCGATCTCGACGCCCGTGGCCATCTCCGGCTTGAGGTCGGGGTTGCCCAGGCGATCGGGCGAATCGATGGTGTTGTACGAGCAGGGCAGGTTGGGGTCGTCGCAGGGGAATCGGTTGCTGATGCTCAGCCGGCCGATGACGTCGTTCAGGTTGGGCGACTTGTAGCTGCGGGTCAGGCTGGCGCGGATCTGCTCGCGGCTCTTCTCGTCGATCTTGTAGACCGCGTGCAGCAGCGGTGTCAGGACGCTGGAGCTGTTGCTGACGGGCCCCTGGTTGTTGGTGCTTTCCGTCTTGATCCCTTCCCAGCGCAGTCCGGCGTAGAAGCCCCATGCCTTGCCGACGTTCCACTCGTCCTGCGCATAGGCGGCGAAGCGGCGCGTGGAGGCGTCGACGTTGTCGCCGAAGTCGGCGAGGAAGCTGCAGGCGGTGCCCGCGGCGCCTTCGGTGTAGCTCTGCAGGCAGACGCGGTTCTGGTGGCGCTTGGTGCCTTCGCCTTCGATGCCGGCGACCAGGTTGTGGTCGTTGTCCATCTGGTGGCTCAGCTTCGTGTTGAAGCTCCACGAGGTGTCGCGGCTGCGGGTGTTGTCGTCCTGCGTCCGGTAGAACGTGGTCGCGGCGTCGGTGACGTTGTCTTCCGCGCGATGGCTCTCGCTGGACATCGTCATGCGGCCGACGCCGACGCGGGTCTCTAGGCGCGACTTGTCGTCGATGCGCTTGTTCCACTGCACGTTGAGCCGGGCCATGTTGGAGCGGCTGCTGCCGTCGGTGGCGGCTGTGTTGTAGCGCAGGGCTTCGGGGTCCTTGTCGTCGGTGATCGGCGGCGTCTGGGTCTGATGGAAGCTGCTGGACGACTCGCCGCGATTGGCCATCAGGAAGGGCTGGATCGCGATCGTGTCGCCGCCGTCCAGGCGCAGCTGCAGGCGGCCGGTCATGTTGAGCGACTTGCGCTCATCCTTGGACTGGCCGAGGTTGGTGAGCAGCGTCTCGCGCTTCAGCGCGCCGGTGTTCGTGTCGTAGACCTGGGTCAGCGAGTGCGAGTCGATGTCGTCGACGCGCTTGTGCTGCATCGCGTTGACGGTGAAGTTGTAGGCGTCGCCGTTGTCGCCGATCTTGTCGTTGCGGGTCCAGTTGAAGTGCGGGGTGACGTGGTCGCGCTCGAAGGCGGTGGCGAGGCGGACCTCGTTGAGCCGTCGCTGGATGGCCTCGCGCAGGACGACGTTGATGGTGCCGGCGATGGCGCGGGCGCCGAATTCGGCGGTGGGCGCGCGCATGACCTCGATGCGTTCGATCTGTTCCGGCGGCAGTTCGTCGAGCGAGAAGCCCGGCGGCATCCGCTCGCCGTTGACGAGGATCTGGGTGTAGCCGCCGCCCATGCCGCGCATGCGGACCTCGCCGCCGCGGCCAGGGCGGCCGCCGGTGGTGACGCCGGGCAGGCGCTTGAGCACCTCGCCGATGGTCGAGTCGCCATAACGCTCGATCTCCTCGCGGCCGATGATGATCTTCGACGCGGTGGAGGCGCGGCGCTGGTCGTCGTCGCGCGAGGTGCCCTGGATCTCGACGCGGTCGAGCTGGGTGGGGTTGTCGGCTTCCTTGTTGGACGGCGGCGCTGCGGGGCGCGAGCGCTCAGGTGTCGGTGTGGGCGCCTTCGCGGGCGCCGTGGCGGGGGCGGGCGGCGTGGTCTGGGACCAGGCGGAGGCGCTCAGGCCCAGCAGGAGGGCGAAGGAGAGCGGATGCAGGGCTGGTCGGCGGGTGCTTGTCATCGGAAGGCAATGGCAGGAGCAAGCGCGGCCCGATCTGGCGATGGCTGGGACGGAAGCGCGAAACAGGTTTTTGGGGGAGCCGCGGACGATGGCGAGGGCGATGCGTCGTGGATCGGTCGCGGAGTGGACGAAAGGATCGCACGCTGTACGTTTCGCAACGGAGGCGAGCGCGGACTTTCAAAGTTCTTTACCCAAGGTGATGGGCGGGCGCGACGCAGGGCCGGGGAAACCCGGGGTTGGCTCCCTGCGCCTGGGGGGTTGCGGGGGACAGGTGGGGCTGGCCGGCCTCCCTGGCCGAGCTCGGAGCCCCAATGAAAGAAGCCACCTCTCGGGTGGCTTCGTTTCGGAAAAGGGTATCCGTGACGCTGGTGACGGGTTCCAGCTTTCTGCCCAGTAGTGCAGCCGGTTGTTGTCTCGGATGCCTTGCATTCTGCCGAGGATTTGTGACGGGCAGTTGACGAAAAGCAAGGCGAGAGCGGGTCAGTTCATCAGCGGGCGCCCGCCGCCGGAGGCTGCAGGCGCCGGGTCGACTCCCGCACGATCAGCTGCGGCATCGGCGGCTGGATCGCCGAGCCGCCCGTCCGCAGCAGATCCAGCATCGCCGAGGCCGCGCGGCGGCCGAGCTCGGCGATGTGGACGTCGACGGTGGTGCGCGGCGGGCTCGCATGCGCGGTGTTCAGGAGATCGTCGTAGCCGACCAGCGAGACGTCCTCCGGCACGCGGAAGCCTCGGCTGTGGAGCACGCGCGCCGCGCCTGCCGCCATCTGGTCGTTGGCGGCGAAGACCGCCGTGAACTGCAGGCCGAGATCGAGCATCCGCGTCATCGCCGCGGCGCCGCCGATCTCGCAATAGTTGCCGCCGCCGATCAGGGCCTCGTCGACGGCGAGGCCCGCTTCTGCGAACGCCGCGCGGTAGCCGCGCTCGCGCTCGGACGAGTCCGCATGTGCGGGATCGCCGCTGATGAAGGCAATGCGTGTGTGTCCGCGCTCGATCAGGTGCCGCGTCGCCACGCGCGCGCCTTCGAGGTCGTCCGTCTTCAATGCATGAAGCCCGTCCGCCTGCAGCGCGCGACCGGTCACGACGACGGGCAGTTCGCGCGCGAGCGCCGCGAGGAACGCATCGCTCAGTCCGCCGGTCAGCACGATGATCCCGTCCACGCGCCGTGACCGCAGCGAGGCGATGCAGCGCTGCTCCTCTTCCGGCTGCCAGTGGCCGCTCGCCACGACCAGGCCGTAACCCGCGGGCGTCAGCACTTCCTCGATGCCGCGCAGCATCAGCGCGTAGAACGGACTCTCGAAGTACTGCGCCAGCAGCCCGACGTTGAAGGTCCGGCCGTCGGCCAGTGCGCGGGCGATGGTGTTGGGCACGAACCCCAGTTCGTCGATCGCGCGACGGACGCGCTCGGCCTTGTCCGAACTCACCTGCGCGGCGCCGCTGAGCACGCGCGAAACGGTGCTCGGCGAGACGCCGCTGGCGGTGGCCACCATGCCCAGCGTGACCTCGCTGGACGTCGACAGGAGGGGCTTCTTTCTCTTCATGGGAAAGCGCTTTCAAGAACCTCGCGATCCTACTCCCGCAGGTGTCTCATCCGCGCGTCTCCTGGGCGTCCCGTGGGCGTCCCGCGTGCCTCCCGTGCGCGCTTCCGATGGAAGAATGCGCCGCATGGACTCTCTAGGCATCGTGATCGTGGGCGCCGTCTGCGCCGGCTTCGTCCAGGGCCTGTCGGGCTTCGGATTCGGGCTGACCGCCATGTCCTTCTGGGCCTGGACGCTGGACCCGCGCCTGGCGGCCGCGCTGGCGGTCTTCGGCTCGCTCACCGGCCAGATCATCGCGGCGGTGACGGTGCGCCGCGGTTTCGACTGGCGGCGGCTGGCGCCGTTCCTGGTCGGCGGACTCGTCGGCGTGCCGATCGGCACGGCGCTGCTGCCGCTGCTCGACCTCCAGATGTTCAAGGCCATCCTCGGCGGGCTGCTCGTGGTCTGGTGTCCGGCGATGCTGATGGCGGCCCGGCTGCCGCGTGTCCGGTTCGGAGGGCGCGTGGCGGACGGCGTGGTCGGCGCCGTCGGCGGGGTGATGGGCGGTCTCGGCGGATTCACCGGAACGGTGCCCACGCTCTGGTGCACGCTGCGCGGGCTCCCCAAGGACGAGCAGCGCTCGATCATCCAGAACTTCAACCTCTCGGCGCTGGCCGTGACGATGGCGGTCTACCTGTCCACCGGGGTGGTGACGCGCGACATGCTGCCGCTGTTCGGCGTCGTCGCGCCGGCGATGCTGGTGCCGACGCTGCTCGGCGGTCGGCTGTACCACGGCCTCTCCGACCAGCGCTTCCGCCAGATCGTGCTGGGCCTGCTGACGGGATCGGGCGTCGCGCTGCTGTCGTCCTCGCTGCCCGCGCTGCTGTCCCGCTGAGCGGGTCCGCCGATTGCTACCCCCGCCCAAACTGTCATCCTTACGCCCATGTCGGAACGCCTAAAGGTCCTGGTCGCCGATGACCAGCCGGATTCGCTGGATCTCCTGCGCGAGCTGCTCACGGTCTACAACTTCGAGTTGCGGGTCGCGCGCAACGGGCTGGAGGCGATCGGCATCGGGCTGAAGTGGGAGCCCGACCTCCTGATCACCGACATCGACATGCCCGACGCCGACGGCCGGCACCTGGCGAAGCGGCTGAAGCTCAGCCTGCCGGCGCTGATTGCGATCGCGGTCAGCGGCACGCCCTTGAACACGGACTTCGAGTCGGCCGAGGACCTGATCTTCGACGACTACTTCGTCAAGCCGATCGACTTCAAGCGCATGCATGCGACGCTGACGAAGTACGGCGCGAAGGTGGACGGGCAGCCGGCGATGCCCTGACGGTCGGCCCCGTGACGCGCGATAGACTCCCCGCGCGAAGAATCCATCAGAACGTCTCCAGGGAGGAACCACATGCGAATCGCCACTGCGCTGTTGTGTGCGCTCGTCGTCACGCTGACCGGCTGCGCCGCCAGTTTCGACAGGCATACCGAGAAGCTCGAGAAAGTTACGTCGGACGAGTACGTGAGATTCGACGAGGATGTCGAGTACGTGGAGCAGCGTGGAGCCTTCGGTGGCGTCGCCTGGCGGGAAGGCCTGGCCAAGGGGATCTACCGTCTCGAGGCCCGTAATGAGAAGGGGTCGTTCTATCGAGGGCCCGGCGCGTGCGTCCGGCAATACGTGCAGAACACCGCCATGGGGCCATTCGAGGGCGGCATTTGGGTGCCGCGTGACCGGATCAACGACCGGCCGATGATCTATTACTACTTCAACTACAACGCCGGCACGGCGGGCGCTGCGGGCGGGGCACTGCTCATCGGGATACTCGAGGCCGGCAAGGGCTCGCTGTCGTTCATGCCGACTTCGAAGCCGGGGACGTTCCTCGATAAGGTGCAGGTGACCAACCTTCCGCTGGAACCACAGGCTTTGCGCTGAGGCGGACTGAGTCCTTCAGACGTCAAGCCTGACGCGGCCCGTATCATCGTCCGCACTGTCACCGACCTCGGGAGACGCCGTGAGGCGACTGCTGCACCTGACGAGCCGCCATCGCGCGCCGTCGACGAACCAGGCGCTGGGGCTGCTGCTCGCGTTCAACGCGGGCGCGGTGAACGCGGGCGGGTTCTTGATCTTGCAGCGCTACACCTCCCACATGACCGGCTTCGCCTCGCAGCTGGCCGACGGCGCGGTGATGGGGCAGGGGACGCTGGTGCTGAACGCGCTGGGGGCGATCCTGGCCTTTCTGGCCGGCGCGGCGGTGTGCGCGGTGCTGGTGAACTGGGCGAGGCAGCACGGCCTGCGCAGCGTCTACGCGCTGCCGCTGATGCTGGAGGCGGCGCTGCTGTTCCCCTTCGGCCTGATGGGTGCGATCACGCTGACCTGGCACACGCCGTTCGCGGTGCCGCTGACGGTGCTGCTGCTGGCCTTCATCATGGGGCTGCAGAACGCGGTGGGGTCCAAGACCTCGGGCGGGAGCATCCGCACCACCCACATGACGGGGAACATCACCGACCTCGGGATGGAGCTCGGGAAGATGCTCTATTGGAACCGGCAGCCGTCGGCGAAGCGCGCCGCGGTGCGCCACGACCGGCGGCGGGCGATGCGCGCGGGCGGGCTGCTGGCGGCCTTCGTGCTGGGCGGCGTGGCGGGCGCGCTGGGGTTCCAGCACCTCGGGTTCGTGTGCGTGGTGCCGCTCGCCGCGGTGCTGTTCGTGCTGGCCTTGCCGCCGGTGACGAAGGATTGGGGCCGATGGCGGGGGCTGCTCACGCGAGGGCGCTGAGCGGGCGGCGACGTCCCGGACGGACGCACAATCGGGCGCATTGGAGCCCCGCATGCAAGACCACCTCGACGTCGACCTCGACCCTCAGAAGATCAACGCTTTCTGGGCCTGGCTGGCATCGCGCCAGTCGGACCTGAACGCCATGGAAACGCCGGACAACCCGTTCTGGGACGAGTTGCTCGAGCACCTTCAGGCGTTGAATGAAGGCCTGTGGTTCGAGGTCTCGGCGCCCGGCGAGGGCGAGCGGGAACTGGTGATCACCGCGCAAGGCGAGTGGGAGCTGTTCCCGCTGGTCGAGGCCATGGTGTCGGTGGCGCCGGAGCTGCCGGGATGGATCCCGGTGGCGCTGAAGCCGCCGATGGGCTTCGACTTCGGCATCCGCTATCAAGGCCTGGAACTGGCCGCCGACGGCATCTGGTTCGAGCCGCTGGTCGATCCCGACGCGCCGGAGGTGCTGGGTCTTCGGATCGCCGTTCAAGGCTTCAACGAGGACCAGGAAAACGAGTTCGCCAACGGCCTGCTGATCATGCTGGACACGGCGCTCGGCGAGAAGTCGGCCGCGACGGAGGTCGACCTGGTGGAAGTCTGCGAAGTGCCCGCGGACCCCGATGACGAGGGCTTCCTGCCGTTCACGGAACTGGGCAGCTATCTGGCCTGGCGGAAGAGCCGGCTGACGCATTGAAGCGGGCCGGAAGGCGCTCCTCAGTCTTCCGCCTCGTCCTCCGTGCCCTCGATCTTGGCCAGCGAGGCCAGGATCACTTCGTCCCAGCTGTAGCGGGCGCCGCTCTCCTCGAGCAGGAAACGCCCGACGTGCTGCGGCCGCATTCACGCCTTTCGCGCGACCCATCCCCTGAACGTCAGTGCCGCATAGAAAAGCTCGACCTGGGTGAATCCAGCCGCCTGCAACAGGGCGACTTCCTGCTCCGGCGACAGCAGCGGCAGGCGCTCGCCGATGGCGATCGCGCTGGCGCGTGCCTGGGCGATCGGTACGCCAGTTTGTGCGTTGTAGTCGGCATACCGCATGAGCCAGGTGCTCCGCTCCTCCGGTGAGGCCGGCAGGCTGTGGTGGGCGACGACCAGCGGCGCGCCAGGCGTGAGGCGGCGTGCCATGGCCTTCAGCGTCGCCAGTCGTTCGTCTTCGGACAGGAAGTGCAGCGTCAACAGGCAGGTGGCGCCATCGAACCGATCTTCTGGCGCGCTGTCGATGTAGCCGTGATGCAGCGTGGTCCGTTGCAGGTGCTTGCCCAGGCTCGATCGCGCGAGGTCCAGCATCTGCTCGGACGGATCGACACCGAGGAAAGTCCATGAAGGGTGGGTCTCGGCAAGGGCCTTGAGTTCCATGCCACCGCCGGCGCCCAGCACAAGGATGTGGGCATCGACAGGCGCGCGCTCGGCCAGCAGTACCCCCGTCATCGCATGCAGCGATGCCAGGCCGGGAACGAGCCGCGAGGTGCGCTCAGCGTAGCTGGCCACGGCAGCGGAATCGGTGAAGGGGAATTCATGCAACTGATGATGTTGCATGAGATGAAAGGCGTCAAGGCCGGCGTTTCGGCGGCGGACCAGAGAATGCCCTTCAGCGATCGCGCCCCGGTTGTTGCTGGCTCTGCCGGCGCTGGGCGTTGCGCTCGTCAATCTCGCGCTGGCGCTGCGCATTGCGTTCCTCGACTTCGCGCTGCCGTGCGATGCGATCACCTTCGCTGGCATTGGCGGCGCTGTGCATCGCCTCCGCGCGACGGCGAGCGTCGGCGCCGCCGGTCAGGCTGCTCTGCGCATCCACCGCCTGTTTGCTCACGTTCCAGTCGGAAGCGTTGTAGTTGCCCTGGCCCTTCTGGCATTGGCGCGCACGACGGATCTCGTCCTGGACGAAACGCTTGGCGTCCGCGCTCAGCGAGATGGAGTTGGCCTTGGTCTCCATCGCGGTGATGTCGCGATCGGAGGGGCAGGTGTTGCTGGGCGCGGCCGGCGCCGGGGCGGGCGCGGCGCCTGCCTGCTGCTCGGCCGCCGCGGCCCGGGAGCGCTCGGCAGCGGCTCTGTCCGCCGAGGTGTCGATCACGTTGCTCTGCAAGGACTGCGGCTTCATCTGCTCGCCCTTGGCCGTGCAGGGCTGGTCCGAGTAGTGGGTCTTGCCGTCCGTCGTGCATTTCCAGACCTGGGCCTGGACGCTGGTCGTGACGACCGCGCCGAGCAGCAGTCCGACGGCGAATGGAATGATCTGCTTCATTGGAGTTCTCCCTGGATCTTGCTGAACGCGCCGGCCTCACGCCGTGTTGACAGCCGGCATGCAACGGGACGCAACGGCGCGCGCGGGTCGGGCACGCCCTCGGGGCGGCGTCGCCGCATCGGACGATACAGTGCGCCCATGCTGAAACGCTCATGGTCCCCTGTCCTGGCACCCCTCGCATTTTTCGTCGCTGCCTGTCTCGCGTTCGGTCCCGCGACGACTTCCGCGCAACCCGACCCCGGGACGCTCAGTCCTGCCTGCGCGAGTGCCGGCGCATCGGTCCAGGAGATTGGCTATGTGCCCATCGGCGGCATTCCCCAGTGGCTCACGATCCGCGGAGACGATTGCGCCAATCCGGTGGTGCTGATCGTGCACGGCGGCCCGGGCAATCCCAACACGCCGTTTGCCGATCGACTCTTCGGCGCCTGGTCCAGGACGGTCACCGTGGTCCAGTGGGACCAGCGAGGAGCGGGCAAGACCTTCGCCGCCACCCGGCCGGCCGAGGGCGAGGCGCTCACGATGGCGCAACTGAGCCAGGACGGCGTCGAGGTCGCGCGGTACGCCGCGCAGCGGCTGGGCAAGCGCAAGGTCATCCTGATGGGCGGATCGTGGGGCTCGGCGCTGGCGGTTCACATGGCGATGGCGGCGCCCGAACTGTTCCAGGCGTACGTCGGTACGGCGCAGCTGGTGGACTATTACGCCGACACGGCGGCCAGCTATGCCAGCACCATCGCCTTGGCGAAGGCCGCAGACGATGCGGACAGCGTCGGCAAGCTCCAGAAGATCGGACCGCCGCCGTGGAAGGATCCCCGCGCCTTCGGTGTCCTGCGACGCGTGACGCGCAAGTACGAGGCCCAGGGCAGCGACGCCGCGCCGAAGGGCTGGTTCACCTTTGGACCGGGGTACGACACGCCCGACTACGAGGCCGCCTACGAGGCCGGCGAGGACTACTCGTTCCTGAACTTCGTCGGACTGGCCGGCGACGGCATGGGGCCCCGCATCGACCTGCGCAAGCTCGGCGTCCGTTTCGCCATGCCGGTCTACCTGCTGCAGGGCGAGCAGGATCTGGTGACGCCGCCGCAGATCAGCCGCGCCTATTTCGACGAGATCGTCGCGCCGAAGAAGGTGTTCATCCCACTGGCCCGCACCGGACACGATCCGAACCGGACGATGGTCGACGCGCAATACGAAGTGCTGCAGCGTGTGAGGGCGGAAGCGACAGAGGGTGGCAGCCGCTGACCCTGACGGGCGTCCGCCTTGGCGTCATGCTCAGGACGATCCTGGCGAGACGCTGATCAACGCCATCCAGGGCATGGACCTGCCGAGGGCAAAGAGGTCGTTATGCCGTTTGGCCGACTTCAGCGATCCCTCGCTGTGCGTGCGCGGCGCCTGGTTGGCGCTGATGACCGCGGCTGAGAACTCCTCGAAGGCGGCGTCCCAGGCGTCGGTGCGTTGCGGATGCTGACGGTAGATCGCCTCATGCGCGCGTTCCCAGAACGCCGTGCACGCGGATCCAAAGGGCGTGTTCTTCGCGAAGCGTTTGGGGATTCTCGCGAGGCCGTCGGCGGCGAACGCCAGGGCCCATGACGCCGATTGATCGACGGCGTCGGGATGCTTCAGAAGAATCTCCAGCGCCGTCTCCAGAAGGTTCAGCCGCTTGTGGACGTAGATCTGATCAGGCACGTAGGCTGCTTCGATGTCGTCGAACGCCTTCAGGATCGATCGCGCCACGTCGATCTGCTGCTGCGGCGATGAGGCCTCACGCAAGAGGCGGTCGAATCGATCGGCGAGCGCCCAGAGTTGCTGCTCGACCTGCGGTGTGGGCTGTTTTCTGTCGTCCATCGTGCGGCTGTCCCGAGATGACGGCGATTCTCTTCATCGGCGGGCGCCGGGAAGGTGACGAAGGTCAGCAGACGCCGACGGTGCCGCAAAGAAAAAGCCCCAATCGCTTGCGCGAATGGGGCTTCAATTTTGGCTCCTCGACCTGGGCTCGAACCAGGGACCTACGGATTAACAGTCCAGGGCTGCCGAGGACACGAGCTTCCGTAAGTCCAAGATCTGTAAGGCTACCTTTGCCGCTGTATCTGTGCCCAATGGCGAAGCCGAGCCAAAGCCGAGACCGCCATAGATGCAGCAGCTTCAGTCATGGGAATTCTTCAATGCGATCAACGGGTTAGCCACCTATGAGGCGAGCGGAAACCGGCAATGGCTTCGGTCGGCCTTCTCGTCGGGCCGCCATGGGAGCTGTGATGCCGGCTATGCAGCGGAAGCGGACATCGCTATTGGCGACTCGACGGACTGCTCCCGGCGGCGGATTCAACCGGTCATCGCAACACATTCGCTGAATCGCTCAGCGGGCGTTTGGAAGCCGAGCGTCTTGCGCGGTCTCTCGTTCAGTTGTCTGGCGATCGCGTTGAGCTGGTGTTGTGAGTAGCCCGAGATGTCGATGCCCTTGGGCAGGTACTGCCTGAGCAGCCCATTGGTGTTCTCGTTGCTGCCCCGCTGCCAGGGGCTTTGCGGGTCACAGAAGTAGACCTGGATGTCGGTGGCCATGGTGAACCGCTTGTGCCCGTGCATCTCAGTCCCCCGGTCCCAGGTGAGAGATTTGTAGAGCTCCTGCGGCAGCTTGCGGGCATGCTTGATGAGCGCATTGACGACCGTCTGCGAGTCTTTGCCGTCCAGTTTCACCAGCATCACATATCGTGTCTGACGCTCAACCAGCGTCGCGATCTGGCTGTTGCCGCTGCCGAAGACCAAGTCCCCTTCCCAATGACCAGGTACGGCCCGGTCCTCGGCTGAGGCTGGCCGCTCGCTGATCGACACCGCGTCGACGATCTGGCCATGGATGACCGTCTTCTGCGTGTAAGAGCGAGAGCGGCGCATGCCGCGCGTGCGCCGTAGGTGCTCCAGCAGCTCTTTCTTCAAGGCGCCGCGCGCTTGAATGAACAGGCTGCGATAGATCGTCTCGTGTGACACGTGAAGGCTCTGGTCGTTCGGATAAGTATGCTTGAGCCAGCCAGCAATTTGCTCTGGCGACCACAGCATCCGAAGCAGGTCCGCCACGATGCCCGCCAGCGCTCGGTTCTTGGCTAACTTGCAGAGCTTCGGGCGTAGGGCGCGCGCCCAGGTGGCCTGGTCTGCCGAGGTTGCCCGATAGTCCTCCTGGCCGCCGTTGCGATGAATCTCACGGCTGATGGTCGACGGCGCTCTCCCGAGGCTGGCGGCAATTGAACGCATCGACTGGCCGACCGTCAGCGCACGCGAGATTTCTTCTCGTTCTGCGAGCGTCAGCGCGGTGGCACCGCGGCGACGCTCGGGCGGTCGAATGCCACCCGTCTTCGACAGGATGTTGTGGATCGACGTGTGCGGCCGATCAAACAGCTTGCCGATCTCATGGAGCGTCCATCCGTCCTTCCAGCGCTCCCACATCAATGCCTTTTGAGCGGCGGTGTAGTACGTCCGTGTCCGGTACTTCATCTGCAACACTCCTGCTGCCTGAGCAGTGGTTAGTGTGTTGCGTCGACCGGTTGAATCCGCCGCCAGGAGCGGACGGTGACGACCAGCTGCTTTCTGGAAGCTCAATTCGTCATCAGCACGAGGCCTACGGCAACAGCTTCAACCCCAGCTCTTTCAAGAAGCGGTTGTGCGTGTCCTTCGCAGCCGCTATCGCCTTCTCGAGATCCAGCAGCGCCCGGTGCGTGTCATCCAGATCGATTTCCGCCTCACCCACCGCCGTGCTGATGTAGCGCGAGATGTTCAGGTTGAAATCGTTCTTCTCGATTTCGGCCATGTCTACCCGGCGTGAGTAGCGCGCCTCTTCCTCACGGAACTGGTAGGTCTTGATGATCTTGGCGATGTGCGCAGGGTTCAGCTGGTTCTGGCGCTTGACCTTGTCGAAGTTCTCAGGACCACTCGCGTTGATGAACAGCACGTCGTCCGGCTTCTTGCACTTCTTCAGCACCAGGATGCAGACCGGAATGCCCGTGGAATAGAACAGGTTAGACGGCAGACCGATGACGGTATCAATGTGCCCGTCCTTCAGCAGCTTGGTGCGAATGCGCTCCTCTGCCCCGCCCCGGAACAGCACCCCGTGCGGCAGGATGATGGCCATCACCCCTTCGTCCTTCAGGAAGTGAAAGCCGTGCAGCAGAAAGGCTAAGTCCGCCGCCGATTTGGGCGCCAGGCCGTGGTTCTTGAATCGCACGTCGTCGGCCATTGCCTCGCCCGGCTCCCAACGCAGGCTGAAGGGCGGGTTGGCCACGACGGCGTCGAACTTCGGCTGCTTGGCCGGGTTCAGCTCGCGCAGCTTGTCCCACTCGTTGGCCAGGGTGTCGCCATGGAAGATCTCAAACTCGGTGTCCTTCACCCCGTGCAGCAGCATGTTCATGCGCGCCAGGTTGTAGGTGGTCACGTTCTTTTCCTGGCCGTAGATCTTGCCAATCGTGCCCCCCGCCTTTTGCATGCGGCGGCGCACGTTCATCAACAGCGAGCCCGAGCCACAGGCAAAGTCCATCACGCTGTCCAGCCGTGGCTTCACCCCCGTCTTGGGCTCCTGGCTGTCCAGCGTGACGATGGCCGACAGTACGTCTGACACCTTGTTGATTGCCGCCGAATCCTGACCCACCGACCGCACTGATTTCCGTTCAAACCTGACCCACGTATGAACCCTAGCCTGCCGCAACTTGCGGCAGGAGCATTGGAGTGATTGACGTGGCGACACTAAGTGTCATCAGGCGATGGGCCCTGCGTGAGCAGTTGTCCATCCGAGAGATAGCCCGACGCACCGGCCTGTCTCGCAACACCATCCGGAAGTACCTGCGCAGCGACGACAAGGAGCCGTCGTACGCCAAGCGCGAGAGCCGCAGCCGGCTCGATCCGTTCGCGGAGAAGCTGGCCCAGTGGCTCAAGACCGAGTCCGGCAAGAACCGCAAGCAGCGGCGCACCTTGAAGCAGATGCACGCCGAGCTCATGGAGCTCGGCTACGACGGCTCCTACAACCGCGTGGCCGCCTTCGCGCGGGACTGGGCGCTCAAGCGCCAGGAGGCCCAGAAGACGACCGGCCGCGGCACCTTCGTACCGCTGGTCTTCGAGCCCGGCGAGGCCTTCCAGTTCGACTGGAGCGAGGACTGGGCCGTGCTCGGCGGCGAGCGCACCAAGCTGCAGGTGGCGCACTTCAAGCTCAGCCACAGCCGGGCCTTCTACATCCGGGCCTACCTGCTGCAGACCCACGAGATGCTGTTCGACGCTCACAACCACGCCTTCCGCGTGTTTGGCGGTGTGCCCAAGCGCGGCATCTACGACAACATGAAGACCGCCGTGGACAAGGTCCTGAGCGGCAAGGCGCGCGACGTCAATGCGCGCTTCGCCGCGATGGTCAGCCACTACCTCTTCGAGGTCGAGTTCTGCAACCCGGCCTCGGGCTGGGAGAAGGGCCAAATTGAGAAGAACGTGCGCGACGCCCGGCACCGGCTCTGGCAACCCGTGCCCGCCTTCCCGTCGCTGGACGCGCTCAACGCCTGGCTGGAGGAGCGCTGCAAGGCGCTGTGGACCGAGATCTCGCATGGCAAGCTGCCCGGTACCGTGCATGACGTCTGGCAGGACGAGCGACCGCTGCTGATGCAGCTGCCGCGCCCTTCGACGGCTTCATCGAGCACACCAAGCGCGTCTCGCCGACTTGCTTGGTCACCTTCGAGCGCACCCGGTACAGCGTGCCGGCGTCGTACGCCAACCGGCCGGTGAGCCTGCGCGTGTACGCAGACCGGCTCGTCGTCGCGGCCGAGGGCAACATCATCTGCGAGCACCAGCGGTTCATCGACCGCCGGCACGACACGCTCGGCAAGACGATCTTCGACTGGCGTCACTACCTGGCGGTGCTGCAGCGCAAGCCCGGCGCGTTGCGCAACGGCGCGCCGTTTGTCGAGCTGCCGAAGGCCTTCAAACGGTTGCAGGCGGAACTGCTCAAGAAGCCTGGCGGTGACCGGGAGATGGTCGACGTCCTGGCGCTGGTCCTGCACCACGAGGAGCAGGCGGTGCTGGCGGCTGTCGAGCTGGCTCTGGAGGTCGGCGTGCCGACCAAGATGTACGTGCTCAACGTGCTGCACCGGCTGGTGGACGGGAAGGCCGCGCCACCGCCCGTGGACGCCCCGCACGCGCTGCGCTTGACCAACGAGCCGCAGGCCAACGTGAACCGCTATGACGCCTTGCGCGAAGAAAGGAAGGTCCGCAATGCGTGACTCAGCAACCAACGGGCTCATGACCGCACTGCGGGAGCTCAAGATGTTTGGCATGGCGCAGGCCGTGGGAGACCTGGCCGAGCAAGGCGCGCCGGCGTTTGAAGCCGCGCAGCCCTTCCTGGCTCAGTTGCTCAAGGCCGAGTCCGCCGAGCGGGAGGTGCGTGCCGTCGCGTACCAGCTCAAGCAGGCCAAGTTCCCGGTTTACCGAGATCTGGCGGGCTTCGAGTTTGCGCACAGCGAGGTGAACGAGGCGCTGGTGAAGCAGTTGCACCGCGGTGAGTTCATGGACCGGGCCGAGAACGTCGTGCTGGTCGGCGGGCCAGGAACGGGCAAGACCCACCTGGCCACGGCCATCGGCGTGCAGGCCTTGGAGCATCACCGGCGACGGGTGCGCTTCTTCTCCACGGTGGAGCTCGTGAACCTGCTGGAGCAGGAGAAGCTGAACAACAAGACCGGCCAGATGGCGCACCGGCTGGCTCACATGGACCTGGTGATCCTCGACGAGCTCGGTTACCTGCCGTTTAGCTCCTCCGGCGGGGCGCTGCTCTTCCACCTGCTGAGCAAGCTCTACGAGCGCACCAGCGTCGTCATCACGACGAACCTGAGCTTCAGTGAATGGGCCAGCGTCTTCGGCGACGCCAAGATGACCACCGCCCTGCTGGACCGCCTCACCCACCACTGCCATATCCTTGAAACCGGCAACGAGAGCTACCGGTTCAAGAACAGCTCTGCACAACCCACCCCCAAGGAGTCCAAGACCAAGAAGTTACCCACAGCCTGAGCCTCAAAGGCTTGAACAAGGGTGGGTCAAGATTGGATGGAAACGGTGGGTCAGGATCGCGCGGGAATCAACACACAGCGCCCTCAATGCCACTCAGGTGATCGACCAGCGCTCGGGCGGTGAGCGATTCAGCGTTCCTTCTTTCGAGGTCAGTAGCTAGTCTACTTTGGCGTTGAACCTGCCAGGCTATTCCGATGGACCCGGCGGCGATCGCTGCGATCGAGCCGATGGCCTGAACCCACCCAGACCACTCAGCCTTGGTCATGCACATCGCCCAGTGGTCAATCGCCAGCAGGCAGAACTGCGGATCAGCCATCGCTCCCTTTCTTGTTTGGCGTGAAGTATGACGATCATCAAGCCGACGGCCAAAGAAAAAGCCCCCGACACCTTGCGATGTTGGGGGCTTCAATTTTGGCTCCTCGACCTGGGCTCGAACCAGGGACCTACGGATTAACAGTCCGGCGCTCTACCGACTGAGCTATCGAGGAAAAGTCTGCTCAGATCCAATCGATCTGAATTCTTGGGCCAGCATCTTCGGTAGGACACTGGCTGAAAAAGAACGAAGGTCCGAAGACCTTCGTTATCTGATCTTGGCTCCCCGACCTGGGCTCGAACCAGGGACCTACGGATTAACAGTCCGGCGCTCTACCGACTGAGCTATCGGGGATCAGAGCCTAAGAGTATACACAGAAAAATCAGAGCTTCACAAGACCCACTCCACCGACGCACGCCACGTGCGATTGGCGAGCGGATACAGGTACACGTGCCCGTACTGGTAGGGCGACTCGTGCCACGCCCGACGGTCCGTCACGTTGTCCACGCCGACGCGCCAGATCAGCAGCTGCCGTCCGATGTTCTGCTCGTAGCGCGCGCCCAGGTCCAGGCGCGTCCAGCTGGGGATCGCCACCGAGTTGTCCGGCACCACCATCCGCTTGCCTTCGTAGACGACCCCGGCCTGCAGCTCCAGGCCGGGAAGGCCGGCACCCTGCCGCGCCTGCAGCTTCAGCACCGTCTCCGGCACGTTCGTCGGCTTCAGGCCGTTGAGCGTCGCGTCCTCGCTGCCGTCGCGACGCGCATGCAGCTTCATCGCGCTCGCCATCAGGCCGCCGCCCGACCACTTCAGATCGGCCTGCGCTTCCACGCCGCGATGGTTCTGCTTGCCGTCGATGCGGCTCTCGAGCATGTTCTGCCCGTCCACGACGACCGGCACGTCGTTCGTCGCCGGCTTGCTGATGTCGAAGTAATTGATCGACCAGTCCACCGTGCGGCTGCCCGACTTCAGACCGATCTCCCATTGCTTGCTGCGGATCGCCGCCAGCGGCCGGCCGGCATTCGCGTAGATCGGCAGGTTGGGGGCGACCGCGGATTCGACGCCTTCCCCCAGCTCGCATACGCCAGCAGTTGCGGGTCGATCGCGTAGCTCACGCCCAGCCACGGCGTCGTGACCGACTGGCGATAGCTCGTCGCTTCGTTGCTCTCGCCGTCAGGCACGTTGACCTTGAACGAGTCGCGGTCCAGCCGCGTGTGGCGCACGCCCAGCCAGCCTTGCCACTGGGCGCTGAACTGCATTGCGTCGCGGAAGTAGAACTCCGTGCTGTGTTCGGTGCGGTCGGTGTTGGTCGCCCCCAGCGTCGGGTCGGCCACCGTCGGCAAGGTGCCCCAGATGTTGCCGGTGCCCGCCCAGTTGTAGGCCTGGCCCTGCAGCCGGCTCTTGTAGCGCGAGAACAGCACGCCCGTCGACACCTGATGCTCGATGCCCAGCAGGCTCAGCTTGCCCTGCGCCGACAGATCGAGCGCATCGCTGTTGCGATGCTCGTTGTCGCTGCGGAAGTCGTACTGGTCGAAGGTACCGTCGGGGCAGTAGGTGCTCGGGTAGTACGTGCCGTCGCCGGCCGTGCAACCGAACGGATAAGCGAGGCGGTCATCGGTCACCAGGCGCTGGATCGCCGCGTGCGCCTGCAGCTTCCAGTCGGCGTTCAGCTGATGCTGCACGCGCAGCGAGGCGGTGCGGCCTTCGAAGACCACCGGCTGGCTCCACGACTGGTTGTTCAGGTTGATGCGCGGATCGATGGCCTTCGCGTCGGGCAGCTTGTCGCCGAGCAGGCTGAAGCCGGGCTGGCTCGGCTGCGCGTGGCGGCTGATCTCGACCTCCGCCTCGACCAGCGTGTCGCGCGTGACGCGCCAGTCGCCGGCGACGGCCATCAGCCAGCGGCTGCCTTCGGCGTCTCGCAGTTCAGGGCGCAGCTTGGCGGCCTCGAGGTTGACCCGCAGGCCGAAGGCCTTGTCGTTGCCGTGACCGTCGCTGAAGCGGTGGCTCCAGTCCATCGCGGACTCGACGGTGCCGCGGCCGCTGACGCCCAGGCGCACGCTGGTGAGCTCCACCGTCGGGCGTTTCACGACGAGGTTGACCAGGCCGCCCGGGGCGCTGGTGCCGGCCTGGATGCCGGTCGTGCCCTTGATGACTTCGAGGCTGCTCTTGTTGGCGAGCGACAGGATGGTCTCGGCGTTGATCGGCAGGCCGTCGCGGCGGAAGTTGAAGCGGTTGTCGAGGTCGTAGCCGCGGATCTTCAGATAGGAGACGTAGCCCGCCGAGTTGTACGAGTCGCCCACGCTCGCGTCGAGCAGCGTCAGCCCGGCGAGGCTGAGCAGGCCGCGATCGGTGAGTTGTTCCGCGCTGACGATGCTCGTCTGGATCGGGAGCTTCGCGGCCGGCGTGTCGCCGAAGCCGCCGACCATGACGGACGCTTCGGACGCGCCCTTGACGACGACGCTGGGCAGGGCAGGGGAGGTCGCCTGCGTGTTGGCATTCGCCGCGGTCGATTGCGCGGCGGCATGGACCGAGACGCCGCCGGCGATCAGCGCGATCGCGAGCCGGTGCAGCGGGAAGGAATTCAGAGCGGACGAAGTTGCCATCGATGTGCCGAAGCCAGAAATGCGATGGCAGGTCGGCAAACCGGGCACGCCGATGAGAAGGCGGCGTGCGGGACACGAGGCGTGTCGAAGGCATGCTTCCCTGCGCGAGGATTACCTCAATCAGGTTCAAAGGGACTTTCTCAGCCGCGCCGTCGATGGATCGATGGCGCAGCACCCCTAGCGAAACTCGCCGGGCGGGCCGGCGAGTTGGGGGTGATTCTAGTCGAGCATCGGTGGCGGCAGCTCCGGCCAGGCCTGCGGCGCGCCGATGGCCGTTCCCGTTTGTCCGCTGCACATGCAGTTCACGCCGTCGCCGCGCAGCTTCGTCTCCTGAGGCTCGCAAGCGGCCGGGTCGATGACGACACTGACTCCATCGACACAGCCAACGCCTTCAGGAGATCGACATGAACGCCACCCGCCTCAGCTTCACTTCCGCCACCAGCACCACCGTCAAGGCTGTCGCCTTCGGTGCCGTCGCGGCGCTGGCGCTGGGCCTCGGGATCGCTCATGCACAAGGTCAGCGCGAGGTGCGTGCCTCGATCGTTACGCTGGATCCGGTGGTGATCACCGTGAAGCGCGCGCAACTGCCGACCGTCTACATCACCGGCCGCCGCAGCGCCGACGCTGCCGACACGCAAGTCGCCCTCGCCGAGTGAACGCCTCAGGTCGCGCTGTTTCGGTGGAGCGATCCACGGACTGACGCCCTCGGTTCGCTCCCACGCAAGACGCCCGGCAATGCCGGGCGTCTTGCTTTGTGCTGAGCGCGGGCGATTGTTGCGGCGATCACAACGGCCCATTGCGACGCAGGCCGTTTATCCAAACAAGGCCCGCACCTAACCTTCAGTCATCGGCAAACGAAGCCGGCCAAGACCCCAGACACCTGATCCAACGCTCTCTCAAAGGACACCATCATGACCGCCAAGACCCTGATCGCTACCGCCCTGATCGCCCTGTCCGCCGTCGCCGTGCCGGCCTTCGCGCAGAGCTACAGCCACCTGGACCCGATCACGCAAGGCCAGAAGAGCCGCGCCGAAGTGCTGGCCGACCTGGAGATCTACCGCGAGTCCGGCCTGGCCGCCGTCGACCGCACGGAGGACAGCTCGCTGGAACTGAACCAGCGCGTCAAGGCAGAAGCGCGCTACGCGGAACTGAAGGCCTCGCCGAAGTACGCGGCGCTGGTGCAGCGCTTCGCCGCCAAGGAAGGCAAGGGCGCCGTCACCGAAGGCGTGTCCGCCCGCTGAGCCCCGATCCAGCCCCCGCAGCGCCGCCCGGACGCAGGCCCTTGCGGCGTTTCTCATTGAAGGCGCCTGAAGGCGCTTTCCGTTTGTCCGCCGCTGATGCAGTTCACGCCGCCGCGGCGCAGCTTCGTCTCCTGACGCTCGCAAGCTAGCGGGTCCATGACGACACTGACTCCATCGACACAGCAAACCGCCTCAGGAGAACGACATGACCACCAGCCGCTTCCACATCGCTTCCGCCACTGAAACCACCGTCAAGGCCGTCCTCTTCGGCGCCGTGACCGCGGTGGTGCTGGGCCTGGGCATCGCACACGCCGAAGGTCAGCGCGAGATGCGCGCCTCGATCGTGACGCTGGATCCGGTGGTCATCACCGTCAAGCGCGAGCAGCTGCCGACTGTCTACATCACCGGTCGTCGCGACACGTCGGCCGACGCCGTCCAGATCGCTTCGGCCCAGTAAGCCCTGACGGTTGCGCTGTATCGATGGAGCGAGCCTCCGGCTGACACCGCCTCTGCTGCTCCCAGAAAACGCCCGGCCCGTGCCGGGCGTTTTGCTTTCTGAAGACCGAAGCTCGCCTACTCGGGCTGGAGAAGCGCCAGCAGGGCTTCAAGGGCTTCTGCGTGGTGCTCTTGAGTGAGGTGCTCGGCGGGATGTAGCGCTAGCTGCGCGCGTATGCGTTCCAGCGATTCGGGGGCACGGGTGCAGTCCTCAAGAATTGTAAAAGCCCCCATGGAGACTTCAAAGTTCCCCGTGAGGGCAAGCGACACCAGCGACTCCAGATGCTCCGACTGATCGAAGGCCGACAGCGCATAGACCAGCGTGCCGCGATGGTTGGCGTTTTCCGGCCGGTTGATGGCGTTCCACAGGGCGGCGACCGCGCGCTCGTCGCCGCGGTTCATCAGTTCGAGCGCTGCCGCATGGCGAATGCCGGGGTCCGAGCTTTCAACGTCCTGGAGCAAGGCCTCGATGGATTTCACGGGCATCACTTAGTGACGCCGCTCGCAGGTGTCAGCGCGCGCATGGCCGCGAGTTCCTCGTCGGAGAGAGCGTCCCAAGGGTGCTGATCGTCGTCCAGGTCAGATGCCATGGTGAAGATTGTCGACGAGAAGGGTAGACGCCCAGATCGGCACCACGCCCCAGCACCAGCGATTCGCCGGCCACCGGCCCCTGCAAAGACGCCGCATGCAACACCAGGCCGCGAAGCTTGCATCGAAGAGCCATGCGAGCGCTGCCACGGGTATCGCCTGCACCGCCCAGATGAACGCAGCACCGCCATTGGCGCCGGGCACGTCCGCCAGCTCAGGTTCGATCCAGCAGCAGTTGGCAGACAGCAGGATGAAGAACCCCGCCGATGCCAGGTTGACGGCAATCAAGGTCGTCGTGGGCGCGCTTTCGGGGCTCATTCAGGCTCTCAATACGTGGAGCCAGCACTGTCGCGCGGGTCGGTGAGGAGAGTGCGAGGTCCGCTGCCCAGCGTCAAGGGGCTGTCCGCGCCTCAGGCGGAAATCCGCAGATTGACGGTGCATGGTGCTTGCAGGTACTCGCGCACCATGTCCCTGAGCGGCGCCCGACTTTCCAGTTCATCGAGCGTGTATGCCCGCAATGAAAGATGGGCGCGATCGGGCCGGTACATGTTCCATGCGACGTGAAGCGCGAAAGCGTGATCGTCCTCCCCGGTCCTGCCTTCGAAAGCGACGCCGTCGGAGCTGCTGAATGCCAGTCCGTACCCCGCGCGATGAAGCGGCTTCGCACGGATTTTCTCGAACGCGGATGCTTCCGAAGTCTCATCGTCCGGCTCTTCGTCGCCAGGCTCATCGGGGAACAGTTCCTCGATCGTCTTGCCCGGTGGCGCCGTTTCGCCCACCTCCATGAACCGCACCTCGACTTGCTGACCCGGCTGCAGCGTCAGGCTGCCGATCCAGATCAGGAAGGTCGACTGTTCCAACGTGGTGCCGTGCAGGTCCACGCTCGCGAATGCCTCGTCGCTTCGCGCTCCCTGCACGTGGGCCGACAGGACGCTCAGGCCTTCGGTATTGGCTGTGGCGATCGGTTCGCCATCCACAAGGATGCTGATTGCGGGCATGTCGTGAGGTAGGGGAGAGCGGGTCTTGGATCGGATTGTTGCTTCCCTTGCATCCGTCCATTGCTTCCCTCCGTATTTATGGAGAGCGGGCCGGCTTCTATTGTTCAGTCAACGGCAGACGAAGCCGGCCTCGATACCAGACACCCCCTTCTACCGCTCTCAAAGGAACCGCCATGACCACCACCAAGACCCTGATCGCCTCCGCCCTGATCGCCCTGTCGGCCGCCGCCTCGCCGGTCTTCGCGCAGAGCTACAGCCACCTCGACCCGATCACGCAAGGCCAGAAGACCCGTGCCGAAGTCCTGGCCGATCTGCAGATCTACCGCGAGTCCGGTCTGGCCGCCGTCGACCGCACCGAAGACTTCGCGCTGAACGCCACGCAGCGCGCCAAGGCCGAGGCTCGCTACGCCGAGCTGAAGTCTTCGCCGAAGTACGCCGAGCTGGTCCAGCGCTTCGCCGCCAAGGAAGGCAAGGGCGCCGTCACCGAAGGCGTGTCCGCCCGCTGAGCCCCGATCCAGCGCCCCGCAGCGCCGCCCGGACGTAGGTCCCGGCGGCGCTTTTTATTGGAAGAGCCCGATGGCGCTTTCCGTTTGTCCGCCGCTGATGCAGTTCACGCCGCCGCGGCGCAGCTTCGTCTCCTGACGCTCGCAAGCGGTCGGGTCGATGACGACACTGACTCCATCGACACAGCCAACCGACTCAGGAGAACGACATGAACGCCACCCGCCTCGACATCACTTCCGCCACCAACACCACCGTCAAGGCCGTTCTCTTCGGCGCCGTGGCCGCCGTGGTGCTGGGCCTGGGCATCGCCCACGCCGAAGGCCAGCGCGAGATGCGCGCCTCGATCGTCACGCTGGAGCCGGTGGTCATCACCGCCAAGCGCGAACAGCTGCCGACGGTGTACATCACCGGTCGCCGCGACACCTCGGCTGACGCCGTCCAGATCGCTTCGGCCCAATAAGCCCTGACGGTTGCGCTGTATCGATGGAGCGCGTCTCCGGCTGACACCGTCCCCGACGCTCCGACCGAACGCCCGGCCTCTGCCGGGCGTTCCGCTTTCCGGCCCCGGCCACCACCGTGGCTGGACCGGTGACGCCTCCCCGCCGTGCGGGCCGCGCCGGTCCTGCAGCCGACCTGGGGCCGGCCGATAATTCCGCCGCCATGGACGATTCCCGAGTTCCCCTGTCATTGCGCTTCGGCCCCTTCGCCTTCGACGAGGCGGATGCGCGGTTGCTGGCCGACGGGCGGGTGGTCGCGCTGGCGCCCAAGGCCTTCGGCGTGCTCGCGGCGCTGCTGCGCAACGCCGGCCAGTTGGTGACCAAGGACGCGCTGCTCGATACGGTGTGGGGCCATCGGCATGTCAGCGAATCGGTCCTCAAGACCACCATCAGCGAGCTGCGCGCCGCCCTCGGCGACGACGCGAAGCGCCCCCGCTGGGTCGAGACCGCGTCGCGTCGCGGCTACCGGTTCATCGGCGTGATCGAAGGCCGGGGCGTCGAGACGGACCTGACGACGGCCCCGACCTCCGGGCCCGCTGCTTCCTCCACGTCTGCCTCGATCCCGCCTTCGGCCGGAGCCTCGACCTCGGCATCCTCCGCCCTCATCGGCCGCGACGGGGGCTCTTCCGCCTTCACGAGGCCTGGACACGCGCCTCGGGCGGGCAGCGCCAGCTGTTCTGTGTCGCCGGCGAGGCCGGCATCGGCAAGACCGCGATGGTCGACGCCTTCGTCACCTCGCTCGGCGACGTCGCCGCCGCGCACGGCCAGTGCATCGAGCAGGTCGGCGAGGGTGAGCCCTACCTGCCGGTGCTGGACGCGCTCGCGGGCCTGGCCCGCCAGGACGCGGCGCTGGTCCCGCTGCTGCGCCGCGTCGCGCCGACCTGGCTGCTGCAGCTGCCCTGGCTGATCGAGCAGGAAGAGCAGGAGCGCCTGCGGGCCGGCCTCGCGAGCTCGACCCAGGACCGCATGCTGCGCGAGTTCTCCGAGCTGGTGGAGCAGCTCACTGCCGCGCGTCCGCTGCTGCTGGTCACCGAAGACCTGCACTGGTGCGACGAGGCCACCGTCCGGCTGATCGACCACGTCGCGCGCCGCCGTCCGCCGGCGCGGTTGATGTGGATCGCCACCTACCGGACGCCGGAGCTCGTCGCCAACGACCATCCGCTCAACGGCCTGCGCCACGACCTGCGCGCCCGCCGCCTCTGCGAAGAGCTGCTGCTGGAGCCGTTCAGCGAGGCGGAACTCGCCGCCTATCTCGCCCGCCATCGGCCCGGCCTCGTGGCCGACGAGGCGCATGTGCGCCGCCTGCACCGGCGGACCGACGGCCTGCCGCTGTTCGTCGCCCATGCGATCGACGAGCTCACCGTCTCGCCCGGGCCGGCGGCCGCGCCCGACGAGTGGGCCGTGCCGGACTCGCTGGCCGGCGTCATCGAGCGCCAGCGCGCCCGGCTCGCGCCCGGCGCGGTCGCGCTGCTGGAGGCCGCCGCCGTCTGCGGCGTCGAGTTCGAGTGCTCCATCGTCGCCGGCATGCTGGAGCGCGACGCGGCGGAGGTCGCCGCGCAGTGCGACGAACTCGCCCGCCGCCAGGCCTGGCTCGCGCCGTCCGCGCTGGAAACACGGCCCGACGGCACGCTCGAGGCGCGCTTCGCGTTCCGCCACGCGCTGTATCGCCAGGCGCTCTACCAGCGCATCGCGCCATCCGTGCGCGTCGGACTGCACCGGCGCGCCGCGGCCGCCCTCGGCCAGGGACACGCCGATCGGATCGAGACCGTCGCCGCCGTGCTCGCGCTGCATCACGAACGCGGCCTGGAGGCGCTCGCCGCGATGGGCGCCTACGCCGCCGCGGGCGAGCGGGCCCTCGGACGCTTCGCGCCGCGCGAGGCGCTGCTGCTCGCGACCCGGGGGCTGGCGCTGCTCGACCGCTGCCCCGATGGTGAGCCGCGCCGGGTGGCAGAACTGGCGCTGCAGCAGTTGCGCGGCGCCTCGCTCGCCCAGTCGACCGGCGTGACCACGCCGGAGGGCCGTGACGCCTACCACCGCTGCGCGGCGCTGTGCGAACTGCTTCCGCCGACCAGGCCTCGTGCCTGGGTCATGACGGGCCTGGTCTGGATGTTCATTGCCAGCGGCGAGTATCTGCAAGCCGAGGCGATCGCGTTGCGGCTGCGCGCGGCGGCGGATGCCTTCGACGACGACCTGCTGCGCGCCGCGGGCGCCGTGTCGCTGGCCGTCACGCTGCTGCAGCGCGGCCGGCTCGCCGAGGTGCTGCCGCTGGTGAAGGAAGGCCGGCGGCTGACCGAGGCGCTCGGGCACCCACGCCTGCCGCCGATGGTGCTGCACGATCCGTCCGCGCTGGCGCTCGGCATCGGTGCCGTCGTCCATGCCTGCCTCGGCGAAGGCGAGATCGCCGGACAGTGGGCCGAAGCCGCCGTCGCGCACGCCACGAAGGTCGGCCTGCCGGTGATGCGGGGCTTCACCGCGCGTTGCGCCAGCATCGTCGACGTCCGCTTCGACCGGGCCGAGGCCGTGCTCGCCCGCACGCTGCGCATGCGCGAACTGGTACGGGAACACCAGCTGGGGCAGGGCGAGGGGCCGAGCCTGGCGATGCTGGGATGGGCGCGCGCCTGTACCGGCGATGCCGCCACGGGCTTGCGCGAGGTCGAGGCCGGCTGCGCCACCCACGCGGCGACGGGCGCCTGGTTCGAGGCTTCGGGGCTGCGGCGGATGGCCGTCGAGGCGGCGCTCGCGGCGGGGGATCTGGCCGCGGCGCGGCGCCATCTGACGGATGGCTTCGAGATGGCCGAACGCCTGGGCGAGACGCTCCATCTGCCGGACCTGTGGGTGTCGGCGGCCGCGCTGGCCGCGCGCGAGGGCGACGCCGCCGCGGCGCGAGCGGCCGCCGAGACCTCGGCGTGCCTCGCCCGGGAGCAGGGCGCCCTCACGGCGGAACTCGTCGCCCGGCTGGCGCTGTGCGAGCAGCCCGGCGCAACGGAGGCGGACCTCGACGCCCTGCGGGCGCTGCGCGCGCGATGGCATGACAGGACGCCGTGGCCCACGCTCGCGCGCGCCGACGCGCGGCTCGCAGCGGAGGCCCAGGCTCCCCGGCTCGCCCGCACCTGAGGTGGCCTGACCGTTTCCGGACCATTCCCCGACCGTTCCCGAACGACTTCCCCGACCGTCGTCCCTACGCTTCAGTCCATGGTCGATGCGCCTTCGCGCCGACCGCGACGACCTGGAGAAAAGACGATGTCCCCGACCTTTCGACGCCTCGCTGGCCCCGCGCTGGCCTCGGCCGTGGCGCTCGCGCTGAGCGCCTGCGCCGCCTTGCCCGACGTGTCGCCGCTGGCTACCCCGCGCCCGGTCGACGCCTACGCCACGACCCGCTCGCTCGACGCCGCCCGGGCCGACTGGCCGGCCGAGACCTGGTGGCGCGCCTACGGCGACGCGCAGCTCGACCAGCTCATCGACGAGGCCCTGGCCGGTTCGCCGTCGATCGCGACGGCCCAGGCCCGTCTGGCGCGCGCGGAGTCCGTCGTCCAGACCTCGCGCGCCGCGACGCGTCCGCAATTGCGCGGCAATGCATCGATCTCGGAGCAGAAGCAGAGCTATGACTACCTGACCCCGCGTGCCGCCGTGCCGGAGGGCTGGAAGGACTACGGCCGCGCGACGCTGGACTTCTCCTGGGACCTCGATTTCTGGGGCCGCAACCGCGCCGCGCTGGCCGCGGCGCTGTCCGACGCGGAGGCGGCCAAGGCGGACGCGGCCCAGGCGCGCCTGATGCTCGCCGCCTCGATGGCTTCCGGTTATGCCGAGTTCGCCCGGCTATGGGCGCTGCAGGACACCGCCGAGGCCGCGTTGACCGTGCGCGAGAAGACGGTCGCGCTGTTCCGCATGCGCCGCGAGAACGGCCTGGAGACGCTGGGCAGCGTCCGGCAGGTCGAGGCCCGCCGCGCGATGGCCGAGGCCGACCTGCTGTCGGCGCGCGAGCAGCTGGTGCTGCAGCGGCATCGCCTCGCGGCGCTCGCGGGCGCGGGTCCCGATCGCGGACTGACGCTCGAGCGTCCCCGGCTGGACGTCGAGCGCGACTTCGGTCTGCCGGAGCAACTGCCCGCCCAACTGCTGGGCCGCCGTCCCGACATCGTCGCCGCGCGCCTGCGCGTCGAGGCCGCGCTGGGTCGGGTCGACTCGGCCAAGGCGGCCTTCTATCCGGACGTCAACCTCACCGCCTTCGCCGGCATGCAGTCGCTGGGCCTGTCCAAGCTCACCGACAGTGGCGCCTTCATCGGCAGCATCGGCCCGGCGATCTCGCTGCCGATCTTCGACGGCGGCCGGCTGCGCGGCCAGTTCCGCGGCGCCCGCGCCGACGCCGATGCCGCCGTCGCGAGCTACGACCAGGCGGTCGTGCAGGCGTTGCAGGAAGTGGCCGACATTGCCGCCAGCACGCGGTCGCTCGGCGGCGAGATCGCCAGCACCGATGCCGGCGTCGACGCCGCGCGCGAGGCCTGGGAGATCCAGCAGCGCCGTTACACCGGCGGCCTGTCCACCTACCTCGAGGTGCTCAACGCCGAGGACGCGTGGCTGTCCAACCGCCGCGCCCAGACCGACCTGCGTTCGCGTGCGTTCACGCTCGACGTGTCGTTGAAGCGCTCCCTGGGCGGCGGCTACGCGCCGACGCCCAAGTCCTGAATCCGAAGCCGCGTACTAGTCGGCCGCCCTGATCCGGCTTGAGCCTGCCCGAGCCCGAGCCCGAACCAGAGCCCGAGCTCAGTTCCCCGACAAGAAGCCCGAGAGAGAGAGAAAGCGAGTTCCATCATGTCCGAAGCCGTCCACGAATCCCCGTCGCATCCCGCCTCCCAGTCGCAGCATCTGCACGCCGTCGATGCGCCGGTCCACGCACCCGCCGCGGCGCCCGCGCGGCCGGAAGCCCGCAAGAAGCTGTTCACCCTGCTCGCGCTGACCGTCGTCGCGGGCGCGGTCGGCGTCTTCGCCTACGAGCACTTCATCGCCTCGCACTACGTCAGCACCGACAACGCCTACACCGCGGCCGAGACCGCGCAGGTCACGCCCTTCGTCGGCGGCATCGTGCGCGAGGTGCGCGTCGCCGACACGCAGGCCGTGAAGCGCGGCGACGTGCTGGTCGTGCTCGACGAGACCGATGCGCGGCTCGCGCTGGAACAGGCCGAGGCCGAACTCGGCCGCGCGCAACGCCGGGTGCGCGGCTATGTCGCCAACGACGCCAGCCTGGCCGCGCAGATCGTCGCGCGCGATGCCGACCGTGTCCGCGCCGAAGCGCAACTCGCGTCCGCCGCCGCGGACCTCGAACGTGCCCGCGTCGACCTGCAGCGCCGCGAGGCGCTGGCCGATACCGGCTCGGTCTCGGCTGACGAGATCACCCGCGCCCGCAACGCGTTCCAGACCGCCAGCGCCGCGCTCGCGGCCGCGAAGGCCGCCTCCGCGCAGAGCACCGCCAACCGCGTCGCCGCGGCCGGCCAGCGCGAGGCGAATGCCACGCTGATCGCCGGCGTCGACGAAGAGGCCAATCCCGAGGTCGCGCTCGCCCGCGCGCGCCGCGACCAGGCGCGCGTCAACCTGGAGCGCATGGTCGTGCGCGCGCCGGTGGACGGCGTCGTCGCGCGGCGGGCGGTGCAGCTCGGACAGCAGGTCGCCGCCGGCTCGCCGCTGCTGAGCATCGTGCCGACCGGTCAGGTGCACGTCGATGCCAACTTCAAGGAAGGCCAGCTCGACAAGGTCCGCATCGGCCAGCCGGTCGAGATCGAGTCCGACCTCTACGGCAGCCGGGTGGTCTATCACGGCACGGTGCAGGGGCTGTCGGGCGGCACCGGCTCTGCCTTCGCCGCGATCCCGGCGCAGAACGCGACCGGCAACTGGATCAAGGTCGTGCAGCGCGTGCCGGTGCGCATCGCGCTGGACCCGCGCGAGCTCGCCGAGCGTCCGCTGCAGGTCGGCCTGTCGATGACCGCCACCGTCGACACGCGCGCCCAGTGAGCGCCGGACCAGGAGCCGCCCCATGACTGCCGCCCACTCCGCCGCACCCTCCGCCGCACTCTCCGCCGTCATGCCGACCGGCGACCGCCCGCTGGAGGGCGGGCAGTTGTGGCTCGCCGCCATCGTCCTGGCCGCCGCGAACTTCATCGCGGTGCTGGACATGACGATCGCCAACGTCTCCGTGCCCGACATCGCCGGCAGCCTGGGCATCAGCTCGAGCCAGGGCACCTGGGTGATCACCTCCTATGCCGTCGCCGAGGCCTGCATCGTGCCGCTCACCGGCTGGATCGCCGGCCGCTTCGGCGCGGTGCGGGTGTTCTCGACCGCGATGGTGCTCTTCGGCCTGTGCTCGGCGCTGTGCGGGCTTTCGCCCACGCTGGGCCTGCTGGTCACCGGCCGAGTGCTGCAGGGCCTGTCGGGCGGCTCGCTGATGCCGCTGTCGCAGACGTTGCTGCTGCGCGTGTTCCCTAAGGAGAAGGCCGGCAGCGCGATGGCGCTGTGGGCGATGACGACGCTGGTCGCGCCCATCCTGGGCCCGATCCTGGGCGGCTGGCTGTGCGACGCGTTCTCCTGGCCGCTGATCTTCTTCATCAACGTGCCGATCGCGCTGGCCGTCGCTCCGGTCGCGGCGCGCCTGCTGCGCCGCTACGAGACGCCGCTCGAGCGCAAGCCGATCGACCGCGTCGGGCTGCTGCTGCTGATCGTCTTCGTCGGCGCGCTGCAGCTGATGCTGGACCTGGGCAAGGAGCACGACTGGTTCGAGTCCCGCCTGATCATCGCGCTCGCGGTGGTCGCCGCGGTCGGCTTCGCCGCCTTCCTGATCTGGGAGCTGACCGAACCGTATCCGATCGTCGACCTGCGGGTGTTCCACCACCGCGGCTTCGCGGTGGGCGTGCTCACGATCGCGCTGGGCTTCGGCGCGATGTTCGGCGCCAACGTGCTGACGCCGCTGTGGCTGCAGAGTTTCATGGGCTACACCTCGACCTGGGCGGGTCTGGCGACCGCCTGGTCCGGCGTGCTGGCGGTGGCCGCGGCGCCGATCGCCGGCAAGCTCGCGGGCAAGGTGGATCCGCGGCCGCTGGTGTTCTTCGGGCTGGCCTGGCTGGGCGGCGTGATGATGCTGCGCACGGTCGGCACCACGCAGATGGGCTATTGGCAGATCGCCATCCCGCTGCTGCTGATGGGCGTGGGCATGCCCTTCTTCTTCGTGCCGCTCACGGCGCTCTCGCTGGGCAGCGTCGAGCCGCACGAGACCGCCTCGGCCGCCGGCCTGCAGAACTTCATCCGCACGCTGGCCGGCGCGGTGGCGACCTCGCTGGTCACGACGAGCTGGGAGAACCGAACGACGGCGATCCATGCGGACATGGTCGGGACGCTGGACCGCTCGGGGAGGTGGCGCGCTCATTGACGGGCCTGGGGCTGGCGCCGGATGCGCGCAACGCGATGCTGGACAGCCTGCTCACCGGCCAGAGCGTGATGCTCGCGACCAACCAGATCCTGTGGATCGTGGCGGCCCTGTTCATGGTGTCCGCCTTCGCCATCTGGCTCGCGCCCAAGCCGACGCGCAAGGTGGAGATGAGCGAGGCCGGCCACTGAGTGGCGGAGGGCGGCATGAGCCTGACCAGCGACGCCTTGCATCCAGCCCGCCGGATCTACGTTCTCAAGCTGGACCGGCAGGCCGACCCGGCGCTCGGCATGGTGAGCGGCCGGGTCGAGAACCTCGCCACCGGGCGGGTGTTCGATTTCGACGATGCGGCGTCGTTGATGGCGGGACTGGCGCGGGAGTTGGACGAGGCGGGAGATCCCGCGACAGCTCCCTCGGCCCCAGGGGGCGCGCCCGCGCGTTGAAAACGGCTCGGGGAACCCGGCCCGTGTCCGGAGATCGCAGGGACCGCGGGCTGCGTCCTTTGCCCATCAGTCTCGCGCCGACGACACCGGGAGAGTCAAACGCTGAACGACAGCACCAGGATCGGCGGCTCGCCGTTCTCGATGCGTCGCCAGTTGACGAAAGCCGAGCACTCCACGAGAGCCAGGTATTGCTCAGGGCAAGCGGCCTTGAAGATGTCCGCTGCATCGAGCGCGAGGCAGACCAGTTCGCCGGGCGCCACCTGTACCTCGCTCATCGTGACGTCGAGGGACGTCATGCAATCGATCCAGGCATTCAGGTTCCGGCCGAAGAAGTCGGGGAAGCCGAATGCCTCTGCGAAGACGTCGAAGAAGGACGGCCAGTCGACCATCCTTGTGCCGTCGACATGGATCGTCCTCATCGCTCGCGTCGACGGCTGATGCCGTGCATGGCCCGTTCCGCCAGTTCCTGCGCGCGCTGGATCGAGATGCCGTCCCGTTGATCGATGACCAGGGAATCGGTCTCCTCCTCCGCGCTGTGCAGCACGACCTTGGGGCGATCCCCATCCAGCTGCAGGTTCACGTCCGCCGGTCGATTCTCGTCGTAGGGATAGAGACTGATCCGGTTGGCGACCCAGCCGAAGAACCCTTCGCCTTCGACGGGCGCGTCGAGGGTCCCGCGATAGCGGTCGAAGCTCTTCTCGCTCACCGAGACCCAGACGCCCCACAGGAAAGGATCCTCCACACCGTGGATCGGCACTTCCAGGACCGCGCGGATGAACCGGTCCACGCCTTCCTCACGGGTGATGACGCACAAGTCTTCATCGATCGATCCCATGCGGGCCTTGTCTTCCGCGGACAGCGAGGCGTAGGCATCGGGGGCGCGGAAGGCGAAGGACGGCGAGCCCTCATGGATTTCGTCGCAGGAGCGGCACTTGAACGCGAAGATGGCAGCCATGGTGGTGGGGGGAGTTCCGGAGCGGGCGAAAGTATCTCTCGACGAGGTCGGTGGAAGCGCGACGCCGGGCTCTCCCACCAATGGGGGAGGGTGATTGACTGCCGCCCCCTCGCCCGGTCCACTCCGCTCTCGCAGCGGCAAGAGGGCTTCGGAAAAATCTGTGGGGTCGCCAGGAAATGTGATTGAACCCAACCGTTGACGAGTGAATTCAGATGAATACACTGGACTCGTCCCAACGCTTTCCAGCCCCCGACATGACCCCGAGCAGTTCGCCCCCCACCATGGAGCCCCTGTCGGCCCGCGTCCCGAGCGACCTCTACTTCTGGCTGTCGCAGCTGCAGGTCGAAGGCGCGGCCACCAACAGCGACAAGCTCCGCGTGCTGCTCGGCCAGCTCAAGCGGCAGCACGACGGCGCCTTCGACTACGTGACCGCCCATGCCTGGACCCGCGACCTGACGTCGCGGCTCCGTGAGTCGCTGGTCCGGGTCGAGAACGACTCCGGCCAGCATTCCGAAGTCGTCAGCCTGCTGCTCGACCACTTCGTGGGCGCGCTCGCGCTGGCCATCAGCCAGGCGCCCGCCGACGCCGACGAGGCCCGCAAGTTCGAGGAGGCGCTGGTGCGCCGCGCCACCGCGCTGAGCGAAACACTGCTCAGACAGGGCACGCCGCTCACCGCCTCCGCCTACGACCCGCAGGTCGTGCGCCGTCACCTGGGCAGCACGCTGGCACTCGCCCACCCCTGCAATCCGCTCCGCTCTCGAAAGGCAACTGAGATGACCGACTCCCTGAAGACCCGCGTCGGCCGCGTGATCGCCGGCGGCGTCCATGCCCTCCTCGATCGCCTCGAGGACCAGGCCCCCGAAGCCACGATGGAGCAGTCGATTCGCGAGGCCGATGCCGTCATCGACGACGTGCGCCACGAGTTGGGCACCGTCTCCGCCAACCGGCACCTGTCCCAGCGCCAGCATGCCAACCTCAACCAGCTGCACGCGTCGCTGTCGTCGCAGATCGACGAGGCGATGACCGCCGGCCGCGAAGACCTCGCCCGCGCCGCGGTGGCCCGGCAGCTCGACATCGAGGCGCAGTTGCCCGTGCTGGAGACCACGCTCGCCGAGCACGCCCGCCAGGAAAACGAGCTGACCGGCTTCGTCGCCGCCTTGCTGGCGAAGAAGCGCGAGATGCAGGACGCGCTCGCCGAGTTCCGCAGGAGCCGTGCCGCCGCTGCCGCCACCGTGGCGGCGCCTGCGGGTGCCGCCAGCGCGGCCCATCGCATCGGCAAGGTCACCGACGCCTTCGACCGTGTCTACGAACGCCAGACCGGCCTGGCCGGCACCGCGCGCCAGAACAGCCTGCAGCAGGCCGCCCAGCTCAAGGAGCTGGACGACCTCGTCCGTGACAACAAGATCGCCGAGCGCATGGCGCAACTGAAGGCCACGAAGTCATGAGCCTGTTCACCGCGCCGCAGAACCTGCCGTTCGGCATCGGGTTCGCGTTGATCGTCGGTGTCGCGCTGGTCGAAGGCGCGGGCATGCTGATCTCGTTCAGCCCGAGCAACCTGATCGACGACTGGCTGCCCGACGTCCATGGCGACTCCGGCCTCGACCGCGTGCTCGGCTGGCTGCATCTGGGCAAGGTGCCGGCGCTCGTGCTGCTGCTGCTGTTCCTGACCGGCTACACGGTCTTCGGCTACAGCCTGCAGGTCGTGATGAACGGGCTCTTCGGCGGCTACCTGCCGGCCGTGGCGGCCGGCATCGCTGCCGTGCCCGCCGGACTGGCCACCGTCCGCGGCCTGGGCGCGCTGGTCGCGCACATCATCCCGCAGGACGAGACCAGCGCCATCAGCGAGCAGAGCCTCGTCGGCCGGGTCGGTGTCGTCGTGACCGGGGCCGCCCGCCGCGGCCTTGCCGCGCAGGCCCGGGTCAAGGACGTGCACGGCCGTTCGCACTACCTGATGGTCGAGCCCGACGTCGACGACGAGGTCTTCGAGGAAGGCGTGCAGGTGCTCATCGTCAGCAAGGTCGGCGCCTTCTACCGCTGCATCCACAACCCGCATCCGACGCTGATGTAGACCGCCGCCCGCCACAACGAACGCCCGGCGCGTTCGTCCGTTCCAGAACGCCGGATCCACCGGCCCATCCGAATTTCAAGTTTCATCGAGGGAGCAAACAGTCCATGGACAACCTGATCGAGCTGCTGGTCATCTCCGGCATCGCCCTGCTGGCGCTGCTCACGATCGGCATCATCTTCGCGCGTCTCTACAAGCGCTCGACGAAGGAAACCGCCTTCGTCCGTACGGGGCTCGGCGGCCAGAAAGTGATCATGGACGGCGGCGCGATCGTGCTGCCGGTCTTCCACGAGCGCGTGCTGGTCAACATGAACACGCTCAAGCTCGAGGTCGTGCGCCGCGAGCGCGAGAGCCTGATCACCCGTGACCGCATGCGCGTCGACGTGACCGCCGCCTTCTTCGTCCGCGTCAAGCAGACGGAGGAGGCCGTGAGCATCGCCGCCCAGACGCTGGGCGCCCGCACGCTGAGCCCGAACGAGCTCAAGGCGCTGGTCGAGGACAAGTTCGTCGACTCGCTGCGGGCGACCGCCGCGACGATGTCCATCCAGGAGCTGCAGGACAAGCGCCGCGACTTCGTGCAGGCCGTGCAGAACGCCGTCGCCGAAGACCTGGAGAAGAACGGCCTGGAGCTGGAGTCGGTCTCGCTGACCAGCCTGGACCAGACGGACAAGCAGTTCTTCAACCCGAACAACGCCTTCGATGCGGAGGGCCTGACGCGGCTGACCGAGCAGACCGAGGCGCGCCGCAAGCAGCGCAACGACGTCGAGCAGGACACCGAGGTGCAGGTCCGGACCAAGAACCTGGATGCCACGCGCCAGAAGCTGACGATCGACAAGGACCAGGAGTTCGCGAGCCTGGCGCAGCACCGCGAGATCGAGATCACCCGCGCCGAGCAGGTCGCGTTGATCGCGTCGCAGCAGGCCGAGCGCACCCGCCAGGCCGAAGCCGCCAAGATCGAGGCCGAACGTCAGGTGAGCCAGAAGCGCATCGAGGCCGATCGCGAGATCAAGGCGGCCGAGATCGAGAAGAACCTGGCCATCCAGACACGCGAGATCGAGCTCGAGCGCAAGACCGAGATGCAGCGCGCCGAGCAGCGCAAGCAGGTCGAGATGGCGCGTCAGGACACGCAGATCGCGATCGCGACGAAGTCGCGCGAGCAGTCCGACGCGGACGCGGCCGCGAACCTGGCGCGCTCCGAGGCGGTGAAGGCCGAGGAACTCGTGAACACGGCGCGTCAGGTCGCGGTGGCGGAGCGGGAGAAGAGCATCCAGCTGATCGAGGCCTCGAAGGATGCCGAGCAGCTGGCCATCGCGGTCCGGGTGTCGGCCTCGGCCGAGAAGGCGGCCGCGCTGGACCGCGCCGAGGCGCTGACCATCGAAGCAACGGCCAAGCAGGCGGCGGCGCTGGCGGAGGCCGAAGGCCGCCGCGCGATCAACGAGGCGCTGAACACGCTGTCCGCCGCCCAGATCGACCTGCAGGTCCGCACGATGCTGCTGCAGCAGCTGCCCCACATCCTGGAGCAGGCCGTGCGTCCGATGGAGAAGATCGACTCGATCCGCATCTTCCAGGTCAACGGCATGCCGGGCGCGGGCGGCGACGGCACGGGTGCGGCCAATGGCCAGGGCGGCCACGGCGCGGCCGGCGGCGCGACCTTCCCCGAACAGGTGATGAACTCGGCGCTGCAGTACCAGATCGCCAAGCCCATCGTCGACGCGGTGATGAAGGACGCGGGACTGTCCAACGAAGGCATCACCGGCGTGGCGCAGACGCTGGCCGGGATGCTGTCGCCGGGCCACGGCGCGGCGCTGCCGCACGCCGCCAAGCCGGCGATCGAAGGCCCGCACGCCTGATCGAGCGCGGCGCGCCTTCCCGGCGCGCCCGCGCACTGTCGAGCAACAAAAAAAGCCCGCTGGCATCGCCAAGCGGGCTTTTTCCGTTGGGACCTGCGGTCCCGCGAGCCGGGTCTCAGTCGAAGTTCGGCGTCTCGACGCCCAGCACCTTGTGCAGCTTCGGGCTGGTGGTCGTGTACTGCAGGTGGACGCGCTTTTCCGGGTTGATGATCGGCATCGCGCCGAAGGCCGCCAGCGCGGCTTCGTGGAAGCCCGACAGGATCAGCTTCTTCTTGCCCGGGTAGGTGTTGATGTCACCGACCGCGAAGATGCCCGGCACGTTGGTCTGGAACTTCTCGGTGTCGACCTGGATCTGCTTCTTCTCCAGCGACAGGCCCCACTCGGCGATCGGCCCCAGCTTCGGCGACAGGCCGAAGAACACCAGCACCTGATCCGCCGGCACCACGCGTGTGACGCCGTCGCCGCCGGTGATCTTCAGGCCCTTCAGCGAATCCTCGCCCTCGTCCAGGTCGGCGACCTGGCCGACGATGAATTGCATCTCGTAGGCGTCGCACAGCTCGCGCATCTTGGCCACCGAGGCCGGCGCGGCACGGAAGCCGTCGCGGCGGTGCACCAGGATCACGCTCTCCGCCTTGTGCGGGTTGCCGTCGGCGTTGCCGCCGCAGAAGTTCAGCGCCCAGTCCAGCGCCGAGTCGCCGCCGCCGATGATCACCAGGTTCTTGCCGGCGAACTGCGACGGGTTGCGGACCCGGTAATGGACCTGCGAGCCCTCGTACTTGTCGATGCCCTCGACCTTCAGCGTGCGCGGCTGGAACGAACCCACGCCGCCCGCGATGAAGATGGTCTTGGTCAGGAACTGCGTGCCCTTGCTCGTCGCGACGAAGAATCGACCGTCTTCCTGCTTCTCGACCGTCGTGACTTCCTGGCCCAGATGGAAGGTCGCGCCGAAGGGCTCGATCTGCTTCATCAGGTTGTCGGTCAGCTCCTTGCCCGTCACCACCGGCAGCGCCGGGATGTCGTAGATCGGCTTGTCCGGGTACAGCTCGATGCATTGACCGCCGGGATAGGCCAGCGAGTCGATGATGTGGGCCTTGATCTCGAGCAGGCCCAGTTCGAACACCTGGAACAGGCCCACCGGGCCCGCGCCGACGATGACGGCGTCGGTTTCGATCACGCCCGCGTGCGGGGCGGAGGTCGATTCAGTCACTTGCGTTTCCATTCTTGTAGGGGGCGGCCGCCGTCAGGGTCCGGCGCCGCGGGATGAGGGGATCGGTCAGCGGACCAGCTGATCGATCTTGCCCGTCTTGTCCTTCCACTCCTCGGCGTCCGGGAGGGCGGCCTTGCGCTTGGTGATGCTGGGCCACTTCTTCGCCAGGTCGGCATTCAGCTTGATCATGATCTGCTGATCGCCGGGCACGTCTTCCTCCGGCATGATCGCGTTCACCGGGCACTCCGGGATGCAGACCGCGCAGTCGATGCACTCATCGGGGTCGATGGTCAGGAAGTTCGGACCTTCGCGGAAGCAGTCGACGGGACAGACATCGACGCAGTCGGTGTATTTGCAGCGAATGCAGGCTTCGGTGACGACGTGGGTCATAGCGGCTCTTCTAGTGACGGAGACCGGCGTGCGGCCCCTCTGAAATCAGCGATCCCCTGGCGGTCCGTGGACGGTGGGCTCGGTCGCGCTGACGGAAAACGGGAGATTTTAAACGTTCGGGCTTTGGGGCAGGGATTCCAGCCCCTGCGGCTCAAGGTCTTGCCGTGAGGACGGCGTCGCGTAATCGCCCAAATCCGGTCCGGCATCCCCCGCGTCCCGGCGGTGGCGCCGGTGGTCGAGGGTGTCGGAGCTCCCGCCAGCGGGGCCGCGCCCGCGCCGACGATCACCACCGTTGGCCGCCCCTTGTGCAGCATCGAGGCCGCGCCCAGCGACGCCACGTCGTGCTCGCTGGACAGCGCATCGGCGCAGCCGGCACGCGACACGACGCTCACCGGGGTTCCGGCGTCCCAGCCCGCGGCGAGCAGCCGGCGGGCGAGGGCGGCCAGTTGCTGGCCCGCCATGTAGAACACCTCGGTGTCGGCGGACTTGCCGGCCTGGAGGTCGCCCTCGCGCGTCATCGCGGTCGTCAGCGCGACGCTGCGGCCCGCGCCACGCCGCGTGAGGGGGCGCCCGGTCTGCGCGGCGGCCGCGATCGCGGCGGTCACGCCCGGAACGATCTCGTAGGGGATGTCCGCCTCGGCCAGCGCCAGCAGTTCTTCCTCGAGGCGGCCGAAGACGTTGGCGTCGCCGCCCTTGAGGCGCACGACGACCTCGTGCGCCTTCGCCTCACGCACCAGCGCAGCGTTGATCGCCGTCTGCTTCGTGGAATGGCAGAAGCCGCGCTTGCCGACATCGAGCCACTTCGCCTGCGGCGCGAGCTCGCGCAGCGCCGGGTCGGTCAGCGCGTCGAACAGCACGACGTCCGCCAGGGCGAGCGCCCGCGCGCCTCGCAGCGTGATCAGGTCGGCGGCGCCGGGTCCGGCGCTGACGAAGAGGACACGTCCCATGGCGATGGCTCCTGGCGGTCGTTCGGTTGGACGGGAGGCGAGAGATCAGCGGACCAGCAGCGCGCCGCTGGTGCGGTTGCTGGTGGGATCCACGACGATCAGCGCGCCGCCGACGCGGTTGTCCGCGTACGGCTGCAGCGGCAGCTCGGCCTGCAGCTCGATGGTGACGTGGCCGATCTCGTTGACCGACAGCTCGTGGGCCTCGGTCTCGGCCAGCGTCTGGATGTCCAGCCGGTGATCGATCGCGGCGATGCGGGCCTGGACCCAGCGGTTGCCGTGGCGCACCCAGTACTTGCGGCCGAGCACGGCCGGCTCGGTGTCGATCCACGCCAGCGTGGCTTCGAAGGTGCGGCGGGGCGTGGCCGTGCCCGGCGCGACGATCCAGTCACCGCGCGAGACGTCGACCTGGCGGTCCAGCAGCAGCCCGGCGGATTCGCCGGCGACCGAGGTCGCCACCGGTTCACCGGCGCGGCGCAGCTCGCCGACGATGGCGGTCTGGCCGCTCGGCAGGATCTGCACTTCGTCGCCGACCTGCACCTGGCCCTGTGCGATCCGGCCCCACAGCACGCGCGGGTTGTTGCCGGTGCCGTCGCCGTCCTTGGCCACGTACTGCACCGGCAGCGCCAGCGGCGCCTCGACCGTTTCCTGCACGGTCGGCAGCGACTCCAGCACCTGCAGCAGCGACGGGCCGTCGTACCAGTCGGCTTCCAGCGGCTGCGTCACGTTGTCGCCGCGCAGCGCGGAGACGGGCACGACCGCGGTCACGCGGATGCCAGCCGCCGAGGCGAACTTCTCCAGCGCCAGCGAGACCTTACGGAAAGCGTCGCCCGGATTCGCGGCGGCGTCGATCTTGTTGATCGCGAAGACGATGCTGGGCACGCGCAGCAGGTGCGCGAGCAGGCTGTGACGGCGCGTCTGCGCCAGCAGCGGGACGTCATCGACCGACAGGTCCAGCTTGGTCACGTCGACCAGCACGACGGCGGCATCGCTGCCGGCGGCGGCGGTGACCATGTTCCGCGTGTACTGCTCATGGCCCGGCGCGTCGGCAATGATGAACTTGCGCTGCTTGGTCGCGAAGTAGCGGTAGGCGACGTCGATCGTGATGCCCTGTTCGCGTTCGGCTTCGAGGCCGTCGGTCAGCAGGCTCAGGTCGATCGGCTGGCCGGCGGCGCGCTTGGCCAGCGTGTCGAGCTGGTCGGCGAGGATCGCGCGGCTGTCGAAGAGCAGACGCCCGATCAGCGTGCTCTTGCCGTCGTCGACGCTGCCGGCGGTCAGGAAGCGCAGCGCGCGGTGCGTCGTGTCGAGGTCGGATTGATGGATCTTGGTCACGGCGGGGGAGGGGCTCACGGGGCTCGGGGCGCTCGCATTGCTCGCGTCGTTCGGTGCGTTCAGGACGGCGGACATCAGAAGTAGCCCTCCTTCTTCCGACGTTCCATCGAAGCGTCGGATGTGCGGTCGTCCATGCGCGTGGCGCCACGCTCGGAAACGGTGACCGTCAGCGTCTCGGCGACGATGTCCGCGGCGTTGGCGGCCGGGCTTTCCACCGGGCAGGTGCAGGTCATGTCGCCGACGGTGCGGAAGCGCACCTGCGCGGTCTCGACGGTCTCGCCGGCTTCCGGCGGGGTCACGTCGGTCAGCGGCACCAGCAGGCCCTTGCGGCGGATCACCTGGCGGTCGTGCGCGAAGTACAGCGACGGCAGCGGGATGTTCTCGCGGGCGATGTAGAGCCACACGTCCAGCTCGGTCCAGTTGCTGATCGGGAACGCGCGGAAGTGCTCGCCCGGACGGATGCGGGTGTTGAAGAGGTTCCACAGCTCCGGCCGCTGTTCCTTCGGCTGCCATTGGCCGAAGCTGTCGCGGTGGCTGAAGATGCGCTCCTTCGCACGCGCCTTCTCCTCGTCGCGGCGGGCGCCGCCGATCAGCACATCGAATCGATGCTCCTCGATGGTCTCCAGCAGCGTCACCGTCTGGTGGCCGTTGCGCGATTCCAGCGGATGCGCCAGGCGGATCGTGCCCTTCTTGATGGAGTCTTCCAGATGGCCGACGACCAGGCGCTCGCCCATCTCCTCGACGCGGCGGTCGCGGAACTCGATCACCTCGGGGAAGTTGTGGCCGGTGTCGACGTGGACCAGCGGGAAGGGCAGCTTGCCGGCGAACTCGTTGCCGGCGATGCGGCGCTTGAAGGCCTTCTCGGCCAGGCGCAGGACCACGCACGAGTCCTTTCCGCCCGAGAACAGCAGGGCGGGGCGCTCGAAGGCCGCGGCGACCTCGCGCAGGATGAAGATGGCCTCCTCTTCGAGGTGGTCCAGGTGGCGGTGGTCCGCCAGCGGCAGCAGTTGTTCGAGGTTCACGGGGGCGTTCATGCCGGGGCTCCGGAGGTCACGTTCGACGTCGGGGGGGACGCTTCGGGTTCAGATTCGGTGGATGCGCTGTCGGGCTCGGTGTGGGTGGCGTGCAGCCCGCATTCCTTCGCGCTGTCTTCCCACCACCAGCGGCCGGCGCGGAAGTCCTCGCCGACGGCGATCGCGCGGGTGCAGGGCGCGCAGCCGATGCTGGGCATGAACTGGTCATGCAGCGGGTTGTAGGGAACGACGTGCTGCTGCACGTAGTGCCAGACGTCGGCCCAGCTCCACTCGGCCAGCGGGTTGACCTTGGTGCGGCCCTGGCCGTCGTCCTCGCGGAACGGGACCTCGGCGCGGTTGGCGCTCTGCTCGCGGCGCAGGCCGGTGATCCAGGCCGTGCGGCCGGCCAGCATGCGCGACAGCGGTTCGAGCTTGCGCACGCCGCAGCAGGCCTTGCGCAGCTCGACGCTGCGGTACATCGGCTCTTCGCCGTTGGCGCGGACGAAGTGGACGACCTGCTCGTTCACCGGCGCGAAGATGTCCACCTCGATGCCGTAGCGGTCGTGGATGCGCGGGATCAGCGCCAGCGTCTCCGCGTGCAGCTTGCCGGTGTCCAGCGTCGCCAGTGCGATCGGCAGGCCGTGGCGCGCAATGAGGTCGGTGATGACCATGTCTTCGACGCCCAGCGAGGTCGACTGCAGCGCGCCGGGACCGAAGTCGGCGGCGGCCTGCTTCAGGACCTCGACGGTGCGCGCGACGCGCTCGTCGAAGCCGGCGGTCTTGCGGGCGTAGAGGCCGATGGCCGAACCGACACCGGCATCCGCGCCCGGCAATGCGGACACACCCGCCGATGCGCTTCCGGATGCGCCATCCGACGCGCCGCCGATCGGCGCGAAGTCCAGCGAAGACACCTCGCCGCTCATGCTCAGGCCTCGGACTTCTGCCCCGGTCGGGCGAACAGCGGGCGCGTCTCGTTGACGTCCGCCTGGTAGTGGCCGGGGAAGAAGCTCAATGCGCGCTCGGCGGCTTCCTGGTTCTGGTCGCCGCGCATCTGCACGGCGTCGACGCCGCAGCGCTGCAGCAGCGGCAGCATGTCGACGAGGACTTCGCCGGTCGCGCGCACTTCGCCGGCGAAACGCAGCCGCGAGCGCAGCACGTGCGCCTGGCTGTAGGCGCGGCCGTCGACCCACTTCGGGAACTGCAGCACGATCAGCGCCAGACGCGGCAGATCGGCCTTCAGGTCGAGCACGTCGATGTCGTTGGGCAGGATCACGCCGGTGGCCAGGCCTTCGGGCCAGGTGTCGCGCACGGCGTGCCACTGCTCCAGCGTCAGCAGCTTGTGGTCGGCGGCGGCGGGATGCGGTTGCGGGCCGTCCTCGCCGGCGCAGGTGTGCCAGGGGTCTTGGGCCTTGGAGACGAACTTCATGGTGCGGGGGCGTTCCATGTCCGGGGTGCTCGGGGTCATTGCTTGGCGGTCGTGCGGCGGATCTCGTTGGTCGCCTGCTTGAAGGCGTCCAGGCCGATGCGGCGGACCGTCTGGAGGAATCGTTCGCCGGCCTCGCGCTCGCGGCGGTAGGTCGCGATCACGGCCTCGACCGCATCGGCGGCCTCGTCGGCGGCGAAGGACGGGCCGATCACCTTGCCCGGCACCGCGGCGCCCGACAGCGTCGAGCCGTCCGAGCCGCCCAGGGTGATCTGGTACCACTCGCTCCCGTCCTTGTCGACGCCGAGCACGCCGATGTGGCCGCTGTGGTGGTGGCCGCAGCTGTTGATGCAGCCGCTGATGTGCAGGTCGATGTCGCCGATGTCCCAGAGCTCGTCCAGGTCCTGGAAGCGGTCGGTGATCTCGGACGCCACGGGGATCGAGCGGGCGTTGGCCAGCGCGCAGAAGTCGCCGCCGGGGCAGACGATCATGTCGGTCAGCAGGCCGATGTTGGGCGTGGCGAAGCCGTGCTCCTTCGCGGCTTCGAAGAGCGCGGGCAGGTCGCTCTCGCGCACCCAGGGCAGCAGCAGGTTCTGGTCGTGCGACACGCGCAGTTCACCGTGGCTGTAGGCGTCGGAGAGCGCGGCGGCCGCGTCCATCTGCGCGTCGGTGATGTCGCCCGGCGGCAGGCCGACGCGCTTGAGCGACAGCGTCACCGAGCGGTAGCCGCTGACGCGGTGCGCGTGGACGTTGCGTTCCAGCCAGCGGCGGTAGGCCGGCGAGGCGCCTTCGAAGATGTCCACACCCGGCACCGGGGTCACGCCTTGCGGCTCGACGAAGCTCGCGGCGACGCGGGCCAGTTCCGCCTCGGGGATGAGCTGCTCGTGGCTGCCGGCGTCGTCGTTCAGGATGGACTGGTACTCGGCGTTGACCGCGTCGAAGTAGGCCTGGCCTTCGGCCTTGACCAGGATCTTGATGCGCGCCTTGTACATGTTGTCGCGGCGCCCGAAACGGTTGTACGTGCGCACGATCGCTTCGAGGTACAGCACGATGTTCTGCCACGGCACGAAGGGGCTGATCTCCTGGCCGATGATCGGCGTGCGGCCCATGCCGCCGCCGACGAAGACCTGGAAACCGATCTCGCCGGCGTCGTTCCTGCGCAGTTGCAGGCCGATGTCGTGCCAGGCGATCGCGGCGCGGTCTTCCTTCGCGCCGGAGATCGCGATCTTGAACTTGCGCGGCAGGAAGGCGAATTCGGGATGCAGCGTCGACCACTGGCGCAGCACTTCGGCGTAGGGGCGCGGGTCGATCAGCTCGTCCGCCGCCACGCCGGCGGTGACGTCGCTGGTGATGTTGCGGATGCAGTTGCCGCTGGTCTGGATGCCGTGCATGTCGACATCGGCCAGCAGGTCCATCACGTCCGCCGACTGCGTCAGCGGGATCCAGTTGAACTGCAGGTTCTGGCGCGTGGTGAAGTGGCCGTAGCCGCGGTCGTGCTCGCGGGCGATGCGCGCCAGCTGGCGCAGCTGGCGGCTGTCGAGCACGCCGTAGGGCACGGCGACGCGCAGCATCGGCGCATGGCGCTGGATGTACCAGCCGTTCTGCAGGCGCAGCGCGCGGAAGTCGTCGTCGGGGAGCTGACCGGCCAGATGGCGTTCGAGCTGGTCGCGGTACTGGGCCGCGCGGGCGTGGACGAACTGGCGGTCGAAATCGGTATAGGCGTACATGGCGTCGGCTGGACCCGGCCGGGTTTCTCAGGGGGCCCGCCGCGCGTCAGAGACACCGCGGCTGGCCCAGGGCTGGCCGGGAGTCTGCACTCTATGAACGCTTTATATATATGAGAACTACAAAATCGTAGATTGCTTATGGCCAGATAAGCATATGAAGATTCCTGCAAAGGCCGTTGGCCCTCACCCCCACCCTCTCCCGCGGTGCGGGAGAGGGAGTGTTCGGGACACCAGTACGCTGCTATTGGCGCCCTGACTCCCCCTCTCCCGCAGGGGCGGGAGAGGGCGGGGTGAGGGAGGGTTTGGCGGCCGCAGGCCGCGCTCAGGCCGTTGCCAGGCGGCGTAACGCCGAAATCTGATCGGCGATCCGCGGCGGCAGCGGCTCGGCGCCGGCCAGGATCGCGCGGATGAAGTCGGCGTTGGCCGCCGGCTCACAGGCGGGCGACAGCGGCCAGTCCAGGTCCTCGTTGCTTGCCGGGTTGAGATCCAGGCCTTGCCCGTTCGCGAAGCCTTGCAGGTGGGCCTTGCGCCGGAGGTGGAGGTAAGCCTCGCCTTCGCTGGCGCGCATGAGGAGCGCACGGCCATCGTCGGCGCTGAGCTGGGGCAGCGCCTCGCCCATGCTGTCGACGTATTCCGGATGGGTCACCGCAACCACACGCACGCTGCGACTCGGCAGCGGGTCCAGCAGCTTCGCGACGCTGTGGCTGCTGTTGCGCAGTCCCATGCGGGGGCGCAGCGCCATCATCGCGTCCAGTCCGGGATGGATGACTTCAGTCGGCAGGATGGCGAGGCGGTCCGAAGCCAGGCGCTGGCCGGCGTCGTCCACGTTCCGGGCGACGGGGAGTTCCAACGCGTCGAACAGCTCGAACGGGCTGATGCGGCTGTCGAAGTCATGGCGGCCGTGGATCAGCACCGGAATGCCTTCGCGAGCCAGCAGCATCGCCACCAGCGGCATCAGGTTGGCCTGCTTGCGCGCGCCGTTGAAGGTCGGCAGCACGACGGTCCGGGGACCGGTGGGCGCCGCCACGCGGGCGGCTCCCTCTTGCATCGCCTCGACGAACCCGAGCAGTTCATCGAGGCTCTCCCCTTGATGCGCATCGCGATCAGGATGGCGCCGCGCTCCAGGTCGGGCACGGTGCCGGCGAGCAGCGCGGCGAAGAGGCCACGCGCCTGCTCGCGCGTCAGGTCGCGGGCGCCGCGAGCGCCTCGGCCGATTTCCTTGAGGAGGGGGCGTAGTCCATGCGTCCTTCCGTTGAGGGACGCAGTTTAAGAGGGCGGCCCGGAGGCCCGCCGGGATGCCCGCAGCCGTGTCGCCCTCGGATTCGGATTCGGCCACGGGCGTCAGGTCCAGTTCGCCGAACAGGTCCTTCGGATCGTCCATCGCCGGCACCAGGGCCAGTTCGCGGCCCAGGCCGAGCGCTGCGGCGCGGTCGCCGAGCCAGCGCAGCGTCGCGAAATCCTCCAGCGCGAAACCGACGGAGTCGAACACGGTGACCTCTTCCGCGCTGCGCCGGCCGGCGGCCTCGCCGCGCAGCACGCGCCAGAACTCGGTGACCGGGAAGTCCGCCGGCATCTGCTGCACGTCGCCCTCGATGCGCGACTGCGGCTCGTATTCGACAAACACATGGGCGCGCGCCAGCACGTCGTGGTGCAGTTCCGTCTTGCCCGGGCAGTCGCCGCCGACGCCGTTGATGTGCATGCCGGGCTCGATCATGTCGGGCGTCACGATGGTCGCGTTGCGCTTGTCGGCGGTGACCGTCGTGACGATGTCGGCGCCGCGCGCCGCTTCGGCGGCGTCGCGGCAGCGGACCAGGGTCAGGCCCTCGACGCGCGACAGGTGGCGCACCAGCTTGTCGGTCGCGGCCGGATCGACGTCGAAGAGACGGATCTCGGCGATGCCCAGCAGATGATGGAAGGCCAGGGCCTGGAACTCGCTCTGCGCGCCGTTGCCGATCAAGGCCATCTTGCGCGAGCCGGGACGTGCCAGGTGTTGCGCGACCAGCGCGGAGGTGGCCGCGGTGCGCAGCGCCGTGCTGAGGGTCAGCTCCGACAGCAGCCGCGGCGTGCCGGTGTCGACGTCGGCGAGCACGCCGAAAGCCATCACGGTGGGCAGGCCCACGAGGTGGTTTTTGGGGTGGCCGTTGACGTACTTGAAGCTGTAGAGCGAGGCGTCCGAGATCGGCATCAGCTCGATCACGCCGTCGTCCGAGTGGTTGGCGACGCGGGCGCTCTTGTCGAAGGCGCTCCATCGGACGTAGTCCTCGGCGATGTAGCGGGCGAGGGTCTGGAAGCTCTGGGCGATGCCGTCGTGCCGGACGACGCGGGCGACATCGGGCGTGAGGAGGAGGCGGGTCGTCATCGGCGGACTCTTGGAAGTGGGAATGTCTCCATTCTTCGGATCGGCGTGTCAGCAGGAAGCCAGAGAACTGATCAATAATCGAAGCGTCTTGCGCATTTCGTCAGGGAACTCTGACGTTTTGACGTGAAGTTCGGGTTAACCCTGGGCGATCCGCGCGCAATGCGGCCACCGGTGCACCAACATGGACACACTCGACCATCAACTCATCGCGCTGCTCCGGCAGGACGCCCGCGCGAGCATCGCGACGCTGGCGCACAAGCTGAAGGTGTCGCGCGGGACGGTGACCAACCGGCTCACCCGGCTGGAGGACAGCGGGCAGATCGTCGGCTACACGGTCAAGCTGCGGGCCGATGTGGCGCAGCCGCACATCACGGCCTGGATGAGCATCGCGGTCGAGGGCAACCGCACGCGCGAGGTCGTCGGCATCCTGCTCGGCGAGCCCGGCGTGGCGGGGCTGTTCGACACCAACGGGCGTTGGGACCTGCTCGCCGAACTGCGGGCGGACAACCTCAACGAACTGGCCGAGATCCTGGAGCGCGTGCGCCTGATCAAGGGCATCGGCGCGACCGAGACCAGCATCCACCTGCAGACCTACAAGCTGGCGTGAGCCCGTGCCGGCCCTCGGGCACATGAGCGTCGCGGCGGCGAGGCGCCTCAGCGTTTCGGGGCGGATGACGGCACGTCGTCGTCGTCCGGCTCGGGCGCATCCGGTTCGAGCTGGAAGCGGCCGTCGCGCAGCTCCATGCGCGTGCGCTGCACCACCGCGCGCAGCGCGTTGCAGGCGTCCTCGTTGAAGCGCAGCACGATCTCGACGCGCGGGCCGCGGCCGGGGCTCAGGACGCTGACGCCGGAGGTCTGCGGCGACGCGGTCGCGCCGCAGGCCAGCGGCCCGGGCTTCTCGTCGAAGCCGAGTTCCGCGCCCAGCTGCATCTCGCCGTCGCGCTCCAGCACCAGCCGTTCGGTGCGGCTTTCGCGACCCCGGTCGATGTCGTAGCGGCGGCTGCGCAGGATCCAGCGCTCGTCGGCGATCTGCAGCAGCTGCAGGTCCTCGTCACCGGATCCCGGCGTGCCCGGCATCAGCAGCAGCCCCTTGGCGCGCAGCTTCCAGCGGCCCGCCTCGTCCGCGGCGAGCACGGCGGCGCCCAGCGCCGGCACGCAGGCCGCGCAGCGGAACTGGTCGCGCGGGCCGGGCGTGAGCTGGTAGACCAGCATCAGCTTGTCGACGTTCGATTCGACGTAACGCCCGCGGAAGACCTCGCGGATCTCCGCGCGCAGCGTCGGCGAACGACCGCCGAAGAAGGCGGCCGCGCGCTCGTGGCGCCAGGTGTTGCCCCCGTAAACCATCTTCATCGCCGTGGCGGCGTCGGGCGGCTTCTCGATCGCGACGGGGACCTGCGCCTGCGCTGCCGCGGCCAGCAGCAGCGACGCCGCGACGCCCAGGCGGCGAAGGAGGTCGAGGCAACGGCGGTGGGCGAGGGGCTCGTGCACGAAGGGCGGGCTCGGTGTGTGGCGAAGCCGCGATCATCGCCGAGCCGGGCGGCCCCCGGGTACAGTCCCCCGCCATGAGCCGTCCCGACGCCCCGCCTCCGGTGATCCGCAGCCTGCTGGAGACCGATCTCTACAAGTTCACCATGTGGCAGGCGATGCTGCATCGCTACCCGCAGGCGCAGGCCGAGTACCGCTTCGCGTGCCGCAACACGCCGCAGTACCCGCTGGCGGAGCTGGTCGCGGACCTGGAGCGCGAGATCGACCATCTCTGCGCGCTGACCTTCCGCGCCGATGAGCTCGAGTACCTCAGCGGCCTGCGCTTCATGAAGCCAGACTTCATCGACCTGCTGCGCATCTTCCGTTTCCAGCGCGCGTTCATCACGGTGCGGGCGGACGGCGAGAAGCTCGAGATCGTCGTGCGCGGCCCGCAGGTGCACGTGATGGCCTTCGAGATCTTCGTGCTGGCGATGGTCAACGAGCTGTACTTCCGCCGCTTCGATCCAGGTGCCGCGATCGAGGAGGGCCGCCGTCGCCTCGCGCAGAAGATCGACCTGATCCGGACCTTCACGCGGGACGAGGCGCCGCGCCGGCATCCGTTCCAGTTCTTCGACTTCGGCCTGCGCCGCCGCTTCTCCGGCGCGTGGCATGAGGAAGTGCTGCGCACGCTGCGCGACGAACTGCCGGAGACCTTCCGCGGCACGTCCAACGTGCTGCTGGCCAAGGAGCTCGGCCTGGTGCCGATCGGCACGATGGCGCACGAGTACCTGCAGGCCTACCAGGCCACCGGCGTGCGGCTGCGCGACCACCAGAAGGCCGCGCTCGAGGACTGGGTGCAGGAGTACCGCGGCGACCTCGGCATCGCGCTGACCGACGTGATCGGCATGGACGCGTTCCTGGCCGATTTCGACCTCTACTTCGCCAAGCTCTTCGACGGCCTGCGCCACGATTCGGGCGATCCGGTCGAGTGGGGCGAGAAGGCGCTCGCCCACTACGATCACCTGCGCATCGACGCCAACACCAAGCGGCTGGTGTTCTCCGATGCGCTCGACATGCCGAAGGCGCTGGCGCTGTACCGCCACTTCGCGGACCGCGTCCAGCTGGGCTTCGGCATCGGCACCAAGCTCAGCAACGACGTGGGCCTGCCGACGCTGAACATCGTCATCAAGCTCACCCACGTCAACGGCCAGCCGGTGGCCAAGCTCTCGGACAGCCCCGGCAAGACGATGTGCGAGGACCAGACCTTCCTGGCCTACCTGAGGCAGGTGTTCAAGGTGCCGGCACCGGCGTGATCGCCGGCCCGCCTCGCGAGGCGGGCTCGGGCCGGGAGACTCAGTCCCGATGCGCCGTGATGCGGTGGATCACCGGCCCCGCCAGCAACGGCGTCGGCTTGCCCTCGACCCAGTCCTGATGCCCCGCGCCGTAGAACGGCGACATCGGGTGGCCGCTCTGGCCGCCCGGCATCGACAGCCAGCCCTGCTCCTCGCGGCCCGGTGAGACCACCATCCGCTCGGACTGGCCGAACGCGGGTCCGGCGACATGGGGCAGGTTGCTGTCGCCGCTCTGCGGCACCGACGGCATGTCCAGCCAGCGCGACAGCGCCGGGATCGCCTTGGCCAGCGGGTGCTGGATGCGGCTCGCGTTCTGCGCGCCCCAGGTCGCACCACCGAGGTTGCCGTCCGGCGCGATCTCGCGCGCGGCGCCGTCGAGCTGCGCCAGCAGCAGCGCGTCCCAGCTCGTGAACGCTGCCGGCAGCAGATGCGGCGGACGCTCGTCCACGGCGCGCGCGGCGCTGTACTCGAACTGGTTGCGCCAGCGCATGCGGCGCTGCGGATCGAGCTGCCGGTCGCCGAGCGACGGCAGCGTCCACGCGTCCCACAGCGTGTCCAGCACGCGCAGCCGCGCCTGGCGGACCAGGCGGTAGGCGGCGGAGTCCGCGTCGGCGCGCCCGTTCCAGTTCTCCAGCAGCTGCACGAAGGCCTTGTGCGTCGGGTTCGCACCGGCGTCGGTGCGCGCCACCGCCAGCAGTCGGGCCGCCCAGGTCTTCATGAAGCGCGCGTCGTCGTCCTGGTGGATGGCGCCGATCGAGGCCTCGTCGTGCTTGTCGGTGGCCGACAGCCGGTCGCGGATCTGCTGCGCGCGGGCGCCCAGGTCGAAGCCGCCGTCGCCGAGCAGTTCGCCCGGCGCGCCGTCGAGCTGGCGGTTGTTGGCGGTCCACAGCTGGCCCTGCGCCGGCGACAACACCTGCGGCGCGCGGTCGGGATCGAGCCAGTCACGCCGCATCGCCGACGGCGCGACGAACCGGCCGTACACGTCGGGCAGCCCCGGCTGCGCCCACAGGCGGCCGGCGACGGTCCAGCCGATCTGGCCGTTGCGGTCGGCGGCGAGGAGGTTCTGGTGCGGCATGCCGGCGCGCTGGGCCAGGGCCAGCGCGTCGTTGACATGGCGCACCTGCAGCATGCGGTCGAGTTCGAGGTTGTAGGCCGCCCCCTGGTGCGCGATCCAGTGCAGCGCGAAACGGCGCCCGCCGTCGACGGTCACGATCGGTGCGTCGCCGATCTCGTTCACCGTCATCGTCACCGCCGGGCCGCCGTGGACCTCCAGCGTTTCGGTGCGCGTCGAGACCTTCGCATCGGGCGGGACATCGACCCAGTCGAACCACTGCCCGTAGGCATTGGTGAATCCCCAGGCGACCGAACCGTTGGATCCCACCACCATCGCCGGCAGGCCCGGCAGCGTCACGCCGGCCGCGCGCAGGGCGCCGGCGCCGGTGCCGATCTGGAACTGCGCGCGGTACCAGATGGACGGCACGCCGAGCCCCAGGTGCATGTCGTCGGCCAGGATGGCGCCGCCATGCGTCGATCGCGTGCCCGCGACCGCCCAGTTGTTGCTGCCCAGGACCGGGGCCTCGTCGTCCGCGCGCGCGCTGGCCGGCGTGCGGGCGGGCCCGCTGTCTGGCGTGGCGGGTGCGGCCGGGGCTTGGGGCCGGCTGACGTCGAGCTGCGCCGGCGTCGGCATCGGCGGCGGCGGCAGCTGGCTGCCGTCGAGCGCCGCATCCCAGCGGCCGCCGCGCGGGCTGAGCCAGTCGAACAGCGCGTCGCCGGCGCGCTCGCGCAGCACGGCGCGGTCGAATCCCGCCTCGAAGCTGCCGGACTGCAGCATGAAGTACATCTCCGAGATCACCAGCAGCGAGTCGACCGGCGTCCAGTCCTGCGGCTTGGCACGCAGGGCCAGGTATTGCCAGGGACGCATCGGCAGCGCCTGGAGACCGGCGTTGACGCCGTCCGCGTAGGCCAGCAGCAGCAGGCGGTCCTCGCCCGAGAGCCCTTCGAAGCGTTCGGTCAGCCGCGCGCGCAGGCGGTGGACGCGGCGCGTGCGGTCGCGCTCCAGCGCCTTGGCGCCGAACAGCGCCGACAGCTCGCCGGCCGCCGAGCGGCGCGTCAGGTCCATCTCGAAAAAGCGTTCCTGCGCGTGGGCGAAGCCCAGGCCGCGGGCGACGTCGAGTCGCGTGCGGCCCTCGACGACCAGCGTGCCGCGCGCATCGCGGCCCAGGCTCACCGGCGCGCTCAGGCCGGGGATCTCGGCATCGCCGTCCAGCTGCGGCAGGCTCGCGCGCACGCAGGCCCAGGCCGCGATCGCCAGCGCGATCACCAGGAACGGCAGCCCCACCAGGCCCCGCACCGTCCAGCGCCGCAGCGCGCTCTTTCCACTCATGTGCTCTCCTGATCCGGGACGCGATCGCCGGGTCGATCTCCGCATCGATCGTCCGATCGACAGCGGTCCCCGATTTCCGGGCCGCGATTGTGCGTGCGCGCTGCAACGGGATTGCTACAGAGCTTCCCTAGAATCCCGCGCCATGCCCCGAGACGATCGCGACCATACCAAGCCTGACACCGCCATGCCGGCGTCTTCCTCTTCCTTCGCCGCCCGCCGCCGCTGGCTGACCGCCGCCGGCGCGCTGGGCCTGAGCGTGTTGGGCGGCTGCTCGACCCTCATGCCGGCATCGGCGCCGCCGCCGGTCGTGACCACGCCCGACCCCGAGCTGCCGACGCCCGTCACGCCCAAGCCGATCCCCAAGCCGCCGCGCCTGGGCCTGGCCCTGGGTGGCGGCGCGGCACGCGGCTTCGCGCACATCGGCGTGATCCAGGTGCTGGAGGAGAACGGCATCAAGGTCGACCTCGTCTGCGGCACCTCGGCCGGCAGCCTGGTCGGCGCGCTGTATGCGGCGGGCCGGACCGGGAAGGAACTGCAGACGGTCGCCGAGGCGATGGACGAGGGCGCCATCACCGACTGGACCTTCCCGATGCGCGGCCTGATTCGCGGCGAGGCGCTGGCGCGCTACGTCCGCCAGATGACGGGCGGACGCGGGCTGGAGCAGCTGCCGCTGCCGCTGGGCATCGTCGCGACGGACCTGGGCGACGGGTCGCCGATCCTGTTCCGGCAGGGCGACGTGGGCACCGCGGTGCGCGCTTCGAGCGCGGTCCCGGCGGTGTTCCAGCCGGTCAAGATCGGCAACCGCGAGTACGTCGACGGCGGCCTGGTCGCTCCGGTGCCGGTGCGCTTCGCCAAGCAGATGGGCGCCGAGCTGGTGATCGCCGTCGACATCGGCGAACCGCCGGATCCCAAGATCCCCGGCGATGCGATGCGCATGCTGCTGCAGACCTTCTCGATCATGGGCAAGTCGATCAACCAGTACGAGCTGCAGGGCGCGGACGTCGTGCTGCGGCCCAAGCTGGACGGCTTCAGCGGCTCGGACTTCACGACGCGCCGCCGCGCCATCGCGCTGGGACGCGAGGTGGCGACGGCGATGCTGCCGGAGATCCGGAAGAAGATCGCGGCGAAGACCCGCTGACCCGCTGACCCGCTGACGGGGCGCGGGCCGGCCGCGCCTTCCGCGTCGGCGCGCCCGGCTCAGAGCCGCTCGCCGCGCGCGCTCGCCTCGATCAGCTTGTCCAGGCGCGCGAGCTGCGTCTCGGGCTTCTTGGCGCTGAGGATGTGCCAGATGCTGGTGCGGCGGTAGCCGTCCGGCTGTGCCTGGAAGAACGCCCAGGCCTGGGCGTCGCGCATGAAGATCACCTCGTGCGACGGCGAGAGTTCGACGAGTTCCTTGGGCTGCTCGAACGCGTAGACGCGCGAGCGCTCTTCCTGCCGCCGTTCGAAGGCCGCCAGGCCGGCGGGCTTCATCCGGCCTTCCTGGATCAGCGCCTCGGCGCGGCCGATGTTGACGGCGCTCCAGATCGACACCGCCTTGCGCGGCGTGAAGCGGATCTTGTAGCGCTTGTCGTCGATGCGGGTGCGCACGCCGTCGATCCAGCCGTGGCACAGGGCCTCGTCGACGGACTCGGGCCAGGCGAGGCTGGGCTCGCCGGTGGCGCGCTTGTGGAAGCCGACCAGGACCTCGGTGGCCGTGGCGGCATGCTCGTCGAGCCAGGCGCGGAATGCCTCGGCGCTGGCGAAGAAGATCGGGGTGCGGGTGGCCATGAGGCCGCAGTATGCCCGGCGCTTTCTTGCGCCCGCTCCCGCTTGCGGGCGAGGGCGGGGAGGGGCCCGCGGCGTCTGCGGTCAGCTCACCTTGAACACCGACACCACCTCCGACAGCCGCTGCGCCTGCTCCCGCAGCGAGCCCGAGGCGGCGCTCGATTCCTCGACCAGCGCCGCGTTCTGCTGCGTCATCTGATCCAGGTTGGCGACGGCCTGGTTGACCTGCGAGATGCCGTCGCGCTGCTCGGTGGCGGCGGCGGCGATCTCGCCCATCAGGTCGGTCACGCGACGCACGCCGTGGACGATCTCGTCCATCGTGCGGCCCGCCTCGGCGACGTCCGACGAGCCGGCCTCGACCGTCTCCACCGAGCGGTTGATCAGCGTCTTGATCTCCTTGGCTGCCTCGGCGCTGCGCTGGGCCAGCGAGCGGACTTCGCTCGCCACGACCGCGAAGCCCCGACCCTGTTCGCCGGCCCGCGCCGCTTCCACCGCGGCGTTCAGCGCGAGGATGTTGGTCTGGAACGCGATGCCGTCGATGGTGCCGATGATGTCGGCGATGCGGGTCGAGGACGCGCTGATCTCCTGCATGCGGGCCACCACCTGTCCGACGACCTTGCCGCCGCGCGCGGCTGTCTCGGCGGCGCTGCCGGCCAGCTGGTTGGCCTGGCGGGCGGTGTCGGCGGACTGGCCGACCGCGCTGGTCAGCTGCTCCATGCTGGACGCGGTCTCCTCGAGGTTGGCCGCGGTCTGCTCGGTCCGCGCCGACAGGTCCTGGTTGCCCACCGCGATCTGCGACGAGGCGCTCGACACCGACTCGACCCCGTTGCGCACCTGCGCCACCACGGTCTGCAGCTGGCCGACCATGCGCATCAGCGCGGTCTGCAGCTGCGCGACCTCGTCGCGGCCCTGCACGTGCAGGCTGCGGGTGAGGTCGCCCGCCGCCACCGCCTCGGCGATCGCGACCGAGGCCGCCAGCGGCCGCGTGATCTTGCGGGTGATCACGAAGCCCAGCACCGCGCCGATGACGACGGCCAGCAGCGTCATGCCGACGATCATCCAGCGGCTGCGGTCATAGATCTGGTCGCCCAGCGTGTCGGCCGCGGCGGCGCCGACGGTGTTGATCTCGACCAACTCGTCCACCGCCTTGCCCAGTGCCTCGTACGTCGGCAGGCTGTCGACGGCGACCAGGCGCTTGCCGGCCTCGTCGTCGCCCCGGACGGCGGCTTCGACGAGCTTGATGCTGCTCGCTTCGTACGTCGCCCACAGATCGCGGATCTGGCGCAGCTTCTCGCCCTCCGCAGGTGAGGAGACCATCGGCTCATAGGCCTTGATCCGTTGCTCGATGCCCTGGCGGCCTTGCGCCAGCTTTTCGGCATAGCTGGCGCGCGCATTGCCCTCGGTCAGCAGCAGCCGGTACTCGCGGGTGCGCAGCCGCGCGACCTCCTGGTTGATCGATTGCGCCGCGCGGGAGGAGGGCAGCCAGTTCGACGCCATGTCGGTGGCGGTGTCGTTGACGCGACCCAGCTGGAACAGCGCCAGCACGCCCAGCAGGGCGGTGATCAGGAGAACGCAGAAAAAGGCCAAGCTGAGCTTGGCGCCCACGGAGAGGCGGTCGAGCATGGGGAGCGCTTTGCAGGTGAAGAAACCCGCAGGAGAGGCGCGGGCATGCCGTTTGCACCTATTTTCGTACTTGTACGGAACTGGTAATCATGCATCTCATCGAGGGTTCGTGACTATTTAACGTGGGCCCCGGTATGAGATAACGTACACCGACAATAACCTTTTGATGTAGGGAACGCCGTGCGAAACACCGATCAGGACTCCGACCGCGAACGGCCCCGGCTGCGGCGCGGTCCGGCCGAAATGGCCGCGCTCAAGCGCGAGATGCTGGAGCGCGCACGCAAGATCTACCGCGACGAAGGCGTGGAGGCGCTCAGCATGCGCCGGCTGGCGCAGGAACTCGGCATCTCGACGATGGCGATCTACAGCTACTTCGAGAGCAAGAAGGCGCTGCTGGACGGCCTGTGGATCGAGGTGTTCGAGTCGCTGGTCGACGAACTGCTGGACGCGTCCAAGGACCAGCGCGGGCCGCGCAAGGTGCTGGAGGCGCATACGCGCTGCCTGCTCGACTTCTGGGAGCGGCATCCGGAGCAGTTCCGCATGATCTACATGTCGCTGACGCAGACCGGCACGCTGGACGAGATCGGCCAGTCTCAGCAGCCGGTCTACAACCGGCTGCTCGGCTTGATGCGGGAGCGGGTCGCCGCCTGTGCGCCGGCCGGTTTCGAGCCCGGAGAGACGGCGATCCGGTCGATGTGCGACCAGATGTCGGTGCGGACCATGGGCTTCATGATGATGACCATCGGGCTGCCCCGGTACCCGCTCTACGACCGCGAGGCCTTGCGCGAGTTCACCGTGCAGGGCGTGCTGCGCGACGTGGCGGACCAGTACGCGCAGTTTGCGGCCGGGACGCGTCCCGCGACTGCGGACATCGTGTCATCCGACGCGTCACCGACGTCGGCGGACTGAATCGCCGGACGGCGATGCCCGGCGCCCGGGCATCCGTGCGGTTGCCGGAGCACCGCGCCGGTGCCGGCGCTTCGGAAATGGGGCGACCGTACAGGCGAAAAAAGCCCAGCATGCGCTGGGCTTTGAAGGGCACTTGGGAAGCTTGACTTCCTTGGGTACCGAGGAGACAACCGATACGGCAACTCGTTCGCTCAGGCCGCGGCGCGCTTGGCGCTGCGGGCGGCGGTCTGGGTCGCCTTCACCGCCGTGCTGGTCACGGCGTTGAAATTGGATTCCGCGATGTCGGTGGCTTGCTTGGCGGCCTTGTGCAGGCTTTCGTAAGCGTTGTTGGCCGCGGCCACCGCCGACTTCACCAAAGCAACAGCATTTTCCGTGCCAGCCGGAGCGTTCTTGGTCGCGTTGTCGACGACGGCGCCGAACTTGACCTGCGCGTCGGCGACTTGCGACTCGGCCAGCTTGACGAATTCCGACGAGGTCGAGGTGGCGATGTCGTACAGGTGGCGGCTGTAGGCGACGGCCTTTTCAGCCGACGGTTGCAGCAGCGCGGTCTGCAGGGCCCACAGTTCCTGCGGATCCTTGACCGTGATGGCTTGCTGGGCGGTTTCGGCGGCTTCGCCGAGCGCGGTCTTGGCGACTTGCAGGTTCAGCTCGACGAGCTTTTCATAGCCTTCGAAGGCCTTGGCGGTCAGGCCGAACCACGAGGCTTGCAGGTTCTTCTGTTGGTCGAGCACTTGGTCAGCAGTCAGCATGCGAAATCTCCTTGAGGAATGAGGTCAGCCGGGGACAACGCGGCGGGCTGAGCGCCGTCGCCACACGTTTGTTGCGGTGCAGCATGGAATCAGTATAGGACTGCCGCCGATGATTGCAAGCACTTTTTGTGCAATGCAGCAAAGTCCGGGCGAAGCCGCCCGGCACGGCCCTGGAGGCCCGCCGCTGCGGGGTTGCGGGCGCTCTGCTAGGGTCGGACCATGCTCGCCTTCCATTACGACCATTTGACGTTGGCGCTTCCGCCGGGCCACCGTTTTCCGCAGTCCAAGTACCAGATGCTGCGTGAGCGGGTGGAGCGGGCGCCGGGCGTGATGCGGCCCCAGGTGGCCGAAGCGGCCGGTCCCGAAGCGTTGGCACTGGTCCACACCCCGGACTACATCGACGCCGTCCTGCACGGCACGCTCGGCGCGGCCGAGCAGCGCGAGATCGGTTTCCCGTGGGCGCCGGGCCTGCCGCGGCGCTCCCTGTGCTCGGTCGGGGCGACCATCGCCGCCGCGCGGGCCGCCCTGGAAGAGGGCGTCGCCGCCAGCCTGGCGGGCGGCACGCACCATGCGTATGCGGACAAGGGCAGCGGCTTCTGCGTCTTCAACGATGTCGCGGTCGCGGCGCGGCTGATGCAGGCCGAATGGCACCGGCGACATCCGGAGCGCCCGGGGTTGCGCGTGCTGGTCGTCGACCTGGACGTCCATCAGGGCAACGGCACGGCGAGCATCTTCCGCGACGACGACAGCGTGTTCACGCTCTCGATCCATGGGGAGAAGAACTTCCCGTTCCGCAAGGAGGCGAGCGACCTGGACGTCGGCCTGCCCGACGCCTGCGGCGACGCGGTCTACCTCGACGCGCTGGAGGCGGCGCTCGCCGAGGTCTGGCGGCGGATGGCGGATCGTCCGCCCGGGCTGGTCTTCTACCTGGCCGGCGCCGACCCGCATGAAGGGGATCGGCTCGGGCGGCTGAAGCTCAGCGCCGAGGGCCTGCTGCGCCGCGACCGGATCGTGCTGGAGGCGCTGCTCGAGCGCCGCATCCCGGTCGCGCTCAGCATGGCCGGCGGGTACGGCGAGGACCTGAACGTGACGGTCGATGTGCAGATGCGGACGCTGGACGCCGCCGCGCAGACCTGGGCGCGCTGGCGGAACGGCTGACGGTGCGGACGGCCGGCGTTGCGTGACGCCGGCCGTCCGCTGCCGCCAGTAGCCCACGCGACACCTGACCCCTCGCCGCGGTGGAAGAATCGGCGCCATGACCGCCGACCCTTCCGCCTCGACCGTCGAGACACGCCCGGCCCCCGAGCCGCGCGAGGCCTTTGCCCGCTTCCTTCCGGTGCCGACGCGCTGGATGGACAACGACCTCTACGGCCACCTGAACAACGTCGTCTACTACAGCCTGTTCGACACGGCGGTGAACCGCTACCTGATCGAGCAGGGCGCGCTGGACCTCCACCACGGCGAGGTCATCGGCCTGGTCATCGAGACGCACTGCAACTTCTTCGCGTCGCTGGCCTTCCCGCAGCAGGTCGAGGCCGGCCTGCGCGTCGCGAAGCGCGGCCGGTCCAGCGTCCGCTACGAGATCGGCCTGTTCGCCGAGGGCGAGCCGCTGTGCGCGGCACGCGGCCATTTCGTCCATGTGTATGTCGATCGCGCGTCGCGGCGCCCGGTGGCGCAATTGCCCGAGTCCTACGTGAAAGCGCTCAGCGCGCTGGAGATGCCATGACCTTCCCCGATCCCTTCGTCACGCCGACGCCCGAGCAGTCCGCCGCGGTCGACGCCGCGATCGTCACGCGGCATTCGATGCGCGCCTTCCTGCCGACGCCGGTGCCGCGCGCACTGATCGAGGAACTGCTGGCCGTCGCCGCCCGCGCGCCGTCGGGCACGAACACGCAGCCCTGGCAGGTCCACGTGCTGACCGGCGCCGCGAAGGACCGGCTGGTCGCCCGCATCCAGTCGGCCTACGACGATCCCGAGGAACTGGCCACGCACGGCGAGGAGTACGCCTACTACCCGCGCGAATGGGTCTCGCCCTACATCGACCGCCGCCGCAAGGTCGGCTGGGACCTGTACGGGCTGCTGGGCATCACCAAGGGCGACAAGCTGCGCATGCACGAGCAGCACGGCCGCAACTACCGCTTCTTCGACGCGCCGGTGGGCCTGATGTTCACCATCGACCGCGTGATGCAGCAGGGCAGCTGGCTGGACTACGGCATGTTCCTGCAGAACCTGATGGTCGCCGCCCGCGGCCGCGGACTGCACACCTGCCCGCAGGCCGCGTTCACGCAGTTCCATCGCGTGATCGCGGAGGAACTCGGTCTCACGCCCCAACAGCAGCTGGTCTGCGGCATGTCGCTGGGCTACGCGGATCCGGACGCGGTCGAGAACACGCTGGTCACCGAGCGCGACGCGGTCGCGTCCTTCACCCGATTTTTGGAGTGACACGCCGGGGCTGATCCGCGGCAGCCGTGGGCGATCCATGGGCGATTTGCGAGCGGGCCACTGGAGCGGCCGGCCTACAGTCGGTGCTTCCCTGCAAGGAGATGCGCCCATGAGCAAGCCCAGCGTCCTGGTGGCCCGCAAGACCTTCGACGACATCGTCGACCGGCTGCGTCCGCACTTCGAAGTCGAGACCAACGACAGCGACACCGGCTGGTCGCAGGACGAGCTGATCCGCCGCCTGCAGGGCAAGGCTGGCGCGTACATCGCCGGCGGCGACAAGATCGACGCCAGGCTGCTCGACGCCTGTCCCGACCTGAAGGCCATCTGCACGATGGCCGTCGGCTACAACAACATCGACGTGCCGGCCTGCACCTCGCGCGGTGTTGTGGTGACGAACGCGCCGGATGTGCTGACCGAGACCACCGCCGACTTCGGCTTCGCGCTGATGATGGCCACCGCGCGCCGCATCACCGAGAGCGAACACTTCCTGCGCCGCGGCGAATGGAAGCAGTGGTCGGTGACGATGTTCGCCGGCGCCGACATCCACGGCGCGACGCTGGGCGTGCTCGGCATGGGCCGCATCGGCGCGGCGATCGCCAGGCGCGGCCACCTCGGCTTCGGCATGCCGGTGATCTATCACAACCGCTCGAAGCTGCCGGCCGACCAGGAAGGCCCGCTGGGCGCGCAATGGGTGGAGAAGGACGAGCTGCTGCGGCGCGCCGACCACCTGGTCATCGTCGTGCCGTACAGCGCGTCCTCGCACCACCTGATCGGCCAGCGCGAGCTGCGCCTGATGAAGAAGACCGCGACGCTGACCAACATCGCGCGCGGCGGGGTCGTCGACGACGCGGCGCTGGCCGCGGAGCTGCGGGCCGGCACCATCGCCGCCGCGGGCCTGGACGTGTTCGAGGGCGAACCGACGGTGCACCCGGATCTGCTCGCCTGCACGAACGTCGTGCTGACGCCCCACATCGCCAGCGCCACGATCGCGACGCGTCGTGCGATGAGCGATCTGGCGGTCGACAACCTGATCGCCGCGCTGACCGGCGGCATTCCCCCGACGGCGCTGAATCCCGAGGTGCTCGAGCGCTGAGAGAATCGGACGCATGTCCCTTCCCGACCTGCTGCAGCTGAGCCTCTCCGGGCTGATCCTGATCCTTCTCGTCGTGGTGCTGTTCACCCGGCGACGGTCTTCGGACGGCGACACGGCGACGGCGCTGGCGCCGCTGATGCAGCAGTCGGGCGAACGCCTCGAGCGCCTGGAGCGCGCGCTGCGCGACGAACTCAGCCGCGGCAACGCCGGGCTCCGTCAGGAGACGCTGGCGACGCTGACGCAGTTCCAGCAGGCGCTGGCCCAGCAGGCGGCGCGTGCGCGCGAGGCGCAGGACGCCGCCGCGTCGCGCATGACGACGGCGATGACCGAGCAGCTGCAGGCGCTCGGTCAGCGCAACGAGGCCGGCCTGGCCGAGACGCGCCGCACCGTCGAGGCGCGCCTGGAGGCCATCCAGCAGGACAACGAGAAGAAGCTCGAGCAGATGCGGGCGACCGTCGACGAGAAGCTGCACGCCACGCTGGAACAGCGCCTGGGCGAGAGCTTCAAGCAGGTCGCCGAGCGGCTGGAGCAGGTCTACCGCGGCCTGGGAGAGATGCAGACGCTGGCGCGTGACGTCGGCTCGCTGAACCGCGTGCTGACCAACGTCAAGACGCGCGGCATCTTCGGCGAGGTGCAACTGGCCGCGCTGCTGGAGCAGGTCTTCACGCCGGAGCAGTTCGCCTCGAACGTCGAGACGGTCCCGGGCACCGGCGCGCGTGTCGAGTTCGCCTTGAAGCTGCCCGGCCAGCGCGACGATGGCCAGCCGATCTGGCTGCCGATCGACGCCAAGTTCCCGCGCGAGGACTACGAGCGCCTGCTCGATGCCCAGGAGCGGGCCGACGCGCCGGCGGCGGAACAGGCCGGCCGCGCGATCGAGACGCGGCTGCGGCTGGAGGCAAAATCCATCCGCGAGAAATACCTCGGCCCGCCGCACACCACCGACTTCGCGCTGCTGTTCGTGCCCACCGAGGGTCTGTACGCCGAGGCGCTGCGCCGTCCCGGCCTGAGCGAGGCGCTGCAGCGCGAGCACAAGGTGATGCTGGTCGGCCCGACGACGTTGCTCGCGACGCTGTCCAGCCTGCAGATGGGCTTCCGCACGCTGGCGCTGGAGAAACGCTCCGCGGAGGTCTGGGACGTGCTGCGCGCGGTCAAGACCGAGTTCGGCAAGTTCGGCGACGTGCTCGCCAAGACGAAGAAGAAGCTCGACGAGGCCAGCAATAACATCGAACTCGCCGAGCGGCGCACGCGCGTCATGACGCGGGAGCTGAAGTCCGTCGAGGCGCTGCCCGAGGACCAGGCCGCGCGTGTGCTGAAGCTCGGGGCCGGTGCCGCGAACGCTGCCGGGGGCGGCGCGGGAGCCGGTGCCGACGGCGAGGTGGACCTCGAGGACGAAGGCGCCGCGGGATGAACGGCGACGCACCAGCGGCGAAGGGCTACACCGGTCTGAGTGCCGGCTTCGTGGCCGTCATCGCGTCGTTGGTCGCGGTGCACGCCTGCATGGCGACGACGCGCGTCGCCGCCACGCTGTGGGTGCTGCACCAGGGCTACGGCGGCGGCTTCGTCGGCGTGCTGCTCAGCCTGTTCGCCGTCGCGCCGCTGGGGCTGTCCCTGTGGGCCGGGCGGCTGGCCGACCGTCACGGTTTCCATCGCCCGGTGGGCATCGGCGTCGCGATGGCCTTCGCCGGCGCGGTGCTGGCGCTGTGCGCGCAGGTCCTGGGGTGGGTCTGGCTGCTCGCGCTGGGCTGCCTGCTGTGCGGCGGTGCGGTCGCGATCGCGGCGGTGGCGATCCAGCGCGAGGCGGGCCTGATGGCGCACGACGCGTCGCAGCTCAAGCGCGTGTTCAGCTGGGTGGCGCTCGGTCCGGCGCTGTCCAACGCGTTCGCGCCGGTCATCACCGGCATCGTCATCGACACGGCGGGATTCACCGCCGCGCTGGTGCTGTCGACGCTGCTGCCGCTCGCGGCCTGGGCGATCGCGCGGCGTGTGCCGCGCCACGTCCCCGCGCCCGCCGCCACCGGCGTCAAGCCGCGTCCCGCCTGGGACCTGTTGAAGGACCGCGGCCTGCGCAACCTGCTGATCGTCAACGTCGCGATGTCCTCGTGCTGGGACGCCCACAGCTTCGTGGTGCCCGTCGTGGGCCATGCGAAGGGCCTGTCGGCCTCGAGCATCGGCCTGGTGCTGGGCAGCTTCGCCGCGGCGGCGACGCTGGTCCGTCTGGCCATCGTCCGCTGGGCCCATCGCATCGACGACGTCAAGGCGCTGCGCGCCGCGATGGCGATCGCGACCGTCACGCTGCTGGTCTATGCCTGGCTGCCGGGCACGCTCGGCCTGATGCTCGGCTCGGCGGTGCTGGGACTGGCGCTGGGCGCGGTGCAACCGATGGTGCTCGCGACGATGCATCAGGTCACGCCGCCGGACCGCCACGGCCAGGCGCTCGGACTGCGGATGCTGGCCGCCAACGGCGCGACCGTCGCGATGCCGCTGGGCTTCGGCGTGCTGGCCGCCGCGAGCGTCGCGGCCGCGCCTTTGTGGCTGATGGCGTCGATCCTGGTCGGCGCGCAATGGGCGGCCCGTCAGATCGAATCGCCGGCGCGCGCGCCCTGATTCGCCGGTCGCGTCACGGACCTCGGTCGCCTCGTCCGACTCATTCGCCGGGGGCGATGGCGACCTGCCGGCGCGCTTCCTTGTGCTTCATGGCGACGTACTCCTCGAGCGACTGCTCGTGGAGTTGGCGCGCATAACGCTCGGTGGCCGCGAACCAGTCGCGCAGCCGCCGGTCGAGCCGCTGGTCGGCGGGCGTCGGCAGCGTGTCGAGGTAGGACTCGATCGCCAGGAAGTAGCGCATCGTGTTGCGCTCGGCGATGCCCTGGATGCCGCCCACGTAGCGCGGCCGGCCGTCGTCGTCGCGCCCGACCACGGTGAAGCCGACCTTGTCGCGGCCCGAGGTGGACAGGTAGGCGCTGGTCGCGACGCGCGCGGCGAAGTTGTTCACGTAGGCGTAGCGCAGCCGCACGAACGAGCGCTTCGCATCGATCGGCACCGCCTCCAGCGTCAGGCGGTAGTTGCTGGTGCCCATCGGTCCCTTGTTCGCGCTCATCTCGACGAGCAGGTACTGCGGCTGTGCCGCCAGGACCTGGAAGCGGAAGTCGAGGGCGTAGGCGTCCTCGATGGGCTGGTCGAACTTGCGGCCGACGGCCATGTGCAGCGTCGCGCCCGGCGCCTGATCGTCCTCGACAGCGCAGCGCTTGACGTTGGCCGGCAGCGTCAGCAGGTCGCACCAGGCGTCGGCATCGCGCAGCGCGCCGGACAGCGTCCCGAACGGATGGTCGACGACCGCATGCATCTCGCCGGTGGGGTGTTCGGTGTCATCCGCCGAGCTCAGCACGATGGGCTTCTGGAACGGGCTCTTCGACAGTTGCGGCGCGAGCTGGTCGTACTGCGCGCGCAGCCCGGCACCTTGCTGTGCCGACACCTCGGTGGCAATCAGGAGCAGGCCCAGCAGGACCGCGGCGTGCGCGACCCAGAACATCACGCCGTGATGCGGCGACGGGGGCTTCGAGTGCCGGAACATCCGTCCGAACGACGGGTGGGGACAGTGCGGGAAGGAACGCATGGCGAACTCCATCGCGGGCCAGAGAGCCGTTGATTCACCTTAAGAGATGCGAGCGGGGTGGTCTGTCGGACAAGGCCGCGTCGCCCCGTGCGGATGCGCTGTCGGCGGTCGTCCGCGGAGATCGGCGCCGGTTGGCGGGCCGTCGACGAGACCTTCGGCAACGCCGTCGCGGTGTCGGGTCGGGCCCCGCGTTCAACACCGCACTCGCGGTGTTGGGCGCCCGCGGACCTTCGCCTAGGATGGCCGTCAGCCCGGCGCAGGCCGGGCAGGAGCCGCACAAGATGTTGGGAACGCGCCGGACACCGACGCGGCGTCGATGCGCGCCGGACTGTCAGGGGATGAGGAGGTTCCGCGTCGTCAGGTCGTGGTCCGCCGGCGCGCGGGCTTTTGCGCTCGTGATCCTCGTGGGGGGCGCGTCGTCGGTGGGACCGGCGATGGCCCAGGAAGACCCCGCCGGCGCCTCCGCCGCCGAGGAAGTGGACCCGCAGGAGCCGCAGGGCGCGTTGAGCGTCGACGAGGCCCGCCGCCTGCTCGCCGAGCCGCTGTCCGACGCACCGGACGCGCGTTACGCGCAGCTTCAACGTCAGTGGCCGGCCGCGCGACGGATCGAGGACCGCGCCCGCCAGATCGAGATCGCCAAGGCGTTGATGACGCTGGGCCGCGGCCGGCCCGATGGCGAGGGCTGGATCCGGCTCTACCTGATCGCCGAGTACACCTGGGGCAGCTCCGGCGCCGCGCTGGCGGCGTGCGAGCCGCTGCTGGCCGACAGGCAGCTCAGCCCTGCCGCGCGCGCGGGCGTCGCGCTGCGCCAGACTTACTTCCTGGCCAACGGCGGTCAGGATCGCCTCGTGATGCTGCGGGCCTGGAGCCGGGCCGACGCGCTGGCGGCCGAGGCGCTCAAGCTGCAGCCCGGACTGCCGTTGACGATCGACCGGCTGCAGGTGCGCTCCGAGGTCGAGCGCCTGACCGGCGATGGCGCGGCGGCGGTCGCCACCTTGCGTCAGGCGGTCGCCCGCTCACGGGAACTGCTGCGTTCCGGCAACGGGCCAGGTGTCGCCGCGGACACGCTGCGGCAGTGGCAGGGTTGGCTGGACGGCTCGCAGGGGATGCTGGTCTACGCGTTGGTCGCGCAGGGGCGCACGCGCGAGGCCGCCGACATCGCGCAGGACAACCTGGCGCTGTGGCGGGCGGGGCAGCTCGAGGAAGGCCCCGGCGCGCGCTGGCACTACCGCGCCGCGACGGCGCTCAACGCGTCGCAGCAGCACGAGGAGGCGCTGGCCGCCGCACGGCAGTCCGAGGCGATGCTCGCGAAGGCGAACGCCTCGGCGGCGAGCCAGACGCGCTGGCTCGCCCGTCAGGAGATCGTGCGGGCGTTGCTCGGCCTCAAGCGCTGGACCGAGGCCGATCAGGCCTATCGCCAGTTCCTCGACGAGCTCGGTGCCGACGGCGTGGCGCGCAGCCGCGCGCAGGACAACCGGTTGAGCGCGCTGCTCGCGGCCAAGGCCGGGCGGCTGGATGAGGCCCTGGAGATCGCCGAGCGCACGCTGCGCTATCGCACGCGGATCTACGGGCCGGACCATCCGCAGACGCGCGAGAGCGCCGGCGTGCGCGCCGTCGTGCGGCTGCTGCGCGGGGACACGGGCGGCGCGATGGGCGACTACGAGCAGCTCTTCGCCGCGACGCTGGACCGCAGCGACGGCTGGGTGGACCTGGACGCGCGCGGCTTCCGCGGTTTCGTGCTCGGGCTGGCCTTCGACGAGTTCCTCGCGCATGCGGCCCGGCGCGCGGTGACGGGCGAGGCGCTGCCTCCGGCGGTCGTCGATCGCGCGCTGCAGATCGCCGACCGGCGCAAGCTCGGCAGCACGCAGCGCGCGCTGGCCGACAGCACGGCGCGGATGCTGGCGGCGACGCCGGAACTGCGCGGTCTGATCGATCGGGAGCAGACCTTGCGCAAGGCCGCGTCGGGGCAGTATGCGCAGGTGGCCGCGCTGATCGCGGACGAGGACAGGCTGCGCAAGGAAGTGTCGGGGGAAGCCTTCAAGGCCCTGCCGAAGGAGCAGCGCAAGCCGCGCGAGGACGCGCTGAAGGCGCTGCGCCAGCAGCTGCAGGCCCAGCAAGGGGTGGCCGCCAGCGCGCGCGAGACGCTCGCGGTGCAACGGCAGCAACTGGCCGCGGCCTATCCCGCCTATGCCGATCTGATCACGCCGGCGACGCCGGGTGCCGTCGCGCTCAGTGGCAGGCTGCGGGCCGGCGAGGGACTGCTGATCGTGCATGCGCTCGATGAACAGACGCTGGTCTGGCTGCTGCGCGCCGACGCGACACCGCAGTTCCGCGCGGTGCCCGAAGGCGCGGTCGCGCTGGCCCGACGGGTGAAGGCGCTGCGTCAGCGGCTCGACCTCAGCGCGATGCCGGCGGGGCGCGAGGTTCCGCTTGCACAGGCGCTGCCGGAGCTGCACGCGCTGTATCGCGATCTGCTCGCGCCGCTGAACCGGCAGGGCCTGAACACGCTGATCGTTGCGGGCGACGGGCCGCTGGCCGGGCTGCCGCTGGCAGCCCTCGTGACTGAAGCGCCCGCCGCCGGCCGTCCCGTGGCCTGGTTGCTGCGCCAGCAGGCGGTGGTGCAGCTGCCGTCGGGCGCCTCGCTGCAGGCCCTGCGCCGTGCCGGTCCGCCGGCGGCGGCGCCCCAGGCATTGCTCGGATTCGGGGATCCGGTGTTTGATCGGAGCGCGGGCGCGGCCACCACCATCCCGACTTCGACTTCGACTTCGACTTCGACTTCGACTTCGACCCAGGCCCAGGCGCCGAAGTCGAGCGCCCGCTCGCTGCACCTGCTCGCGCCGATGCCCACGCGTGCGGCCAGCCGCTACGACGCGCAACTCGGCTTCCGTTATGCCGACATCCCGCCGCTGCCGGAGACGCGCGCGGAGCTGCTGTCGATCGCACGTGCGCTCGGCGCCGATCCAGCCGCCGATCTGCGACTGGGCACTGCGGCGACACGCAGCGCCGTGCTGGCGACGCCGCTGGCGGACCGTCGCGTGCTCGCCTTCGCGACCCACGGACTGATGCCGGGCGAACTGCCCGGCATCTCCAAGCCGGCGCTGGCGCTGGCGGCCGAGGCCGACGACGCCGCCTCGCCCTTGCTGGAACTTGACGACGTGCTGACCCTGCGCCTGAACGCGCAGTGGGTGCTGCTCTCCGCCTGCAACACGGCGGCCGGCGAGCAGGGCGGCGCGGCGATGTCAGGCCTGGTGCGCGGCTTCTTCTTCGCCGGCGCGCGCTCGGTGCTGGCGACGCATTGGGCGGTGGAGTCCGCGTCCGCCGCGGCGTTGAGCGGCGCCGCGCTGCAGCCGGCCGACACGCGCGCCGGCGGCCTGCGTCGGGCGCAGCTGCAACTCGCCGACGGCCAGGAGGGGCAGGGCCGCTGGACGCATCCTTACTACTGGGCGGCCTACGCGCTGTTCGGGGACCCGGCGCAGTGATGATGTCGACCGCCGCACCTGGGATGAGCACACCATGACGACAACGATGAAACATGCGATGAGGGACGCCGCGCTGATCGCGGCGATGACGATGGTCTCGCTGGCTGCGCGGGCGCAGGCCTGCGAGGTCGCCGCGCTGGCGGGCGACGCGACACGCGTCGTCGCGGGCCAGGCGCAGCCCTTGAGGCTCGGCGACAGGGTGGGCGAGGGCGCCCAGCTGCGCACCGGCGACAACGGCCGCGTGCGGCTGCGCTGCCCCGACGGATCCAGCCTGGTCGTCGGCGATCGCAGCCAACTCACCTTGACCCGGCTGAACCTCGGCATCGACGCCGGCACGGGCGTCATGCCCGGTTATGCGGAGGGCGCCCGTGACGTGTCCCTGCTGCTGGAGCGCGGCCTGCTGGGCCAGAAGGTCACGCCGTCGGGCTCGGGCAAGTGGGAAGTGCGCACGCCGTCGGCGGTGACGGCGGTGCGCGGCACCGAGTTCCTCGTGGAGGTCGGCGACAACGAGCAGACCTCGGTGCACGTGCAGTCCGGCCAGGTGGCCGTGCTGCCGGGGCCGCGCGCCGCCGGACGGACCCGCGGACTGGGCGCGCAACTGCCGGTCGTCGTCGACCGCGCCGGCTGCACGGACTGCGAGGTGTCGCAGGGCTGCAGCGCCGCGACGCAATGGCCGGCGGACCGGGTCCGCGCGGCGCTGGACCGCTTGTCGGGGGTCTGATGAGGGTCCCGTCGCGCTGGACCTGGGCTCAACTGATCGTCGCGCTGCTGGTGACGGCGGCGGTGGGGATGCTATGGCTCTCGCGCTTCCAGGCCGGGCCGCTGGCTCGCCTGGACGGTGTGGTGCAGGACGCGCAGGCGCAATGGCGCGGCCGGCTCGCGCCGGGCACGACCTATCCGATCACGCTGGTGCGTTTCGACGACGCCAGTGCCGCGCGGTTCGGCGGCATGGCACCGGGGCGTCCGCTGCTCGCCGAGGTAATCACGCGACTGCAGGCCGCGAAGCCGCGCCTGATCGCCGTCGACATGCTGCTGCTCGACGCGAAGCCGGACAGCGACGCGGCACTGGCGGCCGCGATGCGCGGCGGCGTGCCGGTGCTGTTGCCGCTCGCGTTGCCGCCTGCAGCCAACGTCAGCGGCAACGGCAACGACGCGGCGGCTGCAGCTGCAGCAGCGCGCGCCGCCTCCGCGCCCGCCGGAAACGCCTCGCCCGTCCTGCTGTCGCAGGCCTTCATGCGTGCCGAAGGGGCGCCGCGCAGCGCGCTGCTGCCCGAGCGTGCCGACGCACCGCCGGAGCCGCTCCTGTCGGCGGCGAAGTCGCTCGGCCACGTCCAGGCGGAGCGCGAGATGGACGGCGCGCTGCGTCACGACCTGCCGGCGTTGCCGCTGGGCGGCGAGGTCTATCCGTCGCTGGCCGTGCGCATCGCCGGCGACGCGATGCGCCAGCCGTGGTCCGAGGCCACGCTGCGCTGGAGCCGCGACATCCGCTGGGGCACGCTGCACGTGCCGCTGGATCTGCTGTCGAGGCAGGGCGTCAACTATTACGGCCCGGCCGGTACCTTCCCATCGGTGTCGATGGCGGACCTCGTCGACGGCAAGGTCCCCGAAGACCTGCTGCGCCACCGCATCGTCATCCTCGGCGTGTCGGCGCTCGGCGCCGGCGACCACTTCCCGAGTCCCTTCGACGCCGGCCTGCCCGGCATGGAGCGGCTCGCGACCGTCGTCGACAACCTCCTGACCGGACGCACGCTGACGCGGCCGCCGTGGGCACCGCTCGCGGAGTCGGGCGCGCTGCTGGTGCTGCCGCTGCTGTGCGCGCTGCTGCTCGCGCGAGGATCGCTCTGGCGCGGTCTGCCCGTCGTGGCCTTGCTGGTCGGTGGCGGCGTCTACGGCGCGCAGTGGGCCTTCGAGGAGGCGCACCTCGTGCTGTCGCTGGCCTACCCGCTGCTGGCGGTGGCGGCGGCAAGCCTGGCCGCGCTGACGCTGCGCGCGCTGGCCGACCAGTCACGCCGGCGAGAGGCGTTGCGGCGGCTGACGGTGAGCGAGGAACGCTATGCACTGGCCGCGCAGGGCGCCAACGACGGTCTGTGGGATTGGGACATCCCGTCGGACCGGCTCGATGTCTCGGCGCGCTGGCTGGCGCTGATGGGCGACGCGCGGGCGCCCGACGAGGCCCCTGCCGGCGCGAAGCGCGCCTTCTGGCGCCGCGGCAGGCGGGGCGCGTCTGCGGACGCCGCGCGAGGCATCGGACGTTTCACGCGCCCGCTCGACGAGCCGGCGGCGGGACTCTTCCGTGCCGATCTCGACGCGCATCTGCAAGGCCGCAGTTTCCAGTTCCACCATGTGCTCCGTTTCACGCAGGGCGGTCAGACGCGGGCGCTGCTGGCGCGCGGCGTGGCGGTGCGACAGGGTGGCAAGCCGGTGCGCATGGCCGGCTCGCTGACCGACATCAGCGAGAACGAACGGCTGCAGGCGCAGGTGGCGCACGAGGCGATGCACGACCGGCTCACCGGACTCCCGAATCGCGCGCTGTTCGTCGAACTGGTCGCCCAGCGCCTGGCGAATCCGACGCCCGGCGTGCCGGTCGCCGTGGTGCTGGTGGGCCTGGACGATTTCCGCGCTTTCAACGAGCGTCACGGTCTGCTGGCCGGCGACGCGGTGCTGGTCGAGAGCGCGCGACGCCTGGCCGGGGGAACGGGCCGGACATCGCGGGCCGGGCGCGTCGTCGCGCGGCTGGGGGCGGACCAGTTCGGCGTGCTCTTCGAGGCCCGCATCGAAGCCGGCGCGCTCGTCGATCGCGTGCCCGAATGGGCCCTGGCGCGCATCGAGGAGCCATTCCTGGTCGATGCCGCCGACCACGTGGCGGCAGCGGAGGCGGACGCGGTCCCGGCCGCGCCGTCGACGACCGCGCGCACCGGGGCGCATCGCCTCACCGCCTGCGCCGGCTGGGCCTACACGGGACAAGGCAACTTTAGCCCCGACGACCTGATGTCCGCCGCGGAGAGCGCGCTGGCCCGCGCCAAGGCCGCCGGCGCCGGCCACGCGAAGCTGTTCGATCCGGCGCAGCAACTGGTCGAGCAGTCGCGGCGCTGGGTGAAGGAGAACATCGCGCGCGGCCTGGCGGCCGGGGAGTTCCAGCTCCACTACCAGCCTTTCGTGAGGTTGTCGGACCGCGCGCTGCTCGGCTTCGAGGCGTTGATCCGCTGGCAGCATCCGAGCCGGGGCCTGGTCATGCCGGGCGACTTCATCCCCGTGGCGGAGGAGAGCGGCCAGATCGTCGAGATCGGCCGCTGGACGTTGATCGAGGCGGCGCTGCAGCTGCGCCGCTGGCGCGAGATCGGCTTCAAGGGCGAGATCGCGGTGAACGTGTCGGGCGTGCAGCTGGCGCGGGACGACGAGCTGCTCAACGACGCGCGCGAGACGCTCAAGGCGTTGGGCGACGTGCCGGCCTCGCAGCTCAAGCTCGAGGTCACCGAGAGCATGGCGATGGCCAATCCGCAGCGCAGCGCCGAAGTGCTGCAGGAACTGGCGCGGATGGGCTTCAAGCTGTCGATCGACGATTTCGGGACGGGTTACTCGTCCCTCGCCTACCTGCACCGTTTCCCGTTCGACACGCTCAAGATCGACCGCAGCTTCGTGATGCGGCTGGGCGCCGGTCGCGAGTCGCGCGAGATCGTGCGCACCATCGTCGGCCTCGCCGACGCGCTCGGCAAGCAGACCCTGGCCGAGGGCGTCGAGGAGGAGGCACAGGCCGCGCTGCTGGAGACGCTCGGCGTGCAGGTCGCGCAGGGCTGGCTGTTCGCCAAGGCCCTGCCGCCCGAGGAGGCGAAGCGGCTCATCCAGACGGTGCCGTGGAGGAAGCCGCCGGCCTAGGCCTCAGGCCATGCCCTGGTGCCTCAGCAGCGCGTCGATCTGCGGTTCGCGGCCGCGGAAGGCCTTGAAGTTGTCCATCGCGTCGCGGACGCTGCCCATGGACAGGATCTCGTCGAGGTAGCGGCGGCCCGTCGCCGGGTTGAACACGCCTTCCTCCTCGAAGGCGCTCCAGCAGTCGGCGGACAGGACTTCCGCCCACTTGTAGCTGTAGTAACCCGCCGCGTATCCGCCGGCGAAGATGTGCGAGAAGCTGTGCTGGAAACGGTTGAACGCCGGCGCCGGCAGGACCGACACCTCCGCCCGCACCTCGTCCAGCAGTTCCTGCACGCGCGTCTCCGCGCCGGGCTCCGCATGCAGCCGCATGTCGAAGAGCGCGAACTCGATCTGGCGCAGCGTCTGCAGTCCGGCCTGGAAGTTCTTCGCCGCCAGCATCTTGTCGAACAGCGCGCGCGGCAGCGGTTCGCCGGTGTCCACGTGCGCGGACAGCTGCTGGATCACTTCCCATTCCCAGCAGAAGTTCTCCATGAACTGGCTCGGCAGCTCGACGGCATCCCATTCGACGCCCGAGATGCCGGACACGCCCAGCTCCGCCACGCGCGTCAGCAGGTGGTGCAGGCCGTGGCCGCATTCGTGGAAGAGGGTGGTGACGTCGTCGTGCGTCAGCAGCGCCGGCTTGCCGTCCGCGCCCTGCGGGAAGTTGCACACCAGGTGCGCGACGGGGATCTGTTCCGCGCCGCTGGCGCTCAAGTCCGGGCGGGCCCAGCGGCTGCGGACCTCGTCCATCCACGCGCCCGGCCGCTTGCCGTTGCGCGCGTACAGGTCCAGGTAGACCTGTCCGATCAGCCGGCCATCGCGGCGCAACTCGCAGAACTGCACCGAGTCGTGCCACACCGACGCCGTCGCCGGGATCAGTTGCACGCCGAACAGCCGGTCGACGATGCGGAACAGCCCCTCCAGCACGCGAGGCAGGGTCAGGTATTGCCGCACCTCCTGGTCGGAGAAGGCGTACCGGGCTTCCTTCAGCTTCTCGGACACGAAGGGCGTGTCCCAGGCCTGCAGGTCTTCCATGCGCAGCGCCGCCTTGGCGAAGTCGCGCAGTTCGTCGAGGTCGCGTTGCGCATACGGACGGGCGCGGCCCGCCAGGTCACGCAGGAACTCCAGCACCTGCGCGGGCGAGGTGGCCATCTTCGGCACCAGCGAGGCCTCGGCGAAGTTGGCGAAGCCCAGCAGACGGGCTTCTTCCTGGCGCAGCATCAGCAGTTCCTGCATCAGCGGGCCGTTGTCCCAGTCCGGCTTGTCGCCGAGTTCGCTGGCGCGCGTCACGTAGGCGCGGTACAGCCGCTCGCGCAGCGCGCGGTCCTCGGCGTACTGCATCACCGGCATGTAGACGGGGAAGTGCAGCGTGAGCTTGTGCGTGTCGGGATCGGTGTTGCCGTCCTTTTCGGCCGCGGCGCGCGCGTTGGCGATCACGTCCGGCGGCACGCCCTTCAACTCGGAGGCCTTCGCGAGATAGCTCCAGCCGTCGGTCGCGTCCATCACGTGTTCCGAGAAGGCCTGGCCGAGCTCGGCGCCGCGCTCCTGGATCTTCGCGAAGCGCTCCTTGGCTTCGCCCTGGAGCTCGGCGCCGGACAGGACGAAATCGCGGATGGCGTGCTTCAGCAACTGGGCGCGCTCGGGCGTCAGACCGGGCAGGGCGGCGATCGCCTTGTACTTGGCGTAGAGCGCCTCGTTGGCGCCGAGCGCCGTGTAGAACTCGGTGACTGCCGGCAGCATCGCGTTGTAGGCCTCGCGCAGCGCCGGCGTGTTGGCGACCGCGTTCAGGTGGCCGACGGCGCCCCAGGCCGTGCCCAGACGCTCCGAGGCGACGTTCAAGGTGCGGGACAGGAATTCGTAGTCGGCGGGGGCGTCGGACGCCGTCACCTGGTCGAGCGCCTTCTGGGCTTCGGCCAGCAGCTCGGCGATGGCGGGCTGGATGTGCGACGGGTCGATCGCGGCGAAATCGGGCAGCGGCGCGGTCGAGAGCAGCGGGTTCGCGGCGGAGGATGCGGCGGCTGGCGCGGCGGCGGTGGAATCGGTCATGCAGGCCTCGTGAGTCTGACGAAATGCCGGGACAGTGTCTCAGCCTTTCGCGCGCGGATGCGCGGGAGGTTTCTATCGTGAGGGCGGCGTCCCGGCTATCAAGCCGGGTCCGCCGCTCACGAGACCTGCATTCTCTGCCTCAGAACGTCTCCCAGTCGCCGTCGTCGGCCGCCGGCGCGGGCCGGGGCGGCGGCGGGGCGGACGTCGTCGGCGCGGGGCGGGGGGCGGTCTTCGCGGCGGGCGCCGGCGACTTCGGGCGGTTGGCCGCGGCGCCGTTCGAGGCGGTAGTCGCGGCTTGCGCGGCCTTGGGGGCGGATGAGGGCTTGTGCACCGCGGCCGACGTGGCGGGGGCCAGCGAGGCCTTCGCCGTGCCCGCCGGAGCAGCGTTCGCGGGCGGCCGCGCCGACGACGTCGGGGCCGGTTTTGCGCTGCGGACGACCGCCGGCGGCATGCCGTCCGCGCCCAGGCGGAAGACCGACACGACCTCGGTCAGACGGTGCGCCTGGTCCTTGAGGCTTTCGGCCGCGGCCGCCGATTCCTCGACCAGCGCCGCGTTCTGCTGCGTCATCCGGTCCAGTTGAACGACCGCATCGTTGACCTGCGCGATGCCGCTGCTCTGCTCGGTCGACGCCGCGGTGATCTCGCCGATGATGTCGGTCACGCGCTGCACGCTGCCCACGATGTCGCTCATCGACGCGCCCGCCGCCTGCACCAGCCGGGAACCGGCCTCGACGCTGGTCACGCTCGCGCCGATCAACGTCTTGATCTCCTTGGCCGCCTCGGCGCTGCGCTGCGCCAGCGAGCGCACTTCGCTCGCGACGACCGCGAAGCCCCGGCCCTGCTCGCCGGCACGGGCCGCCTCGACGGCGGCATTCAGCGCCAGGATGTTGGTCTGGAACGCGATGCCGTCGATCGTGCCGATGATGTCGTTGATCTTCCGGGAGCTGGCGGTGATCTCGTCCATCGTCGAGACCACCTGGCCGACCACCTCGCCGCCGCGCGCGGCCGCGCTGGAGGCGCTCGACGCCAGCTGGTTGGCCGTCTGCGCCGCGTCGGCGGTCTGGCGCACCGTCGCCGTCAATTCCTCCATCGAGGACGCGGCCTGCTGCAGGTTGGACGCCGTTTCCTCAGTGCGCTGCGACAGGTCCTGCGAGCCGATCGCGATCTCGCTGGATGCCGTCGTGATCGAGTTGCTGGCCGCGCGCACGTCCAGCAGGATGCGCTGGATCTTCTCGGCGAACAGGTTGAACGATGCCGCGATCCGGCCGACCTCGTCGCGGCCGCCGGCGGGCAGGCGCTGCGTCAGATCGCCGTCGCCGGCGCTGATGTCGTCGAGCGCGGCGCGCACGCGGTCCACGCCGCTGAGCATCGCGCTGATCGTGCCCGTCATCGCGAGTGCCGCGACCGCCATCATGACCAAGGCCGTGATCACCGCGGTGCGCAGCAGCGCGCTCAGCGAGGCCAGCGCCTCGTCCTTCTTCGCGGCGACGAAGAGCTGCCAGTCGGTGTCCGCGATCGGCGTGCCGCTGACCAGGAAGGCGTCGCCGCCCACGCTCGCTTCCACCCAGCCCGCGGCCGGATCGAGCGCCGTGGCCAGCGCCTGTGGCGTCAGCTGTTCGGAGATGGCGGTGGCGTCCTTCAATGCCAGCTTGGCGTCGGGGTGCGCGACGATCTTGCCGTCCTTGGACATCAGGAACGCGAAGCCGCCCGGCGTCGGCTTGATCGCCTGGACCGTGGCGACGACATCGTCCAGGAACACATCCGTCGCGATGACGGCCTTGGTGCCGCCGCCGCTCTTGTCCGCCGCGGCGAAGGTCACCACCAGCCGGCCCTTGGAAGCGTCCATGTAGGGCGCGGTCAGCACGGTGCCCGACGCGGAGGCCGCGCCGGTGTACCAGGGGCGCGCCGTGGGGTCGTAGTCGGCCGGCAGGTTCTGCGGCGTGTTGAAGACGATCTTCTTGTCGGCGAAGCCGACGTAGGCGGCCTCGAGCCGCCCCGATTTGGCGGCCTGCTGCAGCAGCGGCACCGGATCGGCCGCCGCGATGGCCGGCTGCAACGCCGCGACGATGTCGCGCTGCGAGCGGACCCACTGGCGGATCGCGTCGGAACGCGCCGCGGCCAGTTCATCGAGGGATTCGGAGACCTGCTGGCGGGTATGGCCCCGCACGGTCACGTAGTTGGCGACGGTGATCGCCAGCAGCGTCAGGGCGACGATGCCGACGCCCAGCGCGATCAGCCGGGTCTTGATCGAGTCGAACATGAACGGGCTCCTTGGCTGTTGCCTATTGCCTGTCTGCCGACGCCGGGCTTTCCGCTCTCAGGCGTCGCCTCCACGATCCACTCTCTGTGCGTCGTGCGCGGCCATGGCACGCGCACCGACCAAGAAAACGCCCGGGCGTGCCGGGCGTCTTGTCGTTCGGTCAGGCGACCGTCATCGCATCCATCAGTCCCATGTCCGCGCTGGACATCAGGCCCTCGATGTCGATCAGGATCAGCATGCGCTCGGCGACGGCGCCGATGCCCATGATGAAGCTGGTGTTGACGGTGCTGGCGCTGAGTTCCGGGGCCGGACGGATCACGTCGCGGTTCAGTTCCAGCACGTCGGACACCGAGTCCACCACCGCGCCGACGACGCGGTTCTTGACGTTCAGCACGATCACGACGGTGAAGCTGTTGTACTCGGCCGTCGCGCAGCCCAGCTTCAGACGCAGGTCGACGATCGGGACGATCACGCCGCGCAGATTCACGACGCCCTTGATGAAGTCGGGCGCGTTGGCGATGCGGGTCGGCTGCTCGTAGGAACGGATCTCCTGGACCTTCAGGATGTCGATGCCGTATTCCTCCTGACCCAGGCGGAAGGTCAGGTACTCGCCGCTGGCGGGCGCGGCATTCGCGGCGCCGTGCGGGACCAGCGCGCTGGAGTTCGCTTGCACGACTTGCGTGCCGGTTTGTTGGACGATTTCCATGTGTTGACCTCGTGCGGCTGATTAGAAGGTTTCCCAGTCGCCGTCATCGGCGGTGGTGGCCGGGACGACCGGCTTGGGAGTGAGCGGTGCGGGCGCGGCCTTGGGCGAGACCGCGGGCTTGACGACGGCCGGCTTGGCCGCCGTCGTGGCGGTGGACTTGATGGTGGCCGAGGAGGCCGCCTTTGCCGGCGTGGCCTTGAACGCGGCCTTCACGGCGGCAGGCTTGGCCGGCGCGGCCTTGCTCTCGAACTTCGCGGCAGGCTTGACCGGCGCCATCGCCGTCGTGGCGCCGTGCGTTGCCGGCGTCGCGGTGTCGGACTTGGCCGTGAATGCCGTCGCCGACAGCGCCGGCGCATGGCCCGACACGCGGAAGCGGTCGACCACGCCGCCCAGGCGTTCGGCCTGGTCCTTCAGGCTTTCCGCGGCGGCGGCGGACTGCTCGACCAGCGCGGCGTTCTGCTGCGTCATCTGGTCCAGGTTGCTCACGCCCTGGTTGACCTGGCTGATGCCGTCGCTCTGCTCGCTGGACGCGGCGGTGATCTCGCCGATGATGTCCGTCACGCGCTGCACGCTGGAGACGATGTCGCTCATCGTGCTGCCGGCTTCCTGCACCAGGCGCGAGCCGGTCTCGACGCGTTCGACGCTGGCGCCGATCAGGGTCTTGATCTCGCGGGCGGCCTCGGCACTGCGCTGTGCCAGCGAACGGACCTCGCCGGCCACGACCGCGAAGCCGCGGCCCTGTTCGCCGGCGCGCGCCGCTTCCACGGCCGCGTTCAGCGCCAGGATGTTGGTCTGGAAGGCAATGCCGTCGATCGTGCCGATGATGTCGCTGATGCGCTTGGAGCTGGCGTTGATCTCGTCCATCGTCGAGACCACCTGGCTCACCACCTCGCCGCCCTTGGCCGCCGCGCCGGAGGCGGAGGAGGCCAACTGGTTGGCGGTGCGCGCCGAGTCGGCGGTCTGCTTGACGGTGCCGGTCAGCTGGACCAGCGAGGACGCGGCTTCCTGCAGGTTGGATGCGGTCTGTTCGGTGCGGCTGGACAGGTCCTGGTTGCCGGTGGCGATCTCGACCGAGGCGGTACGGATCGAATCGGCGGCCGTGCGCAGCTGGCCGACCATCGACTGCAGCGCTTCCTGCATGTGGTGCAACGAACGCATCAGCTTGGACGCCTCGTCGACGCCTTCGACCGGCTTCATCGTGCGCGACAGGTCGCCTTCGGCGATCGCGGCGGCGAGGGCCTCGGCGTCGGCCAGCGGCGCGCAGATGGTCTGCATGTTCAGCAGCGTCAGCGGCACCACGACGATGGCTGCGAACACCAGCACCAGGCCGAAGGTCCACAGCACGCCGCCCTGGGTGCTTTCCATGCCCTTGCGCATCGCTTCCGATTGCGCTTCGAGTCGCGTGCTCAGTTCGTCGAGCTGCTTCTCGGCTTCGACCACCTGATCCTTGGCCGGTTGCAGCAGCCGGTCGGCGACCGCGGCGTGATCGTAGGCGCCAGCCTCCAGCTGTGTCACGACGTTCGTGGACTTCGCGGCGTAGGTTTCCAGCGCGGTCTGCAGCTTCTTGATCGCGTCCTGGTCGTCGGCACCGCTGAGCTTGGCGAGTTCGGTCAACTGCTCCGAAGCCTTCTTGCGGGCGGCGTCCCACTTGGCGTGGCGATCCTTCACCACGTCCGGCTTCTCGTAGTTGATGATCATGTCCTTCTCATGGACACGGAGCTTGCCCATCGTGCCCGTGAGATCGCCGAGCAGATTGCCGCGCGCGGTCGATTTCTCGAGGAACTCCTGCGTCTGGCCGCGCATCGACTGCATGCCGAACAGGCCGACGCTGCCGACCACCATCAGCAGCGCCAGCACGATGCCGATCGCGCCGATCATGCGGGTCCGGATGCTGAATTGACGCATCAACGCGCTGAAATTCATGTCTACCTCTTATGCGTTGGGCGCCGGCCTGCCGGCCGACGTCCGCCCTGATTCAAAAACGCCCGGGGATCTCAATGACGCGAGCGGCGCACCAGGCTGCCTACGTCCAGGATCAGCGCCACACGACCGTCGCCCATGATGGTCGCGCCCGAGACGTCCGTCACCTTGCGGTAGTTCGCCTCCAGGTTCTTGACCACGACCTGCTGCTGGCCGAGCAGCTCGTCCACCAGCATCGCGACGCGGCCGCCCTCGGCCTCGACGACGACCATGATCGAGCTGACATGCTCGAAATCGAAGCGGGGCACGTTGAACACCTGTTCGAGTTCGACGACCGGCATGTACTCGTCGCGCACCTCGACCACGCGGCCGGAGCCGCCGACGGTCTTGATGGTGTCGGACTGGACCTGGAAGGACTCGACCACCGACGACAGCGGGAGGATGTAGACCTCTTCGCCGACGCCCACGCTCATGCCATCCATGATGGCCAGCGTCAGCGGCAGGCGGACCGAGACCTTCATGCCGTAGCCCTCGGCGGAGTCGATCTCCACCGTGCCGCCCAGCGAGGTGATGTTCTTCTTCACCACGTCCATGCCGACGCCGCGGCCGGAGACGTCGGTGACCTGGTCCGCGGTCGAGAAGCCCGGTGCGAAGATCAGCCCCCAGACTTCCTGGTCGGTCATCGTGTCCGGCGCGTCGATGCCCTTTTCGCGGGCCTTCTTGATCAGCTTCTCGCGGTTCAGGCCGCGGCCGTCGTCGCGCACCTCGATGACGATGGAGCCGCCCTGGTGGGAGGCGACCAGCGTGATCGTGCCCTGTTCGGGCTTGCCCTTGGCGGCGCGGTCGGCGGGAGACTCGATGCCGTGGTCGCAGCTGTTGCGCACCAGGTGGGTCAGCGGGTCGGTGATCTTCTCGACCAGGCCCTTGTCCAGCTCGGTGGCTTCACCCTGCGTGACCAGCTCGACCTTCTTGCCGAGCTTGGCCGCCAGGTCGCGCAGCATGCGCGGGAAGCGGTTGAACACGACCGACATCGGGATCATGCGGATCGACATGACCGATTCCTGGAGGTCGCGCGTGTTCCGCTCCAGGTCGGCCAGGCCGGACGCCAGCTGCTGGTACAGACCGGGGTCCAGGTTGCGGCTGTTCTGCGCCAGCATCGCCTGCGTGATGACGAGCTCGCCGACCAGGTTGATCAGCTGGTCGACCTTCTCGACGGACACGCGCAGCGTGGACTGGTCCGGGCTCGCGCCGCCGGCACGCGGAGCGACCTCGGTGCGCGCGGGCGCGGCAGGCTTGGCGGCCGGCACGGGCACGCTGGCCTTGGGGGCCTCGGCCTTGACTTCGGCGGCGGTCGCTTCGGGAATGCCGGGCGCGTCGTCGAAGAAGCCGTAGCCAGGGTCCTCGTCCTTCTTGGTTTCCACCGGCGCGCCGGGGGCGCCCTCATGGAAGCCGAAGCCTTCGCTCAGCGGCAGCAGCTTGACCTGCTCGCGCGAGACGTGGAAGGTGAACAGGTCCAGCAGGTCGTTGTCGGTACTGCTGGTCAGCACCTTGAAGCGGCGCATGCCGTCGGCGGAGATGCCGCCGTCCAGCGGCTCGATCGTGCCGAGGTCGGTGATTTCCTTGAACAGCTCGACCAGGTTGTCCGCCTGCGCGGCGTCGGTCAGCGGACCGACCAGCAGCTCGAGCTGACGGACGTTGGACTTCAGCGGCGCCGGTGCCGGGGCCGCGGGGGCCGGTGCGGGCGCGGCAGAGGCCGACGGCGCCGGCGCCCGGGTGCCGTCCAGCGTGCCGCCTTCCACCAGCGTGCGGATGCTGCTCAGCAGGGCGGAGGTGTCCACCGCGTCGGCGCCCGAGCCCTGATGCCGGGCCAACTGCGCCTTCAGCGCGTCGCCGGACTGCAGCAGCACGTCCACCATCGGCGAGGTCGGCGCCAGTTCGTGGCGACGCAGCTTGTCCAGCAGCGTTTCCATCTGGTGCGTCAGTTCGGCCACGTCGTTGAAGCCGAACGTCGCCGCGCCGCCCTTGATCGAGTGGGCACAACGGAAGATGGCATTCATCTGCTCGTCGTCCGGGTTCTCGATGTCCAGGTTCAGCAGCAGCTGTTCCATGTTGTCGAGGTTCTCCCCGGCTTCCTCGAAGAAGACCTGGTAGAACTGGCTCAGGTCGATGCCTGCGCCCAGGTTTGCGCCCTCGGAGGTCATATCTCCCATGAATCTCTCCAGCTAGCCTTCAGCGGATCACCTTGCCGATCACTTCGATCAGCTTGGCCGGGTCGAAAGGCTTCACCAGCCATCCGGTGGCGCCGGCCGCGCGGCCCGCCTGCTTCATCTGATCGCTGGACTCGGTGGTCAGGATCAGGATCGGCGTGGTCTTGAACTTGGGGTTGTCGCGCAGCTTCTTGGTGAGGCTGATGCCGTCCATCCGGGGCATGTTCTGGTCGGTCAGCACCAGGTCGAAATCGCGTTGCGACGACTTCTCCCAGGCATCTTGCCCGTCCACCGCCTCCACGACGTTGAAACCCGCATTCTTGAGGGTGAACGAGACCATCTGGCGCATGGAGGCCGAATCGTCTACGGCGAGGATCGAGGGCATTTTGAGTTCTCCGGATGACAAGCGGTTTTCGGGTGGACCTGAAGATTCTTGAGGACCTTGAGGGCGGTCTGGTGACGGTGCCCGGTGATTTCGTGACCTAACGGACGGATCGGGTGAACATTCAGAACAGTTCCACCGAACCGGCGTCCATCTCGTCCTGCGTGACGGGATTGGGACGCAGCGGGGCGGTCTCGACGACGGCCATGCCGTCCTCGTCGTCCCCGAAGGTGTCCCGGGCGAGCTGGTCCGAGCAGTTGCGCAGGCGCTGGCTGGTATGCGCGATCAACTGCGTGGACATGTCCTGGAACTGCAGCGCGGTGATCGCCCCGGCCAGATGCAGCATCAACTGCTGCAGCGCGTCCTGGTCCTTCGCTTCCGGCAGACGCTCGCGCATCTGGTCCACCAGGCTCGACGCGCCGAAGAAATGCGTCGACAACGCTTCGCAGGCGTCGTCGAGCAGGCGCTGCAGGCGCTCGAGATCGTTGTTGACCGTCATCAGATGGTCCTGCAGCTCGGCAGCGGCGAGCAGCGGCATCAGTCCTGTGCCTTCCGGCTCGACCGACGTCTCATCGATTTGCATCTTGGCTCCACTTAGGGGTGTCCTGGTGCGTCTTCATGTCTGCCCAACTCAAACATGCGCCCGGACTTGTCGGCTGGCAAGAATCTTCGGCTTTTGCCACGCATCTGTCGACGGGACTAACCGTGCAAAGTCATCCCAATAGCTCAGATCGGTAGTTCATCGACGGAACCGTGACAAATCTCGATAAGGGTAAACCCAAGACTCTACGGTTTCCAGATGAATAAAGCGTGGGGGTTCCCTGCATAGATGAGGGATGCGCGACAAACTTGGCATACTCCCGGCCATGCCGACTCTCCCCCTGGCCGAGCGCTCTCTGCGCCTGCTTCATATCGAGGATTCCGACCTGGATCACCAACTGATCCTGGCCCAGTTGCAACGGGCCGGATTGCGATTCGAGATCACGCGGCTGGACACGCTGCCCGATATCGAGGCAGCCCTCGACCGGCCCTGGGATGCGGTGATTTCCGATTACAACCTGCCGGGGTTTTCGGGCCTGGTCGTGCTGGACATGATCAAGCAGCGGCAACTGGTGCTCCCGTTCGTGCTGGTATCGGGTGAGATCGGCGAAGACACGGCGGTCGCGGCGATGCGCACCGGGGCGTCGGACTATCTGCTCAAGAACAATCTGGCGCGGCTCGCGCCGGCCCTGCTGCATGCGATCGAGTCCTTCGAGGCCCAGCTCGCCCGGCAGGAGGCCGACCGCGAACTGCTCAAGTCCAAGCAGCAGCTGCACGAGCTGGCGGGACATCTGCAGACCAGCGTCGAGATGGAGCGGGCGGCGATCGCCCGCGAGATCCATGACGACGTGGGCGGCTCGCTGACGGCGCTGAAGTTCGACCTGGCCTGGATCGCGCGGCACAGCAAGGACGAGGACGTGCAGCAGCGCGTGCAATCGGCGCTGGAGACGGTGACCAGCGCCATCGAATCGAGCCAGCGCATCATGCACAACCTGCGTCCGGCAATCCTGGAACAGGGATTGCTGGCAGCAGTGCAGTGGCTGGCCGCGCGCTTCGAGCGCCGGACCGGCATCGCGACCGCGGTGCGGCACGTCGGCGAGCAGTTCCAGCTGCCGGCGGGTGTCCCGCTCGTGGCCTACCGCTGCGCGCAGGAGGCGCTGACCAATGTGTCCAAACATGCCGGGGCGACCAAGGTCGACGTGGAGTTGAGCATGGAGGGCGGCGTGCTGACGCTGGAGATCAAGGACAACGGTCACGGCGTCGCGCCGGGCGACCTCAGCAAGGCGCGCAGCTTCGGCATCCGTGGCCTGCGCGAGCGCGCGGCGACGGTGGGCGGCTGGGTCGACCTGAGCAGCGGACTGCAGGGCACGGCGCTGATCCTGTCGGTGCCGCTGCGGGGCGTGTTCGGTGAGTTCGAGTTCGATGACGACGGCGAGCCGATCCCGGCCGGCGGCGGCCATGATCCCTCCTCGTGGGGCGCCCTATGATCAAAGTCATCCTCTGCGACGACCACGCGCTGATCCGCCGCGGGATCCGCGACACGCTGTCCGATGCGCCCGACATCGAGGTCGTCGGCGAGGCCGGCGACTACGGCGAGCTGCGCAGCCTCATGCGCACGCTGCCGGTCGACAAGCAGTGCGACGTGCTGGTGCTGGACATCAACATGCCGGGCCGCAGCGGTCTGGACGTGCTGCATGTGCTCAAGGACGAGGGCACGACGACGCGGGTGCTGATCGTGTCGATGTATCCGGAAGACCAGTACGCGATCCGCGCGCTGCGCGCCGGCGCCTTCGGCTACGTGAACAAGGGCGGCGATCCGCAACTGCTGGTGCAGGCGGTGCGCACGGTGGCGCAGGGCCGCAAGTACGTGACGCCGGAGATCGCGCAGATGCTGGTCGAGAGCCTGACCGCGCCGGCGCCGGAGCAGGCGCACCAGAAGCTGTCCGACCGCGAACTGCAGACGCTGGTGATGATCGCGTCCGGCAAGCGCCTGTCGGACATCGCCGAGGAGCTGATGCTCAGCCCGAAGACGGTGAGCGTGTACCGGGCTCGTGTCCTGGAGAAGCTGGCGCTGTCCAACAACTCCGAACTGACCGTCTACGCCATCCGCAACGGGCTGGTCGAGAGCTGATCGAAGGGGCCCGAACGCCCGTCCCCGACGTTCCGATCGCGTGAAGTCAGCGAGCGGAGCTGGGGCCGGAATGGGGCTTGGGGTCCCTGGAGGGGCGCCCCATGCCCCGTGGAGCGCCCGCGCTTGGCCTCCCGAAGGCCTCCGAAGACCTGTCGAAAACCGCCCCTGCCGTTCGTCGTCCTCGGGGGACATTCACGCCAGCCAGCCGCCATTCATCGCAAGTCCGCCTTGACGAGGAGGGGGCGCCTCGGAGAATGCGCCCCGTACTGACACACAGGGGGCCGTCATCGATACCGCACTGTTGAAAGAGCTGCGCATCCAGGGGAGCGAGCGCGAGGACCACGGCGGAGGACCGCCGAGGTGGGTCTGGGGCCTGCTGGCGGCGTTGGTCGTGCTGGCGCTGCTGGCCGCGGGCGGCTGGTGGTGGTGGCGCCAGTCGCAGGTGCCGGAGGTCGAGACGGCCTCGGCGCAGGCGCGCGGCGGCGCGGGCGGCAATGCCGTGCTGCAGGCCACCGGCTACGTGACGGCACGTCGCGCCGCGACGGTGTCGACGCAGATCACCGGCACGCTGACCGAGGTGTTGTTCGAGGAGGGCGACAAGATCCAGAAGGGTCAGGTCTTGGCCCGCCTGGAGGACCATGCCTTGCGCGCCGCGCTGGACATGGCCCGGGCCAATGTGAAGAGCGCGCAGGCCAACATCGAGGCGACGCGTGCGCAGTGGCTGCAGGCGCAGTCGGACCTGAAGCGCCAGGATGAACTGGCGCTCAGCGGCATGACGACGAAGCAGTCCGCCGAGCAGGCCCGGACCGCTGTGAACGCGTACGCGGCACAGTTGGAAGCGCGTCGGCGCGAGGCTGATGCCGCCACGGCCCAGGCAGCGCAGGCGCAGGTCAATTTCGACTACACGGTCGTGAAGGCGCCGTTCTCGGGCGTGATCACCGCGAAGGCGGCGCAGGTCGGCGAGATCGTGTCGCCGCTCTCTGCCGGCGGCGGTTTCACGCGGACCGGTGTGGGCACGATCGTCGACATGGACTCGCTGGAGGTGGATGTCGACGTCAACGAGGCCTACATCGGCCAGGTCAAGGCCGACATGCCGGCGCAGGCGGTGCTGGATGCCTATCCCGACTGGCGCATCCCGGCGCATGTGATCGCGGTCGTGCCCTCGGCCGACCGCGGCAAGGCGACCGTGAAAGTGCGGGTCGCGCTCGAGCAGAAGGACCAGCGCGTCGTGCCCGACATGGGCGTGCGCGTGTCCTTCCTCGCCGCCAAGGAGAGCGCCCAGACCGCGCCGCCGCCCGGCGTGCTGGTGCCGAAATCGGCCGTCGTGCCGCGCGACGGCGCCGACGTCGTGTTCGTCGTGAACGGCCAGACCGTCGCCCAGCGCAAGGTGCGCCAGGGCACGCCGGTCGGCGAGCAGGCGGTGGTGCTCGACGGCGTGAAGGCCGGCGACACCGTCGTCCTCAATCCGCCCGACGCCTTGCGCGACGGCGGCGAGATCAAGCCGGCGGCCGGCAAGTGAAGCCGACAGCGCGGGGACGCGAGGTCCCCGCCGGAAGTCCAGGAAACCGAAGCGAGGAGTCATCGTGAGCAATCTGATCGAGATCCGTGACCTGTCCAAGGTCTACACCCGCGGCAAGCAGAAGGTGGAAGTGCTGCACCACATCGACCTGGATGTGCGCGAGGGTGAGTTCCTCGCCCTGATGGGGCCCTCCGGCTCCGGCAAGACGACGCTGCTGAACCTCATCGGCGGACTGGACCAGCCCAGCGGCGGCAGCATCGCCATCGGCGGCGAGCGCATCGACCAGCTCAGCTCCGCGGCGCTGGCGAAGTGGCGCGCGGCCCGGGTGGGCTTCGTGTTCCAGTTCTACAACCTGATGCCGACGCTCTCGGCGCAGCGCAACGTGGAGCTGCCGCTGCTGCTGACCAAGCTGTCCGCGGCCGAGCGCAGGAAGCGCGCCGCGATCGCGCTGCAACTGGTGGGCCTGTCGGACCGCGCCAGCCACAAGCCGACGGAGCTCTCCGGCGGTCAGCAGCAGCGGGTGTCGATCGCGCGGGCGATCGTCTCCGACCCGACCCTGCTGGTCTGCGACGAACCCACCGGCGACCTGGATCGTCAATCGGCCGAGGACGTGCTGGCGCTGCTCCAGGCGCTGAACCGCGACCATGGCAAGACCATCGTGATGGTCACGCACGATCCGAAGGCCGCCGAGCGCGCCCGCCAGACGCTGCACCTGGACAAGGGCACGCTGGTCGAGCAGACCGTCTCCGCGACCGCCTGACGCTGCAGCGTCCGGGTCAAGTCCCAAGAAAGGGCTCGCCATGAAATACCTTCACCTCATCTGGGCGGCGCTGTTCCGGCGCAAGCTCCGGACGGTGCTGACGCTGGTGTCCATCATCACCGCGTTCCTGCTGTTCGGGCTGCTGGACGCGGTCCGCACCTCCTTCGACCAGGCCGGCCAGTCCGCCAATGGCGCGTCGCGGCTGCAGACCGGCTCGCGCCTGTCCTTCATCCAGACGCTCCCGATGGCGCTGACGCAGCGCATCCAGGCCGTCGACGGCGCCAAGACCGTGACCTTCGCGAACTGGTTCGGCGGGGCCTATCAGGATCCGCACAACCAGGTCGTGAGCTTCGCGGTCGCGCCGAACTACCTGGACGCGTATCCCGAGATGGTGGTGAGCGCGCAGGCGCGCCAGGCCTTCGCATCGACGCGCATCGGGGTGCTGGTCGGCGAGCGGCTGGCCAAGCGTTTCAATTGGAAGGTCGGGGACAAGATCCCCCTGCAGTCGACCATCTTCCCTGACCGCAACGGCAGCAAGAACTGGCAGTTCGAGATCGTCGGCCTGATCGGTTCCGCGGACAAGAAGGCCGGCGGCTGGTACGACCAGCTGTTCCTGCTGAACTGGAAGTACTTCGACGACACGACGCCCTACAACCAGGGCCAGGTCGGCTGGTACGTGACACGCGTCGCCGACGCCAACCAGGCGGACCGCGTGGCCAAGGCGATCGACGCGATCTCCGCCAACTCCGACCATGAGACCCGCACGCAGACCGAGCAGGCGGCGATGGCCTCCTGGATGAAGCAGATCGCGGACATCGGACTGATCGTCAGTTCGATCATGGGCGCGGTGTTCTTCACGCTGCTGCTGCTGTCGGGCAACACGATGATGCAGGCGGTGCGCGAGCGCACCAGCGAGATCGCGGTGCTGAAGACGATCGGATTCTCCGGGCACAGCGTGCTGGCGATGGTGCTGGCGGAGTCGGTGCTGCTGCTGGTGATCGGCGGCGTGATCGGGCTGGGTTTGGCGAGCGTGATCGGCCCCGTCGTCAGCGCCGGCAGCGGCGGCGCGCTGAATCTGCCGGCGGCCGGCCTGCGCAGCTGGACGATGGGAGTCGGCTTCATGGTGCTCTTCGGCGTGATCGTCGGCGCATTGCCGGCGCTGAACGCGATGCGGCTCAACATCACCGACGCGCTGGCGGGGAGGGCGTGATCATGAAATTCCTGAAGAACCTGGGACTGGTCGTGCTGCTGGCGCTCGTGCTGGTGGGCTGGGTGATGCTGCCGTGGTTCGGCGCCGTCGGGGTGGCGGTCCTGCTGGCGCTGTGGATGCTGCTGACGCGGCGCGGCGCGCAGGCGCGCTCGGTGACCGGTGTCGGCGTGAGCACGCTGTCGCAGCGGATCGGCTCGTCGGCCGTGATCGTCGTGGGCATCGCGGGCGTCGTCGGCGTGCTGGTGGCGCTGCTCGCGATGGCCGAGGGCTACGCGGAGACGCTGCGCAAGTCCGGCAGCGAGGACACCGCCATCGTCCTGCGCGGCGGCTCGGCGGCGGAGGTGGCCTCCGTGATGACCCGCGACGACATCGTGCAGATCGCGCAGGCGCCGGGCGTGGCGAAGAGCGCCAAGGGCGAACCGCTGGCCTCGGCGGAGACCGTGGTCGCGGCCAACCTGCCTGTGAAGGGCACGAAGACCGATGAAGAGGGCAGCGTCCAGGTGCGCGGCGTGGGCGATGAAGCCTTCGCGGTGCGTCCGCAGGTCAAGATCGTCGCGGGCCGGAAGTTCCAGCCGGGGCTGAAGGAGATGATCGTCGGCCAAGGCGCCGCGCGTCAGTTCGAAGGCCTGGAACCCGGCAAGCAGATCCGCCTGGGCAGCCAGATGTGGACGGTGACGGGCGTGTTCGCGTCCGGCGATTCGATGGACTCGGAGTTGTGGGCCGATGCGCCCGTGGTCGCCGAGACCTACCGTCGCGGCGCAAGCCGGAACTCGGTGACGGTGAAGCTGACCGATGCGAAGGCCTTCAAGGACTTCAAGGCCGCCCTCGACGGCAATCCGCAGCTGAAGGTCGACACGTCGACGACGCTCGCGTTCTTCTCGAAGCAATCCGAGCAGATGACCAAGATCCTGCGGATCATCGGCATCGTGGTCGGGACGATCATGGCAATCGGCGCGATCTTCGGCGCGCTGAACACCATGTTCGCGGCGGTGGCGACGCGGGCGCGCGAGATCGCGACCTTGCGGGCGATCGGCTTCCCCGGACTGCCGGTGGTGGTGGCGGTGATGCTGGAGACGATGCTGCTGGCCGCGCTCGGGGGCGTCATCGGCGGTGCGGTGGCCTACCTGCTGTTCAACGGCCATGCGGCGTCGACGATGAGCGCCGGCGCCGTGGGCAAGCTGAGCTTCGAGTTGCGCGTTTCGGGACAACTGCTGTGGGAGGGCCTGAAGTGGGCCTTGGCCATCGGCTTCATCGGTGGCCTGTTCCCCGCGGTGCGGGCGGCGAGCCTGCCGGTCACGACCGCGCTGCGCGAGCTCTGACGCAGTAAACCGGCCGGCGCTGGGAAGCATCGGCCGATGTGGATGCCGCAGCGGTCAGTTGAACGCCGCCAGCATCCGTTCCAGCGCGATCATGAACGGTTGATGCATCAGCGGCAGTGTCGCGACCAGCCCCACCAGGCCGATGCTGACGGTCAGCGGGAAACCGACCGAGAACACGTTCAGCTGCGGCGCCACGCGCGAGATGATGCCGAGCACGAGGTTCACGAACATCAGCATCGTGATCAGCGGCAGCGCGATCCACAGCCCCATGCGGAAGATCTCCGCGCCCCACACCTGGGGCTGCGCGATGCGCAGGAATCGGAACGGCTCCTCGCCGACCGGGAAGGCCTGGAAGCTCTCGACCAGCGAGTTGATCAGCATCAGGTGCCCGTTGATCGCGACGAACAGGAAAGCCACCATCGAGCCGAGGAAACGCGACGTCGACGTGCCCTGCGAACCGGTCGACGGATCGAAGAAGCCGGCGAAGTTCAGCCCCATCTGAAGACCGATCAGCTCACCGGCGAACTCGAGCGCGGCGAACACTACCCGCACCGCGAAACCCATCGCCAGCCCGATCAGCAACTGCTGCCCCGTCACGGCGAGCAGCTGCGGCAGCGAGTCGAGCGGGATCACCGGCATCGCCGGCAGCGACGGTTGCGCGGCGACCGCAATGAACAGCGCCAAGCCGATGCGCACGCGCGCGGGCACCTGACGCTGACTGAACACCGGCATCCCGGCGAACAGGGCCAGCGTGCGGATGAACGGCCAGAGGATCGGATTGATCCAGGCGAGCAACTGCGCTTCGCTGAAGGAAATCATCGGGATCGGAGACCGTCGGATCGAACAGGGCCGCGCGTTGGCGCCCGCCTCAGCCCAGCGCCTGCGGAATGCTCTGCAGCGTGCGTTGGATGTACTCGACCAGCGTCGTGATCATCCAGGGGCCGGCGACCGCCAGCACCAGCACCGCGGCGACGATCTTGGGCACGAACGACAGCGTCGATTCGTTGATCTGCGTCGCGGCCTGGAACACCGACACCAGCACGCCGACGGCCAGCACCGTCAGCAGGATCGGCGCCGCGACCATCAGCAGCACGTACAGGCCCTGCTGACCGACCGAGAAGACCTGTTGTGCATCCATGACTTGTCCTTGGTATCGGTGCGGATGTCGCGCCGCTACTGCGCGAACGACGCCGCCAGCGAGCCCAGCAGCAGGTTCCAGCCGTCCGCCAGCACGAACAGCATCAGCTTGAACGGCAACGACACCAGCACCGGCGACAGCATCATCATCCCCAGGCTCATCAGCACGCTGGAGACGATCATGTCGATCACCAGGAACGGGATGAAGATGAGGAACGCGATCTGGAACGCGGATTTCAGTTCGCTGGTGACGAAGGCGGGCACCAGCACACGGAAGGGCACATTCTCCGGTGCGACGTTGGGTTCGAGCTTGGCGAGCTTGGCGAACAGCGCGACGTCCGACTGGCGCGTCTGCTTGAGCATGAAGGCGCGCATCGGCACCTGCGCACGGTCGAGCGCGACCTCGAAGCCGATCTGTCCGGCCTGATAGGGCTGGTAAGCGTCGGCGTAGACGCGGTCCAGCGTCGGGCTCATCACGAAGAAGGTCAGGAACAGCGACAGGCCGACGATCACCTGGTTCGGCGGCGCCGCCTGGGTGCCCAGCGCCTGGCGCAGCAGCGACAGCACGATCACGATCCGGGTGAAGCCGGTCATCATCAGCAGCACCGCCGGCAGGAAGCCCAGCGCGGTGAAGAACAGCAGGGTCTGGATCGGCACCGAGTAGCTGTTGCCCCCCGCACCCTGGCCGATGATCAGCGGCACGCTGGCGGGTGCGCCGCCTTGCTGGGCCCAGGCCGCAGCACCGAAGCCGCCGAGCGCGAGCACGCCCGCGATGCCCAGAGCGCGCCGCGACAGCCGCCAGCGGCGGGGCTCATGCGGAGTGGGGGCGTTCGAGGTCGAAGCGGTCATGCGCCGTTCCCGATCAGACCGAGGTAGTGGACCCGGGGCCATCGGCGTGCCTGCCGCCCAGGCTGCGCTTGAGCATCGAGGAGAACGACGGTTGCGCCGCCTGCAGGGCTGCGCCGGCGTCGGCCTGCGGCGGCATCACGTGCAGCGTGCGGATCTGCTGGCCAGTGATGCCGAGAACCAGCCATTGACGGTCCTCGTCCTGGCCGACCTCGACGATCACGATGCGCTGGCTCGGCGCGATCACCAGCTGCGCGACGGTGCGCAGCTGTCCGCCCATCGCGCTCCCGCCCAAGGGCGTGCGCTTGAGGAGCCACAACACGACTGGAATCAAGGCCAGGATGGCCAGGAACCAGAGCAGGGGGACGAGGCTGTTGTTCATGGCTTTGAATTATGCGTCCCTGAAACGCATCAGCCCCACCGGGGTGGGGCTGATCAGGGGTCAGGTTATGCCTTGCTCAGGCGCCGCATCCGTTCGGACGGGGTCACGATGTCGGTGAGGCGGATACCGAACTTGTCGTTCACGACCACGACTTCGCCCTGGGCGATCAGGTAGCCGTTGACCAGCACGTCCATCGGCTCGCCGGCCAGCGCGTCCAGTTCGACGACGGAGCCCTGCGCCAGTTGCAGGATGTTCTTGATCGGGATGCGCGTGCGGCCGAGTTCAACCGTGAGCTGGACGGGGATGTCCAGGATCATGTTGATGTCGCTGCCGGGCAGGTTGCCCGGCGTCGGCGAGAAGTTGGTGAAGGCCGCCGGCGCGACCTGCTCGGTCACCTGCTGCACTTCGGCCGCGACCTCGCTGCCGCCGCCGCCGGCTTCCGCCAGCGCCGCCGCCCATTCGGCGGCCATCGCGTCCTGTTCGTCCATCGGGGTGTTGTCAGCCATTGCGGGCTCCCAGCCAGCCGGCATCCGGGCCGGTCAGCATCTTTTCAATCTTGATCGAATACTTGCCGTTCGAGGTGCCGTAATGGCAGTCGAACACCGGCACGCCGTCCACCTTGGCCTGGATGATCTGCTCCAGGTCCAGCTCGATGAAGTCGCCCGGCTTGAAGGCCAGCAGTTGCTCCACGGTCGCGGGGGCCTTGGCCAGCTCCGCCACCAGTTCGACCTCGGCCGACTGGATCTGGTGCTTGAGCAGGTTGACCCAGCGGCGGTCGGGTTCGCTCGAATCGCCCTGCGTGGTGCTGTACAGCACGTCGCGGATCGGCTCCAGCGTCGAATACGGGATGCAGAAATACACCGTGCCGCTGGTCTCGCCAATCTCCAGCGTGAACGAGGTCGACACGATGATCTCGCTCGGCGTGGCGATGTTGGCGAACTGCGGCTGCATCTCCGAGCGCTGGTACTCCAGCTCCAGCGGATAGATGCCCTTCCACGCCTTGGTGTACTCCTGAATGATCACCTCGACCAGACGCAGGATCACGCGCTGCTCGGTGGCGGAGAAGTCCCGGCCCTCGATGCGGGTGTGGAACTTGCCGATGCCGCCGAACAGCGAGTCGATCACCGCGAACACCAGCGTCGGGTCGCAGACGATCAGGCCGCTGCCGCGCAGCGGCTTCACCGACACGATGTTGAAGTTGGTCGGGACGACGATCTCGCGCAGGAAGGCGCTGTACTTCTGCACCTTGATGCCGCCGATGGCGACTTCCGGGCTCTTGCGGATGAAGTTGAACAGCCCGATGCGGATGTTGCGCGCGAAGCGTTCGTTGATGATCTCCATCGTGGGCATGCGCCCACGGACGATCCGTTCCTGGCTGGCGAGGTTGTACTCGCGGATGCCGCCGGTCTGGACCTCTTCGGCCTCGAGCTTCTGGCTCTCGCCGGTGATGCCCTGCAGCAGGGCATCGACTTCGTCTTGCGACAGGATTTGCTGATTCATCGCGCGCTCCTTGCTGTGCGGCTCGTCACTGCACGATGAAGGTGGAGAACAGGACCTGCGTCACCGGGCTCTCGACCTGGCGCTTCTTCTTTTTCTTCTTCTTCGGCGCGGCGTCCGAGTCCTCATCCTCGTCGTCGAGCTCGATGCCCATCGGACGCACGGCCTCTCGGCGGATTTCCTTGGCCAGCTGTTCCTTGCCTTCGGCGCTCAGCAGTTCGGCCGAGGTCTTGTGCGACAGCACCAGCAGCACGTTGTTGCGGATCGCCGGCATGTAGGCCTTGAGCTGGTCGGCGAAATGCGCGTCGGCGACTTCCAGCGTGATGCCGACCTGCGCGAAGCGGTCGACCTCCTTGTCGGCCAGGTTCACCGTGAACGGGTCCAGCGGGACGAAGGTCGGGGGCGTGCCCGGCTTGGCGTGGGCGGCCGCCGCGGGCTTCTCCTCGGCGGCGGCGCCTTCCTCGTCATCGGCATGCGACTTCTTCTTCATCATCAGCAACGCGGCGACGCCCACCAGCACCACCACCAGGACGATGGCGACGATGATGATCAGCTTCTTCTTGCCGCCACCCTTGACGGCGGCGTCGTTGCCTGCGGCGGCTGTGGCCATGGGCGCTCCGGTGATGAAATGAGGGACGTTGGCGGGGAACCGGATCTGGTGACCCGGCAATGTCTCCCATTGTGAAGCGCCGCCACGGCGCTCAACGCGCGAAAAGGCGGCGGATTCCGGTCAGACTCGGGGATCTTCAGGCGTACAGGTCGACCAGCCCGCGCGGTGCAGAGCGGCGCTCCGACCGGCCGCTGGCGGCGATCGCGCCGTCGTCGTCCGAGCCCTGGCCGCGTCCACCCCGGCGGCCGTTGCCGTTGCCGTTGGACGTGCCGTCGGCGGAACCGTCGCCACGATTCTGGCCGCCGCTGGACTGCGACTGGGCGAACACCCCGCCGCCGCTCAGGGTCAAGCCCTGCGCCTGCAGGGCGGCCGCCAGATCCGGCAGGCTGCGTTCCAGCACCTCGCGGGTCGCGGCGTGCTGGGCATGGAAGTTCACCTGCGCCTGCTGGCCGTCGAGCTGGATGTTGATCGACACCGGACCCATCTCGGTCGGATTGAGCTGAAGTTGGGCTTCGTGCACGCCGTCCTGGATCAGGAGGCTGACGCTGGCGGAGAGTTCCGGCGCGAAGTCGGGGCTGTCCAGCGGATGGCTGAGCGGAACGCTGGGTGCCTGGGTCGCAGACGTCGCGTCGGCGCCGGAGGTGCCGGACGCCGAACCGGTTTGCTGCGCTGCGGCCAGCAGTGCCTCGAAACTCGGCTGCGGGCCCTTGGCGGAGTCGCCCATGGCGATCTCGTGCGCGCCGCTGGAGGCGGCTTGCAGCGCGTCGGTCTGGGCGGTCTTGTCCGCGCCTTCGGTCGCGCCGGCAGTGCCTGCGGCGGCCTGGCTCAGTTCTCGCTGAAGCTGCTGGCGCTCGCGCAGGACGTCGCCGGTGGTCGCTTGCTTGCCGTGAGCCTGTGCGCCGCCGGGCAGGGCGTCGGTGCCCGCCTCGTCGCCCTCGGCCGTACCGGCGCGTGCCTGGGTCTTGGTTTCCACGGGCGCGTCGCCGCGCAGCATCGCCAGGATCTGCTCGGCAGCGGTCGCACCGGTGTCCTTCGCGTCCTTGGCGGCCTTTTTGTCCTTGCCCTCGTCGTCCTTGGCCACGACGCGCTCGGCGTCCTTGCCGCTGGCGGCATCGGCCCGGGCGGCATCCGCCGGATCGGTGGCCTCGGCCGCGTCAGCCACGTCCGTGGCTTCTCCGGCAGTGGCCGGATCCGACTTCGTGGAACGGGCCGGGGTCTTGGCGTCTTCGGCCTTGCTGGCGCTGTTGCGGGCGGCGGCATTGCGCGCGGCGAGCTTGTTCTCGTCCTTCGCGGCGGTGTTCTCGGGTGAGCGTGTGGGCGGCGACGCGGGCTTGGCGGCTGCGCCGACTCCTGGCGCTGCGCCTGCTGCTGGGCTTCCAGCTGCCGGGACTGCTGCTGCGACTGCATCTGCTGGCTCGCCAACTGCTGCGATTGCAGCTTCGCCATGGCGGTCTTGGCCGATTGCGCCGACTGGTCCTGCAACTGCTGGTTGCTCTGGTTCAGCAAACGGGAGAAGTCCGTCGACGCGCCGTCCTTGCGGCCGGTGTAGGCGGGGTTGTTCGCACCGAGGCCGCCGAGGGCGCCCGGCATCGGATTCGTGTTCTGGATCTGCGTCATGGCGAGGAAGGTTCCGGGTGGACCGGGCCGCGATCAGGCGACCAGCCGGGACATCGGGTTGCCGCCGCGCGAAGCAGCGCGGGCGGCTTGTTCATCGGTGGCGCGCTGTTCCTGGCGCAGCTGGGTACGCAGCGTCTCGGCGCGGCGGCGCTCGATCAGCTTGCGCACCGAGGCGACGCGCAGTTCGCGCTCCCGGACCAGGTCGCGGGCGGCGGACAGGCGCTGGTCGGCGTAGTCGGCGATGCCGCCCTGCTGACCGATGGCCTGGTCCAGACGCTGGCCGAAGTTCTGATAGCAGCCCAGCAGTTGCACGGTCGTCCGCTGGGCGAATTCCTGCGACCAGCGGGTGCGGTAGTCCGTGCGGTACTGCGACAACTGGTCATGCTGGTTGCGCGCCGCGTTCGCACGCGACTGCGCGTCCTGCAGATGACGCAGCGCTTCATCGCGCTCGGCCTCCGCGCGTTCGAGGAGAACGGTCAGGGCCTGCAGATTGGAACTACTCATGTCGATGACCTCGCTTTACGGATGTCGGCAGCTATCACGCAAAGTTAAGTGTGGCGGTCAACTGATTGAGGCAATCGTTCAAAGAAGCGGGGGAATGCATGTCTTGTTGGAGCAATCGGTCCATGTCGCCATGCAGGCGAACCGCCATGTCCAACTCGGGGTCGTGGCCGGGCTGATAGGCGCCCAACTGGATCAGGTCACGCGCCTTGTTGTACTTCGCGAGGAGCTGCCGGAAACGGCGCGCCAGTTCGACGTGGCGCTTGTCGGCCACGCTGGTCATGACGCGCGAGATGGACCGTTCCACGTCGATCGCCGGGTAGTGCCCACTCTCCGCCAACTCGCGGCTGAGCACGATGTGGCCGTCGAGGATGCCTCGGGCGGCGTCCGCAATCGGATCCTGCTGGTCGTCGCCTTCGGACAGCACGGTGTAGAAGGCGGTGATCGATCCTTCGCCGGCCAGGCCGTTGCCGCTGCGTTCCACCAATTGCGGAAGCTTCGCGAAGCAGGAAGGCGGATAGCCTTTGGTCGCCGGTGGTTCGCCGATCGCGAGGGCGATCTCGCGCTGCGCCATCGCGTAACGGGTGAGCGAATCCATCAGCAGCAGCACATGCTGGCCGCGGTCGCGGAAGTGCTCGGCGATCGCGGTGGCGTAGGTGGCGCCCTGCATGCGCAGCAGCGGCGGCGCGTCGGCCGGCGCGGCCACGACGACGCTGCGGCGCAGGCCTTCCTCGCCGAGGATGTCCTCGATGAATTCCTTCACTTCGCGGCCGCGTTCGCCGATCAGGCCGACGACGATGACGTCCGCCTGCGTGTAGCGGGCCATCATGCCCAGCAGCACCGACTTGCCGACGCCGGTTCCGGCGAACAGGCCCAGGCGCTGGCCTCGGCCGACGGTCAGCAGCGAATTGATGGCGCGCACGCCGGTGTCCAGCGGACGGCGGACCGGGTCGCGGTCCATCGCGTTGATCGGGCGGCGGACCATGGGTTCGTCGCGGATGTCGGCCAGCGGGCCGCGGCGGTCGATCGGATGGCCCTGCGGATCGACGACGCGACCCAGCAGGCCGTCGCCCATGGGCAGGTGAAGGCCGCGGTCCTCGTCGCGGCGCCAGGGGTGGCGTTCTTCGCCCAGCGCGGGACCGTGCAGCGCGGCGGGGCGGGGCAGCACCATCGCGCCGCTGGCCAGGCCCTGGATCTCGTCGGTCGGCATCAGGTAGGCGCGGTCGCCGGAGAATCCGACGACCTCGGCTGTGACCGGACGCTGCCCGCGACGCGGCGAGGCGGCGGTCGAAGGCATGTGGATCTCGCAGACCGACCCGACCGGCACCTTCACGCCGGTGGCTTCCAGCACCAGACCGGCGACGCGCACCAGCTTGCCCTGCGGCTCGATCGGCGGCGCATTGCCGGCGAAGGCCTGCAGGTCGTCGAAGTACTGGCGCCAGCGGTCGGTGCGGGCGCTCATGGTTCGCGGTCCTCGGACGCGCCTTGATTGGCGCCGTGCGGCAGGCCGCCGTACTGGCTGGGTGTGGGATCGAGGCGGAAGTCCAGCCGGGCATCCCGCTGTTCATCGGCGGCGCTGCGGCGGTTTTCCCAGACCGAGGTCTGACCGAGCGCGCCGACCGCCGACTGCCAGCGGGCCGGCAGCGAGGCGTCGACGCTGCAGATGTCGGCATCGACCTTGACGCCGCCCCGGGCGATCGAGGGATCGGGGATGACCTGCGCCTCGCGGGCGCGCAGTTCCTGGCCGGCGCCGTCCAGCACCAGCGGCAGGTCGTCGGGGTGCACGCGCACGCGGACGTGGCGGGCGTTGATCAGCAGGGCCTCGACGGCATCGTGCGCCACCTTGGCCACGAGTTCCGGCGCTGTCTCCAGTTCGTTGCGGACGACCTGACGGGCCAGTTCGACGGCGGTGCGCGCCAGCGCGTCGGCCATGTCCTGTTCCATCGCGGACAGGTCCTGGTCGAAGCTGGCGACCAGTTGCCCCACCTGGGCGCTGATCTGCTTGGCGAAGCTCTGCTTGAAGGCGTCCAGCGCGGCCATGCCATCGCGGTAGCCGTCCTGGTAACCGGCCTGTCGCGCCTGCTGCACCAGTTCTTCGACGCTGGGACCCGGCGGAGGCGGCGGAGGCGGTGGTTCGACCGGGGCGGGCGCGGTGACCGCGGGACGGCGCGGGGCGGCGCCGCCATCGAGCGCGCCCGGATTCCACGCGGCGAAGCCCGACAGCTCCTCGCGCGGAATGATGCGGCCATAGGTGCTGCCGCGCTGCTGATCGCCATCGGCGCGCGGCGGGGGTGGCACTTGGCGGGGAGGGCGGGTGACCATCGTGGCGGGTGTCCGTCGGCGGAAGAGGCGACCAGCGTATTACAGGAACTGGTCGTCGCCGCCGCCGGCGAGCACGATCTGGCCTTCGTCGACGAGGCGACGCACGACCTTGAGGATTTCCTTCTGCTCGGCCTCGACCTCGGACAGGCGCACCGGACCGCGCGAATCCAGGTCCTCGCGCAGCGTCTCGGCGGCGCGGGAGGACATGTTGCGGAAGATCTTCTCGCGCAGTTCCGGGCCGGCGCCCTTGAGCGCGACGATGAGCGATTCGGACTGCACTTCCTTGAGGATGGCCTGGATGCCGCGGTCGTCGATCTTGTCCACGTCGTCGAACGTGAACATGTTGTCCATGATCTTCTGCGCCAGGTCGGAGTCGGCTTCGCGGATGTAGTCCAGCACCGAGGCCTCGACGCTGGTGCCCATCATGTTGATGATCTCGGCCGCGGTCTTGACGCCGCCGAGGTTGGACTTCTTCATGCGCTCGCCGCCGGCCAGGATCTGGCCCATGACCTCGTTGAGGTCCTTCAGCGCCATCGGCTGGATGCCGTCCAGCGTGGCGATGCGGATCAGCACTTCATTGCGCTGGCGCTCGGTGAAGACGCGCAGCACCGAGCTGCTCTGGTCGAAGTCCAGGTGGGACAGGATGGCGGCGACGATCTGCGGGTGCTCGTTGCGCAGCAGTTCCGCGACCGAGCCCGGGTCCATCCACTTCAGCGATTCGATCGAGGAGACATCCGAGCCCTGCAGGATCCGGTCCAGCAGCAGGTTGGCCTTGTCCTCGCCCAGCGCCTTGCGCAGCACCGAGCGGACGTACTCGTCGGTGTCGCTGACGAGCGTGCTCTGGGTCTCGGCGACCAGGTCGAACTTGTCGAGCACGCGCTCGACGCGCTCGCGCGGCACGACCTTCATCTTGGCGATGGTCTCGCCCAGCTTCTGCACTTCCTTGGGCGCGAGGTGCTTGAAGACCTCGGAGGCTTCCTCCTCGCCCAGCGACATCAGCAGGATGGCTGCGTCTTCTACGCCTTTGTCGTCCATGGTGGTGTCTCGCTATCGATCCGGGTGGGCGTGCTTGTCGTCGGGGTTCAGCGGCGGCCGCCGGCGGGCGCGGCCGTTTCCAGCTCCTCGCCGTTGACCCAGGCGCGCATGATGTTGGCCACGGCGATCGGGTTCTCCTTGGCCAGCAGGCGGGCGCGTTCGAGCTTGTCGTTCGAGATCGGCGCTTCCAGGGCCGGCAGACCGCCAGGACCGCGCGGGCCGCCGAGTGCCAGCTGTTCGTCCTCGACCACGCTGAGCGCGTTGTTGCTGGCAGTGTCGTCCTTCTGTTCGGCCGGCGGCGGGAAAGCCGCCTTGAGAGCAGGGCGAACCAGTCCGAACACGGCGATCAGCGCGACCAGCACCAGGGCGGCGGGCACGGCGAAGTCGCGGGCGACATCGCGCAGCCACGGTTGCTGCCACAGCGGCACGTCGGCGTTCTCGATCTTGTCGGAGACGAACGGGGTGCTGATGACCTTGATCGAATCGCCGCGCTCCTGCGAGAAGCCCAGCGCTTCCTTGACCAGCGAGTCCAGCTTCTGGATCTCGGCGTCGGACAGGGGCTGGCTGGACGTCTTGCCGTTCTTGTCGGTGACGGTCTTCTGGTTGACGACGACGGCGGCGTTCAGGCGACGGATCTGGCCGATCGCATTGCGGGTGACGCGCACGGTGCGGTCGAGCTCGAATTGCGTGTCGTTGTTGCGGCGCAGGTTCTGCGTGCCGCCGGACTGGCCGGCCGGTTGCAGCTGCTGGGCCTGGCCGTTGATCGGCGCGGCGGCCTGCGGCGGGACCTGGTTGCTGGTCGCGCCGGGCACGCCGGTGGGCACGCCGGCGGAACCGCCGGATTGTTCTTCCGAGGTCAGGCGACGCACGCTGCTCTGCGTGTTCGGACCCTGGTTGGGCTTGTATTCCTCGGCGGTGGATTCGACCTGGCTGAAGTCGACGTCGGCGGTGACCGTCGAGCGCAGGTTGTCACGGCCGACGACCGGCTCCAGCAGTTCGGCCACCCGCTTGTTCAGGTTGGCTTCGATCTGCTGCTTGTACTGCAGCTGCTGGCTGTCCAGGCCGATGGCGTTGCCGTCCGGGTTCTGGGAGAGCAGGGCACCGGTGCTGTCGAGCACGCTGACAGCCTTGGGGTTCAGCTCCGGCACCGACGAGGACACCAGGTGGACGATGCCGGCGATCTGGGCGCGGTCCAGCGTGCGGCCACCGCGCAGCGTCAGCATGACGGAGGCGCTGGGCTTCTGCTGTTCGCGGAAGAAGCCGTTCTGTTGCGGCATGGCCAGATGGACGCGCGCATCGGCGACGTCGGCCATGGCGGTGATGGTGCGGGTCAGTTCGCCTTCCAGCGCGCGCTGGAAGTTCAGCCGCTCGTTGAAGGCGGTCTGGCCGATGGACTGCTTGTCCATCAGCTCGAAGCCGACGACGCCGCCCTTGGGCAGTCCGGCCGACGCCAGCTTCATGCGCAGGTCGTAGACCTGGTTGGCGGGGACCATGATGACGCCGCCCGGGTCGTTGCGGTAGGGCACGTTCATCTGCGACAGCTGCGCGATGACGGCGCCGCCGTCCTTGTCGGACAGGCCGGAGAACAGCGGCCGGTAGTCCGGCTTGGCCGTCATCATCGACATCGCCACGATGACCGCCAGGAGCGCGGCCACGCCGCCGCCCAGCATCATCTTGCTCTTCGTGGGCATCGCCGCCAGGCGGGCGGGCAGGCCGACCGGTTTGGCGGTCTGCTGCACCTCGGGGAGTCCGGCGGCGGGGCTGCTCAGGGCGTTGTCCATGGGGTGGTCGGTGGTCGGCTGGTGTCGAACGGAGTGCCCAGGCGGACGCCTCGACACAGGACTGGATTATTTCGATGCAGGCCCTCAAGAATGGTGGGAACAGGCCGAAGAAGGCCCCCCAGTTCGGAGCTATGGACGGCAGGCGGATCCGTACGATGCGTTCCGTGGACCTGAAACTCAAACCCTTCGACTTCGCCAACGCGGTGGCACGCGCCGGCCTGACCCCCAAGGTCAGCCGGTGGCCAAGGCCGCGTCGGGCGGTGCGAGCTTCGCGGATGCGATGAGCTCGGCGTTGAAGTCCGTGAGCACGCAGCAGAACGAGGCCTCGCGGCTGCAGCGGGAAGTCCAGCTGGACAATCCGACCGTCAGCCTGGAAGAGACCATGGTGGCCATGCAGAAGGCGCAGATCGGCTTCCAGGCGACGCTGCAGGTGCGCAACCGGCTGGTGTCCGCTTACTCGGAAATCATGAACATGCAGGTCTGAACAAGGCCGCGGCGTGCGCGACGGGCGTCGATCTCCATAGAGGATCCGCATTGCGAACGAAAAAGCCGCCTATCGGGCGGCTTTGTTCATTCTGAGATCCGTGGATCAGATGCTGCGTCGCATCAACCGCTCCCGCTTCTGCGCCTGGTCGATGAAGATCTGCAGCGCGCGGGCTGCCGTGGGCGCCAGCGAGACGAAGGCGCAGCCGGCATGGTGGGGCGCCCCTTGATCGCTCTCCGACATGTGCTGGATTCTCAGCAGCGTCGTGAAGCTGACTTCGCGTTCCAGTTCCAGCGTCCCGCTGATCTCTTCGCCCGCCTGCGGGACCGGGACCACGTCCGCCGGCCACTGCAGCGCGACGCCGCCAGCGCTCACGTTCATGACCCGGATGCGCGGCAGGGCTGGATCAGCCAGTTTCAGCGCCGGGTAGAGCTGCCCGGCCGAGGCCACCCGGTAGGCCTGACGCCGCTGGAAGCGGTACAGGCGCAGCGGGACTGGAGAACGCAGCACTTCCGCACCGTCGCCGCGGATGGCTACCAGCCCCGAGACGTCGAACTGCAGCTTGATCTTGTCCAGGAAGGCCGTCGCCACCAGTTCGTCGCTGGCCAGCACCGGCGCGAGGGTGTCGCCGACCTGCGGCGCTTCCATCGTCAGCATGCCGTGCGGCGTGTCCAGCGCTCGCAGCACCGTGTGGATGGCTTCGCCATCCGGGGTCGACAGCTGGATGCGCGCCTGCGACTGCAGCAGCTCGCGCAGCCAGTTCATGATTTCACCGGGCGCGTCCATCCGGAAATCGGTGTCCGCGGCGTCGGGGGGCTAGGGGATAGCTTCAGGTCGCTCAAGGCCAGCATCCGGCAGGATTCGTTGGGAAAATTCTCTCGCATCCCCAAGGCAAACGCCGCGCCAACCCCATCCGTTCAAGGGGCCGGTCGCGGCGCTGTCGTGAGTCCCGAGCCCGGTCGCGTGACCGATGTCTCGGATCGCCCAGGCGGTCGGAGGAAGCCGATCCGCCGGCTGATCAGTGGACCGTCTTGGACTTGCCCTTCATCAGCTGGTCCAGGTCTTCCAGCCACGGCTCGGCCAGGTGGCGGATTTCCGCGTCGTTGACCAGGATGCGCTGCATGATGCGCGTCTTCAGCTGCGCCTCGTCCGGGCCCAGGTTCTGGCTGGAGGCCGCATGCTTGAGCTGCGAGATCAGCAGCACGCAGGCGCCTTCGAGCTTCACCACTTCGTCCCAGTTGCCCGAGCGGGCGGCGCTCAGCATGTCGGCGCTGGCTTGTTCGATGGCTTCGTAGTAGCTCAACAGTTGGGTGCTCATGAGGCGGTCCGGGGTCGGGGCGGCGTGGGCGGCGGAGGTCTGGGGCTTGGCGGTGTACTTGGACATGGAACTTCTCAAGTCGTCAGGCTGAAGGGCGGGGTCCGGGGCTCAGGCCGCGGCGCGTTGGTCGGCGGTGGCCGGGGCGATGGAGGCCCAGGCTTCCTTGATCGGTTGCAGCAGCTTCACGCATTCCTCGATCGCGGCGTCGTCGCTGCGCAGGTTGGCGTAGGTCAGCCGGGTGCAGATGTAGGCATACAGGTCGCGCAGGTCCAGGGCCAGTTCGCCCGATTCCAGGTTGAGGGCCGCCTTCAGGCCTTCGTCCAGGATGCGGACCGCGCGGCTCAGGCTGCGGTTCTTCACTTCGACATTGCCGGAGCGGATCGCGCCGATGGCTTGCGTCATCGAATCGAAGGCGCCGTCCAGCAGCAGGCTCACGAGGCGATGCGGCGAGGCCGTCATCACGTCCGTTTCCACGCCGACGCGGTTGTACATGCTGCTGGCGCGCTGACCGTGGGAGGCGAAGGGGGAGGAGTTGCCGTACATGATTGATTGCTGCGGTGTGCTGAAGTGCTTGAATCAGTTTTCGGCCCCCGCCGGTCCAACTTGAGCCTCCCCGTGTCGAATTTGTCGCGAAATTCTGCCTGTGTGAAGAAAAGGAAAAGCCTCCGTGAGGAGGCTTGTCGGTGCTCTTTTCGAAGCGCCGGAGAAGGGCGGTGACGACGGCCCTGTTCCGTCCTCGACCGCGGCCGTCGCGTCAGCTGCTGCTGAGCATGCTGGTGATCTTGCTGACGTAGCTCTGCATGTCGTTGAGCTTGGCCATCTGCGTGTCCAGCGCCGTGTATTGCGCGCGCAGGCGTTTCTCGTAGGCGTCGGCGCGGTCGTTGAGCTCGTCGACGCGCTTGCCGTTGGCCGTCACGCGCGATTGCAGGCCGGTCGTCCGGGTCGTGATCGAGCCGTCGAAGCCGGTGACCTGGTCCGCGAAGCCGCGCCAGCGCGTGGCCATGCCGTTGTTGTTCGCATCGCTGCTGTCCACCCCCATGAACAGGTTCTTCAGGTCGCCCATGCTGCCCAGTGCGCTGGTCAGCTTGGTGTCGTTGACCTTCATCGTGCCGTCGGCGTTGATGTCGATGCCGATGTCCGACAGCCGGCCGAACTGGCCGCCGAGGGTGCTGCCCGACGCGGTGATGTTGCGCAGCTGGCTCTGCAGGCCGACCGCGGTGCTGTCGCCCTGGAGCGCGCCGGCGGTCTTGTTGGTGTCGTCGTACTTGGTGTCGTTGCGCATCAGCGTCATCAGGCTGTTGTACGACGTGACGAAGTCGGTGATCGCCTTCTTGACGCTGTCCTTGTCCTGGCCGACGGTGATGGTCGACTGCGCGGGAATGATCGTCTTGCCCGTGGCGTCCGCGGGATCCTTGGTGCCGCCCTTGAGCAGGTTGATCGTCAGGCCGTCGACGGCGCCTTCGATGTTGTTGGAGGCGGAACTGATCGCCAGGCCGTTGACCGTGAGGTTGGCGTTCATGGCCGCGGTGTTCTGCGTCATCGACTTGATCGAGGACGTCGGGTCGTAGGCCAGCGCGGACAGGCCGTTGGCGTCGGACCCGTTGCCGTCGTCGTCGGCCGTGGTGATGCGGAAGCCGTTCGCCTCGCCGGTGTCCTTGGACCGGATCACCAGACGCTGACCGTTGGCATCGGTCACGACCGAGGCGAGCACCCCCGCGCCGGAACCGTTGATCTTGTCGCGGATGCTGGACAGCGTGTCGGTCGCCGAGATGGAGACGCTCACCGGCGACGAACCGTTCTTGCCGGTGAAGGTCTTGTCGTCCGAGCTCCACTGACCCAGCTCGATGGTCATCGACCCCGAGCCGATCGTCGCGTTCGTCGCGAAGGCCTTGCTCGACAGCGATTGCGGCGACGCGAGGTTGGTCACGCTGAGCGCGTAGGAGCCCGCGCCCGAGCCGGCGCCGGCGATGACCGTGGCCATCGAGGTGTCGGAGGACGTGGCGGTCAGCGCCGCCCAGGTGCTCGGATTGGCCAGCTTGGCGGCCGCGTCGCGCATCGTGCTGAAAGCGCTCTTGATCTTCCCGTATTCGGAGATCTGCGTCTTGATCGTGTCGGTGCGCGTCTGGAGATCCGTGATCGGCTGCTTCTCGAGCGAGACCAGCTTCGTGACGATGCTCTCGACGTCCAGGCCGCTGCCCAGACCGGCGGAAGTAATGGATGCCATCGTTCTTGCTCCCTGTGACCCTGACCACCGTGGCCCGGCTCCCTCGTGGAAGTCCCAAGCGCGACAGGGCCCCGCGTGTGTTGCGTGAGGCCCTGTCCTGCTTATCGGCGCCCGTGGCACCGACTTTAGGACGGTGACCCGGGGGATTGATTGCGTTTTTCTATCAGCCCTTGAGCAGCGACAGCACCTGCTGCGGCAGCTGGTTCGCTTGCGCGACCATCGCGTTGCCCGCCTGCTGCAGGATCTGCGCGCGGCTCAGGTTGGACGTTTCGACCGCGAAGTCGGCGTCCATGATCCGGCTGCGGGCGGCGGTCTGGTTCTCGAACGCCACCTGCAGGTTGGAGATCACGGCGTCGAAGCGGTTCTGCGTCGCACCCAGCGTCGCGCGCTGGCTGTTGACGGTGTCCAGCGCCGCGTCGATGTTGGCGACGACCTCGGCGATCTTGGCCGGGTCGGCATCACGGTTGATGCTGCCCCGGTCGGTGCCGTTGGCATCGGTCCCGGCGACCCTGACGATCGACTCATCGGCGGACATGTTCGGCGTGGTGACCGAGATCTCGTCGTTGGATGTCGTGTTCGGACCGACCTGGAAGACCTGGGGGAGGGCGGCATCGGCGCCGAGGATGTATTTCCCGTTGAAGGTCGTCCCCGCGGTGACGCGCTGGATTTCCTTGGCGAGCTCGCCGAATTCCTTGTCCAGCGAATCCTTGTCGCTGTCCGCGTTGGTCGCGTTGCGGGCCTGGATGGCCAGTTCACGCATCCGCTGCAGCGAATCGGCGACCTTGCCCAGCGCGCCTTCCGCGGTCTGCGACAGCGAGATGCCGTCGTTGGCATTGCGCATCGCCACCGTCATGCCGCGTGCTTGCGAGTTCATGCGTTCGGCGATCGCCAGGCCGGCGGCGTCGTCCTTCGCGGAGTTCACCCGCAGGCCCGACGACAGGCGCTGCATCGAGGTCGCCAGCGACGACTGCGACGAGTTCAGATTGCGTTGCGCGTTCAGCGAGGCAATGTTGGTGTTGATGGTCTGTGGCATTGATGCACTCCTGCGGAGATCCTGTCCTGGCTGCGATCCCGGTTAGGTGGGTCGGTTCCCGACCGCACCTGCGGATCCTCGCTGCGCCATCGCAGTCATTGTTTGGATCTGCCGGTTGGACCGGTGGTCGAGCGGTGCTACCTGCTCGATGGTTCCCATTGTGCGAAACGTGCTTCAACGCCGATTGGCCGATTAGCGGGCGGAAAACCGGCCATTAACAACCAATAAAAGAAGGCCCCGCATCGTTCCCGGAGGGGCGATGCGGAGCCTTTGGAGGCCCGGCCGCGAAGGCCGGTGCTTGAGGAGTCGACCGTTGGAAGAGGGGATCAGCCGCCGCGCAGCAGCGACAGCACCTGCTGCGGGAGCTGGTTGGCCTGCGCCACCATCGTGTTGCCGGCCTGCTGCAGGATCTGCGCGCGGCTCAGGTTGGCGGTTTCCGCGGCGAAGTCGGCATCCATGATGCGGCTGCGGGCGGCGGTCTGGTTTTCCACCGAGACCGACAGGTTGGAGATGATCGCGTCGAAGCGGTTCTGCGAGGCGCCCAGGATGGCGCGCTGGCCGCTGACCGTGGTGATGGCCGCGTCGATGTTGTCGATGACGGTCTTGAGCGAGTCGGGCGTCGAGGCGTTGTCGATCACGCCACCGGTCACGTTGGTGATCGACGTGTCGTTGGTCATGTTGTTGGTGATCACGTCGACCGAGTCGTTCGCGCTGGTGTTGGCGCCGATCTGGAAGGTCTGCGTGCCGGCGTCGTCGCCCAGGATGGACTTGCCGTTGAAGGTCGTGCCACCGATGACGCGGCCGATTTCCTGACCCAGCTGCGCGTATTCCTTGCCGATCGAATCCAGGTCGGACGTGGTGTTGGTTGCGTTGCGGGCCTGCACCGCCAGTTCACGCATGCGCTGCAGGGAATCGCCCACCTTGGACAGCGCGCCTTCGGCGGTCTGCGCCAGGGAGATGCCGTCGTTGGCGTTGCGCATCGCGACGTTCATGCCGCGGACCTGGGCGTTCATGCGCTCGGCGATCGCCAGGCCGGCCGCGTCATCCTTGGCGGAGTTGACGCGCAGACCCGAAGACAGGCGCTGCATCGACACCGACAGCGACGACTGCGAAGACGACAGGTTGCGCTGGGCGTTGAGCGATTGCAGGTTGGTGTTGATGATCTGAGCCATGATTCATTCCTTCAAGTTTCAAAGACCTCTGGCGGTCTCGGCGGACGGTTGATTAATCGTCCGACTGAGCCGGACCACGTGGCCCTTGCTGTTGAATTGCGGACCCGTTGATGCAGTTATCGGGACGCGTGGGAATGGACTTGAGGCCTTCTTGAAAAGAAAGCGTGCAACGCCCCGTGGCGGGCGTGAAGAAGTGGCGGGGAGCCACTGTGGACGGGCGCTTGCGGCCCGCCGGTGTCGGAAGCCCGCCGTGCCGGCTTCTAGGCCGGCGCGGAGGACGTCTGGTACCAAGCCTTCGGGCGGCCTGGCGCGGGCTCTCCACGGGGCATGGGGTCTCGCATCCGCGAACCCCAAGCCCCATTCCGGCCCCACCCTCGCTCGTTGACTTCTCTTTCACCACCACCGCAGGTCGATGGGGAAAGAGAAGGGGACCGAGTCCCCTTCGAGGGTCCTGGCACCCGCGGACGTCTGGACGTCTGCGGGTGGCCTCTTCCTTCTATTAGCGCAGCAGGGCCAGCACTTGCTGGGGAGCCTGGTTGGCCTGGGCGATCATCGCGTTGCCGGCCTGTTGCAGGATCTGCGCGCGGCTCAGGTTGGCGGTTTCCGAAGCGAAGTCGGCGTCCATGATCCGGCTGCGGGCAGCGGTCTGGTTCTCGACCGAGATCTGCAGGTTCGACACGATCGCGTCGAAGCGGTTCTGCGAGGCACCCAGCTTGGAGCGCTCGGTCGACACCGAGGTGATCGCCTTGTCGATGTTGTCGATGATCGTCTTCAGGTCGTCGGTCGACGAGCCGTTGGTGATCGCGCCGCCGGTGACGTCCGTGATCGCGGCCTGGCCGGTCATGTCGGTCGTGACGACGTCCACCGAGTCGTTCGTGGTCGTGTTGGCGCCGATCTGGAAGGTCTGCGTGCCTGCGTCGCCGGCCAGGATGGCGCGGCCGTTGAAGGTCGTGCCGCCCAGGACGCGGGTGATTTCCGAGCCCAGCTGGCTGTATTCCTGACCGATCGAGTCCAGGTCGGACGTCGTGTTGGTCGCGTTGCGGGCCTGCACCGCCAGTTCACGCATACGCTGCAGCGAGTCACCCACCTTGGACAGCGCGCCTTCAGCCGTCTGCGACAGCGAGATGCCGTCGTTCGCATTGCGCTGGGCGACGTTCATGCCGCGGACTTGCGAGTTCATGCGGTCCGCGATCGCCAGGCCGGCGGCATCGTCCTTGGCGGAGTTCACACGCAGGCCCGACGACAGGCGCTGCATCGAGATCGCCAGCGACGATTGGCTGGTCGAGGTGTTGCGCTGAGCGTTTTGCGACAGCAGGTTGGTGTTGATGATCTGGGCCATGATTGCTCCTAACAGCTATACGTAAATACCGGCAAAAGCGCCGAACCACACATGAGCGCCTGAGTCCTCCGATCCTCCGACCCGCCGTGAGGCGAACCGGCCGAGGATCTCGGATGCTCCTGCTGAACCGCCCGGGCCATTTCCCGGTTCGGTCCCAGTCCGACGCTAGTCAACCGTTGCCGTCCCACCCCTCATCGGAAGCCAAGAACGTCAGGCCTTCTAACCGGACCACGTGCCGCCTGCCTGCTTCGACCTGCTAGCAAGACTGCTTGTCTTTGCTGGCCTGTCGCTGCGTTCAGCAGCCCCGTTGAGTTGGTTATCGGGACCCTCGACATAGAACTTGAGGGCAATTTGTCAAGACTTGTGATCTGTTGATAAGCAGGTCTTGCAACGTGTTGTTTGTCGTTTGACGTCGACCCGGACTTGTGGCCGGGCGTCGGCCTGGCGACGGACATGGGGGTATCTACGGCCTGAATGGCTCGGGATTGAGGGGGAATGCCGGTGCTTTTCGTGTGCTCGATCACGGGGGTGCCACCCTACAGTGCTTCCTGGCGATGCCGACAAGCGGAATCGCCGCATTCGCCGCATTCGCCACCTTCGCCGGGATCGGTCTCGGCTTCGAGACCGGACTCGATCGACGAGTCCCAACGACCATGGAGAGATCTATGCCACTGCAAGCGCAAACCGAGGCACGGTCCGCCGTGTCGATGATCGACGCGTCGATCGATGAACAATTTCACGGAACGGTCCGGCCGGGATCCAGCGAGGCTCGTCTCCTGCTGGCCCAGGCGCGCAACGCCGCCTATGCGCAAGCCGCGCAAGGTCGCATCGGAGACGGTGTCGAGCTGCTCTACAACGCGCTGGAAATGGCGCCGATGAGCGTCGACCTGCTGTCCGATGTCGGCGCGCTGATGCTGGCCGCGGGCCAACTGAGCGATGCCGCGCTGTATGCGCATCGCGCGGTCGAGTTGTCGCCGCAACACGCGCCTTCCCTCTACACCCTCGGCTTCGCGCTGTCGGGCCTGGGAGAGGTGAAGGCGGCGATCGAGGTGTTGACCACCCTCAATCAAGGCCAGGCGCTCGAGATGCTGCGTCGCGATTCGCCGGAATTGATGGCGATCGTCGACTCCGAATTGCTACGCCTGCAAGCCGCCTGATCGGTCGACGATCCGTCGACCCGGAGACCGCCTGACAGGCTGTCTCCCTGAAAAACCGCCGCCGAGCCCGCAACCACGGGCCTCGTCCGGCGGTTTTCTCATGGGGGCCTGTCAACGTGTAGGAATCAGGCTGACAAGGCGGTCGTCCCGCTCCCTAGCCTGTATCTGGCGTCCACCTGATGTTGCGTGAACGAGTGTTTCTTCAGAATTCATTCCATCGCAGCAACGCAACCCACCAGGAGCCACCCGATGAACAGCGACCAGATCCTTGCCGAGATCCGCGAAGCCAACCTGTCGTACCTGATGCTGGCGCAGAGCCTGATCCGTACCGACCGCGAACAGGCGCTGTACCGCCTGGGCATCTCGGAAGAGACCGCGACGCTGTTGAACACGCTGAGCCCGGCGCAGATGCTGAAGATGGCCTCCGGCAACACGCTGCTGTGCCGCTTCCGCATGGACGACGACCTGGTGTGGGGCCTGCTGACCTCGCACGGCAAGCCGGCCGCGAACGACAGCGTGTCGCGCCTGCACGCTTCCATCCTGATGGCCGGTCGCCATCAGGAAGCTGCGGCCTGATCCAGTCGATCCAGGCAACTGCCCCCAGGCAGAGAAATTGCCGCCCGAGAACATCCGAAAGACACCGGAGCACCCCATGCGCACCAAGTCCATCCTGACCGAAGCCAAGCAGATCGATCGCGCCGTGACGCTGATCAAGCTGGGTGCGCGCCTGCAAGTGCTGGAATCGGAAACTGACCTGAGCTACGAGCGTTTGCTGCGCCTGTACAAGGAAGTCTCGGGCAAGAGCCCCAGCAAGGGCCAGCTGCCGTTCTCGACGGACTGGTTCATGACCTGGCAGCCCAACATCCACGCCAGCCTGTTCCTCAACATCCACGAGTACCTGAACAAGGTCGCCGAGATGGACGAGATCGACGTCGTCATCAAGGCCTACCAGCTGTACCAGGAACAGACCGCGGCCCAGAACCTGGAGCAGCTGCTGTCGGTGACCCGCGCGTGGCGCCTGGTGAAGTTCGTGGACAACGGCATGCTGACGATGACCAAGTGCAGCAAGTGCGGTGGCCACTTCGTGACCCATCCGCACGAGGTCGCCAAGCATTACGTCTGCGGCCTGTGCAACCCGCCGGCCCGCGCCGGCAAGGGCAAGGCCGCCGGCGGCATCCAGATGCACTGAGCGCATCGATCCCGGACCACGCATTCGAATGTCCACCCGCTGGCGCAACTGCCTGGTCGTCATCGCCCGCAATGAGGCGGCGACGATCTCCAGGCTGTTGACCAGCGTTCGTCCGTTCGTGGACGACATGTTGGTGATGGATACCGGTTCCACCGACGGCACCGTTCAGTTGGCAGAAGCCGCTGGCGCTCGGGTTGTCCATTTCCCCTGGATCGATGACTTCGCCGCTGCGCGCAACGCCGCGCTCGACGCGGCCGGCGTTGACTGGCACATCGTGCTCGATGCCGATGAATGGCTGATCGGGGAGGGCAGTGGCGTCGCGCTCACGGCGTTGCGCACCACATCGCCCGACTTCGTGGGCACGATTGCGCTGCAGGACCACTTCGACGGCGGCACCGCGCAGTCGCGCCTAAGCCGCGTGCTGCCGGGACATGTTCGATACGCCGGCCGTATCCACGAACAGCCGCTGCACGACTTGTCCGTTCGCGCGCTCAACATCCAGGTCGGCCACGACGGCTACTTGCCGGAGCGGCTTCACGTGAAGCAGGGGCGCAACGAGCAATTGCTGCGCGCCGCCATAGATGACGATCCGACCAATCCGTATCTCTGGTACCAGCTCGGCAAGGACTTTTCGGTCTATGACCGCTTCGCCGATGCCGAAGCAGCGTTCGCGAACGCCTGCGATCGCTTGAGTTCGTTGCCCTTGCCTCCTGCATGGTGGAACGACCTTGTCGCCAGAAGGCTCTTCGGGCTGAAGTCGCTCAAGCGTCATGCCGATGGCATGGTCTTTGCCGAAACGCAATTGCAAAGATGTGCGGACTCGCCGGACTTCTTCTTTGCGCTTGGCGATCTGCTGCTGGACTGGGCTGCGGATCAGCCGCAGCAGGCCGATGCCTTGGTCCCAATGATCGAGGACGCCTGGCGTCGCTGCCTGGAGATCGGCGAACGGCCGGACCAACCGGGCGCCATCGAGGGACGCGGCAGTCGCCTGGCCGCTTACAACCTGGCGCTGATCCTCGAGGCGACGGGTCGCCCAGAGGAGGCGAGGGCACTGCGCGAGGCGCGGTGATCCTCAAAAAGCAGCGCCGGGATGGCGCTGATCTGGCATCTTGTAGGAATTAGGCTGACAAGCGCGTCGGCGCGCTCCCTAACCTGGAGATGGAAGCGACCTGATGTTGCTTGCGTGTCGGGATCTCTACAGTTCGTCTCACGCTGAAACGAAACGACATCAGCACCCAACACCCCCAGGAGCCGAACGATGAACGCCGACCAAATCCTCGCCGAGATCCGCGAAGCCAACCTGTCGTACCTGATGCTGGCTCAGAGCCTGATCCGTGCCGATCGCGAGCAGGCGCTGTATCGTCTGGGCATCTCGGAAGAAACCGCGACGCTGCTGACCACGCTGAGCGCCGCCCAGATGCTGAAGATGGCCTCCGGCAACACGCTGCTGTGCCGCTTCCGCATGGACGACGACCTGGTGTGGGGCCTGCTGACCTCGCATGGCAAGCCGGCCGCCAACGAAAGCGTGTCCCGCCTGCATGCCTCCATCCTGATGGCCGGCCGCCATCAGGAAGCCGCCTGAGTTTTATCGACGCCCCTCGCGTCAACTGAAGCTGAATCCAAGCTGAACTGAGCCGGAGACACCGACATGCGCACCAAGTCCATCCTGACCGAAGCCAAGCAGATCGATCGCGCCGTGACGCTGATCCACCTGGGCGCCCGTCTGCAGGTGCTGGAGTCGGAAACCGACCTGAGCTACGAGCGTCTGCTGCGCCTCTACAAGGAAGTCTCGGGCAAGAGCCCCAGCAAGGGCCAACTGCCGTTCTCGACGGACTGGTTCATGACCTGGCAGCCCAATATCCACGCCAGCCTGTTCCTCAACATTCACGAGTACCTGAACAAGGTCGCCGAGATGGACGAGATCGACGTTGTCATCAAGGCCTACCAGCTGTACCAGGAACAGACCGCGGCCCAGAACCTGGAGCAGCTGCTGTCGGTGACCCGCGCGTGGCGTCTGGTGAAGTTCGTGGACAACGGCATGCTGACGATGACCAAGTGCAGCAAGTGTGGCGGCCACTTCGTGACCCACCCGCACGAGGTCGCCAAGCATTACGTCTGCGGCCTGTGCAACCCCCGGCGCGCGCCGGCAAGGGCAAGGCGGCCGGCGGCATCCAGATGCATTGAGGGCGCCGTCATGGCTGCCCGACTTCCCCGCGCCGCTTCAGGAGACGCACCCTCCGCGCTGCGCTGGCCGACGCTGGCACTGCTGAGCTGGGGCGCCTGTTTCATCGTCTGGCGCCTCTTCGGCCCGGACTGGCCGGCGGCGATCGTCGCTTCGGGCCTCGGCCTGATCCTCGCGGGACTCCATCGCCAGACCTGGCGCCGGATGATCGTCGCGGCGGGCTTCCCCATGGCCTTGCTCTTCACCGGCACCGACCTGCCGGCCTGGATCTGGCTGATCCCGCTGGCCGTGCTGGTGCTGGCCTACCCCCGCCACGGCTGGAGCGACGCGCCGCTGTTCCCGACGCCCCACGACGCGCTGCGCGCGCTCCCCGAGCGTGTGAAGCTGCACGAAGGCGCCCGCGTACTCGACGCCGGCTGCGGTCTAGGCGATGGATTGGTGGCCCTTCGCCGCGCTTATCCGAGCGTGCGCTTCGCGGGCATTGAATACAGTGGCTTCCTGTGGCTGCTGGCCCGCCTGCGCTGCCCCTGGGCCGACATCGCCCGGGGCGACCTGTGGGCTCAGTCGTGGCGCGAGACGGACCTGGTCTACCTGTTCCAGCGGCCCGAGTCGATGCCGCGCGCGCTGGACAAGGCGCGCAGCGAGATGCGGCCGGGCAACTGGCTGGTCAGCCTGGACTTTCCGCTGCCGGGACAACCCGTCTTTGCGCAACTGGACACCGGCACCCGGCATCAGCTGTATGTCTACCGGGTGCGCGAACTCAAGGCCTGAGGAACCCATTTCATGTTTGTCATCATCGGTTGGCTGCTGGCCCTGGCCTGCATCTTCGGCGTGTTCATCGCGCACGGAGGCAACATCAGCGTGGTGCTGCACGCACTGCCGTTCGAGATGACCACCATCTTCGGCGCGGCGATCGGCGGCATGCTCGCCACGAACCCGCCCAAGGTCATGAAGGCCACCATGAAGGGCCTGGGCGACTGCTTCAAGGGCAGCAAGTACACGAAGGCGCGCTACATGGAGTTGCTGGCGCTGCTGTACGACATCCTGCAGAAGGCGCGCAAGGAAGGCCTGATGTCCATCGAAAAGGACGTCGAGGATCCGCACAGCTCGCCGCTGTTCCAGAAATACCCGACGGTGGGTAACGACCACCACGTCACCGAGTTCATCACCGACTATCTTCGGATGATGGTCTCCGGCAACCTGAACGCGCACGAGATCGAGTCCCTGATGGACGCCGAGATCGACACCCACCACCACGAGGCCTTCCTCGCCGTGATCGCGCTGCAGCGGCTGGCGGGCGGCCTCCCGGCCTTCGGCATCGTGGCCGCGGTGCTGGGCGTGGTGAACACCATGGGCTCGGTCGGTCAGCCGCCGGCGGTGCTGGGCGGGATGATCGGTTCGGCGCTGGTCGGTACCTTCCTGGGGATTCTGCTGGCCTACGCCTTCGCCGAGCCGCTGGCCGGCGCGCTGGAAGCCAAGGTCGACGAGGCCGGCAAGGAACTCCAGTGCATCAAGACCACGCTGCTGGCCTCGATGCAGGGCTACGCGCCGCAGGTGGCGATCGAATTCGGCCGCAAGGTGCTGTACTCGACGGAACGCCCGACCTTCGCCGAGCTCGAAGGCCACGTGAAGAAGAAGTGAACGGAGTGAATCACCATGGCCGGTGACGCCAAGAAGCTCCAGCCCATCATCATCAAGCGCGTCAAGAAGGGCGGCCATGCCGCCCACGGCGGCGCGTGGAAGATCGCGTACGCCGACTTCGTGACGGCGATGATGGCCTTCTTCCTGCTGATGTGGCTGCTCGGCTCGACGACCGAAGGCGACAAGAAGGGCATCGCGGACTATTTCGCCTCGCCGCTGAAGGTGGCGATGTTCGGCGGATCGGGGTCGGGCGACGCCTCGCACATCATCAAGGGCGGCGGTCAGGACCTGACGCGCCAGACCGGCCAGGTCAAGGCCGGCGACGTCGAATCCCCTCGGAAAACCATCAACCTGAAGGCCCTCAAGGAAGAGCAGCGCCGGGCGGAACGCGTCCGTCTGCAGCAGTTGAAGGACAAGGTCGAGAAAATCATCGCCGAGAACCCCAAAATTGCGGCATTAGGTGGACAAATCCGACTCGATATGACACGCGAGGGCTTGCGGATTCAAATCGTGGACGAGAATAATCGTCCGATGTTTGACAGCGGCAGCGCGGTGGTGAAACCGTATATGCGCGAGTTGCTGCAGGAACTCGGCAACGTGTTGACCGAGGTGCCCAACCGGCTCACGCTGGAGGGTCATACGGATGCACAGCCGTTTTCTGCGGGCGAGCGTGGATACAGCAACTGGGAACTGTCGGCGGACCGGGCCAATGCCTCGCGGCGCGAGCTGGTGGCGGGCGGTTTGCCGGATGCCCGGGTCCTTCGCGTGCAGGGGTTGGCGTCGAGCAAGTTGCTCGACACGAAAGACCCCAAGGCCCAAGTCAATCGCCGCATCAGCATCATCGTGATGAATCGCGATGCCGAAGATGCGGTGCTGAAGAACCTGCCCGATGAGGACGAGGACGCTTCAGACCCCGCGGCCAGCGCGCCGCAGGCCTCAAGTTCCGCGCCCGCGAGCCGATAACGTTCCGAATCGAACAAAGCCCTCCAGTCCCCTCAGAGGAACGCCATGAGCACTGACATGAAATTCTTGATCGTCGACGACTTCTCGACCATGCGCCGGATCGTGCGCGGTCTGCTGAAGGAGATCGGCTACAACAACGCCGAAGAGGCGGAAGATGGCGTCGAGGCCCTGAGCATGCTGAAACAGGCGAAATACGATTTCGTCGTCAGCGACATCAACATGCCCAACATGAACGGCTTCGAGCTGCTCAAGGCCATCAAGGAAGATGCCACGCTGAAGCACCTGCCGGTGCTGATGGTGACGGCGGAAGCCCGCAAGGAAGACATCGTCCTGGCCGCGCAAAGCGGTGCGGCGGGCTACATCGTGAAGCCATTCACGAAGGCCACGCTGGAGGAAAAGGTCCTGAAGATCATGCAGAAGCTGGCCGCTGCGGCCTGACGCTGGGAGTCCCACCATGCAGATGGAAGAGCTGGCCAAACTGACCTCGCAATCCAACGAGCCCTTGACGGTCTCGCCCGAGGTGTTCCAACAGATCGGCACGATCACCCGCGTGCTGCACGACACGATGCAGCAGCTGGGCGTCATGCCCAAGCTGCAGGTCGCGACCGACGGGCTGCCCGACGCGCGCAGCCGCCTGACCTACATCGCCAACAAGACCGCCGACGCCGCCAACAAGGTGTTGAACTCGGTCGACCAGGCCAAGGCCGAGCACGCCAAGATCACCGAGGCCGCCAACGCGATGGCCCAGGCGATCACCGCGGACCCGGTCCGTGCGGTGGCCTCGGGCGCGGTGCTGAACTTCGTCAAGGAGGTCGAGTCCTCGACGTCGAAGATCGACACCCACCTGACCGACATCATGCTGTCGCAGGACTTCCATGACCTGACCGGCCAGGTGGTCGCCAAGGTCGTGACCCTGGCCAACGACCTGGAAGACTCGCTGGTCAAGCTGCTGGTCTCGGTGGTTCCTCCGGAACAGCGCGAGAAGGTGGATCCGAGCATCCTGCAAGGTCCGGTCGTGAATCCGGAAGGCCGCGCCGACGTGGTCGCCAACCAGTCCGAAGTGGACGATCTGCTGGCCTCGCTGGGCTTCTGATCTCCCGAAGCCGGCATCGCCGCAACGAAGCCCGCGCCCCGGCGCGGGTTTCTGCTTTCTGGGCCTGTGTCCTGAAGTCCGGCTGATTTCCGTCCCTTATCCGGCTAAAGCGAAACCCCCTCCGGCCGAACAATGGCGGGGCCACGGCATAGGGCCGTGACCACCCATGGCCGATCAAGACGCACAAGACCGCAACTTACCCGCCTCGCAGAAGAAGATCGAAAGATCTCGCAAGGAGGGTCAACTGCCGCGCTCCCGGGACCTGCCGCATTTCGCGGTGATGGCCACGGGCGGCGCCTTGTTCGCGAGCTCGACGCCGTACGCCGTCGAGACGCTGCAGCGCATGCTGGAAGGCGCGCTGCGTTTCGATGCCGAACAGCTGCGCACCGCCGGCATGATGACCGAGCGCCTGTCGACGCTTACCTGGCAGGGTTTCATGCTGGGCCTGCCGGCGCTGATCATCCTGGCGATGGCCGCGATCGTGGCGCACATCGCGTCGGGCGGCTGGAACTTCACGATGAAGCCGCTGGCGCCGAAGTTCTCCAACCTGAATCCCATCACCGGCATCGGCAAGCTGTTCCAGATGCAGAACCTGACCACGGCGCTGAAGGCCGTGCTGCTGTCGCTGGTGCTGGGCGTCGTCGGCGCGATGGCGCTGAAGGACCGCATCGCCGGTTTCATCGGGATCATGTCGGTGCCGCTGCCGTCGGCGCTGGCCTTCGCGGGCAAGCAGCTGATGGGGGGCTGATGCTGCTGGGTCTGTGCCTGGCGCTGTTCGCCGTCATCGACGTGCCGCTGCAGCGCTTCCAGTACCTCAAGCGCCTGAAGATGTCCCGCGAGGAAGCCAAGAACGAGCTCAAGGAAGCCGAAGGCAACCTCGAGATGAAGCACAAGATGCGCGCCAAGGCCCGGGAGCTGGTGAAGCGCCGGATGCTGCAGGCGGTGCCGAAGGCGGACCTGGTCGTGATGAACCCGACCCACTATGCGGTCGCGATCGCCTACGACGAGACCAAGTTCGGCGCGCCGCGCGTGGTGGCCAAGGGCCTGGACCTGCTGGCGTTCAAGATCCGCGACATCGCCAAGGAAAACAAGGTCCCCGTGCTGCAGGCGCCGGCGCTGGCCCGTGCCCTGTACGCCCACGCCGAGCTGGACCGGGAGATCCCCGGTGCGCTCTTCGGCGCCGTGGCGCAGGTGCTGGCGTACGTGTACCAGCTGAAGGCCGCGCTGAAGGGGCAGGGCGCCTCGCCGCAGGCCGTGCCGAACCCGCCGGTGCCGGACGAGCTCGACCCGCACAAGAAGCCGGGCTGGACGCCGCCGGAAGAAGAGCTGGACGACCAGTTCCCCGAGGGCAACCCCGCCTGACGGTCCGACCTCGCCCGAAGGGGCGAGGCCCGATTTCGGGGGAGATTCCCCCTTTATCCGGCTAAAGGAAACGAGGCTCCCGCCGAACAATGGCGGGGCTCGACGGCAGTGTCGGGCACGTGATCTCCCCCGGCACCCAACAGGTTGAAGGCAGCACCGATGAACGAGCTGATGGCCCGTTTGCAGAACCTCCTCGGACCCCGCGCCGCCATCGTGCAGGCGCTCGGGGCGCCGATCGCCATCATGATCATCCTGTCGATGATGGTGCTGCCGCTGCCGGCCTTCGCGCTCGACCTGTTCTTCACCTTCAACATCGCCATGTCCATCATGGTGATGCTGGTGGCCTCGCAGATGATCCGGCCGCTGGACTTCGCGGCCTTCCCGACCGTCCTGCTGATCACGACGCTGCTGCGCCTGTCGCTGAACGTCGCCTCCACCCGCGTGGTGCTGCTGGAAGGCCATACCGGCGCCGGCGCCGCGGGCAAGGTCATCGAATCCTTCGGCCACTTCCTGATCGGCGGCAACTTCGCCGTCGGCCTGATCGTGTTCGCGATCCTGGTGGTCATCAACTTCATCGTGGTCACCAAGGGTGCCGAGCGGATCGCCGAAGTCGGCGCGCGCTTCACCCTGGACGCCATGCCCGGCAAGCAGATGGCGATCGACGCCGACCTGTCCGCCGGCCTGATCGACGAGAAGGAAGCCAAGCGCCGCCGCGCCGAACTGGGCGACGAAGCGGACTTCTTCGGCTCCATGGACGGTGCCTCGAAGTTCGTCCGCGGCGACGCGATCGCCGGCATCCTGATCCTCTTCATCAACATCGTCGGCGGCTTCGTCATCGGCGTGGTCCAGCACGGGCTGTCCGCCGGCCAGGCCGCCGACAGCTACATCCTGCTGGCCGTCGGCGACGCGCTGGTGGCGCAGATCCCGGCGCTGCTGATCTCCGTCTCCTCCGCCCTGGTCGTGTCGCGCGTCGGCAAGGACAAGGACGTCGGCCAGATGATCGGCTCGCAGGTGTTCGGCTCGATCAAGGCCGTCGCCATCACCGCGGGCGTGGTGTTCATCCTGGGCCTGATCCCGGGCATGCCGCACCTGGTGTTCATGATCATCGCCGGCGCCCTGGGCTACCTGGCGTACTGGCTGCGCACCAAGGAACAGGCCACCAAGGCCGCCGAGGCCCGCAGCAAGACCGCCGCCCCGTGCCGGGCGCGCCGAACCCGGATGCCGAAGCTTCCTGGGACGACGTCGTCGCCGTGGACACGCTGGGTCTGGAAGTCGGCTACCGCCTGATCACGCTGGTCGACAAGACCCGCGAAGGCGACCTGCTGAGCCGCATCAAGGGCGTACGCCGCAAGTTTGCGCAGGACATCGGTTTCCTGCCCCCGTCGGTGCACATCCGGGACAACCTGGAACTGCGCCCCAGCCAGTACCGCGTGACGCTGCGCGGCGCGGTGATCGGCGAGGCGGAGGCCTACCCGGGCATGTGGCTCGCCATCAACCCCGGTCACGCGACGCAGAAGCTGATCGGGACGCCGACAACGGACCCCGCCTTCGGACTCCCGGCGGTCTGGGTCGAGGAGCGGCAACGGGATATGGCGCAAATGGCGGGCTTTACGGTCGTTGATTGCGCGACCGTGGTGGCCACTCATCTTTCACACTTGCTGCAAGTTCACGCGGCCCGGTTGTTGGGTCGAGTGGAAACCCAGCAGCTGGTGGATCACCTCACCAAGCAAGCGCCCCAACTCATCGAAGACGTGATTCCCAAGATGGTCAATGTCGCCGCCCTGCAACGAGTCCTCCAGTTCCTGCTGGAAGAGGGCGTGCATATCCGCGACATGCGTTCCATCGTGGAAAGCCTGGCCGAAAACGCCACGCAGACGACCGATCCCGCCGAGCTGGCCCGTCGCATCCGCATCCACATCGCTCCGGCGATCGTGCAGCAGATCTACGGACCGGCCAAGGAGCTCGACGTCATCGCCCTCGATCCCGAGCTGGAACGTCTGGTCTCGCAGGCCCTGCACTCGCCTCACGGCGCGGCGCTGGATCCCGGTGTGGCCGACACGCTTGCAAGAAGTGCCGCGCAGACCGCGCAATCCCAAGAGGATCGCGGTTTGCCCGCCTGCCTGCTGGTGCCCGACCTGATTCGCGCTCCCCTGGCCCGACTGCTCAAGCGCGCTGCGCCGCGGCTGAAGGTGCTGGGACACAGCGAGATTCCTGAAACGCACACGATCCGCATCGGCTCCATCATCGGAGGCACGGCATGAACGTCAAACGCTTTACCGCCCGCAATTCCCGCGAAGCCATGGCCCTGGTCCGCCAGGCCTTCGGCGACGAAGCGGTCGTGCTATCGAACAAGCCCTGCCCCGAAGGGGTGGAGGTGCTGGCGATGGCGCCGGAAGGCATGTCGCAGATCGAGCGCGTCGCCGCTTCGACGCCGCGTGCCGCCGCCGCAGCGCCGCGCGCCGCCGCGCCGCGCCAGCCGGCTGCCCAGCCGCAGCGCCAGCAGCAACGGGAAGAAGTGCAACCGCGTCAGGCGCTCAAGCAGCGCCTGGCCGCGTCGCCGGCCCCGCAGCGCGCCGAACCCGCCTTCGGCGGCTCGGTGGGCGAGGACGTCAACGCGATGGCGATGAGCACGCTGTCCTTCCAGGACTATGTCCGGGAACGCATGCTCAAGCGCCGTTCGGCCGAGATGAACGGCCTGCCCGATCCGATGATGGACGAGCCGGCGCCGGCCTTCTCGCAATCGCAGATGAATGAATCGGTCGCCTCGATGGCCGCGCAGCGCGACCAGCGCGCGCGTTCCGCGATGCAGACCCTGGGCGCCCGTCGCGTCGACGAGCGTGCCTACGAACCCGCGCCGGCTCCCGCGCCGCGCGTCGTGCCGCCGGTGCTGCGCGACGAGATCCGCGTGCAGCAGCAGGCCATGCAGGACCTGGGCGGCATCGGCCACGGCTTCGGCGGCATGGGCAACCATCCGCTGAACGACATGCCGGCGTCCTCGCGTCGCGAGCAGGAGATGATGACCGAGCTCCGCGCGATGAAGGGCATGATCGAAGAGCGCTTCGGCGCGCTGGCCTTCATGGAGAAGCTCCAGCGCCAGCCGGCGCAGGCGCGCCTGACGCAGAAGCTGCTGGACTCCGGTTTCTCGCCGGCCCTGGTGCGCAAGCTGGTCGAAGGCCTGCCGGCGCAGACGACCGAGGAAGCCGATTCCCAGGCGTGGGCCGCCAACGTGCTGTCGCGCAACGTGCAGACCGCCGAGCAGCAACCGGCCCTGGAAGATCAGGGCGGCGTGTTCGCGATGATCGGCTCGACCGGCGTCGGCAAGACGACGACGACGGCCAAGATCGCCGCGGCCTTCGCGACCAAGTACGGCGCGAGCCAGCTCGGCCTGATCACGCTGGACGCCTACCGGATCGGTGCTCACGAGCAGCTGCGCGCCTACGGCCGCATCCTCGGCGTGCCGGTGCACACGGCGCATGACCGCGCGTCGCTGGAAGACCTGCTGGACCTGCTGTCGTCCAAGAAGATGGTGCTGATCGACACGGCCGGCACGGCCCAGCGCGACAGCCGGACCGCCGAGCTGCTGGACATGCTGGCGCACAAGAGCATCAAGCGCATCCTGGTCGTCAACGCCGCCCAGCAGGGCGAGACGATCGAGGACGTGGTCGGCGCCTGGCGCGGCGCGGAAGCGCAAGGCGTCATCCTGTCGAAGCTGGACGAAGCGGTGAAACTGGCCCCGGCGCTGGACACCGTGATCCGCCACAAGCTGCGCGTCCTCGGCGTGACCAACGGCCAGCGCGTGCCGGAAGACTGGCATCGCCTGTCGTCGCAAGCGCTGGTGCAGCGCGCGCTGCGCAGCCACGGCCAGTCGGCCTGGCGCGTCGACGCCTCCGACGTCAACCTGATCTTCACCGCCGGCACGATGGCGGGAGGCGCAGGCGCCGCATCGCCGATGGGCATGAATTGATCAAGCGCTGACCGCTCGATCGGAGGGGGTTTCCCGGGGACGGGAGTTGCCAAAGCCGGTCACAAGTTCTAGAAAGGGGGAAGGGCTCGGGCTCTTCCCCCTTTTTCCATTGGAGCGGGGGACGACCCGAAGTCGTTGTGTGAGAGGTCCACGAGGTGAGGGTGACGGGAGAGAAAAGCGGGGTGTTTCCCCCTTTCAATTCCCGGTCAGAGGGTGGCCCCGGGAGCGAAACTTCCGGTAACGGCTCCAGCATTGGCCGGTTCCTCTCGAGGGGGACAGGGCGCTGGGGCGGAACACGCAAGAGACACAGAGCAGCCCAATGCGCGACTTCAGCAATGCTCCGAAAGACCAGGCCGACGGCCTGCGCCGACTGTTCGCCACGGCGCGCGTGCGCGTGGTGCCGGTGGTGAGCAACCCGCATGTCGTCGGCAGCGGCGCGCTGCTGGAAGGCATGTGCGCGGCGTTCGGGGAACTCGGCCTGCACACGCTGGTCGTGGACGCGGGCGAGCACGCCTCGGCGGCGTCGGAACTCGCGGCGGTGGACCTCGCGGCCTGCGTGGAACCGCTGTCGGCGAAGGTCTCCTTCCTGGCCGCGCGCGGACTGCCGATGCGCTACGTCAATGCCAACGGCTCGGCCGCCCAATTCCTGGAAGCAGTGACCGACGCGGCGCCGTACGCCGACGTCGTCCTGCTGCACGCCAGCGCCGCGGAACTCAGCCGCGTGCTGGTCTCGCGCGAAGTGCGTCCGGTGCTGCTGGCCGACACCGACGTGCAGAGCGTGACCTACGCCTACGCCGGCATGAAGTGGCTGACGCAGCGCGCGGGCCTGATGGTCTACAGCCTGCTGCTGGCCTGCAACCCGCAGCTGCGCCTGGCCGAACGGATCGCCCAGCAGCTCTCGAGCTGCGGCGACGGCTTCCTCGGCGCAGTGCTGCGCGAGTGGGCCTGCCTGGATCCCCGCCAGCCGGTGACGGCGCCGCTGACGCACGAGATGCGTCACATGGCGCGCGAACTGCTGCTGGCCTCGGTGCCCGGAGCGGCGCTCGACAGCGCCGCCGACGCGATGCCGCTGCGCCCGCGGCCGATGTGGCAGCCCAAGGCTGGCCGCGCCCCGCAAGGCGTGACCCTCGCTGCGCACTGACGCCGGATTGGAGACGAGACGATGTACACCGCCAAGGGTCAACTCGACAACAACTCGCTGATCCGCCAGTACAGCCCGCTGGTGCGCCGTCTGGCGCATCAGATGATCGCGAAACTGCCGGCCAACGTCGAACTGGACGACCTGATCCAGGTCGGCCTGATCGGCCTGACGGACGCGCTGTCGCGCTTCGACACGGCGCAGGGCGTGCAGTTCGAGACCTTCGCGACGCAGCGCATCCGCGGCGCGATGCTCGATGAGCTGCGCGGCAGCGACTGGATGAGCCGCGGCAACCGCCGCCAGCAGCGCTCGATCGAGAGCGCGGTGCACAAGCTCGAACAGAAGCTCGGCCGCCCGCCGCAGGAGTCCGAGATCGCCGCCGAGATGGGCATCTCGCTGACCGAGTACCAGGAGATGCTGGGCAAGGTGCGCGGGACGCAGCTGGTCTATCTGGAGGACATCTCCGGAGGCGAGGACAACGACGACTACCTGGACCGGCACGTCGGGGACAACTCGGCGGATCCGATGTCGATGCTGGGCGACCACCGCATGCGCGAGGCGCTGGTGGAGGCGATCAAGAACCTGCCGGAGCGCGAGGCCTACGTCATGTCCATGTACTACGAACATGACATGAACCTGAAAGAGATCGCCGCGGTGCTGAAGGTGACCGAATCGCGGGTGTGCCAGCTGCACAGTCAAGCGATTGCCCGATTGCGCGTCAAGCTGCGCGACTGGTAAAACGAGCCGCATAGGCGGCCGCAATCCTTGTGGTCCATAAACCATGAGGGGAGCGTCCGATGTGGGACTCATGGCGCAGGCGCGCCGGGAAGGATGCGCCTGACGCGTCGGTGGGGGAGCCGAGGTTGGCTTTCGTGAGCCGGCGCTGCAAGGCAACACCACCAAGGTCGTTCGGGAGCTCTCGAGCGGCGTCTCCAAACTGGGCCGCGACGCGGCCGAAGTCCGCGGACTGCTGGAGGACACGCAGAAGGTCGTGACCTCGCAGGCGCAGGCGATGCAGGCGCTGGGCTCCGAGCTCGAGCAGGTCCGGCATGCGCAGGACGGCATCAACCAATCCACGAACCAGACCCGCGAAGCCGTCGAGCGCGCGCGCACGGCGCTGTCCGGCGTGGGCGACGAAGTGGGCGGAATCGTGTCCACCTTGCGTCAGGTGTCGGACGCGGCGTCCGAGATCACGAAGATCGCGTTGCAGACGCGGCTGGTGGCGTTCAACGCGTCGGTGGAGGCCAAGCGCGCCGGCGAGGCGGGCCGCGGCTTCGGCGTGGTGGCGGATGCGGTGAAGGACCTCGCGGCGCAAGTCGAGGCGTCCTCGAAGGCCATCATGGGCACGGTGGGGACGCTGGATGCGCGGATCGAGACCTTCAGCCGGGAGCTGAGGGCGGACGGCTCGGGAGGAGCCGGTCAGAGCAAGATCCTGCAGGCGTTCGCGGATGTGGAGATCGACGTCGACCTCATCGCGAAGTCGGCGCAGGAAAGCCAGGCGACGACGCAGCAACTGGCGGAGCGCTCGGGAGAGCTCGGGGTGGAGATCCAGCAGGCGATGCGCAAGCTGGAGTCGGCGTTCGCGTGCAGCGACCGTTTCCTGCGGCTGTCGGAGCAGATGATCGAGCAGATCGCGTCGAGCGGCGTCGAGGTCGAGGACTCCCCGTACATCCAGGCGGTGCAGGGGGCGGCGGCGGAGATTGCCGGCTTGCTCGAACGCGCGGTGAAGGAGAAGCGGATCGACGTCTCGGCGCTCTTCGACGAGCAGTACCAGGCGATCGCGGGGACCGACCCGCAGCAGTTCACGACGAGATTCACGCAGATCGCGGATCAGCTGTTCCCGGAGGTCCAGGAGCGGATGCTGAAGCTCTCGGACAAGGTGGTGTTCTGCATCGCGGTGGACCGCAACGGGTACGTGGCAACGCATAACAAGCGGTACTGCCAGCCCCAGCGCGCGGGCGACACGGCCTGGAATACAGCCAACAGCCGCTATCGGCGGATCTTCAACGACCGGACAGGGCTGGCGTCAGCCCGGAATCAACGACCGTTCCTCCTGCAAACCTACCGCCGGGATATGGGCGGCGGGAACTTCGTGCTGCTCAAGGAGGCTTCGGCACCCGTCACCGTTGCTGGGAGGCATTGGGGTGGGGTGAGGTTGGCGTTTGGGTTCTAAATACCTACAAAATCACTATGCGCGAAAAATTCAGTGCTTTCTATGCACCTAGCGCCGATCAATATAAACGTCTGTGGGCCGAAGCGGTAATCGTTCTTGATGCCAACGTGCTTTTAAATGTGTATCGGCTTCCGGAAGTTGCTAGAAATGAATTCTTGGGGATTCTTGAAAGGCTAAAAAGTCGCGTGTGGATTCCATATCACGCGGCCTTAGAATTCCAGAGAAACAGAATCGGCGTCATCGCCGCGCAGCGCAAGTTGACCGAGGGCGCCTTGACTGCAGTGCAGAGCGTGATCGGAGACTTGAAGGTGAAGCTTTCCACCCTCGAGATCGAAAAACGGGGTCTTGGAATCGACGTTGGCCCAATTTTGAATGATCTTGAAAAATCCCATAAGAAGCTGGCGGAAGCCGTGGGGAAGATTCACTTGGCTCAATTGGATGTGACGTCAATCGATCCGCTTCGCACACAACTGGATGGAATAATCGGCCAACATGTCGGTGATGGCCCAAAAGACCAAAAGGACTTGGATGAAATCTTGTCCGATGCCGAAAATCGGTTCACGTTGGCAATTCCACCTGGGTTTTCTGATGGCAAGAAAGAAAAGGGCGGAGTTGCGCTGACTTACGTTAATGGTGGAGTTCGATATGAGGCAAAATTTGGGGATCTGATCTTCTGGAAGCAATTACTTGCGTATGCAACGAAGTCCTCGCTTCGGACTGTGTTGCTTGTTACCGACGATCAAAAAGAAGATTGGTGGTGGCGAGAGCAAGGAAAAACAATGGGGCCGCATCCAGAGCTGGTGGGCGAGATATCAAGAACTGCGGGTGTTGAACTCTTTTGGATGTATACCTCAGCAAGTTTTCTTGAGCACGCGAAAGAATATTTCGAGCCGAAAATATCCGATCGAGCGGTCAAAGAGATTCAGTCTGTTGCGGCGCCTGCAGAAGGAGTTATCCCAACGGAAGTTTGGCGTCGGGTTCTTCGCCGGGACGTAGGTGGTGAGGCAGAAGAGCCGCGTGTGTCCAACAAGAACCTCGCAAGGGTTTTTGCGATATGGTTCTCTGAGAGTTACTCAGGAACGCGTGTTTCGTACAATCGTTCCAACAGGGTGAGGGTCACTTGGCCGACTGGAGAGGAGCAAACCTTCCTAGTCGTTGCCGTGGAGAGTGATAGTATCGGAGAGATTAAGAATAATATCGATTTGGCTGTTCGAGTGGCGTATCCTTTATTAAACGACTTGCCCTCTTCTTTCGGAATAGCCGTCCTCGTGCGGGACGCAGTGGGAGAGATCGAGGAAAATGCAGCTAATAAGGTTGGATTGGGAGAGTTGGGAAACTATGCGCGCAAGCGGTATAAAGCGCGCACTGTTACGGTAATGGATGAATGGTTGGGGACACTGACCCCTCGATTCTGGCTGCAAATGGGGGACGAAGGCTCCATGGGTAGTGCGACGTTCTTGGCTTCGCCGTGATGTCGCGGATTGAGGGTTGATACATGGTTGAGTCGTTGAGACTACTTGATGAAGTAGTTGCGACTGAATTTATTACCGACTTTTGTAATTGCTGAATTGGAGCTATTGGCTAATGATGTCAACAGGTGCTCAAAACACCTCTCATCTGACGGTCGCATGTGCGGCCTCTCTAGTTTCCCGATTTGCGGGCGAGATGGACCTATCCGCGAGGACGGTCGCACGTTGGATGAGCGTGTTTTGACATCTCGCCCACCCTCCGCATTCAACAGGTCAGGTGGTCGTCCCTCAACTTCCGTTTAGTTAAGGACTTCCATGCTTACTACCAGCTTCATCTTCAACGTCGCCGACAGCAATTCCCGTCTCTCTGAATCTCTCGCCCTCGAACATATCGAGTTGGATCCTGGTCCCGCCGCGCGCGAGGTCCCGTTCCTCGATCGTCAGCCCCTTGTGATGAATTCCGACCGCACGTTGGAACAGCTCAATGTCGCCGCCGGTAATCCCTATCACTATGGGATGGCGGAAGACGGCGGCTTTTACAAGCATCCGCTCGTGTTCGATCAGAACATCACCGTCCGCACCGCTATCGCCAGCTTGCGCGACCGCCTCACGCAAGCGACTTCGTTTCTCCAGGAAGTCGACGTTTCGATGAGCAGTCGCGAGCGCGGTAATCCCCGTCATATTGCCGTCGGACTCCTTCACGACGCCGCCAGCTTTTTCGCTGTGATCGAGATCGCTGCCATCGAAGAGCATGGCCGCCAAGTGAGGAACTCCATCGAGGCGGGCTGACGGTGTCGGTGCTTAGACCGCGTCCTTACCTCCAGACCGCCAAAAGAAAACGAGTGCCCACGCGGGAGCGTGTGGCACTCGTTTTGCATTGGTGATGCGCGCCGGACGAAGCTTCAGCCTTGCAACCGAGCGTGAACAGCGCGACCTTGGTCACTTCCCAACTCGACCCCTTCGTTCTTACCGTGCCGGATCGTGGAAAACATGTGAGGCAAGCGTGACCGACACCGTATTGAAGGACGTCTATATCTCGAAGGGGCAAGTGGATCGGTACTTCGAAGGACGTGTGCCAGTGCACTTGTGGCGGGCGCTGAACGCTCGCCGTGGCGGCGCGCTATTCGATTTCGTTGAGCAGCCCACCACCTTGTCCAATGGTCGCTTGAGGCCGCCCGACATCACGATCGTAGATCGCAAGGGCACCAAGTGGGTCTCGGTTCGAAGCGCGCCCCGCGGCATCAGTACCTTCGACAAGCCTGGCGTGCCCCCCGGCAAGGATTGGTCGTACTATCGAATCGGCGCTGGCACCGTGCTTCCCCATGGTCTGGCTATCGTGCGCGACGCTCTCAACGAGCATTACGGCGCGACCCACTACACCATTGCTCCCGCATTCGATATGCCGTTGGAGCAGTTCAAGCACCTTCTCCTTGAGTTGGCGAAGAATGCGATAAAGGAAGCCGCATGATCACTATTCCCAACGCTTTTGCGCCCATGCTGCTGCAAGCTGTGCGCGACGCAGCCCTTTATCACGAAGGGCTGCTTCGCAGCGAGACGATTCGCGATCACGAGCGCGCTGACTACGAGGAATATCACCTTCACCTGACGCAGTTTCTTTCCTACCTAAAGGAGCAATACCTAGAGGTTGAGAAGGAAGCAGGCGTGCCGTTGAGCGATCTTCACGTGTAAAGCTCGCGACGTAATCTGTCGATGAAAACGAGTGCCCGCGCGGGAGCGTGTGGCACTCGTTTTTCCTTGCTGCGTGCGCTAGATGGCACGCTGGTATCGCGACGGTTGCGTACGTCGTGTGGCATGCCTTGCAGCAGTAGAAGCAGCCGTTGATCCGATCGTTTGGCCACTGCCTTTTAGCGGCGGCTACAGCCCCCGAACACGAAGAATGTTCACCGAGATCGATCTGGTTCTGCGGAAGCGGCATGTACGCGCAACCTGCCGTTAGGTTGTGAACCTCGTAGTCCCCATTAGCCTGCACATTCTTGTTGATGATGAACTGAGCCATGTTCATTCCTCCTTGATGGTCGCTGGATCATTGGTGGCTGTCATCTAGCGCGGCAGCGGCGTGAACGCTATCAACACTGTCGTATTCCAGCCTCCTCAAGCCTTGCGATGACTGGCAACCCCGTTTCGGCTAACCGATGCGTTGGGCTGCATGTTCGAAAGCCGGATGGCCTTCGAAATACTTCGCGGAAGTGAACCGCCTTTCGGCGATATGTTGAATCGCGCGCCAGAAGTCCTTTGGCGACAACGACTTGGCTTGCAGCGCCAAATTCCATAAGTTGAATCGGCGTTTTCGGTATGTTGAAAGTTCGCCTATGAGGTGGGCAGGGCGCCGACCTCGGATCGGATGAGCGTGCTCGCCGTCTTGATGGAGTCCAAGTTTGAGCGTCTTCGCGGAACGACTTCATGGAGGCTCGCCATACCCTCAGTCCGTGTCTCGAAGCATCCACCACACACGAAATCCGTCTTCCATCTCAAGTGAAGGACCGACGTGGAGGCGATGTGGGATCCGAAGGCGCCGCATCCGGACGTGGCTGAGCTCTTGAAGAAGAGGGCGGTCAAGAGGGCGTCGATTCTGAGTCGAGAGGTCGCAGCCGTGGCTGCCTCAGAGCAGGTGAATTCCGAAGGCAAGGACTGACCCCCGCTTGCCTCTCGCCCGCTCGTCAGGGCGTCCCGCCGGATGTGCCTGAGCTCGTCGAGTTCGGGCGCGCGCTGCCAATGTGTGACCAGCCCCTTCCCATTCCCCACGCCCGCGCGCCTCCCCAAACGCTTTGTCACCATGACTCCGGGTTTACCCGCTGCGCCGGACTGAGCATATTTCGGAAAGTGGTACTCAAGCGGTGACAAGAAATCTGAACTTGGAAGATACCAATTCAGATCCACCGCCCATGCGATCCGCCGACTGGCCCGACCACACCTGGCCTCCGGCGGCTTTGGTGCGGGCTCGGGACCCGCTTCGGTCTTACCCCTTGGAACCACTGCCATGACCGTCACCGTCCGACGTCCGTCCAAATCCACCTCGGCCCCGCTGCGACTGCTCGTCGCCCTCGGCGCCGCCGCCTTCACGCTGCATGCGGTCGCGCAGACCGCCGCGGCCTGGAAGCCCGACACCTACTACACCGCCGGCACCGTCGTCAGCTACAACGGCCAGCTCTACCGCGCCACCGTCAACCAGACCGACTACGCCAGCACCGGCTGGAACCCGACCAACGCGTCGTTGTGGACGCTGGTCGGCCCCGCGAGCGGCCCGGCGCCTTCGCCCGCGCCGTCGCCGGCCCCCACGCCGAGCCCGTCGCCCAGTCCCGCTCCGGCGCCCACCCCGGCACCGTCTCCGGCCCCCGCGCCGCAGGGCGCCTGGAACGCCGCCACCCCCTACTCGGGCGGCGCGATCGTGAGCTACCAGGGCGTGATCTACCGCGCCAACTGGTGGACGCAAGGCGACAACCCCGCCTCGCAGAGCGGCCCCGTCGGCACCGGCAAGCCGTGGACGGTCTACGGCGGCACGACGCCGCCCGCCCCGTCGCCGGCCCCGACGCCCACGCCCGCCCCCTCGCCGGGACCCGCTCCCGCGCCTGGCCCCGCGCCCACGCCGGCCCCGTCGCCCGGCCCGGCGCCCGCGCCCGGCAAGCACCAGCTGATCGGCTACTGGCATAACTTCACCAACCCGGCCGGCCCGACCTTCCCGATCAGCGAGGTCTCCGCCGACTACGACGTGATCGTCGTCGCCTTCGCGGATGACGCGGGCAACGGCAGCATCGCCTTCAACCTCGACCCGAGCGCCGGCGGCGAGTCCCGCTTCATCGCGGACGTGGCGGCCGCGCGGGCCAAGGGCAAGAAGGTCGTGCTGTCCTTCGGCGGCCAGAACGGCACCGTGACGCTCAACAACGCGACGCAGGTGACCAACTTCGTCAACAGCGTCGAGGCCATCATGCGGCGCTACGGCTTCGACGGCATCGACATCGACCTGGAGAGCGGTGCCGGCGTGACCTCGGGCGCGCCGGTGCAGACCAACCTGGTCACCGCGGTGAAGCAGCTGAAGCAGCGCATCGGCAGCGGCTTCTACCTGTCGATGGCGCCAGAGCATCCGTACGTCCAGGGCGGCTTCGTCGCGTTCAGCGGCATCTGGGGCGCCTACCTGCCGATCATCGACGGCCTGCGCGACGAGCTGAACGTGCTCCACGTCCAGTACTACAACAACGGCGCCGTCTACACGCCGTATGCAACGCAGGGCCTGGCCGAGGGCAGCGCCGACATGCTCGTGGCCACCAGCCGCATGCTGATCGAGGGCTTCACGACCAACAACGGCACCGGGTCGTACGTGTTCCGCGGTCTGCGTCCGGACCAGGTCGCGTTCGGCCTGCCGTCGGGCCCGTCGTCGGCCAACAGCGGCCTGGCGAGCACCGCCACCATCACGGCGGCGCTGAACTGCCTGACGCGACTGCAGCAATGCGGCGCGATCAAGCCGGTGCAGGCCTATCCGACGTTCCGGGGCGTGATGACGTGGTCGATCAACTGGGATCGCCATGACGGGAAGACGTTCTCGACCGACGTGAGGAAGTCGCTCAACACGCTGCCCTGATCGCGACTGACCGGGTGCGCCGCGTGATGTTCACGCGACCCACCCGGTCCGGCCGCGCCCGCCAGATCGCTCGGCAGGGCCAGGACTTGCCCGCTATCCGCATCGGCGCGGGGATGGCAGGATGCGGCCGCCATGACAGACACCAATCCCTACGCGCCGCCGGGCGCCATCGTCACCGATACGGCCGCTCAAGCGTCATCGAACGCATCAAGACGTCAGCGCGTGAAGACAGGCCGGCGGCTGCTCGTCGCCTCCATCGTCGGATTCATTGCCTGCGCGGTGATGCGCCGGACCGGACCGGGCGGCCTCGCGTTGCTGGTCGGCGCTGCGACCATGGCCGCGGCCATCACGGGCATCGTGAAGGTCTGTCGGGCCCTCGAGCTCGGATTCGCCCTGACGGCGCTTGCCGTCGTCGGGCTCTTCGTCCCGTTCGCCAACATCGCCGTCTACGGCGTGCTGATCACGCGAGCGACGCAGGAACTCCGCTCGCCGCGCAGCAGGACGCCCTGGTATCAAGTGGACGAGTCCTGAATCCGCAGGGCTTCAACGCCCGCCGATCAACGCGCCCGCCTCCTGCTCCTTGATGGGCCGGTGGTCATAGCTGAACACCTTCCCGATCTGCCAGGTCGTGCCGTCGAAGCGCCAGAGAATGGTGTAGCGACCTTGCTGAATGCAGTCCGGCTTGTCCGCCAGGGCAAAGCAGTGTTGGCCCATCTGGAGGGCTCCGATCTTTGCCATCGGATAGACCTCCATCGTCCCCGGAATGACGCGTCGCTGGACCTTCCCGCAGATGTTCTTCCTGACCGCCTGGATGAACTGCTCGCGATTCAGGATGCGGCCGTTGAGATCGTGGAAGAACTCGACGTCCGGCGCGTAGAGCTCCTCCAGCGTCTGCGTATCGCAGCTGTTGAACGCGTCGAAATGCTTCTGGTCCAGCCCGGCGATGAGCGCCGGCAACGCCGCATCCGGAATGCTTGGATGAACGGTCTGCGCAGGTGCCTCGCCACAGAACGCGATGGCAAGGGCGAGTGCGCGGATCAGTCTGGTCATGGTGAGTCTCCGGTGCAATCAGAACCCGAGCTGCGAGAGTACATGTCGGAGTTCGAATTGGTTGTAGCCCGGCGAGGCGATCGCTCCCTCGGGCGACAGCGCCGACAACTCGAAGCCGTCCTCGACGTCCTCGTAGTACAGGACCTTGCCCTGCAGATGAGCGATGACGAACACCGACTCCGTCGCATCGCCTCGTGGAATCGGCACCTGGTAGAAGGGCACTCGATGATTTGAGAAAGCCTCTGCCTGCGCAGGCGTGCATTGCCGCAGTTCGGCCTGAACCAGGTCCGCCAGTTCCTCGGCGCTAATCGGTGTCCACATGTCGAGTCGCTCCTCCTGCATCGGTCTTGCTCACTGCGGCGATCCGCGAATCACGATGAGCGCCTGTGCGGCCTCGTCGGCCACTTCATAGTCCTCGTCATCGACGAGTGCCTCCAGGACGCCGGCGGCGGCCATCGCCATCGGCCCCAGTTCACCGAGCGCCTTGATCGCGGCCTGACGCGGCGCCGACTGATCACCGCGGCGCAGCATCGCGATCAGGGACGACACCGCTTCGGCGTCCGCGGCAATGCGGACCATCGCGATCGCGCAGCAGCTGGCGCGCGGCTCGGCGCCCGCGCGCATCCCCGGGCGCAGGTCGTCCATCGCCGCTACCGCTGCAGGACCCATCTCGCCGAGCGCATAGGCGGCCCAGACGCCGTGAGGCGCCGAGGTGTCATTGAGCAGCGCGCGCAGCGGCTCGATCGCCGCCGCGCCGATGGCGGCCAGGGCGCGGGCCGACGCGGACCGCACGATGGGGCTCGGATGGCTCAGCGCCTGCATCAGCGGCGGCATCACCATCGGATCGGACGACGCCATCGCCCGCAACGCGTCCGCGGCGGCCCATTGGAGGTCCCAGTTCTCCTCGCCCAGCGCCTTGATCACGTCGGGAATCAGCGGCGAGGCAGCCGGTCCGATCTCGCAGATCAGGTCGCAGATGCTCTCGCCGTCCTCGTCGAACACGCGTCGCATCGCGGGGATGAGCGCCTCGGCCTGCCGCTCGATGCGCCACAGGGCCTGCCCGGCCGGACGCACGAGGTCATCGTTCATCAAGGCCTCGCGCAGGGCAGGAACGGCTGCTGCAGGCCGGGGGCGCATCTCCCCGAGGACCTCGCACGAGCGCGACGCCTCCTGCCCGGGCTCCGCGAGTCGCGCGATCAGCGCCGGCACCGCGGCGGACAGATCGACCGACGGCGCGAGTTCCTTGAGGGTCGACAGGGCCTCGAGGCGCACCTCGCTCGCGTCGTCCCGCCGCAGGATGTCGACCAGGACATCCGCCCAGGCCTGCGACTCGAGGCCCACCCATTCGGCCGCATACAGCGCCCATCGGCGGACGTTGGGCGTCGGCCGGTCCAGCGCCGCCAGCACCAGCGATCGATGGGACGAGAGCGCGGCGGCACCGGCCGACTTGCCGATGTTGCCCAGGGCATGAAGCGCGGCGCCGGCGTCGGCGGGCGATTCCTTGCCGGCCATGTCGGCGAGGAGCGCCACCGTCCGGTCACTCGTGTCGTGCATCAGGCCCAGGGCCCACGCGGCGCGTTGGCGCACGGCGTCCTCGGTGTCGGCGAGCAGCGACCGGAGGCGGGAGGATGCCGCGTGGCAGGCGTCCTCCCCGATGTCGCCCAGCGCGTGTGCGGCCCGTTCCCGGACGAAAGGACGCGGGTGGGCGAGGCACTCCACCAGCGGACCGATGCTGTCCGGTGCGCAGTAGCGGAGCGCCCACTTGGCGTTCTCGCCGATCTCAGTGTCGGGATCCAGCAAGCCGTCGATCAAGGCCGGTACGGCTGCCGAGGCCTTCTCCTGGACCTTGTAGGCGAGTTCATACAGCTGCTCGAAGACGTCCCGCCGGGTGCCGAGGTCGACGCTGGCGGCCTTGGCGATCAGGCCGGCGAGGATCCCCGGCAGCTCGGCGTCATCGGGCGGTGGCTCGTTGTAATTCATGGCCGGGATTCTGCCGCCGAAGATGTCGGCCTCTGATGGCTGCGAACCCATGTGCGCTCCGCCGTACAGTTGGCGGCATGATGAAAAGACATATCGCCGCGATTGCCGCTGTCATGTTCATTGTCGGCGCGACTATCCTCGCGTCCGCCGCCGAGTCGCGGCCGACATACAAGCCGCTCCCGAATTTCGGACTCGTCGCGGGCGCCCCGTTCCCGCTCGACGGGCTCATCGACGCCGACGGCAAGGCCATTGCCGGCAAGCGTCTGCTCGGCAAGCGCGTGCTGATCAACTTCTACACGAAGCACTGCGCGCCCTGCATCCGGGAGGTGCCCAAGCTCAATGACATCAGCAGACGCCGCGGCGACATCAACGTGTTGGCCATCACTGCGGATTCGGTGGCCGAGGCCGCCGGGTATGTGAAGCAGTACGGACTGCGATGGCCCGTGGCCGCGAACGCGGGACCTCTGCTTTTCAAGCAGCTGGATGTCCAGGCGTTTCCGTCCTTCGCGCTGCTCGACGAGACAGGGCGATTGATCGCGACGGTCCAGGCGAATCAATTGGGCGGCGAGGATGGCAACGCCACGGTGGAAGGCATCGAGGCATGGCTCGAGGCGCAGCGGGCATCGGCGACGAACTGAGCGGATACCAATACCGCCATGTCGCGCAATCAAGTCATCGTCCAATTCCCGCTTACTGGCCAGTGGGACCTCGAAACGCTGTTGGAGATCGAGCAAGCGCTTGTCGGGGTTTTCGCGCAGCGCCACCCCTTTGCCGTGGTGGACGGTCACGACATCGGGCAGGAGCGTTTCAACATCTACATCATTCCCAAGGGCTCCTGGAGACCCGCCATCGACAGGGTGCACGCGCTACTGACGCATCGTCGCGCGCTGGACGCGGCAAAGATCGTCAAGCAGCTCAAGGGGAGCGGGAAGTTCGTGGTGGTCTGGCCGGAGCAGTTTTCCGGCGCGTTCGAGATCTAAAGTGGAACCATTTGGCCGATCGCTTCTCGCTCACTGGACGCAGCTGGACGAAATATCGCATGGCTGAAATCACGCGGGCACTGCAGATACGAAACACCCGAGAAGGTCACCAGGGGCGTCGCGTACGCAGACTGGGGCGGCTCGCTGCCATGAGGGCCGTTTCCAGTCGGCCTCTCAGCCGTTCCGAGGCTCCCATCTGACGGGTTGAACGTACGGCACGACTCCGGTCCCGTCATTGACGGATAAGACCTTGTTTCCCAGACATTCAAGCAGAGCGACCAGGCAGCCGGTCCCACCGAAAGGGTAGCTCTGAGGCTCGAACGTCAGGTAGAAGCTGTCTCGTTCCGTGCGTACGCCTGTGATGTCGAACTCGGCGTCCGCTATGGCCTCCACCATCGAGGCGAAGTCCCAGCCGGGACTGGGCATGGTTGGGGAATGACGTTGCGGCAGGGGCGTGGAGAACCAGAATTCGTTCCACTCGTGCCATTCTTCTGGAGTGAGTACTCGAAAGAACGCACGATCCGCGTCGCTCAGTTCCAGGGCCATGGATGCCTCGTCGAGCACGCCGTTTCGCTTGAGCATCGCCACGTGGTTCATGACGTCGATGGCGCGCTCTGCTCGCGCATCGTCCAGCGGATCGAATTCGACAAAACATCCTTCCATCAAGCGTCCTTGAAGTCCTGGGGCCGTGAACTCTAGCTTCCATGTTTAGACTGGTGGGCATTGACCACGCACATCGCCGCATATGGTGCTCTCCGACGTTCTGTTGCATCCCAGCGAATACGATGACGCCGCCGTCATGGCGCCGTGGACGCCGCTTCTGGGCGACGAGTTCGAGTTGTTGCACACAACGATCTTCGGGAGCCTCTTTCTCGTTGATCGGCTTGGCCGGGTGTTCTTGCTGGATAGCTGGTCGGGCCAGTTGCTGGGCGTGAGCGTTGATTTCGAGAGCTACAAGGCGAGCGTCGCTGGAGCCCCGGAGTTCTTCCGTTCATGGTTCATGACCGACCTCGCGGAACTGCTGGCAGCCAACGGCGTGAACCGCATGGCCGGTCAGGTATATGCACCGCTGGTGTCGCCGGCGTTGGGCGGCAGCTTGGAAGTCAGGAATTTCTCGCTGGCGCCTGCGCGCGCGTATGTGGCGACCAGCGCTGCCGAAGTCCTGGCGCTGCCGCGTCGCTAGGTCGTCTCGTGAGCAGCCATTCTCCGGTGGTGAATTCGGCAGCGAGGACGGCCCCGCCACGGTGGAAGGCATCGAGGCGAGGCTAGAGGCGCAGCGCACAACGAAGACAAACTGAGCGCACCGTTCGTGATGACATCCATCGTTTCTCGCCCGCTCGTCTTGCTCGGCTTGCTCGCCATGCAAGGCTGCACGCAGCCAATCGTTCGATCCCAAGACCGTGTTCCTGCGAGTCCGATGACGGCCGATTCGGCCCTTGCGTGCGGTGTGCTGCGTCATGACGACGTCAGCAGAATCGCCGGCGCGAAGGTCTTGTCCTCAGCCCCGTCATCGTCTGGCAACGGATGGTGCCGATTCAATCTGGAGAATGGCGAATGGTTCAGCCTGAGCCTGATGCGATGGCCTGACACCAGGATGTATACGAGCGCCGTCTGCGACGACTACCAGAATGGTCCGACCTGGGGAGCCAAGATCTACCATCCGTCCTGCTCGGCGCAAGCGGGGCCGTTGCTGGCCAACGTCCAGTCATCGCAGTACTTCGGCATGTCGAAGGACAAGATGAAGCTGCTGCTGGATGCCGCGGTGGCGCAACTCGCGCAAAGCGCCGGTTCCAAGGTCCTCGGCAAACAATAGGAAAAGGCGCGTGTGCGGAGCGACTGATCCGCTGGAATAAGGCAACCCGCTTTTCTGTCGGAGCTGGGGACCGCAGCCAATGACCGCGCCACCGCCATGCTAGGTGGCACTGGCCTGTTGACCACATACGGGGCAAAGGATGCGCTTGGCATAGCTGACGAGGGTGAACCCGCAGCAACTGCCTTCTTCGCTTGGGCCACTACCCTCCGTGACGAACTCGCCGAGAGTTTGCGGTCTCGCGAGGACAAGAAGTTCCCAGGGTGACGGCGTTCCAGACGTCTCATTGAATCGATGAGCCTCGGCAAGCACGAGTTTGGCCTCCTGCCATTCAGGGCGAGCGACCTCAGCCTTGCGCAGTTCCAGCGACAACGCGACAACCTCCACCAGCCGGTGCTGAGGGAGCGACACCAGAAGGTCGACAAGCTCGCGATCTGTGAGCGGGTTCGTCATGCCGGATCGAGATGAAGCCTCGCGGCTTGGTTGAAGCGTGCCTCCACCAAGCTCAAGGCAGCACCTTCACCTTGATGTTCCTGAAATGCGCCTCGCTCTCCGGGTCATGCCCCTGCAGCGCGAACGTGCCGCTGGCGATGTAGCGCTTCTCCAGGCCCTTCTTGCGGACGATCGGCGACTCCTCGGTGTAGTCGGCCGTCTTCTCGCTGTTGACGAAGGTCGTCACGTGCTTGCCTTCGACGCGCACCGTCAGCGTGAACCACTGGTGGTCCGGCGACACGACCTTCATGTAGTCCTGGACACCCCACAGTCCGCCGGTGCGGCTGGGGTCGCTGTGCGAGTTGTTGACCTGCACCTCATAGCCCAGCTCGGGCCAGCCGACCTCCTGCCACTTCGTGTGGAAGTAGACCCCGGAGTTGGCCTTGGGGAAGGTCATCACGTCGACCTTCAGCTCGAAGTTCCTGAAGTCGTGCTGCTGCACCGGCCCCGTGTAGAACAGGTGCGAGCGCGGGCCGCGGACGACGATGGCGCCGTCCTTCACGCTGAAGGTGCCGGGCTGGTCGCTGGCGCGCCAGTGGTCGAGGCTCTTGCCGTCGAACAGCAGTTGCCAGCCGGCGGTGGTCTCTTCGGCGGTGAGGGTGTTGGGCATGTCGGCGGCGTGGGCAGTGGCGGACAGGGCGAGGGCGGCCGAGGCCGCGGCGACAACAGGGGCAAGGCGCATCAGGCGACTCCAACGATCTGCAGGACCTTGAGGGGCGGGCCGTCGAAGGTGACGGAGGGGATGTTGCCGACGAAGCCGACGTCCTTCATGCCGTCGGGCGTCGTGTAGAAACCGCCGGCGGTCAGGTCGCGGAAGCGCTTGAAGAAGCGCGCGGCGGTGGCGAACTCGGGCTTGGCGGACTCGGTCCAGCAGATGTCGTCGGCGATCTGCGATTGCTGTGCGACGTCGAGCTGGTCGAATCGCCTGCCGCCGAATCGCTTCGCGCTCTCGGCCTCCAGCCAGGCGAGGCCGTCCACGATGACGGGCTTGTCCTTGGCCTGGTTGGGGTAGGGCGCGCTGATCCATTCATCGATGAAGCGGTGCACCTGCAGCTGCGCGGCGCTGGGCGACTGGTCGTCGGCTGGGATGATCAGGCCGCACAGCGCCTGCGCGGTGCGGTTCTGCGCGGCGTTGAAGGTCAGCGGCCACAGCTCGCCGCTCTTGTAGCTCTTCGTCAGCAACGGGTCGGTGCCGTAGCCCTTGGGCTTGCCGCCCTTCTTTCCGGCGGGCGTCGCACCGGCCGACACGTCGACGCTGAGCGCCGCGGCGGCGGCCAGCATCCATTGCAGGGTCGTTCTGCGGTCCATGTCAGAGCTCCTTCTTGCGGAAGCGGTCGACGATGTGGTCGGCCTGGCGCCAGGCCAGCGCCATGATGGTCAGCGTCGGGTTCTTGTCGGCATTGGAGGCGAAGGGCGCCCCGTCGGACAGGAACAGGTTGGGCACGTCCCAGGTCTGGCCCCAGCGGTTGGTGACGGAGGTCCGGGCGTCGGCGCCCATGATGGCGCCGCCGACCTCGTGGATGATGTAGCCGCCCGGGGCGATGGCCTTGCGGCCGTCCAGTTCCGGCCCGCCGTCCAGCACCTTGCCGCCCATGGCTTCGACGATCGCCGCGAAGGTCTTCTGCATGTGCGCGGCCTGGCGGGACTCGTGCTCGGACCACTGCCAGTGGAAGCGCAGCACGGGAATGCCGAAGCGGTCCTTGGTCGTCGGGTCGATCTCGCAGAACGACTGCTCGTTGGGGATCATCTCGCCGCGGCCGGCGAAGTAGACGAAGGAACCGAAGGTGCGGCGCACGTCCTGCTTGAACTTCGCGCCGTAGCTGCCCTTCGTCAGCCACTCCAGGCCCGCGCCGGTGCCGCTGCCGGGCATGCGGCGGCCGGTGCCCAGCTCGATGTGATAACCGCGGGCGAAGCCCAGGCCCTTCGTCGCCCAGTCCTTGCCCTGCTGGCCGTACAGCCACCAGGGCGCGTACATGTGGGAGCCGCCGGCGCCGTCCTCGTTGTGCGGCGGCAGGTTCTCCAGCAGCGGCACCTGGCCGGACAGGTCGCTGCCGACGGTGTCCATCACGTACTTGCCGACCTTGCCGCTGCTGTTGGCCAGGCCCTGCGGGTAGGCGCTGGTCCTGCTGTTCAGCAGGATGCGCGCCGACTCGCAGGCGCTGGCGGAGAGCACCACCGCACGCGCCTTGGCCTCGATGTGCTTGCCGGTCTTGCGGTCGACGAAGCGCACGCCGCTGGCCTTGCCGTCCTTCGTCGTGACCTCGTAGACCATCGCGTCGCACAGCACGTCGAGATGGCCGCTGGCGAGCGCCGGCGGCAGATGCACCGCGGGGCTCTGGTAGGTCGCGCCGATGGAGCAGCCGCGCGAGCACGGCGTGGCCCAGAAGCAGGCGGCGCGCTCGCGCATGGACTGCGCGACCAGCGCCTGCGCGCGCGGGTTGCCGGGATGCAGCAGCGCGGGGATGCGGGCGTCGTCGAGCTTGGCGGTCAGCACCGCGCGGTGGATGGGCACCACCGGGATACCCAGCTTGCCGGCGCGCTGCGCGACCAGGCGTTCCCCCACGCGGGCGGCGGGCGCGGGCAGCAGGCAGCCCTCGGGCGAGTCGGGCGTGTTCTCCAGGCCCTCGTTGGTGCCGTAGATGCCCACCAGCATCTCGACCTTGTCGTAGTAGGGCGCCAGCTCCGCATAGTCGATCGGCCAGTCGAAGCCCAGGCCGTCGCGGGTGTGCGGCTTGAAGTCGTAGGGCCCGTTGCGCAGCGAGATGCGGCCCCAGTGGTTGGTGCGGCCGCCCAGCATGCGGGCGCGCCACCACTCGAAGCGCTGTTCCTCGTTGTCGGAGGCCTGCGTGTAGGGCTCGCCCGGCACCTGCCAGCCGCCGTCCACGGTCGCGTCGTAGAAGCCGAAGGCCTTGTCCGGCGTGCCGGCGCCGCGCAGCGGCGCGTCGTGCGAGGCCTGGAACATCGGCGTCTCGGTGCGGAAGTCGTAGTACCGGCCGGCCTCCAGCATCAGCACCTTCACGCCTTCCAGCGCGAGTGTGTAGGCCGTCTGGCCGCCGCCGGCGCCCGAGCCGACGACGATGACGTCGTAGTCGCGCGCCATGGTGCGCGTCGTTACAAAACCCATGCGCCCTCCTTGGGGAAGTCGGCGCAGTTTGCCACCGCGGGCGAGGACCTTCCGGGGAGTCGGAGGACGGCCCGGCAGCGGCGTGCGATTACGATTCCCGTCGAGGCCGGAGATGCCGGAAGCCCCGATTGCAAGGACTGACCCTTTCGCGCAGAGGATGGCGACACCTCCCCAAGCTTCCGAAGGGCCGGTGTGTGAGGCGGGAGTCGAGCAACGTGGCTATGCTTGCCCGGTGTTTTGGAAGGTCAGCCGTGGCTGCAGAGTCATTTCCAGAGTTCAGCGCAAGCGGCGCTTCCACAGACAGCGACAACGCCCCGTCACGCGGGCGCGGCGGGACCCGTGGGATCTGGCTCCCTCTGCTGGCCGCACTGCCGTGGTTGCTGATGGCCGTCGCCGGCCTGCTGTGGGTACTGACCTCGCAGCGAGGCGTGCCGCACGCGCAGGGCGTTGTGATGGCGCAGCCGATCCAGGTCGCCGCGGCCTTGGTCCTGGCGGCCCTGATGGCGGGCGCGCTGAACATCCTGGTGGGAACGCTCTCGCTGCTGTGGAAGCCGACGTCCGCTGGCGCGCTGGTCCTGGCTTCGGGGGTGATCGTCGACGCGGGCATGTGGATCCTGTGGCACGCCCCAGCCTGATGTGTCGGCTGCCCTGATCCGGCGTCAGAGGATCTGCGCTTTCCAGAGCTGCACCATCTCCTCGGGCCAGAACGCTTCGGGCAGGATCATGACGGCCGGCGTCGACGGGTGGGTGAGCAGCGGCAGCAGGCCGTGCAGGAGGACGCCCGTGGGCAGGTGCCGGCGGAAGACGACGATGGTCGAGTCCCGCAGCGGCCGGTGCGAGAACACGCCGTCGGCGACCGTTCCCATCTGCCGGGTCCGCTCGTCGGTGACGCGGCGTGCCATCTCCTTCAGCGCCGGATCGGTGGGCTCGGTGTTCTTGAACGAGTAGTAGGTCTGGGCGATGCGGTGCATCTCCAGCGGGTGGTCATCGAAGTAGGGGTCGTCCGAATGCACGATGCCCGCGGCGCTGTCGACGTCGCCCGGCGAGAACAGGATCCGGTTGGCCTGGACCAGCCCGGCCCAGACGATGCGCCCCTTCGTCAGCAGCAGTTCCTGCTGCACCAGCACCTGATGGAGCGCGTCGGAGGACTGCATCCACGGCGGCGAGGTGCCCTTGAGCGCCTCCAGCGCGACTGCGTCCATGCGCTGGACGAGCGCGGCGTGCTGGGCGCGGGTCTCGTCGAGGAGCCGTCCGCGGTCCACCTGCGGCGGACCCGGCTCGACGAGCGGATCCATCGGCGCGGCGGCGGCCGCGCCGTCGTCCGCGTCCGGCGCGCTGCCGGCGGCGGCGTTGGACGAGAGGCCGAACAGTGCGCCGATGCGCTGCAGCCAGCCGCGTCGGCGCGTGGTGTCGGACCCGGTGCCGTCGTCGTGGGATTGCCTGGTTGTCATGGTCGTTGCCGTCTGGTCGTCGTCGATCCGGGATTGTCGGATGGGCCGTCGCCGCGTTCGGAGGATGCGGCGTGAAAGGTGTCATGGCCTGGCGTCCTACGCGCACCTGCGTCGCAGGCCGACGCCGCCGGCAGGCGCGCGGACCTAGGCTCATCCCATGGGATTTCATCGACTCCTCGGGCGTCTGGCGATGACGCCGTTCTCCAAGGCCCTGCCCGCGATGGGCGACACCGAACGGGCGGCCCTCGAGGCCGGCACGGTCGGTTTCGAGGGCCAGCTCTTCGCCGGCCGGCCCGACTTCGACGCGCTGATCGCGCAGGGCCCGAACCGCCTCACCGACGAGGAGCGCCGCTTCCTCGACCACGAGGTGACCACGCTCATCGGCATGCTCGACGACCATGCCATCGACCAGGCCGGCGACCTGCCGCCCGAGGTCTGGCAGTACCTGCGCGAGCACCGCTTCTTCGGGATGATCATCCCGAAGGAACATGGCGGCCTGGGCTTCGGCCACTACGCGCATGCCGAGGTGGTGACCCGCATCGCGACCGTCAACACCGCCTGCGCGGTGACGGTGATGGTGCCCAACTCGCTGGGCCCGGCCGAACTGCTGCTGCGCTACGGTACGCCGGCCCAGCAACAGCATTACCTGCCGCGCCTGGCCGACGGCCGCGAGCTGCCGTGCTTCGGGCTCACCTCGCCGTACGCCGGGTCGGACGCCGCGTCCATCCCCGACCGCGGCGTGCTCACCGAACGCGTCATCGACGGGAAGACGGTGCGCGGCTTCAGCGTGCGCTTCGACAAGCGCTACATCACCCTCGCGCCTGTGGCGAGCGTGGTGGGCCTGGCCTTCCAGGCGGTCGACCCGTCGCGCCCCGAGGGCCAGCAGGCGCTCGGCATCACCTGCGCGCTGCTGCCGGTGCCCACGCCGGGCATGGAGATCGGCCACCGCCATCGTCCGATGGACTCGGCCTTCATGAACGGACCGATCCGCGGCGAGGACGTCTTCGTGCCGATGGACTGGGTGATCGGCGGCGAGGAGCGCGTCGGCCAGGGCTGGCGCATGCTGATGGAATGCCTGGCCGCCGGCCGCGCCATCTCGCTGCCGGCGCTGGGCGCGGCGATGCAGCAGACCGCCCTGTTCGTCGTCAACGGCTACGGCCAGGTGCGCGAGCAGTTCGGCCTGCCCATCGGACGTTTCCACGCGATCGCGGGCATCACCGCGCAGATGGCCGCGCGGCTCTACGCCAGCGACGCCGCGCGCCGCTACACCGCCGCGGCGCTCGACGCCGGCGAGCAGCCCAGCGTCGCCAGCGCGATCCTCAAGGTGCAGCTCACCGAGGCCGGCCGCCGCGCGGTCAACGACGGCATGGACGTGCTCGGGGGCAAGGGGATCATCTCCGGACCCCGCAACCTGCTGGGCGTGGCCTACCGCCACGCGCCCATCGCCATCACGGTGGAAGGCGCCAACCTGCTGTCGCGAGCGCTGATCATCTTCGGCCAGGGGGCGACCCGCTGCCATCCCTTCGTACTGGAGGAAATGCAGGCCGTGCAGGCGCAGGACCCGGAGCGGCTGGGACGCGCACTCGCCGGGCATGTGGGCCATGTGATGCGCAACCTCTGGCGCAGTCTTGCGGGGGCGCCGCTGCGCGGGAATCCCCCGGACGACCTGCGGGCGGAAGCCAAGCTCATCGCGTCGCTGTCGGCCCGTTACGCGCTCACGGCCGACCTTGCCATGGGACTGCTGGGCGGCAAGCTCAAGCGCATGGAGCTGCTCTCGGCACGCCTGGGCGACGTGCTCGCCGCGCTTTACCTCGCAGCCGCCTGCGTGTGGCGCTATCAGGTCGAGAACGACCCGGCGATGCGGCCGGTGGCGCGCGCGGCGATCCGCCTGCAGCTGCACGAGGCCGCGACGCTGCTGCGTGATCTCTACGCCAACCTGCCGTCGGGCTTCCTGCGCGCGATGGCGCCGATGCTGCTGCACGGCACCAGCCATCTCGCCCCGCTGCGCGACCGCGAGGCCATCGCGCTGGCCGATGCGCTGCGCACGCAGCCGGCGCTGGTGAGCCGCCTGTGTCCCGACGTCTCGCGCCCGAAGCTCGGCGGATTGCTCGACCTGATGAACGCGCTCGACGCGGCGCGCGCATTGGGTGACGAGGTGCCGGAGCTCAACAAGGCGCTGCGCCGTTCAGGCTCGCTGGAGGAGGTCGCGCGCGGCTCACGCGATCCCGCCGCGGCGCTGACCTACCTGCGGGCGGCGGAACAGGTGATCCGCGTCGACGAGGACCGGCCGGAACCCTGAACGCGGCGCGCCTCGCGATCAGCGCTGCGCGTTCACCGCGTCGATGACGAGCGCCGAGAGGTCGGTGCTCTCCTTGGCGAAGGCCACGTGCTCCACGAAGATCAGGTCGATCTTGCGCTCCTGCGCGACGGCCTTGATCGCGCGCTCCACGCGCTCCTTCAAGGTCGCGTATTCCTGGGCCTTGCGGTACTCGAGATCGCCGTCGAATTCCCGCTTCGCGCGGTCCAGCGCGCGCCCCTGGTCCGCGACGTCCCTGCCGCGGCGGACGCGGTCCAGTTCGGACAGCGTGGGGGCGTCCTTCTCCAGTTGCGCGGTGGCGGCGTTCCAGCTGCTCTCGAGATCCTGGAGATTCTTCTGGCGCCTGCTGAACTCTTCCTGCAGCTGGACCTGGGCCGCCTTGCCGGGCGCGCTGTCGTTGATGACCTTCTGCACGTCGACGTACCCGACCTTGAGCTGCTGGGCCTGGACGCCGCACACGCTCCCCCACAGGAGCACGGCGCCGGCAAGCGACCGTCCGAGTCTGTTCATCATCATCTCCCTGCGTCGACCGGTACCGGGAACCGGCGTCCTGGCATGCGGCGTGCAGGGTAGCGGATGGCGCGTTAAGAAGCCATGGGGCGCAGGATGGCGACGGTCCGCGGCGGCCGTCGGCTACTCGATCCCCAGGTCCAGCTTAGAGATCAGCGCGCGGCTGTGCGCATTCATGCCGACGACCTCCACCGTGCTGCCGTGCCGGCGCAAGCGCTGGCAGACCTTGTCCAGCGCGTTCACCGCGGTGATGTCCCACAAGTGCGCGCCGCCCAGATCGATGCGGACGGGCTTGCCCTCGATGTCGCGCACGTCGAAGGCATCGACCAGCAGGTCGGCGGAGGCGAAGAACACCTGGCCGTTGACGCGATAGGTCAGCACCTCGTCGCCGGACTTCGTCACGTCCAGCAGGCGCGCGACCTTGGCGGTGAAGAACACGCCGCTGAGCAGCACGCCCACCGCGACGCCGGCAGCCAGGTTGTCCGTCGACACGGTCACCGCGACGGTGGCGACCATCACCGCGCTGGACAGCTTCGGATGCTTCAGCAGCGCGCGGGCCGATCCCCAGTCGAAGGTCGACGCGGAGACCATCACCATGATGGCCACCAGCGCCGCCACCGGTACCTGCGACACCCACGGCTTGAGCAGCACCATCAGCACGAGCAGGAAGGCGCCGGCGAACAGCGTCGAGAGCCGCCCTCGGCCGCCGTAGCGGACGTTGCTGACGGTCTGGCCGATCATGCCGCAGCCGGCGATGCCACCGAAGAGGCCGGCCCCGATGTTGGCCGCGCCGAGGCCGGCGCACTCGCGGTTCTTCGAGCTCGGCGTGTCGGTGAGGTCGTCGACGACGCTGGCCGTCATCATCGACTCCAGCAGGCCCACCATGGCGATCGCGAGGGCGGGGAGCGCGATCAGCCGCAGGGTCTCGAGCGAGAACGGCACCTGCGGCCATCCGAAACTCGGCAGGCCGTCCGGCAGGTGGCCGAGGTCCGCGACCGTCTTCAGCGGCAGCTGGAGCCAGTTCGCCGCGAGCGTGAGCACCACGATGCAGATCAGCGGGGAAGGGACGGCGGTGGTCAGCCGGGGCAGCCCGTAGATGATCACGAGACCGGCGCCGACCATGGCCCAGGTGGCCGCGTTCGCGCCGATCAGGTGGGGCATCTGGGCCGAGAAGATCAGGATGGCCAGGGCGTTGACGAAGCCTGTCCGCACCGAGCCGGAGACATAGCGCATCAGCACGCCGAGCCGGAGCCAGCCGAACAGGATCTGCACCACACCCGCCAGGAGACCGGCGGCGAAGAGGTACTGCACGCCGTGGGTGTGGACCAGCGGGGCGGCGACGAGCGCGACGGAGCCCGCCGCGGCGGACACCATGGCGGGCCGCCCGCCGGTGAAGGCGATGACGAGGCTGATGACGAAGGATGCGAACAGGCCGACCGCGGGATCGACGCCGGCGACGAACGAGAAGGCGATGACCTCGGGGATCAGGGCGAAGGTCGCGACCGCGCCGGCCATGAGCTCGCGCGGAATGCTGGGCGCCCACTCGGCGCGGAAGGGGTGGGGATGTCGGGACATGGCGGTATGGATCCCGCGTGCGGGATCTGGAACAAGCGTGGACCTCCGAGGTCGAAGCGGCGACGCTTCGAACCCGGGACTGCGGGGGCAGGGCTTGCTACGGCGGCGTCAGGCGCGAGCAACCGGATTGGCGGCTCTGGGAGATCCGGGCGGCGCGATGGCGGGTGAAGCTGCGCAGGCGCGCGACATCCGGGCAGCTCCCCTCGAGGGAGCTGGGGCGGCGACGCGGGACGCAAGAAAACATCGTCGGATTCTAGAGGTCGGAGGGCGCGCGGAGGGGCGCCCCGCTCCGGCGTGGAAGCCGACGTGCGCTTTGATAGAGTTCCCCGAGCTCGTTCAGGCACCGAATCTGCCGCCCTTCGCCGATGCCCTTGACCCGCCCGCCAGAAACTTCCGATCCCCGTGCCGCCGACCTGCGCCGCATGAAGCGGGTGGCGCTGGGTTGCCTGCTGGCGTCGCTCGCCGGCCTGATCGTCAGCCTCGTCATGGGCGCCCAGGGCTTGTGGGCCTGGCTCAAGGCCTTCTGCGAGGCCGCCGCCATCGGCGGCCTGGCCGACTGGTTCGCCGTCGTCGCGCTGTTCCGCCATCCGCTGGGTCTGCCGATCCCGCACACCGCGCTCATCCCGCAGGGCAAGCACCGCATCGCCGACAGCCTCGCCGAGTTCGTCCGCGACAACTTCCTCCATCCCGAGGTCCTGCTCGAGAAGCTGCAGGTCCTCAACCCCGCCGAGCGCCTCGGCCAGTGGCTGCGCGAGCCGGTCAACCTCGCGCAGGTGACCGGCTCCGTCCGCACGATGGCCGTCGAGGCGCTCTCGCTGCTCAACGAGCAGGCCGTGCGCCGCGCCATCGGCGAGTTCCTCGTCGCCCGCGCGCTGTCCTGGAACGCCACCGGCACGGCCGCGTCCGTGCTGGACGTGCTGACCAAGTCGGGCCGCCATCAGGACGTGCTCGACGGCGCGCTGTCCAAGCTGCGCGACTACCTGGCCACGCCGGAGGTGAGGGCGCTCGTCGCCGCGCGGCTGGTGAAGTTCGCGAGCACCCAGTGGCCGAAGGCGATCAAGCTGGTCGACACCATCGCCAACGTCGACAAGATGGCCGACAGCTTGTCCGACAAGCTCGCGCTGCAGCTGGTCGAGGAGGTGCAGACCGCGCTCTCTCAGCCCGACCACTCGGTGCGCCGGCAGTTCGATGCCTGGATCCTCGAATTCATCGAGCGCCTGCGCCAGGACCCCGAGTTCGCGCGCGAGGTCAACGCGATGAAGGACCGCGTCGTGCAGAGCGACGACGTGCGCGCCTACCTCGACGGCGTGTGGACGGAGGTCCGCGCGACCCTCGAGCAGGACCTGCGCCGCGAGGACTCGGTGCTGATGCGGCATCTGGACCAGTCGCTGGCGGCGCTCGGCGACCGGCTGAGCCGCGATCCCTCGCTCGTGCAGGCGATCAACGAGCACGTGCTGTCCGCCGCGGGCCGCATGGTCGGCAGCATGCGCGAAGGCATCACGCGCCACATCGCGTCGACGGTCAAGGCCTGGGACGACCGCAGCCTCGTGCGGCAGATCGAGCTCAGCGTCGGGCGCGACCTCCAGTTCATCCGCCTGAACGGAACGCTGGTGGGCGGGGTCATCGGCCTGCTGCTCTACGCGGTGACGATCCTGGCGCAGCGCTGAAGGACGCCACATGTTTGGCGTCGGCTGTGGCCGAATCGGCAACAGATGTTGCTCAATAGGCATCATTCGTTGTTGATCACGCATCGCTTGTGGCCTAATCGGCAACATCGGTTGCCACGGGTTTTCAGCTGTGAACACGTCATTGATGAACGAATTGGTCGGCGGCGCGGCGCGTTACCGCGCGCTTCGTTGTCTCTATGAGCAGTCCGAACGCGAGTTCGGCACGCGTGAATTGGCCGCCGCCGCGGAGATCGACCCGAGCAACGCCTCGCGTTGGCTTCGTCGATGGGCCGAGGTTGGTTTGGTCGATCGCAAGGCTGTTCGGGGCCTGCCTGTCTTCCAGGCCTCCTCCGATCCGGCGCTTGCGCCGTTGCGCGCGCTGGTGATGCAGGACAGCGAGCTTGTCCGCGTGATGCGCGACCATCTCGCGACGATCAAAGGCCAGGTGGAGGTCGCTGCCTTGTTCGGGTCAGCGGCACGCGCAGACATGCATTCCGACAGCGATATTGATCTTCTCGTGTTAACCCCCGATCTCTCGCGCCTTCAAGCTCAGGCTCACTTCAAACCAGCCGGGCGCGCGTTGAAACGGGCGGTCAATGTGCTGGTCTACACGCCCGAGGATTGGCGCCAAGCACGCGACGATCGCAACCCCTTTGTGCTCGACATCCTCGGTCATCCGACCATCGAGCTCAAAGGATCGCTGCATGCTCCGTAAGCCAGAGGATTTCTACAAGGAAGGCAGCAAGGTCTTCCGCAAGGCACCGTTCAACGTCAGTTCCATCAAGGGCTGGATCACGATCTCCGAGGGCAAGGTGGCCGACTCGCTCCGTGCGGAGAACTCCAACACGACGCGGCTCGGCGCCGCTTACGACGCGATCCTCAACCTGAGTTTTGCGTTGCTGTGCTCGAAGGGATGGCGCTGCACCTCCGCGGACGGTCATCATGTCCAGGCGCTGGAAGCGGCCTGCGCCTATGCCGAGCTGTCCGCAAGCGTCTTCGACCAACTCGATGCGATCCGTGATCTGAGGAACGATCAATACCAAGGCGTCCCCGCGACATCCCAGGATGTCGATGAGGCGCTCGCGCTGATGGCGCGTGTCATCCCGGCGCTGTTGTCACTCCTTCCCGCGCGGACGTAGCAGTGGCGCCTCGCGGCCCCGTAGACTCCGGCGATCCTCAGCTCATCCCGGACCTCGCCATGCCCCGTTACGTCGCCTTCCTCCGCGGTGTCAGTCCGATGAACGCCCGGATGCCGGACCTGATCCGTGCGTTCGAGGCCGCCGGCTTCACGCGGGTGAAGACGGTGATCTCCAGTGGCAACGTCGTCTTCGACCATCCCGGCGCGCCGGTCGACGAGCTCGAGCGCGTCGCCGAGCAGGCGATGACCGATACGCTGGGCAAGACCTTCGGGACCACGGTGCGGCCGGTCGAGCACCTTGCAAGAATCGTCGACGCCGACCACCACGCCGCGTTCCATCCGCCGGCCGCGGCCAAGCAGCTGATCACCTTCCTCAAGAGACCGCACGAGGGTCAGGTCGTGCTGCCGTTCGAAAGCGAGGGCGCCGCCATCTGCAAGCTCGAGGGCGTCGAGGTCTACAGCCACTACCTGCCCAACGAGACGGGCCCGCTGTTCATGACCATGCTGGAGAAGACCTTCGGCAAGCAGATCACGACGCGCACCGTGGACACGGTGCGCAAGTGCATCAAGGCCTGAAGCCGAGCCCAGTCAGCGCGCGGCGAAAGCTGGTGGCGGCGCGCGACGGCGGCGCTCGACGAGGGTTCACGACAGCACGTTGTAGAGCCGCAGGATCCACCACTGCTGCACGGCCAGCGCGACCAGCACCAGCGCCCACTGGACGCGCCGGCTGGTGACCAGCGCGGCGACGCCGCAGAGCACGATCGCGCCCGCGGTCTTCACGCCGTAGGCGGTGCCCAGGTCCTGCAGGTGCGCCGTGCCCTTGAGCGCGCTGTCCGCGACGTCCAGCAGCAGCGTGAACGCCAGGATGCCGAAGAACCAGCGCCGCCGCGACTGGAAGTAGTCGCGGTAGCCGGCGTACTCGGCGATGTCGTCGGGGAAGAGGATCGCGCACAGCAGGTACAGCACCGCGCTGTAGCCGACCACGAAGACGAACTGCAGGAAGTGCCACGGCCCCACGCGGCTCAGCGCGAACTCCCACCACCAGAAGTGGATGAGCGTCACCATCATGTAGAGCGCCCACAGCAGGTGGACGCCGTCGACCTTCAGCCGGCCCGGGTGCTGCACGAACTTCGCCAGCCCCGACAGCAGCCGCGCGATCGACAGGCTGACCACCATGCTCAGCACCATCCGGATGTGGATGAACTGGGTCGGATCGATCGCGGCGTGGTCCATCGGTCGGGCTCCTCAAGGGGCGCCGCCTCGCGGTGCGATCGACGGCGAACGGCTGAAGCACAACGGCGGGCCTCAGGCCCGCCGTGTCAACGGTTCCGGGCGTCCCACCCCGGACGCATCATGCGCCTCAGGCGACGCACGCCCGGTTCTTGCCGGTGCGCTTGGCCTCGTAGAGCGCCTCGTCGGCGCGGTCCAGCGCCTGCTCCATCGTCTCGCCCGAGCGGAACAGCGTCACGCCCGCCGAGAAGGTGACGAACACGTCGCGCCCCTCGTGCATGAACAGGCTGGCCGACAGCGAACGCTGCAGCCGCAGCAGCACCGCCTGCGCCTCCTCGAGCGGCGCCTCGGGCAGGATCAGCACGAACTCCTCGCCGCCCCAGCGGCCGACCTTGTCGCCGGGACGCAGCAGCCCCGACACCCGCGACGCCAGCGCCTTCAGCGCCTCGTCGCCGGCCGCGTGGCCGAGGTTGTCGTTGAGCTTCTTGAAGTTGTCGATGTCCAGCAGCGCCAGCGCCAGCGGCTTGGGGTCGCGCTCGAGCTTGGCGCGTTCGGTCTCGAAGGTCGCGATCAGGCCGCGCCGGTTGGCCACCTGCGTCAGCTGGTCGGTCTGGACCTCGCTGGACAGCCGGCGCAATTCGCCTTCCAGCTCCTCGACGCGTCCGGCGAGCTGCGTCGCGCGGTCGTGCTCGTCGCGCAGCCGCCCCTGCGTGTTCTGCACCAGCGACTGCACGCTGCGGCTTTCCTCGACCATCTCGCGCACCACGCCCGCCAGGCTCTCCAGCGAGTCCGCCTGCTCGATCACGGTGGCGTACTTGCCGACGCTGTCGCTGAAGCGGTCGGTGTGCTGGCCGAGCTCGCCGAGCTCCTGCAGCATCCGGTTGATCAGGCCCTTGAGCGCGTCGCGGGCCCGGCCGCGCTCCTCGCGCAGGCTGTGCTGGCGCTCGCGCGTGCTGTGCAGCAGCTCGCTGACCGAGCGCACGCTGCGCGCCGTCAGCCCCTGCGCCAGCGTCTGGCTCATCGCCTCGCACTGGCCCTGCGCCCAGGAGTCGTCCTCGGCCAGGTCGGTGAGGCTGCCGGTCAGCTCGCCGCAGAGCTTGCCCAGCTCGGTGAACGCGTGGTTGCGGTGGTCCAGCCAGCGCCGCGCGCGGATGCACAGCGCATCCATCTGCGCCGCGCGCTCGGGCGTCGCGCCGTCGCGGACGAGTTCCGCGTGAGCCACGCCCAGTTCGTCGATCAGTTCCTGCGCGCGCGCGTCGTCCGAGCGCAGCGCGTGCCGCACGGTGCCGTTCAGGTGCGTGCCGACCTCGGGCCAGGAGAGCAGGCCGGGGCCGGCGGGCTCCGCGGCCGCATCGGCAGCGGTGGCCGGGCCGCCCATCAGCGTGTCCAGCGAGCCGTAGCGGCCGCCTTCGGCATTGGGCGCCGCCGCCGCGCCGGCCTCGGCGGGCGGCTGGGCGATCTCCTCGTCGGTGAAGAACTGCGTCGGCGTGCCGGAGCGCTCGTCGTCCTCATCGTCCTCGTCCTGCGCGGCCGCCGCGCCGCGCGCGGCACCGGTGCCGACGGTCGACGGCAGTTCATCCAGCGGTGCCGGCTGCGTCTCGACGCGCGAATCGCCGACGTCGCTGTCCCAGCTCGCCACCAGCTGCTTCAAGCGCAGGGTCAGTCGTTGCGGGTCGCTGCGGTTGCTCTGCAGCACGCGCAGCACGCCGTCCTTCTTGCGCGCCAGCGTCCATTGCCGGCCGCCGCGTTCCAGGCCGCGCATCATCCGTTCGATCAGCTGCGCCAACTGCTCCGCCTGGGCGCCGGGGCCGTGCGTCTGCTGCAGCGCCTCCAGCGCGCGCTGGAGCTCGTCCCACTTGCCGTCGCGCACCTGCATCGCGAAGCCCTGCCGCTGCTGCGGATCGGGCACCGCCAGGCCGAGCAGCCGGGCGACGGAGCCCTGCGCGCGCTCGGGCAGCTGCGTGCCCGCGCCGCCGCGGGCGGGCTCGCCGGACTCCTGCGCGTAGGCGCGGGCGTAGTTCTCGGGGGTGGGTTCCAGCTTGTCCAGCGCCAGCCGGCGCAGGGCCGCTTTTGCCAGGAGAGCGGGGGCTGCTGCGGCATCGGTCGGGACTCGGTGAATGCGGGGGAGGGCGCTGACGCTCGCGGCCGGGACCGGGCTCAGCGTGTCGGAAGGTCTTCGCCGGCGTCGGACGTCGGCAGGATCCAGGGGCCTTGCGCGGCAGCACGGTCTGCGCGAGCCAGCGCTCCAGGTCGTCCGGCGGCAGCGGCTTGCTGAACAGGAAGCCCTGCATCAGGCTGCAGTCCAGCCGTCTCAGGACTTCCATCTGCCGCAGCGTCTCGACGCCTTCGGCGATGACCTGCAGGCCCAGCGAGCGGGCCAGCGCGATGATCGCGGTGACCACCGCCGAGCTCTGCGGCGTGATGCCCAGGTCGCGCACGAAGCTGCGGTCGATCTTCACTTCGGAGATCGGCAGCGTCGTCAGGTAGGCCAGCGACGAGTAGCCGGTGCCGAAGTCGTCGATCGAGATCTCGACGCCGACCTCGTTGAGCCGGTGCAGCGACGGGATCACGCTCTGCAGGTCCTTCATCAGGCCGGTCTCGGTGATCTCGAGCTGGATCGCGCGGTGCGGCACGCCCCACTGGCTGACGAACTGGTGGATGTGCTCGACCAGGTCCGAACGCTCGAACAGCCGGTTCGGCAGGTTCACCGCGATCGACTCGCTGAAGCCGAAATTCAGCTGCCAGACCTTGGCCTGGCGCGCGGCCTCGCGCAGCGCCCATTCGGACAGCGGCACGATCAGGCCGGTTTCCTCGGCCAGCGGGATGAACTCGCCCGGCGGCACCAGCGTGTTGCCGCGGCGCCAGCGCATCAGCGCCTCGGCGCCGACCATGCGGGCGGTGCGGACGTCGATCTTGGGCTGGTAGTGCAGCACCAGCTCGTCGCGCTCGATCGCCTTGTGCAGCGCCGATTCGAGCTCGAGCTTCTCGCGCCCGCGGCCCGCCAGCATCGGCGAATACAGCGCCGACGCGTTGCGGCCCTGGTTCTTGACCGCGTACATCGCCACGTCGGCGTTGCGCAGCAGGTCGGCCATCGTCAGGCCGTCGCGCGGGTAGAGCGAGATGCCCACCGACGCGGTCACGAAGCATTCCTGGCCGGCGATGAAGATCGGCTCGCGCAGCGCTTCCAGCACGCGTTCGGCGACGCGTTCGGCATCGCTCTCGTCGCCGACCTCGGGCAGCAGCGCGACGAACTCGTCGCCGCCCAGGCGGCCCACGGCCTCCAGCGTGCGGTGCGAGCGCGTGCCCACCGACTCCAGCATCCCTTCCATCACCTGGTCGCTGTGGCGCACGCAAGAGCGCAGGCGGCGGCCGACTTCCATCAGCAGGTCGTCGCCGGCGGCGTGGCCCAGGGTGTCGTTGATCACCTTGAAGCGGTCCAGGTCGATCAGCAGCAGGCCGACCTCGTGGCCCATGCGGCGGCCGGCCTCGATCGCGCGCTCGGCGCGCCACATCAGCTGGCGACGGTTGGGCAGCCCGGTCAGCGCGTCGAAGTTGGCCAGCTCGCGGATGCGGTCCTCGGCCATGCGGCGGTCGGTCACGTCCTGGATGACGCCGGTGTAGCCGCAGGCGTTGCCGTGCTCGTTGAACTCGGGCTCGGCCTCGATGTGGATGACGCGCTTGCGGCCGTCCAGCAGCGTGAACGGCAGGTCGGTCACCAGCACCGAGTTGTGGGCGACGACGTCGCGCAGCAGGCGCATGAAGAGCAGGCGCTCCTCGCGCGGCACCATGCGCATCACGCCGATGAAGTCCAGCGGATCGATCGGCCCGCGGCCGAAGACGCGCAGCGCCTCGTTGGCCAGCTTGAAGCCGTGGCCGGTCTGCCACTCGAAGCTGCCCATGCGGGCCAGGTCTTGCGCGCGGGCCAGCTTGGACTTGCTGCGCTCGAGTTCCTGGCGCGTGCGCGAGCTGCGCAGCATGTAGCGCAGCCGGCCGGCCAGCAGCCGCCACTGGGTGGACTTGACGAAGAAGTCGGTCGCGCCGGCCTGGTAGGCGCGGTTGATCGAGGCCTCGTCGTCGAGGCCGGTCAGCATCAGGATCGGGGCGTTCTCGAAACCCGGCATGGCGCGCAGCCGCTCGCAGGTCTCGAAGCCGTCGAGCTCCGGCATCAGCGCGTCCAGCACGATGAGTTCCGGCGTCCATTGCGTCACCAGCTGCAGCGCCTGCAGCCCGCCGCTCAGCGCGGTGACCTCGAAGCCGTGCTCCTGCAGCGCGGCCTCGCTCAGCATCAGGTTGACCGGGTCGTCGTCCACCAGCAGGACGCGCGGCCGTTCGATCAGTTCACCTTCCTTCACGACGCGGCTCATCGTGCGGGTCGCACCAGTTGCTGCATGGCGAGACGGGCGGCGGCGATGTCGTCCTGCACGGTCCCGATCAGGTCGGCCAGGCCGTCCTCGCGGCCGGCGCGGGCCAGGCCCTCGATCTCGGCGCAGCGCTGCGACAGCGCCGTGGCGCCCAGGCTGGCCGCGGCCGACTTCAAGGTATGCGCCACGTGGCGCAGCGCGTTCAGGTCGCGCGGCGCGTCGCGGCCCGCCGCGAGCACCTGCTCCTGCTGGTCCAGCGATTTCAGGAAGGCGGCCACGACACGCTCCAGCAGATGGTTCACACCCTCCGGGTCCAGCTCGCGCAGACGGGCGAGGGCCTGGTCGTCCAGCACGGCGGGTTCGGGCTGCGTCCGGGAGGGCATGGTCGTGGCGTAGTCTGGTGACATCTTCTGATCATGGCGCCGCGGGTGGTTCCACGCGGAGTTGCAGACCATTGTCGTTCACCGCAAGGATGCGAGCGTGCGAAAAAGCAGTCAATTCTGGTGTTCTTGGAGACGCCGCTCGGGGTAAGTCCTGGGGTGGGTGTCGCATCCATGCCGCCTGAGGCGAAGCGCAGGGTCTCCCCACCCGTGTTCGAGGTCCGGGGGCCAGCAGTTGCCTGCCTACAATGGTCCGCATGAACAGGTTGGGGGAAGCCGCCGCGCGCCGTCGGCCATGGAAGGGAGCCGCGCTGGCCTTGGGGCTGGCGGTCGTGGTCCTGCTCCTGCTGCTGGCGCTCAACCTCGAGCCCAGCGGACCCGGCCTGGTGCTGACCGCCGTGATGGCGGGCGCCGCGCTGATGATCTTCGTGGCCGCGCTGACCTGGCACCTGGCGGTGCGGCTGGCGCGGGCGCAGTTCGGCGAGCTGCTGCGCGAGAGCCGCCAGCAGGCGCAATCGCTGACGCAGCTGCAGCCGGACTGGCTCTGGCAGACCGACGCCCAGCACCACCTGATCCGCTGGCAGGCGCCCCAGGGCGCGCCCGCGTCGAGCTGGGCCGGCACGGCGATGAACGGCGCGGTGACGCAACGGTTGTGGGAGCGCTTCCAGCCGGTGTCCGACGCGAACGGGGTGTCGGCGGAGGCGCCGGTTCCGGACCTGCGCGGGCAGGTCGAGCCCGGGCAGAGCTTCGACCGCCTGCGCGTGGTCGACGGCCAGGGCCGGCGCTGGGAGTTGCGCGGGCAGGCGACGACGGACGCGGCGGGCCGCTTCGCCGGGTACCTCGGCGCGGCGCGCGTGCTCGACGAGACGCCGGCGACGGACGCCACGGCGCTGGCGGATGCCGCCCCTGCCGCCACCGACTGGCTGCAGGCGCTGCCCGGCCCGGCCTGGTTGCTGAGCAATGGCGCCGGCCAGGGGACGGCCGCCGGAGCAGTCGGCAGCACGGGCGCCGCCACGCGCCTGATCGATTTCAACGATGCCGCCGCGCAGATGATGGGCGGCTCGGAAGCGCGGGGCCAGCTCTGGCGCGCCTGCGAGGAGCGCCTGCCCGAGGAGCTCCGCCAGGCCCTGGCGCAGCCCGACCTTCAGTCCGGCAGCGCCTGCGGCGCCTGGTGGCTGTGCCTGACGGCGCTGCCGCACGGCGGCGCCACGCTGCTGAGCCTGTGGCCGCAGGGCGCAGTCGAGACGGTGCCGGCCGCGCTGGCCATGCAGGCGGCGGAACAGGCACGGGCGGACCAGGCCTCGTTCAGCTACACCGTGTCGCACGACCTGCGCGCGCCGCTGCGCGTGGTCGAAGGCTTCACCCGCATCCTCAAGGAAGACTACGGCCGGCTGCTGGACCGCGCCGGCAACGACCACCTGGATCGGGTGCTCGGCGCGTCGGCGCGGATGCACAGCATGATCGACTCGCTGCTGGCGTTGTCCCACCTGTCGTCGCAGGCGCTGCGGCACGAGACGGTCGACCTGTCGCTGCTGGCCTCGCAGGTCGTCGACGAGCTCCGCCGCGGCGCGCCGACCCGGGCGGTCGATGCCCAGGTGCAGTCGGGCCTGCGCGTGCAGGGCGATCCGACGCTGCTGCGCATGGTGCTGGAGAACCTGCTCGGCAACGCGTGGAAGTACAGCGGCAAGCGTGACCACGCCGAGATCCGCTTCGAGTCCGAGCAGCGCCAGGGCGAACGCGTGTTCGTCGTCACCGACAACGGCGCGGGCTTCGACATGCGTTTCGCGGACCGCCTCTTCGGCGTGTTCCAGCGGCTGCACAGCGCGAGCGATTTCCAGGGCACCGGCGTGGGACTGGCCTCGGCGCGGCGCATCGTGCGCCGGCACGGTGGCGACATCTGGGCCGAGTCCGAAGTCGGGCAGGGCGCCCGCTTCTACTTCACGCTGCCGAACTGAAGCCGGATGGCCGGCGCTGTTGTCGGCGTGCCTGCCGGCATCGTGTCCGCGGCGGCGGGGACCGCCGGCGGGATCAGCTGCCGAGCGCCAGCTGTTCGACGGCCTCGACGATGCGCCGGGCCTGCTCCCCGGTCTCGATCGACTGCTCCGCGGCCATGCGCTCCAGACGCGACAGCGCCTGCGCGCGGGTCAGCGAATAGCGGTGCATCAGCACGCCCAGGGCCATCGCCTCGACGACTTCGAGCGACGAGGTCGAATCGACGGCCGGCGCGGGCGGCGCCGCGACGGTGCGGGCGGGCCGGTTGGCGAAGGCGGCCTCGACGGCGGGGACGATCTGGTGGATGTCCAGCGGCTTGACCAGGTAGGCGAGCGCGCCCAGTTCCTTGACCTTGGCCACGGTGGCCTCGTCGGCGAAGGCCGACAGGAACATGAAGGGCAGCTGCAGGTAGTCGCGCAGGTAGCCGGCGACGTCGAAGCCGGTCATGCCTTCCATGCGGATGTCGAGCAGCGCCAGATCGGGCCGGTGCTGGCGGGCGATGAGGATCGCGTCGTCGCCGTTGTCGGCGTCGAGCACCTCGTACCCGGCCTGCGCGAGGCCGTGCGTCAGGGTGGCGAGCACCAGCCGGTCGTCGTCCACGACCAGGATGCGGCCCTTGCCGCTCGCGCCCACGTCCTTGCTCACGCCATCCAAGCTGCTCACGCTGCTCCCGAATCCAAGGCCATCAAGGCCATCAAGGCCATCAAGGCCATCAAGACCATCCAGGCCACCTCGACCACCAAGGCCAACCCCAATCGATGGGGGACCCAGGATTGTCACCGAAATGCCGAGGCCGGGTCTGCCGGGGCCGGACCCCGGTTTCGGGTGGTCACAAGTGACCCCGTGGGGCGCGAGGAAGAAGGATTGTCCGAACATTAACTCCCTGCACCACGGCGGGGCGATCCCTCGGATCGCGGCCGGAGGCCTAGCATGACGGCCCCTTCACGCCGGTGCGAGCGTTCATGCGAGTCTTGCTTGTCGAGGATGACCTCCCCCTGTCCCAGGCCCTGCGCACCGCGCTGGAGCGCCATGGTCTGGTCATCGACGCCGTCCATTCCCTCGCGACGGCGGACAGCGCCCTGCGCCTGGGCGTGCACGACGCCTTGCTGCTGGACCGGGCGTTGCCCGATGGCGACGGGGTCGACTTCATCGCCGCCGCGAGGGCGATCACGCCGGGGCTGCCCATCATCCTGCTGACCGCGCGCGGGGAAGTGCTCGACCGGGTCGAGGGACTGAACGTCGGCGCGGACGACTATGTCGTCAAGCCGGTGGCCGTCGACGAACTGCTGGCCCGGCTGCGCGCCGTCGCGCGACGTCCGGCGACGCCGGCCTTGACCCAGGCCACGATCGGGCGGCTGAGCTTCGACTTCAACACGCAGGAAGTGCGCGTGGCGGGCGGCGAGCCGCTCCGGCTGCAGCGTCGCCAGCTGCTGATCCTGGAGGCGCTCATCTACCGCCAGGGGCGCACCGTGCGCCGCGAGGCGCTGCGTGAAGCCGTCTACGGCATCGACGATGACATCCAGTCCAACGCCCTGGACGCGCACATCTCCAAGATGCGCAAGGCGTTGGAGGAAGCCCGGGCCGACGTGGAGATCGCCGTGGTGCGCGGCGTGGGCTACCTGCTGCGGGCGCTGGGATGAAAAGGCTGTTCCGCAAGGGCCCATCCCTGACGATCCGGCTGCTGGTCTCGCTGGCCATCACGCAGTGTCTGGCGATGGTGCTGGGTGCGACGGGGCTGGTCTTCCTGATCACCGACAGGACCGCCGGCTTCGTGAACAAGATGATCGCCGACGATCTGGCCGCATCGATCGCCGTCGGCGCCGAGGGGCCGGTGGTCACCGACCGCGCCAAGGTCGCGGCCCTCGTCGCCGAGAACCCCAAGCTGTGGTGGATCGTCCGGGACGATGCGGGACGGAGCCTGTCCCATGGTGCGCCGCCGCCCGAGCTGGGGAGCCTGGTGACGGCGATGCGGGCCTTCGACCCCGCGGAGCTGACGGCCGGTCCCGCGCGGCCCGAGCTGTCGATGCGCGTCGAGACCCTCGACATCGGCGGCAGGCGCGTGCTGCTGATGGCCGGCGGCGGCGCGCCCGCGACGTTCCAGCGCACGACGGGGCTGCTCGCGCTGTTCTTCACCTCGTGGTTCGCGCTGCCCTTGATCGCGCTGTCCGCCGTCGCGATCCCCTGGTCCATCTGGCGGGCCACGCGGGGGCTGCACGAGGTCGTGCGCCAGGCGGCGTCGCTGGAACTCACCGATCACACGGCGCATCTGGCCGAGGACACCGTGCCGCGCGAGATCCGGCCGCTGATCCGCGCGTTCAACGAGGCGCTCGACCGGATCAAGGTCGAGCATCAGGCGCGAGGGCGTTTCCTGCGCGACGCCGCGCATGAGATCCGCATCCCGATCGCCGTGCTGATGGCCCGGGTGGAAGGCATGCCGCCGCATCCGATCAAGACGACGCTGCTGACCGACCTGAGCCGTCTGACGACGCTGGCGGAGCAGTTGCTGGACCTGCAGCGCCTGCGCGGAGAGACGCCGGACACGACCGCGGTGGACCTGTGCGAGGTGGCGCGCGAGGTGGTGTCCGACATGGCGCCGCTGGCGCTGACGCGTGGCAATGACCTGGTGCTGGAAGCGCCCGGGCGCGCCGTCTGCGTGAAAGGCCAGGCCGCGTCCCTGACGAGGGCGCTGACCAACCTGGTCCAGAACGCCCTCGTTCACGGCGGCAGCCCGGGCACCGTCGTCGTGACCGTCCGCAGCGACGGGCGTCACGGCTTCATGGAGGTGTCCGACGAGGGCGACGGGGTGGCCGCCGCGGAGCGCGGAGAGATCTTCCGCCCCTTCGTCCGCGGCGACGCCAGCGCCCCGGGCCACGGGCTGGGCCTGCATCTGGTGGAGGAGATCGTCACCTGGCACGGCGGGCGCGTCGTGGTGGGCCAGAGCCCGGCCGGTGGGGCGTCCTTCGTGGTCCAGCTGGAGCTGCAGGCCGGGGCCGCATGACCTGCCCCACATAGCCTGCCCCACATGACCTGCCCCATACGGCCCGGTCCCGCAGGACCCGGGTCGCTCAGAACCTCAGCTTCACGGCGATCGACGTGCCCGAGATCCGCAGGTTAAGGAAAGTGCCGACGTCGTCGCGGTGCTTCATCTTGAAGTCGCTGAAGTTGTACGCCGCGGTCACGCCCACGTTCTGGAGCGGGAACCACTCGGCGCCGATGGCGGCATTCAGGATGCTGTCCCGACGGCCCCCCGTGTTCCTCCAGGCGCCCGAGGCGTCGGCGAAGAGGCGGGCGTCCGGCCCGAACGCATAGCGCAGACCTACTTCCCCGAACGGTGCCAGCTTTCCCTGGCTGCCCTGGACGTCCAGCGAGGTGCCGCTGCCGTCCTGCGCATTGAACGTGGCGCGCGTCCGCGTGCTCGCCTTGTAGTAGCTCGCGCCGGCGCCGACGCCCATGGCCACGTCACCCGATCCGAACCACCAGCGGTAGGACGCCTTGCCGAATTCCAGCTTCGAGCTCAGCGCGCCATCGGCGTCGAAGCCGGTGAACCGGTCCGAACGACCATAGCGGTAGTAGTCGAAGGACAGCCCCTGCCGTTCGAACAGTCGGAGGTCGAGCTGGAGGCGCGGCAGATTGACACTGTTGCCGGAGAAGGACGAGATGCTCGCCTTGCCATCGGACGATGCACCGCGTGCGCTGAGCGTGGGGCGCATGTGATAGACCCCCGCGGCCAGGCTGATGCGGTCGACGGCGTTGAACTCCTGGGCGTGCGCGGGGCCTGTCAATGCGGGAGCGAGTGCGAGTGCGGGGGCGATTACGGGGGCGAGGGCGTGGGCGAGCATCCCTGCGGATCGTGGGAATCGATCGGTTCGCTTCATCGTGTGTCCGAGGCAGTGGAAAAGCCGCGCAGGCTATCGACGCGACATTGCGTCAACGTTGCCTCGCGCGGGATGCCCCCGGCCCGGGGTTCGACATCGATCCGGATGCGGCGCAGGCAATGTTGGGACAACCTGCGCGCCGTAGATTGGCAGGCCCCGCGCTAGAGCGCTTCCAGCAATTGCACCCCGGGCGGCCAGAGGCTGAGTTCGCAGACGACCTGATCGTCTTCCTGCGTGAGCCCGAGCAGCGCGCTGCGGCGCGGCAGCAGCGCGCGCACCAGGCCCAGGCCCGACACGCCGCCGCGCACCTGCGCGAGGTCGAAGCCCGCCGGCAACTGCCCCTGGTTGATGATGCGCAGCACCACCTGCTCGGGGTCGAAGCGCAGTTCGCAGCGCACCGGCGTCTCGCCGCCGTGCTTCACCGCATTGGTGAACAGCTCGTTGAGTGTCAGCGCGATCGGGATCGCCTCGGCTTCCGGCAGGCCCCAGCGGTGCGACTGCTCGGCCATCGTGCCGTCGATGTCGACCAGGATCTCGCGCCCGAACATGCGCTGCACCGAACCCATGACCGCCTCGACCACCTTGCGCAGCCGCAGCGGCCCCGACATGCCCACCTGCAGCCCGTAGACCTGCGCGATCGCCTGGACCTGGCCGACGGCCTCGTTGATCACCGTGCGCACCTCCGGCCGTCGCGCCGCGATCTGCTGCAACAGCCCGGCCACGCCCTGGAGGTTGTTCTTGATGCGGTGGTGGACCTCGCGCACCAGCAGCTCGCGCTGCGCGATCGCCGCTTCCAGCCGCGCGGCTTCCTGCGCGCGCTGCTGCGTGACGTCGGTGGCGACGAGCAGCAGCTGTTCCGGCTCCAGTTCGCCGCTGGCGTCGTTGACGCCCGCCAGATGCAGCAGCCGGGCGTCCCAGATCCGCGCCTGTCCTCTCACCGTCAGCCGGTACTCGCGCTGCAGCACCTCGCTGCTCTGCAGCGCGAACTCCATGTCCGAGCGGATCGTCTCCGCCTCGTCGCCGCTGCCGAAGAGCGCCTCCAGGCTCGCGCCGAGAAGCTCTTCCTCCGGCCGGCCGGCCAGCGCCGCGGCGGCCTGGTTGATCTGCCGGACCTGCAGCGTGCGCGCGTCGTGCAGGCTGATGGCGATGGGGGCGGCCTCGATGATCCGGTGCAGCGAGGCCTGCGCCTGCTGGCTCTGCGCCTCGGCCTGGCGGCGGCGTTCGATGTCGAGCAGCGCATAGGTCAGCTGGCGCGAGCTGTCCGGCCCCACCGTCGCCACCGCGTTGCCCACGACCCAGAACTCCCGTCCGTCGCGGGCGACGACGCGGCATTCGAAGGTCTCGGCCTGGCCCTCGGGCAGGTCGTCCAGGTAATGCGTCTGGCGGAACGGGTGGTCCGGCGACTCGGTCGCGACACTGCTGATGGGCTGACCGGCGAATTCAGGCAGGTCCCCGCCGAACATCCGTCGCGCCGAGCGGTTCATCCATTCGATGCCCTGCCGGCCCACCGTCACGATGCCGACCAGCACCGAATCGAGCACCGCGCGTTCACGCTCGGTCTGCAGGTTCAGCGAATGCTGCAGCAGCTCGTTGCGCTCCTGCGCCTGATGGTGGTCGGTGATGTCGACGGTCAGCACCGAGGTCGTCTTCTGGCCCGAGGCCAGCTGGCCGATCTCGACCCGCGTCATCAGCCAGCGCAGGCCATGCTCGGGATGGCGGACCGCGTAACGCGCGACCGTCGACGTCGCCTGCTTCAGCGCCTGCTGGAGCTTCTCGTATTCGGCGCGAGACTCGGGCTCGACCATGTCGCGGTTGACGCCTTGCAGCGCCGGCGCGGGGCGCATGCCGTCGTCGCCGGGGATGGGCGGAGGTGCCGGCACGCCGGTGCCCGGTCGAGACCAGCCGGCTTCCGCCTGGAAGGTCGCCAGCCCCACGCCGGCCGTGTCCATCAGCGTCTGCAACTGCTGCTGCGCGAGTTCCAGGTCCTGCTCCGCGCTGCGGTCCTCCAGCATCACCAGCGTGCGCGGCCGGGACCACGGGCCGCTCAGCCGGCGCGCGCGCACGCGGATCCAGCGCCGGCGGTCGCCCGGCGGGGCGAGCAGCGCGTTGCGGTGCGTTTCCTGGCCCGACTCGGGCGCCTTCGCATGCAGCAGGTCGCGCCACTCGGGCGGCAACTCGTGCAGGCTGATGGGCATCTGCGGGCTCAGCCGCCGGCACAGCGCCGCGAACGCGCCGTTGAAGCGCAGCAGCAGGCCCTGGTCGTCGTGCATCAGCGCAGGCAGCGGACTGAGGTCGAGCCACTGGTCGATCTCCGACTGCATCCGGTCCGCGCGTTCCCGGGCAGCGAGTTCGGTGCTGTGGTCCTGCAGCAGGGCCAGGCCCAGCCCACCCTCCAGCGGATGCACCCAGGCCTGCAGCAGGTGGTCGCGGCCCTGGTCGTCGACCAGGCGCAACTCCTGCGCCTTGCCGCTGGGCAGCAGGCGCTCACCTTTGAGCGAGATCCCGCCCATCAGCCCCTGCAGCCGCGCATTGGTCAGCAAGACCTGGCCCTTGGCGTCCAGCACGAAAGCCGGCCAGGGGCCTTCCCACAATCCAGCCAGCAGGTCGGCCAGCGCCAGTCCACGCGCCGTCAGCAGCGCGCGCAAGGCGTCGAGGTCAGGGGAGGCGAGCGGGAGTTGGGCGGACACGCGCCGAGTTTATGCCGGGTGAGGGCGCCGACCTGCGACGGTCGGTGCGTTGGCCGCCAGGTCGCAGGGCCTTGGCCGCAAGGGCCAAAACCCCGCGACCTGCCGTCCCCCATCGCCGTCCTACTTCTGCGGTTCTGCTACCGAGGACTGCAATGGAAAAAGGCCTCGCGGCGGTGCCGCGAGGCCTCTCGTTGCTGTGGGCCGAAGGCCCGCATCACTCGAGTTGCGCGGCCTTGTTCAGCGCGCGCAGGACGGCGCCGTTCACTTCGTCCGGGCCCAGCATCAGCGTGTCGAGCGCGGCACGGACGTCGAAGACCGATTCGTTCTCGATGGCCTGCACCAGGTCCAGGTAACCCTTGTACGGGCCGGTCTGGTCGACCAGCGCCTGGCGCACGCGTTCGGGCACCGGGATGGACTGCAGCAGCTTTTCGAAGGGCTGCTTCAGCATGTGGTCCAGCAGCGAGAACAGGCCGCAGATGAACATCTCGTCGCGGACTTCGGAGTCCGTCATGCTCTTGGCCAGCTCTTCCATCACCAGGCCGCGGCGCAGCGCGCCGAACATGACCGGGCGCATCGCGTGGTCCTTGCTGGCCGTGGCCAGCAGCAGCGCCAGCCAGCGGCGCAGGCGGGCGTAACCCAGCAGCATGATGGCGTGACGGAAGGAGGACACCTCGACCGACAGGCCGAAGGCCGCGGAATTCATGTAACGCAGCAGCTTGAAGGCCAGGCTGGGGTCGCGCTTGAGCGTCTGCTCCAGGCGCTCGACGTCCTCGCCCTGGTCGACGCGCGACATCAGTTCGACGATGACCTGCAGGTCTGCCTGCGCGTCGTTGCGGGCCGCCGGGGCGGCGGGCGCCTCGAACTCGCCGTGCACGGTCCAGCCCAGCACGCCGGCCGCGCCGGCATCCAGCGCCTGCTTGAAGTCGCCGCCGTTGCGGGCGCCGGAGACCAGCACCGACTTGCCGGCGGGCAGCGGGCCGCCGCTGAGCTCCTGCAGGTCCAGCACGATCTGCTTGAAGCCGGCCGCGTCGGAGCGGCCCTTCAGCAGCGCGCCGCGCGCCTGCGCCTGGGCGGCGAGGTCCGCGTCGGACAGCAGGAAGGCGGGGACTTCGATCTTGAAGTTGCCCGGCAGCGCGGCGGCGAGCAAGCCCTTGAGCAGGCCTTCATGCGCCACGTTCAGCAGCACGGGTTTGGTCGGGAAGGCCTCGGCGAGCGCGGCCAGCAGCTCGCCGGCGTCGGGCGTGCCCTCGGGGCGAAGCGCGAACACCGTGACGCGGGTGGCCTCGATGTCGAGGGACTTGGAAACCAGGGGCGCGTACCCCAGGGCCACTTGGCCCAGCACGGCGTGTGTCGAGTTCATGCAGATCGGCGCATCAGGTGTTGATGTACTGGAACAGCGACATGCGCTGCACCATCGAGTAGGTCTTCAGCGCCGCATCGTAGCCCGTCTGCTGATTCTGGAAGTCGGAAATGCCCTGGGTCATGTCCAGATCCTCTGCGGCAGATTGCTCAGCCTTGTTGTAAACCTTGAGCGTCTGCAGGCGGGACTCCGAACCGTCGAGGTTGTTCATCTGCTCGCCCACCTGGCTGCGCACGTTGGCGAGGTTGCCCATCACCGCGTCCAGGTCGCGCAGGTTCATCAGGTTGTTCTGCGTGATCTCGGGGCCGGTGCGGCCGCTGACCTTGAGGGATTCGATGGTGCGGTCCAGGACTTCGAAGAGCTTGAGGTCGGCCGTCGACGGCTTGACGCTGAAGGTGTCGCCGTCGGACGGCGCGCCGGCGAGCGTCATCGCCATGCCGTCGAACTTGACGGTCTGTCCTGCGGCGTAGTTGTCGCTGGCGACCGGCACGTGGCCCTGGGACTCGTTGAAGACGGTGTAGGTCTGGGAGGGGGCCGTGCCGCTGACGACGATGCTGTAGCTGTCGCCCGTGATCAGCGCCGGGTCGGTGACGCGGCCGGAGTCGATGTAGCCGGTCGAGGCCTTGCCGGTCAGGGCGTTGGGCGCGGGACCGGTCTCGAAGGTGCCGTTGCCGCTGCGCGCCTGCTCCCAGGCCTGGCGGCCGTCGACGCTGAGCGGGTAGTTCTCGAGGTTGCCGGTCGTAACGCTGCCCGAGACGCCCTCGAAGCCGACGCCGCCGCCGGTGCGGTTGCCCGACGCGTCGCGCTGCACCGGGTTGTCGAGGAAGGGCGTGCCGGAGGTGCCCTGGCCGGAGAACAGGTAGCCGCCCGCGCCGTCGGTGCGGTTGGCGATGGACAGCAGCTGGTCGCGCAGGCCCTGGACCTTGTTGGCCAGGCCCTGGCGTTCCGGATCGCTGTAGCTGGCGTTGCCGGCGGCGACCAGCGCCTCGCGGATCTGCTGCATCAGTTCGTTGGCGTCGCCCAGCGCGCTTTCGGCCAGCGTCATGCTGTTGCGGCTGGCGTCCAGCGCGCGCTGGCTGGCGTCGACCTGTCCGATCGAGGTGCGCGCGCGCTCGGCGCGGGCCGCGCCGGTCGGGTCGTCGCTGGCCTTCTCGACGCGCTTGCCGCTGGTCAGGCGCTGCTGCGCTTCCTGCATCTCCTGCTGGCGGCGCTGCAAGGTCGCGATGCTGGAGTCGAACATGTTGTTGGTCGAGAGTCGCATGGCTGCGTCCTTCAGGGTTCAGTCGATCGGGCCGCGTCAGCGGCCGACCACGCTCAGCAATTGATCGAACAGGCTCTGCGCGGCCTGCAGCATCTTGGCGGCCGCCTGGTAGCCCTGCTGGAACTGCATCAGCTTGGCGGCCTCCTCGTCGAGGTTGACGCCGGCCTGGCTGGAGCGGGTCTGCTCGGTGTCCGAGGCCACGGTCGTGGAGACCTGCGCCAGGTAGTCCGCGCCCTGCACGCGCGAGCCGATGTCGGCCATCGCGGCGGCGTAGGCCTCGTTGACGGTCTGGCCGCGCGACAAGGTGCCGTCGACCTGCAGCTGCTTGCCCAGGAAGGGCTCCTTCTGCATCGCGAGGAAGGCCTTGGCGTTGCCGTTGTTGGTGGACACCACCTGGTCCGACACCTGCATGGCGATCTTGTCGCCCTCGCGCGGCACGCCGTTGATGCTCAGCTCGAAGCCGAGGTCCACGCCGTTGGCCGGGTCGTTGCCGATCTTGCCGCCGGCCTTCCAGGTGCCGCTGACCTGCGTGTTGTCCGACAGCGTGATCGTGTAGTTGATGCTGTTGTCGGCGTTGACGGTGCCGAATTCGACGGTCGCGGGCTGCTTGCTCTTGTCGAACTTGTCGTTGATCGCGTAGAGCGTGTCGACGGTCGCCGTGCCCTTGTTGTTGACGTTGGTCGTGCCGATGATCGGCGACGCCGCCGCCAGGCCCGCCGGATCGTCCAGCGCGCGCTTGAAGCTGCCGGCCGCGTTGGCCACCGGTTCCAGCAGGAAGCTGTCGCCCTGCTGCATGGTGCCGGTCGTCGACAGGCTGATGCCGTAGGCCGCCTTGATCTGGTCGTTGTTCATGATCGTCGGCTGGCCGCCCGGGCGCACCGCGATCTGGTAGCTGTCGGGCGTGCCGGTCGGATCGGGCGTGACCGTGAAGGACAGCGCCGGGACCAGCGAACCGTCGGTGACGGTCGCGCTGAGCTTGGCGTCGCCGCGGTTGGTGGCCGCCGGCAGCACGGTCGGATTGGCGATCGTGAACAGCGGACCGCCGGCCTGCGCCTTCAGGTCGATGCCGAGCTTCTGCTGCTCGTTCACGCGCGTCGAGATCGCGGTCGCCATCTGGCCGAGCAGGTTGCGGGCGTCCTGCAGGTGGGTGTTCTGGTAGCGCAGCATCGCCGTCAGCGTGCCGCCGGTCAGCGTGCTGTCGTCCAGCGCGCGGGTGCCGCTGGTATCGGTGATGGAGAGCTGCGCGCGCGCGCCGTCGTACGGATCGGGCGTGACCGAGAGCTGCTGCGCCTGGCCGCCGAGCACCAGCACCTGGCCGCCGCCGATGAAGACGCCGGTCGTGCCGTCGCGGGCGTTGGGGACGGTGCTGACCTGCACGTACTGGCTGAGCTGCGAGATCAGCTGGTCGCGCTTGTCGAGCAGGTCGTTCGGGGTGTGGCTGGTGCCGGCCGAGCGGGCGATCTGGTCGTTGGCCGCGGCGATCTGCTTGGCGAGTTCGTTGACCTGCTTGACGTCGGCGTTCATGTCGCTGACGACGCCCGACTGCAGGTCGGCGAGCTGCTGGCCGGCGCTCTGGAAGCGCGCGGCCAGCGCCTGGGCCTTGCCCAGCACGACCTGGCGCGCCGACGGATCGTTCGGACGGCTGGCCACGTCGACCAGCGCGTTCAGGAAGTCGTTGGCGGACTGGCCGATGCTGTCGTCGCCGGTGGGGAAGAGCTTCTCCAGCTGCGCCAGCTGGGACTGCATGGTCGTGTCGGCGAAGGCCTGCGACTTGGCGGCCGCGGCCTCGCGGGTCAGGAACTCGTTGTGCGAGCGGGTCACCGTCTGCACGTTGACGCCCTTGCCGAAGTAGCCCGCGCCGGTGAACTGGCCCTCGGGCGTGGTCAGCACCACTTCCTGGCGGGAGTAGCCCTGCGTGTTCGCGTTGGCGATGTTCTGGCCGATCGTCTGCAGCGCCGCCTGGTTGGCGAACATGGCGCGCATGCCGAGCGAGAGCAGCGGAGAGGTACTCATGTCGGTGTCCTCGGTCTTCCCTGGGCGTTCTAGGCGTTCAGGACGTGCTCAGCGGCGCGCGATCAGGCCAGCGCGCGCTGCACGCGCATCGTGGTGTTGATCGTGCGCGCGAGCTTGGTCGCGTACTCGGGGTCGGTGGCGTAGCCGGCCTTCTGCAGGCCCTTGGCGAAGCCCTCGGCGCTGCCGGTGTTGGCCTTGGCGACGACGTCGCGGTAGCGGTCGTTGTTGCCGATCAGCTTGGCGTAGTCCTTGAAGGCCTCTTCATGGCTGGCGTACGCGCGGAACTTGGCCGTCACCTTGACGGCCTTGCCGTCGATGTATTCGGTGGTCTGCACCTCGGCGACCTTGCCGGTCCAGTTGGCGCCGGCCTTGATGCCGAAGATGTTGTTGCTGCTGGTGCCGTCCTTGTTCAGGATCTCGCGCTTGCCCCAGCCGGACTCGTGCGCGGCCTGCGCGATCATGAAGCTCGCCGGGATGCCGGTCGCCGCCTGCGCCGACTTGGCGGCGGCGTCGTGCTTGAGGATGAACTCCTGCACGTGCGGCTGCACGTTCTTGACGGCCAGCGCCGGCAGTTGCGGGACCTTGGTCGCGTCCTTGGCCGTCGGCAGTTCGCCGTCCTTGACGCCCAGCTGGCGCTGCAGGTGGCGCTCGATGGCCTGCGACAGGCCGCCGGGCAGGCCGGTCATCTTCGCGGCGTACTGCTGGTCCAGCATCTCGCCGCCCATCTGGGTCGCCGAGTTCTCCATCATCCCGCTGTTCATCGTGGCCTGGCGCATGCTCTTCATCACTTCCTGCATGAAGAGGGCCTCGAACTGGCGCGCGGTCTCCTTGACGGCGGCCTTGGGGTCGCGCGACGCGGTGCCCTTGAGCTGCTCGACGGAACGCGTGTCCGACGACAGGCCGTTCACGCCCATGCCGAGCGCATTGCTGAGGGGAGTGGAGAGGGCCATGTCAGATCACCTCGAGTTCGGCGTTCAGCGCGCCGGCGCTCTTCATCGCCTGGAGGATCGCCAGCAGGTCCTGCGGCGTGGCGCCCAGCGTGTTGAGCGCCTTGACGACGTCGTTCAGGCGCGCGCCGGCCGGCAGCTGGATCAGCGAGCCGGGGTCCTGCTTGATCGAGATGTCGGTCTTCTGCGTGACCGTGGTCTGGCCGCCAGAGAGCGCGTTGGGCTGGCTGACCTGCGGCGTGCTGGAGATGGTCACCGCCAGGTTGCCGTGCGCGACCGCGCAGGGCTGCAGCGTGACGGCCTGGTTCATGACGACCGAGCCGGTGCGGGCGTTGATGACGATGCGGGCGGCCGGGGTCTCCTGGTCGAAGCTCAGGTTCTCCATGTCGGCCAGGAAGGCGACGCGGGCGTCCGGCGCCAGCGGGGCGCGGACCTTCACGACGCGGCCGTCCAGCGCCATCGCGGTGCCTTCGCCCTTGGACTTGTTGATGGCCTTGGCGACGGCGCGCGCGGTGCCGAAGTCGGAGGCGTTCAGGTCCAGCTGCAGCCACTCGTTCTGCTGCAGCGGCGTGGGCACGCTGCGCTCAACCAGCGCGCCGCCGGGGATGCGGCCGGCGCTCAGGTGGTTGATCTGGACCTTGGAACCGCCCGCGGACGCGCCGGCGCCGCCGACGATCATGTTGCCCTGGGCGATGGCGTAGACCTGGCCGTCGGCGCCGCGCAGCGGCGTGGCGATCAGCGTGCCGCCGCGCAGGCTTTTGGCGTTGCCCATGGACGAGACGACGACGTCCAGCGGCTGGCCGGGTTGCGCGAACGGGGGAGGGAGGTGGTGATCATGACCGCCGCGACGTTGCGCGGCTGCATGGTCACGCCGGGCGGGAGCAGCACGCCGAACTGCTGCAGCATCGCCGTCATGCTCTGGCCCGTGAACGGGGCCTGCGTGGTCTGGTCGCCGGTGCCGTCCAGGCCCACCACCAGGCCGTAGCCGGTCAAGGGGTTGGAACGGACGCCCTGCACCGCGGCGACTTCCTTGATGCGCGTCGCCTCGGCCGGCGTCGCGATCGCGAGCAGGGCCATCAGCGCGAGCAGGCCGGAGGCCAGCAGGCGAGGGGAGCGGGAGAAGAAGCGGGGGAGGGTGTTGGGGTACATCTCGGTCACACGGTTGCAGACTCGTGTGACCGATTGTGGGGAAACTTAAACGGGCGAAAGGTTCAAGAAGAAGCGGGATAGCCAGCCAATTCCGTGCGCGTCGGCGACGGCGCCGCGACCGCGCTGCTCGACCCGGACGTTGGCGATCGCCGTGGAGGCGACGATGTTCCCCTGGCGGATCGACTGCGGGTCGACCTGGCCGTAGAAGCGCAGCACGTCCACGTTGGCGTTGACGCCGACCTGCTTCTCGCCCGAGATCAGCAGGTGGCCGTTGGGCAGCACGCCGGTGACGACCGCGGTGATGGTGCCGGAGAAGTCGTTGGTGTTCTCGTTCGTGCCCTTGCCGGTGCTCTTGCTCGACGAGGAACCGGCCACGTCGGCGCGGCCGGCGCCGAAGGAGTTCGCGGCGATGCCCGGGATGGCGGTCACGCCGGCGGCCAGGGCGCCGCTCTTGTCCAGTTCGCTGGTCGACTTCTGGGTCGCGCTGACCTTCTCGGTGATCGTCACGGTGACGATGTCGCCGACCAGGCGGGCGCGGTGATCCTCGAACAGCGGCCGGTAGTTCGCGTTCTGGTAGATCGCGCCGTTGTTGGCGGAAGCCGGGATGGGCTCGGGCATCTTCACGACCGGCGCGGGCTGCATGTCCACGCGCGGCTGCGGGTACATGGTCGAGCACGCGGTCAGCGCGAGGGCGGCCGGCACGACGGCCAGCAGGACGACGGCACGGGGAAGGGCGCGGGGCAGGGACGGGAACGAAGGCATGACAACTCCTAGGATCGCGGACAGGTACGAAGGCCCCCGCATCGTCGCGCGGGCGTTCAGCGCCCGATCGGTCGAAAAGCGGGGCGAGCGCCCGTCAGAGCTGCGAGAGCTTCTGGAGCATCTGGTCCGTGGTCGTGATCGCCTTCGAATTCATTTCGTAGGCGCGCTGCGTCTGGATCATCTGCACCAGTTCCTCGACGACGTTGACGTTCGAGGTTTCGACGAAGCCCTGCTGCACCGTGCCCAGGCTGTTCTGGCCCGGGGCGCCGGTCTGCGGCGTGCCGGAGGCGACGGTCTCGGCGTACAGGTTGCCGCCCAGCGATTCCAGCCCCGGCGGGTTGATGAAGTTCGCCAGCTGGAGCTGGCCCAGCGTCGTCGGCGTGGCGCTGGCGGCGGTGGTGACGCTCACCGTGCCGTCGGCGCCGATGGTCAGGGTCTTCGCGTCGGCCGGGACGATGATCCCCGGCAGCACCGTGTTGCCGTTGTTGGTGACGACCTGGCCGTTGGCGTCCAGCTGGAAGCTGCCGTCGCGGGTGTAGGCGGTGGTGCCGTCGGGCATCTGGACCTGGAAGAAGCCGTTGCCCTTGACGGCCACGTCCAGGTAGTTGGACGTCTGCGTCAGGCTGCCCTGCGAGTGGCTGCGCGAGGTCGCGACCGCGCGCGAGCCCAGGCCGACCTGCATGCCGGTGGGCAGCGTGGTCTGCTCGGTGTTGTTGGCACCCGGCTGGCGCAGCGTCTGGTACATCAGGTCTTCGAAGACCGCGTGCGACTTCTTGAAGCCGTTGGTCGAGACGTTGGCGAGGTTGTGGGAAATCACGTCCAGCTGGGTCTGCTGGGTTTCCATGCCGGTCTTGGCGGTCCAGAGCGAGCGAAGCATCGAAGTCTCCTAATCCTGTGGCGAATGCGGTTCCGTACTGCGAACTGTCGGCAGGCGGATCAGCTGTCGGACAGCAGCTTGGAGGCTGCCTGGCCGTGGGTCTGGGCGATCGAGAGCAACTTCATCTGCTGCTCGAACTGGCGGGCGGCGGCGATCATGCCGACCATGGTCTCGACCGGGCTCACGTTGGAGCCCTCGAGGGCGCCCGACTGCAGCCGGGCGGCGGGATCGGCGGGCAGCGGGTCGCCGCCGTCCGCGATGAACAGGCCGTCGTCGCGGCGGGTGAAGCGGCCGTCCTCGGTCACCAGCTTGATGCGGCCGATGTTCACGGGACGCTGGCCGTCGGCCTTCGCCACGACGGTGCCGTCGTCGCCGATCGAGATCGTCGAGTTGGGCGGCACGGTGATCGGACCGCCGTCGCCCAGCACCTGCAGGCCGTTGCGCATGCGCAGCACGCCCTCCTGGTCGACGTCCATCGAGCCGGCGCGGGTGTAGGCCTCGGTGCCGTCCAGCGCCTGCACGGCCATCCAGGACTTGCCCTTCATGGCGACGTCCAGGTTGCGGTCGGTCGTGGTGATCGGGCCGGCGGTGAGGTCGTGGCCGGTGGTCGTCTCCAGCGCGAAGGCGCGGGTGGAGGCGCCGTCGCCGCGGATCGGCACTGCGCGGAACGCCTGCAGCTCGGCCCGGAAGCCGTTGCTGTTGGCGTTGGCGAGGTTGTTGGAAAGCACGTCCTGGCGCGACATCGCCGCCTGGGCGCCGCTCATCGACAGGTAGATCATGCGGTCCATCGGTACTCCTCAGCGATCGGCAGTCAGGGGGCTCGGAACGTCGGCGGCTGCGCGGGGCTCAGCGCAGGTTGACCAGCGTCTGCAGGACCTGGTCCTGCGTCTTGATGGTCTGCGAGTTGGCCTGGTAGACGCGCTGCGCGGTCATCATGTTCACCAGCTCGGAGGTCAGGTCGACGTTGGATTCCTCCAGCGCGCCGGGGGTCAGCACGCCCAGGTTGCCGTCGCCGGGCACGCCGACGACCGGATCGCCCGACGCGTTGGTGCGCGCCCAGACGTTGCCGCCCAGCGGCTGCAGGCCTTGCGGGTTGCGGAAGTTCGCCAGCTCGACCTGGCCGGCCGGCTTGGATTCGCCGTTCGAATAGCGGGCGGTGACGATGCCGTTGTCTTCCAGCTTGATGCCGACCAGCTGACCCGGCGCGTAGCCGTTCTGGTTCAGGTCGGTCACGGCGAAGTTGGAGCCGTTCTCGGTCGCCGAACGCAGGTCGAACTTGATGCCCTGCACCGACGGGTCGGACGGATCGGCCGGCGGCGCCGGGATCGGCAGCGTCGGGGCGCCCTGCGAGTTCGTGCCGGCGGGGATCTTCAGGTTCAGGAATTCGCTCGGGCCGGGCGAGACCGGCTTGCCGCCGGTGGGCAGGAAGGTCATCTGCGTGAACGGCGTCAGCGGGTTGCCCTTGGCGGTGCCGTCGTCGGTCTCGATCGGGTTGCCCTGCGAGTCGAACTGCACGGCGCTGCCGTTGGCCGTCAGGTAGACGTTCCAGACGGTGTTGCCGTTGGCGTCGTCGTTGTTGGCGCGCTGGAAGTACATGGTCAGCGCGGTCGGCTGGCCCTTGGCGTCGTACACCGTCATCGACGTCGCGTTGTTGTACGAGGTCGGGTCGTTCAGCGTGATGCCGGTCTTGTCGATCTTGGCCGAGTTCGGGTCGGCGGGGTCGGTCAGGTCGTAGGCGGCGGTCGGGCCGGCGCGGGAGTCCAGGTTGAACTCCATCTTGATGTCGCTGGTGACCTTGGGGTCGATGCCGCCGGTGGGCAGCTTCAGGCCCTGCGCCAGGCCCGGCTGGATCACGCCGTTGGCGTCGGCGGGGTAGCCCATCAGCTTGAGCTGGTCGTTGTTGACGATGTTGCCGTCCTTGTCGACCTTGAACTGGCCGTTGCGGGTGTACACCGTCGGGCTCTTGCCGTCGGAGACCTGGAAGAAGCCCGCGCCGTTGATCGCCAGGTCCATCGGGTTCTCGGTGATCGAGATGTTGCCCTGCGTGAACTGCTGGGCCACCGTCTGGATCTGCACGCCGATGCCCACGTCGTTGGAGCCGGCGCCGTTGAGCGAGGCGGCATACATGTCGGCGAACTCGGCCCGCGACGACTTGGCGCCGTAGGTCTGGGAGTTGGCGATGTTGTTGCCGATGACTTCCAGGTTCTTGCTGGAAGCGTTCAGTCCGGAGAGGCCTTGTTGGAAGCTCATGGTCGTGTCCTTGGGCGATTCAGGCGGGAATCTGCGGGGTAAAGCTGGGGGCTGGGCTGGGCGGAAGTGCTGGGATCAGCCCAGCGACCGGACCTTGTCGTAATCGACCAGGCCGGAATTCTTGAGTTCGAGCTGCAGCGTGGCGCCGCTCGTGTTCACCGCGCGCACCGTGTCGCGGGTGAGGGTGGTCGCGGTGACCGGGGCGCTGGCGTTGGTCGCCGTGACGCGGAAGCTCAGGTTGGTGGTCTCGGTGGCCTTGGACGCATCCCAGGTGTAGGACTGCATGCCGGCCTTCATCTTGCCGAGGTCCTGCGTGGAGATCACCTCGCCGGCACCGTTGAGGATCTCCAGCTTGACGGCGTCGGCGGCGCCGCCGAGGTCGAAGCTCATCGTGGATTTCCCGTCGGCGACGCTGATCTTGTTGCCGGGGACGGTGACGTCGCGGCCGACCAGGCTGACGCTCTGCAGCGCCTGCATCTGGCCGAACTGGCTGCCCAGCGCCTGGATGCTGCTGTTGAGCGTGCTGACGCCGGTGACGGTCTGGATCTGCGCCATCTGCGTGGTGACCGCGGCGTTGTCCATCGGGTTCATCGGGTCCTGGTTCTGCAGCTGCGCGACCAGCAGTTTCAGGAAACGGTCGGAGGTTTCCTGCGCGCTCGTGCCGGTCGCGCTCGCGGCGCCCGTGTTCGAGGTGGCGCCGGTCTTCGTGTTCGTGTTCAGGGCGGTGAAGTCCATGATGGGCGTTCCGGTCGGTTATTCAGGAAGGTCGGGCGATCAGCCCTGGCCCATCTGCAGGGTCTTGAGCAGCAGCGACTTGGCGGTGCCCATGACCTCGAGGTTGTTCTGGTACGAGCGGGAGGCGGAGATCATGTTGACCATCTCCTCGACGCTGTTCACGTTGCTGTACGTCACGTAGCCGTCGGCGTCGGCCAGCTGGTGGCTGGGGTCGTGGATGCGGCGGCCGGGGGTCTGGTTCTCCTGGACGCCCACCACCTGCACGCCGACGTCGGTCTGGTCCATGCCGTTCTGGGCCAGCACGCTCTGGAACACGACCTGGCGTGCCTTGTACGCCTGGCCGTCCGGGCCGGCGACGGTGTCCGCGTTGGCCATGTTGCTGGCGACCGCGTTCAGGCGCTGGCTCTGCGCGCTGACCGCGCTGCCGCTGATGTGGAAGATGCTGAACATCGACATGACGGGCTCCTTCTTCTAGCGCGCGATCAGGAGGCGTTCGGCGACTTCATCGCGTCCAGCATCGTGCGGATCGAGCCGTTCAGGAATCGCAGCGAAGCCTCGTACTTCACCGTGTTGTCGGCGAAGCTGGCGCGCTCGCGGTCCATGTCGACGGTGTTGCTGTCCATGCTGGTCATCGCGCTCAGGCTGCTCTGCAGCGCGTTCTGGGTGCGCTGCGTCAGGGTCTGGTTGGACTCCGAAGGGTTGGCCGCCGGGGAGGTCGCCATGCGCAATGCCTTGGCGAAGTCCATGTCCTTGGACTGGTAGCCCGGGGTGTCGGCGTTGGCGATGTTGCTGGCCAGCAGACGCTGACGCTCCGCCCGCAGGGTCAGCGCCTGGGACTGGAAGCTCATCGCGTCGGTCAGTTTGTTCAGCATCACGTTTCTCCTTCGGACGACCTGTCACCCGTTTCTGTCACGTTCGAGCATTGTGTTCAGCAGGTCCGAAAACATGAGCGCGATAAGACGGGTGATCTCGGCGCATTTCGAAGCCACCGGCGAGCCCCGGATCCGTACAGTTCCGACCCATGCCGCAAAGCTGCCACTCCACCCATGCCCGCCACGCGCAGGCGCTGCCCGCCCTGCTGGCGGGGGCGCTGATGTCCGTGTGGCTGATGTTCGGGCTGGTGGACGAGGCCGACGCGCAGACCGCGGCGCCGGTGCAGGTCGCCGTGGCGCCCAACATTTCCGTTAGCGAACCCGGCGGCTCGGGCCTGAACGCGCTGGACGCGACGCTGGAAGACCGTCTGCAGACGCTGGCGATGGCCGGCGCCCGCCAGGTGGCACCGAATCAGGCCCGCGTGGAGATCGAGATCGGCAAGCTGGACCCGCGCCTGCGCCTGGCGCCCTGCGCGCAGATCCAGCCCTACCTCCCGCCCGGCACCAAGATGTGGGGCCGCAGCCGGCTGGGACTGCGCTGCGTGGCCGGCGTGACCAAGTGGAATGTGACGCTGCCGCTGACGATCAAGGTCTACGGCCAGGCGTTCGTGGCCGCCGCCGACCTGCCGACGGGCACGATCCTGACTCAAGAACACTTCCGGCTGGCCGAAGTAGATATTGCGGGCGAGGCCGGCGCCATCTATACCCAAGCGGATGGCTGGCTCGGACGTCACCTCGCCAAACCGGTCGCGGCCGGTCAGGCCCTGCGGTCCGTCGACCTCAAGCTGCGCCAGTGGGTGCAGCCGGGCGACCGGGTGCAGGTGATGGCGACCGGCGACGGGTATGCGATCGCCGGCGAAGGCCAGGCGATGGGCGTCGGGCTGGAAGGCCAGGATGTCCGGGTACGTTTCGACAATGGCCGCATGGCCACCGGGCGTACGATCGGTGAACGACGGGTGGAGGTGGTACTGTGATGGCCTTCACCGAGAGATCTGTCTATTTTGTGAAGCCCGGCCCTCAAGTTCCGTCCAGGCAGGTCGATAAACCCGCTAATGGAAGGGATCCGGAAGTTCTCGGGCCCATGGAGAAACGCCATGAAGATCGGTAACAACGCTGACATCAACGCCTACTCGAAAGTCGGCGGCACCGCTGCCGGCGCGACCGAGGGCGGAGCCAAGACCGCCAAGGGCGGCGCCGCGGCCCCCTCGAACGAGGGGTCCAAGGTCGAACTGTCGAGCACGGCGAGCAGCCTGATCTCGGGCACCGGCCCGGACGACGGCAGCTTCGACGCGGAGAAGGTCGCCCGCATCGCCAGCGCGATCGAGAAGGGCGAGTTCAAGATCAACGCCGACGCGATCGCCGACAAGCTGATCGCCAACGCGTCCGAGATGCTGGGCCGCACCCAGCAGTCGCACTGAAGCGCCCCACGACCCCAGCTTTTCCGGTGACGCCCATGACCGCCACGCCTCTGACCACGACCGCCGTCGACCTGGAGCAACCGCTCCAGGACGTCGAAAGCTGCCTGAACCTGCTGGGCGACGCGCTGCATCGACGCGACTCGCAGGCGATCGAGCTGCACGCGGCGTCGTTGCATGCGGCGCTGGCCCGGGCGATCGAGCAGTTCAGCGCGGCTGCCCGGACAGGAACCGTGCCGCAAGGCCTGCGCACCCGCCTGATGCAGGCCGGCGGCCGCGTTGCCGCCCAGCGCGAGTCGCTGGCCCGCGCGACCGCGGCGCTGGACCGCGCCATCGACGTGCTGATGCCCGGCGAGCCGAGCGGCCTGTACGGCGCTTCCGGCAAGAACGAGCGCAAGTCGGGTCTGGGTGGAGCGATCCAGGCCTGAGCCTCGGTTTCCCTCTCCAATGAAGAAGGCCACGCAGTGCGTGGCCTTTTGCTTTGCGGAGAGCCCCCGGGCGGAGGTCGGCGCGTCGGCCGCCAGTGCAGGGGCCTTGCCGGCGAGCGGCAAAACCCCCAGCACAGCCGTCCCCAACCACTGTCTCACTCCCTCGGTTTTGCTACCGAGGACCTCGGGAGAGGTCCGGTGCGTGGAGGTCAGGTCGGCGTACGGGTCGCCTTGCGGCGCAGGCAATCCAGATAGACGTGGCCGTCCGGCGGCAGCCCGCTGCGCTGAGAGGTCCAGATCATCTCGCCCAGGCACTCCATGGCCTCGTGGTGGGCTTCATGGAGCGACTGGCGGCGGGCCGCCAGCAGGTCCAGCGCCTGACGCACGCCGGTCGGCTGATCGATCTGGTGCTGCTCCATCAGGCTCAGGTGCATGGACAGGTGCAGGAACGGATTCGTGCGGCCGTCCTCGACCGTGTAGACCGCCGCGAGCGCGGCGTCCTCGTCGGCGAGTTCGTCGTGGTACTCCGGGTGCTGCTCGATCCAGTCCGAGGCGATCGCCTCCATCGGCGTCAGCGGCAGCTTGTCGCGGTACTTGCGGAAGGTCTGGCAGAAGAAGCGCCGGACCTCGAGTTGGGAAGGGGCAAACATAAGCGTCGGATTGTCGCCGTCCTCGTCAGGCCTTGTCAGGCTGGGGATGCTCGGCGGTCGCCGGCGCCGCGCCGGGCGCCAGATGCGGTTCCTGCCACGGGTTGCGGACCTTGCCTTCCGCCAGCGCCTTGCGTTCGGCCGCCAGGCGCTCCTCCAGCTGCTCGCGGCCGCGCTTGGACATCGCGATCAGCGTGTCCAGGTCGCCGCGGTGCGGGCGCAGTTCCTCGGTCTGCTCGACGGTGTGCCGCCGGAAGCGCCACGCCATCTGCCGCGCCGCGTGCGGCTCCCAGCCCAGTTGCTGCAGCACGCTGCGCGCGCTCATCAGCGCGGAGTCCAGCGTCTCGCGTTCGATCAGTTCGACGCCCAGCTCGCGCAGCGCGTAGTAGTGCTGGACGTTGCGCGCCCGCGCGACGATCGTCAGGTGCGGGAAGTGCTGCCGCGCGATCTCGGCGATCTTGACGCTGTGGTTGAAGTCGTCGACCGCCAGCACCAGCACCTGCGCATGCTGCGCGCCGGCGGTGCGCAGCAGTTCCAGCCGCGTCGCGTCGCCCCAGAACACCCGCCAGCCGAAGCGCCGCAGCGATTCGACGGTGTCGGCATCGTGGTCCAGCACCGTCGCCGGAATGCCGTTGGCGAAGAGCATCCGCCCGATGATCTGCCCGTAGCGCCCGAAGCCCGCGATGATCACGGTCGATTCCTGCTGTTCGGTGAGTTCATGCGGGGACTTGCGCTCGATCTGGCCGGCGCGCCGCTGCGCCCAGGCCAGCAGCGCCGGCGTCAGTGCCAGCGACAGCGCGACCGCCGCCACCAGGACCGAGCGCTGCGAGGCGTCGAGCAGCGTCGCCTGCTCGGCGAGCTGGAAGACGACGAAGCCGAATTCGCCGCCCTGCGCCAGCAGGATGACGAAGACCGCGCGCTCCGGCCGGGGAAGACCCATTGCCCGGCCCAGCACCGCCAGCACCAGGCCCTTGCACAGCCACAGCGCGGCCAGCAGGCCGAGTACGGCGAGCGGCTTGTGCCAGAGCACCGTCAGGTCCAGGCCCATGCCCACGGCGATGAAGAACATGCCGAGCAGCAGCCCCTTGAACGGCTCCAGGTCGGCCTCGAGCGCGCGGCGGTACTCGCTCTCGGCGAGCAGCACGCCGGCCGCGAACGCGCCCAGCGCCATCGAGAGCCCGACCTTCTGCATCAGCATCGCCGCCGCCAGCACCAGCAGCAGCGAGGCGGCGGTGAAGATCTCCGGCGTGCCGCTGCGCGCGATCCAGCGCAGCAGCGGACGCAGCAGCAGCCGGCCGCCGAGCACGATCAGCACCAGCGCGCCGAGCGCCAGCCAGATCCGGTATCCGGAGTGTCCCGCCGCGGGCCGGCCCTGGCTCGCGAGGATGGGCACGAGCGCCAGCACCGGGATCGCGGCGATGTCCTGCAGCAGCGCCACGCTGATGACGCTCTGGCCGGCGCGCGTGTTGCCGAGGTTCTTCTCGCTGAGCGTGGCCAGCGCCACGGCCGTCGACGACATCGCCAGGCCCAGCGCCGCGATGACGGCGGCATGCCAGTCGGCATCGAGGAAGAAGGACGGGATCAGCAGCAGCGCCGCGCAGCCCAGCATCTGCCCCGAGCCCCAGCCGAAGATGGGCCGGCGCATCGCCCACAGCCGCTTGGGCTCGAGCTCCAGGCCGACCAGGAACATCATCAGCACGACGCCGAATTCGCCGACCTCCAGCACCGTCGCCGGCTGGCTGATCAGCCCCAGCACCTGCGGCCCGAGCAGCACGCCCGCCACCAGGTAACCCAGGATCGAGCCCAGCTTCAGCCCGCGCGCCAGCGGCACCGCGAGCACCGCGGCGGCCAGCAGGACGAGCGGGGTCAGCAGCCAGTTGCCATGCGCGCCGTGCGCGGCGGCTTCGGTCGCCGTCACCGCGGCGGAGGCGGCGGCCATCGCGGCGGACGCGGCGTTCATCGGAGTGGAGACATCCATCAGACCGGCGCTCCTTCCTCGCGCACCGGGCGCTCGTCGTCGGGCACGGTCTCCTGCGCGGGATCGGGCTGGTGCTCGCACCACTCGGGCAGGACGCGCAGCCCCTCGACGAAGGCCTGCGCATGGGCCTGGACCTGCTCGGCCGGCGCCTTCTGCGCGCCGTGCAGGATCAGCGGCGGCAGGAAACGCATGCCGCACAGCGCGGCCGTCTGCGCATAGGGCAGCAGGAAGTCGCCGACCGGATGGCGGTTGTAGCCCTCGGCGCTGTAGGAGTGTTCGCTGCCGCCGGCGGAGGTCACCAGCCACAGGTCCTTGCCGTGCAGCGCGTGGCCGGTCTGGCCGTAGGCGAAGCCGACGCTGAGCACTTCGTCCACCCACAGCTTCATCAGCGCGGGCATGCCGTACCAGTGCATCGGATGCAGCCAGACCAGCATCTCGGCGTCGCGCAGCGCCTCCTGCTCGGCGTGGGTGTCGATCGAGTAGTCCGGATACAGCGCGTAGAGGTCGCGCACGCGGACGTTGGGCAGGCCGTGGGCGGCGGACAGCATCGCCCGCGTGACGCGGGAATGGGCCAGGTCCGGATGCGCGGCCAGGATGAGGATGGAGGAGGGGGCGCTCATGGCGGCCGATTTTGCGGCATCGCATAACATCCGACGCACCTCATCGAGGAGAGGAGAGGCCATGCCGGTGATCCTGGTCGCCAACCCCAAGGGCGGGGTCGGCAAGAGCACGCTCGCGAGCAACGTCGCGGGATTCCTGGCCCATAGCGGGCATGCGGTGATGCTGGGCGACATCGACCGCCAGCAATCCTCGGCGCGCTGGCTCGCGCAGCGGCCCGCGGCGCTGCCGGCGATCCGTGGGTGGGAGCTGGCCTCGACCGAGCAGCTGCGCACCCCGAAGGGCGTGTCGCACGCGGTGCTCGACACCCCCGCCGGCCTGCACGGCAAGAAGCTGGCGCAGGCGCTCAAGGTGGCGGACCGCGTGGTCGTGCCGCTGCAGCCCAGCCTCTTTGACATCCAGGCGACATACGACTTCGTGCGCGAGCTGCAAGATGCGGCCCAGGATCGCGGCAAGTCGGGCGGACTCGACATCGGCCTGGTGGCGATGCGGGTGCGCGAAGGCACGCTGTCGCAGCAGCAGCTCCACCAGTTCATCGAGCAGCTCGGGCTGCCGCTGCTGGCCGAACTGCGCGACACCCAGAACTACGTGCAGCTCGCCGCGCGCGGGCTGACGCTCTGGGACATCGCCCCGGGCCGCGTGGCCCGCGATCTGGAACAGTGGCAACGACTCTGCGCCTGGCTGGACCGGCCGGGGAAGGCGGGCAAGGACTGACCCCTTGCCGCGCGCTCCCGGGACCTGCCGGCGCTGACGACCTCAGAACGACAGGAGACCGGGATGCGGATGTTCGAGAAGCTGGAAGACCTGACGCCCCTGGTGGGCCAGGAGATCGGCGTGTCCGAGTGGATCGCGGCGGACCAGCCGCGGATCCAGGCCTTCGCCGACGCGACCGAGGACCAGCAGTGGATCCACACCGACCCGGCACGCGCCGCGGAAGGTCCCTTCGGCACGACCATCGCGCATGGTTTCCTGACGCTCAGCCTGCTGCCACGCTTCTACGAGACCGCCTTCCGGGTGCGGGAGGTCCGCATGGGGATCAACTACGGGCTGGACCGGGTGCGGTTCCCGGCGCCGGTGCCCGTCGGCAGCCGGCTGCGCGGGCGCTTCGTGCTGAAGCGCCTGGAACCGGTCGAGGGTGGGGTGCAGATGATGGTCGAGGTGACCGTCGAGCGGGAGGCCGGCGGGAAGCCGGTCTGCATCGCCGAATCGCTGACGCGGCAGTACCGCTGAGCCACATCCGCCAGATGGTGGAAGACGTCGGACAGGGGTGGGCGGCAAGCGCCCGCCGGTGGCGTTTCCATCATTTCCGAAGCCTCATTGAACCGCCGACACACTCGACGGACAGCCCTCACACGTCGATACCATGATGTGCGAATACAAAATTCTCAGTTTGCCAATAGAACTTTCTACTGTTTCTGATGCCACCGTAAGGGGGAGTGCCTGCCCGGAAGCGCCCGCCTATGATCTCGGCTTCGTTCGAAAGTTATTCGGTATGGCCGGTGGGGAGGCTCCCCTCGTCGCAGTCCGACCATCCAAGGAGAGACGCCCGTGAGGGTTTTGCTGATCGACGACCACCCGCTGATCCTGGCCGCGCTGCAGACCGTGATTCAAGGTCTGGGAGAAGACGTGCAGGTGCTGGGCGCCGACAGCGCGGCTCAGGCGCGAGACACGCTGAAGTCGCGCCAGGACTTCGACCTGGTGCTGTTGGATCTGAATCTGGGCGATGCCAGCGGGTTCGACGTGCTGGAGGAATTCCGCGCGCAATACCCGTCGCTGCCGGTGGTGGTGATCTCCGCTTCCGACCGCGCCAGCGACGTGATCCGCGCGATCGACCAGGGCGCGATGGGATTCATCCCCAAACGCACCGGCAACGACGTGCTGGCCCAGGCGCTGAAACTGGTGATGTCGGGCGGGATCTACGTGCCGCCGATGTCGCTGGGCTCCGATGTGGCGCCGGAGCCGGAGCCGGTGGCCGTCGCCGAGGCAGCCCCTGGCAACGCCAAGCTGAACCAGGTCCAGGCGCTCGCCAGTCAGGCCGGCTACCAGACCACGGCCGGGCTTGAAAGCCTGCAGCTGACGCCGCGCCAGACCGATGTGCTGGCGCTGTTGCTCCAAGGCAAGCCGAACAAGATCATTGCGCGCGAACTCGGCGTCTCGGTCGAGACGATCAAGGATCACGTCGCGGCAGTGCTGAAGGCGCTGGGCGTCAGTTCGCGCACGCAGGCGGTGCTGGCGGTGGGACAGATGGTCCAGCGGCAGCCGAACGCCGCCTTCACCACATTCCGCTGACCACATTCCGCTGACCACCTTCCGCTGAGACCACGTTCTGCAGAGGCTGGCGCCCACCCGCGCAGCCCTCGCCGAAACGACAACGCCGGGCTTGCCCCGGCGTTTTTCATGGCGGCGGCGGGCGGTCTCAGCTCGGCGCGTAGGCCAGGCGCACGTAGATCGGCGCGAAGGCTTCCGCCTGGGTGATCTCGACGAGGCGCTCCCGCGCCAGCTCGAGCATCGCGATGAAGGACACGACCAGCACCTGGGAGCCCTTGTCCAGCTCGAACAGGTCTTCGAACTCCACGAAGCGCGCGCCTTGCAGCCGGCGCAGCAGGTGCGACATGTACTCGCGCACCGACAGCTGTTCCCGCGAGATCTTGTGATGCTGGTTGAGCTTGGCGCGCCGCATCAGGTCCGCCCAGGCCGAGCGCAGGTCGTCGACGTGGACGTCCGGCAGCCGCGGCGCGAGCGACTGCTCGATGTGGATCTGCGCCCGCAGGAAGTCGCGGCCCAGCACCGGCATCTGGTCGAGCCGCATTGCCGCCTGCTTCATCTGCTCGTATTCGAGCAGCCGGCGGACCAGCTCCGCGCGGGGATCCTCGGGCTCGCCGCCGTCGTCCGTCTTCTTGGGCGGCAGCAGCATCCGCGACTTGATCTCGATCAACATCGCGGCCATCAGCAGGTACTCGCTGGCCAGTTCCAGGTTGTGCTTGCGCAGCTGCTCGACGTAGCTGAGGTACTGTCGCGTCACCTCGGCCAGCGGGATGTCGAGGATGTTGAAGTTCTGCTTGCGGATCAGGTACAGCAGCAGGTCCAGCGGCCCCTGGAAGGCCTCCAGGAACACCTCCAGCGCATCCGGCGGGATGTAGAGGTCCTGCGGCATGGCGAACAGCGGTTCGCCGTACAGCCGGGCCACGGCGACATGGTCGACCGCGTCGGGCGTGGAAGCGTCGCCGCCCTGATCCGCCGGAGGATCCGGCAGCGTCAGGGCGGTGTCGCGATGGTCGTCAGCGTTGCTCACGCAGGAAACGACAGGCGGGCGGCGAGGTCGGCAGGACCGGCGGCGTCAGGTCACTCGGACTTGGTCTGGTAGACGTAGGCCTGCTGCGACACGCGGGCGTCGTTGTAGCCGGCCTGGGCCTGGCGGTCCTGCTCGCGGTCCCACAGCAGGGCGCGACCGGCGCGTTGCTCGGCTTCCAGCGTCGGCTTCTTGGCCTTCAGTTCGTTGATGAACTGCGTGGCTTCGGATTCGTATTTCTTCCAGAACAGCGGCATGGCGACTTCTCGTGTGTGAGCGGTGAATCTTAAAGTATTGACCAAGCGGAGTCCGAGGCGCCGGCTCCGCCGGGCCTTCGGGCTCGCCCCTTGAGGGGGCCGGCGTCAGCCGGTAGGGGGTGGGCTTATCGAACACGCATGCCGGGTTGAGCGCCGGGGAAGGGCTCGAGCACGAAGATGCCGGGATTCGCCTTTTCATCCGCGTGGCTGGCGGCCAGCACCATGCCCTCGGACACGCCGAACTTCATCTTGCGCGGCGCCAGGTTGGCGACCATCACCGTGAGCTTGCCTTCGAGCTGCTCCGGCTGATACGCGCTGCGGATGCCGCTGAACACGTTGCGCAGGCGGCCCTCGCCGACGTCCAGCGTCAGGCGCAGCAGCTTGTCCGAACCGTCGACCAGCTCGGCCTTCACGATCCTGGCGATGCGCAGGTCGACCTTGGCGAAGTCGTCAATCTTGATCTCGGGCGCGAGCTCCTCGCCGCCGGGCACGACCTTGGGCGGCGCGGGCGGCTCGAACAGCGCTTCCAGCAGCTTCGGATCGACGCGCTGCATCAGGTGCTCGTAGCCGCCGATCTTGTGCGCGCCCAGCGCGCGGTCGGCGTCGACGAAGGTCATGGGCGCGACCTGCAGGAAGGCCTCGACCTTCGCCACCAGCGCCGGCAGCACCGGCTTCAGGTAGATCGACAGCAGGCGGAAGGCCTCGATGCAGACGGTGCAGACGTCCTGCAGCACCTGGTCCTTGCCTTCGAGCTTGGCGAGGTCCCAGGGCTTGTTCTGGTCCACGTATTCATTCACGCGATCGGCCAGCAGCATGATCTCGCGCAGCGCCTTGCCGAACTCGCGGGTCTCGTACAGCTCGACGATGGTGCCCTTGTGCGCGCGCAGGCCGTCCAGCAGCGCGCGGCCCTCGACGCCGACGTCGGCCGACAGCTGCCCGCCGAAGCGCTTGGACAGGAAGCCCGCCGCGCGGCTGGCGATGTTGATGTACTTGCCGACCAGGTCCGAGTTGACGCGGGCGACGAAGTCCTCGGGGTTGAAGTCGACGTCCTCGACCTTGCTGTTGAGCTTGGCGGCCAGGTAGTAGCGCAGCCACTCCGGGTTCATGCCCAGCGACAGGTACTTCAGCGGATCCAGGCCGGTGCCGCGGCTCTTGGACATCTTCTCGCCGCCGTTGACGGTCAGGAAGCCGTGCACGAACACGTGGTTGGGTGTCTTGCGGCCGCTGAAGTGCAGCATCGCCGGCCAGAACAGCGTGTGGAAGTAGGTGATGTCCTTGCCGATGAAGTGGATCTGCTCGGTGGACTCGTCCTTCACGAACGCGTCGAAGTCGCGGCCCGTCTTGCCGAAGTAGTTCTTCAGCGAGGCCAGGTAGCCGATCGGCGCGTCCAGCCAGACGTAGAAGTACTTGCCCGGCGCGTCGGGGATCTCGATGCCGAAGTAGGGCGCGTCGCGGCTGATGTCCCAGTCGCCCAGGCCGCCGTTGCCGTCCTCGTCCTTGGTGAACCACTCCTTGATCTTGTTGAGCACCTCCGGCTGCAGGCGGCCGGGCGCCTGCGTCCACTGCTCCAGGAACTCGACGCAGCGCGGGTCGGACAGCTTGAAGAAGTAGTGCTCCGAGCTCTTCATCACCGGCGTCGCGCCGGTCAGCACCGAGAACGGGTTCTTCAGCTCGGTCGGCGTGTAGACCGCGCCGCACACCTCGCAGGAATCACCGTACTGGTCCTTCGCGCCGCACTTCGGGCACTCGCCCTTGATGAAGCGGTCGGGCAGGAACATCGACTTCTGCGGGTCGAAGAACTGCTCGATGGTCTTCACCGAGATCAGCTCGTTGGCGCGCAGCGAGCGGTAGATCTCCTTGGACAGCTCGTGGTTCTCCTGGCCGTCGGTGGAGTGCCAGTTGTCGAAGCTGATGTGGAAGCCGTCCAGGTACTGCTTGCGGCCCGAGGCGATGTCGGCGACGAACTGCTGCGGGCTTTTCCCGGCCTTCTCGGCCGCGATCATGATCGGCGCGCCGTGCGCGTCGTCGGCGCAGACGAAGTGCACCTCGCTGCCCTGCATCCGCTGGAAACGCACCCAGATGTCGGCCTGGGTGTACTCCATGATGTGGCCAATGTGGAAATTCGCATTGGCGTACGGGAGGGCGGTGGTGACGAAGAGCTTGCGGGTCATGGCGCTTTTCAGGGCTGCGGGGGCCCCCGGGGGACTCCCGGGGAACCGACCATTTTAGGCGCCGGAAACAGGAGTCGGGCGCGCCGCGTAACGCTGGGCGAGCCACGAGCACAGGATCAGCTGCAGCTGGTGGTAGAACATGATCGGCAGGACGATCACGCCGACCGCCGGATGGGCGCCGAACAGCAGCTTGGCCATCGGCACGCCGGAGGCCAGCGTCTTCTTGGAGCCGCAGAACACGGCGGCGATCTCGTCCTCGACCGACAGCCCCATCGCGCGCGACGCCAGCCGGCTCAGCACGATCACCGCGGCCAGGAACAGCGCCGCGCCCAGGGCGGCCTTGACCAGCAGCTCCGCGCCGTGGTCGCGCCACAGGCCCGAGGCCACCGAGTCGCTGAAGGCCGACAGCACCAGCAGGATGATCACCCAGCGGTCGATCAGCGTGATCCGCGACTTGTAGCGCGTGTAGAAGCCCAGCAGCAGCGGGCGCAGCAGCTGGCCGGCGACGAGCGGCAGCAGCAGCAGCTGGGTCAGTTTCCAGACCGCCTCGCCGAAGGGCAGGGTGGCGCCGCTGGTGCCCGCCATCAGCGCGACCAGCAGCGGCGTCAGCACGATGCCCAGCAGGCTGGAGACGCTGGCGTTGAAGATCGCGGCCGGCACGTTGCCCTTGGCCAGCACCGTCATCGCGACGGACGACGAGATCGTCGACGGCAGCGCGCAGAGGTAGGCGAAGCCCAGGGCCAGGTCTTGCGGCAGCCAGCGGCCGAACAGGGCGCTGAAGCCCCACCACAGCAGCGGGAACAGCGCATAGGTGCTGAGCTGCACCAGCACGTGGACCTTCCACTTGAGGGCGCCGTCGCGCAGCGCCGCCGCCGACAGGCCCAGCCCGGTCAGGAAGAACACCAGGGCCACGCCCCAGTTGCTGACGACCTCCAGCCGCAGCAGGCCGCCGCTGCGGCCCAGTTCGGGCCAGAAGCTGGCCAGCGCCACCGCGCCGACGAGCGCCAGCAGAAACCATTCCTTGCGGAACCAGGACCGGATGCCCATCGCCAACCTTTCGCCAGCGCGGGGCCGGCACGTCACAACCATCGGGAGAAACAGGGACAAGGCCGGCACTCTAGCGGGCCCGGGACTTGCCCACCTGTCATTGGCCTTGCCGCCCGCCGATTTCGCCGCCTGCCGGAACGCTGGCCGCCCGGGATGTCGGATTCGTGACGCGGCCTGGTGCATTCGTGACGGCCCTCGCACAGTCGGGCGGGCCGGCGGTCGGCAGATTCGGCCGGACTTGTAACGGAAAACCGGCTTGTCGCACGGCCCAGACACCCTCCGGCATCCCGCCGAAGAGGTAGTCGACCTCGTCCTGCGGTTCAAGGAGTCACGCTAAATGCTTGATTTCAAAGACCCTGGAAAGCTATCCACCGAGACTGTGGATAACTGTGTGGGAAACCTGCCGGGGATTGCTCTAAACCCTTGATCGACGGTCCCCCGAGGTTCCGTGCCTCATTTCCGGGCAAGCGAAATCGCGCTATATGAATCAATGGGTTAGCGATGTCCCTGGAGAGCGGACCGCGGCGCTGCGGCGGCTGCGTTCGCGGGACCGGTGGAGCGGCTGAATGGGGATAAGTCAAGCCCCGCATCCTCGATTTTTGGGTTGACAACCCGCCGATGACGCCGGAAGAGGCGACCTGACGGTAGCGCTGTCTTCCCTCCGAACGGCGGATCTATCCCCCGCCCCTGTGGACAAGCATGTGTGTCATTTGGCGATGACGCTTGCAAGTGCTTGTCACGAGCCGTATTCCGATGGTTTGCTCGGAAATGAGGCAGTCGTCCTGCGGTTCATGACGACCCACGGACCGGACATGACAGGTCGGCGACGGTGGGCCGGCGTGCGGTCGGGGCCGCACGGGCTGGGCAGGCCCCTAAAGAGAGGCCCTCGCGCACCGCTAAAATCCGCGACTTTGCAAACGCATTCCTCATTTCTTACATGACGCAGGCAGTGGCGGGCAATTCATCGGGGCGGTCGGCCGCTGGCAAGTCCCCGGAACTTTTTGAACTGAAGAGCGCCTCGCTGAGCCTGCTCGCCCTCGTCCTGAAGACGGCCGATCCGGCCGCGCTCGACGCGGAACTCCAGGCCAAGCTGGGCGAAACGCCCGACGCGTTCCACCACGATCCGCTGCTGCTCGACCTGAGCCAGCTGCCGGTCGCGTCGGTGGAGGGGGCCGTGGAGACGGCGGAACCGGGCGCCGCGGTGGCGCCGTCGACCGACGGCCAGGGGCAGTTGAGCCTCGAGGCCGAGACGCCGGCCGTCGCCGTTGCCGAAGCCGTCGAGGCCACCGAGCCCGCCCCCGCGTGGACATCGCCGCCCTGCTGCCGCTGCTGCGCCGTCACCGGCTGCAGCCGGTGGGCGTGGTCGGCGCCAACGCCGCGGAACTGGCGCAGGCCGCTGAACTGGGGCTGGCCGAGGCGCCCGACCTGCCGGTGCGCGCCGAGCGCGAGCCGCGTGAACCGCGTGAACCCCGCGTCGAGAAGGTCGTGCAACAGGTCATCAAGGAAGTCATCGTCGAGCGTCCGGTGGAAGTGCCGGTGCCGACCGAGGTCAAGACCGTCTACGTCGACAAGCCGCTGCGCTCCGGCCAGCAGGTCTACGCCAAGGGCGCCGACCTGGTCGTGCTGGCGGCGGTGAACCACGGCGCCGAGGTGATCGCCGACGGCAGCATCCACGTCTACGCGCCGCTGCGCGGCAAGGCGATCGCCGGCGCGCGCGGCAACACGGACGCGCGCATCTTCGCGCAGCAGCTCGAGGCCGAACTGATCGCCATCGCCGGCATCTACCGCACCAGCGAGAACCCGCTGCCCGACAACGTCCGGGGCAAGGCCGCGCAGGTCCGCCTCGACGGCGAAAAGCTGCTGATGGAGCCGCTGGGTGCCTGAGCCCGCGGATCCCTCCCAACCAGACACTCTGAAAAAAGGACCTAGCCCCATGACCAAGATCGTTGTGGTGACTTCCGGCAAAGGCGGCGTGGGCAAGACCACCACCAGTGCCAGCTTTGCCACCGGCCTCGCGATGCGCGGCTACAAGACCGCCGTCATCGACTTCGACGTCGGCCTGCGCAACCTCGACCTGATCATGGGCTGCGAGCGCCGCGTCGTGTACGACCTGATCAACGTCATCAACGACGAGATCAAGCTGAGCCAGGCGCTGATCAAGGACAAGCAGCTGGACAAGCTCTTCATCCTGGCGGCCTCGCAGACGCGCGACAAGGACGCGCTGAAGCAGGAAGGCGTCGAGCGCGTGCTGGACGAGCTCAAGGCGATGGAGTTCGACTTCATCGTCTGCGACTCGCCGGCCGGCATCGAGACCGGCGCGCTGATGGCCATGCACTACGCCGACGAGGCGCTGGTGGTGACCAACCCCGAGGTCTCCTCGGTGCGCGACAGCGACCGCATCCTGGGCATGCTCAACAGCAAGACCAAACGCGCGATCGAAGGCAAGGAGCCCGTCAAGGAGCACCTGCTGATCACGCGCTACAACCCCAACCGGGTCGAGGGTGGGCAGATGCTCTCGCTCGAGGACATCCACGAGATCCTGCGCACGCCGCTGATCGGTGTGATCCCGGAAAGCGAAGTGGTGCTGCAGGCGTCCAACCAGGGCCTGCCGGCGCTCCACATGAAGGGAACGGATGTTGCCGAGGCCTACGCCGACGTCATCGCCCGTTTCCTGGGCGAGGACAAGCCGATGCGTTTCGTCGAGGCCGTCAAGCCGGGCTTCTTCAAGCGTCTGTTCAGCCGCTGACACCCAAGGGAGAGACCATGGGATTCATGTCCTTCTTCCTGGGCGAAAAGAAAAGCACCGCCAGCGTCGCCAAGGAGCGCCTGCAGCTGATCCTCGCCCATGAACGCAACGGTCGCGGCGCGAGCCCCGACTACCTGCCGCAACTGCAGCGCGAGCTGCTCGCGGTCATCTCGAAGTACGTCTCCATCAACCCGGACGACATCAAGGTCCACATGGAGCGCCAGGACGACCTCGAAGTCCTGGAGGTCAAGATCGAGCTGCCGGAAGGCCGCAAGCTCTGACCCCACGCCGCCGACCCCGCAGCCGGAGCGACCGCCCAACTGCTGGGGTCGGTGCGTTGGTCGCCAGTGCAGGGGCCTTGCCGGCAAGCGGCAAAACCCCCAGCACAGCCGTCCCCCACCACGGTCTCACTGCCCCGGTTTTGCCACCGAGGACTTCGGGTGATCACAGTCTGAAGACGGCGACGGCCTGGTTCAGTTGCGCGGCCTGGTGCTTCAGGCTCTCGGCCGCCGCGGCGGCCTCCTCGACGAGCGCGGCGTTCTGCTGCGTGACCTGGTCCAGCTGCGTGATGGCGTCGCCGACCTGGCCGATGCCCTGGCTCTGCTCGACGCTGGCGTGGCTGATCTCCGCGATCAGGTCGGAGACCCGCTTCACCTGTTCGACGATCTGGCCCATGGTCTCGCCGGCCGAGCCCGCGAGGCGCGTGCCGGCCTCGACCTTGGCGCCGCTGTCGACGATCAGCGTCTTGATCTCCTTGGCCGCCGCCGCGCTGCGTTGCGCCAGCGCGCGCACCTCGCTGGCGACGACCGCGAAGCCCCGTCCCTGCTCGCCGGCGCGCGCCGCTTCGACGGCCGCATTCAGCGCGAGGATGTTGGTCTGGAAAGCGATGCCGTCGATCGTGCCGATGATGTCGGTGATGCGGCGCGAGCTCTCGTCGATCTGCCGCATCACCGCCACGACCTGCTGCACCGCCTGGCCACCTTCGGCCGCGACGGCCTCGGCGACCTTCACCGCCTGCGCCATCGGCGTCACGATCGCGCGGCTCAGCAGCCACGCGGTGAACAGTCCCACCGCCGCGATGACGAGCGCACCCAACCCCGCCTGCCAGCGCAGCGCCGCGCGCGCGTCGGCCGCCGTCTGGCGCGCCTCCTGCGCGTGGCCCTCCTGGCCACCGCCGTCTGCGTCATGCCCTGCCACTGGAAGGACTTGCGGATGATGTCCTGCGCCTCGTTGATGGCCGTGCCGGACTCGCTGGTGATGCGATCGCTGCGCCACAACGTAAAGGTGCCCACCACGAGCATCGCCACGATCAACAGCACGATCGCGCCGTTGAGCTTGCTGGTCAGGGGAAGGTCGTTGAGCCGCATCGTCGTCTCCTGGAGGTTCTGGTTTTTCGATGAGAGGGCCTGGACGCACTGAATCTGAGCACCGCCGCGTGCCGCTGCCAAGAGAGCTTGCGCCCGCCGCGGTCCCGTGTAATCCCCTATGCCTGAAACGCCGCCGCGTCACTAGGGTGACGCGAGGCGCCCGGGGCGGTCGATAGACTGACTCGAACAGCCGACATCAAGGCGCCCGTGCGCTGCCGGATCGCGTCCTTCGCGACACGGCAGCCGAGAGGCTCCGGCAACAGAATCCAGGAGACGACATGGCACTGATGGGCCAGATGATGGCTATGCCCTTGCTGATCTCATCGTTGATCCAGCATGCGGCGCGCCATTCCGGGGATACCGAGATCGTCAGCAAGCGGGTCGAGGGCGACCTGCATCGCACCACCTGGGGCGCGGTCGAGTTCCGCGCCCGGCAGCTCGCGCAGGCCTTCGCGCGGCTCGGGCTGAAAGCCGGCGAGCGCGTCGGCACGCTGGCCTGGAACGGCCACCGCCACCTGGAGATCTACTACGGCACCTCGGGCTCCGGCCTGGTCTGCCACACGATCAATCCGCGCCTGTTCCCCGAGCAGATCGCCTGGATCGCCGGCGACGCCGATGACCGCGCGCTGTGCTTCGACCTGACCTTCCTGCCGCTGGTCGAGAAGATCGCGCCGCAGCTCGGCCAGGTGCGTCACTTCATCCTGATGACGGACCGCGCCCACATGCCGGCCGAGTCCTCGATCCCCAACCTGCGCTGCTACGAGCAGCTCGTCGACGCGGAGGACGGGCACTACGTCTGGCCCGAGTTCGACGAGAACACCGCGTCCAGCATCTGCTACACGAGCGGCACGACCGGCCATCCGAAGGGCGCCGTGTACAGCCATCGCAGTTCGGTGCTGCATGCCTACGGCGCGGCGTTGCCGGACGCGATGGCGTCCTCGCGCCGCGACGTGATCCTGCCGGTGGTGCCGATGTTCCACGTCAACGCGTGGGGCCTGCCCTACAGCACCGCGCTGGTCGGCTGCAAGCTGGTGCTGCCTGGACCGCACCTGGACGGCAAGTCGCTCTACGAGCTGTTCGAAACCGAGAAGGTCACCTTCAGCGCCGGCGTGCCCACCGTGTGGCTGGGACTGCTGAACTACGTCGGCGCCAACGGCCTGAAGTTCTCGACCTTCAAGCGCACGGTGATCGGCGGCTCCGCCTGCCCGCCGGCGATGCTGCGCACGCTGATGGACGATTACGGCGTCGACGTGATCCATGCCTGGGGCATGACGGAGATGTCGCCGCTGGGCACGCTGTCTCGGCTCAGCAGCCGCCAGCTGGAACTGCCCAAGGAGCAGCAGCGCCACCTTCTCGAGAAGCAGGGCAAGGCGATCTACGGCGTGGACATGGCCGTCGTCGACGACGGCGGCCAGGCGCTGCCGTGGGACGGCAAGAGCTCGGGCAACCTGGTCGTGCGCGGCCCGTGGGTCATCGACAGCTACTTCGGCCACGACGGCTCGCCGCTGATCCGCGTCACCGGTGAGGACGGCCGCGACGCCGGCCTGTGGTTCCCGACCGGCGACGTCGCCGCGATCGACGCCGACGGCTTCATGCAGATCACCGACCGCAGCAAGGACGTGATCAAGTCCGGCGGCGAATGGATCAGCTCCATCGACGTCGAGAACATCGCGATGGCGCATCCCGCGATCCATGAAGCCGCCGTCATCGCCGTCGCGCATCCGAAGTGGGACGAACGCCCGCTGCTGGTCGTCGTGCGCAAGCCCACCGACGCCGGCGCGGCGCTGACCCGCGAGGCGGTGATCGGTTTCTACGAGGGCAAGATCGCCAAGTGGCAGGTGCCCGACGACGTCGTGTTCGTCGACGAGATCCCGCACACCGCCACCGGCAAGATGCTCAAGCTCAAGTTGCGCGAGCAGTTCAAGGGCCACAAGCTGCCGGGCTGCTGAGCCCCCGCCTTCCCGCGACCCCGCGCGTCATCGGGATCTCTGCGATTTCCTTGCTGTTCAGCGTCCTACATCAACAACATCTCCGGAGACAGACATGAACCAGATCCGCAAGTCCTCGACCGCCGTCACGCCCCGCCGCACGGTGCTCGCCGCCGTCGCCCTGAGCGCGCTGTCCGCCGCCTCCGGCGCCTATGCGCAGAAGGGCGAGACGGTGAAGATCGCCTGGATCGATCCGCTGTCGGGCCTGATGGCGCCGGTGGGGCAGAACCAGGTGAAGTCCTTCCAGTTCTTCGCCGAGAAGTTCAACGCGACGAACCCGGCCGGCGTGAAGTTCGAGATCATCCCGATCGACAACAAGCTCAGCCCGGCCGAATCGCTCAACGCGCTGAAGTCGGCCATCGACCAGGGCGTGCGCTACGTGACGCAGGGCAACGGCTCGGGCGCGGCGCTGGCGATCATCGACGCCGTCAACAAGCACAACGAGCGCAATCCCGGCAAGGAGGTCGTGTACCTCAACCACTCGGCCGTGGACCCGGACCTGACCAACAGCAAGTGCAGCTACTGGCACTTCCGCTTCGACGCCGACACGTCGATGAAGATGGAGGCGATCACCACCTTCCTGAAGGACCAGCCCGACGTCAAGAAGGTCTACCTGCTCAACCAGAACTACGCGCACGGCCACCAGGTCGCGAAGTACGCCAAGGAAGGGCTGGCCAAGAAGCGGCCCGACGTCCAGATCGTCGGCGAGGACCTGCACCCGCTGGCCCAGGTGCGCGACTTCGCGCCCTACGTGGCCAAGATCAAGGCCGCCGGCGCGGACACCGTGATCACCGGCAACTGGGGCTCGGACCTGGCGCTGCTGGTGAAGGCCGCCTCCGAGGCCGGCTACAACGGCAAGTTCTACACCTACTACGCCGGCGTCACCGGCACGCCGACGGCCATGGGCGCGGCCGGCGCGGGACGCGTCTACCAGGCGGCCTACAACTACAACAACATGGGCGGCCAGATGGACACCTGGGCCAACGAGTTCAAGGCCAAGTTCAACGACGACTTCTACACCGGCAGCGTCATCCACATCTACTCGGCGCTGGGCGCGGCGATGGCCAAGGCCAAGAGCACCGACCCGGTGAAGGTGGCCGCGGCGCTGGAAGGCCTGAAGTTCAAGTCCTTCAACGGCGACGTCGAGATCCGCAAGGGCGACCACCAGCTGCAGCAGCCGATCTACATCTCGCGCTGGGAGAAGGTCGACGCCAAGCATCCGTACAACGTCGAGAACACCGGCTTCAACTTCGCGCCGGTGAAGACCTATGACGCGTATGTGAGCTCGACGCCGACGTCTTGCCAGATGAAGCGCCCGAGCTGACGCACGTCCGCGCACCGCGAGCCGGTCCGTCGGACCGCTCGCGGCGGCGCCGCGCGATGCGGCGCCCTTGAGAGGATGTTGAGAGGATGAACTCTTGGAACAGATCCTGATCAACCTGCTGAACGGCCTGTCCTCCGGACTGCTGCTGTTCATGCTCAGCTCCGGCCTGACGCTGATCTTCAGCATGATGGGCGTGCTGAACTTCGCGCATGCGAGCTTCTACATGCTGGGCGCGTACGTCGCGTACTCCATCGCCGGGTGGGTCGGGTTCTGGCCCGCGCTGTTCCTCGCGCCGCTGGTGGTGGGCGGCCTCGGGGCCGTGTTCGAGCGGGGCGCGCTGCGGCGCGTCCACAAGTTCGGCCACGTCCCGGAGCTGCTGATCACCTTCGGCCTGTCGTATGTGGTGCTGGAACTGGTCCAGCTCGTCTGGGGCCGCACGGCGGTCCCGTTCCCGCCGCCGCCCTCGCTGCAGGGCGCGGCCTTCACGCTGATCCACGCGCCCGGCCAGGCCTTGCAGATGGCCTGGGGCGATGCGCCGGCCGCCGTGTGCACGGTGGCGAGCTGCTCCAAGTTCCCGCTGACGCGCGCCTTCATGATGCTGGTCGCGCTGTTCATGCTGCTGTCGCTGTGGCTGCTGCTGACGCGCACCCGCATCGGTCTCGTCATCCAGGCCGCGCTGACGCATCCGGAGATGGTCGAGTCGCTGGGCCACAACGTGCCGCGCGTGTTCATGCTGGTGTTCGGCAGCGGCTGCGCGCTTGCGGCGCTGGCCGGCGTCATCGGCGGCGTCACCTTCGTCACGGAGCCGTCGATGGCGGTGCTGGTCGGCTCCATCATCTTCGTGGTGGTCGTCATCGGCGGCATCGGCTCGCTCGCCGGCGCCTTCGTCGCCTCCATCGTCATCGGGCTGCTGCAGACCCTGCCGCTGACCGTCGACGCGTCCCTGGCGCAGGTCTTCAAGCTCGGCCCCGACACCTTCGGCTATCCGCTGCTCAAGCTCTCGCTGGCGCAGGTCGCGCCCATCCTGCCCTACCTGCTGATGGTGCTCATCCTGATCTTCCGGCCCAAGGGCCTGCTCGGCACGCGGGAGGGCTGATCGATGTCCGTCGTCATGTCTTCCTCCTCCACGCCCGTCGCTTCCGCCGGTGCTGCGTCGGGTCCGCCCGCCGCCGGTCCGGCACACGGCGGCGCGCATCGCGTCCATGCCCGGGCCAGACGCGGCGAGACCTATCACTTCAAGCCGCACAACGTCGGCCGCTGGCTGATCTGGGGCTTCTACGCGCTGGCGCTGATCGTGGCGCCGCTGATGTGGACCAGCAGCCTGGCGCAGACGATGCTCTCGCAGATGGGCATCGCCATCATCGCGTGCCTGTCCTACAACCTGCTGCTGGGGCAGGGCGGCATGCTGAGCTTCGGCCACGCCGTCTACACCGGCCTGGGCGCCTACCTGGCGATCCACACGCTCAACGTCGTCGGCGCGGGCCAGCTCGCGCTGCCGGTCGGGCTGGTGCCCGTCGTCGGCGGCCTCGCGGGCCTGTTCTTCGCGGCGCTGTTCGGCTACGTGTCGACGAAGAAGTCCGGCACGCCCTTCGCGATGATCACGCTGGGCCTGGGCGAGCTGATCTGGTCGATGTCGCTGATGCTGCCGGAGTTCTTCGGCGGAGAGGGCGGCGTCTCCTCCAACCGCGTCGTCGGCAAGGCGGTCTGGGGCATCAGCTTCGGGCCGCAGATCCAGGTGTACTACCTGATCGCGATCTATGCCTTCGTCTGCACGGCGCTGCTGTTCGCGTTCACGCGCACGCCGCTGGGCCGCATGCTCAACGCGGTGCGCGACAACCCCGAACGCGTCGAGTTCATCGGCTACGACACGCAGTGGGTGCGTTTCCTGGCGTTCCTGATCGCGGGCTTCTTCGCCGGCGTGTCGGGCGGGCTGTCGGCGCTGAACTTCGAGATCGTCAACGCCGAGGTCGTCGGCGCGGCGCGCTCGGGCGCCTACCTGCTGTTCACCTTCCTCGGCGGCGCGACCTTCTTCTTCGGCCCCATCATCGGCGCCGTGCTGATGGTCGTGGCCACCGTGCTGCTGTCGGAACTGACCAAGGCCTGGCTGCTCTACCTCGGCCTGATCTTCCTGTTCATGGTGATGTACGCGCCGGGCGGCATCGCCTCGCTGATCATGATGAACCTGAGGCTGGCGGCCTTCGGCAAGCTGCGGTCGCTGTGGCCGTCGTATCTCGGCCTGGCCGGCGCGGCGCTGACCATGCTGGTCGGCGGCTCGGCGATGGTGGAGATGCTCTACCACCTGCAGCTCAACGAGGCGCTCGGCCCGAAGATGACCTACCTGGGCGTGGCGCTCGATGCGAAGAGCGTCGAGTCCTGGTTCGGCGCCGGCTTCGTGCTGCTGACCGGGCTGGGCCTGTTCGAGCTGGTGCGCCGCGAGTTCCGCGCCGAGTGGGACCGGGCCCAGGAAGAGATCGAGAAAGAGATCAAGCGGAGGGAGAGCCTGTGAGCGCGCACCACGCCCCGTATGCCCTGGAACTGAAGTCGGTCCGCAAGAGCTTCGGCAAGAGCGAGATCATCCGCGGCGCGGAGCTGGCGGTGAAGCCCGGCGAGCGCGTCGCGATCATCGGCCCGAACGGCGCCGGCAAGTCCACGCTGTTCAACCTGATCAGCGGCCGCTTCGCGCCCACCAGCGGCGAGATCCGGCTCTTCGGCGAGCGCATCGACCAGCTGCCGCCCTACCAGATCAACCGCCGCGGGCTGTCGCGCAGCTTCCAGGTCTCCAACCTGTTCACGCGGCTGTCGGTGTTCGAGAACATCCGCTGCGCGCTGCTCTGGTCCATGGGCCACAAGTACGCGTTCTGGAAGTTCCTCGCCGGCATGGACGACGTCAACGACCGCGTCGAGGAACTGCTGGAGATGCTGCACCTCGACAAGAAGCGCGACGTGCCGGCGGTGAACCTGACCTATGCCGAGGCGCGCGTGCTGGAGATCGGCATCACCATCGCCGGCGGCGCGCAGGTGATCCTGCTGGACGAGCCGACGGCGGGCATGAGCAAGAGCGAGACCAAGCGCTTCATCCAGCTGATCCGCCAGGTCACCGAGGGCCGCACCCTGCTGACGGTGGAACACGACATGGGCGTGGTCTTCGGCCTGGCCGACAAGATCGCGGTGCTGGTCTACGGCGAGGTGATCGCCTTCGACACGCCCGACGCGGTGCGCGCGAATCCGCGCGTGCAGGAGGCCTACCTCGGCTCGGTGCTGGCCGAATCGCAGACCGCGGGAGCCCACGCATGACCGTCGCGATGAACGACACCAACATCGGCGCGATGCGCGCCGCCTCGTCGGGGTCCGCGGCCGTGGCGGGCTCGCGCGCGCTGCAGCTCGACAACGTCCACGCCTTCTACGGCAAGAGCCACGTGCTGCACGGCGTGACGATGGAGGTCCGCCCGGGCGAGATCGTCAGCCTGCTGGGCCGCAACGGCTCGGGCCGCTCGACGACGGTGAAGACCATCATGGGCCAGGTCGACGGCACCGGCTCGATCGCGTGGGGCGGCGAGGCGCTGCTGGGCCGCAAGGCCTACGAGATCGCGCATCGCGGCATCGGCTACGTGCCGGAGAACCGGGACATCTTCCCCAAGCTCACCGTGCACCAGAACCTGATGCTCGGAGAGAAGGGCGGCCGCAAGGGCGCCAAGCCGCGCTGGGCCTTCGACGACATGTACGCGATGTTCCCGCGCCTGAAGGAGCGCCAGCACACCGAGGCCGGCGTGCTGTCCGGCGGCGAGCAGCAGATGCTGACGCTGTGCCGCACGCTGATGGGCGATCCCGACCTGATCATGATCGACGAGCCGACCGAAGGCCTGGCGCCCAAGATCGTCGAGCTGGTCGCGGAGTACCTCAAGGAGCTCAAGCGGCGCGGCGTGTCGGTGCTGCTGGTCGAGCAGAAGCTGGCGATCGCGCTGGAGATCTCCGAGCGCTGCTATGTGATGGGCCACGGACGCATCGTCTTCGAAGGCACGCCCGCCGACCTGCGTGCCAACGCCTACGTGCGCAAGGAGTGGCTGGAAGTCTGAACGGCGACCGCCGTTCCCGTCCTTTGCTCCGCCCCTCGAACGGCTTCTTGCTCCGCCTTTCGCACCGTCCTGTCGCCGCCGTGACGCGGCGGCGCCTCCCGACATCCCCACCCCCCACGTTCGTGGTCCCCCGCACGCGTTGTATCGTCCCCTGATCGGGGTGGCTCGCCGCTCCCCTTCGCGCGGCCCCGGCACTACATTGGCCGGCAGGCAACAAGAACAGGGAGCCCCCCATGAATTCGGTGCAGCCATGGATGGTGGCCGTCGGGACGCTGGCCGGATTGGCGGTCGGTGGCGCCGCCATGAGCGCGTGGTGGTGGCCCAAGCTCAAGCGCGCGCGCCGGCTGATCGACCGGATCGAGTCCTCGCGCCTGCTGCTCAACGAACAGACCACGCAGGCGCGCCGCCAGATCGAGCGCATGCAGATGGAACACGGCGAGCTGCGTCTCACCGTCGAGCGGCTGCGCCGCAAGCTGGCGGCCGCCGCGCCGCATGAGTCGGGCTACGGCAGCACCGACTCCCTGCTGCCGCTGGATTCCGTCTCGCCGGTGAGCGCGCCCACGCCGCTGCCGGCCTTCCGCCCGATGGAGAAGCCGCGTGGCGCCTCGCCTGCGGCCCCGGCTCCGGCCCCCGCACCGACGATCGCGAGCATCGACGCCGCGCTCGCGCGCAACGACCGCGCCCACGGACGCGTCGACGGCGGCTTCGCCCGCACCGAGATCCAGGACGAGGATCCGAACGACGATCCCCACTCGCGCGGCTTCCTGCCGACGCAGCTGGACAAGCCGTTCTGAGCCCGGCCCGGTCAGGCGTTCCTGACCGGCCCACCTGAGGTCCTCGCCCCCCCGCGCGTCGCGTCGCGATGCCCCCCGCACTTCCCCCGTAGCGCCCTGTCACAGCAGAGACAAGCGGCGCGGCTCGGCGCTGCCTAGAATCGAACGATCGTTCTTTTCGCCGCCGGTCCCTCGGAGACACTCGGCCGCGGCGAGACTCTTCAGCATCGGAAGGAAGAAGCATGGGTGCCAGCTACGAAGTCCGCGGTCAGGTCGCGGTGATCACGCTCAACAATCCGCCGGTCAACGGCCTGGGCTATGCCACGCGCCTGGCCGTCGCCGAGGGCGTCGAGAAGGCGGAGAGCGATCCCGCCATCAAGGCCCTCGTGATCACCGGCGCCGGCAAGGCGTTCTCCGGCGGCGCCGACATCCGCGAGTTCGGCTCGCCCAAGGCGCTCGCCGAACCCAACCTGGGGTCGCTGATCACCCGCGTCGAGTCCTGCACCAAGCCGGTCGTCGCCGCGATCCACAGCGTCGCCATGGGCGGCGGCCTGGAGCTGGCGCTGGGCTGCCACTACCGCGTCACCGCGCCGGGCGCCAAGATCGCGCTGCCCGAAGTGAAGCTGGGCCTGCTGCCCGGCGCCGGCGGCACGCAGCGCTTGCCGCGCGCGCTGGGCGTGGAGCCCGCGCTCAACATGATCGTCAGCGGCGAGCCGGTCGCCAGCGAGCAACTCGCGCAGGTCCCCGGCCAGGTGCTGTTCCAGAAGGTCATCGACGGCGACCTGATCGACGGCGCCGTCCAGTTCGCGATGGGCATCGCCGACAAGCGCCCGCTGCCGCGCGTGCGCGACATCAAGGCCCTGCATCCCGAAGCCCAGGCCTACTTCCAGTTCGCGCGCAACACCGTCGGCGCGATGTCCAAGAATTTCCCCGCGCCGCTGCAGTGCGTGGAGACCGTCGCCAACGCGGTGTCCATGAAGTTCGAGGACGGCATGCGCGCCGAGCGCGACGCCTTCCAGCAGCTGATGCTGACGCCCGAGTCCGCGGCGCTGCGCCATGCCTTCTTCGCCGAGCGCGATGCCGCCAAGATCCCCGACGTGCCCGCGGACACGCCGCTGCGCAAGGTCGAGCAGGTCGCCATCATCGGCGCCGGCACGATGGGCGGCGGCATCGCGATGAACTTCCTCAACGCCGGCATCCCGGTGACGATCCTCGAGATGAAGCAGGAGGCGCTGGACCGCGGCGTCGCCACCATCCGCAAGAACTACGAGGCGCAGGTCAGGAAGGGCAAGCTCAAGGAAGACCGCTACGCCCAGCGCATGAGCCTGCTGGGCACCACGCTGAGCTATGCCGAGATCGGCAATGCGGACCTGGTCATCGAGGCCGTGTTCGAGGACATCGACGTCAAGGAAAAGGTCTTCAAGCAGCTCGACGCGGTGATGAAGCCCGGCGCGATCCTGGCCAGCAACACCTCGACGCTGGACGTCGACAAGATCGCCGCCTTCACCAAGCGCCCGCAGGACGTCATCGGCACCCACTTCTTCAGCCCGGCCAACGTGATGAAGCTGCTGGAGGTCGTGCGCGGCGCGGCCACCGCCAAGGACGTGCTCGCCACGGTGATGGCGCTGGGCAAGAAGATCCGCAAGACCTGCGTCGTCTCCGGCGTCTGCGACGGCTTCATCGGCAACCGCATGATCGAGCAGTACAGCCGCCAGGCCGGCTTCCTGCTGGAGGAGGGCTGCACGCCGCAGCAGGTGGACAAGGCGCTCGAGCGCTTCGGCTTCGCGATGGGCCCGTTCCGCATGGGCGATCTGGCCGGCAACGACGTGGGCTGGTACATCCGCAAGCGCCGCTACCTGGAGAAGCCGGACCTGCGCTACTCCAAGACCGCCGACCTGCTGTGCGAGATGGGCCGCTTCGGCCAGAAGACCGGCGCCGGCTGGTACGACTACCTGCCGGGCAAGCGCGACGCGATCCCGTCGAAGACCGTGCTGGAGATGATCGACATGCACCGCTCGGCGCTGGGCATCACGCCGCGCCGGATCAGCGACGAGGAGATCGTGCAGCGCCTGGTCTTCGCCCTGGTCAACGAGGGCGCCAGGATCCTGGAGGAGGGCATCGCCCTGCGCGCCTCCGACATCGACATGGTCTACCTGACCGGCTACGGCTTCCCGCTGCACCGCGGCGGCCCGATGTGCTACGCCGACACGGTCGGCCTCTACAACGTGGTGCAGGCGATGAAGCGCTTCGCCAAGAACCCGCTGGACGACGGGAAGTTCTGGGAGCCCGCGCCGCTGCTGCAGCGCCTGGCCGACCAGGGCAAGGGCTTCAACGGCTGATCCCCGCGCACCGCATCAGGAGAAAAGAATGAGCAAGGCATTGATCGTTTCCACGGCCCGCACCCCGCTCGCGAAGAGCTGGAAGGGCTCGTTCAACATGACCCACGGCGCGACGCTGGGCGGCCACGTGGTGCGCGCGGCGCTGGAGCGCGCCGGCATCGAGGGCGGCGAGGTCGAGGACGTCCTCATGGGCTGCGCCACGCCCGAAGGCGCGACCGGAAGCAACATCGCGCGCCAGATCGCGCTGCGCGCCGGGCTGCCGGTGAGCGTCGCGGGGCAGACCATCAACCGGTTCTGCTCCAGCGGCCTGCAGACCATCGCCACGGCCGCGCAGCGCATCATCGCGGGCGAGGCGGAGGTGTTCGTCGCGGGCGGCGTGGAGAGCATCTCCTGCGTCCAGAACGAGGCCAACCGCCACATGATCCACGAGAGCTGGCTGTCGGCGCACAAGCCCGAGATCTACTGGTCCATGCTGCAGACGGCCGAGAACGTCGCGCAGCGCTACAAGATCCCGAAGGAGCGCATGGACCGCTACGGCGCGGCCAGCCAGCAGCGCGCCTGCGCCGCGCAGGCCGAAGGCCTGTTCAACGCCGAGATCGTGCCCATCACCGTGATGGCCGGCGTGGCCGACAAGGTGCGCGGCATGATGACCCGCGAGGTCACCGTGAGCGTCGACGAAGGCCTGCGCGTGGGCACCACCTACGAGAGCATCAAGGACATCCGCACGGCGACGCCCGGCGGCGTGGTCACCGCCGGCAACGCCAGCCAGTTCAGCGACGGCGCCGGCGCCTGCGCGATCGTCAGCGAGTTCTACGCCGAGAAGAAGGGCCTCAAGCCGCTGGGCCGCTTCCTCGGCTTCGCCGTGGCCGGCTGCGAGCCCGACGAGATGGGCATCGGCCCGGTCTTCGCCGTGCCCAAGGTGCTCAAGCGCCTGGGCCTGAAGGTCTCGGACATCGACCTGTGGGAGCTGAACGAGGCCTTCGCCGTGCAGGTGCTGTACTGCGCGGACAAGCTCGGCATCCCGATGGACAAGTTGAACGTCAACGGCGGCGCGATCGCGCTCGGCCATCCGTATGGCGTGTCGGGCCAGCGCCTGACCGGCCATGCGCTGATCGAGGGCAAGCGCCGCGGCGCCAAGCGCGTCTGCGTCACGATGTGCATCGGCGGCGGCATGGGCGCCGCCGGCGTGTTCGAGATCCTGTGAGCCGGCGCAGGTCGAAGGTCGCCGCGTCGCGGGCGGCGGCTGATGCATTGCCGGTGCCTGCGGTGTTCAGGGCGTCCGCGGCGGCTGCCGCGATGGGCGTGCTGTTCGCGCTGGCCGCGGCGCCCGCCGGTGCCGCGGGTCGCAAGGAGCCGCCGAGCGAGGTCGAGGAGCAGGCGGTCGCCGGCATCCATGACGCGCTGCGCGCCAGCGACTGCGCGCTGGTGGCCAGCCGGCTCAACGACGGGCTCAAGCGCAAGTACCCCTCGGTCTATCTGCTGGCCGGGACCCTGTACGAGCAGGGCCTCTGCCTGAAGCGGGACTGGGACCGCGCCGCGCGCCTGTTCGAGCAGGCCAACGACGCGGGCGAGCCGCAAGGCCGGCAGCGGATGATCGCGGGCTTGGCCGAGGGCGGCCGGGACCGCGCGGCGGCGATGTACTGGGCCCTCGAGGATCCGTCGGGACTGCCCGAGGAATGCCAGGCCGGCCGCGATCTGCGCAACGAGCCCGAGGCCTACGTCGCGCAGCTGCGCCGCTGGCCCGCGGGCCGCCTCGACGCCTGCGTGTACCTCGTGGGCGTCGTGAACGCGATCGCCGGAGAGATCGAGTATCCCAGCGTCGGCACCGCCTACGCGGTCTACGGCCGCTACCGGATGGACTTCAATCCGGCGACGGCCACCGTCGAGTGGGAGGAGCTGGAACTGCGCCTGGGCACCATGACGGGCGCGATGAGCGGCGACGACGTGCGCGACCGCGACAGCGTCCGCGTCAAGCAGACGCTGCGCGCCGCGCTCCAGGAGACCAGCCACCGTGCGCTGAAGCGTTTCGCCAAGCCGGCGAGCGTGCCGGCGGGGTGGCGCCTCCAACGCGATTTCGCGTTCAACCTCCACGGCTGAGCGCGCCACGCGCCAGGCCTTGACGCCATCCAGGAGGGCGCGATGCGCCAGACCCTCGACTTCCTGCTCTACGACTGGCTGAAGGTGCAGGACCTCGGCCGGCGCGAGCGCTTCTCGGAGCACGCGCGGGAGACCTTCGACGCGGTGCTCGACACCTGCGAGAAGATCGCCCGCGAGAAGTTCGCGCCGTTCAACCGCCTGGCCGACACCGAGGAGCCGCGCTTCGACGGCGAGCGGGTGCATCTGCCGAAGGCGACGCACGAGGCGCTCGCCGCCTACGTCGGCTCCGGCATGCTGGCCGCCGCGCAGGACTACGCGCACGGCGGCATGCAGCTGCCCTGCGTCGTCGAGATGGCCGCCAACTGCTTCTTCAGCAAGGCCAGCGTGTCCCTGGGCGGCTACGCGATGCTGACCAACGGCAACGCCAACCTGCTGATGGCGCACGGCACGGACACGCAGCGCGAGGTCTTCGCGATGAACGAGCTGTCCGGGCGCTGGTTCGGCACGATGTGCCTGTCGGAGCCGCAGGCCGGGTCGTCGCTGTCCGACGTCGCCACGCGCGCGGATGCCGATGGCGCGGACTTCGAGGCCGATCCGCTCGGCCCGCGCTACCGGCTCACCGGGAACAAGATGTGGATCTCCGGCGGCGAGCACGAGATCACCGAGAACATCGTCCACCTCGTGCTGGCGAAGATCCCCGGCCCCGACGGCAAACCGCTGCCGGGCACCAAGGGCATCTCGCTGTTCATCGTGCCCAAGCACCTGGTGGACACGGACGGACAGCTCACCGGCGAGCGCAACGACGTGGCGCTCGCGGGCCTGAACCACAAGCTCGGTTACCGCGGCACGACCAACTGCCTGCTCAACTTCGGCGAAGGGCGTCAGACGCCGCGCGGGAAGAAGGGCGCGATCGGCTACCTCGTCGGCAAGCCCGGCGACGGCCTGCGGCAGATGTTCCACATGATGAACGAGGCCCGCATCGGCGTCGGCCTCGGCGCCGTGATGCTGGGCTACGCCGGCTACGAGGCCAGCCTGGAGTACGCGCGGCAACGTCCCCAAGGTCGACCGGTCACGACCGCCGGCGTCAAGGATGCGGCGCGGCCTCAGGCGCTGATCATCGAGCACGCCGACGTCAAGCGCATGCTGCTGGCGCAGAAGAGCTACGTCGAGGGCGGACTCGCCCTGGAGCTGTTCTGCGCGCGGCTCGTCGACGAGCAGCACACGGGGTCGGAAGACGAGGTGGCCGCCGCCAAGCGGTTGCTGGAGGTGCTCATCCCCATCGCCAAGAGCTGGCCCAGCGAGTGGTGCCTGGAGGCGAACTCGCTGGCGATCCAGGTGCTGGGCGGCTACGGCTACACGCGCGATTTCCCGGTCGAGCAGTACTGGCGCGACAACCGCCTGAACATGATCCACGAGGGCACGCACGGCATCCAGGCGTTGGACCTGCTGGGCCGCAAGGTCGTGATGGACGGCGGTCAGGCGCTGATGGCGCTGGCCGCGCGCATCAGCGACACCGCGCAGCGCGCCGGTCAGGTGCCAGGTCTTGCCGAAGCGGCCAACGAGCTCGGCGCGGCGCTGGCCGCCGTCGGCGGCGCCACGAAGAAGGCCTGGTCCACCGGCGAGCCGGAAGCGGCGCTCGCCAACGCGACGCCCTACCTGCAGGCCTTCGGGCACACGGTGCTGGCGTGGATCTGGCTGGACGTGGCGCTCGCGCTCGACGGCCGGGACGATGACTTCGCCCATGGCAAGCGCGCCGCGCAGCGCTACTTCTTCGCCTACGAGCTGCCGAAGATCCACGCCTGGCTGGGCGTGGTCGCGCGGCGCGAGGCGCTCACGCGCGAGATGCGCGACGCGTGGTTCTGAACAACATCAAGGAGACGACGATGAGCAGCAAGGTGCAAGACCTCTTCGACCTGACCGGCCAGGTGGCGCTGGTGACCGGCGGATCGCGCGGCCTCGGGCTGCAGATCGCCGAGGCGCTGGGCGAGGCCGGCGCGACGCTGATGCTGAGCTCGCGCAAGGCGGCCGACCTGGAGGAGGCCGTGGCGCATCTGAAGGCGCGCGGCATCGAGGCGCAGTTCGTGGCCGCCGACGCGTCTGACGAGACGCAGGCGCGCGGCATCGTCGAGCAGACGCTCGCGAAGCTCGGCAAGATCGACATCCTCGTCAACAACGCCGGCGCGACCTGGGGCGCGCCCGCCGAAGACCATCCGGTCGAGGCCTGGGACAAGGTGATGGACCTCAACATCCGCAGCCTGTTCGTGATGAGTCAGGAAGTCGCGAAGCGCAGCATGATCCCGCGCAAGTCGGGCCGCATCATCAACGTCGCCTCGATCGCCGGCCTGGGCGGCAACAGCGGCATGATGAAGACCATCGCCTACAACACCAGCAAGGGCGCGGCGGTGAACTTCACCCGCGCGCTGGCCGGCGAATGGGGCGTGCACGGCATCACCGTCAACGCGCTGGCGCCCGGCTTCTTCCCCAGCAAGATGACCAAGGGCCTGATGGCCGCGATCGGCGAGGAGAAGCTCGCCGAGCACGCCCCGCTCAAGCGCATCGGCGATGATGAGGACCTCAAGGGCGCCGCCCTGCTGTTCGCGAGCCGCGCCGGGAAACACATCACCGGGCAGATCCTCGCGGTCGACGGTGGCGTGTCTGCAGTCCACGGCAGCTGATCCCGCCGCACTCCTTTCCGTCCCATGTCCGAGCCGCTGAAGTTCCCCGTCCACATCCCCTTCGTCCAGCAACTGGGCTTCGAGCTGACCCGCATCGACGACGGCGAGGCCGAGTTGCGGGTCGACATCCGCGAGCTGCACCTGAACTCGTGGGAAGTGGCGCACGGCGGCGTGCTGATGACGCTGCTGGACGTGGCGATGGCGCATGCGGCGCGCAGCGCGCACCGCGACCAGCCGGACTTCGGTCCCGGCGTGGTCACGGTGGAGATGAAGACCAGCTTCATGCGCCCCGGCGAGGGCGCCTTGCGCGCGGTCGGCCGGCTGCTGCACCGCTCGACGACGATGGCCTTCTGCGACGGCTCGGTCTATGGCGAGGACGGCAAGCTCTGCGCCCATGCGACCGGCACCTTCAAGTACCTGAAGGCGCTGCCCGGGAAGGGCCGCAGCCTCAAGACGCTGCAGCGCAGCGAGGACTGAGCGCGCGGACGACGCTGAAGGCGAAGGCGTTGAAGGCGCTGGGCGCCTGAAGCGTCGATGGCCCCAGGAAAAGCACGCTCGTTCTTTTCTGTCGCGCGAGGGACGCGACGGGCATGGTCCGCGTGGTTCAATCGTCGGCATTCCGTCACGGATCGAGGGGCGCCCGCGCCGCGCGATCCCGTTCCACGCGCCATGTCCTGACGTGGCCGACATCGACCGAGGAGCCTTCCATGAGCCCAGTGAACCGCCAGATCCATCTGGCTTCCCGCCCGACCGGTGAGCCCGGTACCGACAACTTCAAGCTGGTCGAGCAGGCGATCCCTGACCTGACCGACGGACAGGTGCTGGTCCGCAACCACTACCTGAGCCTGGACCCCTACATGCGCGGCCGCATGAACGACAGCAAGAGCTACGCCGCGCCGCAGCCGCTGGATGCCGTGATGATCGGCGGCACCGTGGGCGAGGTGGTCGCGTCGAAGAACGCGCACTTCTCCGTCGGCGACAAGGTCGTCGGCATGGGCGGCTGGCAGGAGTACCAGCTCGTCGACGCGAACCAGCGCGGCGTGCTGCAGAAGGTCGACACGACGCATGTGCCGCTCTCCGCGTATCTCGGCGCGGTCGGCATGCCGGGCGTGACGGCCTGGTACGGCCTGGTGAAGATCATCGATCCGAAGCCCGGCCAGACGGTCGTGGTCAGCGCCGCCAGCGGCGCCGTGGGCGGCGCGGTGGGCCAACTGGCCAAGGTGCGCGGCGCGCGCGCCGTGGGCATCGCCGGCGGCGCCGACAAGTGCCGCTACGTCGTCGAGGAACTCGGCTTCGACGCCTGCATCGACTACAAGCAGCACGGCGACCTGAAGTCGCTCAGCGGCGCGCTGAAGGCCGCCTGCCCGGACGGCATCGACGGCCACTTCGAGAACGTCGGCGGCATGATCCTCGACGCGGTGATGCTGCGCTCGAACGCGTTCAGCCGCATCGCCATGTGCGGGATGATCGCCGGCTACAACGGCGAGCCGATCCCGCTGACGCTGCCGCAGCTGATCCTCACGAACCGGATGAAGATCGAGGGCTTCATCGTCTCCGAGCACATGGAGGTGTGGCCCGAGGCGCTGAAGGAACTGGGCACGCTGGTCGCTACGGCCAAGCTGAAGTTCCGCGAGAGCGTCGCGCAAGGCCTGGAGAACGCGCCCGAGGCCTTCCTCGGCCTGCTCAAGGGCCGCAACTTCGGCAAGCAGCTGGTGAAGCTGGTCTGATGGCCGGCCCGCGCTGGATCAGCCAGCCTTTCGACGAACTCGGTGTCCGAGGCCTCTACCGCGCGCTGCGTCTGCGCGCCGAGGTCTTCGTCATCGAGCAGCGCTGCATCTACCTGGATCCCGACGGGCTCGACGAGCACGCCTGGCATCTGCAGGGCATGGGGCAGGGCGCCGATGGCGGCGAGGCCCTCTTCGCCTACGCGCGGCTGCTGCCGCCCTCGATCGGCGACGGCGCGGCCCGCATCGGCCGCGTGATCACGGCGCCGACGGCCCGCGGCGGCGGCCTGGGCCGCGCGCTGATGAGCCAGGCGCTGCGCGAGTGCGAGAAGCTCTGGCCGGGGCAGCCGATCGAACTCGGCGCACAGGCCCATCTGCGCGAGTTCTACGGCAGCTTCGGCTTCCTGCCGATCTCGGACGTCTACGACGAGGATGGCATCCCCCACATCGACATGCGCAAGGAGGCGACGCCATGAGCGGACCCACCCCCGAGTCCTCGTCTTCTTCCTCCTCCGCTTCGGCCGGTCTGCCGTCGGCCGACGACCTCGTCCTGCACCACTACAGCAGCTCGCCCTTCGCCGAGAAGGCGCGGCTGATGCTCGGTCTCAAGGGTCTGGCCTGGCACTCGGTGACGGTGCCGATGGTGCTGCCCAAGCCCGACGTCGTGGCGCTGACCGGCGGCTACCGCCGCACGCCGTTCCTGCAGCTCGGAGCCGACATCTACTGCGACACCGCGCTGATCGCCGAGGTGCTCGAAGGCCGGCGTCCGACGCCCGGCCTGTTCCCCGCGGCCGTCGCCGGCCACGCGCGCACGCTGGCGCAGTGGGCCGACACCGACCTGTTCTGGACGGCGCTGCCCTACGCGATGCAGCCGGCGGGCGCGACCGCGCTGTTCGCCGGCGCGCCGCCGGACATGCTGAAGATCTTCGTCGCCGACCGCAAGGCGATGAGCGAGGGCATGCCGCAGGTGCGCGGCGTCGACGCCGGCGCGGCGCTGACGCAGTACCTCGACTGGCTGTCGGCCATGCTGTCCGACGGCCGGCCGTGGCTGCTCGGCGACCAGACCAGCATCGCCGACCTCAGCGTCTACCACCCGCTGTGGTTCGTGACCCGGACCGGGCCGCTGGCCGAGATCTTCCAGCCGCACGAGGCGCTGCGGGCCTGGATGGCACGTGTCGCCGCGATCGGGCACGGCGAACGCGCGGGCAAGCTCGACGGCGCCGGGGCGATCGCGCTGGCGAAGGCGTCGACGCCGCGACCCGCGCTGGTCGAGGAGGGGCTCGGCTTCGCCGCCGGCGACGCCGTGACCGTCACGCCGTACGACTACGCGCGCGACGCGGTCGCCGGGGAACTCGTGGGACTCACCTGCCGCACCGTGACGGTGGCGCGCGAGGACGACCGCGCCGGCCGCGTGCACGTGCACTTCCCGCGCATCCGCTACACGCTGAAGGCGGCGTAGTCCGTCCGGCCCGCCGACGACACGACGGGCCCACCGGACATCGAAGAACAAGACATCGACGATCAAGGAGACAGGCGCATGAAGGACTATCAAGGCAAGACGGCGGTCATCACCGGTGCGGGCTCGGGCTTCGGGCTCGAGGTGGCGCGCATCGCCGCTGCGCGCGGCATGAACCTGGTGCTGTGCGACGTGCAGCAGGACGCGCTCGACAAGGCGGCCGCGGAATTCGCCGCGCACCCGGTGCTGGCGCGCCGCGTCGACGTGTCCAAGGCCGACCAGATGGAGGCGCTGGCCGCTGCGGTGCTCGAGCGCTTCGGCGCGCCGAACGTCGTGTTCAACAACGCCGGCGTGGGCTCGGGCGGACTGATCTGGGAGAACTCGCTCGCCGACTGGGACTGGGTGCTGGGCGTCAACCTGATGGGCGTGGTGCACGGCGTGCGGCTGTTCACGCCGATGATGCTGGAGGCTGCCGGCAAGGATCCGGCGTGGCAGGGCCACATCGTCAACACCGCCTCGATGGCCGGCATGCTGAACCCGCCCAACATGGGCGTCTACAACGTGTCCAAGCACGCGGTGGTGTCGCTGAGCGAGACGCTGTACCAGGACCTGGCGCTGGTGACGGAGCAGGTGCGCGCGTCGGTGCTGTGCCCGTTCTTCGTCCCGACCGGCATCACGCAGAGCCACCGCAACCGGCCCGGGGAACTCGGTGCCGGCAAGCCGACCAAGAGCCAGCTGATCTCGCAGGCGATGACCGACAAGGCGGTCAGCTCCGGCAAGCTGACCGCGGCGGATGTCGCGCGCCTGGTGTTCGAGGCGATGGACGAGGACCGCTTCTACATCTTCAGCCACCCGCAGGCGCTCAAGGGCGTGCAGACGCGGCTGGAGGACGTGATGCAGCTGCGCAACCCGACCGATCCGTTCGAGGACAAGCCGGAGATCGGCCAGAAGCTGAAGGAATCGCTGCGGGCCTCGCTGCGCGGCTGACCCCGGGCGGGACGCTCCCGGACGGCGCACGGGCGTGCGTCGTCGGCACCTGACACTTCTGACAGGGACCACCCTGGATGCGGGAGAGCCCTTCCCCTCCAAAGGGGGTGTGGGCTCACAATGGTCCCGTGGTCCCGTTCGAACTCCCCGAATCTTCCGCATCCTGCCGCGGCTGCTGCCGATCCTGGTGGTGGCCCTGGCGGCGTGGCTCGCCTTGGCGGGACAGGGACATGCGGACCCGCGGGACTGGCTGACGGCCGAGGAACGCGCCTGGGTGGCGCAGCATCCGGTGCTGCGGGTCGGCGGCTCGGCCAGCTACGGCCCGTTCACCTACGTCGACGAGGAAGGCCGTCTCACCGGCCTGTCGATGGACTACACGCGGCGCCTGACGGAGCTCACCGGGCTGCACTTCGAATTCCAGCCGCCGCGGCCCTTCGCCGACAACCTGGACGCGCTGGCTGCCGGCACGCTCGACGTGCAGATGTCCTTGCGCGAGACGCCGGACCGCGCGCAGCGCTTCGGCTTCACGCGGCCCTACATCACGGTGCCGGCGGTGCTGCTGCGCCGCGCCGGCGCGGGCGACGATCCGCTGCGGCCGGGCGAGGCGGTGGCGGTGGCGCGGGGCTACGCGGTGACGGAGTTCCTGCGCGACCGCTACGCGACCAACCCGCTGCAGGTCGAGATCGACGACCGCACCGTGCTGCGCCGGCTGGCCGGCGGCGAGGTCGGCGCGGCGGTGATGGACCTGGCCGGCGCGACCTACCTGATGCGGCGCGACGGCATCGGCAACCTGCGCGTGGTGGACGACATCGGCTTCGCGTACGGCCTGGGCATCGGCTACCGCCGCGACTGGCCGATGCTGGGCCGCATCCTGGACAAGGCGCTGACGCGCATCGGCGACAGCGAGCGCCAGGCCATCGCCGACCGCTGGATCACGCAGGACACGGCGGCGATGCGCTGGCAGCGGCGGACCTTGTGGGGCGTGGGCATCGCCCTGGCGCTGGTGGCCGCGGGGCTCGGGGTGACGCTGCTCTGGAACCGCGCCTTGCAGCGCCAGGTGCGCCTGCGCGGCGAGCTGCTGCAGCGCGAGCTCGTCGAGCGCATGCGGCTGCAGGACGTGGACCGGGCGCGCGAGCTGGCCGAGGTCACCAGCAAGACCAAGAGCGAGTTCCTGTCCCAGGCCAGCCACGAGCTGCGCACGCCGCTGAATGCGGTGCTGGGCTTCGGCCAACTGCTCGCCCACGATCCGAAGCGTCCGCTGGACGAGGTGCAGCAATCGCGGCTCCGGCACATCGACGAGGCGGCCAAGCACCTGCTGGTGCTGATCGAGGACATGATGACGCTGTCGCGCGTCGAGTCGAACACCTTGACCGTGCAGTCGCTGCCGCTGCAGGCGGGGCCGCTGCTGCGCCGGGTGGTGGAGCTCGCGCAGCCGGCGGCCGAGGCGGCCGGCGTCGACCTGCAGGTCGGCATGACGCCCGAGGAGGACAGCACCCTGCCGCTGGTGCAGGCCGATCCCATCCGGCTGGAGCAGGTGCTGCACAACCTCATCTCCAACGCCATCAAGTACAACCGGCGCGGCGGCTGGGTGAAGGTCCGCGCCTGCGCGGAGCCGCGCGGCTTCCGCATCGAGGTGGCCGACAACGGCATCGGGCTGAGCCCCGAGCAGCGCTCCCAGCTGTTCCAGCCGTTCAACCGGCTGGGGCGTGTGGAGCAGCCGGGGCACGGCATCGGGCTCGTCATCTGCAAGCAGCTGATGGAGCGCATGGGCGGCCGCATCCTCGTCGACAGCGAGAGCGGGCAGGGGTCCCGGTTCACGCTGGAGCTGCCCGCCGTGCCGGCCGCGGCCTAGCCGGCAGCACGCGCGCGCCGCGCAGGGCGCTCGCCCCTTGCCCCTTGCCCCCTTAACGCCCTTGGCGCCAGGTCCGCTAGCGCGCCAGCCAGCCGCCATCCACCGCCAGCGTGTGCCCATGCACGTATCGCGCGGCGTCCGAGGCCAGGAACACGATCGCTCCCGTCAGGTCCTGCGGATCTCCCCAGCGTCCCGCCGGGATGCGCGCCAGGATGGCCTCGTTGCGTTGGGCGTCCTCGCGCAGCGCCGCGGTGTTGCTGGTGCTCATGTAGCCTGGCGCGATCGCGTTGACGTTGATGCCGAGCGGCGCCCATTCGTTGGCCAGCGCGCGGGTCAGCCCGAGCACGCCGCTCTTGCTGGCCGTGTACGACGGGACGCGGACGCCGCCCTGGAAGGACAGCATGGACGCGACATTGACGATCCGCCCGCCCGATCCCTGCGTCACGAAGCGCTGCGCCGCCGCCTGCGACAGCCGGAAGACGGCGCCGAGGTTGACCGCCATCACCTCGTCCCAGTCGGCCTCGCTGAAGTCGATCGCCGCCTGGCGCCGGATGATGCCGGCGTTGTTGACCAGCACGTCGATGCGTCCGTTCACCGCGGCTGCGGCGGCATCGATGAGACCGGCCGCGTCGCTGCGGTCCGACAGGTCGGCGCCGAGGTCCGCGTTCAGGTCCACGTAGCGCCGGCCGAAGGCGCTCACTGCCGCCGCCAGGTCGCCGGGATCGGAGCGGTTGATGCCGACGATGTCGGCCCCGGCCTGGGCCAGGCCCAGCGCCATCGCGCGGCCCAGGCCCGTGTTGCAGCCGGTGACGACGGCCGTGCGGCCGGCGAGGTCGAAGAGGGGAGGGTGCTCATGGTCAGAACTTCACGTCCAGGCGGAGTGCCGTGTAGCGGAAGGCGTCGCGCGCCGGGGTCCACGTGGTGTGGGGCTGGGAAGGGCCGCTGTTGGTGGGATTCACGCGCCAGGTGCCCAGGCCGCTGAAGCCGGTGTTGGCGTAGTGGCGGTCGAACAGGTTGTTGATGAAGAACCCGAGCTGGTAGCGCCCGCCCTTGGCCTTCAGGCCGAAGCCGACGTTGACCACGGTCACCGCCGGCGACATCAGCGACGGATCCTGGTTGATGTTGGTCTGCACCTCGCCGCGGTGGCGCAGGTTGCCGCTGAAGAACAGGTTGAACGGGGCGTCGGTCAACGCGAGGTCGTAGCGCCCCGACAGCCCCAGCTTCCATCGCGGCGCGTTGGGCATCACGCCCCCGGCCAGGTCCTGGGTGTTCTGTCCGCCGTAGACGGGGTTGTTGCGGACGCACTCGGGGTTGAAGCCGCCGTTGGCCGTGCCGCCCACGTTGTAGCAGGGCGCGTTGGGCCAGTCGGAGACCGTCGCGCGGGTGTAGGCCACGTCGGCGTTGACGATGAAGTCGGGCGTGACCAGCGCCGCCACGTCCATCTCCAGGCCGCGCGTCTGGACCCCGCCGATGCTGCTCAGGCGGGTCACGTAGGTCGAGGTGCCCGGCAGGTAGCCGCCCGAGTTCTGCTGGTAGTCCTTGAACCGCGTGTCGAAGGCCGCGAGGTTGACCGTCAGCCGGTTGGCGAAGAAGTTCCCCTTCATCCCCAGCTCCCAGTGCCGGGCCGACTCCGACGGCACCGGCTGCTGCGCGGCGGTCTGCGCGGTCAGCCCGCTGGTGATGTCGTAGGCCTTGCCCTTGTAGCCGGTCGAGGTCATCACGTAGGCCATCACGCCCGGCGTGAACTGGTGCTGCAGGCTGAGCTTGCCGGTCGTCGAGTCCTCCTTGTTGTGGCGGCTCGAGTAGGACGCCGTCGGCGTGAAGTCAGCCGGCGGCGGATTGCCCAGGGTCAGGCCGTAACCCGAGACCTGGTGGTTCTGGCGCAGGCCCGCCACCAGCGTCGTGCCGGGCCGGAACTCCCAGGACGCCTGGCCGTAGATCGCGGTGTTGCGGTTGGAGGTGTCGCCGAAGTACGCGATCGGGGTGGACAGCGCGATGCCGTCGAAGCCGCGCACGAAGCTGCGGTCGATCTCCGTGCTGGCCCACCAGAGTCCGGCCACGTAGCGCAGGTTGCCGGTGTCCGACGAGGTCAGGCGCAACTCCTGCGTCTTGGAGTCGATCACGTAGGTGCCGGACTGCACGTAGCCTGCGTCGCGGCCGACGGTGGACTTGCCCGCGGCGATCGGGAAGTACAGCAGCGTGTGGACGTCGGTGAAGTCCTGGTCGCGGTAGTCGTTGGCCGTGTAGCGCTGCGTCGACGTGATCGAGGTCAGCGTCATGCCGTTGGGTGCGGCGTAGTTGATCCGCAGCGAAGCGCCCTTGGTCTCCGACTCGATGCCGGTCGGCGAGTCCATGCGCACGTCGCGGTTGGCCGGTCCGGGCGTGATGCCGGCCAGCAGCAGCGAGGCGGGCAACGCCGCGACGCCGCTCAGGTAGCCGCTCTGCAGGTTCCCGAAGCTGGTCAGCGCATAGGTGCAGCAGTCGTTGCGGGTCTTGTTGTAGGTCGGCGTGAACTCGACGTCGATCTCGTCCGTCGGATGCCACGCCAGCTTCATCATCAGGGTGCGGTCCCGGCTGCCGTTGACCTTCTTCCCGGTGGCGAGGTTGTTGAGGTTGCCGTCGAACTCGCTGCCGGCTGCCGCGATGCGCAGGCCGAGCCGGGGCGCGATCTCGCCGCCCATCGAGACCCGCAGCCGCTTCTCCCCGTCGTCGGTGATGAAGGCGCTCGCGTCGCCGCGCAGCGCGCCGCCGATCGGCTTGGTCGTGATCAGCATCGCGCCGGCGATGGCGCTCTTGCCGAACAGCGTGCTCTGTGGACCCTTCAGCACCTCGACCCGCTGCACGTCGGCCAGGTCGCGGAAGGCCATGAACTGCGCGCTCATGGGGACGTCGTCGATGATGACCGACACGTCGGACTCGACGCCGATGCCGATCGACGAGGTGCCGATGCCGCGCATGTTCAGGCCGTTGTTGGCCGGCGTGGAGCCGTAGGTGACCGTCAGCGCGGGCGTCAGCTCGATGACGTCCTCCAGCGAGCGGACGTTGCTGCGCTCCAGCCGCTCGCTGGTGAAGACCGAGATCGCCAGCGGCACGCTCTCCAGCCGCTCGACGCGCTTGCTGGCGGTGACCTCGACGCGCTCCAGCTGCGGTCGCTCCGCAGGCGGATCGTCCTTGGGTCTGGCGTCCTCCTTGGGCTTGGCCGCCTGCGGCGCCTCAGCCTTGGTATCCGCCTGGGCCTTGGCGGCTGCTTCCGCCGTCTGTGCCGCCTGCGGCGATGGCTGGGCCTGCTGCGCCTGCGCCGACTGCGCGGCCAGGGTCAGCAGTGCGACGGCGATCGGCGTCCTTCCGGGTACGAACCTCTTCATTGCCTGTCTCCATTTTTTTTGGTGCCTGTCGGCTCTGGCTACCGGTAGCTCAGCGTCCACCGGACTTGAAGCGGGGCGACCTTCTGCGAGGTCGTTCCTGAAAACTGCAGATGCGTGCGCGAGGGCCCGCTGGTCAGTCCTTCCAGACCGCGAGGAGGCGGCGCCTGGATCTCGAGGACGTCGTAGCCCTGCGCCTCGAAGCGGGCGATGCCGCCTTCGTTGAAATCGACGCCGAAGCCGCCGGCGCGCGCGCCCGACGAGAAGCAGGCGAACGCCAGACTCAGCGACGCGATCTCCAGCGACGGATCGGGATGCAGCACGTCGAGGCGGCTGATGCGTCCGGGGCCGAAGCGGTACTCGGTCGTCAGCGTCACGCGCGTGTCGAGCACGGGCCCGCGCTCGCCCGTCCGGTTCAGTCCGGGCTGGCGGTAGCTGATCACCTGCTCGTCGCCCTCGTGCCAGGTCTTGATCTCCTGGATGAAGGACGTCGGGAGCAGCACGCTGCCGTCGGCCAGCACGAGGCGCGGCAGCAGCTGCGGATGGTCCGCGCCGCTCTCGGGCAGTCCTTCGATGAGGCGCGGCGAGAACGGGATCGGGTAGTACGGCGCGTTGTCGTGCTGGCCCTCGCCGCCGTTGATCAGGGGCAGCGTGAAGACCCGTCCGCGGTCGCGTCGCGTGACCAGCGCGCGCTCGTAGAGCCCGCGCGCGAACCAGTTGAGCTGGAAGGCCGGCTGGCGCCGCGTGAGCCAGTCGCCGAGGTCGTCCGGCGGCAGGTCGTCAGCCTGGCCGGCCTCGGCCCACAGCTCGGTGGTGGAGAGCAACTGGTGGATCAGGGAGAAGTTCTCCCCCAGCATGCGATGCGTGCCGCGGTAGCCGTCGGTGCGGCGGCCGTCCCGCCACAGGTTGACCGAGTTCATGCCGCGGTCGACCCAGAAGTCCACGTACTTGGCCGCCGCCCGCACGCAGAAGGCGTAGGCGTAGCGCCGCTCCTCGTCGTCGAGCACGCCCAGGCGCGCCGCGGTGGCCAGGATCTCGACGATGCCGGTGTCGCCGTAGGGACCGATGCTGCGCCCGAATCCGAAGCCGTCGCCGTCCGCGCTCGCGCACTGCAGCGCGAGTTGCGCGGACTGGGCCAGCAGGGTCGTGAGCCTCGGCGTGACCGGCAGCTCGGTCTCGATGAAGCGCTCGCAGAACTCGGCCGCGAGCAGGATGCTGTAGCGGTCGAAGCGGCCTTCGCCCTCGGTCTCGTCGGAGAAGCCGAACTCGCCCGAATAGCGTTCGTAGTGGTCCAGCGTCTTCGCCAGCAGCGCGTCGCCGGCGCTGGCGTCCTCCCATCCCATCAGCATGCGCAGCCGCGCGATGCCGAAGGCGACGCCGTAGTAGTTGGTCGGCAGGGCCATGAGCCGCAGCGAGTCGGCCTCGACGAAATGACGCCAGTCCAGCGTGACCTTCAGGCGCGCGAGGCATTCGGGCTCGACCGCGGCTTCCAGCAGGCCCGCCTTGCGCAACCGGTTCAGCCCCATCAGCGCGTAGTAGATGCCCCAGCTTTCGATCGGCAGCGTGCCGATGAGCGTCATCAGCCGCCGCGTGCCGCTCAGGTAGCCGGCGAAGGGCGCGGCGTCGCGCGGCGTCAGCGTCAGCAGGTGCGCCAGGCCGATGGCGATCTTGCCGGGCAGGAAGACGTCGCCCTGGCCGAACACCGGCGCGCCGTTGAAGCGCGCATCGAGGCCGTCGGCGGCTAGCAGCGCGAAGTAGTCGGCCAGCTGGGGCAGGACCTCGGCCCGGATCAGCGCGTTCAGCGACCGCCCCTGATGGGACGTGGCATGAGGCGTGGCATGAGAGGTGTGGCGATCAGTGCGCATCATGGCTCCGCTCCGCGTGGTCCTGTACGAGAATCCGCATCCATCGCCTGCCGCTCATAGACCTCCCATGCCTCCGATCAAATCCCCCGCCACCCTGCGCGACGTCGCCGAGCTGGCCGGGGTATCGACGGCGGCGGTCTCCAAGTACGTCAACGGCAAGCAGCGCTTCACGGCGGCCGTCGAGCGGCGCATCGCCGAGGCCATCGACCAGGTGGGCTACCGCTCCAACCTGGCGGCGCGCAGCATGGTCACGGGGCGCTCCGGCGCCATCGCGGCGCTGGTCTACGGCGTGGAGAACCCGTACACCGCCGCCGTCATCAAGGGCGCGAGCCGCGCGGCCACGGCGCTCGGCTACGACCTGCTCTTCGTCGACCTGCTGCAGAGCGAATCGCCCGACCGCGAGCTGGCCCGCGTGACCGGCATGCAGGTGGACGGCATCGTGCTGGCCGCCGCGCTGCCCGCCGAGGCGCGTCAGCTGCTGTCCAGCTACGGCCGGCCCTTCGTCGACCTGAACCGCGCGAGCGAGCCCTCGCAGGCGCCCGGCGGCGAGGAGCAGGCCGCGGCCATGCTGGGCCGCTACCTGCTGAGCCTGGGCCACCGCGACATTGCCTACATCGCCTGCGAGGCTCAGCCCGGCAACGCCGAGCGGTTGCTGGGCATGCAGCGCGCGCTGCAGGCGGCGGGCGTCGCGCTGACGGTGCACCTGGTGACCAGCCCGACGGCCGAGGAGGGCGCCCGGGTGGCTTCCAGCCTGCTGCTCGGCCAGAAGCGGCCGCAGGCGATCGCCACCTGCAACGACCTCATCGCCATGGGCCTGATGTCGGAGGCCCGGCACCTGGGGCTGTCCGTGCCGGAGGATGTGTCGGTCGCCGGCATCGAGAACATGCCCTTCGGCCGCTTCCTGAGTCCGCCGCTGACCAGCGTCGACCTGCATGCCGACGCGCTCGGCGAGTGGGCCATGCGCGATTTGATCGCCACCATCGCCGGCGAGGACGCGCCCGTGCGCGGGCATGACCTGACCCCGCGACTGGTCGTGCGGGGCTCGACGCGAGCCGCCGACTGACGCACCCCATGGCCTCTGCCGCGGGCTCATGACGCCCGCCGCGCGGTGGATTCGCGCACGACCAGTCGCGGCGCGAGCACCTCGTCGAAAGGGCGTTCCAGGTCGTTGTGGATCAACTGCAGCAGGCGCTGCATCGCCAGCTCGCCCATGCGCTCGCTGTTCATCGCGACCGAGGTCAGCGTCGGGCTGGTGTAGCGGCCGTAGGCGATGTCGTCGAAGCTGGCGATGGACAGGTCGCGCGGGATGCTGACGCCCAGGGCCCGGGCCTCGTTCATCAGGCCGAGCGCGATCAGGTCGTTGTAGGTGACGATCGCGTCGGGACGCGCGCCGCCGTGCAGCAGCCGGGACGCGGCCGATTCGCCGGCCTCGGGGAGGGCGCATCGACGTCCAGCATGTCCAGCGTGCGGCCGGCCTCGGCCAGCGCTTCACGCAGGCCGCGGATGCGTTCCGCGTTCCAGCGTGAGTTCGGGAACCCCACGTAGGTCACGCGCCGGTGCTGCAGCGACATCAGGTGGCGGCCGATCATCAGCCCCGCCTGATAGCCATCGGCGCCGACGCTGTGCACGCCGGCGTGGCCGTAGCGGCCGAAGAAGACGACTGGCTTGCCCAGCGCGTTCAGCCACTCGATGGATTCGTCCGCCAGGCGTGAGCTGACCACCAGGCCGTCCACCCGCCGCGACAGCGTCTCGACGAGGTGGCGCTCCGGCGCCTGGCTTTCCGACGTGTCGACGAAGGCCAGGCTGTAGTCGCCGGCCTGCGCGGCGCGGCTCGCGCCCTTGACGATGCCGGTGAAGTGCGGGTTGCCGAGGTCCAGCACCACCAGTCCGACCGCGCCGCTGCGCCCGGTCGCGATCGAGCGGGCCATGTGGTTGGTGCGGTAGCCCAGATGCTCGATGGCGGCCTGGATGCTGGCCTCGACGGCGGGCGAGAAACGTCCGCTGCCGCTGCAGTACTTCGACACGGTGGCCGTGGAGACGTTCGCCGCAGCGGCGACGTCGCGAAGGGTGGGGAGTCGTTTGTTAATCATTTTGGTCAAGCGTTTAACTTCAATGATAGTGAGCGCGGCAGGAAATGGAAGGCCCTTTGTTGGCCTTTGTTGCCAGGGTTTTCGCTAGATGCGTCGACGTTTACAGCGGGCCTTGTCCTCATCACAATGAGTGCATGGTTAACCGCTATACCTCTTTCAGGAAATCGTCGGCGCTCCCGCAGGGGATGCGGGGGGTGAGGCCGTTGACGGCGCTGACGGCGCTGCTGGCCGTGCCGTTGCTGCTCCTGACGCTGGCAGGTCCGGCTCAGTCCGCGCCCGCCGACGAACCCTTGAGGGTGTGGACGCGCTCCTCCAAGGACGGCCGCAAGACCTACGACGCGATCGCCGCGGCCTTCACGAAGCAGACCGGCATCCGGGTCGAGTACTTCAATGCGATGACCGATTTCGAGCCGCGCCTGGCGCGCGCTGCGGTCGGCGGTCGCATGCCCGACGTCATCGTCAACGAGATCGGGGCCGCGGGTCAGCTGGTCAACATGGGCGTGGCCGCCGAGATCGACCGCACCCGCATCGCGGGCGGCGACCGGTTGCTGGACAGCGCGTGGCGCGCGGCGACGCTGCCCGACGGCAAGACCTACGGCGTGCCGGTGTCGGTGCAGACCCATGTGCTTTTCATCCGGCGCGACTGGCGCGAGAAGCTGGGCCTGCCGGTGCCGCGCACCTGGGACGAACTGGCCGCGCTGTCGCGCGCCTTCACCGAGCGCGACCCCGACGGCAACGGCCGCCGCGACACCTTCGGCCTGGCCGTCGCCGGCACCGCCGCGCGCGGTTATGCGGCCGCCTCGCTGAGCTCCTTCCTCTTCCAGGCCGGCGGCGAGTTCCAGCGCCGAGGCGCGGACGGTCGCGCCCGCGGCGCGCTGGACGAGCCGGCCGCGATCGCGACGCTGACCTTCTTCCGCCGCCTCGTCTGCGAGGACCGCAGCGTCCAGCCCAACGCCATCAACGCCGCGACGCAGGACACCAACAAGGCCTTCAGCTCGGGCCAGGCGGGCCTCTACCTGTCGGGGCCGTATCACATCGCGCTGTTCGACAAGGAGCCGGGCCGCGCCCGCTACGAGGTCGTGCCCCTGCCGGCCGGACCCACCGGGCAGCGCGCGAGCATGGCCGGCGGCGAGCTGGCCTACATCACCACGCGCGGCCGGCATCCCGATGAGGCGCGTCGCTTCGTCGAGTTCCTGATCTCGCCGCAGGGGCAGACGTTGGGCATGCAGGCGGCCGATGGCGGGTTGCCCGTCGTCCGGCTGCCGGTGGACCACGACCTGGACGCCGGCGCCGTCCACGGCGATGCGCGCTGGGCGATGGTGGCGGACGAGTACCGGCAGCACGGCCACCCGATGCCGCAGGCGCGCAACTGGTCCCGGCTGCAGCAGCTCGCGGCGGACGGCTTCAACGCCATCCTCGCGCACTGCAGCCAGGACATTCCCGGCGAGCTGCGCGCGCTCAACCAGCGCTTCAACGCCGAGCTCGCCCGTCAGGAGGCGCAATGAGTCCCGGTCGCTTGCGTTCGGGCTGGGCGCCCTGGCTCTTCCTCGCGCCGGCGCTGCTCGTCTTCACGTGGTTCAAGTTCATCCCCATGGTCAAGGGCCTGGTGATGAGCGTCCACAAGGTCAACTTCGGCGGCGCGGACACCTACGTCGGCTGGCACAACTTCGAGCGCGTCCTCGGCGACGCCGCGCTGCGCGACGCGGCCGGCCGCACGCTGCTCTACGTCGTCGTCACCGTGCTGCTGTCGGCCTCCATCGCGCTGCTGCTGGCGCAGGCGCTGCAGGGGACGGCACGGCACATGCGCTTCATCCGCACGGCGATGTTCCTGCCGGCGGTCACCAGCGCGGCCGTCGCCGCCGAGGTGTGGCGCATCCTCTATGCGCCGACGCCGGACGGCGTCGTCAACACCGTGATCGGGCTGGCCGGCGTGGGCCCGCAGGGCTTCTGGGCCGATCCGTCCCAGGCGCTGGCGGCCCTGGTCGGCATGCATGTCTGGAAGCACGTGCCCTACGACACCGTGATCTTCGTGGCCGGTCTGGCCGGCATCAACAGCGAGCTCTACGACGCCGCGGCGGTCGACGGCGCCAATGCCTGGCAGCGCTTCACCAGCGTGACGCTGCCCGGCCTAGCGCCCGCCGTCACGGTGATCTGCACGCTGGGCTTCATCCGCGGCTTCCGCGTCTTCACCGAGGTCTACGCGACCACCGGCGGCGGCCCGGCGGGCAGCACCGAAGTCGTCATGACGCAGATCTACAAGCAGGGCTTCCAGGAGCTGGACTACGGCTTCGCCGCCGCGGCCTCCACGCTGCTGTTCCTCGTCACCGCGGCGCTCACCGCCGTCTACCTCGCCTGGCGCCGCCGCCGATGAGCTCGTCCATGTCCCCGTTCTCCAGATCCCCGCTCGCCGCGCCGCTGCGCGTGCTGTTCTACGGCCTGGTGCTGGTCGTGTTCGCCGGCCCCTTCTGGGCCTTCCTGATGACGGCGCTCTCCGGCGTCACCATCGCGCCGGGCCGGCTGCTGTGGTGGCCGGAGCAGCCGACCTGGGAGAACTTCCGCTACGCCTGGGTGGAGGCCAAGGTCTGGCGCTACCTGCTGAACTCGATGATCGTCGTGCTGGTGGGCACGGTGCTGCAGCTCGCGGTCAGCGCGCTGGCCGCCTATGCGCTGGCGCGCAAGCGCTTCCGCGGCCTGGCCCTGGTCAGCTTCCTGATCCTGTCGACCATGATGCTGCCGGACGAGGTCATCGCGATCCCGTTGTTCCTCGTGCTGGGTCAGTTGCCGCTGGTGGGCGTCAGTCTGCATGACACCCACCTCGGGATGATCCTGCCGGTGGTCGGCTGGGGCTTCTCCATCTTCATGCTCAGCGAGTTCATGCGCGCCATCCCGATCGACCTCGAGGAGGCCGCGCGCGTCGACGGCGCCAGCGACTGGCAGATCTTCCGGCACGTCGTCCTGCCGCTGTGCCGGCCGGCGCTGGGCAGCGCGGCGGTCTTCGGCTTCATCATGATCTGGGACCAGTACCTGCTGCCGCTGCTCGTGACCAACGACGAGTCGCTCTACACGCTGCCGGTGGCGCTGGCCACCGTGCGCGCGGACGAGACGATGAAACCCGCCGTGTTCATCGCGATCAGCGTGATCGCCATGCTGCCCAGCATCCTCGTCTATCTGGGTCTGCAGAAATCCTTCAACCGCGGCCTGCTGGCCGGTGCCGTGAAAGGCTAGTGAGCGTGGCCACCATCGAACTCAAAGGCGTGGGCAAGCGTTTCGCCCATGTCGACGTCATCAAGGATGTCTCGCTGTCCATCGCGGACGGGGAGTTCTGCGTGCTCGTGGGGCCCAGCGGCTCCGGGAAGTCGACGCTGCTGCGCACGATCGCGGGGCTGGAGGAGGCGACCAGCGGCCAGCTCTTCATCGGCGGGCGCGACGTGACGCGCGAGCCGCCCAAGGCGCGCGACATCGCGATGGTCTTCCAGAGCTACGCGCTCTATCCGCAGATGACGGTGCGGGAGAACATGGGCTTCGGCCTCAAGCTGATGAAGCGGCCGGCCGAGGAGATCCGCCGCCGCGTCGACGAGGTCGCCCGCATGCTGAGCCTGGAACCGCTGATGGAGCGCCGGCCGGCCGCGCTCTCCGGCGGCCAGCGGCAGCGCGTGGCCATGGGCCGCGCGATGGTGCGGGAGCCGGCGGCCTTCCTGTTCGACGAGCCGCTGTCCAACCTCGACGCGGCGCTGCGCAGCGCGGTGCGACAGGAGATCCGTGCGCTGCATGCGCGCCTGCGCACGACCTCGGTGTACGTGACCCACGACCAGGTCGAGGCCATGACCATGGGCGACACCATCGTCGTGCTGCGCGACGGCCGCGTCGAGCAGAGCGGCAGTCCCACCGAGCTCTACGACCGTCCGGCGAACCGGTTCGTCGCCGGTTTCATCGGGTCTCCGGCGATGAACTTCTGTCCCTTGCCGGGCGAGCTGGGCACCGCGCTGGACACGACGCGCCTGCAGCTCGGCGTGCGGCCGGAGCATCTGCAGCTGGGCCGCGTTCCCGATGCGGCGGTCGCCTTCGACTGCCGGGTCGAGTCCATCGAGTTCATGGGCGCGCAGTCGCAGCTCAACCTGCAGAGCGCCGCCGGCCCGCTGGTCGTCAACGTGCCCGACCGGCCGGACCTCCGCAACGGCAGCACCGTCAGCGTCTCGGCCCTGCGCAGGCATCTGCATTTCTTCGATGCGCAGAGCGGCCTGCGGCAGGAGGCGGTATGAGCGTGCGGCGCCGTGACGTGGTGCTGGGCCTGCCACTGGGATTGCGGATGGGAGTGTTCGTGGGCGTTCCGCTTGGCCTGTCGACGAACCGTGCTCAGGCGACGTCGGCGGACCCGCCGTCGGTGACGCTGGTGACCTTGGACCACGGCGCCCTCGACGAGACGCGCCGTCGTCTGCGCGCGGGGGACGACAGTCTGGCCGCAGCCCATGCGGCGCTGCGGACCCGGGCCGCCAAGGCGCTGAAGACGCCGCTGCGCAGCGTCGCCGACAAGACGATGCTGCCGCCGTCGGGCTCGCGCAACGACTACCTGAGCATGGGGCCCTACTGGTGGCCCAACCCCGCGACGCCGGACGGACTGCCGTACATCCGCCGCGACGGCCAGCGCAATCCGAAGGTCGCCGGGGACGCGCTGGACTCCGACCGCATGGTCGCGTTCTGCCGCGATGTCTTCGACCTCACGCTCGCGCATCATCTCGGCGCGCCGGACGATCATGCGGAGAAAGCGGCCGAGGCGCTGCGCCACTGGTTCCTCGCGCCCCGCACGCGGATGCGGCCCCACCTGCGCTACGGGCAGGCGATCCCCGGCGTCGTCGAGGGCAGGGCGGAAGGCCTCATCGACACCCGCCATCTCTGGATGGTCATCGACGCCGCCCTGTTGCTGAACGCGCGCGGCGTCTTGTCCGATGCCGATCTCGCCGCGTTGCGCCAGTGGTTCGTCGAATTCACGCAGTGGATGCAGACCAGCCCGATCGCCCGCGACGAGGATGCCGCGGACAATAACCACGGCATGTTCTTCGACGCGCAGCTGGTGAACTACCTGCGCTTCACCGGCGAAGCGGCGAAGGCGAAGGAGCGCTTGGCGACCGTGGCGGCGCGGCGCTTCAAGCCGCAGATCGAGGACGATGGCCGCATGCCGCTCGAACTCGCGCGCACGCGGCCCTTCCACTACAGCGCGTTCAATCTGGAAGCTGCCACGCGCCTGGCGCGCTACGGGCAGGGCAGCGAGGTGGACCTCTGGCGCGAGCCGCGTCTGCTGCGCGCCATCGCGCTCCTGCAGAGCGCGGCGCTCTCGCCGGAGCGCTGGCGCCACGCCACGAGCACGGAACCGGCGATCGAGCCCGCCAAGCTGGCGCCGATCCTGCTGCTGACGCGTTTCTCCACGGGCGTGGATCAGCCACTGCTGACCGCTACCGTCCCGGCGCGCAGGGAGGCGGTCGACTGGCTGCTGTGGAGCGTGCCGCCGGGCACCCCGGACGAGGCTCGTCCATCGCAGGGGTGAGCGTCGGCGTCGAGGCGCCCCGGGCCGCCTCTGGCACACTGCGCGGCCTTGCGCGGTACCCTCCATCCCATGCCTACCTCCGAATCCTCCCGCCACGTCGTCGTCATCGGCGGCGGCCCCGCCGGCCTCATGGCCGCCGAGCGTCTCGCCCATGCCGGGCTCTCCGTCGACCTCTACGATGCCATGGCCTCGGTCGGCCGCAAGTTCCTCCTCGCGGGCAAGGGCGGCCTCAACCTGACGCACTCGGAGTCGCGTCCCGATTTCGACTCGCGCTACTTCGAGCGCCAGGCCGCGGTCGGTACCTGGCTCGACCGCTTCGACGGCGAAGCGCTGCGCGCCTGGGCCCAGGGCCTCGGCGTCGAGACCTTCGTCGGCACGTCCGGGCGCGTCTTCCCCAAGGACCTCAAGGCCGCGCCGATGCTGCGGGCCTGGCTGTCCCGCCTGCGCACGCAGGGCGTGCGTTTCCACATGCGCCATCGCTGGCTCGGCTGGGACGCGGACGGCGCGCTGCGTTTCAGCTCCCCCGAGGGCGAGACGACCGTGAGCGCGGACGCCGTCGTGCTCGCGCTGGGCGGCGCCTCGTGGCCGCAACTGGGCTCGGACGGCGCCTGGGCGCCGCTGCTCGCCGACGTCGGCGCGACCGTGTCGCCGCTGCGGGCCGCCAATTGCGGCTTCGATCTCGGGACCACCCGCGACGGCGCGGCGCCTGGCTGGTCGCCGTTCTTCGCCGACAAGTTCGCCGGACAGCCGCTCAAGCCGGTGGCGCTGAGCGCCGAAGGCGTCGACGGCCGGCAGTTCTCGCGCCAGGGCGAATTCGTCGTGACCGCGACCGGCATCGAAGGCTCGCTGGTCTACGCCGCTTCCGCGCTGCTGCGCGAGAAGATCGAGCGCGACGGCGAGGCGCTGGTCCACCTGGACCTGCTGCCGGGCCGCGACGCGGCCTGGGTGCTGGAGCAGGTGGCCCATCCGCGCGGCTCGCGCTCGCTGTCCTCGCACTTGAAGAGCCGCCTGAACATCGAAGGCCTGAAGGCCGGCCTGCTGCACGAGGTGCTCACGAAGGACGAGTACGCCGACACGGCGACGCTGGCCCGCACGTTGAAAGCACTGCCGCTGCGCCTGCGCGCCGCGCGGCCTGTGGCAGAAGCCATCAGCACCGCGGGCGGCGTGACGATCGAGTCGCTGGACGAGCGTCTGATGCTGACGGCGCGTCCCGGTGTGTTCGTCGCCGGCGAGATGCTGGACTGGGAGGCGCCGACGGGCGGTTATCTGCTGACGGCGTCCCTGGCCAGCGGCCTGGTCGCCGGGGACGGCGCGGCGGCCTACCTGGGCTGAATCGGGCGCGTGAGCCGCATTTGACGAAATGCGGCTCAAATAATGAGCCGCAAATGCCGGCGCAGATTCGTGCCGAGATCAGGCGCCAGCCGTCGACGCGACCGTCAACGCGAACGGCTTGAACCCCTTGGCCGCCACGATGTGCGGTGCCATCAGGATCATGGCCTCGGTGGCGCGCGCGCTGGCGATGCCGCTGAGGTCGAGGATCCACTCGTCCGGCCAGCCCAGCGAGGCCAGCAGCGCCCGCACCTGCGCCTTGGCGGCGGGATCCTCCGCGCTGAGGAAGGCCTGCGCCGGCGTGGCCAGGCTGCGCGGCGCGGTCATGACGCTGAAGAACATCGTGTTCAGCGCCTTCACCACGCGGGTCTCCGGCAGCGCCGCCTGGAGGCGCTGGGCCAGGCTGCCGTCCGGATACAGCAGGTCGCCCGGCGCGCCGTTGGGCTGACGCACGGTGGCGTTGGAGACGTCCACCAGCACCTTGTCCCGCAACGGGACGCGCAGGCTGGTGAGCAGGTCCAGCGCAGTGTGGCCCGGCGTCGCATGGAAGACGACCGGCGAAGCCGCGGCGGCCTCGGCCAGCGTGGCGTGGCGGACCGGCGGTCCCTGCCAGGCCAGGGCGCCCGTGGACGGCGTGCGATGCCCGACGGTCACGGCGTGACCCCGTTCGGCGAAGGCGCGCGCCAGGTTGGCGCCGACACGTCCGGCGCCGAGGATGCTGACGGGTGGCAGGTCGGTGCTCATGCCAGGGCTCCCAGGACGGTCAGCGCCTCGCGCCGGATGCCCGGCGCGCAGGCGAGGAAGTCCTTGCTGGCGAACGTCCAGGGCCGGCCCTGCAGGTCGGTCACCGAGCCGCCGGCCTCGGACACCAGCAGCGCGCCGGCCGCGAGGCCGGACCGCACATCGCTGTGCTGCCAGAAGGCGTCCGTCTGCCCACCGGCGACCTGTCCGAGCTGGAAGGTGGCCGGCACCGTCATCCGCACCACCAGCGCGGCGTTCAGCATCGCCGTCACCGACGCGCCGATCCGTTGGTAGGTCTGCGCGGATTCTCCGGGCTTGGCCTGACCGGTGGTCACGATGGCCGCCTTCAGTTCGGTCTTGGTCGACGGTCGCAAGGGGTCGCCGTTGACCGCCGCGAGGCCGCTGCCGCGCACCGCCGTGTAGAGCCGGTCGGCCACGGGCTCGTACACGGCCGTGAGTTGCGGTGCGCCGTCGCGCACGAGCGTCGCGCTGATGCCCCATTCGGACAGGCCGTGCACATGGTTCACGTTGCCCTCCACGGCGTCGAAGATCCACCAGTCCCCGTGGGGAAGTTCGCCGCCTTCGAGTTCGTCGTCCACCCAGCCCGCCGCCGGAACGGCGCGTTCCAGCAGCCGGCGGGCGATGGTGAGCGACGCGTCGTCGTTGGCGTGGATGGCGTGGATCAAGCGCTCGAGGTCGTCGGGCGTCCGGGTCCGTTCGCTGAATGTCGCCAGCAGATGCCGGCCGGTGAGCCGGACGGCCGCGACGGCGGCGGCCAGCACGGCGCCGTCCTGCGGAGCGGCGGCGGCGATGTCGGCGAGCCGCTCGGCGGCGCGGAGGTCAGTGTCGAAGGAGGTCATGGGGTAGGCCAGGGGGTGTCGATGGGATCGATTGTTGGCAGCCGGCCGATTAACATCAAATCAATTGATCTAACCGGTGAGTTAACCATCATGCAACTGGACATGAACCTGCTCGTGGCGCTGGATGCGCTGCTGGACGAAGGCAGCGTGGGCGGCGCGGCGGCGCGCATGCATGTGAGTTCGCCGGCGATGAGCCGCACGCTGGACCGGATCCGCCACATGACCGGCGACGCGATCCTGGTGCGCAACGGCCGCGCCATGACGCCCACGCCCTATGCGCTGTCCATCCAGACGGATGTGCATGACGTGGTGCTGCGGGCACGGACGGTGCTGGCGCGGCAGAGCCGGTTCGACATCGCCGAGGTGGCGCGGACCTTCACGATCCAGTGCCACGATGCGCTGGCCGCGGCCCTCGGTCCGCCGCTGCTGGCCGCGCTGCGCAAGGACGCGCCGCTGGCGGTGCTGCGCATGCCGGCGGAGGGCGCGTCCGACGCGCAGGAACTGCGGCAGGGGCAGGTCGACCTGCAGATCGGCGCGGCCATCCCGACGCAGGCGGAGCTGCTGCACGAGGTCCTCGGCGAGGACCGGCCGATGGTGGTGATGCGCGCCCGTCATCCGCTGGCGGGCCGCAAGCTGACCTTGCGCGACTACGCGCAGGCGGACCACGTCACGGTCTCGCGACGCGGCCGGTTGCGCGACGCGGTGGACGATGCGCTGGCCGCCCAAGGGCTGGCGCGGCGCGTGGTGGCCGCCGCTCCCACGGCTGCAACGGCATTGGTGTGGGTCGCTGGCGCCGATCTGTTGACGCTGGTGCCCGAACGGATCGGCGTGGGCGCCGCGCGGGCACTGAAGCTCAAGGTGGTGCCGATGCCGCTGCGCACGCCGGCATTGCCCGTCGTGGCCACCTGGCATCGGCGCCATGAGGGCGACCAGGCCCATGCCTGGCTGCGCGGGCAGGTCCGCCGCCTCGTGGCGATGCTGCTCGCGCCAGGCGACGCCTGAACGACGTCCTGATGACGCCTACGCCTACGCCTACGCCTGCTTCGGCTTGAGCCCCATCTTCTCGAGCGTCAGCGTCTCGTCGGCGCGGCCCCAGCCGCCGTCGGCGACCTCGTCGACCAGGACCATCGTGTAGGGACGCGCCGCTTCGCCGAAGTACTCGACGAACATGGCCGTGACGCGGTGGATGATTTCCTCCTTGCGGGCGGCGTCGGCGACGCCTTCGGGAAGCTTGATGTTGGCGAAGGGCATGCGGGCCTCGTTCAGATGAAGTGATGACGGGGTGGATTCTTCGCAATCGACGCGGGTCGACAAAGGGGCGCCCGCCGGCTTCACATGCCAACGGACGTCAACAATGCGATCCGACCGCGAAATCCGAGGCCCCCACCGGGAACGCCGGCCAAGGGGCGGCCAGGAGCGCTTCCCGGGGAGGGCGCCCCGAGAATCCGGGACGCCGTGCGCCCCCTGGTGCCCGGTCATGCGGTTGACACGAAGCTCGGCGACCCTGCGTCGCGATGCGCTCAGCGACCGGATCCCTCGCCCGCACCTTCGCCGGCTGGCTCCGCCGGGCGCGAGGCGTGCTGCTGTTGCTGCTGTGCGCCGCGGTCCCGCTGTACGGCGCCGCGGGCGCGCGGCTGACGACGCTCGGCCCGGCGCATCACCACCGCACCGCGACCGATCATGAGCACGAGGGACGATCGCTGGCGCAGGCCTGGCGAGATCTGGTCCATCAAGGGCTGCAGGCGCTCGCGGGTCAGGAGGCCTCGCAGGTCCTCGACACCGCGCGGGCACGGCAGCAGCAGGTCCAGGCGCAGTTCCAACGTGGCGCGAAGCCGGCGCACGTCCATGCCCATGGCCTCTTCGAACGGCACCATCACCTGGCCGACGATCCCACCGTCGTGCTGGACGACCACGACGGGCTGTCCTTGAGCGATGCGGCGGCGCTGGGTGGCTATGTCCTGCCCATGGCGAACGTGGACATGCCGCGGGTTCCCCTGCCCGCGAGTGCGAACGGCGATTGGCCGATGACCGGGCCGCCGTCCTGGCGGAGCGTCGGTGCCACGCCGCTGGAGCGACCGCCCCGGCATTGAACGGCCTTCACGGCGCGCAAACGTCCCTGCTCCGGCGCGGACGTCGCGCGTTCCGCCGTTCCGCATCGTCCGGGCGCCGTCGCCGCGCCCGCCCGATGAGGTCACGCCGCCGTCGCCCGCAGGACGACGCGGCGCCATCGGTTGTCGCTGAAGCGGCAGCAGGATCCTTCGTCATGGAAACTCTTGGAACCCTCTTTGTGGGCGCCTTCGCGGGCGTTCGCGACATCGACGCGGCGACGCCGTCGTCGACCTGGCAAGGCGCCGTCGACCGCGCCGTGCGTCTGTGCGGCAGCCAGGCCGCGTTGGCCCGCCACCTGAAAGTCCCCCGCCAGCACGTCAGCGAGGCCCGCACCGGCGGCCGCACGATCCCGACGGACCGGTTGCCGGCGCTCGGCGAACTGGTCCACATGACGCCCGCCGAGCTGTGGACCTTGCAGGAGATCGCCAACATGCCGCGGCGCAACCCGTTCGCGCGGGAGTGCGACGGGCTGTAGACGCGCTGTGGACAGCCTGCAGACGGCGCGTTAACGGCCTGTAGGACCACACCGACGGCAGGACGCGCCGCCCGCCGTCACGCCGCAGCCGGGGCCGAGCCTAGGATCAAGTCCGTGCCATCGCACCCTGCGAGATACGCAGTAACTTTCTGGAGTAGACGATGAACAAGGACCAAGTGAAGGGCGCCGTCAAGGACGCAGCAGGCAAGGTGCAGCAGAAGACCGGTGAGGTCATCGGCAGCACCGAACAGCAGGCCAAGGGCCTGGCCAAGCAGGTCGACGGCAAGGCCCAGAAGGCCTACGGCGACGTGAAGGAAGCGGCCAAGGACGCAGGCAAGCACTGACCCCTGCGCCAATGACAACGCCGGCGGGACTCGCGTCCCGCCGGCGTTTTTCATGTTCCGGATCGGACGGTTCCCGGATCAGGCCGGCTTGTTCTTCAGCTTGCCCTTGGGCATCACGGCCGTCATCGGCGCGACGGGCCGGGTGGAGACGGAGGACGACTCCTTGGGCGTGCTGGTGTCCTTCTTCGGCTTCTTGTTGGCCTTGTCGTTGCGTTGCTCGCCTTTTGCCATGGCTCGGTTTCCTTCAGGTGGTTCAGGGTCGTGATGGCGGCACTCTACTACTGCCGACGCCCTCCAGTCACTTCGCCAGTGGCAACGCCACGACGGCCTTCCCGTAACGACCGTCGGCGGCCTCGACACGGCCGTCCCGGATGAAGTCCCGCATCATCGCGAAGTAGCCTTCGGCGTAACGCGTCGAGACGCGCCGGCCGTCCGGCGCGGTCTCGAACTCGGTCATCCCGTGATCGGCCCCGGGATAGATCGCCAGCGTGTAGCGCTTGCCCGCGGCGATCAGCGACCGGACATCGGCTGCGGCGCCGGCGCTCGGCGCCACGCGGTCGTCCGCGCCGAGCACCCACAGCTGCGGCGTGCGTGAGGCACGCAGCGTCGGCATCGGGTCGTAGCGGAAGGACACGTCGAACTTGTAGGTCGTGTTCAGTCCCTCGACGATCTGCGTCTTGTCGAGCGGCAGCACCAGATGCAGGAAGTTGCCGCGCACGTCCTTGAACCACGGCTGCGACCTGTATGCCGAGCGCAAGGCGTCGAACGCCTCGTAGCCTTCCTTGCCGCGCGTTTCGATGACCTTCTGGCCGGCGCGCGTCAGCGCGAGCGCCTTCTCGGTGTCCTGCGCGGAATACCGGTTGGCGCGCATCTCGAGCGCGACGCTCTGCAAGTCCTGTTCGAGCATGGAGACCGTCAACCCGAAGCTCACGATCGCGAAGTCCAACGGCGCGCGGTCGGCCGCCAGCGGCGCGACCCAGCCGCCCTGGCTGCCGCCCTGATAACCGACGCGACCGGCGCGCGGTCCCGCCAGGCGGCGCGCCTCCCGCATGGCCTGGACCGCGTCGTCGGCCAGCCGGCTGATGTCCTGCGTGTACGCGCCGCCGGAGGCGCCGGTCCCCCGCTTGTCGAAGACGAAGGCGCCGATACCTTCCGCCGGAAGCATGCGCTGAAGCGCGTTGCCGTCAAGCGCGGAGTCCGTCTCGGAGCCGTGCAGGAGCACGACGACGGGCACCGGTCCCTGGCCGCGCGGCATCACGAGACGACCGGCCAGCGGGACGCCGCCGGCATCGAACCGGGTCTCGGTGACATCGAAGGCGAGGCGCTTGCCGCGCTGTGCGCCGAAGGTGATCTCGCCGGTGGCGCAGTCGGTCGATGACAAGGTGTCCTTCGTCGGCTGGTCGGACCAACCGAAGGTGCTGGTCCACACCCCGTGGGATGACGGACGCAACCGGCCTGTCTCGCCGTTGAAGGCCGTCCACCGCAAGGTATCGCCTCGGGCTGGCGCCAGGTCCAGGGTCTGGCCGTCCTCCAATCGGTAGGCCCCGACCAGACAGGCGGTCGCCGCCGGGACGGCCGCAGTCGGCGGGGCCGTCTGCACGGGCTCGGCCACGGTCGCGGCAGCGGCAGGCGTCGCCGCCAGTGCCGCCCAAAGCGGCAGCAGGACCAGTGATGTCATTCTTCTCCCTCGAGGCTCGGTCATCGGAGCCCGGAGTCTCGGTGCCGGCCTGGCTCAAGGCGACGGCCAGACGACGCCCTGTCGGCGTACCAGGACGAACTGCAATCCCCGCCGACGAGCGGCGTCGCCGGTCCGGCTGTCATCGAGCCGTCACCGACGGTTCCATCGATCCGCGCGTAACGGACCGGCTTTCGTCAAGCTGTTCACGCCCCCGCATCGCTCGCATCCGCATCCGCACTGTTCGCGGATGAAACAAGCGCATAGGCTCGCGCACCAAACCGGTGGGGCCTTCCCCAGCCCGCCGGCCGCATCACTCCCCTGTCCTGGATGAGGTCCTCATGACTCTGAACAACCTGCGCGTCGGAACCCGGCTTGGTGCCGGCTTTGCCCTCATCCTGCTGCTGCTGGCGCTGATGCTGGTGCTCAGCGTGCAGCGACTGAGCAGTGCCTCGGTTGCCGTCCAGGGCATGATGGCCTCGCCACTGGCCAAGGAGCGGCTGCTGGAAGAACAGCTCCGCAACGTCGTCGCCGGCGTCACCCGCGGCAAGGCGATCGCGAAGAATGCGGACGGCACGCTGGAGGCGATCTTCCGCGACGAGGCGAAGGCCTCGACCGCGCGCGGCAATGAGATCGTCAAGGCCCTGGCGGACCTGCCGACCGCCGACAGCGAGAAGCCGCTGCTGGAGAAGTTCAACACCGCGCGCAAGGCCTACCTCGACGCGCGGGACCGCATGATGACGGCCAAGCGCGCCGACAAGGCCGACGAGGCCAACCGCATCTACGACAGCGAGTTCAGCGTCGTCGCGCCGGCCTACGTGGCCGCGTTGACGGCCGTGCTGGACTACCAGCGCAAGGTCATCGACGAGATGAACCAGACCATCGCCGCCGACACGGCACGGGCGCAGTTCGAGCTGGAGGTGCTGGGCGTCATCGCGATCGCGCTGGGCATCACGCTGGCCGTGATGCTGACGCGATCGATCACCCGCCCGATGGCGCAGGCCGTGGAGCTGGTCGACGCGGTCGCGCAGGGCGATCTGTCCCGGCGCCTGCAGGTCGAGGGGCGCGACGAGATCGCGTACCTGATCGGCTCGCTGGGCAAGATGAGCCACGGCCTTACCGACCTCGTGCGCCAGGTGCGCCAGGCGTCGGAAGGCATCCAGACCGCCAGCGACGAGATGGCCGTGGGCAACATGGACCTGAGCGCGCGCACAGAGCAGCAGGCCAGCTCGCTGGAGGAGACCGCGTCCTCGATGGAGCAGCTGAGCGCCGCCGTGCGGCACAACGCCGACAGCGCGCACCAGGCCAACCAGCTGGCGCAGAACGCGTCCGACGTGGCGATCCAGGGCGGCGAGGTGGTCGGCCGCGTCGTCGAGACGATGAAGGGCATCAACGACTCGTCGCGTCAGATCGGCGACATCATCGGCGTCATCGACGGCATCGCCTTCCAGACCAACATCCTGGCGTTGAACGCGGCCGTCGAGGCGGCGCGCGCGGGCGAGCAGGGCCGCGGCTTCGCCGTGGTGGCGTCGGAAGTGCGCTCGCTGGCCGGGCGTTCCGCCGAGGCGGCCAAGGAGATCAAGCGCCTGATCACCGCCAGCGTCGAGCGCGTCGAGCACGGCACGAAGATGGTGGACCGGGCCGGCGAGACGATGACCGAGGTTGTCGGCAGCATCCGCCGCGTCAACGACATCATCGGTGAGATCAGTTCCGCCAGCAGCGAGCAGTCCAGCGGCGTCGCCCAGGTCGGCGAGGCCGTCACCCACATCGACCAGGCCACGCAGCAGAACGCGGCACTGGTCGAGCAGATGGCCGCGGCCGCGAGCGGCCTGAAGTCCCAGGCCGAGCAGCTCGTCAAGGTCGTGGCGACCTTCAAGCTGGCTTGATCGCTCCGCTGCGGATTGGCGCGGACTCGTAGATCACCCGATCCGCTTCGTCGGCGTTGTCCGTCACCAGCATCCTGAAGCGCTCGCCGCCGGCCTCCACGCGCACGATCACATGGCCGCGCGTGCTGCGCAGCTTCTGCATCAGCCGGCGGTGCATCAGCGCGTTCTCGTGCATCACCTCGGTGGCGAAGACCTCGCGCGGTCCGGCGTAGAGGCGCTCGTTGAACATGTGCTCGAGCTGCTGCAGGCTGGGGTGCGAGATGTGCCAGGTCGGGATGACCCAGGCGCTCGGGCGCAAGGTCCGTGCGACGTCGGCGCTGACACCGTCGTACAAGCCGTGATGGTCCGCCGTGGCGACGTCCACCGGTCCCGCCGCGCGCGCGGCGGCGCCGAGGATGTCCCGCCACGGCAGGTCGCCGTTGAAGGTGTCGCTGGTCAGGTCCGCGCCGGTGAAGTAGCGAAACGGCCCTGACTCGATGCGCACCGCCGCGCAGCACATGTTCTCGCTGGGGCGGTCGCGATCGGCCAGCGTGGCGGGATCGGGGAAGGTCGCTCGCCGCTCGTCGCCGCGACCGGTCCAGACCTCGCCGTTGACCGCGATGTTGCGCACGGCGAAACGTCCGAAGCGTTCATCGACGGGACGATGGCCTCGCGGCAGGAACTGCCGATCGGTGCCCGCCTCGAAGCGCTGTACCGCGCCGCCGCCGGCCTGGCGCGCGGTCACGTATGCACGGTAGTTCGCCGCGAACGGCGCCCGCTCGATGCCGGCGCCCGGATACCGGTAGTCCGGAAAGCCGCGATCGACGAGCGTGCCGATGTCGAGCCGCTCGGCGACGTCCATGACGCCGGTCAGGCGGTAGTTGCCGTGCCGGGACTGCGGCAGCCCCGGCGCGACATCGCCGAGGTGATCGGGATGCAGATGGCTGACGAGCAGGTAGTCCAGGCCGCGCGCGCCGGTCGGCGCCAGGTGCCGTTGCGCGTAACGCGCGATCCACTCGCCGGCGCGACGCTGCGGGCCCGGTCGCGTGGCGACGCTCACGTCGGTGGCGTTGGCCGAGGCGCCCGCGTCGATCAGCAGGCTCGTGCCGTCGGGCAGGATCACCAGCGTCGCGCTGCCGCGGCCGATGGCGAGGTGGTGGATGTCGAGCTGGCCCGGTTGCCAGGGAGCGAGCGTAGGGCCAGCAGAAGTGGAGCCAGCAGAAGTGGGGACGGAAGAGGTGGGGACGGCAGAAGTGGGAACGGCGGCGCAGCCCGAGAGCCCGAGCAGACCCATGGCGCCGACGAGGCGCCGGCGTTGTTCGTTGACGTTCATGAGGACCTCCGACTCAGAAGCGGAACGCCGCGGTGACGCCGAAGGTGCGCGGATCACCGAGGTACTCCGCGCGCACGACCTGCGTGGATCGCGTCAGGATGTAGGCGCGGTTGGTCGCGTTCTTCACCCACGCCACGACGCGCCAGCGCCGGTCCGCGGCTTCGAAGCCCGCGTTGAAGTTCAACAGCCCGTAGCCCGGGATCTGGAGGTTGGGATCGTTGGCCGCGCCGGTGTTGTAGTCGGACTGCCAGCCGTAGTTGACCGCGCCGACGGCGAAGCCGTCGCGCACGGGAATGCGCCAGTCCGCGGCGACGGAGGCCTTGTTCTTCGGCGACGAGGCGAGCGGGTTGCCCGTGTAGTTGATGTTGCCGATCTCGAAGCGGTCGTAGCTGCCGTCGAGGTAGCCGTAGGTCGCCGACAGGCCCAGCCACTTCACCGGCTTCCACGCCACTTCCATCTCGGCGCCGCGCACGGTGGCGCGACTCGCGTTGATGATGCTCAGGATGCCGGTCACCGTGTTGTTCACGAACTCCTGCTTGTCGCGGTAGGCCATGTCGAACACGGAGAGGTTCACGCGCAGCCGGTTGTCCAGCCACTGGGACTTGAGACCGACTTCGCGGTTGGTGACCGTCTCCGGATTGAAGGGCGTGGCCAGCGCGGCCAGCGAGCTCGCGTCCGTGTTGAAACCGCCGGCGGTGAAGCCGCGTGTGACGCTGGCGTAGAGCAGCATCTGCCGCGACGGCTGCCAGTTCAGCGCGACGCGCGGGGTCCACTCGCTCCACGAGGCGCGCAGGTCGTGCGCGGAGAAACCCGCCGTCGGACGCACGAGGTCCGCGCGGTCGAGGGACGCCGTCTTGTGGTCGTAGGTGTAGCGCGCGCCGGCCGTCAGGTCCACGGTCGAGGTCCAGTGCCAGGTACCGTCGGCGAAGACCGAGGCGCTGCGCGTGCGCACCTGCTGGTCCGCGAGCGTCGACGCGGTGAGCGCGCCGGTCCTCGCGGCGAAGGACTGTTGACCGAGGCGGCGTGAGCCGTCCTCGTCGAGGAAGAACACGCCGGCCTGCAGATGGCCCGCGTCCCAGCGCGGGCTGGCATAGCGCAGCTCCTGCGACCAGGTGCCGACGCGCTCCGCATCGCGGGTGACGGCTTGCGCGCCGGTCGTGAGCAGGGCGTAGTTGGCGCCGACGCCCGAGTAGTCTTCGCGCGACTTCGAATGGCGGAAGGCGGTGATGGACGTGATCTCGCCCCAGGGGCGCGTCCATTCGAGCTTGGCGGAAGTGCCCCACAGCGTGCGGTCGAAGCCTTGCGGGACGCCGACTTCGGACGTGCGCCGGTCGCCGTCGTCGCCGAGCGTCACGGACGACAGCGTGCGTCCGCCGCTGCTGTCCTCGCCGTAGTCCACGCTGACGAGCGCGTCGACGTCGGCGCCGAGGGCGGCGCGCCACTGACCGCGGACGTTGCGGCTCTGAAGGTCGTCCTGATCGCGCCCGGTGAGCCGGTCGCGGCCCGTGCCGTCGCGATCACGCGTCGCGACGGACAGCTTGATCGCCTGGTCGTCGCCGACCGGCAGGTTGGCCAGCGCGTCCACGTTGACCGCGCCGAAGTTGCCGAGCGTCAGTTGCGTCTTGGCGCTGCGCTCGTTGAAGACGGGCTTGCGCGTGTTCATGACGATCGCGCCGCCGGTGACGTTGCGGCCGAACAGCGTGCCCTGCGGGCCCTTGAGGACGGTGAGGCTTTCCAGGTCGAAGAGCTCGAAGCTGGCCGCGCCGTTGCGGGGCACGAAGACGTCGTCGACGACGACCGCCACCGGCTTGCTCACGCCCATCTGCGAGAAGGTGTTGTTGGCGCCGCGGATCGCGATGGTCGGATTGGAGACGCTGAACGCGGAGACGAGCAGACCCGGCGTCAGTCGCGACACGTCCTGCAGGCTGGAGACGCGGTAGGTGTCCAGCGTCGCGCCGGAGAAGCTGGTCAGCGCGATGGGCACGCTCTGCGCGGCCTCCGGCCGACGCTGCGCGGTGACGGTCACGGTGTCGAGGGCGCTGATCGCGTCGTCGGCGCGCGCGGAGCCGGCGTCTCCTGCGCTCGCGAGGGTCGCGGCGGCGGTGGCAGTCCCGTTCCCGGCGTCGGCACCGGGACGAAAGATGACCAGCGCGCGCGTGCCGTCGCGCTTGAAGGTCAGCGTGGATCCGTCGAGCAGCTCGCGCAAGGCCTCGTCTTCCGCGCGACGACCGCGCACGCCCTTGGTGGCGAGCCCCTGCACGTCATCGGCCTTGTAGAAGATCTGGGCGCCGGTCTCGCGGGCGAAGCGGTCGATGGCGGGCTTGAGGTCGCCGGCGGGGATGTCGAAGTCGAACGCGCGCGTCTGGGCCAGGGCCTGGACCTGGGCGCCGGCGGCGCACAGGACCGCGACGGCCAGCACGGCGGGGCGGAAGGGGAAGGGACTGAACATGACGGGATCCTTGGCGGAAGGGGAGGGAGGTCTCCCTTCCTTAGACGCGCCGGCTGCGGAGATCCGGCATACATTTTCCGGACTATTTTTCTGCGGCCGCCGTACCGGATCCGCGCCCGCCGTTCGTCCTAGTAGAGGGGGTGATTGGATGAATGACGAACGGATGACGGAATGATGAAGATCACGATGAACGCTGCGATCTGCGGCGATGTCGAACGCGAGGGCGGGATGTGTCGCTCGATGAGTTGAAACGCTGGTTCGTGGAGGAGGTGCTTCCCCACGAGCCGCAGCTGATGCGCTTCCTGCGCAGGAACTGGCGCGACGTCGACGAGATCGACGATCTCCGGCAGGAGGTCTACGCGCGCGTGTTCGACGCCGCGGCGCAGCGGCGGCCCGATTCGGCGCCGGCCTTCGTGCTGTCGGTGGCGCGACATCTGCTGATCGACCGGGCGCGTCGCACGCAGGTCGTCTCCATCGAGGCCTACGCGGACATGGAGGCCGTGATGCCGACGGCCGATGAACTCAGCCCGGAGCGGCACCTCGCGGGACGCAGCGAGCTGCGCTTGCTCGAGGCGGCGCTCGCGGCCCTGCCGCCGCGCTGCGGCGAGGTGGTGCGGCTGCGCAAGGTGGAGGGCCTCTCGCAGCGCGAGGTGGCGGAGCGCATGGGCATCACCGAGGACACGGTCGAGCGGCAGGTGTCCAAGGGCATCCGGGCGCTGGCGCAGGCGATGGGCCGCGACGACCGCGGCGCAAGGACGCAGACGCGCGACCGGCGCGCGCAGGACGATCACGAGGCGGCGCAGGGCCAGGACCTGCCGACGCGGAAGCATTGACGATGAACAGCAATTACAGGACCCCTGCGGAGGGCGAAGCCACCGGAGCCAGGGCAGTGGACGCGATGGCGGCGGACTGGCTTGCCGCGCGCGACGGCGAGGGATGGAACCCGGACCGCCAACGCGCGCTCGACGACTGGCTGGCGCAGTCGACGACGCATCTGGTCGCTTTCCTGCGCCTGGAGTCCGCGTGGACGCGCGCGGATCGACTGCAGGCCTTGCAGGGGTCGCAAGGCTCGCAGGGCGTGGAATATGAGTCCGACGTCCCGGTACCGTCCCGCACGTTCGCGCGACCGGCATTCTGGACTCGCCGCGTGACACGTTGGGGCGCGGGCGCGACGGCCGCGTTGGGCCTCGCGTTGAGCATCGGCCTGAGCGAGCCTGGCGGCGTGTGGCCGTGGCGCGCGGGCGAGTCGCATGTCACCGCGGTCGGTGAACGCGCGGTGGTGGCGCTGACCGACGGCTCGTCGCTGACCTTGAACACCGACACGCGGCTGCGCACCGAGGTCGACGCGCGCGAGCGCCGCGTGTGGCTGGACAGCGGCGAGGCCTACTTCGACATCGCTCACGACGCGCGGCGGCCGTTCGTGATCCATGCCGGTGCGCAGCGGGTGACGGTGATCGGCACGCGGTTCTCGCTGCGGCGCGACGGCGATCGGCTGCGCGTGCGGGTCGTCGAAGGGCGCGTGCAGGTGGACGGCCAGTCCGGTGCCTCGGCGGTGCTGGCGGCGGCCGACGTGGGCGAGGCGACGCGGGCCTCTCTCAAGCTCGCACATGAAACGCCGCAGGCGGTGGCCGGCGGATTGGCGTGGATGCAGGGCCAGCTGCAGCTGGACGGCATGACGCTCGCGCAGGCGGCGGCGGAATTCAACCGCTACAACCGGCGGACCTTGCGCATCGAGAACGAGCGCGCGGCGCAGACCCGCATCGACGGCACCTTCGACGTGAACAACGTCGACGGCTTCGCGCGCCTGCTGCGCGCGGGGTTCGGGCTCAAGGTCGAGGAGCGCGGGGACGAGATCGTGATCCGGTGATCCGGTGATCATCTGCCGTGGCGGCTATCCTCGGCGATCCGATCATCTGTCGTGCCTGCGGGACGGGCACTCGCGCTCCATGAAGATTCCGGATCATCGCGACGCAGCGCTTCTGGGCTCCTACGCCGATCGGGATGAATATCAGGTCGGTAGCATCCTGGTCTGGGTGCGCTTTCATGCGCAGGAGACCAGGGCGGCTTGTACAGACTTTGCCCTTCAGCAGTTGCCAGAAGTGCTGGCGGCCCTTCCCGACGCGATCGCAATGGCACGCGCCTTTGCGCGCGAACAGGAACCGGAGTTCTGGCGCCAGCATGAGGAAGCGGGCACGGCCGGCGAGTTGCTTTCCGTGTGGGGCCTCTGGATCGATCCCGTCCGGGGACTTACGACCTATGGTGTGCAGGAGAACCTCGACTTCGAAGTCCCTCAGGACAGCGTCCTTCCGGCGCTGCCCGTGGACTGGTACGTGGCGATCGAGCGAGACAAGGCAGGCGCCCTGATGGTCAAGCGCAGCTGACGCCAAGAGGACGAGGAGGGCTCAGCCCGGCAGTCCTGGCCTGATCCCGTAGAGCGCCAGCATGCCGAACACATGCCCGATCGCGACGCCGGGCTCGCCGGACTCGATCCGGGCGATGGTCTGGACATGCACGCCCAGGCGCGTGCCCGCCGCGCCCTGACTCTCGCCGGCGGCCGTGCGCGCGGCCTTCGCCGCGGCGCCCAGCGCCTTGATCGCCTCGAGGGCGCCGTCGTCGATGTCCACGGAGATGCGTTTGCCTTGTGCCATGGGACGGCATTCTCGCCGGACGGCGAGTCGATCGGTGCGCGGTCGCGACCTCGACGCTGCCTAACGACCGGTCCGTCGCGCCGAGGTGATCGCGGCCTGGAGCTTGGGCAGCGCCTCGGCGAGGGACTCATCGCCCAGCGCGCTGTCGCCCAGCAGGACGCCTGGCGCTGTCTGCACACGCCGGCAGCAGTCGGCCACGAGTTCAAGTCGCAACCCGCGCGCCGTCGACTCCTTCACTAGGGCGTCGGCGGGCACGTCCTCCGGCAGCCACCAGGTGAAGTGGAACCCGCCGTGTTCACCGCTGGTCCGCAGCGGCGCCGGCGCGACCGCCTGGCGCAGCGTTTCCAGCACGCGTTCCCGCCGCCGCGCATACACGGCGCGCGTGCGCCGGATGTGGCGCGCCAGTCCACCGTCGGCGATGAACGCGGCAAGCGCGCGTTGCTCGATCAGACCGACCGACGGCCCCATCGCGCGACAGGCCGCGGCGAAGGCGGGCACCAGCGCCCGCGGCACCACGGCGTAGCCGATGCGCAGGTCGGCGAACATCGTCTTGTTGAAGCTGCCGCAGTGGATGACGCGGTCGTCCTTGTCCAGGCTCTTGAGCGCGGGCAGCGGCGCGCTGCGGTAGTTGAACTCGCTGTCGTAGTCGTCCTCCAGCAGCCACACCGAGCGCTCCCGCGCCCAGCTCAGCAGCTCCAGGCGGCGCGAGACGGGCATGGTCACCCCCGTCGGTGACTGGTGCGCCGGCGTGACGTGGGCGAGCCGCACACCGGCGTGCCGGCGCGCCCGCGCGACCGAGAAGCCTGCGTCGTCGATCGCCACGGCGGCCAGGCGTCGCGCGAAGGGCGCGAAGATGTCGGCGGCGAGCGAGTACCCCGGGTCCTCGATCAGCACCTTGTCCGTCGCGCGCAGCAGCACGCGCGCCGCGAGGTTCAGGCCTTGGCGGATGCCCGCGACAACGATGACCTGGGCCGGATCGCAGGACATTCCCCGTGCGGCGCCGAGGTACCGCGCGACCTCTGTCCGGAGTTCCCACGCGCCGAAGGCATCGTCCTCGGCGCTTGCCTGCAGCTGCGTGCCGCGAGCCGCCGCCTGCAGATGGCTGCGCCACTCGGCGAGCGGGAACAACGCCGCGTCGGCCACCCGCGCGACGAAGGTCGCATCGTGGCGGGTCGGACGCGCGGTGGCGGAGCGAGGCACCCCTGACGACATCGACAGAGGCATCGGTGCAGACATCGGCGTCGACGATGACATCGGCATCGGCATCGGCATCGGCATCGGCATCGGCACCGGGGTCGGCATCGCCTTCGCCGCTCGCGCCGATCGCTCGGGGCTCAGGAACTGGTCGGGCAGCGTGGCGCTCACGTAGGTTCCGGAGCCGACCACGCCGGCCACGTAACCCTCCGCGCGCAATTGATCGAAGGCGACCTCGACCGTCGAGCGCGCCACCGACAGCCGCTGCGCGAGCGCGCGCGACGACGGCACGCGCATGCACGCCTTGAGCGTCCCCTGCAGGATGGCCTCCCGCAGCAGGCGATACACCCACGCCTGACGCGTCTCGCCATCGACAAGGGGCAGGGCGGGCAGGTCGAAAGGCGCGCTGGCGGCCGTCGAGCCGCGCGGCAATCCGCCGCGTGGAAGTGGCTTGCTCAAAAGGTTGGAAGTGGCTGTTCCGGGGAGGCCACAGTGTAGGCAGGATCGCTCTCCATGCAAGTCCTCGACGCCTCCTCCGACACGTTCACCCTCATGCCCCATGGTGTGCGCGTGCCCATGGCCGCTCATCCGAGCGTGCTCGATGCCGCGCTGGCGGCCGGGCTTTCGGTGCCGTTCTCCTGCCAGCGGGGCGCGTGCGGATCCTGCGCTGCGGACTGCGTCTCAGGCGATGTCGAACACGCCTCGACCGCTTCGGCGACCGCGATCGATCCCGGCCCGGGGCGCGTGCTGATGTGCCAGGTGCGCGCGCGCGGGGAGGTTGTCCTGCAGGTCCCGGACTGGATCCCTCAAGCGCCGCCGCAGCGACTCGAGATGCGCGTGCTCGCGCGCCGACCGTTGAGTCCGGATGTCGTGGAACTCGTGCTCGATCCAGGCCGCGAAGTGGAGACACACGCAGGTCAGCACCTGCGCATCCGGCTGCCCGACGGCGACCACCGCTGCTTCTCCATCGCCAACCGTCGCGAGGATCCGCGCGATCCCCTCGAGCTGCAGATCCGTCGCGTGCCGGGCGGCCGCTTCTCCGACGCGCTGCTGGGCGGGTTGATGCCCGGAGCGGTGCTGGACGCCGAGGCGCCGTTCGGCGCGCCCGCGATGCCCGCACCGGACACTCCGCTGGTGCTGCTGGCCACCGGCACGGGCTACGCCGGCGTGCGGGCGTTGCTGCAGGCGGCGCTGGCCGATCCCGCGACGCCTGCCGTCACCTTGTACTGGGGCGGACGCCATGCGGCCGACCACTACGCCGGTGATGAGCTGGACGCCTGGGCGGCGGCCGATGGCCGGCTGCGCTGGCAGGCGGTGTCGCCGGAAGCGACGAAGGGCCACGCGGGGGAGGACGGCGCCCTGCAACGCCATGTGCAGGACCATGCGCTGGCGGATGGGCACGACTGGTCGAGCGTGCGCGTGCACGCCTGCGGTCATCCGGGGATGCTGCGTGATGCGCGTCTGGCGTTGCAGGCCGCCGGGTTGCCCGCCGCACGCTGGCATGCCGACGCGTTCGTTCCCAGTGGTCGGGACGATGCGCCGCACGACTGGGAACGCAGCGGGCCGCAGTTCGACCTCGCCGGCATCGTGGCGGCGCGTGAGCGTTCGATCGTCGCCGTGCAGGACATCGCCGCCTTGCTGCGACCGGGCATGTCCGGGGAGGAGGCGCGTCTCCTGGCCGATGAGCGGCTGCGCGCGATGGGCTCGCAGCGCAACTGGCATCCGACGATCGTGCGCTTCGGCGAGGACACGACCTGCACCTCGCGCGAGCCGGGCGATCCCTCGCGACGCCTGCGCGTGGACGACATCGTCTTCATCGACATCGGCCCGGTGTGGGACGGCTACGAAGGCGACTACGGCGACACCTTCGTCTTCGGCGCCGACGAGGCGCATCGGCGTTGCGCCGAGGCCGCGCGCGCGGTGTTCGCGGAAGCCCGCGCGGCGTGGGTGGCCGGCGCGAGCGGCGTGGACCTCTACGCGCTGGCGGAGACGGCGGCGCAACGCCACGGCTGCACGCTGGTCCGCGAGATGGCCGGGCACCGCGTGTCCGACTTCCCACACGCGCTCTACGGCCGGCACAAGCTGGCGCAGGCCGGCTTCGCGCCGGGGAGGGCCTCTGGGTGCTGGAGATCCAGGTCCGCGATCAGGTGCGGCCGATCGGCGCCTTCTTCGAGGACGTGCTCATGCGTCAACCGAACCCGTGCGGATCCGCCACCCTCGGCCAGTAGTCCAGCGACCTCAACCGATACGGCGTGCTCGCGAAGTCGCAGTTCATCGCGCCGGGCGTGGTGACGTAGAGCACCGCCTTGGCGATGGGCGCGAATTCCGCGTGGAAGTGCTGCGTCGACTTCACCACGATCAGCGCCTTGTTCTCCAGCGTCAGGCCCAGGCCGGTGAACGCGTCCGTGCCGTAGGTCTGCGTGCGGATCGAGCAGAGCACGATGTGCACGCCGTTCGCCGCCTCGACCCGCACGCAGGTGCCGAGCCGCTCGCGCGTGCCGAGCGCCGATTGCGTGTGATCCTCGACCACCGCGCGCACCACCACGCGCAGGTCCAGCGGATCGCCCGAGGCCGGTCCGCACTTGCCGCCGATGCGCAGGTCCAGCTCCGCGCCCACGCCCGCGTCGCGGCAGATGTGCACCGCGCCGAGATCCCACAGCGCGCCCACGACCACGTTGCCGATGCCGCGCTGCACGATGCGGCGCAGGAGGAAGGTGCTGTCGCACGGCGCGCCGCCGCCGGGGTTGTCGGCGATGTCGGCCAGCACGACCGGACCTTCGCCCAGCGCCAGCGCGCGGTCGAGCGCGCCGTCGACATCGATCAGCTCCGGTGCGATCGCGTCGCGCAACTCCCAGAACTCGCGGCCCAACTGCTCAGCGAGTGAGCGCGCGAGCGCGGGGGCGTTGTCGGTCACGACCCAGAGCTTCGCGCCCGCTTCGGGCACGTCGCCCCACGGGAAGCCGTGGCCGAGCGACACGGAGAGCACGCCCGGCGCGCGTTCCAGCGCCTGCATGCGCGCGACGAAGGACCGCATCGGCTCGCGCGTCGTGTGCCAGAGGCCGACCATCTTGCAATCGAAGGTCGACGTCACCGGCCGCACGCGACCCGCCGCCGTGTCGACGAGGATCCGGTAGAGCTCGCGCCCGCGCGGCTCCGCGTCGATGTGCGGGTACTCCTTGAACGCCACGATCGCATCCGCCGAGCGCTGCATCAGCGCCGTGAGATGGCAGTGCAGGTCGAGTTCCAGTCCGATGGCGACGCCCGGTCCGACGATCTCGCGGATGTGCGCCGCGAGATCGCCTTCGCAGTCGTCGTAGCCCTCGGCGGCCATCGCGCCGTGCAGCAGCAACTGCACCGCATCGACCGGCATCGCCGCGCGCAGGTCGGCGAGGATCTCGTCGCGCAAGGCCTCGTAGACATGCCGCACCGTGCGGCCCGACGGCTGCGCGATGGCGCACAGGCTCTCGGCGACCTCGTGACCGTCCGCCTCGATCAGCTCGCGCAGGAAGCGCATGAACGCGCCCGTGCCCTCGGGATCGCGGCGGCTCGCGTCGCCGTGGAAGATCCCGTATTCCTCGAAGCCGCCCAGCCCCGTCGGCGCCGGCGCGAAGGTGTTGGTCTCGGTGGCGACGTGGGCGATGAAGAACTTCATGGACCGCCCGGTGCTGGCGGCGCTCGTGCCGTTGGTGATGCTCATGAACGCTCAATAGTTGAGGTTGAAGGCCATCAACTGGCCGACCACGCCGATCCAGACGATGCCTGCGAGCGCGAGCGCGACCAGCACACCCCAGACGCGCGTCAGGCGCGTCGCGTCGACGCGGCACAGCTTCCAGGCGACCCACACGCCGACGAGCGCCGCCGCGACCGCGAACACGCCACTCAGCTGCATCAGGCCGAACAGCCAGTCGTTGCCGCCGTTGTAGAGCGCCAGATCGGTGCTGAGCACCGGCATGATCAGGACCAGCCAGGCGGTCACCCAGACGAGGTCGATGACGACGGCGATGCGCTGCCAGCGGCGCAGGCGGTGCAGCGCCGCAGACGCGCCGCTGGTGGCCCGATCCGCCCGGCGCAGCAGCGCGCCCACCGGCCAGGCGACGAGCGCGCCAGCGAGCACCAGCAGCGACAGGCCGAGGATGCTCAGCGTCAACGGCGCGGAGCGCAGGAAGGGCGCTTCCTGCAGCACGGAGACGGGGTTCTCGCTGTCGATCACCGTCTTCACGCCGTCGACGTCGGCCAGGGCGAGTTCCTGCAGCCCACCCTGCTTGCGCCACAGCTGCGGTGCGACTTCGCGGAAGGTCGCCATCTCGCCGGTCGGCCCCGAGGGCGCCAGGATCGTGCCGTCAGGATTGGCGGCGATCACCGTCTGGTTCATCAGGTAGAGCGCGCTGAGGAAGCCGTGCTCGACGCGGCGCGAGGTCTGGTAACGGCCCGCGATCAGCTGCGCATCCTTGGTCGCCGACGCCAGCGCCGGCGCATCGACGACCGGCTTGCCGGGGAAGTAGCGGTCGAGGAAACCTTCCATCAGCGCCTTGCGCGCGAGGTAGACCGCCGAGTCCTTCCCCCGGCTGTTGAAGGACACGAAGATGCCGACGCCTTCGTCCGGCAGCAGGCTCAGGTCGGAATGGAACACGATGGTGTCGCCACCGTGGCCCAGCAGCGTGCGGCCGTTGCGGAACTCGCGGAAGAAGCCGTGCGCCATCACGTTGAAGCCGGGCCGCGCCGGCGCGGACGGGCTGTGCATCAGCGCGGTGGTGGCGGGGCTCAGGATCTCGACGCCGTTGAACTTGCCCTGCTGCAGATGCGCGAGCATGAAGCGCGCCATGTCCGCGGCCGTCGCGCTGCCGCTGCCCGCGGGCGCGGTGACGACCAGCTCGAACGGGGAGGGCGCCGGATCGCTCGCCTGCCGGTAGCCCTTGGCGATGAAGGGCTCGAACTTCGCCGGCAACGGCTGCGCCGTCGTCGAGTGCAGCATGCCCAGCGGCTGGAAGATGTGGCGGTCGACGTAGGTGTCGAAGGGCTCGCCGGAGACGCGCTGCACGATGTAGCCGGCCAGCGCGACGCCGTAGTTGGAGTAGCCCGGCGCCTGGCCCGGCGCGAACAGCATCGGGCGCGGGTGCTGCTTGAGGTAGTCCTCGTTGGAAGGCGCGAGCTTCGGGTCGTAGGCGAGCAGGTCCTTCAGGCCCTCCTCGAAGCCGGCCGTGTGGTTCATCAGATGCCGCAGCGTGACCGGTTTGCCGAAGGTCTGCGGGATCTTGAAGTCGAGGTAGTCGTTGACGTCGCGATCCAGATTCAGCTTGCCCGCCTGGACCTGCTGCATCACCGCCGTCCAGGTGAACAGCTTGGACGTCGAGCCCGGCCGAACCATCGAGGTCTCGGCGCTCATCGGCACCTTGGCCTTGACGTCGGCGTAGCCGTAGCCCTTCTGGAACAGGACCTGCCCGTCCTTCACGACGGACACGACCGCGCCGGCGATGTCACCGGCCTCGAGCGAGTAGGCGACGCGGCCGTCCAGCCAGGCCTCGAGGTCGGCGGCGGTCAGCGCGACGGCGGCGCGAGGCGCCGAGGCGGAGGGCGCCGGCGGCTCCGGCGTGGCGGCGACCTTGGGCGCGAGCGGCTTCTCCGGCGGGATCGCCGCAGGCTGCCCGCTGGGCTGCGAATGGGACAGCGACGCCGCGGACAACGCCAGCGCCAAGGTCACGAAGCCGGCGAGTCCGGCCCTCTTCATCGGGTTCATCGAGCATCCTTCAAGCGAAACAGGCGCGCCTTGTGGGCGCGCCTCGACTCCATCCCGGGAGCCTCGGGTTCAGAAGTTCTGGTTGAAGCTCATCAGGTGGTGCGCCCCGCCGATCACGATGAGCACTGCAAAGGCCAGCACCCAGATCACGGCCAGCGCCTTCGCCGCCTTGCCGACGGCCGTGCCGCCCTTGAAGGCGAGCCGCGCCTGCCACAGCGCCACGAGCAGTCCGCCGATGAACGCGACCAGGGTCAGGACTTGCGCGAGCGGCAGGACGACGCTCAGATCGCCGTCGCCTTCGAGGCGCGTGAACACCAGCGTCCACAGCGCGACCGCGAGCAGTACCAGCACGCTGGCCACGCGGACCGCCAGCAACGACCGGCCCGGCGCCGCGACGCCATGCTTGCGACGCAGCACGGCGGCGACCGGCCACAGCAGCGTCGTGAGCAGCATCGTCACCAGCGAGAGCCCGGCCAGCAGCAGCGCCAGACCGCTCGACAGCGCCGGCACCGGCTCGAAGACGAAGGCGAAGACGTAGGGCTCCAGGCCCCATCGCACGACGCGGCCGTTCTCGACGACGGCCTGCAGGCGGCGCTTGCCGTGTTCCTCTTCCCACAGATAGGGCTTCACCTCGTGGAACACGCTGCGCGAGCCGGCCAGTTCCAGCGCGACGCGGCCGTCGTCCAGCGCCTGCACCTTCAACGGGCTGAGCAGTGGCAGGAGCGAGAAGAAGGTCGAGTCCTCGCGGCGCGTGCTCTGGTACGAACCGGCGAGCTGCTGCGCATGCTGTTTCGCGGTGGCGTCGTCGACCTGACGCGGCGTCGCGGGGCGGGTGTCCGGCAGGTAGCGGTCGGCGAAGGACTCCAGCACCGTGTCCCGCAGCCACTTGCCCTGGCCGTCCTTGCCCGGCGAGTTGACCGAGATGTACAGCCCGATGCCGTCGTCGACGAACAGCAGCAGGTCGGTATGGAAGAGGATGGTGTCGCCGCCGTGGCCGACGACGCGATGGCCGTTGATGTCGTGCTGGTAGAAGCCCAGCCCGATGCCGAGCAGCTCCGACATCGGCTTCGTCAGCTGGCCATGCATCTGCTTCACGGTCTCCGGCTTGAGGATGCGCGATTCACCCAGCTGCCCCTGCTGCAGGAAGGCCTGCATGAAGCGGCCCATGTCCGCGCCCGTCGCCGACAGGCTGCCGGCCGGTGCCAGGCTGACGATCTCGAAGCCCTTGCCGGGCTCGCCCTGCTTCTCGTAACCCTGCGACATCAGCGGTGCCAGCGCCGGCGGCAGCGGCTGGCGGAAGCTCGCGTGGCGCATGCCCAGCGGCGCGAAGATCTTCTGCTCGACGTAGTCGTCGAAGGGCAGGCCGCTGACGCGCTGCACGATGTAGCCGGCCAGCGCCGTCGCGTAGTTCGAATAACCCGGCCGCGCGCCCGGCTCGTAGAGCGCGGGCGGGATGTAGTCCTTCAGCACCTTCCCCAGGTCGGGCGACTTGGACGTGTAGGTGATCAGGTCGCGCGCCGTCTCCTCGAAGCCCGTCGTGTGCGTGAGCACGTGGCGCAGCGTCATCGGCTTGCCGTTGAACGGCGGGATCTTGAAGTCGAGGTACTGGTTGAGGTCGGCGTCCAGGTTGAGCTTGCCCTGCTCGACCAGCTGCATCACCGCCGTCCAGGTGAACAGCTTGGACACCGAGCCCGGACGGAAGAGGGTGCGCTCCGCATCGACGGGCACGCGCCGGTCCCAGTCGGCGTAGCCGTAGCCCTTCTGGATCAGCGGCTGGCCGTCCTTCACGATCACGACGACGGCGCCGGGCACCTGCGCCATCTTCAGCGCGGCGGGCATCAGGCCGTCGAGCCAGGCTTGTGTGTCGGCCAATGTCATCGGCTGGGCGGCGGCCTTCGCCGCCGGGGCCGGCGCGGCCGCCATTGCGGAGGATGCCGCCGAGGCGGGCGCCGTCGCGGAGAGCGGTGCGATCGGCACAGACTTGGGGCCGGTGGCCGGCGTCTGGGCCGATGCGATCGGCGTCGCCGCGCCGAACGTCGTCAACGCGACGAGCGCGGCCAGCATCAGGGCGCCGAAGCGCGGGGTCAGTGGCTTCATGAGGCGTCGTTCAGAAGTTGTAGTTGACCGAGGCGCCGATCGTGCGCGGCTGCGCCGGCGTCGCGCGCAGCGGGCCGCCGAAGGCGGTGAGCGCGGTGTCGGCGCCGAGGATCGCGCGCTTGTCGGTCAGGTTGCGGACGAAGGCCGACAGCTGCCACGCGCCGAAGTCCATGCCCCACTGCGCATCGACCAGCGTGTAGGCCGGCATCACGAAGTTGGGGATGGAGGTGGTGTCGCTGTCGTAGCCCGCGTTGCGCTTGCCGACGTGCCGCACCTGCAGGCTGGCGTAGGACGGCTTGCCGGCCAGCGCGAAGTTGTAGCGCGCGCCGAGCGACACGGACAGCTTCGCCGAGTTCGGAAGCCTCGCGCCGGAAGGGCCGAGGGCCGGCGCGTCTTCCTTGAGCTTGCCGTCGGTCCAGGCCAGGCTTCCCTCCAGGCGCCAGTCGTCGTTGATCGCGTAACGCGACGCCAGCTCCAGCCCCTTGACCTCGGCCTTGCCGGCGTTGCCCATCACCGTCGTCGCGCCGAAGGCGAGCGGCTGCTGCAGCTTGCTCCAGCGGATGTCGAAGAGCGCGACCTCCAGCGACAGGCGCCGGTCCAGCAGGTCGGCCTTGTAGCCGGCCTCGTAGCTCCAGAGCGTGTCGGCCTCGAAGGAGGTCGGCGCGCCGGGGATGACCTGGCCGTTCTCGTCGATCGCCTGCGGGTTGGGGCCGCCGGGACGGTAGCCGCTGGCGGCGCGGACGTACACGCTGCTCTGCTTGTCGAGCGAATAGCGACCCGTCAGCAGGTAGGTGTTCGACCGGTCCTTGGACGTGGCCGGCTCCGGGAAGTCCGGGGTGTCGTTGGTGAAGGTCTCGTACGCCTGCTTGTTGCGCGCCACGCGGGCGCCCAGCGTGAAGGAGAGCGCCGAGGTCGGATTCCAGGTCACGTCGCCGTAGACGGCGTTCTCCTCGTAGCTCGCGGGCTGGCCCACGCGCACCAGCTCCATGTCGGCGTCCGCGCCGGTGGGCAGTCCCCACAGGCGCTGGTTGTAGTTGTTGCGTTCCTTGTTGTGATACAGGCCGACCAGCCATTCGACGGTGCCGCGCGCCGACGTCAGGCGCAGTTCCTGCGTTTCCTTGCGCAGCTTGGTGCGGTTGTCCAGTTGAACGAAGTCGAAGGCGCCGCCGCCGAGGATCTCGGTGGCGTCCAGCAGCGTGTCGCCGTTGAAGCGCTGGCTCGACACGATGGCGTTCAGGCGCGCCCAGCCGAAGTCGTAGTCGACGTCCGCCGACAGCAGCCGCGTGCGGATGCTGTAGGGCTCGGAGATCGACAGGTCGTGGGTCAGGTCGCCGTGGATCGGCTTGCCGGTCGCGACGTCGTACTGGACCACGCCGGTGCCGTCGCGCTCGATCTTCTGGTCGACCGCAGAAAGGCGGACCTTCATCTTCGACATCGGCTCCAGCAGCAGCGAGACCCGTCCGCCGCGCGTGTCGCCGTCGTTGACGTGCTTGCCCGGCGCTAGGCCGGAGGCCTTGATGTAGCCGCCGTCGTGGTCGTTGAAGGCGGCCACGCGCAGCGCGGCGACGCCGGCGCTCAGCGGCACGTTCACCACCGCGTTCTCCGTGTGTCCGAGCGCGCCGCCCTTGATGCCGCGCAGGCCGAAGCCGACCTTGCCGGAGAACTCCAGCGTGTCGGGTTCGTTGGTGACGTACTTGAGCAGGCCGCCCATCGCGCCCGCGCCGTAGAGCGTGCCCTGCGGGCCGCGCAGCAGCTCGATGTGATGCAGGTCCAGCAGCGACATGTCGAGCGCCGCCACCGCCGCGCCGCCGAAGGCGGTGCTGGAGCCGTAGGCCACTTCGTCGACATAGGTGCCGACCGTCGCCGTGCCCGCGCTGCCCACGTTGATGCCGCGGATGCTGACCTGGCCGCGGCCGGGGCCGCCGTCGCTGCTGACGTCCACGCCGGGCAGGCTGCCCACGTAGTCCACCAGCGAGCCCGCGCCGGATCGCTCCAGGCCTTCGGTGCTGATGGTCTCGACGCGCAGCGGCACGTCCCGCAGCGGCTCGCGGCGGCGCGTCGCGGTGACGGTCACGACCTCCAGCTTCTCTGCCTTGGCCGCGGTGCGGTCGCCGTCCTTCTCGACGACGCCGGCGGACGACGCCGCAGCCGCCGATGCAGGGGCGCCGCGGGCGCGGCCGCCTGACTCCATGCCGACGTGGCGTGCAGCGCCGCGAGGCAGGGCAGCAGCAGCGGCGCGAAGGCGAATCGACGCGTGGGCCGCATGGACCGTGACGATCGTGCAGTAGGCGCTGGTCGGCGGGAACGGGGGAGGCGTTCATTCGGTGGACTCCTGGCGAGGCGGGCGAAGTTGAACCACAAGTTTCCAATTTGGAAAAAGCTTTCACATTGGTGGAAACCTTAGCTGCTATGACGCGAAGCTTCAACTCAGGGTGATCGCGGTGGTCCGCCGGGGCCGCCTTGCTAAGATCGCTTCACTGTTTGCTTCCCTCGACCATGGCCATCGATTCGAACCTTCCTGGTGACCACATCCGCAGCGTGCGACGCCGTCTGGGCCTGACGCTCAGCGACGTGAGCGGGCGGACCGGCCTGGCGGTGTCGACGCTTTCCAAACTGGAAAAGGGCAACATGTCCCTGTCCTACGACAAGCTGATGCTGCTGAGCAAGGGCCTGGGCGTGGACATGGCGGAGCTGCTGGCCGACGTGCCCGGCTCGCGCGCCGCGCCGGGCGGCGGCGGACGCCGCATCGTCGAGCGCGCCGGGGAAGGGCAGCAGGTCGTGACCGAGAGCTACCAGCAGCTCTACCTCGCGACGGAGCTGTTGAACAAGCGCGTCACGCCGCTGATCGCCGAGGTCAATGCGCGCACGCTCGAGGAGTTCAAGGCGGAGTTCGGCGACCTCATCCGCCATCCCGGCGAGGAGTTCGCGTATGTGCTGGAGGGCGAGATCGCCTTCCACTGCGAGCTGTATGCGCCGGTGGTGCTGAAGACCGGCGACTCGATCTACTTCGACAGCGAGATGGGGCACGCCTACCTGAAGGCGTCCGACGAGCGCTGCCGCGTGCTCGCGACCTGCGCGCCGCGCAGCAGCGGCACGCCGGACGGGTTCAGCCAGCATTTCATCGATGTGTCCAAGCGTCTGCAGGAGCCGGCACCGGCGCCCGCACCGACCACCTCGGGCAAGGGCACGAAGGCCGCAGCCACGAAGTCGCGCGGCTCAAAGCGCTGAGCCCTTCTTACTCCCTCTCCCGCTTGCGGGAGAGGGCAGGGGTGAGGGCCAGCGGCCGCGGCAGTGATCCATCCTCCAGCTTCCTGAGCATCGGCGTGAGCGCCAATAGCGCGATCGCCGAAGCCGCAGCGAGCGCTGCGAGCAGCACGAAGAACCCTGCGGGCCCGAGCCACTCCCAGGCGCGTCCCACGACCCCCGACAACAGGTTGCCCGCAAACGCCGCGAGGAACCACGCCGCGATGACCGTCGCGCCCATGCCTGACGGCGCGAGTCGCGCGAACAGGCCCAGCCCGACCGGCAGGATGTAGAGCTCGCCGATCGTGTAGACCGCGAAGAACACCACCAGCCACAGCCCGCTGACCGGCTTGCCATCGGACATCGCGGCCATCGCCGCCAGCAGCAGGTAGGCCGCGGCGACGCCGGCCGCGCCGATCGCCATCTTCCGTGCCGGCGCGGGTTCACGGCCCTTCACGGCGGCGCGCCGCCAGGCGCGGATCAGCAGCGGCGTGAAGAGGAAGACGAACAGCGGATTGAGCGACTGCACCCAGGTCACCGGGATCGCGAAGCCGAACGCATGCAGGTCGACGCTCGTGTCCGCCCACAACGCCAGCGTGTTGCCGCTGTGCGCGTAGGCGCTGCGGAACACCATCACCGACAGGGCCACCAGCAGCAGCGGCACGACGATCGCGGCGGCGCCGGGTTTGCGTCTCGCAGCTCCGGCGGATGCGTCCGCGGATCCTGCCGATCCCGCTGATCCCGCCGCGTCGGGACTGGCGGCGTTGGCCGCCCGTGTGGACACGTCGCGCGGCCGGTCCTGCGGCAGATGCCGGCCGCCGAGCAGATAGATCGCCAGACCCACGCACATGCCGACGCCCGCGGCGCCGAAGCCCCAGTGCCATCCGTAGACCTCGCCCAGCGTGCCGCAGGCCAGCGGCGCGAGCAGGCCGCCGAGGTTCACGCCGACGTAGTAGACGTTGTAGGCGCCGCCGCGGCGCGGATCGTCCTCGGCATACAGGTCGCCGACCTGGCTCGGCAGGTTGGGCAGGAACAGGCCGTTGCCCAGCGCGATGAGCACGAGGCTCGGATAGAACAGCGCCTCCCAGCTGAGCGCGAAGTGCCCGACCGCCATCAGGCTGCCGCCGATCACGATGGCGAGACGCCGTCCCAGCCAGCGGTCCGCGAGGTACCCGCCGGCGATCGGCGTCAGGAAGACGCCACCCGTGTACAGCCCGTAGATCAGCGAGGCGTCGGCCTGCGTGAAGTGCAGCTGCTTGGTCATGTAATAGACCAGCAGCGCGCTCATCCCGTAGAAGGAGAAGCGCTCCCACATCTCGGTCAGGAACAGCACGGTGAGCCCGCGCGGCTGGCCGAACCAGGTGGCGCGGGGGCCCGTCGTGGCGGCGGCGGTGTCGAGGACAGTGCTGGGCGTGGTCATGGTGGCGCTCATCGTCGCGGTCCCTCCGGCGGAAGTTCTGCGGGTCTTCCCGCGACAAACAAGGTTGTGCATAGAGTTGTCCGGATGGTAGAGTTATTTTCCAAATTGGAAAGTAGCTAAAAACCATGAGTGAGACGACCGCCCGCAGCGTGGATTGCCTGGTGATCGGGGCTGGCATCGCCGGGGCGTCGATCGCGGCGAACCTCGCGCCGCACATGACGGTGGCCGTGCTCGAAGCGGAGGCGCACGCCGGGTATCACACCACCGGCCGCTCCGCGGCGCTGTATTCGGCGCTCTACGGGAATGCGCCGGTCCGTGCGCTGACGCGGGCGAGCCGGCCGTTCTTCGACCGGCCGACGGCCGGCTTCGCCGAGGTGCCGCTGCTGCGCGCGCGGGACACGCTCTACCTGATCGGCACCGGTCAGCAGGCGATCGCCGACCGTTTCGCCACGGACGAGGACGTGCGGACGCACACGAGGCGCCTGGATGCGGACGAAGTGATCCGGCGCCTCGCGATCCTGCAGCGCGACTTGATCGAGGGCGCCTTGCTCGACGACACCTCGGCGGACATCGATGTCGACGCGCTGCATCAAGGCTTCCTGAGGCAGGCGCGGGCGGGCGGGGTGCGGCTGCACCTCGGCGCGCCGCTGCGTGAGCTGGCGCGAGAGAAGAAGGGCTGGCTCGCCCGCACCGACAGCTTCAGCGTGCGCGCACCGCTGGTGGTCAACGCCGCCGGCGCCTGGGCGGATGCGGTGGCGCAACTGGCCGGCGTCGCGCCGCTGTCGCTGCAGCCGCTGCGGCGGACCGCCGCGCTGATCGACGTGCCGACAGGCGTCGCCGCCGCCGAAGCGGCGGACTGGCCGGCGGTCATCGCCATCGACGAGAGCCACTACTTCAAGCCCGATGCCGGGCTGCTGCTGATCTCCCCGGCGGACGAGACGCCGAGCCCGCCCTGCGACGCGCAGCCCGAGGAACTGGACGTGGCCATCGCCGTCGACCGCTTCGAGACGCTCAGCGGGCAGCGCGTGGCGCGCGTGCGGCACCGCTGGGCGGGGCTGCGCGTGTTCAGCCCCGACCGCACGCCGGTGGTGGGCATGGATCCGACGGTGCCCGGCTTCTTCTGGTGCGCGGGGCAGGGCGGCTACGGCATCCAGACTGCGCCCGCACTGGGCCGCGCCGCCGCGGCGCTCGCGCTCGGCGAGGACCTGCCCGCTGACATCGCCGCCGCCGGCGTCCACGCCCGAGACCTTTCCCCCGGCGTTTCCGCAACGCCTGACCCTCCTCGTCCAGTGCCTGACCTCATGCCCCGCTTTCAACTGTCCACCCACCTCGAGCAGCTCGTGCTGCGCGAACCCTTCGTCATCTCCGGCTACCGCTTCACCGAGATGCCTGCGATGCGCATCGTCCTGCGGGACGGACCCGACGAGGGGCGCGGCGAGGCCGCCGGCGTCTACTACCTGAACGACCGTCCGGCGGACATGCCGGCGCAGATCGAGGCGGTGCGCGACGCGATCGAAGGCGGCATCGGCCGCGAGGCGCTGCGACGTCTGATGCCCCCAGGCGGCGCGCGCAACGCGGTCGACTGCGCGCTGTGGGAGCTCGAAGCCCGGCGTGCCGGCAGGGCCGTCTGGCAACTGGCCGGACTCACCGAGCCGCGTCCGCTGACCACGACGATCACGCTGGGCGCCGATGAACCGGGCGCGATGGCGACGAGGGCGCTCGCGCTGCGCGACATGCGGGCGCTCAAGCTGAAGCTCACCGGCGACACGGATGCCGACATCGCCCGGGTGCGCGCGGTGCGCGGCGCGCGGCCGGACGTGTGGCTCAGTGTCGACGCCAACCAGGGTTTCACGCCGACCACGATCGAGGCGCTGCTGCCGGTGCTGGTCGCCTGCGATGTCAGCCTCGTCGAGCAGCCTTTCGCGCGTGGCCGCGAGGCCGACATGGCGCTCGTCGATTTCTCGATGCCGACCGCGGCGGACGAAAGCTGCCTGACGCTCGACGAGCTCGAGGCGCTGCCGGGGCGCTTCGACGTGCTCAACATCAAGCTCGACAAGTGCGGCGGGCTGACCGAGGCGCTGCTGATGGCGCACCGCGCGCGGGTGCTCAAGCTCGGCGTGATGGTCGGCAACATGGGCGGCACCAGCCTGGCGATGGCGCCGGCGATGCTGGTCGGCCAGCTGTGCGACATCGTCGACCTCGACGGGCCGACGATCCTGGTGCAGGACGTCGTGCCGGGCGTGCGCTACGGCGAGGGGAAGGTGGACTGCCCGGTGGCGGTGTGGGGCTAGACGGCCTGCGCGCGGGAGCGCGGCGGCCCGGAGGCGTCGGGCGTCTCAGGTCGCGTCCGCCACCCGCGTGAACCGCATCACCCAGTTGGTCTCCCACGTGGTCCCGCCGTCGGCGGAGAACGCCTGCTCCCAGCGCGGCTCTTCCAGGTTGCGCTTGTCCCAGGTGAAGCGGACCTTGATGTCTCGTCCATCCAGCACGTCGTCGGCGAAGAACAGCCCGATCGGACCGTCGAAACGGCCCTTCACCGGCACGTCCAGCGCATGCGGCGCACGGCCGTCCAGCCACCAGATCGCCCACAGCCCGCTCGCCGGATCGAAGGAGCGCAGCGCCACCGCGCGATAGCGGCCGTCGGGCAGGTCCAGCGTGTTGTCCTCGATGTTGCCGAGGCCGCCGAGGATGGGCCGCGTGGTGCAGCGGCCTTCGAACGTGGTCCAGTCCTCGCAGCCGCTCAGGCGCCGGTTGAGCCGGCGGTGATGGATGGCGTAGGTGCCGAATTCGAAGTCGAAGTCATCGGCGCCAGGATGTGCGGGCGTGTGCATGGGAGGCCTCGGGTCTGGTGATCGACCGGCCAAGTTTCTGCGCAGGCTCGTCCAGTTCTGGCAGCAGACCAGGCGCCGCGCGGCGCCTGGTGACGGCGCGAGCGGCCAGCCGTCAGGGCTGGTGCGTGAGGGCGAAGTCCAGCGCCGCGCGCACGGCCACGACCTGCGCCTCGATGCACTCCTCCGGATTCGTGCGCGGACTGTCGGGATACACCTCGGTGGTCGTCGTGAACGGCGCCCGCGTCACGCAGGCGCACAAGCCCGAGTTGCGCACGGGGAACTCGATGACACCACGTGCGCTCAAGGGCGCGCCGATGATGTGGCCGTCCGCGTCCGGCGGCGCGATGTGGGTGACCTTTTCCACCGCCTGGATGATGGCTTCCTGGAAGTCGAGTCGGGTCGTCTCGCTGTCGCCGACCAGGTAGAAGCCGTCGGGCACTTCCTCGGCTTCCAGCGGCTTGCCGTCGCGCGCCGCCAGGGCCAGACGGAACTCCGTGATGTCGGTGTCCGTCGTTTCGTGCAGGTCGATGTGCAGCAGGAACTGGCCCGCGTAGGGCGCCAGCAGTTCGATCAGCGCGGACGACTCCGCGGCCTCGCGGCGCGCGCCGAAGTTCCGGTTGGGATCGACCGCGTGGTAGTTCCAGCGGCAGATGCGTTCGTAGGCCCACGGGCTCACGCAGGGCACGACGATCACGTTCACGCGATCGCTGAAGGCTTCGGCGTGTTCCTCGGCGAAGCGCAGCGCGCCCAGCACGCCGCTGGTCTCGTACCCGTGCACGCCGCCGGTGACCAGCGCCACCGGGCGCGACGCGTCCCACGCGCGGCTCTTCAGCGCGAGCAGCGGATAGGCATCGGCGCCGTACGTCAGTTGGCCGTAGCGCACGATCTCGAAGCGGCCGGCCAGGGCCTCGACGCGCGTGACGACGTCGTCCTGGTAACGCCGCGACACGACCTGACGCTCGCGCCAGGCGATGCGTTCCGCGTCGCCCCACGGGACGCCGGGTGTGCCGATCGGATAGAAGTGCGTGGCGGTCATGCGTGCTCCGGATCAGGGATTCGTTGTCACCGAAGGCAGAGGTGACATGGGATCGCCAGTGTCTCCGATTCACGACCTTCGTCTATGCTGCCCTGCCGGAAGCGCAATGGTGCGCGCCGCCATCGGGAGCGATGCATGGAATTGGATCCGGACGTGCTGTACAGCATCGACGTCGACGTTCGGGGCGGCTTCGCCGATCGCCCGGACATCATCGCGGACACCCTGGAGCGGATGCAGGGGGATGAACTCATCGAGGACGGCCAGGAAGAGGCGGCCGAAGCCGCGATCGAGGCTGCGGTCGATGCGGCGCTCCATGCGCGCAGCCTGGACCAGGCGAGCTGGCCGGCGGTGACCGACTGCGATCGGCTGGATGCCGTGTTCGATGCGCTGACCGCCGAGGGAGTGATCGCGCTCCAGAACGCCGGCTATACGCAGAGCGACGGCTGGGGCGACATCGTCGAGGCGCGCGCGGAGGCGGACGATCCCGGCGCCTTCCACGGGTACTGCTTCTTCCATGGGCAAGACCTGGAACGTGCCGTGCACGGGCAGGGTCTGTTCCTCGCCTTCGGCTCCATCGACGGCGACGATGACACGGAAGGCGTCAAGGTGGGCGAACGGGTCGTTGAGCTGTTGAAGGGCGCGGGCTTCCGCGTGGAATGGGGCGGGACCTTCAAGACCCGGATCTTCATCCCCGACTTCGATTGGAAGCGCCGCTAGCGGCGCGGCGCAGTGCGCCCTCGACTTTGGAACGGATTCAACCAGGAGCTGCAGGCATGAAGTACACCAAGCTGGGCAACACGGGACTCGACGTCTCGCGGCTGTGCCTGGGATGCATGACCTTCGGGGCGGCGGACGTCGGCAACCACAGCTGGACGCTGGACCTCGACGCCTCCCGCCTGATCTTCCGCCGGGCGGTCGAGCGCGGGATCACCTTCTTCGACACCGCCAACAGCTACTCCGGAGGCACGTCGGAGCAGATGGTGGGCGTGCTGCTCAAGGAGATGACGCGGCGTGAGGAGGTCGTGCTCGCGACCAAGATGTATTTCCCGTATGAGACGCCGGAAGGCGTCAAGCATCGCCGCGGCCTGTCGCGCAAGCAGGTGCTCGCCGAGATCGACGCGAGCCTGGCGCGCCTGGGCACCGACTACGTCGACCTGCTGCAGATCCACCGCTGGGACGCCGACACGCCGATCGAGGAAACCATGTGCGCGTTGAACGACGTGGTCCGCTCGGGGCGGGCGCGGTACCTCGGGGCTTCGTCGATGTATGCGTGGCAGTTCGCGAAGGCGCAGGAGGTCGCGCGCCGCAACGGCTGGACGCCCTTCGTGAGCATGCAGAACCACCTCAACCTGCTGTACCGCGAGGAGGAGCGCGAGATGATCCCGCTGTGCGCGGACCAGGGCGTGGGGCTGATCCCGTGGAGCCCCATGGCGCGGGGCCGTCTGACCCGGCCGGCGGACGAAGCCACGCAGCGGCTGCAGACCGACGACGTCGGCAAGCGGCTCTACGACAAGTCGGGCGACCAGGACCGGCCGGCCATCCAGGCGGTGCAGGACCTCGCGGCCAAGCGCGGCGCGAAGATGGCGCAGGTCGCGCTGGCCTGGGTGCTCGCGAAGCCGCAGGTGACGGCCCCCATCATCGGCGCCTCGAAGATCGAACAGCTGGACGACGCCGTGGGCGCGCTGGAGGTGGTGCTCGATGACGCCGAGATGGCCGCGCTGGAGGCGCCCTACGTGACGCACGCGATCAGCGGACACGAGTAACTCCGGGCCGCGCAGCGGCAGGGTTGCGCTACGCTTCGCGTTCGGACCACGGCGCCCTCATCGGTGGCGGCGCGAGGGAGTCCTTCAAGGAAAACAGGGATGGAAGCCGCACATCAGGCGCAGGGGAGGCGCACGATCCTGCTCGTCGACGACGAGGCAGCGCACCGCTACGCGCTCCGGCGCCGCCTCGAGCTCGCCGGCTTCGCGGTCGTCGAGGCGGCGGACGGCGCGGAAGCGCTGCGGCAGGCCGTGGTCGATGTCGGCGATGCGGGCATCGACGCGATCATCCTCGACGTCATGCTCCCCGACATCGACGGCTTCGAGGTCTGCCGCCAGCTGCGCGCGTCGAAGTCGGCCGCGTCCGTCCCCATCATCCATGTCTCCGGCATCCATGTCGCGGACCGGGACCTGGTCCACGGGCTCGAGAGCGGCGCGGACGCCTACCTCACGCGGCCGGTCGACGAGGACGTGCTGATCGCCAACCTGCATGCGCTGCTGCGGCGGCGCGACGTGCTGCGGGCGCTCTCCGACGAACTCGACCAGAAGCGCCTCGACGAGGAGCGCGCGCGGGATCTGTTCCTCGCGATCCTCGGACACGACCTGCGCAATCCGCTGGACGCGATCTCGATGAGCAGCCAGCTGCTGGCCAAGGGGCCGCTCACGGCCGACATGACGCAGAAGATGGCGTCCCGCATCACGGCGGCGTCGCGGCGCATGACGCACATGCTCGACGACATCCAGGACTACGCCCGCAGCCGGCTCGGCGCCGACCTGATCCTGCGCCGCACGCCGCAGCGCCTCGGCGCGCTGGCATCCGCGGCGATCGACGAGGCGCGGGGCGCCTATCCGGGTCTCGTCATCGAGCTGATGCAGGAGTCGCCCGATGACGGCTGGTGGGACGGCGACCGGTTGTCTCGCGTCATCGCCAATCTCCTGCGCAACGCGGTCGAGCACGGGGCCGAGGGGCGGCCGATCGTCGTGCGCGCGGGCGGTCGTGCGGACTCGCGGCAGTTGTCGGTGCGCAATGAAGGCCGTCCGATTCCGGACGACGTGCGGGGCCGGCTCTTCGAGCCGATGGTCCATCGGACCACGGACGCGCCCGCCGCCAGCAACATGGGACTGGGGCTCTTCGTGTGCCGAACGATCGTGGAAGCGCACGGTGGACGCATCGCCGTCGAGACCGGTGCGTCGGGCACCGAATTCCGGATCGAGCTGCCCGCCGGTCCGTCGGCAGGCCCTTGAGGCCCTTGATGCCCTTGAGGCCGCTGAGGCCGCTGAGGCCCGAGGGCCCGGAAGGCCCATCAAGCCTGGGAGGCGGCTGAGCTACTATCGGCGCATAGACCGTGAGGTTGTCATCCCGAAGTCCTTGCTTCGTTCGAGGCTCTCGAACGCGCCGCAAGTCCTCGCCTTGATCGCTTGGCGCTTCTGTTCGCGCCGCATGTCGTGGCGCGAAACGCGAGGAGTAGGGCAATGGCAACATCGCAGGACCTGGACGTGCTCCGGGAGTCTTTGCGCACCTGCGTGGACGCACTCCACCGGCGTCGCGCGAGCGAGATCCCTGAACCGCTGATCGACCGGCTCGTCAGCCAGCGCTGGCTCGAATGGCGAGGCGGTGCCTTGTGCCTCACCGAGGACGGCCAACGCATCTACTGGCAGGAACTGGCGTGACCGCCGCGCAGGGGGCGTCATGCTGATCCGGACGCGGCTGTCCAACATCGGCGGACTGCGGATCGATTCGTTTGATCTGGTGTTTGTCACGGCACCCGCGACGGACGTCGGGGCGGTGATCTTTCAGCGGCCGGGGCTGCCGACGCGGAGGGTGCTCCACGTGGAGGGCGTCGCCGATGATCGCGAGGCGGCTGCGCAGGCGATCAGGAGAGAGCTCGACCCGTCGCTGCTCAGCGACGGGTGGAAGCTGTGAGCCTCCGGTGAGTCCTGAGGCGCGCCTCGGGAGAGGCTCGCCGGCGGGCTCACTCAGTCTGCGTTCAGATGACGCGGATGCTGGAAGCTTGCGGACCCTTCGGGCCGTCCTTGGTCTCGAACTCGACCTTGGCGCCTTCGGCCAGGGTGCGGAAGCCGCCCGAGCTCTGGATTTCGCTGTGGTGGGCGAACAGGTCCTTGGAGCCGTCGGTCGGGGTGATGAAGCCGAAGCCCTTGTCGTCGCTGAACCACTTCACGGTGCCGGTCTTGGTCGTCATGTTGTTTCCTTTGGAATGAATGACAGGAAAAACCCGGCGCACGGATGCGTGCCGGGACAGAGACACTCAAGAGCTTGCAGCGGGGGGTGTTGCTGAAGCAGTCCGCTCGCACGAGGGGCCCGGGGAGGGCCGGCGGCGGCTGCAGAGAAGACCTCAGAAGAAAGGTCTTGTGCGAATCTATCCGGCTAATGTAGCACGGATGAGCCCCTCCCGGGGCCCTCCTCCTTACTTCGTTTCGTAGTGGTCGTTGACGTAGGGCATCGGGATCCAGCGATAGCCCTTGCCGTCGGCCTGCAGGTGTCCCACGCCGGGGAAGGCGACGTGGTCCCCGGCGACCCAGTAGCGGCCCTTGATCGCCTCGGCGAACGCCTGCTTGCGCGTCGCCGCGGCGGCTTTCGGGTCGACGTCGAAGGCGACGGTCACGTCCGGCCGGGGCAGCTGCACATCGGCCACGTGGAGCAGGTCGCCCCAGAAGACCAGCTTCTCGCCCTGGCTCTCCAGCACGTAGAAGCTGTGGCCCGGCGTGTGTCCCGGCGCGGGCAGCGAGCGGATGCCCGGGAAGAGCGTGGCCTCGCCATGGAAGGTCTTCACCCGTCCCGCGTCGACATAGGGCTGGACCTTGGCCGCGGCCTGGTCGAAGTAGACCTTCAGCGCCTCCGGCGCCCGGTCGCGCTGGCCGGCGCCCAGCCAGTAGTCGAGCTCCTTGCGCTCGAGATGGAGCGTCGCGTTCGGGAACACCAGGCGCGAACCGTCCATCAGTCCGCCGGTGTGGTCCGTGTGGATGTGCGTGATGAGGATGTCGGTGATCTGCTCCGGCGCGTAGCCGGCAGCCTTCAGGCTCGCGCCGATCTTGTTGAGCTTGGGACCGTAGAGCTCGCCGGTGCCCGCGTCCACCATCACCAGCCGATCGCCGGCCTTGATCAGGAAGGCGTTGATCGAGGCCTCGACCTCGGTGCCCTGGTAGGTCTGGGCGAGGCGCGAGGCGACCTCGTCCGCGCTGATGCCCTTCAGCACCTGCTGGGCGGGGATGGGCAGCGTGCCGTCCGACAGCGCGATCACTTCGAACGCGCCGATCTTGAAGTGCTGGTAGCCCGCCTGGAGGTGGCTGAGCTTGGGCGCCGCCGCAGCGCCCTCCGCGTGGACTGCGGGTGCCACGGTGGCGAAGGCGGCGGCGATGGCCAGGGTCAGGGTGAGGAATGAACGATTGATCATGGTCTGGTGGAGGTCGAGGTCGACATCGGAATGGGAGGTGGTGGCGGGGCGGTCAGGCGGCGGCGGTGGGCAGCCCGTGCGTGAACAGGCTGGCGCGCGTCTGTGCGTCGGTGTCCTGCTTGAAGTCGAAGCGGGCGGCCAGCGCGGCGACGCGTTGCGCGGCGGGACGCTCGTTGATCTCGTTGAACAGCCGCGCGACGTTGGGATAGCGCACCCAGGCATCGGCCCCGAGCAGGTACTGCAACCCGCGGCACCAGCCCCACAGCGCCATGTCGACGATCGAGTACGCGTCGCCGAGCAGGTAGCGGCGGGTGGCGAGATGGGCCTCCACGATCGCCCAGTGGCGGTCTGCCTCGAAGCGGTAGCGATGCGCGCCGTAGGCCTCGCCGGCGGGGGCGTAATGGGTGAAATGGATGGCTTGGCCGGTGAACGGCCCGACGCCGGAGGCGATGAACATCAGCCACGACAGCAGCTGCGCCTGACCGGCGTCGGAGGGGTCGCCGTTGAAGCGTCCCGCCTTGCGGGCGAGGTGGAGCAGGATCGCCGAGCTATCAAAGATGGCGATACCATCGTCGACGATCGCCGGGACCTTGCCGTTCGGGTTGATGGCGCGGAAGGCCTCGCCGTGCTGCTCGCCCTTGGCGATGTCGATGGGACGAATCTGGTAGGCAAGGCCGCTTTCCTCCAGGAATAATGCGACCTTCGACGGGTTCGGTGTCGGGTGGTAGTAGAAATCGATGCTGGACGACATGGGCGCTCCGGGGTGGTGCTGGCTTCTGAGGGATCGAAGCGTAGGACCGGAGCGCCGACGGGTGTGAGTCGTCAGATTCGATGGGAGGTATCGGAATAATGGATATGAGACGTTCGGATCTGCACCTGCTGATCTCGCTGGACACGCTGCTCGACGAGCTCAACGTCACGCGCGCCGCGCAGCGCATGCACATCAGCCAGCCCACGTTGTCGGGGCATCTGGCCAAGCTGCGCGAGCTGTTCCAGGACCCGTTGCTGGTGCCCTCGGAGACGGGTCGCGGCATGGTCGCGACGGAACGTGCCCTGGCGTTGCGCCCGGCGCTCGCGCAGGCGCTCTCGCAATTGCGCGAGGCGGTGGCGCAGCCGCACGACTTCGATCCGGCGACGTCGGCGCGGACCTTCACCGTCGCGGCCAACGACAGCGTGTTCACGATCCTGGCGCTCGACGTGATGGCCGAGGTGATGCGCCATGGCAATCCGGAACTGAAGATGGCCGTCGTGCCGCCCTACGACGTCGGCATCGTCGAGCGCATGGCGCGCGGCGAGGTGGACCTCTATCTCGGCGACATCGACAAGATGCCGGAAACGCTGAAGGCGCGGTTCCTGATGAGCGCCGACTTCGCGCTGGCCCAGCGGCGCGATCACCCGCGCGGCAACCGGCCGCCGAAGCTCGATGAATACTGCGATCTCGCCCATGTCATCGTGTCATCGAGGGGCGAGTTCTCGTCCTCCGTCGACGACGTGCTGGCCCGGCTGGGCCGGCACCGCCGCGTCACCGCGGCGGTGCCCAGCTACAACCAGGTCGCGCTGGTGCTGTCGCAGACGGACCTGGTGACGACCCTGCCGCGCCAGCTGCTGCAGCGCTACGAGTCCTTCGTCGACCTGCTCGAACTCCCGTTCGAGCTGGCGCCGTTCCGTCTCGCGATGGCGTGGCATCCCCGCTCGCAGAACGACGCCGCCGGACGCTGGCTGCGGGACCGCTTCACTGCGGCCGGTACGTCACCTTGAGCTGGTAGCTGCCGGCCGAGTAGGCGTAGACCAGCACGTACACATCGCCGTTGGCGGTCATCGTGACGCTGCAGCCCTCGGTGGCGGTCGAGCCGTCCGACTTGCAGGTGTAGGTGGACGTCGTCGGCACGGCGCTCTTGCGGACATAGAGGTCCATGTCCCCGGTGCCCGTCGTGCTCGCCGCGAGGCTGCCGCCCGACTTGACCTTGAACGGGCCGAAGCTCTTGCTCTGGCCGCGCGTCAGGCTGCCGCTGAAGTTCTCCGTCTTGTCGGCCGGCGGCGGCGTGCCCGGACCATCGCTGCCCAGCTCCACCGCGTATGCCGCGGCCATGCGCGCGAACTTCAGCGCGTGGTCCGCCTGGCTGCCCATGTTGGCGTAGGTGTCGTTGGCCGTGTGGATGTTGGGGTTGTCCGCGCTGAAGCTCGACTCGAAGGGCATGCTCGCGAAGAAGCCCTTGGCGTTCCAGGACGCGTGGTCCGAGCAGGCGTAGCCGCAACGGTCCGTCCCCACGCGCAAGGTCGGCAGGTAGGTCGAGATCACGTTCGTCAGGAAGGTGTTCTGCGCGCTGTCGGTGTAGTCGGTGAAGATGTAGATGTCGTTGGCGGCGCCCTTGTAGTTGGTCATGTCGAGCTGCAGCACGCCCACCACGTTGGTGTTGGCCGCGGCGAAGCTGTTGGCGATCTCCTGCGAGCCGCGCAGGCCGACTTCCTCGGCCGCATAGGCCATCAGCTTGATCGTGCGGCGCGGCTTGTAGTTCGCCTGCACCAGCGCGCGCAGCACCTCGGTCAGGCTGGCGACGCCGGAAGCGTCGTCGTCGGCGCCCGGCGCGCGCATCGTCTCGCCCGAACCGCCGGACTGGTTGATCGAGTCCAGGTGCGCGCCCATCACGATCACTTCGCTGCCGTTGTCGCTGCCCTGGATCGTCGCGATCACCGACTTCTGCGCCCATCCCGCGTGGGTGAACTGCTCGACGGTGATGTCGCTGCGGCCGCCGCCCAGCGTCGTCCACTTCTGCTTGAGCCAGTTCGACGCCGCGACGCCGCTGCTGCTCGTGTAGTAGCGGTTGATGTTGGCCGACAGGTCGACGATGGTCTGCCCGATGTTGCTGGCCTGCATCTGCGACAGGATCGGCGTGACGACGGCCTGCTGGTCGATCACGTAGCTGGGCCGCGTCGCGACCAGCGCGGCGGCGAGCTGCTGCGAGGCGGCCGGCGTGCTGTGACGCTTCAGCGCGGCCAGGCCGGCCTCCTGGCTCGGGTGGTACATGTAGCCGCCGCAGCGGCGCAGCTCCTCGTGGATCGAGTGGCTGAGCGAGGCGAGCGCGTCCTCGTCGACTTCGACCAGATGGATGCCTTCGTTTCTGGCCGCGAAGGACGACGCCGACGCATCCTGCGCGGCATCGGCCTTGACGCTGGCCACGGCGCGCGCGGCCGGGCGGTGCTTCTGCAACTGGGCCAGCGCGGCGTCGCCGAGGCTGATCCAGACCTTGTCGCCCGCGTACGCGGGGGTGAGCGCGGACAGGCCGACGCACACCGCGGTGATGGTGAGGAATGAACGCATGGGGTGTTGTCTCCGGAATCGTTCCAGGAATGGCGAAGCCGGCGCGCCGCGCAGGGCAGCGCGCCGGCATCCTCGGCGCCGCGCGGGGCGGCGCGTCGGGCTCGATCAGGCGGGGATCAGTAGGTCCCGACCAGCGTGGTGCTGGTCACCGTCGAGTACGCGCTCAGCAGCACGTAGTACACGCCGGCCGTCGGCGCCGAGAAGCTGATCGTCTCGGCGTTGGTCGACCCGATCGAGCGCTTGTCGTAGCTCGTCGTCGTCGGCGCGGAGCCGCGCTTGACGTAGAGGTCGCCGTCGCCGGAACCGCCGGACAGCTTGATCGTCAGCGTGGTGCGGCCCGCCGGAACGGTGATGCTGTACAGCTTGGTCGCGCCCTTGGCCAGCGAGATGCCGGTCACCGGGACGCCGCTGGTCAGCACCGTCGTGGTCGGCGGCGGCGTGGTGCCGGAGCAGCTCACGCCGACGCTGGCGAAGGCGGCGGTCACGTCGGCCTTGGCATAGCCGCGGTTGGTCGCGGCCGTTTCCACGCCGCAGGCGCCCTGGTTGAAGGTGCTGTTGGCGGTCCAGTACAGGCGGTTGGCGTCGACCATCACCTCGAAGGCCTTGCGCGTGTTCCAGCCCGGCTTGGTCGCCAGCAGGTAGAAGGCCTTGTTGTAGACGCCGCTCGAGTAGTGCACGTCCATGCCGCTGCGGTAGTCGGCCGCATTGCCGATGGAGCTGCCGTCGCGGGTCGGATCGTCGAAGTAGCGCAGCGCGCCCGAGCCCTTGAAGATCTGCGCGCCCACCAGCCAGTCGTTGCTGCCGTTGTTGCGGTAGTACTCGGCGGCCTCGCCGGCCATGTCGGAGAAGGCCTCGTTCATGCCGCCCGACTGGCCGGAGTAGGTCAGGCCGGAGTTCTGCTCGGTGAAGCCGTGGCTCACCTCATGCGCCGACACGTCCAGCGAGACCAGCGGATAGAAGGTGGTGCGGCCGTCGCCGAAGCTCATCGCCGTGCCGTCCCAGAACGCGTTCTCATAGTTGCTGCCGTAGTGCACGCGCATGTAGAGCGTGCCGGTCAGCGGGCGGATGTTGAACCAGTCCCCGTACATCTTGAAGATGATCTCGCCGAAGTAGTGCGCGTCGTTCAGCGGCGAGTAGGCGCCGTTGATCTGCTTGTACTCGTTGCGCGAGCAGGTGAACTGGAAGGGCGTGTTGCTGGCGCCGGTGCTGCCGTTGAGGTTGACGGTGACGACGTTGCCGGAGTTCATCTGGCAGGTGTCGGTCACCTTCAGGGCCGGGTAGTCGGTGCCGTACTCGTAGCGGCCGGTCTTGGCGTTGCCGCCGGGGCCGGTGGCGTCCTTGTGGGCCAGGCCTTCCCAGCGCTCCAGCACGGCGCCGGTGGTGGCGTCGATCATGAAGTGCGGGCGGCTCGGCTGCTTCGCGTCGTGGCGCACGAAGGACACCAGGTAGAACAGCTGCGCCTTGTTGTTCTGGTTCAGCCGGACGTAGAGCTTGACCTGCTCGTTCTCGGTGATCGCGGCATTGATGGCGCCCTTGGCCTGCGCGAGCGCGCCTTGCGACGTCAGGCTGGCCTGCGCGCTGGGCAGGTCCTGCTGGATGTTGGCCAGCATGCTGCCGGAGAAGCGCGAGGCGCCCGCGTCGCTGCTTTCGACCACCCCTTCGCCCCACACCGGGACGCCCTGGTAGTACTGCTGGTGACGGGTGACGACCTTGCCGCCGGCGTAGGCCTGGCTGCGCACGGCCTGCAGGTCGCTGGCCCCGAGGCCGAGCGCCGTGGCGGCGGACTGGGGTGCGGCGCTCGAGGCGCGCATCTGCGTGTTCACCGGGGACGCGTCGTCGAGCAGGACGCGGTCCGCGGCGATCGCCTGGCAGGCGGCGGTGGCCGCGGCGGCGAACAAGGTGGCGCGCAGGACGCGCTGGATGGATGCCTGTGTGGAAACCTTAGACATAAGCCTCTTTCTTTCGTGATGGATCGATCAGATCTCCCGAAGAAACGGCCGTGCGCGCTCAGGTAGGAACGGGACGGCCCCCTCTGTGCGCGACCCAGTGGTGGAGTCGTGTCAGATGTTCTTGGAGGTGCGTGCGGCTGGCGCCGCGTCCCGAGGTGTCGCCGGGTGCCTCGGAGGACCCGAGGTCGGTTGTGGTGGTCCGGACGACTGGGCGAATGTAGGGGCATCGCGGGCCGGTTCGGACTGTCAGGCCTTACAGCCGGTGTAACCCTTGCAACCAGTTTTTCGGGCACGGCCATGGCTGGCGTGCGCGCGATAGGCGACGATCCGGATTGCCGCGCCCCCGATCCAGAGGACATGCTGGAAACGGGTGACGTATCGGCAGACGCACACCATGACGACGATGGAGACGAACCCCATGCATACCGCCGCCGATGTCGATCCGGACCGTGCCGACCCGGCCGCCGGGTGGCACACCCACGAGGTTGCGAACCAGGTCGACGAGCTCATCGGCTACTCGCTGCTCGCGACCGATCCGGCGCTGAAGGAGGCGCTCGCGCGTGCCGGCGCCGAGGCCTTCGTGCCGGGTCTGGACGAGTACGCGACCGAGTTGGGGCGTCCCGAGACCTCCGCGATCGCCGAGCGCATCAACCGCGTCACGCCGACGCTGGACAGCTTCGACAAGCGCGGCCGCCGCATCGATCGCGTCGAGTTCGACGCCGGCTGGCACGAGCTGCTCGCGATGTACCGGCGCGCCGACCTGGTGGCGATGCCGTTCCGCGACGAGCGCCCCGGCCGCTGGGCGGCCTGGGCCGCCGGCTTCTATCTTCACGGGCAGGTCGAGGCCGGCACGCTGTGTCCCGCGACGATGACGCAGGCGAGCATCCCGGTGCTGCGCCGCGAGCCGCCGCTGTGGGAGGCCTTGCGCGATCAGCTCTTCAGCACCGGGTACGACGGGCGGGACCTGCCCCTCGCGCAGAAGCGCTCGATCTGGATCGGCATGGGCATGACCGAGAAGCAGGGCGGGTCCGACGTGCGCGCCAACACGACACGCGCCGAGCCGGTCGGCCCGGGCGGCCGCGGCGGCGAGTACCGGCTCACGGGACACAAGTGGTTCTTCTCCGCGCCGATGTGCGACGCGCACCTGGTCGTCGCCAAGACGCCCGACGGCTCGCCGGGCTGCTTCTTCGTGCCGCGCTGGCGGCCCGACGGGACGAAGAACGCCGTCCACGTGCAGCGCCTCAAGGACAAGGTCGGCAACCGCAGCAACAGCAGTTCCGAGGTCGAGTTCCAGGACGCCTACGGCGTGCTGATGGGCGAGGAGGGCCGCGGCATCCCGACCATCATCGAGATGGCCACCTACACGCGGCTGAACTGCGTCGTCGGCAGCGCGGCGATGTTGCGGCAGGCGCTGGTGCAGGCCTTGCACTACGCGCGGCATCGCCGCGCCTTCGGCAAGCGGCTCGCGGAGCAGCCGCTGATGCGCGCGGTGCTCGCCGACCTCGCGCTGGAGAGCGAGGCCGCGATGCAACTGAGCCTGCGTCTGGCGCACGCCTTCGAGCATCAGGAAGATCCGGGCGAGCGTACCTGGATGCGGCTGGTCACGCCGGCCGCGAAGTTCTGGGTCTGCAAGCGCGCGGTCGAACTCACCGGCGAGGCGATGGAAGTCCTCGGCGGCAACGGCTACATCGACGACGGCATCATGGGCCGGCTGTATCGAGAGGCACCGGTGAATTCGATCTGGGAAGGCTCGGGCAACGTGATGTGCCTGGATGTGATGCGCGCCGTGGCGCGCGATCCGCAAGCCTTCCTGGCGTTGCTCGACGAGATCGAGGCGGACGTCGGCGACGACCGCGTGCTGCGCGACGAACTCGAGGCGTTGCGCGGATTGCTGGCAACGCCGCCGGATCAGCTGGAAGCGCTCGGCCGACGCTTTGCGTCGCGGCTGGTGCTGCTCGCGCAGGCGGCGCTCCTGCGCCGGCACTCGCCCGCGTTCGTCGCCGATGCGTTCATCGCCAGCCGCTTCGATCCGCAATGGGGCCCGATCACCGGAGCGCTCGATACGCGCCCCCTCGATGTCGATGCGCTCCTGCTGCGGGCCTTCCCCGCGTGAAACCGAGCCCGTCGGCAGGCGCCGGTATCCCCCCTCGCTCCTACGACTCGCAGGCTCCCCAAGTCGCTCGGGGGACACCGGCGCCTGCCGACCCGCCAGCGCCGTTGTCCCAGTGCCCTAAACTTGTCCGCTTTCGTTGCTCTCTGGGCCGTAGGCCCGTCGCTGTTTTGGACAAGATCCTGCTTCAGATTGCCGCCGAACTGAAGGTTCGCCCGGCTCAGGTCAACGCGGCCGTGGAACTGCTCGACGGCGGGGCCACCGTCCCGTTCATCGCCCGCTACCGCAAGGAGGCCACCGACGGCCTCGATGACATCCAGCTGCGCGAACTCGAGGCCCGCCTGAGCTATCTGCGCGAGCTCGAGGACCGCCGAGAGGCCGTGCTCAAGAGCATCGAGGAACAAGGCAAGCTCACGCCCGAACTCGCCGCCGCCATCGCCGCCGCGCCGACCAAGCAGGAGCTGGAAGACCTCTACCTGCCGTACAAGCAGAAGCGCCGCACCAAGGGCCTCATCGCCCGCGAAGCCGGCCTGGAACCGCTCGCCGACAAGCTGTTCGCCGATCCGTCGCTCGACCCGATGAGCGAAGCCGGCGCCTTCCTCAACCCCGACGCCGGCTTCGCCGACGCCTTCGCGGTGCTGGACGGCGTGCGGGACCTGCTCTCCGAACGCTGGGCCGAGGACGCCCTGCTGATCGGCAAGCTGCGCGAATGGCTGTGGGAGGAGGGCCTCTTCAAGTCCAAGCTGATGGACGGCAAGGACGAGAACAACCCCGACATCTCCAAGTTCCGCGACTACTTCGACTACGCCGAGCCGATCCGCACCGTGCCGTCGCACCGCGCGCTGGCCGTCTTCCGCGGTCGCACGCAGGAGTTCCTCGACGCCAAGCTGGCGCTCGACGAAGAGGTCGTCCTCGGCCAGCCGTCGCTCGCCGAAGGCCGCATCGCGCGCCATCTCGGCTGGAGCCACGGCAAGCGCGCCGGCGACGAACTGATCCGCAAGACCGTCGCCTGGACCTGGAAGGTCAAGCTTTCGCTGAGCCTGGAGCGCGATCTCTTCGGCCGCCTGCGTGAAGAGGCCGAGAAGGTCGCCACCAAGGTGTTCGCCGAGAACCTGCGCGACCTGCTGCTGGCCGCGCCGGCCGGCAAGCGCGTCGTCATGGGCCTGGACCCCGGCATCCGCACCGGCGTGAAGGTGGCGGTCGTCAGCGACACCGGCCGCGTGCTGGACACCTCCACCGTCTACCCGCATGAGCCCAAGCGCGACTGGGAAGGCTCGATCCACGTGCTGGGGCGCCTGTGCGCCACGCACGGCGTCAACCTGATCGCCATCGGCAACGGCACTGCCTCGCGCGAGACCGACAAGCTCGCCGCCGACCTGATCAAGCGCATCCAGTCGATGGCGCCGGACACCGTCATCGAAAAGGTCGTCGTCAGCGAAGCCGGCGCCTCGGTGTACTCGGCGTCGGAATTCGCCTCCAAGGAACTGCCCGACCTGGACGTGTCGCTGCGCGGTGCCGTGTCCATCGCGCGTCGCCTGCAGGATCCGCTGGCGGAGCTGGTGAAGATCGATCCGAAGTCGATCGGCGTCGGCCAGTACCAGCACGACGTCAACCAGAGCGAGCTCGCGCGCACGCTGGACACCATCGTCGAGGATTGCGTGAACTCGGTCGGCGTCGACCTGAACACCGCCTCCGCGCCGCTGCTCTCGCGCGTGTCGGGCCTGTCGGCCAGCGTCGCCAATTCGATCGTGCGTTGGCGCGACGCCAACGGCGCGTTCCGCAATCGCCAGCAGCTGCTGGACGTCACCGGCCTCGGTCCGAAGACCTTCGAGCAGGCGGCGGGTTTCCTGCGCATCCGCGACGGCGACAACCCGCTGGACGTCAGCGGCGTGCACCCGGAAACCTATCCCGTCATCGAGCGCATCCTGGCGCAGGTCCAGCGTCCGATCGCCGACGTCATGGGCAAGTCCGACGTGATCCGCGCGCTGAAGCCGGAAGCCTTCGCCGATGAGCGTTTCGGCGCGATCACGGTCAAGGACATCTTCGGCGAGCTGGAGAAGCCGGGTCGCGATCCGCGTCCGGACTTCAAGGTCGCGCGCTTCAACGACGGCGTCGAGGACCTCAAGGACCTGAAGGAGGGCATGGTGCTGGAAGGCACGGTGTCCAACGTCGCGCAGTTCGGCGCCTTCGTCGACCTGGGCGTGCACCAGGACGGCCTGGTCCACGTCAGCCAGCTGGCCAACAAGTTCGTCAACGATGCGCGCGAGGTCGTCAAGACCGGCGACATCGTCAAGGTGAAGGTGCTGGAGGTCGACCTGGCCCGCAAGCGCATCTCGCTGACGATGAAGCTGGACGCGCAGGCGCCGCGCGGCGGTTCGAAGCCGGACAACAGCTTCCGTCCGGCCGGCCGCAACGAGCGCCCGGGCGGTGCTCGCCCGTCCGGCGCGCGGGACGCCCAGCCGACTGGCGGCAACGCGATGGCGGCCGCGTTCGCAAAGCTCAAGCGCTGAGCGCGAACGGGGCGATCAGCGCCCCGGTGGTCCGTGATCGGCGCCGTCTGCGGCGCCGATCCGCGTTTGATCCCCCATTTTTCGCGGCTGGTCGCACCTGAGGTGTCGGAGCGCGCGGTGTACGGCTACGCTGCGCGCCGTTTACCGTCAAAGACAAAAGTCGACAGACCTCACACGGTGTCGACACCAAATCCTCGGGAGCCCGTTTTGAAGACCCACGCCATCGCCAGGGCCTGCGCCCTTGTCTGCCTGTCCGCGCTCGCGCCCGCGGCCCCCGTCCTCGCGCAGGACGCGCCCCTGGATTGGGGAACGAGCCGACGTCGGGCAAGCGGCTGGATCGCGTGGAGATCACCGGCCGCAACACCGATTCCGAGCTGCGCCGCCGCTCGCCGGTCGCCAAGCAGATCTACGGCCGCGATGAGCTCGACAAGTACGGCGACACGAGCGTCGCCGACGTGCTCAAGCGCCTGCCCGGCGTCAACGTGTCCGACGGCGCGCCGCGCATGCGCGGCCTGGGCTCCGGCTACACGCTGATCCTGATCAACGGCGATCCCGCGCCCCCGGCTTCAAGCTGGACCAGCTGGATCCCGCGCAGGTCGAGCGCATCGAGCTCACCAAGGGCCCGAGCGCCGACCAGAGCGCCCAGGCCGTCGCCGGTGCGATCAACATCATCCTGAAGGAAGCGCCGAAGGTGTCGCAGCGCGACCTGCGCGTCGGCGCCGGCTACAACATCAACCATCCGGTGCCGTCGGGCACCTTCACCTACGGCGAGCGCTTCGGGCCGGTGTCGGTGTCGGTGCCGATCTCCGCGTTCCAGTGGCTGCAGGAGATGACCTCCAAGATCGAGCGCAACGGCACCGCGCCGGATGGCCAGCCGGTGGTCGCATCGCAGCACGGGAAGATGCGCAACTGGGGCCACGGCTTCAACTCGGCGCCGCGCGCGAACTGGAAGGTCAGTGACGACGAGACGGTCTCGCTGGTCGGCTTCGCGCAGAAGGGGTTCTGGAACAACTCGGTCCGGCTCACGCCAGACGCTGCCTACAGCAACGCCACGCGTCTGGACGACGACGCCGACAACCAGGGCACGTGGCAGATGCTCCGCGCCAACCTGACGTGGAACAACCGGTTCAGCGAGACCCAGAAGTGGGAGCTGAAGGCCGGCGTCCAGGACGCCAAGAACCACATCGAGAACCATACGCTGACGCAGCGGCCGGTCGACGCGCTGCTCGACAGCCGCGACCGCAGCCTGACCCAGGCCGGCAAGTACAGCCACATCCTCGGCGACGAGCACACGCTGACCGTCGGCTGGGACTTCGAGTTCCGCCAGCGCGACGAGATCCGCAACACCCTTGTCGGCGGCCAGGCGCAGGACCCGAGGCTCAACGGCGAGAACTTCGGCGCCCGGATCCGTCGTCAGGCCTTCTTCGTCCAGGACGAGTGGGAGATCAATCCGCAATGGTCGACCTACTTCGGCCTGCGTCACGAGCGCATCGTCACCACCAGCCGTGGCATCGACGTCGACGAACGCAACAGCTCCAGCGTGCTGTCGCCGCTGTGGCACCTGACCTACAAGCTGGATCCGAAGGGGCGCGACATGATCCGCGCCAGCATCACCCGCAGCTACAAGGCGCCGGAACTGACCCAGATGCTGGGCCGCTACACGCCGAGCAGCAAGTTCCCCGATCCCCGCACCGGCGAGCAGAACGAGGAGATCAGTCCGGACCGCATCGGCAATCCGGCGCTGAAACCGGAGCTGGCCACCGGCTTCGATTTGGCGTACGAGAAATATCTGTCCGGCGGCAGTCTCTTCAGCGTGGGCCTGTTCCACCGCAACATCAGCCAGCTGATCCGCAACGTCGTGACGCTCGATCCTGCCAATCCGCCGTTCTGGACGGCGCCGCGCTACGTGAACCGGCCGATGAATTTCTCCAGCGCGACCACCAGCGGCATCGAGCTGGAACTCAAGGGGCGGGCCGGGGAGCTGTTCCCGTCGCTGTTCGATCCCAAGCTGCCGTTGAACCTGCGCAGCTCCGTGAGTGTCTATCGCTCGCGGGTGAAGGCCGTGGACGGTCCGGACAACCGGCTCGACCAGCAACAGCCCTGGACGGCCAACCTGGGGCTGGACTACCGGTTCAGTACCGTGCCGATGACCGCCGGCGCCAACCTGAACTACACGCCGGTCTACACGGTGCGCCAGACCGACACCCAGAGCGCCGAGTACTCGCGCAACCGCGGCCTGGATGTCTTCGCCCAGTGGATGGTCAGTCCGAAGACCTCGGTGCGTTTCTCGGCCAATAATCTGTTCCCGCTCGACTCGCGGGCCGAGACCACGTTCGCCAGCGGCGACTTCTACGCCTCCGGCCGTGGCATGAAGCCCTGGTTCCAGCTGAACCTGGAAATGAAGCTCTGATTCCCCCGGTCGGAATCGGCTTCGGCTGAGGGGCTGCCGCGTCGGGCGCCTCCGTTTTGAAAGGACGATCCGCCCGATGCAGGCCTTGCAGATCCTCGCCGGACCCCGTGCGCGCCAGCGGCTGCGCGACCATGGCCTGCGCGCCGCCGACGTGCGCGTCGTGCCCGGCGCCGCCGGCGGCCCGAAGGGGCTGGTGCTCAGCGCGCTCGACGCGCATCTCTTCGGCGAGTTCCTGCCGTCGGGCGGCCAGGAGGTCCATCTGCTCGGTGCCTCCATCGGCGCCTGGCGCATGGCCACCGCCTGTCTGACCCGCGACGCCGCGCAGGCGAACGCGGAGTTCGGGCGCCTCGCCCACGATTACGCCCACCAGGATTACGAGTCCGCGCCCGGCAAGCGGCCGACCGCCGCGACGGTCTCGCGCGCGTTCGCCGGAAAGCTCGGCGAGATTTTCGGCGGCCGCGAGGCCGAGGTGCTGTCGCATCCGCAGTTCCGCCTGCATGTGTTCACCTCGCGCGGCAAGCATGTGCTCGGGCGGGAAGGGCGCCTGCGCACGCCGCTCGGTTACCTCGGCGCGTTCGCGGCCAACGCGATGTCGCGGCGCGCGATGGGCGCCTGGCTCGAACGGGTCGTCTTCTCCGACAAGCGCTCGCCGCTGCCGATGCCGCTGGCCGACTACCGCAGCCGGCAGGTCGCGCTCGATGCAGGGAACCTCAAGCCCAGCATCCTGGCGAGCTGCTCCATCCCGTTCTGGCTGCAGGCCGTGCACGACATCGAAGGCGCCCCCGCCGGCGCCTACTGGGACGGCGGCATCACCGACTACCACCTGCACCTGAACTACGCCGCGATGGTCGGCGACGGCATCGCGCTGTATCCGCACTTCCAGGCCAGCGTCGTGCCGGGCTGGCTGGACAAGGCGCTCAAGCACCGGCACCGGACCAGCGCCTTCCTCGACAACGTCGTGCTGCTCACGCCCAACCCCGAGTGGGTGAAGACGCTGCCCAACGGCAAGCTGCCCGATCGCAACGACTTCCAGCGTTACCTGAACGACGTCCCCGGCCGCGCCCGCGACTGGCTGCGCGCGGTCCGCGAGGGCGAGCGTCTGAGGGACGAGTTCCGCGAGGCCTGCGCCCGTCCCACCCTCGACATCCAGGCGCTCTGAGCTACACTGGATGTCTCATTTTCTTTTTCCAACAAGGACCGGGAAAGGCGACATGGTTATGACACCGCGGACTACCACCTCCACTGCGAAGGTTTGAGCGACCGCGGCTCGTCACGTCTTTCATCAGCTGTCCGGAAAAAGTCAGCACCCCAGAAAAAGCGCGGCACGTGGTCGCGCTTTTTTGTTTTCTGGAGTTCCCCCTCATGTCCAACATCTCCATCCAACTGCCCGACGGCTCCAAGCGCGAGTTCCCGCAACCGGTGACCGTCGCCGAAGTCGCGGCCTCCATCGGCACGGGCCTGGCGAAGGCGGCGCTGGCCGGCCGCGTCGGCTCGGGCGATGACGCCAAGGTCGTCGACACCAGCTTCCTCATCGACAAGGACACGCAGCTGGCCATCGTCACGGACAAGGATCCGGACGGGCTGGACGTCATCCGTCACTCGACGGCCCACTTGCTGGCCTACGCGGTCAAGGAACTGTTCCCCGACGCGCAGGTCACGATCGGCCCGGTCATCGAGAACGGCTTCTATTACGACTTCTCGTACAAGCGCCCGTTCACGCCCGACGACCTGGCGGCGATCGAGGCCAAGATGGGCGAGCTCGCGAAGAAGGACGAGAAGGTCACGCGTTCGGTGTTGCCGCGCGATGAGGCCGTCGAGTACTTCAAGGGCATCGGCGAGGCCTACAAGGCCGAGATCATCGCCAGCATCCCGGCGGACCAGGATGTCTCGCTGTACGCCGAGGGCGGCTTCACCGACCTGTGCCGCGGCCCGCACGTGCCGTCCACGGGCAAGCTGAAGTTCTTCAAGCTGATGAAGGTGGCCGGCGCCTACTGGCGCGGCGACCATCGCAACGAGCAGCTGCAGCGCATCTACGGCACGGCCTGGGCGACCAAGGACGACCTGGCGAACTACCTGCGCATGCTGGAGGAAGCGGAGAAGCGCGACCACCGCAAGCTGGGCAAGGACCTGGAGCTGTTCCACATCGACGAGCACGCGCCGGGCGTCGTGTTCTGGCATCCCAAGGGCTGGACGATCTGGCAGGAGGTCGAGCAGTACATGCGCCGCGTGTACCGCGACAACGGCTACCAGGAAGTGAAGGGCCCGCAGCTGCTGGACAAGACGCTGTGGGAGGCCACGGGCCACTGGGACAAGTACCGCGACAACATGTTCACGACGGAATCGGAGAAGCGCGACTACGCGCTCAAGCCGATGAACTGTCCCGGCCACATCCTGATCTTCAAGCACGGCATCAAGAGCTACCGCGACCTGCCGCTGCGCTTCGGCGAGTTCGGCCAGTGCCATCGCAACGAGCCGACCGGCGGCCTGCACGGGATCATGCGCGTGCGCGGCTTCACGCAGGACGACGGCCACATCTTCTGCACGGAAGACCAGATCCTGGCCGAGTGCGTGGCGTACACCGCCCTGTTGCAGAAGGTCTACAAGGACTTCGGCTTCGACAACATCATCTACAAGGTCGCGACGCGCCCCGACGCGCGCATCGGTTCGGACGAGGTCTGGGACAAGGCCGAGTTCGCGCTGATGGAGTCGCTGCGCGCCTCCGGCGTGGAGTTCATCATCGCCCCGGGCGACGGCGCCTTCTACGGTCCGAAGATCGAATACACGCTCAAGGACGCGATCGGCCGCCAATGGCAGTGCGGCACGATGCAGGTCGATTTCTCGATGCCCGCGCGCCTGGGCGCCGAGTACGTCGCCGAGGACGGCGAGCGCCACACCCCCGTGATGCTGCACCGCGCGATCGTCGGCAGCCTGGAGCGTTTCATCGGCATCCTGATCGAGCAGCACGCCGGCGCGCTGCCCGTCTGGCTGGCTCCGACGCAGGTCGTTGTCGCCAATATCACCGACGCCCAATCGGACTACGTTTCCAGCATTGTGAAATCGCTGCAAAAACAAGGGGTTAGGGTTCAGGCAGATTTGCGCAACGAGAAAATCACGTATAAAATCCGCGAGCATTCACTGCAAAAGGTGCCGTTCATCCTCGTCGTCGGCGACAAGGAAAAGGCGAACGGCGCAGTCGCAGTGCGCGCCCGAGGCAACCAGGATCTGGGCGTGATGTCGCTGGAGGACTTCGTTTCGAAGCTCTCGACCGCCATCGCGGACAAGGCCTGAGTCGGGCGCTTTTTGCGTTGTACTGATCATTAACGGACCCTTGCCAAGGCCCGCCTAAAGGTAACCACCATCGCTACTTTTGCTGACCGTCGTGCGATTCCGGAGCGCAAGCACCGCCTGAATCGCGAAATCATCGCTTCTGAAGTCCGTCTCAATGGCCCCGAGAACGAGCCGATCGGCATCGTCTCGATCCAGGAAGCGCTCCGGATGGCCGGTGACCTGGACGTCGATCTGGTCGAAATTGCCGCCACTGCAGTCCCGCCGGTCTGCCGGTTGATGGACTACGGCAAGTTCAAGTACCAGGAGCAGAAGCGCGCCGCGGAAGCCAAGTCCAAGCAGAAGGTCATCGAGGTCAAGGAAGTCAAGTTCCGTCCGGGCACGGACGAAGGCGACTACCAGATCAAGATGCGCAACCTGCGCCGCTTCATCGCGGAGGACGGCGACAAGGGCAAGGTCACGCTGCGCTACCGCGGCCGCGAGATCACCCACCAGGACATCGGCATGCGCATGCTGGAACGCATCCGCGACGAGCTGTCCGACGTGGCGGTGGTCGAGCACATGCCCAAGCTCGAAGGCCGTCAGATGATCATGGTGCTGGCGCCGAAGAAGCGCTGAGCATCTGAGACAATCCCGGCGGGGCCGATGAGGCCCCGTCTCAGTTTCAGCCCGTCGATCTGGTCGTCGGCGGGCTTATTAGTCTCCTGCAGGCCGGTCAAGTACCGCGGTCACCCGCGGTCGCCTGGAGGGACGCCCATAGAAGGAGCAGTCATGCCCAAGATGAAGACCAAGAGCAGCGCGAAAAAGCGTTTTCGCGTTCGTCCGGGTGGCACCGTCAAGCGCGGTCAGGCGTTCAAGCGCCACATCCTGACCAAGAAGACCACGAAGAACAAGCGCCAGCTTCGCGGCGCCACGACCGTGCATGAGACCAACATGGGCCACATCGCTTCGATGCTGCCCTTCGCTGGTCTGTAATCCAGCAGTAGACAAGGAGATACAACATGCCTCGCGTCAAACGTGGTGTAACCGCCCGTGCTCGTCACAAGAAGGTCCTGGCTCTGGCCAAGGGCTTCCGTGGTCGTCGCAAGAACGTCTTCCGCATCGCCAAGCAGGCGGTGATGAAGGCGGGCCAGTACGCCTACCGTGACCGCCGTGCCAAGAAGCGCGTGTTCCGCCAGCTGTGGATTGCCCGTATCAACGCGGCAAGCCGTGGCCTGGGTCTGAGCTACAGCAAGTTTGTGGCCGGTCTGAAGAAGGCCGAGATCGACATCGACCGCAAGGTCCTGGCCGACCTCGCCGTCAACGACCCTGCTGGTTTCGCCAGCATCTTCGCCAAGGTGAAGGCCGCTCTGGCTTGATAGCCATGGTCCGCCCGCCGGTGCTCGCCGGCGGGCGGACTGGCCGCTCCGGTCCTGCCGGGGCTGCCTTTTTCAAAGGCCGACACCCCGGTGTTCGGCCTTTTTTCATTCCGGCGCGGTGGTGCGATGTTCGCCATTCCACCGCCGCGCCATCCGACTTCCGCCAACGCCGCCGACGCCCCGTCGACGCCCCGCGATGAACGACCTCGATCAATTGCTGCATCAGGCGACCGGCGACTTCGCCGCCGCCACGACTCCCGCCGACCTGGAGAACGCCAAGGCGCGTTTCCTGGGCAAGACCGGCCAGGTCACCGAGCTGATGAAGGGCATGGCCAGCCTGCCCGTCGAGGAGAAGAAGACCCGCGGCGCGCAGATCAACCAGCTCAAGCAGGGCATCGAGGCGGCGCTGACCGCGCGCCGCCAGGCCCTGGCGGACGCGGAACTCGAGCTGCAGCTCAAGGCCGAGGCGTTGGACGTCACGCTGCCCGGCCGCCAGCGCGGCACCGGCGGCCTGCACCCGATCACGCGCGCGATGGAGCGCATCGAGGCGATCTTCGGCTCCATGGGCTTCGACGTCGCCGACGGCCCCGAGATCGAGAACGACTGGTTCAACTTCACCGCGCTGAACACGCCGGAAGACCATCCGGCGCGCTCGATGCATGACACCTTCTACATCGAAGGGGGTCATGTCTTGCGCACGCACACCAGCCCGATGCAGATTCGCTACGCGGTGCAGCACGTCAAGAAGCATCGCGCGCTGATCGACGCCGGCCAGCCGATGCCCGAGATCCGCGTGATCGCGCCGGGCCGCACCTACCGCGTGGACAGCGATGCGACACATTCGCCGATGTTCCACCAGGTCGAAGGGCTGTGGGTCGGCGAGAACATCAGCTTCAAGGACCTGAAGTCCGTCTACGTGAACTTCATGCAGCAGTTCTTCGAGACGACGGACATGGACATCCGTTTCCGGCCGAGCTACTTCCCGTTCACCGAGCCCAGCGCCGAGATCGACATGATGTTCGGCTCCGGTCCGCTGAAGGGCCGCTGGCTGGAAGTCTCCGGCTCCGGCCAGGTGCATCCGCAGGTGATCCGCAACATGGGCCTGGATCCCGAGCGCTACATCGGCTTCGCCTTCGGCTCGGGCATCGACCGCCTGGCCATGCTGCGCTACGGCGTCAGCGACCTGCGTCTGTTCTTCGACGGCGACCTGCGATTCCTGTCGCAGTTCAAGTAAATCGTGCCCCCGGTCGCCTAGAGAGCAAGAGAGAACCCCATGCAATTCCCTGAGTCCTGGCTGCGGGCCTTCTGCAACCCCGCGCTGAACACCCAAGAACTGGCCGAGCTGCTGACCATGTCCGGCCTGGAAGTGGAAGAACTGCGCCCGGTGGCGCCGCCGTTCCACGGCATCGTCGTGGCCGAGATCGTCGAGGCCGCACAACATCCGGACGCCGATCGCCTGCGCGTCTGCAAGGTCAATGCCGGTGGTCCGGAGCTGTTGCAGATCGTCTGCGGCGCGCCGAATGCGCGCGTCGGCATCCGCGTGCCGCTGGCCACGATCGGCGCCGAACTGCCGCCGGGCGAGGACGGCAAGCCGTTCAAGATCGGCAAGGGCAAGCTGCGCGGCGTCGAGAGCTTCGGCATGCTGTGCTCGGCCCGCGAGCTGAAGCTGGCGGAAGACCACGGCGGTCTGCTGGAGCTGGCCGCCGACGCGACCATCGGTGAGGACATCCGCAAGCACCTGAACCTGGACGACACGCTGTTCACGCTGAAGCTGACGCCGAACCTGGCGCATGCGCTGAGCGTCTACGGCGTCGCGCGTGAAGTGTCCGCGCTGACCGGCGCGCCGCTGATGGCGCCCGAGATCAAGCCGGCCGCCGTCGCCACCGACGCGAAGCTGCCGGTGCGCGTCGAAGCCGCGGACCTGTGCGGCCGTTTCTCCGGCCGCGTGATCCGCAACGTCGACACGACCGCGAAGACGCCGCAGTGGATGATCGACCGCCTGGCCCGCTGCGGCCAGCGCTCGGTGTCGCCGCTGGTGGACATCTCGAACTACGTGATGTTCGAACTGGGCCGTCCGTCCCACATCTTCGACCTCGACAAGATCCACGGCGAGCTGATCGTCCGCTGGGGCAAGCCGGGTGAGCAGCTCAAGCTGCTGAACGGCAACACGATCGACGTCGACGCGAGCGTCGGCGTGATCGCCGATCGCGAGCAGGTCGAGTCGCTGGCCGGCATCATGGGCGGCGACGCCACCGCCGTGTCCGACGACACGAAGAACATCTACGTCGAAGCCGCGTTCTGGTGGCCGAAGGCGGTGATGGGCCGATCGCGCCGCTTCAACTTCTCGACTGACGCGGGCCACCGCTTCGAGCGCGGTGTCGATCCGGCCGGCACCGTCGACCACATCGAGCGCATCACGCAGCTGATCCAGTCGATCTGCGGCGGCGACGCCGGACCGATGGACGACCAGACGACGCAACTGCCCGAGCGCAAGCCGGTCGCGCTGCGCGTGGAGCGCGCCGCCAAGGTCATCGGCATGCCGGTGACGCAGGCGGACTGTGAAGGCGTGTTCAAGCGTCTGGGCCTCGAATTCACGTCGACCCCTGGCGTGATCACGGTGACACCGCCGACCTTCCGCTTCGACATCCAGATTGAGGAAGACCTGATCGAGGAAGTCATCCGCGTGCTGGGTTATCCGAAGCTGCCGTCGACGCCGCCGCTGGCGCCGGTGGTCGGCAAGGTGGGCTCGGAATCGCGCCGCGCGACGCACGCGCTGCGTCACACGATGGCCGGCCTGGGGTACTTCGAGACGATCAACTTCAGCTTCGTCGAAGCGCGCTGGGAGCAGGAGCTCGCCGGCAACGCCAATCCGATCCAGCTGCTGAACCCGATCGCCGCGCCGCTGGCGGTGATGCGCACCTCGCTGATGGGCTCGCTGGTCCAGGCGCTGCGCAACAACCTGGCGCGCAAGTCGCCGCGCGTGCGCGTGTTCGAGATCGGCCGCGTGTTCCTGCGCGACGCGTCAGTGCAGGAAAGCGACACGACCATCGCCGGCATCGCGCAGCCGATGCGCTTGTCCGGCCTCGCCTGGGGCTCCGCGGACCAGCAGCAATGGGCGCAGAAGGACCGCGCCGTCGACTTCTTCGACGTGAAGGGCGACCTCGAGGCGCTGTTCGCGCCGCGCGTGCTGAGCTTCGAAGCCGCCGGGCATCCCGCACTGCATCCGGGCCGCAGCGCCCGCGTGCTGCTGGACGGCCAGGCCATCGGCGTGATCGGCGAGCTGCATCCCAAGTGGCGCCAAGGCTACGAACTGCCGAGTGCGCCGGTCCTGTTCGAGCTGTCGCTGGACGCCGTGCTGGCGCGCACGCTGCCGCAGGGTCAGGGCGTGCCTCGTCTGCAGGCGGTGCAACGCGATCTGGCGCTGATCGTCAATGAGCAGGTCACCTATGACTCCCTCATCCGGGCGATCGAATCCAGCGGCGAAGCCCTGGTACGCTCTGCGCGTTTGTTCGACGTCTTCAAACCGGCGCAGCCGACGGCGGAACTGAAGGCTGGCGAACGCAGCCTGGCCGTGCGCCTGTCGCTGCTCGATGACGAGAACACGCTGACCGACGAGCGCATCGAACAGGCGGTGGCGAAGGTGGTGGCGCAGCTGGGCGACAGTCTCGGCGCGCGCCTGCGAGGCTGAGGGAGGGGAGGACACCCATGAGTGATGACGATCTGAAGGAGCAGTCGCGCGTGCTGCTCGGCAGCCTGGAGACGCCCACGCTGACCAAGGCCGAGCTGGCGGAACTGCTGTTCGACAAGCTCGGCCTGAACAAGCGCGAGTCCAAGGACATGGTCGAGGCCTTCTTCGACATCATTCACCAGAGCCTCTCCAGCGGCCGCGAAGTGAAGCTCTCGGGCTTCGGCAACTTCAACATCCGGCGCAAGGCGCCGAGACCCGGCCGCAACCCGCGCACCGGCGAAGCGATCCCGATCAAGGCCCGCAACGTCGTGACGTTTCATGCCAGTCACAAATTGAAAGAAGCCGTCCAGGGCGACGCGCCTTCGGTTGGTGACTTCGAGTAGAGTCTGACCCTTCCCGCCGCTGCCGGAGCCGCTGATTCCCATGGACGTCCAGCTTCCCGCCATCCCTGCCAAGCGCTACTTCACCATCGGTGAGGTCAGCGAGCTGTGCGGCGTGAAGCCCTACGTGCTCCGCTATTGGGAACAGGAGTTCACGCAGCTCAAGCCGATGAAGCGGCGGGGCAACCGGCGCTATTACCAGCACCATGAAGTGCTGCTGATCCGCCGCATCCGCGATCTGCTCTACGACCAGGGCTTCACGATCAGCGGTGCACGCAATCAACTGATCGACGTCAGCCACACCGGCGCGAGTGCCCAGGAATTCCGCGCCGAAGCGTTGGCGGCGGCGCAGCTCGATGCCTATCGTGACCATCGCGAAGCGTCGCGGGCGTTGGCGGCGGACGTCGCGGACAGCGCGGCGCATACCACCGTGTCGCTCGAGAAGCTCACGCTGGAACAGGTCAGGGACGAGTTGCTGGCGATTCGAGAGAGTTTGCTTGCATAGCGCGTCAAAATACGTATAGAATCTTAGGCTTAGTCGGGGCGTAGCGCAGCCTGGTAGCGCACTTGCATGGGGTGCAAGGGGTCGCGAGTTCGAATCCCGCCGCCCCGACCATTTATAAGAAGAATCAGGAAGCCCGGTATCGCAAGATGCCGGGCTTTTTGCTTTCTGGCCGATGCTCGGCGCGTCGCCCGCGAAGGGGCGACGCCAGGCTCCGGACGCCTTACGGATTCGCGGTCAGGAACTGGATCTTGAAGATCGTCCCGTAGTGGCCGGACCAGGTGGATTCACCGTCCGTGGTGACGCTCCACAGGTTGCCGTCCGCGCCGACCGTCAGGCCCGCCTTGGGCCAGCTCGCATCCCCGAAGACGAACTGGTGGATGGTCGACAGGCTGTTGTTGGACGACCGGAACTGGTACAGGCGGCCGGCGTCCGATCCCCACGAGTTGGCGTAGAACACGCCGATGAACCGTTCGTTCAGCGCGGACCAGGGCGACGGGCTGCTCTGCATCGCGGTCCGCACGGTCACGGCGCCGGTCAGCGTGCTGGAGAAGATGGTGCCGGCGCCGTTGCCGCCGGCGTAGCTCGTGCCGTACAGCAGACCGTCGCGGGCCTGGATCAGGCGTGACGGGAAGCGCGGATCGGGGGTGTTGGCGGCGCCGAAGCTGTACAGGCGGCTGAAGCCGTTGTTCGCGGGGTCGATGCTGAACAGCGTGCCGCCGTTCGAGTCACCGCCGTTGTAGGCCGTGCCATACAGCTTGCCGTCGCTGGCCTGGATCACGCCGGTCATCGGTCCGGTGCCCTCCGAGCCGCAGAACGAGTGCGTGGTGGAGACGCTGCCCGGGTTGGACAGGCTGAACTGGAACACGGTGCCCACGCCGCAGGCGCCACCGTTGGTGGCGGTGCCGTAGACGTTGCCGTTGCTGGCGAGCAGCAGCGGACCGGAAGGGTTGGCCCCCTCGGTGCCGGTGCCGAAGTGGTACAGCACCTGGTAGCCGGACACGGTGCTCCACTTGTAGAGCACGCCCTTGCCGTTGGCGCCGCCGAACTGCGTGACGCCGTAGTACCCGGAGCCGGTGACGAGCACCGGTCCGTTGGGCCGGCCGCCTTGTGTGTCGCCGTTGGTGCCGAAGCTGCGCAAGGTGTTGACGAGGCCGTCGGTGCGGACGGTGTAGAGCGCACCGCCGCCGCCGGTGCCGCCGTTGGCCGTCACGCCGACGAGCAGTCCTGTCGAGCTGTCCAGCGTCAGGTCCCACATGGGCCAGCTGCCCGGGGACGTCGCCGAGGTGTCGGTCGGGGCCGGGAAGGAATACACCGGCACGAAAGTGCCGCCTGCATGCGCGGACAGCGACAGTGCCGCCGTGGCGACGAGTGCGGCCGCCTTCAGCAGCGTGAGTGACTTCGATTTCATTTTTGCGGATCTCCCTGTTGATGAATGGTGGAGACGGCGCTCGGATGGCGTGACGCCGTCTCACCGTGTTCGACTATTGGGCAGTGGCGGTGTCGGGAGAATCCCTCCGAGGGGTGGGCCCGCAAGACCTGACCCCGTCATTCGATCGTCATGTGCGATTGGCGATCCATCGTGGGCGAGCAGCCAGCCCCATCCAGGGTCGCAGCGCGTCGACACGCATCGCGAGTAGCGCGGCGATCACGCAGGCGAGGGCGGTGAACGCGACCAGCGCCGTCGCCTCGAGAGCCAACGGCCAGTGCAGCGGCACCAGCAGATGCCCCGCGATCACCGTGACCGTCTGGTGGACCAGATAGAACGGGAACACGGCCAGCGTCAGCCAGCGCAGCAGCAGCGAATCGCGATCAGCCAGCCACTGCCGGCCGAAGCCCAGCGCCGCCACGATCGGCAGCCATTGCTTGCCGGCGTTGAGCGCACGCAGCGCCATCAGCAGCCACGCCGGGAAGTCATCGCCGTGGGCGAGGCGCCACCCGTCCGTGAGTCCCTGCGAGAGCAGCTGCACCACGACGAAACCGACGAGCGCGATCCAGCGCAGGCACCGGGCGGCTTCCCAGGCGCCATGACGATCGTCGCGGCTGCCGTAGAGCGCGAAGCCGAGCAGGAACACCGCGAAGTACACGCCGTGCTGGTACCAGTCATGGACGAGGTCGTGGGTAGCGGGGAAGCGATCCAGCAGATGCTGTCGCAGCAGCGCGAACACGAGCCACGGCACCCACAGCAGTCGCCCGCCGCGCACGATGCCGTGCCAGCCGGGATGCGCGAACAGGGTGCGCACCGCGCGAAGCCGCAGCGCCAGCAGCACGACCACGGTGTAGGCCCACAGGTAGGGCAGGAACCAGAGGTGATTCCAGGTCGGCAGCTTCAGGCAGTCGTCGCCGCGGCAGAAGCCGTGATACGCCCGGAAGTAGAGCGTCAGGAAGTCGCCGTAGCTGCCGGCGTAGTGGAGCTTCTCGACCACTTCCAGATAGGCCTGCGGCGGCACGACGACGGTCATGCCGAACAGCAGCGGCAACAGCAGCCGCTTGCTGCGGGTGACGATCAACCCCTCGGTGCCGTTGGCGCGTCCTGTCATCAGCGCGGTCGCTGCGCCGGAGATGAGAAACAGCAGCGACATGCGCCACGGGTTCAACCAGAGCATCCAGGCCTCGAGCGCGGGGACGAGGCGCGGCGACTTCACGTGCCAGTCCCAGCTCACGTAGAACATGCCCGAGTGGTAGAGGATCAGCAGGCCGAAGGCGATGACCCGGAGCCAGTCGAGCTCGGTCAGGCGGGAGGCCGAAGGCGCGCCACGCGCGGGGAGGGTGGAGGTGTTCATGGGGTGCAGCTTCGTCTCCGCCGGGTCCTGCGCGCCATGTATGTGACGAGCCGCCCCCGCCCGGTGATGAGCCGCCCCGTCCCAGGGGTGGCTCGCGCGGGGCCGACGCCTCGCCCGCGCCTACACTGCGCCGCCATGACCGAGGACAAGTGGCTGGGGATCTATCTGACGCGGCGGCGGTGGGTCGAGCGCGCGCTCTGGAGCGCGCTGCTGCTCGGTTCCGCGCTCGGCAACACGATCACGACGAACCTGGACCTCCGCCGCGCCGGACTGCGGTTCGACACCTGGGAGCCGGCCGTCTGGGAGTTCTCCAGCGCGGTCGTCTGGATGGCGCTGATCCCGTGGATCGTCCGCGCGGCGGATACCAGGCCCCTGCGCTGGGGCCTGCTGAGGCGGCATCTGCCCTGGCACCTGCTGTTCGCGCTCCTCACCAGCCTGGCGCACGTGCTGGGCATGGTGGCGCTGCGCAAGTTGGCTTACGCGACGCAGGGCGCCGTCTACGACTTCGGCAACTGGCCGCTGGAGCTGTTGTATGAAGCGCAGAAGGACGTCCGCAGCTACGCCTTCATCCTGCTGATCGTCGGGGCTTACCGGCTCTTCGTATGGCGCTGGCAGGGCGAGGCGAGCCTGCTCGCGGAACCGCCGGAGCCTGCCCCCGCGCCGGTTCCGGCTGCTGCTGCTCCGCCAGAGCCCTCGCCCGGGCCCTCGCCCGCGCCGCCCGCGGGCACCCCGGCGTTGCCGGAGCGTCTGCTCGTGAAGAAACTCGGCAAGGAGTTCCTGCTCCCGATGGACGAGATCGAGTGGGTGCAGGCCTGCGGCAACTACGTCAACCTGCGGCGCCAGCAGCACGACTACCCGCTGCGCAGCAGCCTGGGCGCGTTCGAGCAACGCCTGGACCCGGCCGTGTTCGTGCGCGTGCACCGCGGCTACCTGGTGCGGCTGAGCCTGATCGACGCCATCGAGCCGACCGAGGCCGGCGACGCCCACCTGCGCCTGCGCGACGGCAGCCGCGTGCCCTGCAGCCGCACCTATCTGGAGCGCCTGCGACAGCGTCTTGTCTGACTGGGCGAACTCCTGTCCGCCGGGTTCACCGGAGCGCCCTTGCGCGGCTATGCTCTGACCCCAATGGATGCCCCTCTGGAAACCCACGACGTCGCCGATCCGTCACCGCGCCTGCTGCGCGAGTCCGGCGACGGCGGGCGCGTCCAGGTGCGCCTGGAGGGTGACTGGACGCTGCTGGCGCTGCGCGAGCGCGTCGAGGCGCTGCGCGGCGAACTCGGTGGATTGCCGACCGCCAACGTGTCCTGGGACCTGAGCGCGGTGCGCCGGCTCGACCCGACCGGCGCCTTGCTGCTGTGGCAGGCCTGGGGTCGCCGCCAGCCGGAGCAGCTGCGCTGGCCGCCGGCTCCGCTGGCGGACATGTTCCAGGCGCTGTTCGCACGGCTGGGCAGCAAGCAGGGCAAGCCAGCGAGGCCGCCGCGTGCGCAGAACGTCCGCCAGTTCGGCCAGGGCCTGCTCAACCTCGCCAGTCATCTGCTCGACGCGACGGCGCTGCTCGGCCAGGTCACGCGCGACCTGGGGACGCTGGCCCGGCATCCCAACCTGATCGCGTGGAAGGACATCTCCGCCCACATCTACCGCAGCGGCGCGCAGGCGCTGGGCATCACGGCGCTGGTCGGCGTGCTGGTCGGCATCACGCTGTCCTACCTGACCGCCAAGCAGCTGCAGAGCTACGGCGCCGACATCTACGTCATCAACATCCTCGGCATCAGCGTCTGGCGCGAACTGGGACCGCTGCTGGCCGCGATCCTGGTGGCGGGCCGCAGCGGCTCGGCGATGACGGCGCAGCTCGGCGTGATGCGGGTGACGCAGGAACTGGACGCGCTGTCGGTGATGGGGATCTCCCACACGATCCGGCTGGTGGTGCCCAAGATGGTGGCCCTGGCACTCTCGTTGCCCCTGGTCATGACGTGGACCAGCAGCATGGTGCTGCTCGGCGGCATGATCGCCGCGCGGGCCACCCTGGGCCTGGACTACGTGCAGTTCCTGCAAGGGCTCCCGGCCGCCGTGCCGGTGGCCAACCTCTGGCTGGGACTGGCCAAATCGGCGGTGTTCGGGCTCATGATCGCGTTCGTGGCCTGCCATTTCGGGCTGCGGATCAAGCCGAACAGCGAAAGCCTCGGGACCGGCACCACCGATTCGGTGGTGAGCGCGATCACCGTGGTCATCATCGTGGACGCGATCTTCGCGGTGATGTTCTCCGACGTGGGGTTGAAAGCATGAGCGGATGTACCGAACCGACCTCGGCCGACGCCGTCGAGGAACTGAACGTCCAGCCGGGCGATCCGGTGATCGAGGTGCGCCACGTCGGCACCGTGCTCGGCGGCGTGCGCATCCACAAGGACCTGAGCCTGGAGGTCACCGCCGGCGAGGTGCTGGGCATCATCGGCGGCTCCGGCAGCGGCAAGACGACGCTGCTGCGGCTGATGCTGGGCCTGGAGCGGCCCAGCGAGGGCGAGGTGCTGGTCTTCGGCCACAAGCTCGGCAAGTGCGAGGCGACCGACCTGGCGCAGGTGAGGCACCGCTGGGGCGTGCTGTTCCAGCAGGGCGCGCTGTTCTCGGCGCTGTCGGTGTTCGACAACGTCGCGCTCCCGTTGCGCGAACTCAAGAGCCTGCCCAAGGACCTGATCGCCGAGCTGGTCATGACCAAGCTGCAGCAGGTCGGCCTCAAGCCGGAGGACGGCATCAAGATGCCGGCGGAGCTCTCCGGCGGCATGATCAAGCGGGTGTCGCTGGCGCGCTCGCTGATCATGGATCCGCAGCTGCTGTTCCTGGACGAGCCGACGGCCGGGCTCGACCCGGCGAGCTCGAAGAACTTCGTGCAGCTGATCGAGAGCCTGCGGCGCGAGATGGCGCTGACGGTGGTGATGGTCACGCATGACGTGGACACGCTGTTCGCGATCGCCGACCGCGTGGCGGTGCTGGCGGACCAGCACCTGATCGCGCACGGGCCGCTGGAGCTGGTGGTGAAGCAGAAGCATCCGTTCATCCGCAACTTCTTCCTCGGCCACGCGGACCGCTGCGCCGCGGACAACCTGCGCAGCTACCGCGACGCGCTGCAGCACCGCGACGAGATGCCCGCCTGAACGGGGCGACCGGCGGCGGACCGTACTGACGACAACGAACAAGCACAAAGGACTCGGGCGAGCACATGGAAAACAAGGCACATGCATTGGCCACGGGCCTGTTCGTGCTGCTGCTCGGGGCGGCGCTGGTGGCGGTCATCCTGTGGTTCCGCGACGACCGCGGCGACACGCAGACCTTCACCGTGGTCACGAGCTCGGGCGTGCCGGGACTGAACGTCAAGGCGCCGGTGAAGCTGCGCGGCGTGCAGGTCGGCAAGGTCGACACCATCCGTTTCGACCCGGCGCAACCGAAGCAGATCCTCGTGGAGATCGAGGTCGACGCGGACGCGCCGATCGCACCGGGGACGCTGGCCAAGCTCGGCTACCAGGGCATCACGGGGCTGTCGTTCATCGACCTGTACGACGGGCAGGATCCGGCGGACCCGAAGCGGAGCGTGCTGGAGACGCGGCGCATCGCGCTCGCGCCGGGCTTCCTCGACCAGCTGCAGGACGCGGGACCGAAGCTCGCGGCCGGCGCGCTCGCGACGATGGATCGCATCCAGAAGGTGCTCAGCGACAGCAACCAGCAGCAGGTGAGCCAGACGCTGGCGCAACTGAACGAAGCCTCCGCCGGCCTCAACGAGCTGGTCAAGGAATTGCGCCCGACGGCCAAGGCGCTGCCCGGGCTGGTGAAGAACACCGACGGCCTCGTGGTCGCCGGGCGGAACACGCTGGGCAACATCGACACGCTCGCGAAGCAGGGCGGCGAACTCGCCGACGAATACAAGGGCAAGGCCGGCGCGATCGATCAACTGGGCGACGCGGCCGTGCAGATGCAGCGCACGCTGCGGCGCGTGGAGCTGTCGTTGGTCGGTTCGGCGGACAAGCCGCGTCAACGCGCGGTGCTGGACGATCTGTCTGCGGCGGCGCGCGCCCTGGAGCGTGCCGCGCAGAACATCGGTGACCAGCCGCAGAGCCTGATCCTCGGCCCGACGCCCGGCGCGCCCGGCCCCGGTGAAACGGGCTTCGAGGCGGGAGCGAAGAAATGAACGACCCCATTGAACTTCCAAGGACTGGTGGTGTGCGCCGCGTGCTGCTGCTCGGCGGACTGGCACTCGCGGCGACGCTGAGCGCCTGCGGCAGCCGGCCGCCGGCGCCGACACAGATGGACCTGGGCCCCGCGCCCGCGTGGCCGCAGCAGGCGACGCTGGCCAAGCGCGTCGAACTCCAGGCGGTCACCGCGCCCGAGACATTGCAGGGCACGGCAATCGCGTATCGCCTTGCCGATTCCGATCCTTACGCACGGCGCGCGTATCGCGACTCGCGCTGGGCCGCGCCGCTGCCGGTGCTCGTCGCTTCGCGGATGCGCCAGCAGATCGCCCGTGCGCCGGTCGCCGCCAGCGCCGACCCGCAGGTGGTCATCGGCGTGACGCTGGAGCTCGAGGAGAGCCTCCAGAACTTCTCCAGCGCCTCGCGCAGCGAGGTGCAGGTACGGGTGATGGCGACCGCCGAGGACGGCACGCAACGCGCGTTCGATCGGTCGGAGCCTGCGGGTGCGAGCGCCGAAGGCGCCGTCAAGGCGACCGCGGCGGCGGTGGATGCGCTGGGTCCTGAGATCGCGGCTTGGGCGGCGACCTTGTCGCCGCGAGTGCCTCAAGGGCGCGGGCGCCGGTGAAGCGAAGCGGCGTCAGTGCGACGCCGCGATCCCGCCGCCCAGGCGCTGCTGGCGCTGGCGCAGGAAGGCCTCGGCCATGCTGGACTCGGGCTGCAGGCGCTGTCCGATATAGAGCTCCTGGCGGCGCTCGGTGATCTGGGCGCGCAGGCGGTTGGCCATGATCCCCAGCGGATCGAGACCGCGCTTCTCGGCGCGTTCGATCGATTCGCCCAGCTCATGCATCGTGTGGCTCTTCAGCAGCGCGAGGTGGGCCTGGACGACGCGCAGCCGTCCTTGCACCGAGCGCTCGGCGCTACGCAGCCATTCCATGACCGCATCGGCGTCGCCGCCACGGACCTTCACCAGGCTCTCGCCGGCGGCCAGCAGCAAGGCCTCCAGGCGATCCCGGTCGCAGGCCTCGTAAGCCTCGTTGACCTCCGCCATCTTGCGCTCGCGGTGCACGCGCTCGACATCGTCCGGCGCGAGGTCCGGATGCAGCCGTTTCGCGGCACGGCGGTAGAGGGTCTTCAAGGGGGCGGACCGACCTGCACCAGGCCGCCTTCGGGCTCGGCGGGGAGCGGCGCACCGGCGGGCAGCACCGGCAGATGCGGCATCGCCGTGGCCCGGGGCGAATCAGGCGCGCGGGCATCGAGCCCGTTGCGGGCCAGCGCGTCGTGCAGGTAGCGCATCGCGCAGTAGAGCTGCGATTCGAGCGCGTCCAGCTCCATGTACAGCGGCCCCAGCGCGGCGACGTAGCGGTCGACGAAACGCTGCATGCGCTGGCGGCAGTCTGCGTACTCGGTTTCCTGCGACGCCAGGTAGCGCTGGAGCTCGGCCAACTGCTCGCGGCGGCGTTCGAATTCGCGCGGCGTGATGGCCTGGCTGAGCATGTTGAGCGGAATCCCTGGATGTTCTGATATTGACTGCCGATTCTGCCGTGTGCGCATGACCCTTCAAAGCGCAAACAGCCCCTCGCGGGGCTGTTTTTCTCAGCGTTTTCACCGAGGGCCGGGCGAGCGTCGCCCAGTCGGCGTGATCGCTGCCTCCCGGTCAGGACATTTCAACGCGGTTCAGGGGGCGGACGCCGCGCTGGCCGCCTCCGTCGGGCCGCTGGCCACTGCATCCGGTACGCCGATGGGCGCGGAGGCCGGCACGGACGCCTCGGGCGCCGGCGCGGTCAAGGCCGGCGGCGTGTGCGCTCCGGCCGCGGGTCCGCTGATGCCGGCCGCCGGCAGCAGCGGCACGATCAGCAGCGCGACGATGTTGATGATCTTGATCAGCGGGTTGACTGCGGGACCCGCCGTGTCCTTGTACGGATCGCCGACGGTGTCGCCGGTGACGGCGGCCTTGTGGGCCTCCGAGCCCTTGCCGCCGTGGTGGCCGTCCTCGATGTACTTCTTGGCGTTGTCCCAGGCGCCGCCGCCCGTGCACATCGAGATGGCGACGAACAGCCCGGTGACGATGGTGCCCATCAGCAGTCCGCCCAGCGCGGCCGGTCCGAGCACCAGGCCCACGACGATGGGCACGATCACCGGCAGCAGCGACGGCACGATCATCTCCTTGATCGCCGCGGCGGTGAGCATGTCCACGGCGCGGCCGTACTCGGGCTTCGCGGTGCCTTCCATGATCCCCTTGATCTCGCGGAACTGGCGCCGGACTTCCTCGACGACCGAGCCTGCCGCGCGCCCCACCGCCTCCATGGTCATCGCGCCGAAGAGGTAGGGGATCAGCCCGCCGATGAACAGCCCGACGATCACCATGTGGTTGCTCAGGTCGAAGCTGACCGTCAGGCCCTGCTGTTCGAGCGCGTGGGTGTAGTCGGCGAAGAGCACCAGCGCCGCCAGGCCCGCGGAACCGATCGCATAACCCTTGGTCACCGCCTTGGTGGTGTTGCCGACGGCGTCCAGCGGATCGGTGACGTCGCGGACGCTGGCGGGCAGGTCGGCCATCTCGGCGATGCCGCCGGCGTTGTCGGTGATCGGGCCGTAGGCGTCGAGCGCCACCACGATGCCCGCCATGCTGAGCATGGCCGTGGCCGCGATCGCAATGCCGTAGAGACCGGCCAGCTTGAAGGCCACCAGGATCGCGACGCAGACGAACAGCACCGGCCACGCGGTGGAGCGCATGGACACGCCCAGTCCCGCGATGATGTTGGTGCCGTGGCCGGTGGTCGACGCCTGTGCCACGTGCTGCACCGGCTTGTAGTTGGTGCCGGTGTAGTACTCGGTGATCCACACCATCGCCGCGGTCAGCAGCAGGCCGACCAGGCAGGACAGGAAGAGGGCGTTCCCGCCGATCGTCTGCCCGCCGGGCAGCGTCAGGTCCTGCGGGAACAGCGCCCGGGTGATGAACCAGAACGCGATGGCCGACAGCACGCCCGCGACGATCAGGCCCTTGTAGAGCGCCGGCATCACGTTCTTCATGCCCGGGCTGGCCTTGACGAAGCTGCAGCCGATGATGGACGCGATGATCGACGCCCCGCCCAGCACCAGCGGGTACACGATCGCGGCGATGGACATGCCGCCGAAGGTCAGCGCGGCCAGCGCCATCGTCGCGATCAGCGTGACCGCGTAGGTCTCGAAGAGGTCGGCCGCCATGCCGGCGCAGTCGCCGACGTTGTCGCCGACGTTGTCCGCGATCACCGCCGGGTTGCGCGGGTCGTCCTCGGGGATGCCGGCCTCGACCTTGCCGACGAGGTCGGCGCCGACGTCGGCACCCTTGGTGAAGATGCCGCCGCCCAGCCGCGCGAAGATCGAGATCAGCGACGAGCCGAAGGCCAGCCCCAGCAGCGGCTTCAGCGTCTGGCTGTCCGCGCGGGTGCCGCTGTCGCTGACCCACATGAAGAACAGGCCGACACCGAGCAGGCCCAGCCCCACCACCAGCATGCCGGTGATCGCGCCGCCCTTGAAGGCGACGTTGAGCGCAGGGCCGATGCCCTGCGTCGCCGCCTGCGCGGTGCGCACGTTGGCGCGCACCGAGACGTTCATGCCGATGAAGCCGCAGGCGCCGGACAGCACCGCGCCGATGAAGAAGCCGATGGCCGACTTCCAGTCCAGCGCGACGCCGATCAGCAGCCCCAGCACGACGCCAACGATCGCGATGGTCCGGTACTGCCGCGCCAGGTAGGCCGCGGCACCTTGCTGGATCGCGCCGGCGATCTCCTGCATGCGGGGGTTGCCGGGGTCCTGGCTCAGGATCCAGCTGCGTTGGATAAAGCCGTAAAGCACCGCCGCCAGCCCGCAGGCCAGCGCGAAGTACAGCGCCAAACTCGTCGACATAAGGTTGTCTCCTCTCGCTGATTCTTTGATCCGTGAGACGGTTCCATCCAGCGGGCGCCGGGCCTGCGCGCACGCAACAGCAACAGTCCGTCGATCGATGCTAAGCCCGTGAATAGGGCATGGCATGAGCGTTTACCAGCGGATTCACGGGCTTTGCAAGGCGGGTGTCAGGCTTTGCAGGGGCGAGCGCCAGCACCGGGGCAAGGACTGGCACCGGGCACGGCGCGTGCTCCGGGACGTAGGCTTTACAGGGGCGTCGGGGGCGCCCGAAGCCGGCAGAGCCGGTGCCCCTCGCCGCTCACAGTCTTCGCTTCGCTCAGGGTTCGCTTTGAGGGGCACCGGCTCTGCCGGCTTCTCCGGACCAGGTCCGTTGTCGAGACTGTCTGGCGTTGCGTTCAGCGTTTGCGGTGGGACTTGCGCGGATCAGGCGATCGGGCGGCGCTCGGGCCGATGTAGCGGCCGCGCGGACGGATCACCGAATCGATCGTGAGCTGCTCCATCGCGTGCGCCAGCAGACCCACGCTGCGCGCGATCGCGAAGATCGCGAATCCGGCGTCCTGCGGGAGCTTGTAACGCGCGACGAGCGCGGCCAGCGCCACGTCCATCGACGGCGGCAGGCCGGTCAGCGCGACCACGCGGTCGATGAGGCGCGAGATCGCGGCGGGAGGCTTGAAGTCCGCCATCAGCGAGGCGGCACGTGGATCGCCGTCGGGATAGATGTGATGGCCGAAGCCGGGCAGCGGCATCGCCGATGCCAGGTAGCGGTCGACGACGGCATCGGCACCCTCGCGCTCGACCTCGTCGAACAGCGCGCGCACGCGTCCCGAGGCGTCGCCGTGCAGCGGACCGGAGAAGGTCGTCAGTCCCGCGAGCAGGCACGCCGGCAATGACGCCCCGGTGGACGCGGTGATGCGCGCGGAGAACGCCGAACTGGTGATCTCATGATCGGCCGCGAGCACCAGCGTCTTGCGCAGCAGCGCTGACACCGCGCGCGGCTGGGCCCAGCCCCTGGCGAGTCGCTCGTGCAGCGGCAGCGTCTCCTCGTCCGAGGCGCCGAAGGCGACGGCCAGGCGGCCGACCAGCGCCGACGCTTCCTCGATCAGCACGCGGGGCACGCGGCCACGCGTCGAGTGCCCGGTGGCGGTCAGCGCCGCCAGCTCGGCGAATGCGCGGGCGCGGCCGGTGGGCAGCATCGACACGACCTCGAGTGCCGCGCGCGACGGCGAACCCGATGCGACCGCGGGGCGCGGGAACACGGGCGGCGTCTCGACGTTCCACAGCAGCCGCGCCGCATCCTCCAAGGTCGCGTCCGCGGCCAGCTCGACGACATCGACGCCGCGGTAGAAGGGGCGTCCGCCCGAGAACGTCGCGATCGCCGTGGGGATGCTGGGTTCCGCGCCGAACAGCGTGGTCGCCGCCAACGTCTCGCGCGTGCGCCCCGTCTCCTTTCGGCGCACCAGCGCCTTCACGTCCTCGGCGCGGTACAGGCTGCGCCGCGAATCCTGCGGATCGGGCTCCACGCCGATGCGGCCGCGGCTCACGTAGGCGTAGATCGTCTGCGCACGCACGCCGAGCGTGTCGCGTGCTTCGTCCAAGGTCATCCAGACGGCCATCGGCTTGTCGTTTCGTGTCGGTGAGCCGTCAATGTATTCGTCAACATGCCACCTGTCCATGTGTCCCGAATGTCATCGATGTTGCCTTCTGGATCAAGAGGAAGGGCTTCAGATTGATATTGATCATCAATATTGACCATGCCCGTCGCCGCTGCCAGCATGAGTCCACGCGACATCGACGGGCGCCGATCAGAAGCCTCCGCGATGCCGGCCCTCATGCCCATCCTTGGAGACAACCGCATGAACCGCATCCATCAACGCCGGTGCACCCGACGCCGTGCCGTGTCCGTCCTTGCCGGCGCCGCGTTCCTGATCCCCTTAGGCGCCGCCGCGCAAGGCGAGGCCTTTCCGTCCAAGGCGATCACCCTCGTGGTCGGCTCCAGCCCCGGCAGCACCACCGACGGTCTGGCGCGCGCCATCGGCGCGGAGATCACCGCCGCGACCAAGGTGCCGGTGATCGTCGAGAACAAGGCGGGCGCCAGCGGCGGCATCGCCGCGCAGGCGGTGGCCCGCGCCGCGGCCGACGGCTACACGCTGTTCATCACGACCAACACGACGCAGGCCGCCAATCCTCATCTGTTCCGCAAGCTCGCCTACGACCCGGTGAAGGACTTCGCGCCGGTGGGCGCGCTGGTCAAGGGCTATCTGCTGCTGGTGACGAACCCGCGCATCCCGGCGCGCAACGTGACCGAGCTCAGCGCAATCGCGAAGAAGCAGCCGCTGACCTTCGGCGCCGGCAGCTCGTCGGCGCGCGTGGCGGCGGAGCTGTTCCAGCAGATGACGCAGACGCAGTTGACCTATGTCCCGTACAAGGCCAATCCGCAGGCGATGGTCGATCTGGTCGGCGGTCAGGTCGATCTGATGATCGTGGACCTGACCACCAGCCTGCCGCAGGTGAAGGCGGGCAAGTTGAAGGCGCTGGGCGTCAGCAGTCCGAAGCGTTCACCGCTGGTGCCGGACCTGCCGACGATCGCCGAGGCCGGCCTGCCCGGCTACGAGATCAGCTACTGGAACGCGGTCTACGCGCCCGCGGGCACGCCAGCGCCCGTCGTCGAGCGCATCAATGCGCTGATGCAGAAGGCGATGGCCGCGGAGCCGGTCAAGCGCTTCGTCGAGCAGAACGGGATGGAGCCGTTCACGTCGACGCCGGCCGAACTCGCCAGCTTCCAGGCCGCCGAATACAAGCGCTGGGGCGCCGTCATCAAGACGGCTGGCATCCAGCCCGAATGACACCTTCCCGATCCTTCCTGAAGTAGAGAGCGCCATGAAGCCGAACATCCTCCAACTCAATCCCATCCTGGTGCCCGCGATCAATGCGGAGCTGGATGCGCTGTACACGATGCATCGCCTGTTCGAGCAGGCCGATCCGGACGCCTACCTCGCGACGCACGGCGCCTCGATACGCGGCGTGATCACCGGCGGGCACACCGGCATCTCGCGGTCGATGATGGAGCGGCTACCGGCGATCGAGGTCGTCGCGGTGAACGGCGTCGGCACGGATGCGGTGGACATCGAGTACGCCCGCTCGCGCCGGCTGCCGGTGACCGGCACCTTCGGCGCGCTGACCGAGGATGTCGCCGACATGGCGCTGGCGCTGCTGCTGGCGACCGCGCGCAACGTCGCTTCGGTGGACCGCTTCGTGCGCGGTGGCCTGTGGCCCAAGTTCCCGCAGCCGAACGCGATCCCGCTGGCGCGCCGCGTGAGCGGGATGCGCGTGGGCATCGTGGGTCTGGGGCGTGTCGGCCGCGCGGTCGCGGAACGCGTCGCCGCCTTCGGCTGCCCGGTGCGCTACACCGATCTGAAGGAGATTCCCGGCGTGCCGTGGGCGTTCGAGGCGGACCTCGTGCAACTGGCCCGCGACAGCGATGCGCTGATCGTCTGTGCCGCCGCCGACAAGGCGCGCGACCTGATCGACGCGCCGGTGCTCGAGGCGATCGGGCCGCGCGGCTTCCTGATCAACGTCGCGCGCGGCCGGCTGGTGAAGGAGTCCGATCTCGTGAAGGCATTGCAGGAGCGGCGCATCGCGGGCGCGGGGCTGGACGTCTTCGCCGACGAACCCAACGTGCCGCCGGCCTTGCTGGATCTGGACAACGTCGTGCTGCAGGCGCATCGCGCCAGCGCGACCGAGGAGACCCGCGCCGCGATGGGCCGGATGGTGCTGGAGAGTCTGGCGCAGGCATTGGCCGGCGAGCGGCCGGTGCACAGCCTGACGACCTGATCCTGGCGGCAGGACGTCGAACGGCGATGGCGGGCGTCCGGCGTAACGACGAGATCCCGCGATGGAAGGGGGCGTCAGGCCCGGTTCAGGCGACCCTCTAGAATCGCGGCTTCTCCGGATCGCTCCGGAATCCCTCGCATTCACCGCTGTCCACCACCATGAGCCTGCACAAAGTCACCCCCGGCGCGAAGGCGCCCGAGCAGTTCAACGTCGTCATCGAGATCCCGATGAACGCCGACCCGATCAAGTACGAGGTCGACAAGGAAAGCGGCGCGCTGTTCGTCGACCGCTTCATGACGACGGCGATGCACTACCCGTGCAACTACGGCTACGTGCCGCAGACGCTGGCCGACGACGGCGATCCGGTCGACGTGCTGGTGATCACGCCGTTCCCGCTGACCCCGGGCGTGGTGGTGACCTGCCGCGCCATCGGCGTGCTGCAGATGGACGACGAAGCCGGCGGCGACGCCAAGCTGCTGGCCGTGCCGACCACCAAGATCCTGCCGATCTACGAGCACTGGACCAAGCCCGAGGACATCAACCAGATGCGCCTGAAGGCGATCCAGCATTTCTTCGAGCACTACAAGGACCTCGAAGCCGGCAAGTGGGTGAAGGTCAAGGGCTGGGAAGGCCCGGAAGCCGCCAAGAAGGAAATCACCGACGGCATGGCCAACTACGCCAAGGCCGAGCAGGCCGCGAAGGCCTGATCATCAGGCCGGGACCCCGGCCTGAACGGGCCTGAAGTAGGCTCGCCGCCGGACGAAAAGCGCCCCTTGGGGCGCCTTTTTCGTTTCTGACCGCAAGAATGTCCGCTTGGCAAACACAATGCCATGACGGTGCGTTACAACTGAGATGTCCCCGCTTTGGGGATTGACGTTGTGTACTGGTGCGTGCGGCACCAAAATGGCGGCCTCACCACACGGAAGTCTCGTCACGTGAAAGTCGCCTACCTGCTCAATCACTATCCCAAGGTCAGCCACACCTTCATCCGCCGGGAGATCCTGGCGCTGGAGCAGCAGGGCGTGCCCGTGATGCGGCTGGCGGTCCGGGGCTGGGACGATGCCGCGCCGGACCCCACCGATCAGGACGAGAAGTCCCGCACCCATTACCTGCTGCGCGGTGGCGTCGGTCCGCTGCTGAAGGCGATGGCGCGCCAGGCGCTGAGCTCGCCGGCGAAGTTCCTGTCCGCGCTGGCCCTGACGGTCAAGCTCGGCCGTCGCGCCGACCGGCCGCTGCCCGTGCACTTCATTTACCTGGCGGAGGCCTGCCTGGCCGTGCCGCTGTTGCGCGCCGAAGGCGTGAACCACGTGCACGCGCACTTCGGGACCAATGCGACCGAGGTGGCCGCGTTGATCGAGGCGCTGGGCGGTCCAGGCTACAGCTTCACCTGCCACGGCTCCGAGGAGTTCGACCGGCCCGAGATGCTGCATCTGGGCGAGAAGATCCGCCGCTCGCGTTTCGTCGTGGCGATCTCGTCGTTCTGCCGCAGCCAGATCTACCGCTGGGTGGACCACTCGCACTGGTCCAAGGTGCCGATCGTGCCTTGCGGTGTCGAGCCCGCGTTCCATGAAACGGCCGCCGCGCCCGCGAGCGGACGTCGACTGCTGGCCGTCGGCCGGCTGTGCGAACAGAAGGGTCACCTGTTGATGCTGGAAGCGGCCGCGCTGGTGGCGGCCAAGGGCATCGACTTCGAACTGGTGCTCGCCGGCGACGGCGAACTGCGTGAGCCGGTCGAGGCGCGCATCGACGCGCTGCGTCTGCGCGACCGCGTGCGCATCACCGGCTGGATCAGCAGCGACCAGGTCCGCGAGGAGATGCTCGCGTCGCGGGCGCTGGTGGTGTCGAGCTTCGCGGAAGGCCTGCCGGTGGTGGTGATGGAGTCGATGGCCTTGAGCCGTCCGGTCATCAGCACCGCGATCGCGGCGATCCCGGAACTGGTCCGCCCCGAGAACGGCTGGCTGGTGCCGGCTGGTGATCCTCAACCGCTGGCGCAGGCCATGATCGACTGCCTGCAGCTCGACGATGCCGAACTCCAGCGCATGGGCGAAGCGGCGCGCGTGCGCGTGCTGGCGCGGCACGACATCGACGACGCGGCGACGAAGCTGGCCAAGCTCTTCCGCGAGCATGCCGGCGAGGCGGTGCGCACGCAGCCTCGCCTGGTGACGTCGACGACCGGTTGAGCCATCGGGCCTCCGCGCCCGATTCGTTCGCCGACGAGCGCGTCCTGCGCCGAATGCCCGACAAGCCCGACAAGCCCGTCAAGCGACGGGCTTGTCGCTTTTGAACGGCTGATGCTGTTCCAGTTCGTCGATGTACTCGTTCATCGCCTCGCCCTCCTGGGTCAGGAAGTCGGCGACGGCCTCGCGGAATTGCGGATGCGCGAGCCAGTGCGCCGAGTGCGTGGCGACCGGCATCAGCCCTCGGGCCATCTTGTGTTCCCCCTGCGCGCCGCCTTCGAAGCGGCGCCAGCTGTTCTCCAGGCACCAGGTCAGCGGCTGGTAATAGCACGCATCGAAATGCAGGTTGGGGATGTAGCGCGTCGAGCCCCAGTAGCGCCCGTAGGCCGCGCGCTGCGATTCGTCGATCGCCACCAGTGACGCGGCCACGCGTTCGCCCGCGGCATCCCGCGCCACGAACATCAGCCAGTGCTCAGCCATGTCCGCTGCCATCCGCGCGAAGAAGTCGCGCGTCAGGTACGGCTTGTTGCGATGCGCCAGGTAGGTCAGCGTGTAGCACTCGTAGAAGAAGTCCCAGTCCTCGGCGGTGATCGCCGCGCCACGCAGCGGCTCGAAGCGGATGCCGGCCTCGACGACCTTGCGCTGCTCCTGCTGGATCTTCTTGCGCTTCTCGCGCTGCAGCGTCGCGAGGTAGTCGGCGAACCTGCGCGGCACGCCGTCGCCGGTCCAGTGGAACTGCACCTGCTGCCGTGCGAGCCAGTCGTCGCCGGTGAGCGCGCGCTGGTCCTGGTCGTCGCCGAACAGCACGTGGACCGAGGAGAGCTCCGAGCGCGCCGTCAGCGCCCGCAACGCCTTCACCAGCCATTCGCGCGCGGCGTCGTCCCTCGCCAGCAGGCGGCTGCCGGGCACCGGCGTGAACGGCACGGCGACCAGCAGCTTGGGGTAGTACGCCAGCCCGTGCCGCTGGTAGGCATCGGCCCAGGCCCAGTCGAACACGTATTCGCCGTAGGAATGTCCTTTGAGGTAGGCCGGGCAGGCGGCGATCAGTTGGTCGCCGTCCCACACGCTGAGGAACTGCGCCTGCCAGCCTTTCTTCGGAACGGCCGAGCCCGACGCGTGCATCGCCGTCAGGTACTCGAGCTTCATGAACGGGGACGGCAGCGGCGAAGCGGCGAGCAGCGCGTTCCATTGATCGCGGGGCAGCGCGGCGGGATCGTCGTCGACGCGGATCAGCGGCTGGGCGACGTCGTGTTCAAGCGCGTCGGCGGAGGGGGAAGGCGAGGGCGGGGCAGTCATGCGCGGCAAATCTTAGGCGCAAGCTCAAACCCTTCGCTTTGATGGCAGGATGCTCCCCATGCAAGCGACGACGACTTCCTCCCTGAGTGGCTCTGCGACCTCCGGTCCGGCCGGCGTGTCCTTCGACAACCTCTACGCCCACGACTTCGCCCGCATCGCCGTCGGCATCCCGCTGTGCCGCGTGGCCGATCCGGCCTTCAACGGCGAGCAGACCGCGCAGCTGCTGCGCGAGGCCGCCGCGGACGGCGCCGCAGTCGCGGCGTTCCCCGAGCTCGGCCTGGCCGCGTACACGAGCGACGACCTCTTCCATCAGCGCCCGCTGCTGGACGGCTGCGAGGCGGCGCTGGCGCACCTGCTGACGGTGTCGCGGGACCTGCCTACCGTCGCGATCGTCGGTCTACCGCTGCGCATCGAGCACCGGCTGTTCAATTGCGCCGTCGTGTTCCAGCGCGGCCGGCTGCTTGCGGTCCTGCCCAAGACCTACCTGCCCAACTACGGCGAGTTCTACGAGGCCCGCCAGTTCAACGCCGCCGACGAGGCGATCTCCGAGGAGATCACGCTGCTGGGCCAGCGCGTGGCCTTCGGCACGCGGCTCGTGATCGCGGCGATCGACCAGCCGCTGCTCCGGCTGCACGTCGAGATCTGCGAAGACGTGTGGACGCCCATCCCGCCGTCGTCCTACGCCGCGCTGGCCGGCGCGACCGTGCTCGTGAACCTGTCGGCGTCCAACATCACGGTCGGCAAGTCGGGCTACCGCCATCAGCTCGTCGGCCAGCAGTCGGCGCGCTGCCTGGCAGCCTATGTCTACACCTCCGCCGGCGCCGGCGAGTCCAGCACCGACCTGGCCTGGGACGGTCAGGCGCTGGTCTACGAGAATGGCAGCTTCCTCGCGGAGAGCGAGCGATTCCAGCGCCGCTCGCAGCTCGTGTCGGCCGACGTGGACCTCGAGCGCCTGTCGCGCGAGCGGATGCGGCAGACGAGCTTCGGCGATTCGGTGCGGCATCACGCACCGTTGCTGAAGACCTTCCGCACGGTCGAGTTCGAACTGGGCGTCGATCGCGCCCAGGCGCTGCCGCTGCGGCGCCGAATCGAGCGCTTCCCGTACGTGCCCTCGGACCGCCAGCGCCGCGATGAACGCTGCAACGAGGTCTTCCAGATCCAGGTGCAGGCGCTGGTGCAGCGGCTGGTGTCCAGCGGTATCCACAAGCTGGTGCTGGGCATCTCGGGCGGGCTGGACTCGACGCATGCGCTGCTGGTCGCCGCGCGGGCGATGGACCAGATGGGATGGCCGCGGACGAACATCCTCGGCGTCACGATGCCAGGTTTTGCCACGGGCACCCGCACGCGCGACCAGGCCTTGCGCCTGATGCGTGAGATCGGCTGCGAGGCCCGCGAGATCGACATCCGCCCGAGCTGCGAGCAGATGCTCAAGGACCTCGGGCATCCGTATGCCGCGGGCGAGCCCGTCTACGACGTGACCTTCGAGAACGTCCAGGCCGGCGAGCGCACCAGCCACCTGTTCCGTCTGGCCAACCACACCGGCGCGCTGGTGCTCGGCACGGGCGACCTGAGCGAGCTCGCGCTCGGCTGGTGCACCTACGGCGTCGGCGACCACATGTCGCACTACAACGTGAATGCATCGGTGCCCAAGACGCTGATCCAGTACCTGGTGCGCTGGGTCGCGGAGACGGCGCAGCTCGGTCACGCGGGGCAGGAGGTGCTGTTCGACATCCTGAACACGGAGATCAGTCCCGAGCTCGTGCCGCAGGACGCGCGCGTGGAAGGCTCGGGCCTTCAAAGCACCGAAGACAAGATCGGACGCTACGAGCTGCAGGACTTCAACCTCTTCTACACGATCCGCCATGGCTACTCGCCGGCCAAGATCGCGTTCCTCGCGCGCCACGCCTGGGGCGACAAGGCGCGCGGCGACTGGCCCGACGGCGAACACGTCCATCGCAACGAATACCCGCTCGCCGAGATCAAGCGCGTGCTGCGGATCTTCGTGAGCCGTTTCTTCCGCGGCAGCCAGTTCAAGCGCAGCTGCGTGCCCAACGGGCCGAAGGTGGGGAGCGGCGGATCGCTCTCGCCGCGCGGCGACTGGCGCGCGCCCAGCGATTCCGAGCCTGCCGTGTGGCTCGCCGAGCTCGACCGCATTCCGGATTGATCGGGCGGGCTGACACGATGCGCGGACTCGATGGAACGGGCCGCGATGGATCGGGCGATGACTCCCTTCACCGATGGCGGGCGTCCACTTGAAACGATCCGTGCTTAAATCACAGCCAGTCTTGCCCGCCAATCCCCCTTTCGGAGCCCCGTGATGAAACAGATCACCGCCATCATCAAACCGTTCAAGCTCGACGAAGTCCGCGAAGCCCTGGCCGAGGTCGGCGCCTCCGGCCTGACCGTCACGGAAGTGAAGGGCTTCGGCCGCCAGAAGGGCCACACCGAGCTGTATCGCGGCGCCGAGTACGTCGTCGACTTCCTGCCGAAGGTGAAGGTCGAGGTCGTCGTGAAGGACGACGAGGTGGAGCGCTCCATCGACGCCATCCTGAAGGCCGCCAAGACCGGCAAGATCGGCGACGGCAAGATCTTCGTCACCGCCGTGGAGCAGGTCATCCGCATCCGTACCGGCGAACAGGACGAAGCCGCGGTCTGATCGCGCGGACCCGACGGGTCCAGAAACAAGGAAGGGCTGGCGCCGGTCGGCGTCCGCCCTTTGTCTTTCCGGCCCGCAGTCGCTTCAGCGCAGGTGCTGCCAGATGGCGGCCAACCAGATGCCGCCGGCCAGCACCAGCGACAGCAGCACGGCGGCGCTGGCGATGTCCTTGGCGCGCTTGCTGAGGTCGTGCAGCTCGAAGGACACGCGGTCGACGACCGCTTCGACCGCCGAGTTCAGCAGCTCGACGATCAGCACCAGGATCAGCGAGCCCGCGAGCAGCGCGACCTGCACCCAGTCCCGCCCGACCCAGAAGGCCAGCGGGATGCCGATGATCGTCAGCCAGGTCTCCTGGCGGAAGGCGCTTTCACCGCGGTAGGCGGCGCGCAGCCCGTCCCAGGAGTAGCCGGCGGCGTGCAGGATGCGATCCAGGCCGGTACGGCCCTTGTGGGGGTTGCTCATCGTCGGAATCGGCGGAAATCGGGGAATTCAGGAATCGGCCGGCAGCGCGGTCGCCTTTTTCGGGCGAGGCGGCGGCAGTTGCGTGACCAGGCGGGTGCCGCAGATCACGTCGTGCAGGAACTGCCGCTGCGGATGCAGCCGGGCCAGCAGCAGGTAGCCGGCGATGCCGGCGAACATCGTGCCGAAGATGGCGCCGGTGCTGTGGTCCAGACCGAGCGCATGCACGCTGGCCAGCGCCGGCAGGAACCAGAGCCAGGCGGCGAGGTAGCGCGCCGTGGCCCGGGCCTGCGTGAGCGGTCTGCCGTGGGTGTCGACGACGCGCAGGTGCCAGGCGCGCATGGCCACCGTCTGGCCGCCACGCGACCAGAACCAGATGAAATAGATGCCCAGCACCAGGAACAGGAAGGCCTGCAGGCCGTGCTGCCCGACCAGCGCGTTGCGCTGCTGGGTGAGGGTGGAGTACAGCCAGCCGGCGATGAAGACGACGCCGAACAGGACGACGCCTTCATAGATGAAGGCGGCGAGGCGGCGCATCAGGCCCGGCGGAGGGACGTCGCCGGCAACGGGTGCGGAGGTCATCCGGCCAGTTTAGCGGCTGGCCGGGGCGCGTCGGGGCAGCAGCGTGTCCGGGTCGAGCTTCGCGTCGTGTGGCGAGCGGATCGGCCGGCCGGGCGCCGCGCTGGCGCCGGGCAGCGGCGGTTCGGCGCGCTGGGTCATCAGCACCGTGGTCGCGCCGGGCAGGGCCTGGACGATCGTCGGACCGGTCGTGGCGGTGAGCGGGGTGCGCTGGATCGGCGCCTTTGCCCGCGTCGGGGCCGGGGCGGCGTCACGGCCGGCGGCAGACGCCTTCTCGGCGGCACGCTCCACCAGGCGTTGGCGCTTCTCCGGCGGGAGCGCCTGGTAGGCGTCCCACTTCTCGCGCATCTTCGTTTCCTGTTCGGGCAAACGGAGCTCGTTGGCGTGCTGGTAGCCGATGCGGGCGCGCTGGCGCTCCGACGGCGACATCCGCGTCCACTCGACCATGCGCTCGCGCAGGCGCTGCTGGTGTTCGGCTGGCAGCGTCGGATAACGGGCGGCGATTTCCAGCCACTTTCCCTTGCGGGCACCGTCGAGCTGGTCCCACTCCTTGGACAGAGGCGCCAGGGCTTCCTTCTGCGACGCGCTCAGCGACGCCCAGTTCTGGCTGCTGATCAAGGTGCCGGACGGGGTGGTCGGTGCGACGGATCTCGCCTGCGCCGAGGCGCGCGGCGCGGTGGTCTTCACACCGCCATCGACCGGCGCGGACGCGGCGGCATCCTGGGCCGAGGCTGTCGTGGCGCCGGACGCGAACGCGCCACAGGCGACGGCCAGACTCAGGCGACGCACCCAGCGGCGCGCGGCGGAAAGATCAGGGAAAACGCCGGGATGGCCCGCCGCGAGCGGGGGAAGTCGGAAGGAGCTGGCCACGCACCGCCTCACTGCGACGATTTGGCTTCGTCGGACTTCTCGCCGTCGGCGGCGCCGTTCGGGTTGTTGGGGTCGGTCTGGTTCTCGTTCAGGTACTCGCGGAAGCCCGGATCGCTGTACGCCGCAGGGGGCAGCGGCTTGGAGAGCATCTCGGTGTCGAGTTCGGCCGCGCTGCGGATCTGCTCGTACCACTGGCTGTGCTGGATGAGCAGCAGGCCGCCCAGCAGCAGCGCCAGCGGCAGCAGCGTCGCGGCCTTTCTCCAGCGCGGGGTCTTGTCGCCGCCGCCCAGGGCCAGGGTGCCGCCGCCCATCTGGCGGGCGTCGGAGGCGGTCTGGGCGGGCGCCGCGGCGCGCGCGGCGATGGCCTTGGCGAGCGCCTGCTCACGCGCGAAGCGCAGCCGTTCCTGGATGTCGCCGGACAGGGTCTCGCTCTGCTCGGTCAGTCCCGCGGCCACCCGAAGGCCGAAACGGGTCACGCGCGCGTCCGCCTCCAGCGGCAGCGGCGTTCCTGGCGTGTTCTTCTTCATAGCGAGATTCCCTTGGCTTTCAGCGTTTTGGCCAGCGCATGCACGGCGCGGGAGCAGTGTGTCTTCACGCTGCCCTCCGAGCAACCCATGACCGCTGCCGTTTCGGCGACGTCGAGTTCCTCCCAGTAACGCAGCAGGAAGGCTTCCCGTTGACGTGCTGGCAAAGCTGCAACTTCCTGTTCGATGGCGGCCAGGACCTGAACGCGCGACACCTCGTCCGCGGCCGACAGCGCCCCCATGGATCCTTCCCGCGTCTCCAGCGATTCCAGCAGGTCGAAGTCGTCGCCGGGATCGGCGCCCTCGAAGTCCGACAGGTTGCTGAACAGCGCGTTGCGCACCTTCTGCCGCCGGAACCAGTCCATGGTCGCGTTCGACAGGATGCGCTGGAACAGCAGCGGCAGCTCCGCCGCCGGACGGTCGAAGTACTTCTCGGCCAACCGGATCATGGCGTCCTGGACGATGTCCAGCGCGGCGTCCTCGTCTCGAACCATGTAGACCGTGCGCTTGAAGGCGCGTCGATCGGCGGTCTTGAGAAAGTCGTTGAGTTCTTTGTCTGTGGCCAAGGGCTGGCGCCGTCGAAGGGCGGATCTAGGGCGGATCTAGTCGGATCTGGAGCGGTCGATCGGGCAAAACGGCGCGGATTATCGCATCAGCGCTACAGACCGCCATCGATTCCGGACGTCTGCGGGTTTGCGTGCATAATCAAAGGCTCGCACACCGCATTTTCTGTCTCAAGTAGGCCGCCCAACCGGGGCGCCCCTGTTTTTGACGCGACGTTTCAAGTCCGCTTCACAAGAGCGAGAGGAGAGACACCGATGGTTTTTCGTCAGAGAAAAAACTCAGAGGTTCGACATATGGACATGTCTGCCGCGGACATCAAACGTGCAGCGATCACGGAAGCTCGCTCACAACCGCACCCCCATTCCGTCAGTTCCGGTCAGGAACTGAATGGCTCCGAAATCCTGGTTCAGAGTCTTCAGGCCGAAGGCGTGAAGTTCCTCTGGGGCTATCCAGGCGGCGCCGTCCTCTACATCTACGACGCGCTCTACAAGCAGGACGCCATCCAGCACGTGCTGGTCCGTCATGAGCAGGCCGCCGTGCACGCCGCCGACGGCTACGCCCGGGCGACCGGCGAAGTCGGCGTCGCGCTGGTGACCTCCGGTCCCGGCGTCACGAACGCGATCACCGGCATCGCGACGGCGTACATGGACTCGATCCCGATGGTGATCATCACCGGACAGGTCCCGACGCCCGCCATCGGCCTCGACGCCTTCCAGGAATGCGACACCGTCGGCATCACGCGCCCGATCGTCAAGCACAACTTCCTGGTCAAGGACGTGCGCGACCTCGCGACGACGCTGAAGAAGGCGTTCCACATCGCGCGCACCGGCCGCCCCGGTCCGGTCGTGGTGGACATCCCGAAGGACGTGTCGCTCAACCGCACCGCGTTCCACTACCCGGAGCGCGTCGAGATGCGCTCCTACAACCCGGTGAAGAAGGGCCACAGCGGTCAGATCCGCAAGGCGGTCCAGCTGCTGATGGGGGCCAAGCGGCCCTACATCTACACCGGCGGCGGCGTGATCCTGGGCGAGGCCACGGCGGAACTGCGCCAGCTGGTCGAGCTGCTGGGCTACCCCTGCACCAACACGCTGATGGGCCTGGGCGCGATGCCCGGCAGCGATCCGCGTTTCCTGGGCATGCTCGGCATGCATGGGACCTACGAAGCCAACATGACGATGCAGCACTGCGACGTGCTGCTGGCCGTCGGTGCGCGCTTCGACGACCGCGTGATCGGCAACCCGAAGCACTTCTCGTCGGTCGATCGCAAGATCATCCACGTCGACATCGACCCGTCGTCGATCTCCAAGCGCGTGCGAGTGGACATCCCGATCGTCGGCGACGTCAAGGACGTGCTGCAGGAACTGATCGCGCAGATCAAGGAAGCGCAGGCAAGACCTGACGCCGACGCGATCAACGCCTGGTGGAGCCAGATCAACGACTGGCGCAAACGCGACTGCCTGGCCTACAAGCAGTCCAGCGAGGTCATCAAGCCGCAGTACGTCCTCGAGACGCTGTGGAACCTGACCCGCGACCGCGACGCCTACTTCACCTCGGACGTCGGCCAGCACCAGATGTGGGCGGCCCAGTTCCTGCGCTTCAACGAGCCGCGTCGCTGGATCAATTCCGGCGGCCTGGGCACGATGGGCGTGGGCCTGCCGTACGCGATGGGCATCAAGCTGGCGAAGCCGGAGTCGGACGTGTTCTGCATCACCGGCGAAGGCAGCATCCAGATGAACATCCAGGAGCTGTCCACCTGCCAGCAGTACAAGACGCCTGTGAAGGTGGTCTCGCTGAACAACCGCTACCTGGGCATGGTGCGGCAGTGGCAGGAGCTGGACTACGGCAAGCGCTACTCGCACAGCTACATGGATGCGCTTCCCGACTTCGTCAAGCTGGCCGAGGCCTACGGGCACGTCGGCCTGCTGGTGGAGAAGCCCTCGGACGTGGAACCCGCGCTGCGGGAGGCGATGCGCTTGAAGGACCGCACCGTCTTCATCGACGTGCGCACCGACCCGACCGAGAACGTCTGGCCGATGGTGCAGGCGGGCAAGGGCATCTCCGAGATGCTGCTGGGGTCCGAGGACCTCTGAGACCGTCGACGGCCCGAAGCCGTCCGGCGTGACGCGCGTTACCGCGCGCGTCGCGACCGGCGGTGGACGGCCCGAAGCGCTCGGGGCGAACCGGCCTGATTCCTTAGATCGAAGAGCGTGGCCAAGGGCCGACCGGTTACCGCCGGCGGTCTGAAGAGCGCGAAGGACGAGATTCCATGAAACACATCATTGCTTTGCTCATCGAGAACGAGCCGGGGGCGCTGTCGCGCGTCGTCGCGCTGTTCTCCGCCCGGGGCTACAACATCGAGAGCCTGACCGTGGCGCCGACCGAAGACCCGTCGCTGTCCCGGATGACGATCGTGACCAGCGGCAGCGACGACGTGATCGAGCAGATCACCAAGCACCTGAACCGGCTGATCGAGGTCGTCAAGGTCGTCGACCTGACCGAGGGCCGCTACATCGAGCGCGAACTCATGCTGATCAAGGTGCGCGCCGTCGGCAAGGAGCGCGAGGAGCTCAAGCGCACCGCCGACATCTTCCGCGGCCACGTCATCGACGTCACCGAGAAGACCTACACGATCGAGCTGACCGGTGATGCCGGCAAGCTCGACGCCTTCATCGACGCGATCGACCGCAGCGCGATCCTCGAGACGGTGCGCACCGGCACCAGCGGCATCGGCCGTGGCGAGCGCATCCTGCGCGTCTGAGCTCCGCGACCACTGAACATCCTTCCCCGAACAACCCCCTGACCTGTTTTCCCCGGAGAGACCACCATGAACGTGTATTACGACAAGGACGCCGACCTCAGCCTGATCAAGGGCAAGAACGTCACCATCATCGGCTATGGCTCACAAGGCCATGCCCATGCCCAGAACCTGAACGAGAGCGGCGTGAAGGTCACCGTGGGTCTGCGCCGCGCGGGCGCGTCCTGGGCCAAGGCGGAAGGCGCCGGCCTGAAGGTCGCCGAGATCGCCGACGCGGTGAAGGCCGCCGACGTGGTCATGATCCTGCTGCCCGACGAGCAGATCGCCGACGTGTACAAGAAGGAAGTCGAGCCCAACATCAAGCAGGGCGCGTCGCTGGCTTTCGCCCACGGCTTCAACGTCCACTACGGCCAGGTGCAGCCGCGCGAGGACCTGGACGTGTGGATGGTCGCCCCGAAGGCCCCGGGCCACACGGTGCGCAACACCTACAAGCAGGGCGGCGGCGTGCCCCACCTGATCGCCGTCTACGCCGACAAGACCGGCAAGGCGCGTGACCTGGCCCTGAGCTACGCGGCCGCGAACGGCGGCGGCAAGGCCGGCATCATCCAGACCTCGTTCCGCGAAGAGACCGAGACCGACCTGTTCGGCGAGCAGGCCGTGCTGTGCGGCGGCGCCGTCGAGCTGATCAAGGCGGGCTTCGAGACGCTGACCGAAGCCGGTTACGCGCCCGAAATGGCCTACTTCGAGTGCCTGCACGAGCTCAAGCTGATCGTCGACCTGATCTATGAAGGCGGCATCGCCAACATGAACTACTCGATCTCCAACAACGCGGAGTACGGCGAGTACGTGACCGGCCCGCGCGTGGTGACCGCCGCGACCAAGGACGCGATGCGCCAGTGCTTGAAGGACATCCAGACCGGCGAGTACGCCAAGTCCTTCATCCTGGAGAACAAGGCCGGCGCCCCGACGCTGATCAGCCGCCGCCGCCTGACCGCCGAGCACCCGATCGAGCAGGTCGGCGAACAGCTGCGCGCGATGATGCCGTGGATCAAGGCCAACAAGCTGGTCGACAAGTCCAAGAACTGATCCACGCAGATCGCGTCAGATCAATCCAGAAGGCCGCGCGGGTCGCACCGCGCGGCCTTTTCCATTGATGCAGTGAGTTATCCTCGCGCCCCATGAATTCGACCGAAAACAAGAGCGTGGACCTGCTCGACGAGGACGAGGCGGATGCCCTCGACGCCCCGCAGCGCCCGCGCCACAAGGGCATCTACCTGCTGCCCAACCTCTTCACGCTGGCAGCGCTGTTCAGCGGCTTCTACGCGATCGTGATGGGCATCGGTGGCCGCTTCGAGCAGTCCGTCTACGGCATCTTCGCGGCGATGGTGCTCGACAGCCTGGACGGTCGCGTCGCGCGCATGACCAACACGCAGAGCACCTTCGGCGAGCAGATGGACTCGCTGTCCGACATGGTCTCCTTCGGCGCCGCGCCGGCGCTGATCATGTATTCCTGGGCACTGCAGGGACTGGGCAAGTGGGGCTGGTTCGCGGCCTTCGTCTACATCGCCGGTGCCGCGCTTCGCCTGGCGCGGTTCAACACGAACATCGGGGTCGTGGACCGGCGCTTCTTCCAAGGTGTGCCCAGCCCGGCTGCGGCGGCGCTGGTGATGAGCCTGATCTGGGCGCTCGACAGCGCCGGCTACAAGGACATCCACCGCGATCCCGCGCTCGCGTGGCTGGCCTTCGGCTTCACGCTGTACGCGGGCCTGACGATGGTGACCAACGCGCCGTTCTACAGCTTCAAGGACATCACCTTCAAGCGCTCGGTGCCCTTCATCGTCCTGGTCGTGATCATGCTGGCCATCGCGGCCATCAACATCGATCCGCCGCGGGTACTGTTCGGCGTCTTCTGCGCGTACGGCATCTCGGGCTACATCGTCTACGCCGTCCGGCGCGCCAAGGGCAAGCCGGCCAGCGTGATCGCAATGTCGACCGACGAGCCCGATGAAGCGGGCCTTCACCGATAGCGAATGCTCGGGGCACGGTCATTCGCCTACGGGCGTTGACGTTGCCCGCGCCGCACCCCTATATTCAACAGCTATGACGTCCCCGGCCCGAATTGCGCTGCTACTACTAGGTGACCTTCGGGTTCGCTAGATCGCGCACGTCCGTCCATCCAGACGCTCATCCCAGATCAACGGCCCGAATGCAACTCGCAACGGGCCGTTCCTGTTTCTGGAGAGTCTGCGAGTTGCGCCCCCTGAACCCACAGGAACGCTCTCATGCTCAAGCAACCGCAGACCAAGTACCGCGCCTTTGCCCCCATCGCCCTTCCGGACCGCCGCTGGCCCGACGTGCAGATCACGAAGGCGCCGCTGTGGCTGAGCACCGACCTGCGTGACGGCAACCAGGCCCTGATCGAGCCGATGGACCCGGAGCGCAAGCTGCGCATGTTCCAGATGCTGGTGAAGATCGGCTTCAAGGAGATCGAGGTCGGTTTCCCGTCGGCGTCGCAGACCGATTTCGACTTCGTGCGACTGCTGATCGAAGAGGGCCACATCCCCGACGACGTGACGATCCAGGTCTTGACGCAGGCGCGTCAGCCGTTGATCGAGCGCACCTTCGAGTCGCTGGTCGGCGCCAAGCGGGCGGTCGTCCACCTGTACAACGCGGTCGCGCCGGTGATGCGCCGCGTCGTGCTCGGCATGAGCGAGGACGAGATCGTCGACCTGGCCGTCACCCACACGCAGATGATCCGTGAGTTCGCCGAGAAGCAGCCGGAGACGGACTTCCGCTTCGAGTACTCGCCGGAGATGTTCTCCAGCGCCGAGTTGAGTTTCTCCAAGCGCGTCGTCGACGCGGTGACCGAAGCCTGGGGCGCGACCCCGGAGCGCAAGATCATCATCAACCTGCCGTCGACGGTCGAGCACTCCACGCCCAACCTGTTCGCCGACATGATCGAGTGGATGGGCCGCAACCTCGCACAACGCGACTGCATCGTGCTGTCGGTGCACCCGCACAACGACCGCGGTACCGGCACGGCCGCCGCCGAACTGTCGATCATGGCCGGCGCCGACCGCCTCGAAGGCTGCCTCTTCGGCAATGGCGAGCGCACCGGCAACCTGGACCTGGTGAACGTCGCGCTCAACCTGTACACGCAGGGCGTGCATCCGGAGCTGGACTTCTCCGACATCGACGAGATCCGCCGCTGTGTGGAGCACTGCAACCAGTTGCCGGTGCATCCGCGCCACCCGTACGTCGGCGAGCTGGTCTACACCTCCTTCTCGGGGTCGCACCAGGATGCGATCAAGAAGGCCTTCGCCGCGCGCAAGGAAGGCGACATCTGGGAGATCCCCTACCTGCCGGTCGACCCGAAGGATCTGGGACGCAGCTACGAGGCGGTGATCCGCGTGAACAGCCAGTCGGGCAAGGGCGGCATCTCGTATCTGCTCGAGGCTGAATATGGCATCGAACTGCCGCGTCGCCTGCAGATCGAGTTCAGCCAGATCGTCCAGGGCGTGATGGACACGAACGGCAAGGAGCTGGGCGCGGCCGACCTGTGGCGGATCTTCGACCGCGAGTACGGCGTGAAGCAGGCGCCGTCGCTGCATCCGCAGATCGACACCGCCGAGGACGGCCAGACCCGCGTCCAGGCGCAGGCCGACCTGTGCGTGCGCATGGTCAAGATCGACGGCCAGGGCAAGGGACCGATCGACGCGTTCGTCGAGGGCCTGAACAAGCTGCTGAAGACACAGGTGCGGGTGCTGGACTACCACGAGCACGCGATGGGCAGCGGCGCCGACGCGCAGGCGGTGGCCTATCTGGAACTGCGGGTGGGCGAGGCGACGCTGTTCGGCGTCGGCATGGACGGCAACATCGCGTCGGCGTCGCTGAAGGCGATCGTCTCCGGCCTGCGTCGTGCGTCGCAGCGCGGCGTGCTGAAGCTGGCCGACCGCATCGCCGCCTAAACTCACCCTGCCACCGCAAGGAAGCCCCGACATGTCCGACCACCTGATCATCTTCGACACCACCCTGCGCGACGGTGAACAATCGCCCGGCGCGTCCATGACCAAGGACGAGAAGCTGCGCATCGCGCGGCAGCTGGAGCGGTTGAAGGTGGATGTGATCGAGGCCGGCTTCGCGGCGGCGAGCCAGGGCGATTTCGAAGCGGTCAAGGCGATCGCCGACGTGATCCGCGACAGCACCATCTGCTCGCTGGCCCGCGCGAACGACCGCGACATCGCCCGTGCCGCCGAGGCGCTCAAGGGCGCGGCGCGCGCCCGCATCCACACCTTCATCGCGACCAGCGAACTCCACATGGAGAAGAAGCTGCGCATGACCCGCGATCAGGTGCTGGAGCAGGCGACCCAGGCCGTGCGTTTCGCCCGCAACCTGACCGACGACATCGAGTTCTCGCCCGAGGACGGTTATCGCTCCGACCCGGAGTTCCTCGCCCGTGTCGTCGAGGCGGTGATCCGCGAGGGCGCGCGCACGATCAACATCCCCGACACCGTCGGCTACGCGATCCCGGAGCTCTACGGCCAGTTCATCAAGACGCTGCGCGAGCGCGTGCCGAACTCCGACCAGGCGATCTGGAGCGTCCACTGCCACAACGACCTCGGCATGGCAGTGGCGAACTCGCTCGCCGGCGTGAAGATCGGGGGCGCCCGCCAGGTCGAATGCACGATCAACGGCCTGGGCGAGCGCGCCGGCAACTGCTCGCTGGAAGAGGTCGTGATGGCGGTGAAGACGCGCCGCGACTACTTCGGGCTGGACGTGCGGGTGGACCCGTCGCAGATCGTTCCGGCGTCGAAGCTGGTCTCGCAGACCACCGGTTTCGTGATCCAGCCGAACAAGGCGGTGGTGGGCGCCAACGCCTTCGCGCACGCCTCCGGCATCCACCAGGACGGCGTGCTGAAGGCGCGCGACACCTACGAGATCATGCGGGCCGAGGACGTCGGCTGGAGCGCCAACAAGATCGTCCTGGGCAAGCTGTCGGGTCGCAACGCATTCAAGCAGCGGTTGCAGGAACTGGGCGTGGTGCTGGAGTCGGAGGCCGAGATCAACGCCGCCTTCGTCCGTTTCAAGGACCTGGCCGACCGCAAGTCCGAGATCTTCGACGAGGACATCATCGCGCTGGTGATGGACGAATCGGTCACCCAGGTCCAGGAGCATTTCCGGCTGGTCGCGCTGGCGCAGCGCTCGGAAACCGGCGAACGGCCCCAGGCGCAGGTGGTCTTCGCCGAAGGCGAGACCGAACATCGCACCGAAAGCGACGGCAACGGTCCGGTCGACGCGGTGCTCAAGGCGATCGAGAGCAAGGTCCAAAGTGGGGCGGAAATGCTGCTGTATTCGGTCAGTGCGATCACCAGCGGCAGCACAGAATCGCAAGGCGAAGTCACGGTGCGCCTGCAACATGCGGGGCGCGTGGTGAACGGCGTGGGGGCAGATCCCGATATCGTGGTCGCTTCCGCCAAAGCATATTTGAGCGCTCTGAACAAGTTGCAGAGCAAGACGGAGCGGGTCGCCGCCCAAGGTTGACAGGACAGCGCACGCGGCGCCCATGGCCGCGTCGGATGGCACGGATTCAGGTACTTTAAGAGCCTGCGTTAAGTCATTGATCTTGCCGGTCTTTCAGCGATCCCCTAAACTCGCGCCCACTGACCTGGGGACTGGATTGAAGACCATTGCGACATTGCTGTCTGGTGCCGCGCTCAGCGGCGTCATGTTGCTGACGGGCTTGACCGCCAGTCTCGCGCCGATCCAATCGGCGCAGGCGGCCACCTCGTCGTCCTCCAAAGCCAAGGTGAAGAGCGTGCGGCAGGCCAAGCCGGCCCCGCGCTCGCCACGCAAGGTGGCTGCCCGCGCGGCGGCCCCGGTCCGGGAAGTCGTCCCGTCCAAACCGTCCTTCGGGACGATGTACGGCCTGCACGACACCGAAGATCCCCTCGACCTGAAATCCAGCGTTGCCTACGTCGTCGACCAGGACACCAACGAGGTCCTGTTCTCGAAGAATCCGTCGGCGGTGCTGCCGATCGCGTCCATCACCAAGCTGATGACCGCGCTGCTCGTCGTGGAGGCGAACCAGTCGCTGGACGACAAGATCGAGATCACCGACGACGACAAGGACACCGAGAAGTTCACCGGTTCCCGCCTGGCCGTCGGCACGACGCTGACGCGTGGCGAACTGCTGCACCTGGCGCTGATGTCCTCGGAGAACCGGGCGGCGCATGCGCTGGGTCGCAACTACCCGGGCGGCCTGGAAACCTTCGTCGCGGCGATGAACGCCAAGGCCCACATGCTGGGCATGATGGACACGCACTACGTCGAGCCGACCGGGCTGTCGAGCCGCAACCAGTCCAGCGCCGCCGACCTGGCCAAGCTGGTCAAGGTGGCTCATTCGTTCCCGTTGATGCGCGAGTTGTCGACCTCATCCGAATACACCGTGGCGCTGGGTCGCAAGCAGGTCCGCTTCGGCACGACCAACGGCCTGGTCCGCAAGGGTGATTGGGACATCGGTCTGCAGAAGACCGGCTTCATCAACGAGGCCGGCCAGTGCCTCGTGATGCAGGCGCAGCTCGCCGGCCGCAAGCTGATCATGGTGTTCCTGGATTCGGCCGGCAAGTACTCGCGCATCGGCGACGCCGAGCGGGTCCGCAAGTGGCTGACCGGCGCCGCGTCGCCACTCGCGGCCGTCGCGACCCCGGCCGCGACCACGGTCAGCGCAACCGCCCTGACACCGGTGATCTCGGCCAAGTAAGCGTCGGGGAATACGGGAATGAAAAAGCGGGCCTTGCGCCCGCTTCGTCGTTCCTGGCCCGTGTTTCCGATCCAGGTTCCCGGAGGGAGCCGACGGTGCTCAGCCTCGGAAGCCCAGCGACGCCGAAATCCGCGTTGCCGTTTCCTTGAGTCGAGGCAGCCAGCCTTCTTCCAGCCGGTCTGCAGGCGCCGAGATCGACAGCCCCGCCACCAGCTTGCCCTGGTCGTCGTAGATCCCGGCGGCCATGCAGCGCACGCCCAGCTCGAGTTCCTCGTCATCGCGGGCGACGCCGCGCTGGCGGACCAGCGCCATCTCGCGCTCGAGCAGGCTGATCTCGGTCAGGCTGTTGCGCGTGTGACCGGACAGACCGGTGCGCGTCGCATACGCGCGCACGCGCTGGGGATCGTCGCTGGCCAGGAAGAGCTTGCCGACCGACGTCAGGTGCAGCGGCGCCCGGCCGCCGACGGCGCGCACGACCTGCATGCCGCTGCGCTCGGAGTAGGTGCGCTCGATGTAGACGATCTCGTCGCCCTGCCGGACCGACAGGTTGACCGGTTGATGGGTCAGCTTGTGGAGCTCGCGCATCGGGCCGATCGCCGCCTCGCGCACGTCCAGGCGGGCCTTCACCAGATTGCCCAGTTCCAGCAGGCGCATGCCTAGCCGATAGCTGCCGGCTTCGGGCCGGTCCACGTAACGCCCCAGCGCGAGGTCGTTCAGGATGCGGTGGGCGGTCGACGGATGCAGGCCGGTGGTTTCGCTGATGAGCTTCAGGGACACCGGATCCTGGTGCTGGGCCAGGACGTCCAGCAGCGCGAATGTGCGCTCGAGGACCTGGATGGCGGGGGTCTGCAGCTCCTTGGACTTCATGGCGGACGATTGTGAAGGATTTCTCACGGGTTTTGCATGGCGAAACCGAGAGAGGCATCTAGTGGAAGCAAACCGTCGTTTTCGCCCGTCAGCGGTGCGTGGAACGGCCGGAGGTGAGCGTCAGCCGTACATTCCGCCGAGGGGCTGCCGCATTGCGGAACGGGCAGCGGCCAACCCGCTGCGTACGGCACCTTCCAGCGTGGCCGGGTAGGGGCCGGCGAGGTAGTCGCCGGCGGCCCAGATCCCTGGCACGACCAGCGCATCCGGACGGAGCAGGTTCGGCGTGCAGGCGAAGGTCGCGCGCTTTTCGCTGAGCACGCGGACGATGCGCGGCGGCGTCGCCCATTGGAAGTGCTGCTGAGCCTGTGCCAGTGCCGCGGCGCCGGTGATGTCGAGTCCTCGGGCCACCCAAGGCGCGGCACCGCTGACGACCAGGCTGAAAAGTCCTTCCTGCTGCCCGAGCTGTCCCAGGTCGAAGGCGAACTGCGCCGGCGCTGTCGACGATTCGCGCAGCGCCACCATCGGCGCCGGCAACGCCGAGCCGGTGCTCTCCAGGTAGACGGTGACGATCGGCTGGAACTCGAACGCGCCGGCGGCGGCGCTCCAGTGCGGCGCCAGTGCGCTCGTGAGGCGCGAGGCTTCGACGGAACTGCAGGCCACGATGACGGCGTCGAAGGGGTCGCCGTCGACGGTCCAGCGCCGGCCTGCCGCTTCGAGCTGCTGGACGCGCCGGGTGCGGATCTCGGTGCCGCGCGCATGCAGCCAGGCGCGCGCCGACGCTGGCAGCAAGGCGCTCAACCCGCGGCGCGGCAGCAGCAGATCGGCGCTGCCCGGGCCGCTGAACAGCGCGTCCTTGAGTACCCGAAGGAACACCTGGGCGCTGGCTTGACCCGCCGGCGTGTTGAGCGCGGCGACGCACAACGGGTCGATCAGGTCGTCGCGCACCGCGCGCGGCAGACTGGCGCAAAGCTCGGCGACTGTCAGTGCCGGGTCGCAGCGGAAGCCGCGCATCGTCCACAGGCTGCTCGTCATCAGGAAGCGCAGCCGGTCCCGCTTCGACCATGCGGCGCAACCCAGCACGCCGCGCAGGAAGGCGAGGGTGGGCGGCCCCGGCGGAAGTCGAAGCGTCTCCCGGTCGGGATAACGCAGCCGCAGCGGCATGCGGAGCAGGTCGGCATCGGGGTCGCCCCCACGCGCCTCATCAATGCCAGCGTCTCCGTGTAGGCGCCGATCAGGATGTGCTGGCCGTTGTCGAGCACCGGCTCGGCGCCCTCGAGGCTGCGCGCCCGTCCTCCGAGGGTCGGCGCCATCTCGAATAGCGTGACCGCGGCGCCCAGCGACGCTGCCTCCACGGCTGCGGCGAGTCCCGCCCAGCCGCCGCCGATGACGGCCACCCGCGTCACGTCAGCGCCCGCGCCAGTTCGTCTTCATCGCGATCCACAGCTTGCGCAGCGGCGTCAACGCGATGCGCTGGTGCAGGACCTGGAAGTTCTCCGCCTCGATTTCGCGCAGCAGCGTGCGGTAGATGTTGGCCATCATGAGCCCGGGCTTCTGCGCCTTGCGGTCGGTGTCGGACAGCAGGGCGATGGCCTCGTTGTAGAGCGCATGCGCGCGGTCCGCCTGGAACTTCATCAGCGCGGTGAAGCGGTCGCTGTAGCCCCAGGGCGCGTCGCGCTTGAGGATCTCGTGCGCCTTCACGTCGAACTGCTGCAGTTCGCTGACCGGCAGGTAGATGCGGCCGCGCCGCGCATCGTCACCGACGTCGCGGATGATGTTGGTGAGCTGCATCGCCTGGCCCAGCTTGTGGGCGTAGGCGATGGTGCGCGGATCGGTGCGTCCGAAGATGCCCGAGGCCACCTCGCCCACGACGCCCGCCACCAGGTGGCAGTAGCGCTGCAGGCCGGGGTAGTCGAGGTAGCGCGTCTGCTCCAGGTCCATCTGGCAGCCGTCGATGACGGCCATCAGGTGCTCGACGCGGATGTCGTAGTCCTTGACGTGCGGCATCAGCGCCTTCATCGCCGGATGCGACGGCTGGCCGTTGAAGGCGCTCATCGCTTCCTTGCGCCACCAGGCCAGCTTGGTCGCGGCGACGCCGGGATCGGACACCTCGTCGACGACGTCGTCCACCTCGCGGCAGAACGCATAGAAGGCGGTGATCGCCGCGCGGCGCGGCGGCGGCAGGAAGAGGAAGGCGTAATAGAAGCTCGAGCCGCTCGCGGCGGCTTTCTGCTGGACGTACTGCTCGGGCGTGGAAACGCCGGCGGCAGTCGTCTTCTCGGAGGCCTTTTCGGCAGTCTTGTCAGTGTTGGTGCTCATCGCGCCGTCCCTTCGCGGCGTGGGTTCATACGGTCCGCCGGCATCGTCACGGCGCGCCACAGCAGCAGCGGCGCGTCGGACGCGACGATCGTCGGCCGTCGCAGCAGGGCATCGAAACGGTTCGATGCCAGCTTGTCGAGGATGCGGAGGCCGCCTTGTACCACCAAGCGCAGCTCCCAACCGGCCCGGCCCGGAATCCGTCGGGCGAGCGGCGCGCCCTCGGCCATCAGGTCGCGCGCCCAGCCGCAGAGTTCCGCGATCAGCGCCCGGGCGGCCGGACTGTCCCGCAGGGCGAGCAGGTCCTGTCCCTCGACGCCGTGACGTCGGCGGTCTTCCAGGGGGCATAGATCCGGCCGCGCGGGCCGTCGACGGTGAAGTCCTGCCAGAAGTTGATCAACTGCAGCGCCGAGCAGATCGCGTCCGAGCGACGCAGCGACTCGGCGTCGTCGATGCCGTACAGGTGCAGCAGCAGGCGTCCGACCGGGTTGGCCGAGCGGCGGCAGTAATCCAGCAGCTCAAGGCGGGTGGCGTAGTCGGTCTTCACGAGGTCCTGCTCGAAGGCATCGAGGAGATCCTCCAGCAAGGGCAGCGGCAGCCGGTCGTCGACCAGGACACGTCCCAGCGGGGTGAACACGCGCGCCGCCCAACGCGGCGAGGGCGCTTGGCCGGCCGCGACCGCGCGCAGGTCCCGGCGATAGTCGGCCAGGTCGCTCAGGCGCACGGCGGGCGCGGCGTCGCCTTCGTCGGCCAGGTCATCGGCCGTGCGCGCGAACCGGTAGATCGCCATGATCGCGGGACGCAGCGCCGGCGGGCTCAGCCAGGAAGCGACAGGAAAGTTTTCGTAGTGCTCTATGCTCACGGGCGGCATTCTCCGCTGAGCGAGCGATGCCGTTTGCGTCAACCTGACGTCCCCCACCACCCGCGGTTCTGCGGCGGACGTCAATCTCCGCAAACCACGAGCAGTACCCCAGCGGACCGTACGCCGTCGGTTTGACACGTTCGGACACGCTGAATACATTACTGACCGGTCAGTCAGTTACTCCGATGCCCAAGGTCGGGCGTCGTGGCTTTGTCGAGGTGTTCATGCCCCAACGGTCTCTTGTGTCCTTGCTCGCCGGCGCTTCCGGCACCGTGTCCGAACCGGCCCATGCCGGATCCTGGGGACGTGCCCTGAAGTGGCTGGCGGCGACCGCCGCCGTGGCCGTGCTGGCTGCCTGCGGCAAGCAGGAACCGCCGCCCGAGCCGGAGCGCTATGTGCGCACCTTGGTGCTGACGCCGCAATCGGCAGGGCTGCAACGCGAATTCGCCGCCGAGGTGCGCGCCCGTGTCGAGTCGCGGTTGTCGTTCCGCGTCGCGGGCAAGATCCTGGAACGCAAGGTGGACCTCGGGTCGGTGGTCAAGCCGGGGCAGGTGCTGGCGCGGATCGACAGCTCGGATCTGGTGCTCGCCCAGGAAGCCGCCAAGTCCACCGTGCTGGCCGCCCGTGTCAATCGCGACCAGCTCGGCGCCGACTACCGGCGCTACATCGACCTGCACCGCCAGGGCTTCATCAGTGCCGCCGAACTCGATCGCCGCGACGCCGCCTTCAAGGCCGCGCAGGCGCAATTCGAGTCGGCCCGCGCCCAGTCCGACGTGCAACGCAACCAGGCGCAGTACTCGAGCCTGATCGCCGACGCGGCAGGGGTCGTGACCGGCATCGACGCGGAGCCCGGCATGGTCGTGGCGGCCGGCACGCCGGTCGTGCGCGTGGCCAACGACGGTCCGCGGGACATCGTGTTCTCGGTCTCCGAAGACCAGGTCGCGCTGGTGCGCGCCGCCGCGGCGCGTCCGGACGGCCTGAAGGTCCGCCTCTGGACCGACGCCAAGTCCGAGGCGCAGCCGATCAAGCTGCGCGAACTGGCCGCCGCCGCCGACCCGGTGACCCGCACCTTCCTCGTGAAGGCCGAATTGAATGACCCCAGCGTCCACCTCGGCCAGACCGCGACCGTCGTCCTCACCGGCGTGCCGTCGGACAACGCGATCAAGCTGCCGCTGAGCGCGGTGATGGAATCGCAGGGCAAGAGCGCCGTGCTGCTGCTCGACCCGAAGACGATGGCGGTGAGCCCGCGGTCGGTGACCGTCGTCGGCGCCGAGGGCAACGAACTGGTCGTGCAAGGCCTGTCACCCGGCATGGAGGTCGTGGCCGCTGGCGGGCACGTGTTGACGCCCGGGCAGAAGGTCCGGCGCTTCGTCCCGCCAGGCACGCCGACCGAGGGCGCAGCGCCCGCGCCCGCGCCCGCGCCCGCCTCGGCGACCGCTTCGCGCTGAGCCTCGGGAGCCCCTGAATGAGCAATCCGAGCCGCGCCGGTTTCAACCTCTCGCGCTGGGCGCTGGAGCATGCCCCGCTGACGCGCTACCTGATGGTGGTGCTGATGGTGCTGGGTTTCGCCGCCTACTTCCAGCTGGGCCAGGACGAGGACCCCCGTTCACCTTCCGCGCGATGGTCGTGCAGGCCTACTGGCCGGGCGCGACGCCGCAGCAGATGGCCGAGCAGGTCACCGACAAGATCGAGCGCACCCTGCAGGAGGTGCCGCACGCCGACAAGATCCGCAGCTACACCAAGCCGGGGGAGTCGCTCACCATCTTCCAGGTGAAGGACAACACCGCGCCGGGCGAGGTGCCGCAGCTCTGGTACACGGTCCGCAAGAAGATCGGCGACCTGCGCGCCACGCTGCCGCAAGGCGTGCTGGGGCCGTTCTTCAACGATGAGTTCGGAGACGTCTATGGCTCGATCTTCGCGCTGTCGTCCGACGGCGGCTTCTCCATCGAGGAGCTGCGCCAGCAGGCCGAAGCCGTGCGCTCCGAACTCCTGCGCGTGCAGGACGTGGCCAAGGTCGACCTGTTCGGCGTCCAGGCCGAGAAGCTGTTCATCGAGATCTCGCAGAAGCGGCTCGCCGAACTGGGCCTGGACTTCAACCAGGTCGTGTCGCAGCTCAACGCGCAGAACGCGGTCGAAAGCGCCGGCACGATGGATGCGGGCAGCGCCAACGTGCAGATCCGCATCGAAGGTCAGCTCAACTCCGTGCAGGCGCTGAGCGACTTCCCGATCCGCGGCACCAACACGCAGACCGGCGTGGCCAGCAGCATCCGCCTGGGCGACATCGCCAAGGTGCGCCGCGGCTACGTCGATCCGGCCACGACGATGGTCCGCTTCAACGGCAAGCAGGTCGTCGCGCTGGGCGTGTCGATGGGCAAGGGCGGCGACATCATCGCGCTGGGCAAGGCGCTGCAGACCAGCGTCAAGCGCCTGCAGCAGCAACTGCCCGCGGGCATCTCGCTGCAGCAGATCCAGGACCAGCCCACCGCCGTGAAGAGCTCGGTCGGCGAATTCGTGCATGTGCTGATCGAGGCCGTCGTCGTCGTGCTCGGCGTGAGCTTCATCGCGCTGGGTCTGCACACCAAGCCGCTGCGCATCGACGTGTGGCCGGGGCTGGTGGTCGGCATCACGATCCCGCTGGTGCTGGCGATCACCTTCGTCGTGATGCTCTACGCCGGCGTGGGACTGCACAAGATCTCGCTCGGGTCGCTGATCATCGCGCTCGGCCTGCTGGTGGACGACGCCATCATTGCCGTCGAGATGATGGTGCGCAAGCTCGAAGAGGGCTACGACAAGATGCACGCGGCGACGTATGCCTACGACGCCACCGCCAAGCCGATGCTGACCGGCACGCTGATCACCGCGGTGGGTTTCCTGCCGATCGGCCTGGCGAAGTCCACCGTCGGCGAGTACACGTACGCCATCTTCGCGGTGACCGCGGCGGCGCTGGTGATCTCCTGGCTGGTGTCGGTCTACTTCGTGCCGTATCTGGGCGCGCTGCTGCTCAAAACCCGCGCCGGCCATGAAGGCGAGGCGCACGAGGTCTTCGACACGCCGTTCTACAACCGCTTCCGCCGCTGGGTCGCGTGGTGCGTGTTCAACCGCTGGAAGACGATCGGTCTGACGATCCTGGTGTTCGTGCTCGGCCTGGCCGGCATGGGCAAGGTGCAGCAGCAGTTCTTCCCGGACTCGAGCCGGCCGGAGATCCTGGTCGACCTGTGGCTGCCCGAGGGCGCGACGATCGAGGAGAGCAACGTCATCGCCAAGCGCTTCGAGGCCCGCATGGCCAAGGAGCCGCTGGTGGGCAGCATCGCCACCTGGGTGGGCTCGGGCGTGCCGCGCTTCTACCTGCCGCTGGACCAGATCCTGCCGAACACCAACGTCAGCCAGGCCATCATCCAGCCGAAGACGCCGGCCGACCGCGAAACGCTGCGCCACAAGCTGCCGCAGATCCTCGCGCAGGAGTTCTCCGAGGTGCGCGGCCGCGTGAAGCTGCTGCCCAACGGACCGCCCGTGCCGTATCCGGTGCAGTTCCGCATCGCCGGCGACGATCCCGCGCAATTGCGGATCTATGCGGACCGCGCCAAGGAGCAGATGCGCGCGAATCCCAACATGGTCGGCGTCAACGACAACTGGAACGAGGCCATCAAGGTCCTGCGCCTGCAGGTCGACCAGGACAAGGCGCGCGCGCTGGGCGTGACCAGCCAGAGCATCGCGCAGGCGGCGCGCATCCTCGTGACCGGGACGACGGTGGCGCAGTACCGCGAGGCCGACCGGCTGATCGACATCGTGCTGCGCCAGCCGGTGCAGGAGCGCGACACGCTCTCCGAACTGGCGAACGCCTATGTGCCGACGGCCTCGGGCCGCTCGGTGCCGCTGACGCAGATCGCCAAGCCCCAGTTCACCTGGGAGCCCGGCGTGATGCACCGCGAGAGCCGCCAGTTCGCGATCACCGTCCAGGGCGACGTCATCGAGGGCCTGCAGGGCGCGACGGTGACGAACCAGCTCTGGCCCGCGCTCGACGCGATGCAGAAGGAGATGCCGCCCGGCTATTCGATCTCGATCGCCGGCGCGGTGGAAGAGAGCAGCAAGGGCACCGGCTCGATCGCGGCCGGCGTGCCGATCATGCTGTTCATCACTTTCACGCTGCTGATGCTGCAGCTGCACAGCTTCTCGCGCGCCATGCTGGCCTTCCTGACCGGCTTCCTCGGCATCGCCGGCGTGTCCGCGGCGCTGCTGCTGCTGAACCGGCCGTTCGGCTTCGTCGCGCTGCTGGGCGTCATCGCGCTGATGGGCATGATCCAGCGGAACTCCGTCATCCTGATCGATCAGATCGAACAGGACCGCAGCCGCGGCGTGCCGCCGGCACAGGCGATCGTCGAATCCGCCGTGCGCCGTCTGCGCCCGATCGCGCTGACCGCCGCGGCCGCCGTGCTGGCGATGGTGCCGCTGTCGCGCAGCGTGTTCTGGGGCCCGATGGCGGTCGCCATCATGGGCGGCCTGATCGTGGCCACCGTGCTGACGCTGCTGGCCTTGCCGGCGATGTACGCCGCCTGGTTCCGGGTCGAGCGCGACAAGGACGCCGGCATCGCGCCAACGACGCATTGATCGCGCACGGACCCCGCAGGGTTTCCCCGCCCGGGACGGGCGGGGGTGCGTCGGAAAGCGTCGATTCCTTGATTACAATCGCCGGTTTTCCGGATCGCGGAGGGCGGGGGCCTGGGCTCCTCCTTCGCATCATGAATTACCAAGGGGCCGTTGCGCAGGACTGCATGCAGCGATCGCGACGACCTCAGTTCACCCGGCGCGGGTGGCGAAATTGGTAGACGCACCAGGTTTAGGTCCTGACGCCTTCACGGGCGTGCCGGTTCGAGTCCGGCCCCGCGCACCACACTCTCAACTGATTCCGAGTCCACTATGGCTGTCACCGTCGAAACTCTCGAAAAGCTCGAACGCCGCATCACGCTCACGCTGGCGGCCACTGACATCAACTCCGAAGTCCAGTCGCGCCTGAAGAAGCTGGCCCGCACGGTCAAGGCCGACGGCTTCCGCCCCGGCAAGGTGCCGATGTCCTTCGTGGAACAGCGCTACGGCGCCCAGGTCCAGTACGAAGTCGTCAACGACAAGCTGGGCGAGGCCTTCAGCGTCGCCGCCAACGAGGCCAAGCTGCGCGTCGCCGGCATGCCCAGCATCGCCCAGAAGGACGATGCCGCCGAGGGCCAGCTGGCCTTCGACGCGACCTTCGAGGTCTATCCGGAAGTGAAGATCGCCGACCTGGCCGAAGCCGAGGTCGAGCGCGTCGCCGCTGAAGTCACCGAAGAAGCCATCGACAAGACCGTCGAGATCCTGCGCAAGCAGCGCCGTTCGTTCGCCCAGCGCGGCGCGGCGGACGTGGCCGCCGACGGCGACCGCGTCAGCATCGACTTCGAAGGCAAGATCGACGGCGAACCCTTCGCCGGCGGCAAGGCCGACGGCTTCCAGTTCCTGCTGGGCGAAGGCCAGATGCTCGAAGCCTTCGAGAAGGCGGTCCGCGGCATGAAGGCCGGCGAGTCGAAGACCTTCCCGCTCGCGTTCCCGGCCGACTATCACGGCAAGGACGTCGCCGGCAAGGAAGCCGACTTCCTGGTCACGGTCAAGAAGATCGAGGCCCAGCACCTGCCCGACGTGAACGAATCGTTCGCCAAGGCCCTGGGCATCAAGGAAGGCACGGTCGAGGCCCTGCGCGCCGACATCAAGAAGAACCTCGAGCGCGAAGTGAAGTTCCGCGTGCTGGCCAAGAACAAGGGCGCCGCGATGGACGCACTGGTCGGCAAGGCCGAACTGGACGTGCCCAAGTCGCTGATCGCCGGCGAAGCCGAGCGCATGGTGGCCAACGCCCGCGAAGACCTGAAGAAGCGCGGCATCAAGGACGCCGACAAGGCCCCGATCCCCGCCGAGCTGTTCAACGACCAGGCCGAGAAGCGCGTGCGCCTGGGCCTGGTGGTCGCCGAGCTGGTCCGTTCGCAGAACCTGCAGGCCAAGCCCGAGCAGCTGCAGGCTCACATCGAAGAGATCTCGCAGAGCTACGAGAAGCCGGCGGAAGTCGTGCGCTGGTACCTGTCGGACCGCGAGCGCATGGCCGAGGTCGAAGCCGTCGTGATCGAGAACAACGTCACCGACTTCATCCTGGGCAAGGCCAAGATCAGCGACAAGCAGCTGCCGTTCGACGAGCTGATGGCCACGGCCTGATCGTCGGCACGCAGTCCTGGCGCAGGGTTTTTCGGCGGTGCTCTTGATTCGCCGCAGACCCACCGCCAAGTAAGGCGCCAGGCCGCGAGGCCGGCGCCTTTTTCTTTCCCCGGCGCTACCGTCGTGAGCGTGCCCTCGCTGGAGGGACCCTCGCACGGTCAGGGGATGGAGCGCACGACATAATGGTTTGTCGTGATCTCGAACCACATCAGAGGATTTCATGAGCGCGCTTGAAACCAGCAACCTGGGCATGGTGCCCATCGTCATCGAACAGTCGGGCCGCGGCGAGCGCGCCTACGACATCTACAGCCGCCTGCTGCGCGAGCGCATCGTCTTCCTGGTCGGGCCGGTGAACGATGCCGTCGCCAACCTGGTCGTCGCGCAGCTGCTGTTCCTGGAGAGCGAGAACCCCGAGAAGGAGATCTCGCTGTACATCAACTCGCCGGGCGGCAGCGTCTCGGCCGGCATGTCGATCTACGACACGATGCAGTTCATCAAGCCGTCGGTGTCGACGCTGTGCATGGGCATGGCGGCGTCGATGGGGGCGTTCCTGCTTGCGGCCGGCGAGAAGGGCAAGCGCTTCGCGCTGCCGAACTCCAAGATCATGATCCACCAGCCGCTCGGTGGCGCCCAGGGCCAGGCCACGGATATCGAGATCCACGCCCGCGAGATCCTCAAGACCCGTGAGCAGCTGAACCGCATCCTGGCCGATCGCACCGGGCAGAGCCTGGAGAAGATCCAGGCGGACACCGAGCGCGACTACTTCATGTCGGCGGCCGAGTCCGCGACCTACGGCCTGATCGACAAGGTCATCGAGAAGCGCTGATCGCACTCCCGGTCTTGTGTTCATGGCGGCGCCCCTCACGGGCGCCGCTTGTCTTCTCCGGCCGCGGGTGTCACGCCTGCGCCGGAGAAGCCGCAAGATCGACAAGTCTTGTGACTGAGCGGATCGAACTGCCGGCGCCACCTGTCAACTGACCAGCCGTTGACCTGACCAACTGACCACTCTTAGGGGCTTTTATCCCCCCAAGGGTGGTGCCGGCAATTGAACTATCATCAATGCAGGCACTTGCCTGTATTCCCCGCACCCCTTCAGCAGCCCCAGCAGCACTCCCATGGCCGAGAAAAAAGGCAACTCCAGCGAAAAAGTCTTGTATTGCTCCTTCTGCGGCAAGAGCCAGCATGAGGTCAAGAAGCTGATCGCGGGTCCGTCGGTGTTCATCTGCGACGAGTGCATCGAGCTGTGCAACGACATCATCCGCGACGAGGTCCCTGCCGAGGCGGCGACCGGCGGACGTGCCAGCAAGTCGGACCTGCCCGTTCCCAGCGAGATCAAGACGACGCTCGACCAGTACGTGATCGGCCAGGACGTGGCCAAGCGCACCCTGTCCGTCGCGGTCTACAACCATTACAAGCGGCTGCGCCACGCGGCCGACACCAAGGATGGCGTCGAGCTGTCCAAGAGCAACATCCTGCTGATCGGACCGACCGGGTCGGGCAAGACGCTGCTCGCGCAGACGCTGGCGCGCGTCCTGAACGTCCCGTTCGTGATCGCCGATGCGACGACGCTGACCGAAGCCGGCTATGTCGGCGAGGACGTCGAGAACATCATTCAGAAGCTGCTCCAGAACTGCAATTACGACGTCGAACGCGCGCAGCGCGGCATCGTCTACATCGACGAGATCGACAAGATCAGCCGCAAGGCGGACAACCCCTCGATCACGCGCGACGTGTCGGGCGAGGGCGTCCAGCAGGCGCTGCTGAAGCTGGTCGAAGGCACGATGGCGTCGGTCCCCCGCAGGGCGGCCGCAAGCATCCGAACCAGGACTTCCTGCAGATCGACACGACCAACATCCTGTTCATCTGCGGCGGTGCCTTCGACGGCCTGGAGAAGCTGATCCAGAACCGCTCCGAACGCTCGGGCATCGGCTTCAGCGCCGACGTCAAGAGCAAGAGCGACAAGAAGGTCGGCGAGCTGTTCCGCGAAGTCGAGCCCGGCGACCTGATCAAGTTCGGCCTGATCCCGGAACTGGTCGGCCGTCTGCCGGTGATCGCCACGCTCGGCGAACTGACCGAGGACGCTCTGGTGCAGATCCTGACCGAGCCGCGCAACGCGCTGGTCAAGCAGTATCAGCAGCTGTTCTCGATGGACGGCGTCGAACTGGAAGTTCGCCCCTCCGCGCTGAGCGCTGTCGCGCGCAAGGCGCTGGCCCGCAAGACGGGGGCCCGCGGCCTGCGCTCGATCGTCGAGCACGCGCTGATCGACACCATGTTCGAGCTGCCGTCGCTGGAGAGCGTCGCCAAGGTCGTGCTGGACGAACACAACATCGACGAGGACACCAAGCCGTTGCTGGTCTATCGCGAAACCAAGGCCAGCGCCTGAGGTCGCGAGGACACCCCGGGCGATTCGCTTGCCATCACTTCACGTGGAAAGCAATCGCTCAAAGGCTATTGAACGGCACCTTGTAATTGGTAGCTCGGGCCCTAGATGGGCTTGAGAAAGAGAGGTTTTCATGTCCGGTCATCCGATCCTCCCCGCGGAACCCATCACGCTGCCGCTGCTCCCGCTGCGCGACGTGGTCGTGTTCCCGCACATGGTGATCCCGCTCTTCGTGGGTCGTCCCAAGTCCATCAAGGCCTTGGAAGCGGCGATGGAAGCAGGGCGCCAGATCATGCTGGTCGCGCAGAAGGCGGCCGGCAAGGACGAACCCAAGCCCGACGACATGTTCGAGATGGGTTGCGTCTCCAGCATCCTGCAGATGCTGAAGCTGCCCGACGGCACGGTGAAGGTGCTGGTCGAGGGCCTGCAACGTGCGACGACACGCAAGATCGAGGACGGTGAAGAGCACTTCACCGCCGAGGTCATGCCCATTCCGCCGGAAGCCGACGATCAGCCCGAGGTCGAAGCCCTGCGTCGCGCCGTGACGCAGCAGTTCGACCAGTACGTCAAGCTGAACAAGAAGATCCCGCCGGAGATCCTGACGTCCATCGCCGGCATCGACGATGCCGGCCGCCTGGCCGACACGATCGCCGCGCACCTGCCGCTCAAGCTCGACGCGAAGCAGTCGGTGCTGGACCTGTCGGAAGTGGGCAAGCGGCTGGAGAAGCTGCTGGACCTTCTCGAGCACGAGGTCGACATCCTCCAGGTGGAAAAGCGCATCCGCGGCCGCGTCAAGCGCCAGATGGAGAAGTCCCAGCGCGAGTACTACCTGAACGAGCAGGTCAAGGCCATCCAGAAGGAGCTGGGCGACGGCGAAGAAGGCGCCGACATGGAGGAGCTGGAGAAGAAGATCCAGGCTGCTCGCATGCCGAAGGAAGCGCGCAAGAAGGCCGAGTCCGAACTCAAGAAGCTCAAGCTGATGTCGCCGATGTCCGCGGAAGCGACCGTCGTGCGGAACTACATCGACACGCTGGTCAACCTGCCGTGGGCGAAGAAGACCAAGATCAAGCACGACCTGGCCAACGCCGAGGCGGTGCTGAACGAGGACCACTACGGCCTCGACAAGGTCAAGGAACGCATCCTCGAGTACCTCGCGGTGCAGCAGCGCGTCGACAAGGTCAAGGCGCCCATCCTGTGCCTGGTCGGACCTCCGGGCGTGGGCAAGACCTCGCTGGGGCAGTCGGTGGCGCGCGCCACGGGCCGCAAGTTCGTCCGCATGGCGCTGGGCGGCGTGCGTGACGAGGCCGAGATCCGCGGTCACCGCCGCACCTACATCGGCTCCATGCCGGGCAAGGTGATCCAGAGCCTGAGCAAGGTCGGCACGCGCAATCCGCTGTTCCTGCTCGACGAGATCGACAAGCTGGGCATGGACTTCCGCGGCGACCCGTCGTCGGCGCTGCTGGAGGTGCTGGATCCCGAGCAGAACCACACCTTCGCCGACCATTACATCGAGGTCGACTACGACCTGAGCGACGTGATGTTCGTGGCGACGTCGAACTCGCTGAACATTCCGCCGGCGCTGCTGGACCGGATGGAGGTCATCCGTCTGTCGGGTTACACCGAGGACGAGAAGGTCAACATCGCCCAGCGCTACCTGCTGCCGAAGCAACGCGGCAACAACGGCGTGAAGGACGAGGAGCTCGAGGTCACGGAAGACGCGATCCGCGGCGTGATCCGCTACTACACCCGGGAAGCCGGTGTGCGGTCGCTGGAGCGCGAGATCTCCAAGATCTGCCGCAAGGTCGTCAAGGGTCTGCAGCTCAAGGCGTACACCGGCAAGGTGGTCGTCAACGAGGACAACCTCAACGAATTCCTGGGCGTTCGCAAGTACGACTTCGGCCGTGCGGAGAAGAAGAACCAGGTCGGTCAGGTTGTCGGTCTGGCGTGGACGGAAGTGGGCGGCGATCTGCTGACCATCGAAGCCACCGCGATGCCGGGCAAGGGCACCATCATCCGCACCGGCTCGCTGGGCGACGTGATGAAGGAGTCGGTCGAGGCGGCGCGCACAGTGGTGCGTTCGCGGGCTCGACGCCTGGGCATCAAGGACGAGCTCTTCGAGAAGCGCGACATCCACGTGCATGTGCCTGACGGCGCGACGCCCAAGGATGGTCCGAGCGCGGGTATCGCGATGACGACGGCCTTCGTGTCGGCGCTGACCGGGATCCCGGTGCGGGCCGATGTGGCGATGACCGGCGAGATCACGCTGCGCGGCGAGGTCACGGCGATCGGCGGCCTGAAGGAGAAGCTCCTGGCGGCGCATCGCGGCGGCATCAAGACGGTCATGATCCCGGAAGAGAACGTCAAGGACCTGCAGGACATTCCGGAGAACGTGAAGAACCAGCTCGAGATCGTGCCGGTCCGCTGGATCGATCGCGTGCTGGAAGTGGCCCTGGAGACCTACCCGCAGGCGCTGCCTGAGGAAGAGGTCGTGGCTGCGACGACGACGCCGGCCGAGAAGGTCGCGGAGCCGAAGCCGGATGCCGGTGACTCGCTGAAGCACTGATCGCGATCCGTTCGCGGATCCCCATCACAACGGCGCCCTCGGGCGCCGTTGTTCATTTCAGCGTGATGAGCGATCGCGGATGAAGCGATGTGTTTGGGCGATCTTCATAAAGAAGTCGCCGAACTCTTGCGAGAGGGTCAAAAACCGTTCTATACTCTCGGCTTCAGCGCAAACGGTGCAGCAGCAACAAAGCAATTCGCAAGGATTGCACGGCAGTTGAGGCAGGCAGTGTGTTGAAGACCTGCGGGAATAGCTCAGTTGGTAGAGCGCAACCTTGCCAAGGTTGAGGTCGCGAGTTCGAGCCTCGTTTCCCGCTCCAGGTTTAAAGAAATGGAAGCCCCGGCTTCCATTTTTTATCGAAGTCGGACAACCAAATCCGGCTTCTACAGAATCCCGTCCAGGGTTCTGGGGCGCGATAGCAAAGCGGTTATGCCCCGGATTGCAAATCCGGTCAGTCCGGTTCGACTCCGGATCGCGCCTCCAAAGAATGGACATTGCGGGAATAGCTCAGTTGGTAGAGCGCAACCTTGCCAAGGTTGAGGTCGCGAGTTCGAGCCTCGTTTCCCGCTCCAAACGACACCAAAGGTCGGTTGGGGTGATTCATCACTCCGCTGTCCTGCGATGCGGGAATAGCTCAGTTGGTAGAGCGCAACCTTGCCAAGGTTGAGGTCGCGAGTTCGAGCCTCGTTTCCCGCTCCAAACTCTCAAAAGGGAAGCCCATGCGGCTTCCCTTTTTCTTTGTCGGTCGCCGTGATAATGCGCGCTCACTCCGACATGGAATCGATGCGGAGTCGTCGCGCCTCGATGGTGAAATTGGTAGACACAGCGGACTTAAAATCCGCCGCCCTCAACCGGCGTACGGGTTCGAGTCCCGTTCGAGGCACCACGCGACCGGCTTCCAGAGACCGCAGCGCATGGGCATGTTTGTGCAGGAACTGTTGAACCCGGGCGTTCGCAAGCGCGAAGTCTTCGGCTGGTCGATGTACGACTTCGCCAACTCGGGCTACACCACCGTCGTCCTGACCGCCGTCTACAACGCGTACTTCGTCGGCGTCATCGCCAAGGGCCAGCCGTCGGCGACGCTGCTCTGGACCGTGCTGATCGCCGTGTCCAGCTTCCTGGTGATGGTGACCATGCCGGGCCTGGGCGCCTGGGCCGATGCCCACGGGGCGAAGAAGAAGCTGCTCGGCATCTGCACGCTCGGCTGTGTGCTGTCGACCGCCGCGCTGGCGGTGTTCGGCGCCGAGCAGCTGTGGTGGGCGGCCGCGGCGGTGGTGCTCTCCAACGTGTTCTTCTCGTACGGAGAATCGCTGATCGCGGCCTTCCTGCCGGAGCTCGCGCGGCGCGATGCGCTCGGGCGGGTGTCGGGCTGGGGATGGGCCTTCGGCTACCTGGGCGGGATGCTCGCGCTCGGCCTGTGCCTGGGCTACGTGCTGAGCGCGCAGGCGCGCGGCGAGTCCGCCGATCACTTCGTTCCCGTCACGATGCTGATCACCGCCGGCCTGTACCTGCTCGCCGCGCTGCCGACCTTCCTGCTGCTGCGCGAGCGCGCGGATCCCTGCGCCACGCGCCGTGTCGCGCGCATGGGGTCAGGTCTTTCCCAGCTGTGGACCTCCTGGCAGCGGGCGCGCGCCTACCCCGACTTCCTGCGCCTGCTGGCCTGCGGGACCAGCTATCAGGCCGGCATCGCCGTCGTCATCGCGCTCGCAGCGGTCTACGCCGAACAGGCGCTCGGGTTCTCGCAGGCGCAGACGATGACCTTGGTGTTCCTCGTGAACATCGCCTCCGCCGTCGGCGCCTTCCTGTTCGGCTATTACGAGGACCGCATCGGCCACCAGCCCGCGCTCGCGATGACGCTCGTCGGATGGATGGTCATGACGTTGCTGGCCTTCCTGGCGACGAGCGCGTGGCTGTTCTGGATCGCCGCGGTGATCGCGGGGCTGTGCATGGGCTCCAGCCAGTCCTGCGGTCGCGCGCTGGCGGGCGCACTCGCGCCTCACGACCGCCTGGCGGAGTTCTTCGGCCTGTGGACCTTCGCCACGCGCCTCGCCGCCATCATCGGACCGCTGACCTACGGCGCAGTCACGGTGCTGACGGCGGGCAACCACCGGCTCGCGATCCTCGCGACCGGTGTCTTCTTCGTTCTGGGCTACTGGCTGCTGAGACGCGTCGACATGACGCGAGGTCTCGCGCGAGCGTTGATCTGAGTTCGCGTCGGGCGCGATCGGACACCGATCGCACCGCGTGATGCTCAGGTCGTGATGCGTGTCGCCGTCACGTCGCGCCAGCCGAGCGCCTCACGCGCCAGATGCTGCAGCGGCTCGGGATCGCCGGTGCTTTCGAGCGCGATCGCTGCGGGCCCCGAGGCGTCGAGGCCTAGCCCGTCCCACACGCGTTTGGCCTGACGCGCGACGGCGTCCTCGATATTGAGCAACCGCACGCCATCACCGAGTGCCGCCTGGATGCGTGCCTGCACCAACGGATAGTGGGTGCAGCCCAGCAGCACGGTGTCGACGCCACGCAGACGCAAGGGCTCGCAGAAGCGCTCGATCAGATCACCGAGCTCGGCACTGCGCAGATCGCCTTTTTCGATGAGCGTCACCAGGCCGGGACAGGGTTGACTCACCAACTCGACGTCACTGGCATGGGCCGCAACGAGCTGCTCGAAGCGACGGCTCGCGATCGTCGCCGTCGTGGCCATCACGCCGATGCGGCCGTTGCGCGTCGCGGCCACGGCCGGCTTCACGCCCGGCTCGATGCCGACGACCGGCCAGTCCGGCCAGCGCTCTCGCATCGCCTGCACCGCATGCGCCGTGGCCGTGTTGCAGGCCACCACCGCCATGCGCGCGCCGACCTCCCGCAGATGTTCCGCCACACGCAGGGTGCGCTCGACGATGTATTCGCTGCTCCGATCGCCGTAGGGGGCATGCGCGGTGTCCGCCACGTAGTGCAGCGGCACCTGCGGCAGTTGCTCGCGCAATGCCTTCAGCACCGTCAGTCCACCGACTCCGGAGTCGAAGACCCCGATCCGAGGGACGCGCTGCGCATTCGGGCTCGGGGTGGGGGAGGTGGCGGGAGCGCTCGACAGGGCGTCTGCGGGAGAGGAAGTGGTCGGCACGGCACTCGAAAGGGGTCGTCGCCGGGGGAGTCGGCGTGTCGGGAGCGCAGTCTAGAGGAATCCCTCACTCCTGCCGTGAACCACTTGGCAGCGGCGAAGCTATGGCTAGAATAGAACGATCGTTCGTTTTATTTTCGAGCCAGCGCCGAGGAGACGCTCGCGGTTTTCCGGGATGTCCGGGACGGGAGCAGGGGTGCATGACGGCTGGGAGACACGGGAGCGCCCCGGGGCTCCCATAGAATCTGATTAACGTTAACGTCAATCCGCTTGGAGTGCTTCGATGAAGGTATTGGTCCCCGTCAAACGAGTCGTCGATTACAACGTCAAGGTGCGCGTCAAGAGTGACGGGACCGGCGTGGACATCGCCAACGTGAAGATGTCCATGAACCCGTTCGACGAGATCGCCGTCGAGGAAGCCGTCCGCCTGAAGGAAAAGGGCGTGGTCACCGAGGTGATCGCCGTGTCCTGCGGCGTCACGCAGTGCCAGGAAACGCTGCGCACCGCGATGGCCATCGGCGCCGACCGCGCGATCCTGGTCGAGACCGCCGCCGACCTCGAGCTGCAGCCGCTGGCCGTGGCCAAGCTGCTGAAGGCGCTGGTCGACAAGGAACAGCCGCAGCTGGTGATCCTGGGCAAGCAGGCCATCGACGACGATTGCAACCAGACCGGCCAGATGCTGGCCGCGCTGACCGGCCTGCCGCAAGGCACGTTCGCGTCGAAGGTGGACGTCGCCGACGGCAAGGTCAACGTGACGCGTGAAGTCGACGGCGGCCTGGAGACGGTCAGCCTGACGCTGCCCGCGGTCGTGACGACCGACCTGCGCCTGAACGAGCCGCGTTACGTGACGCTGCCCAACATCATGAAGGCGAAGAAGAAGCAGCTCGACGTGGTCAAGCCCGCCGACCTGGGCGTGGACGTGTCGCCGCGCATCAAGACGCTGTCGGTGGCCGAGCCGCCCAAGCGCAGCGCCGGCATCAAGGTGCCGGACGTCGCGACCCTCGTGACGAAGCTGAAGACCGAGGCCAAGGTCATCTGAACCGCAGAACAAGATCCGGAGATAAGACATGACCATCCTCGTCATCGCTGAACACGACAACGCCTCGCTCAAGGGCGCCACGCACCACGTCGTCACCGCCGCTGCCGCCATCGGCGGCGACGTGCATGTGCTGGTCGTCGGCTCGAACGCCGGCGCTGCCGCGCAGGCCGCCGCGAAGATCTCGGGCGTCGCCAAGGTCCTGCACGCCGACGGCGCGCAGTTTGCCGACGGCCTGGCCGAGAACGTCGCCGCCCAGGTGATCGCCATCGCCAAGGACTACTCGCACCTGCTGTTCCCGGCGACCGCCGCCGGCAAGAACGTCGCGCCGCGCGTCGCCGCGCTGCTGGACGTCGGCCAGGTGAGCGACATCACCAAGGTCGTCAGCCCCGACACCTTCGAACGTCCGATCTACGCCGGCAACGCGATCGCGACCGTGCAGTCGACCGACGCCGTCAAGGTGATCACCGTGCGCACGACCGGTTTCGACTCTGCCGCCGAAGGCGGCAGTGCTGCCGTGGAATCGCTGTCCGGCGTCGCCGACAGCGGCAAGAGCAGCTTCGTCGGCCGTGAGGTCACGAAGAGCGATCGCCCCGAACTGACCGCCGCCAAGATCATCGTGTCGGGCGGCCGCGCGCTGGGCAGCAGCGACAAGTTCAACGAAGTGCTGACCCCGCTGGCCGACAAGCTGAACGCCGCGCTGGGCGCTTCGCGCGCTGCGGTAGACGCGGGCTACGCGCCCAACGACTGGCAGGTCGGACAGACCGGCAAGATCGTCGCGCCGCAGCTGTACATCGCCGCCGGCATCTCCGGCGCGATCCAGCATCTGGCCGGGATGAAGGATTCCAAGGTGATCGTCGCGATCAACAAGGATCCGGAAGCGCCGATCTTCTCCGTCGCCGACTACGGCCTCGAAGCCGACCTGTTCGTGGCAGTGCCCGAACTCGTGAAGGCCCTCTGATCGATCGCTGAGAAACGCGACGGCGAAGACCGTCGCAGACAAGACCAAGGGCGCCCGCCGACGACGCGCGGCGCCCTTTTTCATCCGGAGACAACCCCCATGACCTACCGCGCCCCGATCAAGGACATGCTGTTCGACATGCAGGCCCTGGCCGGCCTGCAGACGCTGGCCGAGCAGATCCCCGCGTTCGCCGACCACGGCCTGGACACCGCGCAGGCGGTGCTCGAGGAATCGGCCAAGCTGAACGAGGACGTGATCGCGCCGCTGAACGTCGAAGGTGACAGGAATCCCTCGTACTGGAAGAGCGGCGAAGTCTTCGCGACGCCGGGCTTCAAGGCGGCGTTCAAGCAGTACGCCGAGGGCGGCTGGCAGGGGCTGCAGCATCCGGAGGCTTACGGGGGTCAGGCCTTGCCCAAGACTATCGGCGCGGCTTGCGGCGAGATCGTGCAGGCGGCCAACGTCAGCTTCGCGCTGTGCCCGCTGCTGACCGACGGCGCGATCGAGGCGCTGCTGGTCGCGGGCTCCGAGGAGCAGAAGCAGACCTTCATCCCCAAGCTGATCTCCGGCGAGTGGACCGGCACCATGAACCTGACCGAGCCGCAGGCCGGTTCGGATCTGGCGATGGTGCGCACGCGCGCGGAGCCGCAGGGCGACGGCACCTACAAGGTCTTCGGCACGAAGATCTTCATCACCTGGGGCGAGCACGACATGGCGGACAACATCGTCCACCTCGTCCTTGCACGCGTGCCGGGCGCGCCCGAAGGCGTGAAGGGCATCAGCCTGTTCCTGGTGTCCAAGTTCCTGGTGAATGCCGACGGCTCGCTGGGCGCGCGCAACGACGCGCACTGCGTGTCGATCGAGCACAAGCTCGGCATCAAGGCGAGTCCGACGGCGGTGCTCCAGTTCGGCGATCACGGCGGCGCCGTCGGCACGCTGATCGGCGAGGAGAACCGCGGCCTCGAGTACATGTTCATCATGATGAACGCGGCCCGCTTCGGCGTCGGCGTGCAGGGCATCGCGGTGGCGGACCGCGCGTACCAGAAGGCGGTCGAATACGCGAAGGACCGCGTGCAGTCGCGTCCGGTCGACGGCTCCTCGAAGGACGCCGCGGCGATCATCCACCACCCCGACGTGCGCCGCATGCTGATGACGCAGCGGGCGCTGGTCGAAGGCTGCCGCGCGATGGCGATCGACGCCGCCGCGGCCTACGACATGGCCCACCACCACGAGGACGCCGAGACCCGCCAGCAGGCGCAGGCCTTCTACGAGTTCATGGTGCCGCTGATCAAGGGCTACAGCACCGAGATGAGCCTGGAGGTCACCTCGTTGGGCGTGCAGGTGCACGGCGGCATGGGCTTCATCGAGGAGACCGGCGCGGCGCAGTACTACCGCGACGCGCGCATCCTGCCGATCTACGAAGGCACGACGGCGATCCAGGCCAACGACCTGGTCGGCCGCAAGACGGTGCGCGACGGCGGCGCCTTCGCGCGCGGCGTGGCGGCGCAGGTCGAGGAGACCGAAGGCGCGCTGGCCGCGAACGGCAGCGCCGATGCGCTGGCGGTGCGCACGCAACTGGCGGCCGCACGCGCGGCCTTCGTCGAGGTCGTCGACTTCATCGCGGCCAACGGCAAGGCCAAGCCGAATGCGGCCTTCGCGGGATCGGTGCCTTACCTGATGGTGGGCGGCAACCTGATGGCGGGCTGGCAGCTGGCGCGCTCGCTGCTCGCCGCGCAGGAACTGAAGACGGCCGGCGAAGACGTCGCGTTCATGGACGCCAAGATCGTCACCGCGCGCTTCTACGCCGAGCACATCCTGCCCCGCTGCGCCGCGCAGCGCGACGCGATCGTCAACGGCGCGGACAGCGTGATGGCCCTGCCCATCGACGCGTTCTGATCCCGACGCAACTCGACGCATCCAGATTCATCGAATCATCGAATCATCGAATCATCGAATCATCGAATCATCGAAGAGGAGACACGAGGTGGCACTTCCCCCGCTGTTCAACAAGCTGCGCCTGCCGGTCATCGGCTCGCCGCTGTTCATCATCAGCAACCCCAAGCTGGTGATCGCGCAATGCAAGGCCGGCATCGTCGGCTCGATGCCGTCGCTGAACGCCCGTCCGGCCGAGCTGCTCGACGACTGGCTCGCCGAGATCACCGAGACGCTGGCCGCGCATGACCGCGCCCATCCGGAGTCGCCGGCCGCGCCGTTCGCGATCAACCAGATCGTGCACAAGAGCAACGACCGGCTCGACCACGACATGGCCCTGTGCGCCAAGTACAAGGTGCCCATCGTGATCACCTCGCTGGGTGCGCGCGAGGACGTCAACGCCGCCGTGCACGGCTGGGGCGGCATCGTGCTGCACGACATCATCAACAACAAGTTCGCGAAGAAGGCGATCGAGAAGGGCGCCGACGGCCTGATCGCTGTCGCGGCGGGCGCGGGCGGCCATGCCGGCGTGAAGAGCCCCTTCGCGCTGATCCAGGAGATCCGCGAGTGGTTCGACGGCCCGCTGGCGCTGTCGGGGTCCATGGCCAGCGGCGACGCGATCCTCGCGGCGCGGGCGATGGGCGCGGACCTCGCGTACATCGGCTCGGCCTTCATCGCGACCGAGGAAGCGCGTGCCTCCGACGACTACAAGCAGATGATCGTCGAGAGCAACAGCGACGACATCGTCTACAGCAACCTGTTCACCGGCGTGCACGGCAACTACCTGAAGGGCTCCATCGTCAAGGCGGGCCTGGATCCGGAGAACCTGCCCGAGAGCGATCCGACGAAGATGAACTTCGGCGGCACCGGCGCGAAGGCCTGGAAGGATGTCTGGGGCAGCGGCCAGGGCATCGGCGCGATCCGCGAGGTGCTGCCCGCCGGTGAGCTGGTGGCGCGCTTCGGGCGCGAGTACCAGGCGGCGCGTGAGCGCCTCGCGCTGGCCTGACGCCCCATCGCCTCCCGCTTCACCCCTCGACGCCCCGCCTAGCGGGGCGTTGTCGTTTCCGCCTCTTCCTGTTCGCCGCTTCCCTTTTCCATTTCACATCTCCCCCGCCGTACTCCGTCCGGTTGTGAGTCCGTTCACGCTTTGGCGGGGAATACCCCCTCGAAAAGGGGTGGACAAGCGCTGCATAGCGCCCGTTTCGCGCGACTGCCGTCTTCGGTGGGTTGCCAATCGACCGCGCGTGATACCGGTATCGCCGTTTGACTGTTGAAAATTTCACGGCCAACGGATTTCACAACGTGATTGCTACTTTCGCATTGCTGAACTCGATAGACCTGAAATGTAAGCGGTGGTTTCATGAGCGGACATTTCGTCGTCAGGGAGAGCAAACAAATGAAATTGGCCGACGTCCGGATCGGATCACGTCTTGCCGCGGCATTCGCGGTCGTCTTCGTGCTGCTGCTGGTCATCCTCGGGGTGGGGATCCGCGTGATCGACGGGGTCAACGCGACGATGGGGCGGGTGGTCGAGGACCGCTACGCGCTGATCGCGTTGACCACGCAGGTCAAGAGCGTGGGGGACCGCGGCGCGATCACCATCGGCCGCCTGCTGCTGGCGGGAACGCCCGAGGCGACCAAGAAGTACATGGACGAGTACGCCGGCATCCGCCAGGCCAACTCGGAGAACCTCGCCCGGCTCGAGAAGATGCTGGCCGACGACGAGAGCAAGCAGCTCTTCGCCGAGCAGTCGGCGGCGCGCAAGGACTACGGCGCGCTGGTGCGCAAGATCTTCGACCTGCTGGCCGCGGGCGACCGCGACGGCGCGATGGCGGTCTACCAGGACCAGATGGCCGGCCCGCAGGCGCGCTACTACGCGCTGATCGACAAGATGGTCGACTTCCAGGCCGCCCGCATGGCCGCGGACGTGGCCGAGGCCAACGAGCGCTCGCAGGGCGCCAAGCTCGACATGATCGTCGCGTCGGCGCTGGCGCTGCTGATGGGCGTGGCGACCGCGTTCTTCATCACGCGCTCGATCACGCGGCCGATCGAAGGCGCCATCGAGCTGGCCGAGCGTGTCGCGGCCGGCGACCTGACCTACCGCATCCGCGCCAGCGGCAAGGACGAGGTGGCGCGGCTGATGTCCGCGCTGCAGAACATGGTCGAGAACCTGCACCGCATCGTGACCGAGGTCCGCACCGGCGCGGACACCATCGCCAACGCGGCGCAGGAGGTCGCGCAGGGCAACGAGGACCTGGCGGCGCGCACCGAGCAGCAGGCCGCGGCGCTCGAGGAAACCGCCTCGGCGATGGAACAGCTGACGGCGTCGGTGCGCATGAGCGCCGACAACGCCGGCGAGGCCGACCGCTCCGCGTCCTCCGCGTCCGGCATCGCCACGCAGGGCGGCGAGGTCGTGGGTCAGGTCGTGCAGACGATGAACTCGATCTCCGCGGCCTCGCGCCGCATCGTCGAGATCATCGGCGTCATCGACGGCATCGCGTTCCAGACCAACATCCTCGCGCTCAACGCGGCGGTCGAGGCGGCGCGCGCCGGCGAGCAGGGCCGCGGCTTCGCGGTGGTCGCGTCGGAAGTGCGCAGCCTGGCGCAGCGCAGCGCGACGGCGGCCAAGGAGATCAAGCGGCTCATCGACGATTCGGTGTCGCAGGTCGAGGCTGGCGGCCGCATGGTCGAGCAGGCCGGTCAGACCATGCAGCAGGTCGTGGGCAGCATCCGGCACGTGAGCCACATCGTGACCGAGATCAGCGCCTCCAGCCGCGAGCAGAGCGCGGGCATCGAGCAGGTCAACGCGGCGGTCGTGCAGATGGACGACTCGACGCAGAAGAACGCCTCGATGGTCGAGCAGAGCACTGCCGCGGCGCGCGCGCTGCAGGAGCAGGCGCATCAGCTCAACGACGCGGTCCGCGCTTTCGCGCTGTGAGGCCGCGATGCGGTCGCGACGCCTGAGGGCGTCGTGATCGCGTCTTGAATCCGCGAGCGGCGGTGGAACCGTCGCTCAGGTTGGAGGGGACTGGAGACGGGACCGGCCACAGAGCCGGAGGTCACGCAGCCCGGGAGGATCCGACCGCCGAGCGATCGCCGGCCTGCGAAGGCCGCGAGGGCTCGGCACAGGTGCCGCAGAGCGCCGGGGTCGCCCGAGAGGCGTGACGAGCAGGGCTCATCCGAGCCGCGTCAGTCAACGTCAAGGGAGTCGACATGTCCGTGAACACCTCGTTCGGGCGCCACGCCTGGGCGCTCCGCTGCCGTTTCGATCGCGACACCGATCCGTCGGACGCGAGTGCATCGCCGGCCGCTTCACCCTCTTCTTCACCGCGCCTGAAGCCCGGCATCGCCGCGCTGATCGAGGCGTTCCGTCAACACGGGCATCGCCACGCGCAACTCGATCCGCTGCGTGAGGCCCCTCGCGCCTCAACCGCGACGAATCGCCTGGGCGTCGGCGAAGACGTCGACGCCTTCAGTCTCCTTCGCTTCGGTCTTGCCGCCGGGGACGCGGTGGCCGAGGACGGCGCCACGATCCTCGGCGTCGCCGAGGCGGTGGCGCTGCATCGGCGATTGGGCGCGCTGTACTGCGGGTCCTTGACGCTCGACCTGAGCGCGGTGCGCGACGGATCCCGTCGCGCCTGGTGGAACGCCCGCTTCGAGTCGGACGACGAGCCGCTGTCCGCCGACGCAGCACGGGCGCTGCTGCGCCGGCTCGCGCGCGTCGAGGGCTGGGAGCGGCATCTGGCGAAGCGCTTTCCGCACGGCAAACGCTTCTCGCTGGAGGGCAACGAGGCGTTGCTGCCGCTGCTCGACACCCTGATCGAGGCTGGCGCGGCGCAGGGCGTCGACCAGGTGATGATGGGCATGCCGCACCGCGGCCGCGTGAATGTGCTGGCCAACCTGATGGGCCATCCCGTCGACGCCTTGATCGACTACTTCGAGCCCGCGCCCGCGCATCCGGAGCGGCAGCGCGACCTCGTCTACCACCTCGGCGGGACGTCGCGCGTGCAGACCGCGCACGGGGCGGTGCGCCTGCGCCTGGCGAGCAACCCGTCGCATCTGCAGAGCGTCTATCCGGTGGTCGTCGGCATGGCGCGCGCGGCGCGGTCCGCGGCGGGCGAGCGGCCGGAGCGGTGCATGGCCGTGATGATGCACGGCGACGCCGCCTTCGCGGGGCAGGGCGTGGTGATGGAGACCTTGGCGCTCGGCCTGAAGCCGGGTTATGAGGTGGGCGGCGTGATCCACGTCGTCATCAACAACCAGCTGGGCTTCACCGAGCCGAATCCGATGGACGCGATCTCGGCGCGCTACTGCACGGATGCGACGCGCGGCGTGGACGCGCCCGTGTTGCGCGTGCATGCCGACGATCCGGAGGCGGTGCTGCGCGCCGCGCGGCTGGCGGTCGACTACCGCGTGCGCTTCGGCACCGACGTCGTGATCGATCTGGTCGGCTACCGTCGCCAGGGCCATTCGGAACACGACGTGCCGCAGCTCACCAGCCCGGCGCTGTACCGGCGCATGCCGGCGAAGGCGGGCGTGACCGCGCTGTATGCGCAACGCCTGACGGTGGCGCAGCGTCTTCGCGATGACGAGATTGCGGCCATCGCCGCGGAGGTCGATGCCTTCGATCCGGCGCGGCCGCTCGACAGCGCTGCGCCGATCGCCGACGACGCGATGCCGATGCCCGAGAAGCGCGCGCCCATCGGCGATCTGCACGATGTCCTGGAAGCGCTGGCGCAACTGCCGGGGGCTTCGAACCGCACCCGCTGCTGCGCGACCAGGCGAGCCGGTGGCGCGGGATGGCCGACGACGCGCGTCGTCCCGCCGACTGGTGCACCGCGGAGACGCTCGCCTGGGCGCAGGTCCTGCGCGCGGGCGTGGGCGTGCGGATTTCCGGCCTCGACGTGCAGCGCGGCACCTTCCTGCATCGACACGCGGTGTGGCATCACCAGGGACGGGAGGTCGATGCGGGTGGCCCGCCGATCGCAAGCGCGGACGGGCAGCGCGATGACCGTCGAATCGGCGCGCCCTCGACGTGGACGCCGCTCTCGCGCTTCGCCTCCGACGGCGCTCGGCTGGAGGTCGTCAACTCGCTGCTGGCCGAAGAAGCGGTGCTCGGATTCGAGTACGGGCACAGCGTGCAGACGCGCGACGTGATGACCGTGTGGGAGGCGCAGTTCGGCGACTTCGTCAACGGCGCGCAGGTCTACCTCGACCAGTACCTCAGCTCTGGCGAGGAGAAGTGGGGCGACACCTCCGCGCTGACCGTGCTGCTGCCGCATGGCTACGAGGGCGTGGGGCCGGAGCACTCGAACGGTTTCCTCGCGCGCATCCTGCAGCTGTGCGGCGCGGACAACCTGCGCGTGGCGATGCCGTCGACGTCGGGCCAGTACGCGGCGCTGCTGCAGCGCCAGGCGCTCGACCCGGTGCGCAAGCCGCTGATCGTGATGACGCCCAAGGCGGTGCTGCTGGCGGAGCCGCGCAGCCATACGCCGGTCGGCGTGCTCGCGGCCAGCGGCTTCGCGCCGGTGCTGGACGACGACACCGTCGACGACGCGCAGGCCCGCCTGGTGACGCGCGTCGTGCTGAGCAGCGGCAAGGTGCACTACGACCTGCTGAGCGCGAGGCAGGCGATGGCGGGCTCTCTCGCCGATCCGATGGTGGATGTGACGGCGCTGGTGCGCATCGAGCAGCTCTACCCGTTCCCGCACGAGGCACTGGCGGCGGTACTTCAACGCTACCCCCTTGTCGAGGAGATCGTGTGGACGCAGGAAGAGACGCGCAACCAGGGGCCGTGGCACTTCGTCCGCGATGAGCTCGACGGGCTCCTGCCCGCCGGAGCCCGTCTGCGCGAGGTCTCCCGCGCCGTGACCGCAGCCGGCGCCACGGCCTCACCGGTGATCCATCGATGGCAGCAGGCGGAGCTGGTCCGCCGGGCCTTCCTCACTTGATCGTCGTGAACCGCGCCTCCGGCCGGTCGTCCGAGCGGTGCGGCGTCGTGACGCTCTTCTTCATCGCCCACGGGCGCACCTGGTGGTGCAGCGGGATGAAGAAGACCTCGTCGCGGATGCGAACCAGGCCCTCCTTCAGGAGCGCGTTGCGCTTGGCCACGTCGCCTTCGACCTTCGCGGCGTCGATGATCTGGTCCAGCTTCGCGTCGCTCAGCCGGAAGTAGTTGCCGCTGCCGTCCGCGCCGCCCGCGCGCGTGCGCGCCAGCGACTGCATCGTGTACAGCGCGTCATACGTCGGCACGCCCCAGCCGTACAGGAACAGCGGGTACTCGAAGGCCTGCAGCTTCGGGCTGAAGGTGCTGAAGGACTCGGTCTGCAGCCGCGCCTTGATGCCGACCTTGCTCCACATCGACACCACCGCGAGGCAGATCTCCTCGTCGTTGACGTAGCGGTTGTTGGGGCAGTTCATCGGCACGTCGAAGCCGTTCGGGTAACCGGCCTCGGCGAGCAGCTTCTTCGCGCGTTCGGCGTCGACCTTGGCCGGCACGTCGATGTCCGGCGCGTTGCCGTTCACGCCGGGTGCGACCATGATGCCGGCCGGCACCGACAGGCCGCGCATCGTCGCGCGCTTGATCGCCTCGCGGTCGATGGCCAGCGACAGCGCCTCGCGCACGCGCTTGTCCTTGAACGGGTTCTTGCCCGTCACGCTGCTGCCCTTGAGCTGCTCGCTGCCCTGGTCCATGCCGATGAAGATGGTGCGCGTTTCGCTGCCCTCGGCGACGCTGAGCTTCGGATCGGCCTTGAGCCGGCCGACGTCCTGCGTCGGGATGTCGGACAGCAGGTCCACGTCGCCCGACAGCAGCGCCGCGACGCGCGTCGGATCCGACTTGATCGGGGTGTAGATGACCTCGTCGACATTGGTCGCGTTCTTCGCGTCCCACCACTCCTTGTTCTGGACCATGGTGATGCGCTGGTCCGGCTGCCAGCCGGTGATCCGGTAGGGCCCGGTGCCGTTGGCATTGCGCGTGGCGAAGGTCTCTTCCTTGGCCTTGAAGTCCGGCAGGTTGGTCGCCTTGTTCTTGTCCGCCCAGGTCTTGCTCATGATGCGGAAGTCGACGAACTGACGCAGCAGGATCGGATTGGGCGCGGCCAGGATCACGTCGACGGTGTGGCTGTCGACCTTCTTGATGTCGGTGACACCGGCCACGAACGGGTGCATCGTGCCCACCGGCTGCTTGATCCGGTGGAAGGAGAACACCACGTCGTCCGCGGTGAACGGCGAGCCGTCGTGGAACTTCACGCCCTTGCGCAGCTCGAAACGGACCTGCGTCGGGCTGACCTGCGTCCACTTGGTGGCCAGCGAGGGCTCGACCTGGTACTGGCGGTCGTAGCGCGTCAGGCCTTCATAGGCGTGCTGCGCGATCGCATTCGTGGTGCTGTGGTTCTGCGAGTGCGGATCCAGCGTCAGCACGTCGTTCTGCGCGGCCCAGCGCAGCGGGGCGGCGTGGGCGGTCCCGACCAGCGCCGCGAGGGCGGCGACGCACAGGGCGGTCAGAGCGGTGCGAGCGGTACGGGCGGATCGGATCGATCCGGAGTGATTCCTCGACATGAGCGGTAGCTCCCTTGGCAACGTCGTTAAGCAAACGTGAAGTCGCCTGGATGCTAGCCGCCGGGACCCCCGGCGGGAGGCCGCTCCGCCCTGGGGATTGCCCCAAGGGCGGACCGGAAAATTCAGCCGCCGAGGAAGGACATCCGGGTTCCGCGCATCAAACGGTCAAGGGTCCGGTCACTTGATCGTCGTGAAGCGCGCTTCCGGCCGGTCGTTGGAGCGGTGCAGCGTCTGCACGTTGGCGCGCATCGCCCAGGGGCGCACCTGGTGGTGCAGCGGGATGAACAGGTACTGGTCGCGCGTGCGCACCAGCGCGTCGCGCAGGATCGCGTCGCGCTTGGCGGTGTCGATCTCGCTCTTGGCGGCATCGATCAGCTTGTCCAGGGCCGGGTCGCTGACCTTGGAGAAGTTGAAGCTGCCATCCGCGCCGCCGCTGCGCGTGCGCGCCAGCGCCTGCAGCGAGTAGAGCGCATCGCGCGTGGACACGCCCCAGCCCAGCATGTAGAGCGGCGCCTCGAAGCGCTGGAACAGCTGGCTGTGCTGAGACATCGGCTGCGCGGTCAGCCGCGCGGTGATGCCGATCTTGCTCCACATCGACACGACGGCCAGGCAGATCTTCTCGTCGTTGACGTAGCGGTTGTTCGGGCAGTTCAGCGGGATTTCGAAGCCGTTCGGGTACCCGGCGTCGGCGAGCAGCTTCTTGGCGCGGACGAGGTCGGGCTTGGCGGGCTTGTCCAGCGCGGCGTCGTAGCCGTTGACGCCCGGCGGGATCATCAGCGAAGCCGGCACCGACATGCCGCGCATGATGCTGCGCTTGATCGCCTCGCGGTCGATCGCGATGGACAGCGCCTCGCGCACGCGCAGGTCCTTGAACGGGTTCTTGCCCTTCACCGAGGCGCCGCGCAGCTCGTCGCTGCCCAGGTCCATCGCGAAGAAGATGGTGCGGGTCTCCGGGCCTTCGATCGACTTGAGCTTCGCGTCGGCCTTCACCGCGGTGACGTCCTGCGTCGGCACTTCCGTCAGCAGGTCCACGTCGCCCGAGGTGAGCGCGGCGACGCGCGTCGGGTCCGACTTGATCGGGATATAGCTGACCTCGGTGATGTTGCCCTTGTTCTTGTCCCACCAGCCCTTGTTGATCGTCATCGAGATCTTCTGGTCGGGCTGCCAGGAGGTGATCTCGTACGGGCCGGTGCCGTCGGTATGGCGGCTGGCGTAGTTCTCGTCCTTGGCCTTGTAGTCGGCCATCTGGCTCGCCTTGTTCTTCTCTGCCCAGACCTTGCTCATGATCCGGAAGTCGACCAGGTTGCGCAGCAGGATGGGTTGCGGCGAGTCGAGGATCAGGTCGACGGTGAAGTCGTCGATCTTCTTGATCTCCTTGATGCCGGTGACGTAGATCTGCATCGTGCCTTGCGGCTGGCGGACGCGGTCGAAGCTGAAGATCACGTCGTCGGCGGTGAACGGCGAACCGTCGTGGAACTTCACGCCCTTGCGCAGCTCGAAGCGCACCTGCGTCGGGCTGATCTGCGTCCACTTCGTGGCCAGGCAGGGCTCGATCTCCCACTGCTCGTTGTAGCGGGTCAGGCCCTCGTAGGCGTGCTGCAGGATGGCGCTGGTGGTGGTGTGATCCTGCGAGTGCGGATCCAGCGTCAGCACGTCGTTCTGCGCGGCCCAGCGCAGCGGTACCGCCGACGCGCCGGGCGCGACGGCCGCCGCGCCGAGCGCGATCGACAGGGACAGCGCCGTGCGGGCGCGGACGAATCGGGAAGCTCTGTGGAAGCGGGACATGGGCGGACTCCGATGAAGCCTGGTCAGGCGATGCTCGGCCCATGCTATGCCCGGCGGGGGCAGGCGTTGCTTAGCGCTTCTCCGGAGATGACGGCGATGAAGCGCCTGAAATCGGCGAGGCCGGCGCGGTCGTCGGCTCGATGTCCGCGTCGCAGCCGATGCCCGCAGCGATCATGCGGCGCGCGTAGCGGCGGATCAGGCGATTGAGGATTCCCTCCGCCTTGAACGTTCGCAACCCAACATAGCGCGTGGGATGCACCAGCATGCCGCATCGGTACTGCCGGTCGTCCTCGGACCACTGCAGCGCGCGGCACGCACCTTCGCGCTTCAGGCTCACGAGCATGCCGAGTGGACAGGGCTCGGCAAGGCAGCAGACGCCGCAACCGTTGCACGGCGCGCCGACGGCGGGTTTGGGTGGCGCTTCCGGCTGGATCCAGATGACGCTGCCTGATCGGGAGGACATGCCCCACTGTAGACGGGCACGCGTCGCCTCTTTCACGGTCGTCCTTCCTCGCCGCGCCGCAGCCGCTTCCCGGCGTCATTACGTAGACTCGTGCTCTCCCTTACCGGGGAAGACCTTACCGAGGAAGACAAATGAAGAAGTTCTCTCTGAAACTGCTGGTGCTGGCCGCCGGCTTCGCCGCCCTGGGCGCCCACGCGCAGGAGCGCATCCGCATCGGCTTCATGAGCCCGGTGACCGGCCCGCAGGCCGGTTACGGCATCGACAACCGCGATGGCGCGGCGCTCGCCATCAAGGAGCTGAACGCCAAGGGCGTGAAGGTCGGCGGCAAGCCGGTGGTGTTCGAGCTCGACGTCAACGACGACGTGGCCGACCCGCGCCAGGGCGTGCAGGTGGCGCAGGCGCTGGTCGACAAGAAGATCAAGTTCGTGCTCGGGCCCTACAACTCGGGCGTGACCATGCCGGCCTCGCGGGTGTTCTCGGATGGCGGCGTGATCGTGCTGACGGTGGCGTCCAACCCGCGCATCACGCAGCAGCCCAACCAGTCCAACCTGTTCCGCATCGGCGCGACCGACAACCAGCTCGGCGCGAAGATGGCCGTGTACGCGGCGCAGGACCTGAAGGTGAAGACGGTCGCCGTCATCGACGACCGCACCGCCTACGGCCAGGGCGTCGCGCAGGAGTTCACCGCGCAGGCGACCAAGCTCGGCATCAAGGTCGTGTCCAAGGAGTTCACCAATGACAAGGCCACGGACTTCAGCAGCATCCTGACCGCGGTGAAGGCCGCCAAGCCCGACGCCGTCTTCTACGGTGGCTACTCGGCGCAGGGCGGCCCGATGCTGCGCCAGATGCGGGGCCTCGGCATCGCCGTGCCGCTGCTGGGCGGCGACGGCATCTGCTCGTCGGAGACCGCGACGCTGTCGCAGATCGCGAACGACCTGAACGCGTACTGCACGCAGGGCGGCGCGCTGATCGACCGCAGCGCCAAGGGCAAGCAGTTCCTGGACAGGTACAAGGCCGAGTTCAAGCGCGATCCGCTGACCTACGCGGCGTCCTTCTACGACGGCGCCTACCTGCTGGCCGGCGCCATCGAGGCGACGCAGTCCACCGATCCGAAGAAGGTCGGCGAGCATCTGGCGAAGTCGACCTATGCGGGCGTCGCCGGCGAATATGCCTACGACGACAAGCACGACCTGAAGTCGTCCGCCGTCACGGTGTTCACGCTCAAGGGCAAGGACGTCGTGCCGCTGAAGAGCCTCTGAATACCTGAAGACCGAGCCAGAGCCGGCAGCACCGGTGCCCCTCTGCGCTCACAGTCTTCGCTTCGCTCAGGGTTCGCTTCGAGGGGCACCGGCGCCGCCGGCTCCCGGGTGAGACCGCCCCGAAATGCAAAAGGCCCGTTCCCGGGAGGGAAGGGGCCTTGCTTCTTGTGGGGCCTGGTGTCAGGTCTTGACGCCCAGCTCCCGCAGCCGCTCTTCCAGGTACTCGTGCGCGGTGTAGCGATCCGACAGGACCACGTCCTCGCGCGGGTGCAGGAACAGCGGCAGCGACACGCGGCTCTTCTTCGCGCCTTCACCGGTCGGGTTGACCACGCGGTGCTGCGTCGACGGGTAGTAGCCCTGCGACGCTTCCTGCAGCATGTCGCCGATGTTGATGATCAGCATGCCGAAGTCGCCCGGCACATCCACCCACTCGCCGTCCTTGCCCTGCACCTGCAGCCCGGGCTCATTGGCCGCCGGCAGGATGGTCAGCAGGTTGATGTCACCGTGCGCCGCCGCCCGCAGCGAACCCGCCGGCTCGTTGCCGGTCAGCGGCGGATACCGCAGCACGCGCAGTAGCGTCAGCCGGCTGTCCTTGATCATGTTGGACAGCGGCTCGCGATAGTTCTTCGCGATGTCGGCCGGGGTGTGCTTCTCCACCCACGACAGCAGCTCCGCCGCCAGGTCGTTGGCGATGCCGTAGTAGCGCATCGCGTCGTCCTTCAACGACGCCGGCATCCTTCCCCACGGGTAGAAGTGGAAGTACTCCTTGATGTCCTTCTGCGTGTGGCCCTTGGCGGTCTCCGAGATCTCGGTGGAGAAATAGCCGTCCTGCGTCTCCTTGGAGAACGCCAGCTCGTGCTTCTCGGTCCCGTTGAAGTAGCCGAGCCAGTCGGCGTAGATCTTCTCGACCAGTTCCTGGGGCAGGGGGTGGTTCACCAGGACGCCGAAGCCTGTCTCGTGCAGGGAGCGGGTGAATTGCTCGGCCGCATCCGCGGCGCGGTAGTCGACGACTCGAACTTGCATGTGGGATCTCCTGTGTCCCGGGCAGTCCGCCATTCAATCTCGGGGCGGTACGCCAACCCGCAGTCTACTGCTTGGAGTTGTCGCCTCGCAAACGTTTGTGAGTCGATTCTGGGGGTGAGGCCGATGTGACGATCTGTTCGCTTGATCCCCGTCATGGACAGGGCGCACAAGATGTGGGCGAACCAGCAACAGCACGGGTTCCAGCGTGGTGCTACAGTCCTGCGCTTGTGACTTCAGGTCCTTCCCGTACCCCTTTTCTGGCAACAGCAAAGGCGGGTCGCAATCCGCCAACCGGTCAAGCCGTGTCGCGGAAGGTTCATAACCAGCCGATAGCTCCGGAAGCCGGGGCAGAGGTGAGCGAAAGATGATGCAGCAATACAGCTCGAACTCCTACCTGTTCGGGGGCAATGCTCCCTACGTCGAGGAGATGTACGAGCAGTACCTCGACAACCCGGGCGCCGTGCCCGACAACTGGCGTGCCTACTTCGACGCGCTGCAGCACGTCCCCGCGGTGGACGGCAGCGACAAGCGGGATGTGCCTCACGCCCCCGTCGTCGAATCCTTCGCGCAACGCGCCAAGGCCAACGCGCTCAACAACAAGGTGTCCTCCGCCGAGCTCGAAGTGGCCGGCAAGCAGGTGCACGTCCAGTCGCTGATCGCCGCGTACCGCACGCTGGGCTCGCGCTGGGCCGACCTGGACCCCTTGAAGCGCACCGAACGCGCCAAGATCGCGGAACTGGAACCCTCGTCCTACGGCCTCACCGAAGCCGACATGGACCGCACCTTCAGCGCGACCAACACCTATTTCACCAAGGCCGAGCGCATGACCCTGCGCGAGATCGTGCAGGCCTTGCGTGACACCTACTGCGGCTCCGTCGGCGCCGAGTTCATGCATGTCACCGAGCCGACCGAGAAGCGCTGGTGGCAGGAGCGCCTGGAGGCGATCCGCAGCAAGCCGACCTACACGGCCGAGAAGAAGCAGCAGATCCTGGAGCGCCTGACGGCCGCCGAAGGCCTGGAGCGCTACCTGCACACGAAGTACGTCGGCCAGAAGCGTTTCTCGCTGGAAGGCGGCGAAAGCTTCATCGTCTCGATGGACGAACTGGTGAAGTGCGCCGGCGTGCGCGGCGTCCAGGAGATCGTGATCGGCATGGCCCACCGCGGCCGCCTGAACGTGCTGGTCAACACCCTGGGCAAGATGCCCAAGGACCTGTTCGCCGAGTTCGACCACACCGCCCCTGAAGACCTGCCCTCGGGCGACGTGAAGTACCACCAGGGCTTCTCCAGCGACGTGACCACCCCCGGCGGCCCCGTCCACCTGAGCCTGGCCTTCAACCCGTCGCACCTGGAGATCGTGAACCCGGTCGTCGAGGGCTCGGTCAAGGCGCGCATGGACCGTCGCGGCGACAAGACCGGCGAGCAGGTGCTGCCCGTGCTGGTGCACGGCGACGCGGCCTTCGCCGGCCAGGGCGTCGTGATGGAGACGCTGGCGCTGGCGCAGACGCGCGGCTACTACACCGGCGGCACCGTCCACATCGTCATCAACAACCAGATCGGCTTCACCACCAGCGACCCGCGCGACACGCGCTCGACGCTGTACTGCTCCGACGTCGTCAAGATGATCGAGGCCCCGGTGCTGCACGTGAACGGCGACGATCCGGAAGCGGTCGTGCTGTGCACGCAGCTGGCGCTGGAGTACCGCCAGCAGTTCAAGAAGGACGTCGTCGTCGACATCGTCTGCTTCCGCAAGCTGGGCCACAACGAGCAGGACACGCCCGCGCTGACGCAGCCGCTGATGTACAAGACCATCGCCAAGCACCCCGGCACCCGCCGCCTGTACGGCGACAAGCTGGTGGCCCAGGGCGTGCTGGACGCCGAAGGTCCGGACGGCATGGTCAAGGCCTTCCGCGCCGCGATGGACGAAGGCCGTCACACCGTCGACCCGGTGCTGACCAACTTCAAGAGCAAGTACGCGACCGACTGGACCCCGTTCCTCGGCAAGAAGTGGACCGACAGCTGCGACACCGCGCTGCCGGTGGCTGAATGGAAGCGCCTGGCCGAGAAGGTCACGACGCTGCCGGGCGGCTTCAAGGCCCACACGCTGGTGGAGAAGGTCATCGCCGACCGCGCCGCCATGGGTCGCGGCGACGTCAACGTCGACTGGGGCATGGGCGAGCACATGGCCTTCGCCTCGCTGGTGGCGTCGGGTTACCCGATCCGCCTGTCCGGCGAAGACTGCGGCCGCGGCACGTTCACGCACCGCCACGCGGTGCTGCACGACCAGAACCGCGAACGCTTCGACGAAGGCATCTACATCCCGCTGCAGAACGTCGCGGAAGGCCAGGCCCCGTTCGTCGTGATCGACTCGATCCTGTCGGAAGAGGCGGTGCTGGGCTTCGAGTACGGCTACGCCGCCGCCGACCCGCACACGCTGACCATCTGGGAAGCGCAGTTCGGCGACTTCGTGAACGGTGCGCAGGTCGTGATCGACCAGTTCATCGCCTCGGGCGAAGTGAAGTGGGGCCGTTCCAACGGCCTGACGATGATGCTGCCGCACGGCTACGAGGGCCAGGGCCCGGAGCACAGCTCGGCCCGCCTGGAGCGCTTCATGCAGCTGGCCGCCGACAACAACATGCAGATCGTCCAGCCGACGAGCGCGTCGCAGATCTTCCATCTGCTGCGTCGCCAGATGCTGCGCATGTTCCGCAAGCCGCTGGTCATCCTGACGCCCAAGTCGCTGCTGCGCGCCAAGGACGCCACCTCGCCGGTCAGCGAATTCACCAAGGGTGAGTTCCGCACCGTCATCGGCGAGACGAGCACCGAGATCGACGCGAGCAAGGTCAAGCGCGTGATCGCCTGCTCCGGCAAGGTGGCCTACGACCTGATCAAGGCCCGCGGCGACAAGAAGGACGTCGCGATCATCCGCGTCGAACAGCTCTACCCGTTCCCGCACAAGGCGTTCGCGGCCGAGCTGAAGAAGTACCCCAACCTGGCCGAGATCGTGTGGTGCCAGGACGAGCCGCAGAACCAGGGCGCCTGGTTCTTCGTGCAGCACTACATCCACGAGAACATGGCCGACGGCCAGAAGCTCGGCTACGCGGGCCGTCCCGCCTCGGCCTCGCCGGCCGTCGGCTACGCCCACCTGCACCAGGAACAGCAGAAGGCGCTGCTGGAGCAGGCCTTCGGGAAACTGAAGGGTTTCGTGCTGACCAAGTGAGTCATTGCGGACGCCGCGCGCCGCAATGACACCGGCGCCGGGGACGGGCACACGCTCCCCGGCGACCGGCAGGCGCAAGGCTCCGGTTTACTGAAAAACCGAGAGAAAAAACATCATGGCAATCGTTGAAGTCAAAGTCCCCCAGCTGTCCGAATCGGTCGCCGAAGCGACCCTGCTCACGTGGAAGAAGAAGCCCGGCGACGCCGTGGCCATCGATGAGATCCTGATCGAGATCGAGACCGACAAGGTCGTGCTCGAAGTGCCGGCCCCGTCCGCCGGCGTGCTGTCCGAGCTGGTCGTCGCCGACGGCGGCACCGTCACCTCGGACCAGGTCATCGCCAAGATCGACTCCGAAGGCAAGGCCGGCGCCGCCGCCCCGGCCGCCGCTGCTCCGGCTCCCGCCGCCGCAGCGCCCGCACCGGCTGCTGCCGCCGCCTCGTCGGACAGCAAGGCCGGCGTCGCGATGCCCGCCGCCGCGAAGATCATGGCCGACAACAACCTGGCCGCCGGCTCCGTCCCGGGCACCGGCAAGGATGGCCGCGTGACCAAGGGCGACGTGCTGGGCGCGATCGAAGGCGGCGCCAAGCCGGCCACGATCCCGGCTCCGGTGCAGGCCCCGGCCGCTCCGGCTAAGGCGCCGCTGCAGGCTGTCGCCGCCCCCGTGTCCGCCAACCTGGGCGACCGTCCGGAACAGCGCGTGCCGATGAGCCGCCTGCGCGCCCGCATCGCCGAGCGCCTGCTGCAGTCGCAATCGACCAATGCCATCCTGACCACGTTCAACGAAGTGAACATGGCCCCGGTGATGGAGCTGCGCAAGAAGTTCCAGGACAGCTTCACCAAGGAACACGGCACGAAGCTGGGCTTCATGAGCTTCTTCGTGAAGGCCGCCGTGCACGCGCTGAAGAAGTACCCGGTGCTGAACGCCTCGGTCGACGGCAACGACATCGTCTACCACGGCTACTTCGACATCGGCATCGCCGTCGGCTCGCCGCGTGGCCTGGTCGTGCCCATCCTGCGCAATGCGGACCAGATGAGCTTCGCCGACATCGAGAAGAAGATCGCCGAGTTCGGCAAGAAGGCCCAGGAAGGCAAGCTCGGCATCGAAGAGATGACCGGCGGCACCTTCTCGATCTCCAACGGCGGCACCTTCGGCTCGATGCTGTCGACGCCGATCATCAACCCGCCGCAGTCGGCCATCCTGGGCGTGCACGCGACCAAGGACCGCGCCGTCGTCGAGAACGGCCAGATCGTGATCCGTCCGATCAACTACCTGGCGATGTCCTACGACCACCGCATCATCGACGGCCGTGAAGCCGTGCTGGGCCTGGTCGCCATGAAGGACGCGCTCGAAGATCCGGCCCGCCTCCTCTTCGACATCTAAGTCGGAGCTACTGCGCGGCGCCAGGGCGTCGTTGCGGGGCCCGCCTCGCCATCCTCACGTAGCGCTGCTACGTTCCGGTGGCTCGGCACCCGCGCCTAGCCCTGACGCCGCTCGCTACGCTCCGACAGAGCGTTGAATGAGATTGGAGAATTTGATGAGCAAGCAATTCGACGTCGTCGTCATCGGCGGCGGCCCCGGCGGCTACATCGCGGCGATCCGCGCGGCGCAGCTGGGCTTCAACACGGCCTGCATCGACGAGTGGAAGAACGACAAGGGCGGTCCCGCCCTCGGCGGCACCTGCACCAACGTCGGCTGCATCCCGTCCAAGGCCCTGCTGCAGTCCAGCGAGCACTTCGAGCACGCCGGCCACGGCTTCGCCGACCACGGCATCTCGATGAACGACCTGAAGATCGACATCGCCAAGATGGTCGGTCGCAAGGACGCCGTCGTGAAGCAGAACAACGACGGCGTGCAGTACCTGTTCAAGAAGAACAAGGTCACCTTCTTCCACGGCCGCGGCTCGTTCGTGGCGGCGAAGGACGGCGCGTATGAGCTGAAGGTCGCCGGCGCCGCCGAGGAGACCATCACGGCCAAGCACGTGATCGTCGCCACTGGCTCCAACGCCCGCCAGCTGCCGGGAGCCCCGTTCGACGAGACCAACATCCTGTCGAACGATGGCGCGCTGCGCATCCCCGCCGTGCCGAAGAAGCTGGGCGTGATCGGCTCCGGCGTCATCGGCCTGGAAATGGGCTCGGTGTGGCGCCGCCTGGGTTCGGAAGTGACGATCCTGGAAGCGCTGCCCGCCTTCCTGGGCGCCGCCGACGAGTCCGTCGCCAAGGAAGCCGCCAAGGTCTTCAAGAAGCAGGGCCTGAACATCGAGCTGGGCGTGAAGATCACGGCCGTCGAGAACGGCAAGGACGGCGTCTCCGTGAAGTACACGGACGCCAAGGGCGGCGAGCAGACGCTGGCGGTGGACAAGCTGATCGTCTCGATCGGCCGGACCGCCAACACCATCGGGCTGAACCCCGAAGCCGTCGGCCTGAAGCTCGATGAGCGCGGCGCCGTGATCGTCGACGACGAGTGCAAGACCAACCTGCCCGGCGTCTGGGCCATCGGCGACGTCGTGCGCGGCCCGATGCTGGCGCACAAGGCCGAGGAAGAAGGCGTTGCCGTGGCCGAGCGCATCGCCGGCCAGCACGGTCACGTCAACTTCAACACCATCCCGTGGGTGATCTACACCAGCCCCGAGATCGCGTGGGTCGGCAAGACCGAGCAGCAGCTGAAGGCGGACGGCGTGGCCTACAAGGCGGGCCAGTTCCCGTTCCTGGCCAACGGCCGCGCCCGCGCGCTGGGCGACACGACCGGCTTCGTCAAGTTCCTGGCCGATGCCAAGACCGACGAGATCCTGGGCGTGCACATCATCGGCCCGATGGCCTCGGAGCTGATCGCCGAGTCCGTGGTCGCGATGGAGTTCAAGGCCTCGGCCGAGGACATCGCCCGCATCTGCCACGCGCACCCGTCGCTGAGCGAAGCGACCAAGGAAGCGGCCCTGGCCATCGACAAGCGCACGCTGAACTTCTGAGCTCCGGCTCGAAGCGCATCGGATGCGTGAACAAGGGGCGGCGACGAGTCGCCCTTTTTCTTGTCCTTTCCCGTTCCCGTGTTGAGATGAACGTCGCCGCCTGATCATCGTATGACCACCGTCACCGAGCTCTATCACCAGACCCTCGCCGAGCGCGGCTACACCGCCGACGCGGCGCAGCTGCGCGCCGTCGCCTCGCTGCAGCGCTGCCAGGACGAATGGGCCGACTACAAGGCGCGGCGCTCCAATGCGGTGACCAAGTTCCTGGTGCGGCCGCCGCTGCCGCGCGGCGTGTACATGTTCGGCGGTGTCGGTCGCGGCAAGAGCTTCCTGATGGACTGCTTCTTCCAGGCCGTGCCGCTGACGCGCAAGACCCGGCTCCACTTCCACGAGTTCATGCGCGAGGTGCACCGCGAGCTGCAGGAGCTCAAGGGCATCCAGGATCCGCTGGACGAGCTCGGCAAGCGCATCGCGCGGCGCTTCCGCCTGATCTGCTTCGACGAGTTCCACGTCGCCGACGTCACCGACGCGATGATCCTGTACCGGCTGCTGGACGCGCTGTTCAAGAACCGCGTGTCGATCGTGACGACGTCCAACTTCCATCCGGACGGGCTCTACCCGAACGGGCTGCACCGCGACCGCATCCTGCCCGCGATCGAGTTGCTGAAGCAGAACCTGGAAGTCATCAACGTCGACAACGGCACCGACTACCGGCAGCGCTCGCTGGAGCATGTCGAGCTGTATCACACGCCGCTGAACGCGGAGACTGAAACGGCGCTGACGACGGCGTTCGAGTCGCTCGCCGAGGCGCGCGACGAAGACCCGGTGCTGCACATCGAGCACCGCGAGATCCGCTCGCGCCGCCGCGCCGGCGGCGTGGTGTGGTTCGACTTCTCGGAACTCTGCGGCGGACCGCGCTCGCAGAACGACTATCTCGAGCTGGCGACCCAGTTCCACACCATCATCCTGTCCAACGTGCCGGCGATGCCGCCGCGTCTGGCCAGCGAGGCGCGCCGCTTCACGCTGCTCGTCGACGTGCTCTACGACCGGCGCGTGAAGCTGATCATCTCTGCCGCCGTGCCGGCGGAGCAGCTGTACACCGAAGGCCCGCTGGCGCACGAGTTCCCGCGCACCGTCTCGCGGCTGCAGGAAATGCAGTCGAAGGAGTATCTGGAGCTGGAGCGCCGCGACGTCGACACGCGATTGACCTGAGGTCGACCCCAGGCCCGGCCTTGACGGCCCCGAGGCCGCTCCCCTCCGTTGGCGGCTGCTGTCATCCGCCCCCTCCGATTGGGGTGTAGGGAAGTCACGGGCCGGCGTGTCACCGGAACCGGTGTCGCCGGATGCGATGATCGTGGCCATGACTTTCCGCCCCGTCCTTGTTCTTCTGCCGATGGCGCTGTCGGGCGCTGCCGTCTCCACGGCCGTCTGCGCGGCGGAGATGACCCGCGCCGAGATCGGTGCCGCCCGTGCCCGCATCGAGCAGGCTTACCAGACCAAGGTGCGCGAGTGCAACCAGCGTTTCGTCGTGACCGGCTGCCTGGAAGAAGCCCGCGATGAACGCATCCGCGAACTGCGTCCGCTGGATCACGCCGAACACCAGGTGAACGCCGAGGAGCGCCTGCGGCGCAGCACCGCCGCACGTGAGCGCGTCCAGCAGAACGAGCGTGAGGCCGCGAAGGATGAGGCGCGGCGCAAGACCGAGTCGGTGCGCGAAGCCGCACAACCCGCCTCAGCGCCGGTAGTGCCGGGCGCGCGCACGCCGCGAGCCAATCCCGAATTGCATCAGCGCCGCGAGGCGAGGCTGGACGCCGAGGCGAAGGCCGAGGCCGCCAAACGCCGAGAGGCGGCCGCTGAACGCCAGCGGAAGGCGCAGGACCGCCAGAAAAAGGCCGGCGAACAGCAGCTGCGTTCGGCGGAGAAAGCCGCTTCCGCCGCCTCCGCGCCGGTCGGCAAGAACACCAAGCCGCCCGCGGCCCATCTGCCGACGCCGTCGGCGTCGGACATCCGCGCGTTGCCGAAACCGTGAGGCCGCGAAGCGCGCCGTGACGCGCAACGATCACCGCTGGGCAGGCCGTTGTGCCGCTCAAAGAAGAACGCCGGTCTCGAGACCGGCGTTTTGCATGGGGCGGGGAGAGGAGGGGAGTCGCTTACTCGAGCGGATCGACCCGCACGATCGCCAGCGACAGGTTGTCGCCAGTGCCCTTGGCGCGCTGGCGCGCCTTGTTGACCAGCAGCTCGGCGCCGTCGCGCGGCGGCAGGCTGTGCATCACGGTGCCGAGCTCGGCCGGCGAGAAGTAGTGCCACAGGCCGTCGCTGCAGCACATCAGCGTGTCGCCGTGCTCGAGGTGCTCGATGAAGGATTCGACCGGTGTCGGCTCCTGCACCGTGCCCAGGCAGGCGGTCAGCAGGTTCGACTGCGGATGGACCAGCGCCTCGTCCTCGGTGATCTGGCCCTCGTCGACCAGCCGCTGGACGTAGGACTGGTCCAGCGAGCGCGTCACCATGTTGGGACCGCGGAAGTGGTAGATCCGCGAGTCGCCGGTGTGGATCCAGTAGCAGCGCCGATCGGATGTCAGCAGGTACGCCGCGAGCGTGCTGTGAGGTTCCTCCTCGGCCGAGATCGCCGTCAGGCGGATCATCAGGTGGGCCTCGGACACGATCTGGCGCAGCAGGTCGGATTCGTCCTCCTCGCCGGGCACGAAGCGCTCGAAGAGCTGCTGGGCGGTGAGGATGACCTGGTCGGCGGCCTTGCGGCCCCCGCTCTTGCCGCCCATGCCGTCGGCGACGATGCCGAGCACGCAGCCGCTCTGTCGGGGATGCGCGATGACCTGGACCTGATCCTGCTGGTACAGACGATCGCCGCGATGGATGCCGGTGGCGGCGCTGAGGCGATAGCCTGGGATGTTGCGACTCATCCCAAAACTATAATCGTCCGGCTCGGCTTCCCGGTCGAGTGGTTCCCCGTTTATGGATGAACAACTTCACTCTCCAGCGCGCCGTCTGATTGAACTTCGCATCGCCCATGCGGAGTTGGACGGCCGTATCGACGCGTTGATGGGCGCCTCGCCTGTCGACGCCGGCGCGCATGCCGATCCGGGACCGACGCTGTCGGCGATCACCGCGATCACGGCCCTGACGACGATGGCCGGTAGTGAACCGGCCGCGCCCCCGTCGACGAATTGACGCTGCGCCGGCTCAAGAAGCAGCGCCTGGCACTGCGCGACGAGATCGCGCGGCTCGAGCGCGCCAGCGATCCCGATGAGCCTGCCTGACCCTCACGATCCTGCCATCGACGCCTCGACGGACGACGCCACCGACGATCTGATGGCGGATGCCCCGTGGGGCGCGGACGAGGCGTCGCCAGGGCTGGCGGCCTCGCGCGCCCGCTCGGCGGCCGCGGCGCTGCGTCCCGGGGAGCTGGAACAGTCGGTGATCGCCGCCTTCGACACGGGCGGGCCGCTGTCACGACATGGCCCCGGCTACGCCCCGCGCGAACCTCAGCAGCGCATGGCGCTGGCCGTTGCGCAGGCGATCGCCGGGCGCGGAACGCTGGTCGTCGAGGCCGGCACCGGCGTCGGCAAGACCTTCGCCTATCTGGTGCCGGCGCTGCTCAGCGGCGGCCGGACGCTGATCAGCACCGCGACGAAAAGCCTGCAGGACCAGCTCTTCATGCGCGACCTGCCGCGGCTGTTGGACACCTTCGCGCTGCCGCTGCGCGCCGCGTTGCTGAAGGGGCGGGGGAGTTACCTCTGCTTGCACCGGCTGCAGCAGGCGCGCCACAGTGCGGAGCTGCCCGACCGGCGCGCCGTCGCGCAGCTCGCGCGCATCGAGCGCTGGGCGCTGACGACACACACCGGCGATTTCGCCGAGATCGATGGCATGGACGAGCGCTCGCCGGTGATCCCGATCGTGAGCTCGACGCGCGACAACTGCCTGGGCACCGACTGCCCGTCCTATCGCGACTGCCACGTCGTGAAGGCGCGGCGCGAGGCGATGGAGGCGGACCTCGTCGTCGTGAACCACCATCTGTTCTTCGCCGACCTGGTGCTGCGCGACAGCGGTGTCGCGGAGCTGCTGCCCAGCGTCGAGGTCGCGATCTTCGACGAGGCGCACCAGCTGCCCGATGCGGGCCTGAACTTCCTCGGCCGCCTGCTGGGCAGTGCGCAGCTCTTCGACTTCGGGCGTGACATGCTGGCGCAAGGGCTGGCGCATGCACGCGGGCTGCAGGAGTGGCAGGCGATCGCCGGCGGCGTCGAACGCGCGGCACGCGCGCTGCGCCTGGCCTGCGCCGGCGGACGCGAGCTGCGCGGCGTGCTCAAGCTGCGCTGGAACGAATGTTCGGGCCGCGCCGATTTCGAGGAAGCGCTGATGCAGGTCACGCAGGCGATCGAGCTCAGCGTGGACGCCCTGGCGACGGTGATGGAGGTCGGCCCCGACCTAGTGCGCCTGCACGAGCGCGCCGTCGAGCTCTACAAGACGGCGCAGCTGTTCGCGCGCCCGCCGGATCCGGGTGCGGTGCGGTGGGTCGATGTCGGGACCCATCAGGTCCGGTTGATGGAGTCGCCGCTGGACATCCGCGACGCGATGCAGGAGGCGCTCGCCAGCACGCCCAAGGCCTGGGTGTTCACGTCGGCGACGCTGGGCGAGGACGAGGCGCTCACCTGGTTCACCGAACCCGCCGGGCTCGGCCAGGCGCGCACGCTGCGCGTCGGCAGCCCGTTCGATTACGCGTCGCACGCGCGGCTCTACGTGCCCAAACATTTTCCGAAACCCTCGGAACCGGACCACGGTGAATCGGTCGGCTGGCTCGGCGCGCGTCTGGCGGCGCGGCTCGGTGGGCGCACCTTCATCCTGACGACGACGCTGCGCCAGTTGCAGACGGTCGCCGATGTGCTGCGCCAGCGCTTCGAGGAGGGCGGCCATCGCATCGAGGTGCTGGTGCAGGGCACGATGCCGAAGCGGCAGCTGCTGCAGCAGTTTGTCGATCAGCCGGCGTCGGTGCTGGTCGGTTCGGCGAGCTTCTGGGAGGGTATCGACGTGCCCGGCGACGCGCTGCAATGCGTGCTGATCGACAAGCTGCCGTTCCCGCCGCCCAACGATCCGCTGGTGGAGGCCCGCGTCGCGCGGCTGGAGTCCGAAGGGCGCAACCCCTTCATGGAGTACTTCGTGGCCGAGGCCGCGATCGCGCTGAAGCAGGGCGCTGGCCGGCTGATCCGCACCGAGACCGATCGGGGCCTGCTGGTCGTCTGCGACCCGCGCCTGGCGGGCTCGCACTACGGCAAGCGCCTGCGCGAGGCGCTGCCCCCGATGACGCAGGTGCCGGACGAAACCACGGCGCAGGCGTGGCTTGCCGAGCTGAAGGCGTTGCACGACGCCTGAACGAAAAAGCCCGCACAAAGGCGGGCTGAATCTCTTCCAATTGCGCTGGGATCTGGTGGGCGGACGCTTGCCAGACTAGGCGCGAGGGGCCGCCGCATAGCAGCGCTATGCAAGGTCCCGAGCAACGACGTATGGCGAGCTTCCGCTCACCAGATCTGCCACCAGGCGCGGTCCTTGGGCTTGGCCTTGCCGGTCGTCAGATAGGAACTGTCCGGGAAACTGGCCTGCAGCACGCGACGCGAGTCGTCGCGCAGCTGTTCCAGGCCGAGCTTGTCGTAGCTCTGCACCATCAGGAACAGCGCCTCTTCCAGCGCCGGGGCGTTCTGGAATTCCATCAACGCGGCCTGGCCCCGGTTCGCCGACGCCAGGTAGGCGCCGCGGTTGTAGTAGTAGCGCGCCACATGCACCTCGTAGGCCGCGAGGCTGTTGGTGATGTAGTCGACGCGGATGCGGGCGTCCTCGGAGTACTTCGACTCCGGGAACTGCTCGACCAGCTGCTTGAAGGCCTGCATCGAGTCGCGCGCGGCCTGCTGGTCGCGTTCGCTGATGTCCTGGCGGGCGATGCGGCCGAACAGGCCGAGGTCGTCGTTGAAGTTGACCAGGCCCTTCATGTACAGCGCGTAGTCCAGCGCCGGGCTCGACGGGTTGAGCTTGATGAAGCGGTCCAGCACCGTCACGGCCTGCACGCGCTCGCCGCTCTTGTAGTTCGCCCAGGCCAGGTCCAGCTGCGCCTGCTGGCCCAGGGTCGTGCCCGCGGCGCGGCCCTCGATGCGTTCCAGCGTCTTGATCGCCCGGTCGTAGGAGCCGGAGAGCATGTCCTCCTTGGCCTCTGCGTACAATTTCTCCAGGTTGGCCTGGGAATTCGGGTCTTCCTTGGGGGCCGAGGAACAGGCCGCCAGCCCCAGCACGGCAGCCGCCGCGGCGGTCATCGCCACGCAGCGCCACGCGGCGCGCCAGGAGCCGGACGCTTCAGAGGAATCCGCGGTCCGGCGGCGCAACACCCGAGTCTCGATCATGGTCCACAGGGCGCGCGCCACGGCGGCCCTCATCTGAAATTGGAGCGGCGATTATATGGTTCAGGTCGGTCACGACCCGGCGGCGCGGGACGGGCTTTACCCGGGTGAGAAACCGGGTGAGAAATCGGACGGCCCGCAGACGCACGCAGACCTCCCCGAAGGCGTCGAGGACGCCCAGGACGTCGGGGTCGACGCCCCCGAGCGCCGCAGCGCCGAGGCCGGCCGCGACGAGCTCGCGCTGCGCCTGGACAAATGGCTGGTGCAACTCGCGCCGGAGTTCTCCCGCAGCCACCTGCAGGGGCTGATCGATCGCGGATGCGTCACGCTCGACGGGCAACTCGTCACCCACGCCTCGCGCAAGCCCCGGCTCGGGCAGACGCTGGTCGTCGAGCTGGTCCCCACCGAGGAGGCGCTCGCCTTCCGCGCGGAGCCGCTCGCGCTCGACATCGTTTTCGAGGACGAACACCTGCTCGCGGTGAACAAGCCGGCCGGGCTGGTCGTCCATCCCGCCGCCGGCAACTGGTCCGGCACCTTGATGAACGGGTTGCTGGCCCATCACGCCAAGGCGGCGACGCTGCCGCGCGCGGGCATCGTGCACCGGCTGGACAAGGACACCTCGGGGCTGATGGTCGTCGGCAAGACGCTGCAGGCGGTCACTGCCCTGGTGCGCATGATCGCGGCGCGCGAGGTCCATCGCGAGTACCTCGCGCTGGTGCACGGCCGCACGCCCGACGAGTGGATCGTCGACGCGCCCATCGGCCGCGATCCGCAGTCGCGCACGCGGATGGCCGTGGTCGGCGGCGGCAAGCCGGCGCGCACCGACTTCTTCAAGCTGGCCGAAGGCGAGTGGCAGGACGCGCGCGGCTTGAGCCGGACCGTGTCGTCGCTGCACTGTGTCCTCCACTCGGGCCGCACGCACCAGATCCGCGTGCACGCCGCGCACCGCGGGCACGCCCTGGTGTCGGACGCCCTGTACGGCGGGGCCGGGGCGCTGGGCGTGCCGCGCCAGGCGCTGCATGCGGCGCGGCTCGGTTTCGCGCACCCGGTCACCGGTGAGGCGATGCGTTTCGAAGCCGCCCTGCCGGGCGACCTGGCGTCGGGTTGGCGCGTCGCGGGTTTGCCCGATCCGGCGTTCTGAGAGGAGTCCGCGCGCTCGCGCTACAATGCGTCCCATCACTTGCGCTGAAACCCACGTGAAGAACGTGCGCAAGGCGGCGACGGGCTGGCAGTTGACCCCGTTCGCAGCGCAGGCCGCGCACCGACGCGGCGCCCACGGACCGGCCGGATCCACCCACTGAGCGGCGGTCGTTGGAGCAAAGAGCTCCCAAGCAAGCAGATCGAACCCGTCCGGCGCGGCCCGTTGCCGCTGTCGGCGCCCAAGATGGCGACACACACCGATTTGACCGGTCCCGAGGCCGGCGTCATGAATTGAGCCCATGCTGAACGCATGCTGATCCGATGCTGATCCGATGAATACGCAGGAGGCCAAGCGGGTCCTCGAAACGGCGCTGCTCTGTGCGCAGGCGCCGCTGACGCTGCGTGACATGCGTTCGCTGTTCGCGGAGGAGCTCAACGGCGACAGCGTGCGGTCGCTGCTCGACGAGCTGTTGCGCGAATGGGAGGGGCGGGGCGTCGAACTGGTGGCCTTGTCCTCCGGCTGGCGTTTCCAGAGCCGGCCCGAGATGCGCGAGCACCTCGACCGGCTGCATCCGGAGAAGCCGCCGAAGTATTCCCGGGCGGTGCTGGAGACGCTGGCGATCATCGCCTACCGTCAACCGGTGACCCGGGGCGACATCGAGGACATCCGCGGCGTGGTGGTGGCGACCCCCATCATCAAGCAGCTCGAGGACCGCGACTGGATCGAGGTCATCGGGCACCGCGAGGCGCCCGGCCGGCCGGCGCTGTATGCGACGACGAAGCATTTCCTGGACGACCTGGGGCTGCATTCGCTGGAACAGCTGCCGGCCCTGATCCAGGGCGGCGACCCGACGCCGATCGCCGGGGCGCTGCAGGCCTCGCTGCTCGAGGAGCCGCCCGGCGATGTGGTGGTCGAGATCGAGCCGCCGGAACCGGAGGTCCAGCCGGACGATCCGGTGGTGGCGGCCGAAACGGTAGAAGCCGCTGAAACGGTCGACAGCGTCGACACGGCGGAAGCGGCCGAGGCGGCGGACATCGCGGAGGCGGCAGAGGCTCCCGACGCTGCAGAGGCCGCTGAGCCTGCTGAAACGAACCCGGCGGTGCCCGACTCTTCGGACACCGCCGCTGAAGACGAATCCAAGCCGGCCGCCACACGCGATCCGGGTGAAGAACCACAGGCTGGGGCCGTCAACCCCGAGCCCACTTGAGCGCCCCGGGAAGGGGCCGTGTCCACCGCTGACAAGGTGCAAGCCGACACATGAATTCCAACGATATCGACGATTCCAAGCCCGAGACGCTGACGACCGACCCGGCCGACGCGCCCGCGAAACCCAAGCGCACCCGCAAGGCTGCCGCAGCCCCGGCGGAGGCGACCGGACCGGTCACCGCGCCGACGGCCGAGGAGACGCCCAAGCCGCGCGCACGTCGCAAGACGGCGGCCGCCGCCGAGGCGCCGGCTGACGCACCGGTCGAGGCGCCTGCCGCCGAGGCGGAGGCGCCCAAGCCCAAGCGACGCACGACGAAGAAGGTCGTCGAGGCTGCCGAAGCCGCCGCCGAGGCGGATGCCGCGCCGGTGCAGGCCGAGCGCGCGACGATCCACGTGCCGGTCGCGGCCGTCGAGGTCTCGCCCGCGCCGGTGTCGCCGGTGGCCGAGGCGGTCGGTGAGCTGGTCTCCCCCGAGTCGCGCGAAGCGGCTCCGGTGATCGGTGAAGGCGCCGAGGGGGTTGACGGTGACGCGAACGGCGAACGCGAAGGCCGCGGACGCAATCGCCGCCGCCGTGGTCGCGACCGTGACCGCGAGCCGGGCGACGGTCAGCCGGCCCAGGCGCAACGCCAGGGGCCGGATGCCGGCGAGGGCGCCGACGCGGCGCCGTCGCAGGCCGACAGCGCCCAGCTCCAGGCCGAGGCGCAGGCGCGCTTCGACGCGCTGGTGTCGGGCGCCTTCGATGCCGACGTCGAGGAGGACGGCAGCGCGTCCGGCGAAGTCGCCGATGTCGAGGCCTCGTCCGACGACGGCTCCGATGCCGCCGACCAGCCCGCCAAGCGCGTGCTCGCGCCCGATGCCGACGCGCCCAAGCTGCAGAAGGTGCTGGCGCAGGCCGGCGTCGGCTCGCGCCGTGACATCGAGGACATGATCGCCAAGGGCCAGATCACGGTGAACGACGAGGTCGCCCACGTCGGCCAGCGCATCTCCTACGGCGACCGCGTCGCCGTGGCCGGCAAGCCGATCAAGGTCCGCATCGCGCCGGTCGCGCCGCGGATCCTGGCGTACCACAAGCCGGTCGGCGAGGTCGTGACCTTCAACGATCCCGAAGGCCGTCCCACCGTCTTCCGCGGCCTGCCGCGCCTGCCGCAGGGCAAGTGGCAGTCGGTCGGTCGCCTGGACCTGAACACCGAAGGCCTGCTGCTGTTCACCAACTCCGGCGAGCTGGCCAACCTGCTGATGCATCCGCGCTTCGGCGTCGAGCGCGAGTACGCGGTCCGCGTCCTGGGCTCGCTGAGCAAGGAGCAGAAGGAGAAGCTGCTGGCCGGCGTCGACGTCGACGGTCAGCAGGCGAGCTTCAAGAGCATCGAGGACGGCGGCGGCGAAGGCGTGAACCGCTGGTACCGCGTCGTGATCACCGAAGGCCGCAACCGCGAAGTCCGCAAGCTGTTCGAGACCGTCGGCCTGGCGGTCAGCCGCCTGATCCGCATCCGCTACGGCACCGTCGTGCTGCCGCGCGGCCTGCGCCGCGGCGTGTACATCGAGCTCGGCGACGCCGACGTGCGCGTCATCCGCCAGCTGGCCGGCAACGAGCCGCGCCCGCCGCGCCAGAACGATCGCAACGACCGGGGTGACAAGCGTCGCCGCGGCAACAGCGACGGTCCGCGTCCGAGCCGGCCTGAGCCGCGCAACGAGCAACGCAGCGAGCACCGCGGCGATCGTGGCGAGCAGCGTGGCAACCGCAACGATCAGCGCGGTGACCGTGGCGATCAGCGCAACGATCCGCGCGGCGACCGCCAGGACCGCCCGCAGCGCAACAACGAGCAGCGTGCCCAGCAGAATCAGCAGCGTCCGCAGCAACAGCAGCAGGAGCGCGAGCGCGATCGCCGGCCCCGCGACGAGGACGATGACGACTTCATCCCGAAGCACATCAACCCGTTGGAGCAGACCTTCGACCGCCGCTTCGCGACCGGCAGCAAGCGCATCCCGCAGGGCTTCGGCAAGGGCGGCAGCGATTCCGGCCACAACCCGCACCAGGGCAACAAGCGCGGTCCGGGTGGCGAACACCAGCCGGACCCGATGAAGACCTCGATGGGCTACATCGGCGCCGATGCCTTCATCAATCGCGGCAACAACCGGGGTGGCGGTCGCCGTGGCGGTGGCGGTGGTGGGGGCGGTGGCGGCGGAGGCCGCGGCCGCCGCTGATCAGGTTTGAGCGTCCCGCTCCCGCCTCCCGGCGGAGCGGGGCATCACGGACCGCAAGGGGGCCGGGTTCCATCCCGGCTTTTTGCCTTCCGGTGACAGGCCGTTGATAACGGGATGTCACTTGGGGGGCTTGACTTCACGCATTACAATCCCGGGCTTTGCCAAGCCCAAGATTTTCAAGGAAAAAGACATGGCCATCGAACGCACCCTCTCCATCATCAAGCCCGATGCCGTGGCCAAGAACGTCATCGGCCAGATCTACAGCCGCTTCGAAGGCGCCGGCCTGAAGGTCATCGCGTCCAAGCAGAAGCAGCTGTCGCGCGCCGAAGCCGAAGCGTTCTACGCCGTGCACAAGGCCCGCCCGTTCTTCAACGACCTGGTGACCTTCATGATCTCCGGCCCGGTGCAGATCCAGGTGCTGGAAGGCGAAGGCGCCATCCTGAAGAACCGTGACCTGATGGGCGCGACCGATCCGAAGAAGGCCGAGAAGGGCACCATCCGCGCCGACTTCGCCGACAGCATCGACGCGAACGCCGTGCACGGTTCGGACGCCGCCGAGACGGCCGCCGTGGAAGTGGCCTTCTTCTTCTCCGGCCTGGAAATCAACGCCCGCTGAACCGGGCAAGGCCTCTGACCTCCGGGCCATGAGGCCCTGAGTGGAAACGAGGAACGCATGATGGACACGGTCAACCTGCTCGGATTCGATCTGCAAGGCCTGGCCGCGTACTGCGAGCAGCTGGGGGAGAAGCGCTTCCGCGCGACCCAGCTGTTCCGCTGGATCCATCAGAAGGGCGCGTCGGACTTCGCCCAGATGTCCGACCTGGCCAAGTCGCTGCGCGACAAGCTGGCCGGGCGCGCCCACATCACCGCACTGCCGGTGATCTCCGAACATGTCTCGGCCGACGGCACCATCAAGTGGTTGTTCGATGTCGGCCAGGGCAACGCCGTCGAGGCGGTCTACATCCCCGAGGACGACCGGGCCACGCTGTGCATCTCCAGCCAGGCCGGTTGCGCCGTGGGCTGCCGCTTCTGCTCGACCGGCCATCAAGGCTTCAGCCGCAACCTCGAGACCTGGGAGATCGTCGCCCAGCTCTGGTACGCCGAGCACTCGCTGCGGCAGCGTCTGGGCAAGGACGAGCGCATCATCTCCAACGTCGTGATGATGGGCATGGGCGAGCCGCTGCAGAACTACGGCGCGCTGATCCCCGCGCTGAAGATGATGCTGGACGACCACGGCTACGGCCTGTCGCGCCGTCGCGTGACGGTGTCGACCTCGGGCGTGGTCCCGATGATCGACCGCCTGCGCGACGACGCGCCGGTGGCGCTGGCCGTCTCGCTGCACGCGCCCAGCGACCCGCTGCGCGACCAGCTGGTGCCGCTCAACCGCAAGTACCCGATCGCGGAACTGCTGGCCAGCTGCAACGCCTACCTGGACAAGGCGCCCCGCGACTTCATCACCTTCGAGTACTGCATGCTGCAGGAGGTGAACGATTCGCCGGAGCAGGCCCGCGAGCTCATCGCGCTGCTCAAGGGCAAGGTGCCCTGCAAGATCAATCTGATCCCGTTCAATCCGTTCCCCGCGTCGGGCCTGAAGCGCAGCACCAACGAGCGCGTGAAGGCCTTCGCCGACCTGCTGATCCAGGCCGGCATCGTGACGACCGTGCGCAAGACGCGCGGCGACGACATCGACGCCGCCTGCGGCCAGCTGGCCGGCGAGGTGCAGGACCGGACCCGGGTTCACCTGCGCATGGTGCGCGCGCCCGTGGTGGTACAGCGCGGCGCGGCATCGGGTGCCAGACCGGGCGATGCGCCCGCATCGCCTTCGACTCCCGTCACTCCCACAGGCCCACGTCCATGACCTTTTCGTCGCCCGGCTCCCTCTTTCCGCGTCGTTCCGCCCGGACCCTGTCCGTCGTGCTGCTGATCGCCGCGGCCCTGGCCGGGTGTGCGGGCGGCGGCGCGCAGCAGCAACAGCAGCCGCGCACGGAGAGCGACAAGACCGACAACGACCGCCGCGCGCAGGTGCGGCTCGAGCTGGCCAGCGGCTATTTCGCCCGCGGTCAGTACGAGACGGCGCTGGACGAGGTCAAGCTCGCCATGGCCGCCAAGCCGGACCTGCCCGAGGCGATCAACCTGCGCAACCTGATCTACGCCGCCATGGGCGAATACGGTCTGGCCGAGGACGGCTTCAAGCAGCTGATCGCCCGCGATCGCAACAACGGCGACACGCTGCACAACTACGGCTGGTTCCTGTGCCAGCGCCAGCGTTACGCCGAGGCCTACCAGCAGTTCGACGCGGCCGTGGCGCTGCCGACCTACCGCACGCCGTCGCGCACGCTGCTGGCCTGGGGGGCCTGCGAAGCGCGCGAAGGCCGTCTGGTGCCGGCGCAGGCCCACCTGACCAAGGCCTTCGAGGCCGAGCCCGGCAACCCGACGATCGCGATGAACCTGGGCGAGGTGCTGTACCGCCAGGGTGAATACGAACGGGCGCGTTTCTATGCGCGCCGCGTCAACAGCAACGTGGAACAGGCGAATGCCGCCAGCCTCTGGCTGGAGCTGCGCATCGAGCGCCGCCTGGGGAACACGTCCAACATGGACGATCTCGGTCAGCAATTGCGGCGCAAGTATCCGCAGGCGGCCGAGACGCAAGCATTGAACAACGGTCGATTCGATGAATGAGGGACATCGCATGACTCCGACGGCCACCGACGAGGCGTCGCTCGCAGCCGATTTCGCTGCCTCCATGTCCGCGCCCAGCTCGGCCGGCGCCGTGCTGCGCCGCGCGCGCGAGGCCAGGGGACTGCATATCGCCGCGCTCGCCGCGACGTTGAAGGTGCCGCAGTCGAAGCTGGAGGCTTTGGAGGCCGACCGCTACCAGGACCTGCCCGATGCGACCTTCGCCCGGGCGCTGGCGCGCTCGGTGTGCCGCGTCATGAAGCTCGACGCCGCGCAGGTGCTGATCCTGCTGCCGACCAGCGGCGCCGAGGCCTCGCTGGATCGCGTGACGCCGGGCCTGAACCAGCCGTTCCGCGCGCGGTCGGTGAGTCAGGATCCTGCGCTGTCGACGGCCTTGCTCAAGCGCCCGGCGGTGCTGGGGGTCGGGGTGCTGCTGATCGCCGCGGTGGCGGTCTACGCGATCCCGTCGAGCTGGATCGAACAGCTCACGCAACGCTTCAGGCAGGGCGAGTCGTCCGCCGCGACGGCGCCCGGTCCGGGCAACGTGTTCGGCACGTCGCCCGCCACCACGGACACGCCGCCGACGACCGTCGAGGCGCCGGTGGTGAGCACCTCCGACCCGGCGCCGCAGACGAGCGTCGTCGCAGCGCCGCAGACGTCGCCCACCACGCCGGCGGTGCCGACGCCACAGGCGACGGCGTCGCCCGTCCCGTCGGGCAACGCCCCGGCCGCGACGACAGCCGCCACGCCGTCCACGACCGCGCCGCCGAATGCCGTGCCTGCCGCGCAGCCCGGTCAGCCGGTCCAGGCCGGCGCGCCCGCGCCCGGCACTTCGCCGCTGAAGGTCCGCGCCAGCGCGGAGTCCTGGGTGGAGGTCGTCGATGCCAAGGGCCAGGTGCTGCTGTCGAGACTGCTGCGTCCCGGTGATCTGGTCGACGTCAACGGTGTCGCGCCGCTGAAGCTGCGCGTGGGCAACGTCTCCGGCACGGAACTGGTGTTCCGCGGCCAGGCCGTGGACCTCGCCGCCCGGTCGCGCGACAACGTCGCCCGACTCGAACTGAACTGACCGGATCAAGCTCTGACGACCCCGACCCTCCGGGCGCCGCACCAGCCGTATTTCCCTCGCAAGAGCGCCGCATCATGGACAAGCCTGCAACTCCCGATTCCGCCGACCTCGACCTGTCCGACCTGATCGTCGCCGCCGCGCCGTCCGCGCGCCGTTCGCGCCAGGCGCAGGTCCGATGGGGCAGCCGCGTGGTCACGATCGGCGGGGATGCGCCGGTGCGCGTGCAGTCGATGACCAACACCGACACCGTCGACGTCATCGAGACGGCGATCCAGATCAAGGAGCTGGCGCAGGCCGGCTCGGAACTGGTCCGCATCACCGTCAACAACGCCGAGGCCGCCGATGCCGTCCCGCACATCCGCGAGCAGCTCGACCGCATGGGTGTCGACGTCCCGCTGGTCGGCGACTTCCACTACAACGGCCACCGGCTGCTGACCGAGCATCCGGCCATGGCCCAGGCGCTGTCGAAGTACCGGATCAATCCGGGCAACGTCGGCAAGGGCGACAAGAAGGACCGCCAGTTCGCCCAGATGATCGAGGCGGCGATGCAGTACGACAAGGTCGTGCGCATCGGCGTCAACTGGGGCAGCCTGGACCAGGAACTGCTCGCCCAGATGATGGACGACAACGCGAAGCGCGCGTCGCCCTGGGACGGCAAGCAGGTCATGTACCAGGCGCTGATCCAGTCGGCGCTGTCGTCGGCCTCGTACGCCCGCGAGCTGGGCATGAACCCGGACAACATCATCATCAGCTGCAAGGTCAGCGGCGTGCAGGACTTGATCTCGGTCTACCGCGCGCTGAGCAAGCGCTGCGACTATGCGCTGCACCTGGGCCTGACCGAGGCCGGCATGGGCACCAAGGGCACGGTGGCCTCGGCCGCGGCGCTGTCGGTGCTGCTGCAGGAAGGCATCGGCGACACGATCCGCGTCTCGCTGACGCCGCAGCCCGGCGAGTCGCGCACGCAGGAAGTGGTGGTCGCGCTGGAGATCCTGCAGTCGCTGGGCCTGCGCGCGTTCAACCCGAGCGTCACCGCCTGCCCCGGCTGCGGCCGCACGACCAGCACGACCTTCCAGGAACTGGCCAAGCAGATCGACGATTTCCTGCGCGCGCAGATGCCGGTCTGGCGCGAGAAGTACCCCGGCGTCGAGACCATGAAGGTCGCGGTGATGGGCTGCATCGTCAACGGCCCCGGCGAGAGCAAGCATGCCGACATCGGCATCAGCCTGCCGGGCAACGGCGAGGCGCCGGCGGCGCCCGTCTTCATCGACGGCGAGAAGGCGCTGACCCTGCGCGGCGACAACATCGCCGGCGAGTTCCACGCCCTGGTCGAGACCTACATTGAAAAGCGCTTCGGCGCGAGCACCACCACCGCATGAGCAAGAACATCCAGGCCGTCAAGGGGATGAACGACATCCTCCCGGCCAGCGTCGACCGCAAGGACAAGCTGCCGAGCAGCCAGCTGTGGAGCTGGTTCGAGACCACGCTGCGCGGCGTGCTGCAGCGCTACGGCTACCAGTACATGCTGACCCCCATCGTCGAGCCGACCGCGCTGTTCGTGCGCGGCCTGGGCGAGGTGACCGACATCGTCGAGAAGGAGATGTACTCCTTCACCGACAGCATGAACGGCGACAAGCTGACGCTGCGCCCGGAAGCCACCGCCGGCATCGTCCGCGCGATGGTCGAGCACAACGCGCTGTACAACGGCCCGCTGCGCCTGTGGACGATGGGCCCGATGTTCCGCCACGAGCGCCCGCAGAAGGGCCGCTACCGCCAGTTCAACCAGCTGGACGTCGAGGCGCTGGGCTTCGCCGGCCCGGACGTGGACGCCGAGATCATCCTGATGGTCCGCCGCCTGTGGCAGGAACTGGGTCTGGTGGTCGGCGAGCATGTGCGCCTCGAGCTGAACTCGCTGGGTCAGCCCGACGAGCGCGCCGCGCACCGTGCCGCGCTGATCGCCCACTTCGAGGCCCACGCCGACAAGCTCGACGAGGACGGCAAGCGCCGCCTGCACACCAATCCGCTGCGCATCCTGGATACGAAGAATCCGGCCATGCAGGCGGTCGTCGAGGCGGCGCCGCACCTGATGGATTTCCTCGGCGAGGAAAGCCTGGCGCACTTCAATGCCGTGCGCGCGATCCTGGATGCGGCTGGCGTCGAGTACCGCGTCAACACGCGCCTGGTGCGCGGCATGGACTACTACAACCTGACCGTCTTCGAATGGGTGACCGACCAGCTCGGTTCCCAGGGGACGGTCTGCGGCGGCGGCCGTTACGACGGCCTGTTCGAGCAGCTCGGCGGCAAGCCGACGCCGGCGGTGGGTTTCGGCCTGGGCATCGAGCGCCTGCTGCTGCTGATCGATGAACTCGGTCTGCCGGTCCCGTCCTCGGCCCCGGATGTCTACGCGATCCTGCCGGATGCGGCCGCGCTGCCCCAGGCCATGCCCGTCCTGGAGGCGCTGCGCGCCGAAGGCGTCGCGGTGCAGATGCATGCCGGCGGCGGTTCGTTCAAGTCGCAGTTCAAGAAGGCCGACGCCTCGGGCGCCGGCTTCGCCCTGGTGTTCGGCGCCGACGAACTCGCGCGCGGCGAAGTCGCCGTCAAGCCGCTGCGCGGCGGCGGTGAACAAGTGACACGCCCGCTTAACACGGTCGCCGCATGGGCGGCCGACCTGCGCACCGCATAATCGCGACCTCGAATTTCAACCCGGACCCTCACTCGAACATGGCGGCTCATCTCGATCTCGAAGAACAGGAACAGCTGGAGCAGCTCAAGGCGTTCTGGAAGCGCTGGGGCAATCCGATCACCTGGCTGCTGACGCTGGCGCTGGTGGCCTATGCCGGCTGGACCGGCTGGAACTACTGGCAGCGGACCGAAGCGGCCAAGGCCGCCGCGATGTTCGGCGAGCTGCAGCGCTCGGCGCAGGCCGGCGACCTGGGCAAGAGCGTGGCCGTCTTCGGCAATCTGAAGCAGGACTATGCCGGCACCGGCTACGCCGCGCAGGCCGCGCTGATCACGGCCAAGCTGCAGCTGGACAAGGAAAAGCTCGACGACGCCCGCGCCACGCTGACCTGGGCCGCCGCCAGCGCCAAGGGCGATGCCTACCGCGATCTGGCGCGCCTGCGCCTGGCCGCGCTGCAGATGGATGCCAAGCAGTTCGACGAAGCCAGCAAGACGCTGGATGCCGTCAAGAGCGCGGACTTCGCGGCGCTGGTGGCCGATCGCCGCGGTGATCTGGCACTGCTGCAGAACAAGCCCGACGTCGCCAAGACCGAGTTCAAGAAGGCGTACGACGGCCTGGACAAGCAGCTCGACTATCGCCGCCTGCTCGAAGTGAAGCTGGCCAGCCTGGGCGTGGCCGTCGGCGGCGACGAGCCCGCCGCGGGAGCGCCCCAATGAACGCCGGCCTGACCCTCGGTCGACTGGCGCGCGCGCTGCTGCTGGGCGGCGTCGCGGCGACGCTGGGCGCCTGCTCGCTGTTCAGCAGTTCCACCGCGCCCAAGCCGGCGGCGCTGGAGAACATCACGCCGTCGCTCCAGGCTCGCGTGGCCTGGGAGGCGCGCGTGGACAGCGTGAAGTTCCCGCTGACGATCACGGCGGTCAATGACCGCTTCGTGCTCGGCGGCTCGGACGGCGTCATCAGCGCGATCTCGGCGACCGACGGCACCACGCTGTGGCGCGCCGACATCGGCAAGGGCCTGACGGCCGGCGTCGGCAGCGACGGCCGCTTCGCCGCGGCGGTGACCCGCGACAACGAGCTGGTCGTCACCGAGGGCGACAAGATCCTGTGGCGCAAGACGATGACGACGCCGGTCGTGACCTCGCCGTTCGTCGCCGGCGAGCGCGTGTTCGTGCTGACGCTGGACCGCGCGGTGCTGGCCTTCGACGCGGCCGACGGCCGCCGCCTGTGGGAACTGCGCCGTCCGGGCGAGCCGCTGACGCTGCAGCAGGCCGGCGTGATGGGCGCCTACCAGAACACGCTGCTGGTCGGACAGGGCTCGCGCCTGGCGGGCATCGATCCCACCCGCGGCCTGCTGATGTGGGAGGCGACCGTCGCCAACCCGCGCGGCACCAACGAAGTCGAGCGCCTGGCCGACCTGGTCGGCCCGCTGGCCCGGGACAACGACGTCTTCTGCGCCCGTGCCTTCCAGTCGGCCGTCGCCTGCGTCAACGGCGAGCGCGGCAACACGATCTGGACCCGCAACAACGCCGGCATGCGCGGTGTCGGCGCCGACTCGGCGATCGTCGTCGGCGGCGACGCCTCCGACCGGCTGACCGCGTGGGGCACCCGCACCGGCGATGTCGTCTGGACCGCCGACCAGTTCCAGAACCGCAAGCTCAGCGCGCCGCTGGTGACCGACAAGTCGGTCATCGTCGGCGACAGCGAGGGCTACGTGCATTTCCTGTCCAAGGACAAGGGTCTGACCGTGCAGCGCCTGCAGACCGACAGCTCCGGCATTGCCGCAGCGCCGGTGCAGCTCGGCGGCACGGTGCTGATCGCCACTCGCAGCGGACGCCTGTTCGCGCTGCGCCAAGACTGATATGAAACCTGTGATCGCCCTGGTGGGCCGCCCCAACGTGGGCAAGTCCACGCTGTTCAACCGGATGACGAAGAGCCGCGACGCCATCGTCGCGGACTTCGCCGGCCTCACGCGCGACCGCCACTACGGCGACGGTCGTCTGGGCGAGCGCGAGTTCATCGTCATCGACACCGGCGGCTTCGAGCCGGACAGCACCACCGGCATCGTCAAGGAGATGGCCAAGCAGACCCGCCAGGCCGTGGCCGAGGCGGATGCCGTCATCTTCGTGCTGGACGTCCGCACCGGCCTGGCCGGGCAGGACATGGACATCGGCCGCTACCTGCGCCAGTGCAACAAGCGTGTCTTCGTCGCCGTCAACAAGGCCGAAGGCATGAGCGACAGCCCGCTGCTGGCCGAGTTCCATGAGCTCGGCATGGGCGAGCCGCATCCGGTCTCCGCCGCGCACGGGCAGGGCATCCGTTCGCTGCTCGAGGCGGTGCTGGACAGCTTCGAGGCGCCGGTCGAGGACGAGGAACTCACGGAGGGCGCCGGTCCCGACGATGAACGCGCGATCCGCCTGGCGGTGGCCGGCCGCCCCAACGTCGGCAAGAGCACGCTGATCAACACCTGGCTGGGCGAGGAGCGGCTGGTCGCCTTCGACATGCCCGGCACGACGCGCGACGCCATCAGCGTCGACTTCGAGCACAACGGCCAGAAGTTCAAGCTGATCGACACTGCGGGCCTGCGTCGCAAGGGCAAGGTCTTCGAGGCGATCGAGAAGTTCTCGGTGGTCAAGACGCTGCAGGCGATCGCGGACGCCAACGTCGTGCTGCTGCTGATCGACGCGACGCAGGGCGTCACCGACCAGGACGCGCACATCGCCGGCTACGCGCTGGACAGCGGCCGGGCCGTCGTCATCGCGATCAACAAGTGGGATGCGATCGACAGCTACCAGCGCGAGACCATCGAGCGCCAGATCCAGACGCGCCTCGGGTTCCTGCGTTTCGCGGCCATCCTGAAGATCTCCGCGCTGAAGCGCCAGGGCCTGGGCCCGCTGTGGAAGGCCCTGGCGGATGCCTATTCGTCGGCCTACCGCAAGATGACGACGCCGGTGCTGACGCGCCTCATCATGGAGGCGGTCCAGCACCAGCAGCCGCAGCGCGCGGGCATCTCGCGTCCGAAGCTGCGCTACGCCCACCAGGGCGGGATGAACCCGCCGATCGTCGTCATCCACGGCAACGCGCTGGAAGGCGTCAGCGACGTCTACAAGCGTTATCTGGAAGGGCGCATCCGCGACCACTACAAGCTGGTGGGCACGCCGATGAAGATCGAGCTGCGTTCCTCGAAGAACCCCTTCGCCGATACCTGAAGACAGCGCGGTCCGGGGAAACCCGGGGCTGTGATAAGGTGTGGCATTCCAACACCTCACTTCCAACACGGAGAATATCGTGAGCAACAAAGGACAACTCTTGCAAGACCCTTTCCTGAACCTGCTGCGCAAGGAGCATGTTCCTGTGAGCATCTACCTCGTGAACGGCATCAAGTTGCAAGGCCATATCGAGTCCTTTGACCAGTACGTGGTGCTGCTGCGCAATACGGTGACGCAGATGGTCTACAAGCACGCCATCTCGACGGTGGTCCCGGGCCGTGCGGTGAACTTCCACACCGGCGAGAGCAACGACGCCAGCTGAAGCTGATTGACCACACAAGACCCCACCCATTCGACGCCGCCCCCGAGGCGGCGCGCGCCATTCTGGTGGGGGTCGATCTGGGCCGCGGCGAGGCCTTCGACCCCACCCTCGACGAACTCGCGCTGCTGGCCGAATCGGCCGGTGACACCCCGGTCGCCCGGGTCTTCGCCAAGCGCAAGGCGCCCGACGCGGCGCTGTTCATCGGCTCCGGCAAGGCCGACGAGATCAAGCTGATGGTGCAGGCGCTCGGCGCCCACACCGTGCTGTTCGACCAGGCCATCTCCCCCGCCCAGCAACGCAACCTGGAACGCCACCTCGGCGTGCCCGTGGCCGACCGCACCGCGCTGATCCTGGAGATCTTCGCGGCCCGCGCCCAGAGCTTCGAGGGCAAGCTGCAGGTGGAACTCGCGCGGCTGCAGTACCTCTCCACGCGCCTGGTGCGCCGCTGGAGCCATCTGGAGCGTCAGAGCGGCGGCATCGGCATGCGCGGCGGCCCCGGCGAGCGCCAGATCGAGCTGGACCGCCGGATGATCGACGACCGCATCAAGTCGATCAAGGAGCGCCTCAAGAAGGTCCAGAAGCAGCGTGCCACGCAGCGCCGCGCCCGCGCGCGCAACGGCGTGTTCCGCGTCTCGCTGGTGGGCTACACCAACGCCGGCAAGAGCACGCTGTTCAATGCGCTGACCAAGGCGAAGGCCTACGCCGCCAACCAGCTCTTCGCCACGCTCGACACGACCACCCGTTCGCTCTACCTCGAAGAGGCGGGCACCAGCGTCTCGCTGTCCGACACGGTGGGCTTCATCCGCGACCTGCCGCACAAGCTGGTGGAGGCGTTCAAGGCGACGTTGCAGGAGGCGGCCGACGCCGACCTGCTGCTGCACGTGGTCGACGCCGCCAGTCCGGTGCTGGCCGAGCAGATGGAGGAGGTGGAGCGGGTGCTCGCCGAGATCGGCGCGCAGCACATCCCGCAGATCCTCGTCTACAACAAGCTCGACCTGCTCGAGGACAACCAGCGTCCGCGCCAGCTGCAGGACTGGCTGACGCGCGTCGGCGGCGAGCACGGCGGCCAACGTCTGCCGCGGATCTTCGTCAGTGCGGTGAAGGGCGAGGGCCTCGATGAGCTGCGCAGCATGATCGCGTCGCTGATGCAGGCCGCGCCGGTGCCCGAATACGCGGGACAGGACCTGGAGTCCGCGAGCGAGGGTGGCATGGCGGATGCCGGCGAACCCGAAGCGGCGGAGGGCGCCGATGTCGACGGCGCCGATGACGCCGACGATGGCGACTTGAACCCTCAAGACCTGCCCCAAGATCGGTCGGACCCGCAGGATCATCCGCAGGGACGCACAGGCTGAGGCCGTCCGCCGATGCCCGATACTTGCAACAAGACTTCCTCATCAGGATGCGTATGAATCAAGACGATCGCATGTCCGTCGCCGGTGGCGGACGTGACCCGCGGGGTGGAGCCGGCAGCCTGCGCCGCCGGCTGGGGCTCTGGATGAGCAATGGCCGCAATGAAGGCCCGCCCGACCTGGACGAGCTGTGGCGCGATTTCAATCGCAAGCTGTCGCGCCTGTTCGGCGGCCGCGGCGGCAATGACGGCAACGGCCCGTCGGGCAACGGCGGCGGCAGCCAGCCGCCCGACATGCGCGGCGCCGGCATCGGCGTGGCGCTGGTGATCGGCGTGGTGCTGCTCGGCTGGCTGGCCAGCGGCGTGTTCATCGTCCAGGAAGGCCAGCGCGGCGTGATCACCTCGTTCGGCAAGTACAGCCGCACGGTGGACGCCGGCATCCAGTACCGCCTGCCGTATCCGTTCCAGGCGCACGAGGTCGTCTCGTTCACGCAGCTGCAGACGGTGGAGATCGGCCGCAACTCGGTCGGACAGGCCACGGGCCTGCGCGACTCGTCGATGCTGACGCAGGACGAGAACATCATCGACGTCCGCTTCACCGTGCAGTACCGGTTGAAGGATGCGCGCGACTACCTGTTCGAGAACTTCAATACCGACGAGGCCGTCAGCCAGGCGTCCGAATCCGCCGTGCGCGAGATCGTCGGCCGCAGCAACACCGACGCGGTGCTCTACGAGCAGCGCGACGCGATCGCCAACGACCTGGTGAAGTCGATCCAGACGCAGCTCGACCGGCTCAAGACCGGCATCGAGGTGGTCAACGTCAACCTCAGCAGCGTGCAGCCGCCCGAGCAGGTGCAGGCCGCCTTCGACGACGCGTTCCGCGCGACCGCCGACCGCGAGCGCCTGAAGAACGAGGGCGAGGCCTACGCCAACGACGTGATCCCGCGCGCCCAGGGTCAGGCAGCCCGTCTGCGCGAGGATGCCGAGGCCTACCGCGCCCGCGTCGTCTCGTTCGCCGACGGTGACGCGCAGCGTTTCAAGTCGGTGCTGGCCGAGTACCAGAAGGCGCCGGCGGTCACGCGCGACCGCCTCTACATCGACACGATGCAGCAGGTCTATTCGCGGGTCACCAAGGTGATGGTGGACGCCAAGAGCGGTTCCAACCTGCTGTACCTGCCGCTGGACAAGCTCATGCAGCAGACCTCGGGCACGGTCACGACGACGACGCCGACGCCGGTGCTGCCCACCGAGACGACACCGACCGGTCCGTCGTCCCTGAGTACCGATCCGCGGTCGCGCGACGCCATGCGCAGTCGCGATCGCGACGGCCGTTGATCGAGGGGAGCCCACAACAATGAATCGCATCGTCTCCGTCGTCGTCGGTCTGCTGATCCTCTTCATGATCGCCAGCTCGACGCTGTTCGTCGTCGACCAGCGCCAGTTCGCGGTCGTCTATTCGCTGGGTGAGATCAAGGAAGTGATCACCGAGCCCGGCCTGAAGTTCAAGCTGCCCCCGCCGCTGCAGAACGTGGTCTTCCTGGACCGCAGAGTGCAGACGCTGGACGCGGCCGACCCGCGCCCGATCTTCACCGCCGAGAAGAAGAGCCTGGTCATCGACTGGCTGGTGAAGTGGCGCATCGTCGATTCGCGCCAGTACATCCGCAACAGCGGCACGCAGCTGCGCAGCCTGGAAACGCGCCTCAGCCCGATCGTGCAGAACGCGCTGAACGAGGAAGTCACCAAGCGCACCGTGCGAGCGGTCCTGGCCACCGAGCGCGAGAAGGTCATGCAGGACGTGCGCAAGCGTCTCGAGGAAGAAGCCAAGCAGTTCGGCATCGAGATCGTCGACGTGCGCGTCAAGCGCGTGGACTTCGCGGCCAACATCACCGAGGCGGTCTACAACCGGATGAAGTCGGAACGCGCCCGCGTCGCCAACGAGCTGCGCTCCACCGGTGCGGCCGAGGGCGAGAAGATCAAGGCCGACGCCGACAAGCAGCGCGAAGTCATCACCGCAGAGGCTTACCGCGACGCGCAGAAGATCATGGGTGAGGGCGACGCCAAGGCGTCGGTCCTGTACTCGGAAGCCTTCGGCCGCGACCCGCAGTTCGCCCAGTTCTACCGCTCGCTGGATGCCTACCAGCGCTCGTTCAAGAACAAGGGCGACGTGATGGTGCTCGATCCGGGCAGCCCGTTCTTCAACGCGATGCGCAACGGCGGCCCTGGCGCCCCGGCGGGTCCGGCACCGAAGAAGTGAACCCGGGACGGGCCGGGCGACGCGGCCTCCGCGTCCACTGGCCCGCGTCATCAGGCTGACCGGCGGCAGCCGGGGAGGGCGGCCTCATCATGGGTGGCGACAAGTGGCTGGCAGCGCTGGCGCTGCTGCTGATCATGGAAGGGCTGATGCCCTTCCTGAACCCCGGCGCCTGGCGTCAGCTCTTCGCGAAGCTGTTGGCGATGAGCGACGGCCAGTTGCGATTCCTCGGTCTCGCGAGTCTGGTCTGCGGCGGCGTGCTGTTGATGTTGCTCTGAGCGCCGCGGCGCCGTGCGAGGCGCTGGGCCGCACGAGGGCAGGATGGGCTGAGCAGCCTGTCACGAAGCCTCGCTGAATCGTTGGCGAACCCGCGCCGGACCCCTTCCTGAGGGGCTCGGCGGTCGAGCGGCGTCCCGACCCCGGTACAATGCCGTTTTTAACCCCCTCCCTGAACGTCCATGGCCTCTGCTTGGCTGCTGCCCGAGCACATTGCTGACGTCCTCCCCTCCCAGGCTCGCCGCATCGAAGAACTTCGACGCGAATTGCTGGACATGGCGCGGACCTACGGTTGCGAGCTGGTGATGCCTCCGATGTTGGAGCATCTCGACTCGCTGCTTTCCGGCACCGGTCAGGCGCTGGATCTCAAGACCTTCAAGCTCGTCGACCAGCTTTCCGGGCGCAGCCTCGGCCTGCGTGCGGACACGACGCCCCAGGTCGCGCGCATCGATGCCCACCTGCTGAACCGCGCCGGCGTGACCCGCCTGTGCTACTGCGGTCCGGTGCTGCACACGCGCGCCGAGGGGTTGACCGCGACGCGGGAGCCGCTGCAGTTCGGTGTCGAGATCTACGGTCATGCCGGACTCGAAGCCGATCTGGAAGCGCAGGAACTCGCCATCGACGCGATGCAGCGTGCCGGTGTGCGGCGTCTGGTGCTGGACCTGGGCGACGCGCGCCTGGTGCGCGGCGTGCTCGGCGATCACGCGCTGGGCGAGGACCGCCTGAATGCGCTGGTGGCCGCGATGGCCGCCAAGGACGCGGCCGGCGTGGCCGCCTTCTCGAACGAATTGCCGGATGACGTCGTCGCCGCGCTGCAGACCCTGCTGCGCCTGTACGGCGGCGTCGAGGTGCTGGCCGACGCGCGCAAGGCGCTGCCGGTCAACGCGCTGGTCACGGCCGCGCTGGACGACCTCGAGTGGCTGATCCGCCACCTGGGCGCGGCGTATCCCGACGTGCGCATCGGCGTCGACCTCGCGGACCTGCCGGGCTTCGGTTACTACAGCGGCGTGCGCTTCGCGCTGTACGCGGAGGGCGGCAGCGATGCGGTCCTGCGCGGCGGCCGCTACGACGAGGTCGGCGCGGTCTTCGGCCGGCGGCGTCCCGCCGTCGGTTTCAGCCTGGACCTGAAGACGCTGGTGGGCCTGATCCCCGCCACGTCGCTGCGGGCCGCGGTGCGCGCCCCGTGGGGCGAGGATCCCGACCTGCGCGCGGCGGTCCGCCGTCTGCGGGAGCAGGGCGAGACCGTGGTCTGCGTCCTGCCGGGCCACGAGCAAGAGAACGACGAATTCGAATGTGACCGCGAGCTGGTGCAGTCCGGCGGTCAGTGGGTGCTGCGATCGCTGTGAGCGACGCGATTCGCCCCTCCACCCTCAACCTCCAAATCATCGGATGAACGACATGCAAAGCAGTGAGATCGCGCGCGGGCGCAATGTGGTGGTCGTCGGCACCCAATGGGGCGACGAAGGCAAGGGCAAGGTCGTCGACTGGCTGACGCCCCACGCGCAAGGCGTGGTGCGTTTCCAGGGCGGCCACAACGCCGGCCACACGCTGGTCATCAAGGGTGTGAAGACGGCGCTGCAGCTGATCCCGTCGGGCATCATGCGCGACGGCGTCGCCTGCTACATCGGCAACGGCGTGGTGCTGGACCCGACCCATCTGCTGTCGGAGATCGAGCGACTGGAGAAGGCCGGCGTCGAGGTGCGTTCGCGCCTGTACATCAGCGAGTCCTGCCCGCTGATCATGCCCTTCCACGTCGAGGTCGACCGCGCCCGCGAAGCGCTGCGCGAAAGCAGCGGCAGCGGCAAGATCGGCACGACCGGCAAGGGCATCGGCCCGGCCTATGAGGACAAGGTCGCCCGCCGCGCGCTGCGCGTGCAGGACCTGAAGCACCCGGACCGCTTCGCGAAGAAGCTCAAGGAACTGATCGACCTGCACAACGCCGCGCTGACCGGTTACCTGAATTCGAAGGCGCTGGAGTTCCAGCCGATCTTCGACCACGCGATGTCGCTGGCCGACCAGATCAAGCCGATGATGGCCGACGTCGGCTACATGCTGCACAAGGCACATCAGGCGGGTCAGAACATCCTGTTCGAAGGCGCGCAAGGCACGCTGCTGGACATCGACCACGGCACCTACCCGTACGTGACCTCGAGCAACTGCGTGGCCGGCAACGCCGCCGCGGGCGCCGGCGTAGGGCCGCAGATGCTGCATTACATGCTGGGCATCACGAAGGCCTACGCGACGCGCGTGGGCTCGGGTCCGTTCCCGACGGAGCTGGACTGGGAAACCCCGGGCACCGTGGGTCACCACCTGTCGACGGTCGGCCAGGAGCGCGGCACGGTGACCGGTCGCGCCCGCCGCTGCGGCTGGATCGATGCCGCCGCGCTGAAGCGCTCGATCATCATCAACGGCATCTCCGGTCTGTGCCTGACCAAGCTGGATGTGCTGGACGGCTTGGCCGAGATCAACATCTGCGTGGGCTACGAGCTCGATGGCAAGCAGATCGACATCCTGCCGCTGGACGCGGACGAGATCGTCGCCTGCAAGCCGGTCTACGAAGTCTTCCCCGGCTGGACCGAATCGACCTTCGGCATCACCGAGTGGGACAAGCTGCCGGCCAATGCGCGTTCCTATCTGAAGCGCGTGGAAGAGGTGATCGGCGCGCCGATCGCCATGGTGTCCACCGGTCCGGACCGCGATCACACCATCCTGCTGCAGCATCCGTTCCAGGGTTGAGCGACCGCTCGCGCCCTGTCGTTTCCCGTCTTATCCAGACCTGACCCCATCCATCGCTGAGGAGCCTCCCCCATGTTGACCGACGACGGCAAACATCTGTACGTGTCGTGGGATGAATACCACCTGTTGATCGAACGCCTCGCGCTGAAGGTGCATGCCTCCGGCTGGGAGTTCGACCAGATCCTGTGCCTGGCCCGCGGCGGGATGCGTCCCGGCGACGTGCTGTCGCGGGTGTTCGACAAGCCGCTGGGCATCATGTCGACCAGCTCGTACCGCGCGGAAGCGGGCACGATCCAGGGTCGTCTGGACATCGCCAAGTACATCACCATGCCCAAGGGCGAGCTGGCCGGTCGCGTGCTGCTGGTGGATGATTTGGCGGATTCGGGCGTGACCTTGAAGGCGGTGGTGGAGCGGCTGCGCGGCATGCCGTCGATCAGCGAGCTGCGTTCGGCCGTGATCTGGACGAAGAGTGTGTCGGAATACACCCCGGACTACTACGTCGAGATGCTGGAAACCAGCCCGTGGATCCATCAGCCGTTCGAAGACTACGACGCGCTGCGACCGGATGCGCTGGCGAAGAAGTTCGCGATCTGATGAGGAAAGGGCTGACGACTGTCAGCCCTTTTTATTTGCGCGCGCGGGAAGCTCGCTGCCTCCGCAGGAGAGGACTCGGTCACGCAAGCGCGACCCCGGTTGGGACCGCAGGTCCCAACCATTCGAGTCCTCCCGTGATGTCCCCCGGACATCACTTCCTGGGCGTCAGAATGAGAAAAGCCGGCTCATGGCCGGCTTTTCGAATATGGTGCCCAGGAGAGGACTCGAACCTCCACGGAGTTACCCGCTAGTACCTGAAACTAGTGCGTCTACCAATTCCGCCACCTGGGCAAGGTCAGAAGCCTGCTTCTCGCGAAACCCAGCTCAAGTCACTTCTTGAAGTATTCTTGAGCCTCGGTTTCTCGAAACACAGAAATGCTTCTGCGTTTCAGGAAAGACAAGGATTCTACTATCAAAAACTTCAAGAATGCAAGCCCCCAGAGCGCTCAATCCGCTCAGCTGATGGGGGAGATCGAAGGCACGGTGCAGGGTCACCGCGACGGGCACGGTTTCCTGATGCCCGACGATGGTCAACCGGACGTTTATCTGTCCTCGCAGGAGATGCACGCCGTCATGCACGGCGACCGCCTGCGGGTGCGCATCGTGCGCCACGACAAGCGCAACCGTCCCGAAGGCCGCGTGCTCGAGATCCTCGAACGCCGCAAGAAGCCGATCATCGGCCGCCTGCTGCTCGAGTCCGGCATCTGGCTCGTCGCCCCTGAAGACAAGCGCTACGGCCAGGACATCCTGGTCCCGAAGAACGCGATCGCCAACGCGACCGCGGGGCAGATCGTGGCCGTCGAGCTGACCGAGCCGCCGTCGCTGTATTCGCAGCCCGTCGGCCGCGTGACCGAGGTGCTGGGCGAGATCGACGACCCCGGCATGGAGATCGAGATCGCCGTGCGCAAGTACGAGGTCCCGCATGCCTTCAGCGCCGACACGCTGGCGCAGGCCTCGAAGCTGCCCGACAAGGTCCGCGCGGTCGACATGAAGCACCGCATCGACCTGCGCGACGTCGCGCTGGTGACGATCGACGGCGAGGACGCCCGCGACTTCGACGACGCCGTCTACTGCGAGCCGCACAAGCAGGGGCGGGGCAAGACCGCGTTCCAGGGCTGGCGGCTGCTGGTCGCGATCGCCGACGTCAGCCACTACGTGAAGCCCGGCGAGGCGCTCGATCGCGACGCCTACGAGCGCGCGACCTCGGTCTACTTCCCCAGACGCGTCATCCCGATGCTGCCGGAGAAGCTGTCCAACGGCCTGTGCTCGCTGAACCCCGAGCAGGACCGCCTGTCCATGGTCTGCGACATGCTGGTCAGCGAGTCTGGCGAGGTGCACGCCTACCAGTTCTATCCGGCGGTCATCAATTCGCATGCGCGCTTCACCTACACCGAGGTGGCGGCGATCCTCGGCAACACGCATGGTCCGGAGGCGCACAAGCGCAAGACGCTGGTGCCGCACCTGCTGCACCTGCACGAGGTCTACCGCGCGCTGCTGTCCCAACGCGCGAAGCGCGGTGCGATCGACTTCGAGACCACCGAGACCCAGATCGTCTGCGACGACAACGGCCGCATCGAGAAGATCGTGCCGCGCACCCGCAACGAGGCGCACCGCCTGATCGAGGAGGCGATGCTCGCCGCCAACGTCTGCGCGGCGGACTTCATCGCGGGCGGCAAGCATGCGTCGCTGTACCGCGTCCACGAAGGCCCGACGCCCGAGAAGCGCACCACGCTGCAGGCCTACTTGCGCGCACTGGGCATCGGCATGGGCATCAGCGACGATCCGTCCCCGGGCGAATACCAGGCGATCGCTCAGGCGACCAAGGACCGCCCCGACGCGCAGCAGATCCACACGATGCTGCTGCGCTCGATGCAGCAGGCGATCTACACGCCGGCCAACGAGGGTCACTTCGGCCTCGCGTACCAGGCCTACACGCACTTCACCAGCCCGATCCGGCGTTATCCGGACCTGCTGGTGCACCGCGTGATCAAGGCGCTGCTCGCGACGAAGAAGTACGCGCTCGACGCGCACAAGATGACGGCCGCGAACCCGATGCCCAAGCGGCCGGGCAAGCCGGCGTCGAAGGCGCCGAGCCCGGCGTCCGCGTCGACCGAGGCGGAACGCTGGGAAGTCGTCGGCGCGCATTGCAGCGCCAACGAGCGCCGCGCCGACGAGGCCTCGCGCGACGTCGAGGCCTGGCTGAAGTGCCGCTTCATGCGCGATCACCTGGGCGAGGAATTCGCCGGCACGGTGAGCGCGGTGACGAGCTTCGGCCTGTTCGTGCAACTGGACGCGCTGTATGTCGAAGGCCTGATCCACATCACCGAACTGGGCGGCGAGTACTTCCGTTTCGACGAGGTCCGCCAGGAGTTGCGCGGCGAGCGCACCGGCATCCGCTACGCCACCGGCGCGCGCGTGCAGGTGCAGGTGAGCCGTGTCGACCTGGACGGTCGCAAGATCGATTTCCGGATGGTGCGGGACGGGGACGAGCAGCGCCTGCTGCGCGGTGCCCATCGCGACAAGTTCGGCGATCGCCGTGGCGGCGACGGCAAGGGGCCGGCGAGGAAGCAGGACAAGCGGGCCGAGCAGCGCGCGCGTCGCGAAGCCGCCGCGGCGCCTGCCGCGACGGTCGAGCCGATGCCGCAGCCGCAGCCCGATCCGCCGACGGCGGTCGACGCGCTCGAACGCATCGAACAGGCCGACCGCGTGCTGAAGGCCGAGCGCCGCAAGTCGGAGCGCGCGACGAAGGGGCTTCCACGCATCCGGTCAAGGCGGTCAAGCGCACGGCGCGCAGCGCGGCGAAGTCCGTCGCGGCGAAGGGCAGCGGCGCGCCCGCGGCCAAGACGACGCGGCGCAAGCGCGGCGCGTGAGCGGCGCATGAGTGTGGCCTGACGGGCCTCGATCGCCCTGTCGATCGAGGCTCCGACGGGGCTCGTTGAAGGAGGGTCTGGTCATGCCAGGCCCTTCGTGTTTCTGGCGAATGCGCTTGCCGGCGTTCAGGCGGAAGGGGCGTGCAGCGCGGCCATCGCGTCGATCAAGTCTGCGGCGAGCAGCGGTCCGGCATGGCCCTCGGCGGCCGCGCCGTGCCAGGCTGCGGCCGTGCAGGCGAGGTCGTGCGGCGCGATGCCTGGCGATTGCGCCCAGAGTCCACCGATCCAGCCGGCGAGCACATCGCCGGTGCCCGCGGTCGCCAGCGCCGATGAACCGGTGCTGTTGACCGACAGTCGCCGCTCCGGTGTGGCCACGACACTGCCGGAGCCCTTGAGCACGACGGTGGCCGAGAAGCGCCTCGCCAGCTGCGTCGCGGCGTCGAGGCGATCGGCCTGCACGTCCGCCGCGGAGGGCAGGCCCAGGAGTCGGGCGGCTTCCAGCGGATGCGGCGTGAGGATCGTGGGCCAGCCGTGCGCGGCGCGGCGGCGCAGCGCGTGCTGCAGTGTCTCGTCGGCGGCCACCAGGTTCAAGGCGTCGGCATCGAGCACGACGCGTGTCGCGCCGTGCAGCACGGTGGACAGCGCCGGCGCGATCGCCGTGCCGCCGCCGCATCCGCACACCGCGACGATGTCCCGCCAGGTGTCCGGCGACGCGCTCCAGCGCGTTGCATCCCAATGCATCAGCTCCGGCCGGGCCGGCCAGGGTTGGCCGTCGTCGTCAGGCAGCGCCGCATACACGCGACCCGAGCCGGCGGCCAGGGCGGAGGTCGCGGCCAGCCACGCGGCGCCGCGCATCGTCGGTGCGCCGCCCAGGACGACGACGTCGCCGTTGCGGCCCTTGTGGCTCGATGCGGAGCGGGCGGATGCACGCTGCCACTGCGCGATTCGTCCGGCGCCGAAGAGCAGGGCGGGGTGGTTGATGCCATCGCTGAGTTCGCTGTCATCGCCGAGGTCGTCGACCGAGGTGCCGAGATCATCGAACCAGACGCGTCCTGCGAGCGCCCGGCCTTCTCCGGTGAACAGCCCGGTCTTCAGCGTCAGGAAGGTCAAGGTGTGATGGGCGCGGACGACGTCGGCGCCCAGCGCCCGGCCGGTGCGCACGTCCAGGCCGCTGGGGACGTCGACGGCCAGCACCGTGGCGCCGGCGTCGCGTCGCAGGTCGATGGCCTGCATGGCCGAAGCGAACGCGCCTTCGGGGGCGCGGCTGGCGCCGAGGCCGAGCAGGGCGTCGATGACGAGGTCGGTCGAGCGAGGCAACGGCTGTGCATCGGCATGCAGGCGCAGGCCGGCTCGCCGGGCGGCGCCGAGCGCGTGCGCGGCATCGCTGCCCGGCTGGGGGCCGGCGCCGATCAGGAGCACGTCCACCGTCCATCCGCGGGCCGCCAGGTGGCGGGCCGCGATGAGGCCGTCCCCGCCATTGTTGCCGGGGCCGGCGAACACGGTGGCATGCCGGCCGAATGGCTGCAGCGCCAGGGCGAGGCGGGCGACCGACAGTCCGGCGCGCTCGATCAGCGTGTGCGGCGGATGCTGAGACAGTGCGGCCGACTCGATGCGACGGCTCGACGGCGCGTCATGCAGGGGGCGATCGTGGAACGTGGGCAGGACCGGCAGCATGCCGCCGACTCTATCCCGGTCTCAGCTTTCCTGGTCTCGGTTCACTTGAGCCGTCCCGGCTCCAGCAGCGCGGCGTCGATGCCGGGATCCTTCTTCGCGAGCCGCGCCGCGAGCAGTTGCGCGGCGGCGCCGGCCATGGTCCAGCCGTGCTCGCCATGGCCGATGTTCAGCCACACGCCGGGCAGGCCGGATTCGCCGATCAGCGGCAGCTCGTCAGGCAGCAGCAGGCGCGAGGTCTTCCAGCGCTGCTGACCGCCGGCCAGCAGCGCGCCCGGGAACCAGTCATGCGCCGCCTGGTGCAGCGTTCCCATCGACTGGCCGTCCGGCTGTGCCGACGCGCCGCCGAGTTCGTTCGCGCCGCCGACGCGCACGCGCTGGCCGAGACGCGTCAGGCTCACGCCCAGGCTCATGTCGATGACGGTCGCACGGGGCCCCAGGTCCGGATGCGCCTCCAGCATGCGCAGCGGCGCGGTCAGCGTGTGCGTGTGGACCGTGCCCCAAGGCAGTTTCAGGCCTTGTGCGGCGAGCAGCGGCGCGGCGCCCTTGCCGGCGCAGACGAGCACCGCGTCTACGCGCAGGGGCTCGCGTGCCGCCACATGGACGGCCGGCTGGCTGCCCGGCTCGATGCGCAGGACGTCGGTGTTGAAGTTCCACTGGACGCCGAGCCGCTGGGCCTCCAGCTTCAGCGCCTGGCTGAACTGGCGCGCATTGGCCGCTTCGTCCTGCGACAGCACGATGCCGCCATGCAGGCCGGTTTCGCCGTTGAGCCCGGGCTCCTGTGCGCGGCAACCGTCGGCGTCGAGCTCGCGATGCGGCACCTGCCGCTCCTGCAGCCGGGCCAGCAGCGGCGCCGCGGCCTTGTAGTCCTTGGCGGTCCGCCACAGCAGCAGCACGCCGGCTTCGCGTTCGACCTCCATCTTCAGCTCGCGCCGCCACACCGCCATCACGGCCTGCCCTCGCAACGCGAGCGCATGCAGCGATTCCGGCAGGGCCTGCATGCCGCGTGTCCGGCCGGCGCGCCAGTGCGCGAACTTCCAGCCGAGCTGGCCGGGCTTGCCGCGCCAGGTCAGCGGCGTGTCCGGCCGTGCGGCCATCAGGCCCGGCGCGATCAGCCCCGGCGGCGCGAAGCTCGCGCCGGTGGCGACGCTGGTGTCGCGTTCGAAGACATGGACCTCGTGGCCCTGCAGAGCGAGTTCGTAGGCGCTGGTCACGCCGGCCAGGCCGGCGCCGATGATGGCGACCCGCATCTCAGCGGATCCCCGTGGCTGGGGCCGCCGGCGCCGCCAGCGCTGCCAGCGCTGCCTCGACGCGCGACGCCGCGCCAAGCACCGCACGATCGTGCATCGCGGGTGCCCACAGCATCAGGCCGACCGGCAGCTCGCCGGGGTGCTCGCTCGGGATCGAGATCGCGCAGCCGTCGAGCAGGTTCACGACGGCGGTGTTGCGCAGCAGGCGCGCGTTGGTGGCGAAAAACAGGTCGTCGCTGGACAGCAAGGGGGCGATCTCCGGGGCTTGGAGGGGAACGGTGGGGCTGAGGAAGACGTCGATGCCGGACATCTCCGCCGTCATGTCGTCGATCCAGCGCCGGCGGGCATCGAGCAGCGCCTGGTAGGTCGCGGCACGGATGGCTTCGCCGCGGCGGATGCGCATCGCGACGCGCGGGTCGTAATGGTCGCCGCGTTCGGCGAGGCGCGCATGGTGCCATGCCCAGGCCTCGGCGGCGGTGATGCCGCCCTGCGTTTGCAGTTCCGCCACACGGGGCAGGGCGGGCAGCGCGCGTTCCTCGATGCGGGCGCCGGCGGCGCGCAGGGTGGCAAGTGCGCGCTCGAACGCGGCGGCCACGGCGGGCTCGAGTTCGTCCTGCATGAAGGTCGGCGTGATCGCGAAGCGCCATGCCGACAAGGGGCGTTCGTCCAGTTCGACAGGAGCGCCGCTCAGCACCGCGTGCAACAGCGCCGCGTCCCGCACCGAGCGCGTGATCGCGCCAGCGGTGTCCAGCGAGGGCGACAGCGGCACGCAGCCCTCGAGCGGCACCAGCCGCGCCGTGCTCTTGAAGCCGACCAGTCCCTGCAGCGCGGCTGGGATGCGCAGCGAGCCACCGGTGTCAGAACCGAGCGCCGCCCATGCGGCGCCGGTCGCGACGCTGACCGCGCCGCCGGAGGTCGATCCGCCGGGAATGCGTGCCAGGCCGTCGATGGCAGGTGTCACCGGATTCCGGGGCGTGCCGTGATGAGGATTGATGCCGACGCCGGAGAACGCGAACTCGCTGAGGTTGGTATGGCCGATCAGCGCGGCGCCCGCGGCGCGCAACCGGGAGACGGCGGGGGCGTCGCTCGTGGCGGCAGGCGCATCGTCCATCGCGGCGGAGGCGGCGGTCGTCGGGTGTCCGGCGACGTCGAACAGGTCCTTGACGGACACCGCCAGCCCGCCGAGCGCCGGACGGGGCTCGCCGCGTGCGGCCGCGGCATCCGAAGCCTCGGCGGCCGCACGGGCGGACTCGTCGAAGCGGCGCAGGAACACGTGCTCGCAGGCGGCGTCGTCGGCGCGCGCCAGGCTTTCAGACAGCAGGGTGCGCGCCGATTGCCGGCCCAGGCGCAGAGAGGCGAGCGCCTCGGTCAGGTCGATCGGCATGCAAAAACGGGTTATACTCGTTGGGTTTTTCCCGGATAAGCCAGCCGTTGGGGCCGGAGTCCGGTGGAGAACGCGGTCGATGAACGGTTCAAGCTGTCCATCCATCGCAAATTCGCGAGTCCGGCTAATCGAGGTGTTGCAACGTCTTTCAGACGTCGCAATTCGTGCCGGATTCTAGAACCAACCTTCGGAGTTACTTATGTCCGTCACGATGCGTGAGATGCTGGAAGCCGGCGTCCATTTCGGTCACCAAACCCGCTTCTGGAATCCCAAGATGGCCCCGTATATCTACGGCCATCGCAACAAGATCCACATCATCAACCTCGAGAAGACGCTGCCCGCGTTCGAGGAAGCCCTGAAGTTCGTGCGCCAGCTGTCCGCCAAGCGCGGCACGATCCTGATGGTCGGCACCAAGCGCCAGGCCCGCGACATCGTCGCCGCCGAAGCTGAGCGCGCCGGCGTCCCGAGCGTCAACCAGCGTTGGCTGGGCGGCACGCTGACCAACTTCAAGACGGTCAAGACCTCGCTGAAGCGCCTGAAGGACATGCAGGCCCAGATCGACGCCGGCACCCAGCCCGCGATCAAGAAGGAAGCCCTGATGTTCGCCCGCGACATCAACAAGCTCGAGAAGAACATCGGCGGCATCCAGGACATGGCCGCGCTGCCGGACGCCCTGTTCGTCATCGACGTCGGCTACCACAAGATCGCCATCCTGGAAGCCAAGAAGCTGGGCATCCCGGTCATCGGCGTCGTGGACACCAACCACTCGCCGGTCGGCATCGACTACGTCATCCCGGGCAACGACGACTCGGCCAAGGCTGTCGCCCTGTACGCCAAGGCTGTCGCCGACGCCGTGCTGGAAGGCCGCGCCAACTCGTCGAACGAAGTCGTCACGGCCGTCGCCGCTGAAGGCGACGAATTCGTCGAAGTGAACGAAGGCGCCTGATCCAGGCCCTGACCCTCGACGGGTTCTGACAAGGGGGCTGATTCAGCCCCCTTCGTCCAAGTAAAGTCCAAGCAGATTCAGATTTTCAGCGGTGCCGGAGCGTTCCGGGCCGCGATACACGGAGATTGAAATGGCAGCAATTACCGCAAGCATGGTCGCCGAGCTGCGCGCCCGCACCGACTCCCCGATGATGGAGTGCAAGAAGGCGCTGACCGAAGCCGACGGCGACATGACCCGCGCCGAAGAGATCCTGCGCGTCAAGCTGGGCAGCAAGGCCGGCAAGGCCGCCTCGCGCGTCACCGCCGAAGGCGTCGTCGCCGCGGCCGTGAAGGGCAGCGCCGGCGCGCTGATCGAAGTCAACTGCGAAACCGACTTCGTCTCCAAGAACGACGCCTTCCTGGCCTTCGTGAACGCGCTGGCCGGCCTGATCGTCGACAGCAACCCCGCCGACATCGCCGCCCTGTCCGCCCTGCCGCTGTCGCAGGAAGGCTTCGGCCCGACGGTCGAGGACGTGCGCGCCGGCCTGATCGGCAAGATCGGCGAGAACATGACGATCCGCCGCTTCAAGCGCTATGAAGGCGCCAAGCTGGCCTCGTACCTGCACGGCACCCGCATCGGCGTGATGGTCGAGTTCGACGGCGACGAAGTCGCCGCCAAGGACGTCGCCATGCACGTCGCCGCGATGAAGCCGGCCGCGCTGTCGTCCGCCGAAGTCCCGGCCGAGCTGGTCGAGAAGGAACGCAAGATCGCCGCCGAGAAGGCCGCCGAGTCCGGCAAGCCGGCCGAGATCGTCGCCAAGATGGTCGAAGGCTCGGTGCAGAAGTTCCTGAAGGAAGTCTCGCTGCAGGACCAGGTCTTCGTGAAGGCCGCCGACGGCAAGCAGACCGTCGCCCAGATGCTCAAGGACAAGGCCACGACGGTGAAGTCGTTCACCCTGTACGTGGTGGGCGAAGGCATCGAGAAGAAGGTCGACGACTTCGCTGCCGAAGTGGCTGCCCAGGTGGCGGCTGCAAGCAAGCAGCAATAAGCGTCACGACTCAAAAAGGGCGCCTCTGGCGCCCTTTACACTTGTGCGCTTGCGCATGCAGGCGCACGCACGACACTCCCTCCATCGGCTGTACTGACGAGGTAACAATGCCCGCCCACAAACGCATCCTGCTCAAGCTTTCCGGTGAAGCCCTGATGGGCGACGACTCCTACGGCATCAACCGCGCAACGATCGTGCGCATGGTCCAAGAGATCCAGGAAGTGACGAAGCTCGGCGTCGAGGTCGCGGTCGTCATCGGCGGCGGCAACATCTTCCGCGGCGTGGCGGGCGGCGCGGTCGGCATGGACCGCGCGACGGCCGACTACATGGGCATGCTGGCCACGGTGATGAACTCGCTGGCCCTGGCCGACACGATGCGCCAGGAAGGCATGACCGCGCGCGTCATGTCGGCCATCGCGATCGAGCAGGTCGTCGAGCCCTACGTGCGTCCCAAGGCGCTGCAGTACCTGGAAGAGGGCAAGGTCGTCGTCTTCGCCGCCGGCACCGGCAACCCCTTCTTCACGACCGACACGGCCGCCGCGCTGCGCGGTGCCGAGATCGGCGCCGAGATCGTGCTGAAGGCGACCAAGGTCGACGGCGTCTACAGCGCCGACCCGAAGAAGGACCCGACGGCCACGCGCTACTCGCGCATCAGCTTCGACGAGGCCATCGGCAAGAACCTGCAGGTGCTGGACGCGACCGCGTTCGCGCTGTGCCGCGACCAGAAGCTGCCGATCAAGGTGTTCTCGATCTTCAAGCCGGGCGCGCTGAAGCGCGTCGTGATGGGCGAGGACGAGGGCACGCTGGTGCACGTCTGAACGGGCTGGCGCGTTAGAGAGCACGCCGCCCCCTGATCGAGGAAAAGAACATGAGCATCGCCGACATCAAGAAGAACGTCGAAGCCAAGATGGCCAAGTCCGTCGAGGCGTTCAAGAACGAGCTGCAGAAGATCCGCACCGGCCGCGCCCATCCGGGCCTGCTGGACCAGGTGCACGTGGACTACTACGGCTCGATGGTCCCCATCTCCCAGGTGGCCAACGTCACGCTGCTGGACGCCCGCACGGTCAGCGTGCAGCCCTGGGAAAAGGGCATGAGCCAGAAGATCGAGAAGGCCATCCGCGAGTCGGACCTCGGCCTGAACCCGTCGTCCATGGGCGACCTGATCCGCGTGCCGATGCCGCCGCTGTCGGAAGAGCGCCGCCGCGACCTGGTCAAGGTCTCCAAGGGGGCTGCCGAGGATGCCAAGGTCGCCGTGCGCAACCTGCGCCGCGACGCCAACGAGCAGGCGAAGAAGATGGCCAAGGACAAGGTCATCACCGAGGACGACGAGCGCCGCAGCCAGGACGAAGTCCAGAAGCTGACCGACCGCGTCGTGTCCGACATCGACAAGCTGCTCTCGGCCAAGGAAGCCGAGATCATGGCCGTCTGATCGTCGCATCCTCGTGAGCGCCGACAGCAAGGCGGGAGTGCCCCGCCATGTGGCCATCGTCATGGATGGCAACGGTCGTTGGGCGAAGAAGCGTTTCCTCCCGCGCTTCTTCGGCCACAAGCAGGGCGTCGACGCCCTGGTGCGGGTGGTCCAGGCCTGCATCGATCGCGAGATCGAGTACCTCACCGTCTTCGCCTTCTCCAGCGAGAACTGGAAACGTCCCAGCGACGAGGTGTCCGGCCTGATGGGCCTGGTGCTGGCGGCGGTGTCGCGCTACCTGGCCCGCATGGGCGCGATGGGCGTGCGCATCCGCATCGTCGGCGACCGCGAGGCGGTCTCCGACAAGCTGCGCGCCGCCTGGGCCGAGGCCGAAGGCTCCACCGCCCACAATTCCAAGCTGACGCTGAACGTCGCCTTCAACTACGGCGGCCGCTGGGACATCGTCCAGGCCTGCCGCAAGGCGATGGAGGCGGGCGTGCCGCCTGCCGAACTGACCGAGGCCCGGCTGTCCGAGTTCATGGCGATGAGCTATGCGCCGGATCCGGATCTCTTCATCCGCACCGGCGGCGAGCTGCGCATCAGCAACTTCATGCTGTGGCAGACCGCGTACACCGAGTTCGTGTTCTCCGACTGCCTGTGGCCCGAGTTCGGCGAGGCGCAACTGGACGAGGCGATCGCCGCGTTCCGGTCGCGCGACCGCCGCTTCGGCGGGGTCAACGTTCCGGGCGTCGCCCAGGAGGCTTGAAATGCTGCTTCAGCGCGTGATCACGGCCCTGGTGCTGTTGGCGATCCTGCTGCCGGCGCTGTTCGCGGCCGACCCGATCTGGTTCGGGCTGCTGACGCTGGTGATGATCGCGGCGGCTGGGTGGGAGTGGTCGCGCCTCAACGGCAAGCCCGGTGCACCGGCGCTCGCGTTCGGCGCGCTGCTCGCCGCCACCTGCGCGGCGACCTTCTATGCGGTCGGCTTCGACGTGCCGTCGTGGTGCTGGTGGCTGGCCGGCGGCATCTGGGTGCTCGGCGGCGTGCGCGCGCTCGCGGCTGGCGTCGCCGGATGGCCGAAGCTGTCGCCTGTGTTGAGACTCGTGCTCGGCGCGGTGCTGCTGTGGGCCGCGTGGCTCGCACTGATCGTCGCGCGCCAGCGCGGCATCAATTTCCTGCTGTCGGCGATGTGCCTGGTCTGGATGGCCGACATCGCCGCGTACTTCTCCGGCAAGGCCTTCGGCAAGCGCAAGCTCGCGCCGGCGATCAGCCCGGGCAAGAGCTGGGAAGGCGCCATCGGCGGCCTCGTCGGCGTGATCGTGCTGGGCTTCGTCTGGGTCCATGTGATCGACGTGCGCGTGCCCGTCGACTCGCCCTCGATGTACACCGTGCTGGTGAAGCGCATCGGCATCGTGTCGGTGCTGGCGCTGGTTTTCCTGTCGGCGATGAGCGTCGTCGGCGATCTCTTCGAATCCCTGGTCAAGCGGGCCGCCGACGCCAAGGACAGCAGCCAGCTGCTGCCGGGCCACGGCGGCGTCCTGGACCGTGTCGACGCGCTGCTGCCGGTGCTCCCGCTGGCGCTGGCGCTGACTTCCCTCTGATCCCTCCGGATCTCCGCGAGACTTCCTGCGATGACCGATCACCTCCACCGCCCGCAGCAGGTCTGCGTGCTGGGTTCCACCGGATCCATCGGCACCAGCACGCTGGACGTGATCGCGCGCCACCCGGACCGCTATCGCGTCTTCGCCCTGTCGGCGATGAGCCGCGTCGACGAGCTCGCCGCGCAGTGCGTGCAGTTCCAGCCGCGCTTCGCCGTGCTGCCCGACGCCGCGCTCGCGGGGCAGCTGCGCGCGAGGCTGCGCGAGGCGGGTTCCCGCACCGAGGTGCTCGACGGCATGGCCGCGCTGAGCGACGTCGCCGCGCATCCCGACGTGGATGCGGTGATGGCCGCGATCGTCGGTGCCGCCGGCCTGCCGCCGGCGATGGCCGCGGCGCGCGCGGGCAAGCGCCTGCTGCTGGCGAACAAGGAAGCCATCGTGCTCGGCGGCGCGCTGTTCATGCGCGCGGTGGCGGAGGGCGGCGCGACCTTGCTGCCTGTGGACTCGGAGCACTCGGCGATCTTCCAGTGCCTGCCCGAGGACCGCTCGACCTGGTCGCAGCGTATCGACCACATCGTGCTGACCGCGTCCGGCGGTCCGTTCCGCCAGCGTGATCCGGCCTCGCTGGCCGAGGTCACGCCCGAGCAGGCCTGCGCCCACCCGAACTGGGTGATGGGCCGCAAGATCTCGGTCGACTCGGCGACGATGATGAACAAGGCGCTCGAGGTCATCGAGGCGCGCTGGCTTTTCGACCTGAAGCCCGAGCAGATCAAGGTGCTGATCCATCCGCAGAGCATCATGCACTCGATGGTGGTCTGCCGCGACCACTCGGTGCTGGCCCAGCTCGGCACGCCCGACATGCGCGTGCCGATCGCCTATGCGCTGGCGTTCCCCGAGCGCATCGTCTCGGGCGCCGGTGTCCTGGACCTGCTGAAGACGGCCAGCCTCGCCTTCGAGGAGGCCGACCCGCACCGCTTCCCCGGCCTGCACCTGTCATGGCAGGCGCTGCGCGCCGCCGAGGGCAGCACCGCGGTGCTGAACGCCGCCAACGAGGAGGCGGTCGCCGCCTTCCTCGATCGCCGGCTGCGCTTCGATCACATCTGCCGTGTCAACCGCGAGGTGCTCGAATCCGTGAATCCCGAGGCCGGCGAGGTCGACAGCGTCGAGGGCCTGCTGGCGCTCGACGGCCGCGCCCGCCGGCAGGCGCGACAGCAGATCGCGGCGCTTGCCGCGGCGGCCTGATCCTCCGGTCGACGACCGCCGCTCCGCCCAGACATCGATCCAGGACGCCCCGCGATGCTTTCCCAGGTCCTCTATTTCCTCGTCACGCTGGGCATCCTCATCGTCATCCACGAGTGGGGCCACTACCGCGTGGCCCGCGCCTGCGGCGTCAAGGTGCTGCGCTTCTCGGTGGGTTTCGGCCGCGTGCTGCTGCGCCGGCGCCGGTCGCCCGACAGCACCGAGTTCACGCTCAGCGCGATCCCGCTGGGCGGCTACGTCCGCATGCTCGACGAGAGCGACGGCCCGGTGGCGCCCGACCAGCAATCGCAGGCCTTCAACCGCAAGACGCTGTGGCAGCGCGCGGCGATCGTCGCGGCGGGGCCCGCGGCCAACCTGATCCTGGCGGTGCTGCTGTTCGCGGTCGTCGGCTGGATCGGCCGGGAAGAGCCGAAGGCGCTGCTCGGTTCCCCGACGTCCGGCGGCCTGGCTGAACGCGCCGGCCTGCGCGCCGGCGACTGGGTGCAGGCGTGGTCCCACGACGGCCAGGACTGGGAAGACATCCGGTCGATGCCGGACTTCGGCTGGCAGCTGGCGCAGTCCGTCGCGGACCGGCAGCCGCTGCTGATCAGCGTCAGCGACGCGGCCGGCCATGGCCGTCGCACGGTGCGCCTGGAGACGGACACGCTGGAGACCCGCGACTTCGACGAGAAGACGATGGGCCGGATCGGGCTGGGCGGCGTGTTCGTCGAGCCGGTGCTGGGCCGCATGGTCGATGGCGAGCCCGCGCAGGCCGCGGGCCTGCTGCCCGGCGATCGCGTGCTGCGCGTCAACGACGAGCCGGTGCCGGACGTGGCCTGGTTCATCCAGCGCGTGCGCCGCGCCGTCGTCGACGGACAGCCAGAGCCCCTGCGCGTGCTGGTGCGTCGCGACGGACAGTCACTGGAACGCGTGGTCACGCCCCGCGTCGAGGTCAACGGCGAACAGCGCGTGGCCCGCATCGGCGCGGGTTTCGATGCCCGCCCGGCCACGGTCATGGTGCACTACGGCCCCGTCGAATCGGTGCGGCAAGGCCTGACCCGAACCTGGGAATTGAGCGCGCTGACGGTGAAGACACTGGGCCGGATGTTGGTCGGTGAAGCTTCGGTAAAGAACCTCAGCGGACCCCTCACGATCGCCAAGGCGGCGGACCAGTCGGCCAGCCTCGGATTGACCGCGTTCCTGAGCTTCCTCGCCGCCGTCAGCGTGAGCCTCGGGGTGCTGAACCTGCTGCCGCTGCCGATGCTCGATGGCGGACACCTGATGTATTATCTTTTCGAGGGTTTGAGCGGCCGCCCTGTCTCTGAGTGGTGGCACAAGCAGCTGCAACGCGCAGGCATTGCCGTCGTGCTGCTGATGATGAGCCTGGCCCTTTTCAACGATCTGACCCGCACGCTGGGTCTGCACTGAAGCTTCCGCATGCCCCGATTCCTGCCCGACGCCTTGCGCCCCCACGTGATCCAACTGGCGGTGCTGGCCACCGCGCTGCAAGCCGGTTCCGCCTGGGCCGCCGAACCCTTCGTACTCAAGGACATCCGCGTCGAGGGCCTGCAGCGGACCGACCCGGGGACGGTGTTCGCGGCGCTGCCGTTCCGCATCGGCGACACCTACAACGACGAGAAGGGCGCCGCCGCGTTGCGCGCGCTGTTCGCGACGGGCCTGTTCAAGGACGTCCGCATCAACCTCGACACCGATGCCGTCGTCATCGTGATCGAGGAGCGTCCGATCATTGCCAACGTCGGTTTCGTCGGCCTCAAGGAGTTCGACACCGAGGCGCTGACCAAGTCGCTGAAGGACGTCGGCATCGGCGAAGGCAAGCCCTTCGACAAGGCGCTGGCCGACCGCGCCGAGCAGGAACTGAAGCGTCAATACCTGACCCGCTCGCTGTACGGCGCCGAGGTCACCACGACCATCACCCCGATCGAGCGCAATCGCGTCAACGTGAGCTTCTCGGTGACGGAAGGCGAGCCGGCCAAGATCGCCGAGATCCGCATCCTGGGCAACAAGGTCTTCAGCGAGAGCACGCTGACGGGGCTGCTGGAGCAGACCACCTCCGGCTGGCTGACCTGGTACACGAAGACCGACCGCTACTCGCGCGCCAAGCTGAACGCGGACCTGGAAACGATCCGCTCGTACTACCTGAACCGCGGCTACCTCGAGTTCAACGTCGAGTCCACGCAGGTCACGATCTCGCCGGACAAGCAGAGCATCAGCATCGCGATCACGATCAGCGAGGGCCAGCCCTACACCGTCAATGGGATCAAGCTCGAAGGCGACTTCATGGGTCGCGACGAGGAGTTCAAGCGCCTGATCGCGCTCAAGCCCGGCCAGCCGTACAACGGCGAGGCGGTGGCGCAGACGACACGCAATTTCCAGGACCTCTACGGCACCTTCGGCTACGCCTTCGCGCGGGTCGAGAGCCGTCCGGAGATCGATCGCGCCACCGGCCAGGTGACGGTGACGCTGGTCGGCGAACCGCAGCGCCGCGTCTACGTGCGCCGAGTGCTGGTCTCGGGCAACACCCGCACGCGGGACGAAGTGATCCGCCGCGAGTTCCGCCAGTTCGAATCGTCGTGGTACGACGGCGCCCGCATCAAGGCCTCGCGCGACCGCGTCGAGCGCCTGGGCTACTTCAAGGACGTCACGATCGACACGACCGAAGTCCCGGGCTCGCCCGACCAGGTCGACGTCACGCTGACGGTGACCGAGCGTCCGACCGGCAACATCCAGATCGGCGCCGGCTACTCCAGCGCGAGCAAGCTGTCGCTGTCGGGCTCGATCTCGCAGGAGAACGTGTTCGGCTCCGGCAACTACCTGGGCATCCAGGTGAACACCGCCAGCACCGGCCGCTCGCTGGGCGTGACGACGGTGGACCCGTACTTCACCGTCGACGGCGTGTCCCGTGCGATCGACGTGTTCTACCGGACCGTCAAGCCGATCAACAACCTCGGCGAGGAATACGAGTTCGCCTCGTACGGCGGTTCGGTCAAGTTCGGCGTGCCGTTCTCCGAGGACGACACGGTGTTCTTCGGCATCGGCTACGAAACGACGCGCATCACGACGCGCACCGGCCTGCCCAACAGCTACTGGCTGTTCCGCGAGCAGTTCGGCTCGTCGGCGATGTCGATCCCGCTGACGATCGGCTGGAAGAAGGACAACCGCGACTCCGTGATCACGCCGACCGCCGGCGCGATGAAGCGCGTGAACCTGGAACTGAGCCCGGTCGGCGATTCGCGCTACACGATCGCCAACCTGCAGTACCAGGAGTTCTTCCCGCTGGGCCGCAAGTTCTCGCTGATGGTCAATGGCGAGTTCGCCTACGGCAAGGGGCTGAGCGGCCGGCCGTATCCGATCTTCAAGAACTTCTACGGCGGCGGCCTGGGGTCGGTGCGGGTGTTCGAGCCCGGCACGCTGGGCCCGGTCGACGTGACCGGTTCGTACACCGGCGGCAACCGCAAGTTCAACCTGAACACCGAGTTCTACGTGCCGGTGCCGGGTTCGGGCAACGACAAGAGCTTCCGTCTGTTCGCGTTCCTGGACGCGGGCAACGTGTGGGGCCAGGACGAGAAGCTCACGTTCGGTGACGTGCGAGCCTCGGCCGGCGCGGGCATCAGCTGGCTGTCGCCGATGGGCCCGCTGCGGCTCAGCTACGGCTCGCCGATCCGCAAGAAGCCCACGGATAGAATCGAGCGATTCCAATTCCAGATCGGGACTGCATTCTGATGAAGAGCAAGCTGTCGCAGATCGTCGCCACCGTCCTCCTGACGGGTGCGGCGGCCCTGGGCGCGCAAGCCCAGGAAGTCAAGATCGGCTACGTCAACAGCGAGCGGATTCTGCGCGAGACCAACCTGGCCAAGGCGGCGGAGACGAAGCTGCAGGCCGAGTTCAGCCGGCGCGAGAAGGCGCTGGTCGACCTGGAAACCAAGCTGCGCGGCGCGGCCGAGAAGCTCGACAAGGACAGCCCGGCGCTGAGCGAGGCCGAGCGTGGCCGCCGTCAGCGCGAGCTGATCGAGCAGGACCGCGACCTGCAGCGCAAGCGCCGCGAGTTCAACGAGGATGTCGCCCAGCGCAAGAACGAGGAACTCTCCGCCGTGATCGAGAAGGCCAACAAGGTCATCAAGCAGATCTTCGAGCAGGAGAAGTACGATCTCATCGTTCAGGACGCGATTCATGCCAGCCCCCGCGTGGACATCACGAAGAAGGTGATCGACGCGCTCAACGGTCAGAAGTGACACCCGACGTGACCACGAAGCAGGTTCTGGTCTCCGATCTGATCGCCGCCTTGGGCGGCGATCTTGTTGGTGCGTCCGAGACGGCGATCCGCGCGATCGCGCCGCTGGAAGATGCCGGCGCGGACGCGATCTCCTTCCTCTCGAATCCGAAATACGAGGCGCAGCTGGCGACGACGCAGGCCGCCTGCGTGATCGTCTCGCCCAAGCTGGCGGAGGCCGCCGCGGCCCGCCAGGGTGCCGGCACGACCGCGTGCTGCATCGTGGCGCCGGATCCCTACCTCTACTTCGCGCGGCTGACCCAGTGGTGGGCCGCGAACATGCGCAAGCCGCGCGCCACGCCGGCCATCCATCCGACCGCGACGGTCGCGGCGGATGCGGTGATCGGCCAGGGCGTCGAGGTCGGCCCGCATGCGGTGATCGAATCCGGCGCGGTGCTGGGCGACGGCGTGCGCATCGGCGCGCACACCATCGTCGAGCAGGACGCCCGCATCGGCGCGCACACGCGGCTGGCGCCGCACGTGGTGTTCGGCCATGACTGCGTGATCGGCGAGCGCTCGATGCTGCACAGCGGCGTCGTGATCGGCGCGGACGGCTTCGGCTTCGCGCCGACCAAGCGTTCCGACGGCGCTCCCGGCGTCGAGTGGGTCAAGATCGAGCAGCTCGGCGCGGTGCGCATCGGCGACGGCGTCGAGATCGGCGCCAACACCTGCGTGGACCGCGGCGCGCTGGGCGACACGGTGATCGCCGACGGCGTCATCATCGACAACCTGGTCCAGATCGCGCACAACGTGAAGATCGGCAAGGGCACGGCGATCGCCGGCGCGACGGCGATCGCCGGCAGCGCCGAGATCGGCGCCAACTGCATCGTGGCCGGCGCGGCGCGCATCAACGGCCACATCCGCATCACCGACGGCGTGCAGATCGGCCCGACGGCCAACATCAGCAACAGCATCGACAAGCCCGGCGCCTACGCCGGCATGTGGCCCTTCGAGGACGCCGCATCGTGGCAGAAGAACGCCGCCGCCCTGCGCGGGCTCTATGAGCTGCGCCAGCGCGTGCGTGCCCTGGAAAAGAAGACGACATGACTGAGACGACCCGCATCGACATCCACGGCATCCTCGAGAAGCTGCCGCACCGCTACCCCATCCTGCTGGTGGACCGTGTCCTGGAAGTGGAGAAGGGCGTGCGCATCCGCGCGATCAAGAACGTCAGCATCAACGAGCCCTTCTTCCAGGGCCACTTCCCGCACCGTCCGGTGATGCCGGGCGTGCTGATCCTGGAAGCGCTGGCCCAGGCCGCGACGCTGCTGGCGGTCGAGAGCTACGACTTCACGCTGGACGAGAACCACGTCGTGTACTTCGCCGGCATCGACGGCGCGCGCTTCAAGCGTCCGGTCGAACCGGGCGACCAGCTGATCCTCGAGGTCACGCTGGACCGCGCCAAGGCCGGCATCTACAAGTTCGGCGCCAAGGCGCTGGTCGGCACCGACGTCGTGGCCGAGGCCGGCCTGATGTGCACGATGCGCAAGCTCGACTGCTGAACCCCCAGACGCTCCCGCTGAACAGCCGCTGAATCCGCACGCCCATGGCCCAGATCCATCCCACCGCGATCGTCGACCCCAAGGCCCAGTTGGACGACACCGTCCAGGTCGGCCCGTACGCGGTGATCGGCCCCGAGGTGCGCATCGGCGCGGGCACCCGCGTCGGTCCGCACACCGTGATCGAAGGCAAGACCACGATCGGTCGTGACAACGCCATCTTCCAGTTCGCGTCGATCGGCGCGATGCCGCAGGACATGAGCCATGGCGGCGAGGTGACGGAACTCGTCATCGGCGACCGCAACACGATCCGCGAGTTCTGCACCTTCAACACCGGCACCTTCAAGGAGCAGGGCGTCACGCGCGTCGGCTCCGACAACTGGATCATGGCCTACGTGCACCTGGCGCATGACGTGATCGTCGGCGACCACTGCGTGCTGGCCAACAACGCGACGCTGGCCGGCCACGTGCATGTCGGCGACTGGGCGACGATCGGCGGCCTGACCGGCGTCCATCAGTTCGTGCATGTCGGCGCGCACGCGATGATCGGTTTCCAGGGCCATGTGGCGCAGGACGTCGCGCCCTACATGACGGTCGACGGCAACCCGCTGGGTGTGCGCGCGGTCAACCTGACCGGCCTGCGCCGCCGCGGTTTCAGCAACGACCGCATCGGCGTGATCCGTCAGCTGCACAAGCTGCTGTTCCGCGACGGGACGACGCTGGAGCAGTCCGTCGCCAACATCGAAGCGCTCAAGCACGGCCAGGACGCGGAGTCGATCCGCGACATCCAGCTCATACTGGACTTCCTGGCGGGCGCCAAGCGCGGCCTTGTCCGCTGATCGGCCCGGACGACCGACATGAGTTCCACGGATCCTCGACTGGGCCTGGTGGCCGGCGAGGCCTCCGGAGATCTGCTCGCCAGCCTGCTGCTGCAGGGCCTGAAGGCGCGCTGGCCTGAGCTGAGTTCCGCCGGCATCGGCGGCCCGAAGATGCAGTCGCAGGGCTTCGACGCCTGGTGGCCCAGCCACAAGCTGTCGATCTTCGGCTACTGGGACGCGATCAAGAACATCCGCGAGCTGCTGGCGATCCGGCGCCAGCTCGGCGACCGCCTGATCGCCGAGCGGCCGTCGGTCTTCGTCGGCGTCGACGCGCCCGACTTCAACTTCGGCCTCGAGCAGCGCCTGCGCGAAGCCGGCATCAAGACCGTCCACTTCGTCTGCCCGTCGATCTGGGCGTGGCGTGCGGAGCGCGTGCAGACCATCAAGCGCAGCGCGGACCACGTGCTGTGCCTGTTCCCTTTCGAGCCCGCGATCCTGGAGAAGGCCGGCATCCCGTCGACCTATGTCGGCCACCCGCTGGCGGACCAGATCCCGTTCGAGCCGCCGCGCGAGGAAGCGCGACGCGACCTGGGCTTCGGGGAAGCCGACACGATCGTCGCCATCCTGCCCGGCAGCCGCCGCAGCGAGCTGGACTACATCGGCCCGCCGCTGCTGGACGCGGCCCGGCGCATGCACCAGGCGCGTCCGGCGCTGCGCTTCGTCATCCCGATCGCCCCGGGACTGCGTCCGATGGTCGAGGCGCTGATGGCGCAGCATGGCCAGGGCCTGCCGATGACGCTGGTCGACGGCCGCGCGCAGGACGCGCTGGCCGCCTGCGACCTGACGCTGGTCGCCAGCGGCACCGCGACGCTGGAGGCGGCGCTGCTGAAGCGGCCGATGGTGATCGCCTACAAGCTGCACTGGTTCAACGCGTGGCGGATGAAGGGCAAGGCGCTGCTGCCCTGGGTTGGGCTGCCGAACGTGCTCGCGCGCGAGACGCTGGTGCCCGAGTGCCTGCAGGACGAGTGCACCGGCGAGCGCATCGCCCGCGAAGGCCTGGCCTGGCTGGACGACGCGCCGCGTCGGGAGCGGCTGCGCGAGCGTTTCCTGGAGATCCACCAACAGCTGCGCTGCAACACCGCGCAAAGGGCCGGCGATGCGATCGCGAAAATCCTCGGCGCCTGAGCTCCCGACGCAACTGGGCCTCGAATGGGTCCGCGAGGGCCTGCTGTGCGGCGTGGACGAAGCGGGCCGCGGACCACTCGCCGGACCGGTGGTCGCGGCGGCGGTGATCCTCGACGACCAGCATCCGATCAAGGGGCTGAACGATTCGAAGGTGCTCAGCGAGAAGAAGCGCGAGCAGCTCTTCGACGAGATCCGCGCCAAGGCGCTGTGCTTCTGCATCGCGGAAGCGACGGTCGAGGAGATCGACCGCATCAACATCCTGCAGGCGACGATGCTGGCCATGCGCCGCGCGGTCGAGGGCCTGCGGCTCAAGCCTGCGCACGTGCAGGTCGACGGCAACCGATTGCCGGTGCTGCGCATCCCCGCCGAGGCCATCGTCAAGGGCGATGCGCTGGTGCCGGCGATCTCGGCGGCGTCCATCCTGGCCAAGGTGCACCGCGATCGCTTCTGCCTGCAGATGCACGAGCAGCATCCCGAATACGGTTTCGACAGCCACAAGGGCTACGGCACCAAGGAGCACCTGGACGCGCTGCGCGTGCACGGCGCGACCGTGTGGCACCGGCAGAGCTTCGCGCCGGTGCGCACGCTGGAACTTCCTGAAGCACGCATCGCATGAGCTGGCAGTCCATCACCGCGCGAGACAACCCGAACCTGCAGCGCCTGCGCAAGCTGGCGCAGGACGGCGGCGCCTATCGCAAGCTGGGCGGCGTCTGGCTGGAGGGCGATCACCTCGCGCGAGCGGCGGTGCAACGCGGCGTCAAGCCGTCGCTGGCGCTGATCACGGACGTGGCCGCGGCGGACGAGGCGCTGCACGCGCTCGCGGACGTCGCGCCCAAGGTGCTGGTCGTCTCGCCGGAACTCTTCAAGACCGTGTCGGGGCTGGAGTCGCCGGCGCAGATCGGATTCGAGCTGCCGTTGCCGACGCAGCCACGCATCGATGCGAAGGCCGATTCCGTCGTGCTGGATCGGCTGCAGGATGCGGGCAACGTCGGCACGATCCTGCGCAGCGCCGGGGCGCTGGGCTTCCGTCAGGTGCTGGCGTTGAAGGGCACCGCGGCGCTGTGGTCGCCGAAGGTGCTGCGCGCCGGCATGGGCGCGCACTTCGGGCTGAACCTGGTGGAAGGACTGAGCGTCGAGGACCTCGACGCGCTGAAGGTTCCGCTGCTGGCGACGAGCTCGCACGCTGATGCATTGCTGCACGAAGCCGATCTTCCGAACCCCTGCGCCTGGGTCATGGGCCACGAAGGTCAGGGCGTCGCCGAGGCGCTGATGCAGCGTTGCGCGTTGCGCGTCGGCATCCCGCAGCCCGGCGGGGAAGAGTCGCTCAACGTTGCCAGCGCGGCCTCGATCTGCCTGTACGAAAGCGCGCGTCGCAGGCTGGGCTGACGGCACGCCGCTCGCAATGGGCGGGAGGCGGCCCGGTCGAGGCGGTCAGTGCGCCATCGCGAGCGCCGCCACGCCCAGCGCGATGAACCCCGCGCCCGCGATGCGCCATCCGCGCTCGCCTTCACCGAGCAACTGCCCGCCGATCAGCGCGGCGAACAGCATCGACAGTTCCCGTGCCGGCGCGACGCGCGACAGCGGCGCGAGCTTCATCGCATAGAGCACCAGGATATAGGCGGACGGCGCCCCGACGGCCACCACCAGCGCATGCTTCCATTGCCGGCGCAGCGCGGGCAGGAAACCGGCGCGATCGCGCAGCACGGCGGGAAGGCTCACCGGCACGCGCAGCAGGTTGCAGAGGTAGTCGTAGAGGATCGGCGACAGCGCCAGCACCTTCACCGCATAGCCGTCGATGACGCTGTAGGCCGCGATCGTCGCGCCGGTGAGCGCGCCCCAGGCGATGCCCAGCTGGCGCTTGCGATGCAGCGCCGGATCGCGGGTCGCGCCCTTGGCGAAGAACGTCGGCCCTGCCGCCATCAGCAGGATCCCGCCGACCACGCCCGCGAGTCCGAGTCCGCCGCCCAGCCCGAGGTGCTCGCCCAGCAGCACCACCGCCACCAGCGACGACAGCAGCGGCCCGCTGCCGCGCGCGACGGGATAGACGACGATCATGTCCGCCGCGCGGTAACCGGCGAGCAGGGCGTTGAAATAGGCGAGGTGCACGACCGCGCTGGCGATCACGGCGGTCCACGCCTGCCAGCCCCATCCGGGCAGGTCGTCGAACCCGACGACGACGACCACCGGCAGCCACAGCAGCGTGACGCCGACGGCCGTCATGCAGGCGAAGTGATGATTGCCCTGCGCCTTCTTGGCGGCGAAGTTCCACAGCGCGTGGATCAGCGCGGCCGCGACGACCAGGGCGAGCGCGCTCGCTGGCATCGGTCGCGAGGGGCTCAGTACATGAGGCGGTCGGGACGGATGTCGCGGAGGATCGTCGTGGCGATCTCCTCGATCGACTTGTGCGTCGACGACAGCCAGTTGATGCCGGCCTTCTTCATCATCGTCTCGGCCTCGCGGACCTCGTAATGGCAGTTCATCAGGTCGGCGTACTTGCTGCCCGGACGGCGCTCGTTGCGGACCTGCGCCAGGCGCTCCGGATCGATCGTCAGGCCGAAGCACTTCTTCTTGTGGGGGATCAGCAGCGAGGGCAGGTGGCCGCGATCGAAGTCCTCGGGGATCAGCGGGTAGTTCGCGGCCTTGATGCCGTGCTGCATCGCCAGGTAGAGCGAGGTCGGCGTCTTGCCGCAACGGCTGACCCCGACCAGGATCACGTCGGCCGAATCGAGGTTGCGCGCCGACTGCCCGTCGTCATGGGCCAGCGAGAAATTGATCGCCTCGATCCGGTCGTGGTACTCCTGGCTCTTGGCGACGTCGGAGAAGCGGCCGACGCGGTGGCTGGACTTGATCCGGAACTCGTCCTCCAGCGGCGCGATGAAGGTGCCGAACATGTCCATCACGAGGCCTTGACACTCCTGGCGCACCACGTTGAGCACCTCGCGGTTCACCAGCGTCGCGAACACGATGGGCCGCACGCCTTCGCGCGCGCCGGTCTCGTTGATCTCCTGGACCAGCTGGTGGGCCTTCTCGCCGCTGTCGATGAACGGGCGGCGCACGTGGCGGGCCTTCACCGGGAACTGCGCCAGGATGGAGTTACCGAAGGTTTCGGCGGTGATGCCGGTGCCATCCGAAACGAAGAAGACGGTGTGCTGGGTCATGGGGGCCTTTGAATCGTGCCGGAACCGGACCGCGAGGGGGTCCGGGCGCCTTCGCCGGTCCGGGCATGCCGCATGCCGAAGCGGGAAGTTCGGCCGTTGTTCCGCCTCGGCCCGGCCCCGAACGGGGGCTTACATCATAGATCGGCGACCCACTAGAATCGTCCGCAACTTGCCCCTGCCCATCGCATGAACGCCGCATGACCGTCGCCATGACCGTCACATCACGACGCCCACAAGAATCGACAACACCTGTCGTGCGCCGCGTCATGCCTGTCTCCCTCGAAGCCGCCGATGCGATCGGCCTGCTCGGGAGTGCGCGGGGAGCCCCGGTTTCTCAACATCACGGAGTTTTCCCATGTCTGATGCACGCTTCGAGGCGACCGCCCTGGTCGTACCCTTCGAGAAACTGAGGATGACCGACGTCGAGTCGGTGGGCGGCAAGAACGCCTCGCTCGGCGAAATGATCTCGCAGCTGGCCGAAACCGGCGTGCGCGTGCCCGGCGGCTTCGCCACCACGGCGCACGCCTTCCGTGAGTTCCTCAAGCATGAAGGCCTGGATGCCCGCATCCAGAAGCGCCTGGCCGACCTCAACACCGACGATGTGCGCGCGCTGGCCGCGGCCGGCGCCGAGATCCGCGGCTGGCTGGAGGCGCAGCCGTTCCCCGCCGACCTCGAGGCGGCGATCCGCGAGTCCTTCGCGGGCCTGACCGCCGACAACCCGGACGCCTCCTTCGCCGTGCGCTCGTCCGCGACCGCGGAAGACCTGCCCGACGCCTCCTTCGCCGGCCAGCAGGAGACCTTCCTGAACGTCGTCGGCATCGAGGACGTGCTGCACAAGATGAAGGAAGTCTTCGCGTCGCTCTACAACGACCGCGCGATCAGCTACCGCGTCCACAAGGGCTTCGCGCACAGCGACGTGGCCCTGTCGGCCGGCGTGCAGCGCATGGTGCGCTCCGACCTCGGCGCGGCCGGCGTCATGTTCACCATCGACACCGAGTCCGGCTTCAAGGACGTCGTCTTCATCACCTCCAGCTACGGCCTGGGCGAGACGGTGGTGCAGGGCGCCGTCAACCCCGACGAGTTCTACGTCCACAAGCCGGCGCTGCAGCGCGGCAAGTTCGCGCTGATCCGTCGCAACCTGGGTTCCAAGCTGATCCAGATGACCTTCTCCACCCCCGAGGAGAAGGCCGCCAGCGGCAAGCTGGTCAAGACCGTCGACGTCGAGGTCGAGCAGCGCAACCGCTACTCGCTGACGGACGAGGACGTCGTGCAGCTCGCCAAGTACGCGGTGATCATCGAGCAGCACTATGGCCGCCCGATGGACATCGAGTGGGGCAAGGACGGCAACGACGGTCAGCTCTACATCCTGCAGGCGCGTCCGGAGACGGTGAAGAGCCAGGCCGAGGGCCAGGTCGAGCAGCGCTTCAAGCTCAAGGGTTCCGGCACCGTGCTGGCGGAGGGCCGCGCGATCGGCCAGAAGATCGGCACGGGCCCGGTGCGCCTGGTCGACAGCGTGGCCGAGATGGAACGCGTGCAGCCCGGCGACGTGCTGGTCACCGACATGACCGACCCGAACTGGGAGCCGGTCATGAAGCGCGCCAGCGCCATCGTGACCAACCGCGGCGGCCGCACCTGCCACGCGGCCATCATCGCGCGTGAACTCGGCATCCCGGCCGTGGTCGGCTGCGGCGACGCCACCGACAAGCTCAAGGACGGCCAGCTGGTGACGGTGGTCTGCTCCGAAGGCGACACCGGCTTCATCTACGACGGCCTGCTCGAGACCGAGGTCAGCGAAGTCCACCGCGGCGAGATGCCTTACAGCCCGGTGAAGATCATGATGAACGTCGGCAATCCGCAGCTGGCCTTCAACTTCTCGCAGATGCCCAACAGCGGCGTCGGCCTGGCGCGGCTCGAGTTCATCATCAACAACAACATCGGCGTCCACCCGAAGGCGATCCTGGACTATCCGAACATCGACAACGACCTGAAGAAGGCGGTCGAGTCGGTGGCCCGCGGCCACGCCTCGCCGCGCGCCTTCTACGTCGACAAGCTGGCCGAGGGCATCGCCACCATCGCCGCAGCCTTCTGGCCGCAGCCGGTCATCGTGCGTCTGTCCGACTTCAAGAGCAACGAGTACCGCAAGCTCATCGGCGGTTCGCGCTACGAGCCGGACGAAGAGAACCCGATGCTGGGCTTCCGCGGCGCGTCGCGCTACATCTCGGGCGAGTTCCAGGACGCGTTCGCGATGGAATGCGAGGCGCTCAAGCGGGTGCGCAACGACATGGGCCTGACCAACGTCGAGATCATGGTGCCCTTCGTGCGGACCGTGAAGCAGGCGGAGAAGGTCGTCGCGATGCTGGCCGAGCGTGGCCTCAAGCGTGCGGCCAACGGCGGCCAGGACGGTCTGCGCGTCATCATGATGTGCGAGGTTCCGAGCAACGCCATCCTGGCCGAGCAGTTCCTGGAGCATTTCGACGGCATGTCGATCGGTTCCAACGACCTGACGCAGCTGACGCTGGGTCTGGACCGCGACTCGGGTCTGGAGCTGCTGTCGGGCGACTTCGACGAACGTGATCCGGCGGTCAAGGCGATGATCTCGCGCGCCATTGCGGCGTGCCGCGCCACGGGCAAGTACATCGGCATCTGCGGCCAGGGCCCCAGCGATCATCCGGACTTTGCCGAATGGCTGGCTGCCGAGGGCATCGCCTCGCTGTCGCTGAACCCGGACTCGGTCATCGAGACCTGGCAGCGTCTCGCGAAGCGCTGAGCCCTTCGCACCGCCCCACACCAACGGCCCTTCGGGGCCGTTTTCCATTGCAATCCACGGTCGCAAACCCGTGAAAGGACGGCAGTGGTTGGGGACGGCATGGCGTGGGGTTTCGGAGCTTGCCTCCGGGGCCCCACGCCATGGCGGCCAACGCCCTGGCTTCCGCAGGCAGGCGCTTCCGGAAAGCGCCGTGGGGGAAGTTGTGGATGCACCCGCACCGCAAAGCCGGCGATGATGCGCCCCCTATGTCGCTTCCCCCGCCAGACGCCGCTTTCCGTCGCCGGCTCCACCGCATCTACGGTGCCTACACGATCGGCTTCGTGCTGCTGGTCGGTGTGCTGGGTGTCCTGGAGCGGATGGGCATGCCCAAGCAGTGGCTGGGCTTCTCGTTCCTGCTGCTGACGGTGCTGATCTACGCCGGCATCGGTGTCTTCAGCCGCACCACGGATCCGGTCGAGTACTACGTGGCCGGCCGCCGCGTCCCGGCGTTCTACAACGGCATGGCTGCCGGCGCCGACTGGATGAGCGCGGCGAGTTTCCTCGGCATGGCGGGCAGCCTGTACCTGGCGGGGTACGGCGGCTTGGCGTTCGTGCTCGGATGGACGGGCGGGTTCTGTCTGGTGGCGCTGTTGCTGGCGCCGTACCTGCGCCGCTTCGGCGGCTTCACGGTCCCTGACTTCCTCGGCGCGCGATTCGAAAGCCGCGGCTTGCGCGTGATGGGAGCGGCGGCCGCGGTGCTGGTGTCCTTCATCTACCTCGTCGCGCAGATCTACGCCATCGGCCTGATCACGACGCGGCTGACGGGGCTGACCTTCGAGATCGGCCTGTTCGTCGGGCTCGGCGGCGTGCTGGTGTGTTCCTTCCTCGGCGGCATGCGGGCCGTGACGTGGACCCAGGTGGCGCAGTACATCATCATGATCGTGGCCTACGTGGTGCCGGTGATGTGGCTGTCGACGCAGCAGACGGGCTCGCCGCTGCCGCAGTTCACCGCGGGGACCGAGATCCGGGAGATCGCCGACCGTGAACAGCAGTTGCTGCGCGATCCGAAGGAACTGCAGGTGCGCGGGCTGTACGAGCAGCGCGCGAAGGACTTCGAGCACCTGATCGCCGGACTGCCGCACTCGCTCGACGAGGAGCGCCAGCGCGTCTCGCAGGTCATCGCCCAGTTGAAGTTCGAGGAGGCGCCGCTCGCGCAGATCCAGGCGGCGGAGAAGGTCCGTGCCGCGCTGCCCCGCACGGAGGCGGAGGCGCGCGACCTGTGGCAGCGCGCCGTCCTCGCCAATCGGCAGCGTGCCGAGCCGCTCGCCGGCATGCCGCTGCATGCGCAGCCCTTCGCCGGCGATCCCGAGGGCACGCCGGCCGAGCAGGAGGCCTACACGCTGGCACGCCGCAACTTCCTGGCGCTGGTGCTGGTGCTGATGGTCGGCACCGCGGGCCTGCCGCACATCCTGACCCGCTACTACACGGTGCCGACGGTCGCGGAGGCGCGCACCTCGGTCGCGTGGACGCTGTTCTTCATCGCGCTGCTCTACCTGTTCGCGCCGGCGCTGGCGGTGATGCTCAAGCACGAGGTGCTGCATCACCTGGTCGGCTCGCCAATCGCCGAGCTGCCGGGCTGGATGAAGCAGTGGATGCGCGTCGATCCCGGCCTGCTGAACATCCAGGACATCAACCAGGACGGCATCCTGCAGCTCGGCGAGCTGCGGCTGGGTGGCGACATCGTCATGCTGATGACGCCCGAGCTCGCCGGGCTGCCGTACGTGCTCTCGGCGATGGTGGCGGCGGGCGCGCTGGCGGCGGCGCTGTCGACGGCGGACGGGCTGTTGCTGACGATCTCCAGCGCGCTCTCCCACGACGTCTACTACCGCGTCCTGAACCCGCGCGCCTCGATGACGCAGCGGGTGACCATCTCCAAGGCGCTGCTGCTGGCGACCGCGCTGACCGCCGCCGCCGTGGCCGCGCAGAAGCCGGCGGACATCCTGCTGCTGGTGTCGTCGGCGTTTTCGCTGTCGGGCTCGACGCTGGTGCCGGTGCTGGTCGCGGGCATCTTCTGGAAGCGCGTCAACAAGCAGGGGGCCGCCGCCGGCATGCTCGCCGGGCTGGGCATGACGCTGTACTACATGGTGAACGCGCATGCCGGCCTGCGCCAGGCGCTGGGCATCGGCGGCGAGCCGCAACTGTGGTGGGGCATCCAGCCGATGGCGGCCGCGCTGTACGGCATCCCGGCGGGGGTGGTGGCATTGGTCGTGGTCAGCCTGCTGACTCCGGCGCCATCTCCCGGGGCGAGGGCGCTGCAGGCGAGAATCACCGGGTCCCGATGAACGACCGCGGGAGTGACGGCCGGCCACTTCCGCGACGTATTGATCGACGGTCGGCCACAACTCGCGCTCCGCTGGAAGAGCGCGTATTCCAGATGATTCAGGGAGGAATCCAATGAAGCCCTTGTTGTCGACGCGCATGGCGCGTCGTGCCCTTCTTGCGGCCGGCCTGTCCGGCGCCGTCGCGATGGTCGCCCCGGCGGCCGCGCAGACGCAGGAACCCCGCCGCATCGCACTCGTGTCCGCCCTCGGGGATTCGATCACCGTCGTCCAGAGCGAGCCGACCACCGGCACCCATCTCAAGAACCGCCGCATCGAGGACACCTTCCCCGTGCCGGCCGGTGTCTTCGACGTGTACGCGCTGGGTCAACTGCAGCAAGGCCTGTCCGGCACCGGCAACGCGCAGCTCCTGGCGTTGAAGCTGCAATCCGCGTCGGTGCTCGGCGATCCGGACAAGCTGATCGACGACGGCCGCTGGCGAGGCAACGACGTGCTGAATCAGGGCCTCAAGGAGTTGAAGGCGACCCACGTGGTGCTGCTGCGCCGCTGCGCGCGCCGGCGCGGGTGCAGATGTCCCAGAACACGATGGGCCAGGGGCAGCTCAAGGGCCTGGGCTTCTACCTGGACCGTCACACCGTCGTGCGCATGGACAACGAGGCCGTGGCTGCCCGGCGCGGCTTCCTCGCGCCTTACGTCTATGCGGAGCTGGACGTGATCGACATCGCCGCCGGCAGCGTGGTCGCGACCGCCCCGATCCGGTCCTCGGTGGCGATGACCTCCGACAACCCGGACGGCGCCGGCGATGCGTGGGACGTGCTCACCACGGCGCAGAAGGTCGAGACGCTGCGGCAGTCGATCCGCGACGGTCTGGTCGAGCAGCTCCCGAAGGTGGCGGGCGCGTTCGGCGCGAAGCCGGCCGCCACCGACGCAGGACTCGAGGCGGGCACCCGCGTGCGCCCTTGAGCGTCGACTGGACGACCAGCCGCTTTGTCGGCTAGAATCCGCGATTCCCCTTGCCGGGCCCACGAGTAGACGCTGGGGTCCGGCTTTCAGGCCAAGGGCCGGTTCCTGACACCTGTCAGGCCACCGTGCCGGCGGTCGTCGAAATCCATAAGGAGTTCGTATGCGTCATTACGAAATCGTTCTGCTGATCCATCCGGATCAAAGCGAACAAGTTCCGGCGATGCTGGAGCGCTACAAGGGCCTGGTCACCAACGGTGGTGGCAAGGTTCATCGCGTGGAAGACTGGGGCCGTCGTCAGCTGGCCTATCAGATCCAGAAACTGGCCAAGGCGCACTACCTGTGCCTGAACATCGAGTGCAGCAAGGAAATCCTGGCTGAAATCGAGACCGGTTTCCGCTTCAACGACGCCGTGCTGCGTCACCTGACCGTCGTCAAGGACAAGGCCGAGACGAACCCGTCGGTGATGATGAAGGCCGTCGAGCGCGAAGAAGCCCGCAAGGCCCCGCAAGAAGCGTCCGCCTGAGCTGACAAGCGCGGCCACTGACGTTCCCGAATTTTTGACCCGCTGACTCGCCGATCCTTCCCGCTCGCATGAACCGACTGGTGCTGCAGGCGCAGATCCTCGAGATCGCGGCGATCCGATACACCCCCGCCGGGCTGCCGGCCCTGGACCTGATGCTCAAGCACGAGTCCATGGTCGATGAAGCCGGCTCCACGCGCAAGGTCGCGATGGAGATCAAGGCGGTGGCGATCGGTGAAGTCGTGAAGCGGGTCCAGGCGCTGGGCCTGACGGAGAAGACGGTGTTCACCGGATTTCTCTCGGCACAGCGGCAGGGGCGGGGCACGGTGTTTCACATCACCGGCTTCGCGGACTGAACGGGACGGACAGGTCGCGCAGATCGTTTAAATCTGGATAGATAGCAGGAGTTCACTATGCCCCCGCCACGTGGTAAAGGTCGGTTCTCTAAGGACCGCAAGCCCAAGCGCAATCAACAATCGCTGCTGTTCCGCCGCAAGCGTTTCTGCCGCTTCACCGTCGCCGGTGTCGAGCAGATCGACTACAAGGACGTCGACGTCCTGCGCGACTTCATCGGTGAAAACGGCAAGATCGTGCCCGCCCGCCTGACCGGCACGCGCGCCTTCTTCCAGCGTCAGCTGTCGGTGTGCATCAAGCGCGCCCGCTTCCTGGCCCTGCTGCCGTACAGCGACCAGCACAAGGTCTAAGGAGTCCACCCCATGCAAGTCATCCTGCTGGAAAAAGTGGCCAACCTGGGTAACCTGGGCGATGTCGTCAAGGTCAAGGACGGTTACGCACGCAACTTCCTGATCCCGACCCGCCAGGCGCGCCGCGCCACGGAATCGGCCATCAAGGAATTCGAAGCCAAGCGCGCCGAACTCGAGAAGGTCGCCGCCGAGAAGCTGGCCGCCGCACAAGCCCTGGGCGAGAAGATCAACGGCAACACCGTGACGATCTCGCAGAAGGCTGGCGTCGACGGCCGTCTGTTCGGTTCCGTGACCAACGCCGACATCGCTGAAGCGCTGACCAAGGCCGGCACGGCCATCGTCAAGTCGCAAGTGCGTCTGCCCAATGGTCCGCTGAAGACCGTCGGCGAATTCCCGATCCACGTTGCTCCGCACACCGACGTGGTGGTGGAAGTGACCGTGAAGGTCGTCGCCGAGATCGAGTAATTGCTCGAACTGCCGGAGGGGCGCTTCGCGTGCCCTCCGGACATGCCCTGACCCCGCCAGGCCCTCGGGCCTGACATGATCAAGGCAGAACAAGAAAGCCGACAGCTGCAAAGCCGTCGGCTTTCTGCTTTTCCGGGGTTGAGTTATCCCGCTCGCTCCACAAGCTATCCATCGTTCATCCACAGGCTTGTCCACAATGTCCGCGATCTTCACCACGCCCGGGTCCGCTGCCAGTGACAGTGAAATCGCGCGACTGCGCGTGCCTCCGCACTCGGTGGAAGCCGAGCACAGCGTCCTCGGCGGCTTGCTGATCGACAACACCGCCTGGGACAAGGCGGCGGACACGCTCAGCGACGCCGACTTCTATCGCTACGAACACAAGCAGATCTATGCCTCGATCGGCAAGTTGATCAACGGCGGCAAGCCGGCGGACGTGGTGACGGTGTTCGAAGAGCTGTCGTCGCTCGGCAAGGCCGAGGAGTGCGGCGGCCTGAAGTACCTGAACCAGCTGGCGCAGGGCGTGCCCAGCGCGGCGAATCTGCGCCGCTACGCGGAGATCGTTCGCGAGCGCGCGATCCTGCGCAGGCTGGTCGCGACCTCGGACGAGATCGCGACCGCGGCGCTGAATCCCGCCGGCCGCGCGGTCAACGAGATCCTGGACGAAGCCGAAGGCAAGATCTTCCGCATCAACGAGGAAGGCTCGCGCGGCGGCACCGGTTTCCAGAGCATGGACCGGCTGATGGTCGAGCTGATGGACCGCGTCAACGAGCTGGCGGAGCAGGGCGCCGAGGACGTCACCGGCGTGCGCACCGGCTTCTTCGACCTGGACCGCATGACGGCGGGCCTGCAGCGGGGCGACCTGATCGTCCTGGCGGCGCGTCCGTCGATGGGCAAGACCGCGTTCGCGATCAACATCGGCGAGGCCGTGGCGATCAACGAAGGCCTGCCGGTCATCATCTACTCGATGGAAATGGGTGCGGCGCAGCTGGCCTTGCGGATGGTCGGCTCGATCGGCCGCATCGACCAGAGCAACCTGCGCACCGGCCGGCTGAAGGACGACGAATGGGGCCGTCTGGCCGAGGCCGTCGACAAGCTCGGCAACGCGCCGATCTACATCGACGAGAGCCCGGGCCTGTCGCCCAGCGAGGTGCGTTCCAGAGCGCGGCGCCAGGCGCGCATCTCGGGCCAGATCGGCCTGATCATCATCGACTACCTGCAGCTGATGAGCGGCAACGGCGGCGGCAGCGAGGAGAACCGCGCGACGGTGGTCGGCGAGATCTCGCGGGGCCTGAAGGCCCTGGCCAAGGAGCTGCGCTGCCCGGTGATCGCGCTGTCGCAGCTGAACCGTTCGGTGGAGACGCGGCCGGACAAGCGGCCGATGATGTCCGACCTGCGCGAGTCGGGCGCCATCGAGCAGGATGCGGACATCATCATGTTCATCTACCGCGACGAGTACTACACCAAGGACGAGTGCAAGGAGCCGGGTGTCGCCGAGATCATCATCGCCAAGCAGCGTAACGGCCCGGTAGGCACGGTGAAGCTGGCCTTCGTGAGACAGAACACCAAGTTCGAGAACCTGGCGCCGGGCTACGTGAGCCCGGGTGGCGACGAGTACTGATCGCCCTCAGATCACCTGTCCGCCGGACACCTCGATCCGCTGCGCGTTGACCCAGCGGTGGTCGGCGGTGAGCAGGCTGGCGATCATCGGACCGATGTCGTCGGGGACGCCGACGCGTCCCAGGGCCGTCATCCCCGCGAACTGCTGGTTCAGATCGGGCATGTCGCGCACCGCGCCGCCGAGGAAGTCGGTTTCGATGGCGCCTGGGGCCACCGTGTTGACGGCGATGCCGCGGCTACCCAGTTCCTTGGCCAGGCACACCGACAGGACCTCCACCGCGCCCTTGGCCGTCGAATACGCCGAGAAGCCGGGGAAGGTCACGCGCGTCAGGCCGGACGAGAGGTTCACGATGCGGCCGCCGTCGGCGATCAACGGCAACAGCGCCTGCGTCAGGAAAAAGACGCCCTTCACGTGGACGTTGAACAGGGCGTCGAAGTCCGCCACGGTGGTCTCGGCGAACGAGGCCATCGCCCCGTGGCCGGCGTTGTTGACGAGGTGGTCGAAGGTGTGGCGCCCCCAGGTGTCTCGCAAGGCGGCACGGACCCGCTCGGCGAAGCCGGCAAACGTGCTGACGTCGCCGACGTCCAGCGGGAGCGCCACGGCCTGGCGACCCAGCGCCTGGATCTCCTGGACGACGCGTTGCGCCTCGTCAGCGCCGCTGCGGTAGGTGAGGATCACGTCGCCGCCGTTGCGCGCGATGCTGAGGGCGGTGTTGCGGCCCAGGCCGCGGCTGGCACCGGTCACGAGAGCGATGGAAGTCATGTCAGTCTCCGAGAGGATGAGGGAAGGGGGCGATGGCGGAAAGCCGTCCGGGCTCTCCGGGGAAAACGGGTGAGGGACGCGCGGATCAGCGCAGCGCTTCGATGACGGCGTCGGCCAGCGGCGCGGAGGAGGCCGGGTTCTGGCCGGTCAGCAGGTTGCCGTCCTTGACCACGTAGGCGCCCCAGTTCGGACCCTTCTCGTACTTTGCGCCGGCCTTGCGCAGCGTCGCGGCGAGCAGCCAGGGCGCGTTGTCCGCGGTGCCGAACTCACGCTCCTCCTCGTCGCTGAACGAGGTCATGCGGCGGCCGGCGAAAGGCCAGCGTCCCTGTGCGTCCTTGGCTGCGAGCAGCGCGGCCTGTCCGTGGCACACCGGCGCGATGATCTTCGCGGTGCGATCGGCCTCGACCAGCAGCCTTCCCATGTCGGCGTCCTTGTACAGGTCCTCGACCGGGCCGTGTCCGCCGGGGATGACGACCGCGTCATAGCGGCTCGCGCCGACGTCCTTCAACGCCAGCGGATGAGCGACGCGCGCAGCGTTGTCGGCCAGGTAGTGCTTGAAGTGCTTCACGGGCTCCTCGCCGACCAGTGTCGCGTCGAGGCTTCGCTGGTCGATCGTCGGCGCGACGCCACCGGGGGTGGCGATGTCGACTTGATAGCCCTCCTTGCGGAACTTCTCGTCCATCACGACGAACTCTTCGGCCCAGACGCCACTGTCGTACTTCGAGCCGTCGGCACGGGTCCATTTGTCGGCGGCGGAGAGCACGATCAGCACATGGCGCTGGGTGGTCGCAGCCGGCTTCGCCGGTGTGGCGCCGTGGGCCTGGACAAAGGCGCCGGACATCGCCGTGAGCGCGACGGCCGCCGCCAGGGCGAGTTGTGAAAAGCCTCGACGGCTGATTTGGAAGGTGCTGGTCTTGGGCATGGCAGTGTCTCGTGGTGAGGGTGAGAAGTCGGTTCCGGCAAAGCGCTGGAACGGGATCCAATGTGCTTGCCGACCTCCTCGCGCAGTTGCCAGTTCCCCGTCCATTTCTTGCCTGATCCCGGGTGACCGCCGGCTCGCCGGGCGGTGGCGGCAGCGCGCCGTGGCACGGCTTGCTCGAAGATCGGCGTTTCTTGCGTGATCCTCCGCGCCCGGTTGCGGACGAGGGACGTGATCGTTACCGTGCAGGCATGTCCACGTCGCTGCTCCACGTCGTCCGGCGCTACGCCGATTTCTATGCCGATGCGCAAGGCGTCGCCGCGACGCCGCTGCCCGGGTTCACCGCCCTGCGCGCCACCAGTCCGAGCGAGTTGCTGTACGCGATCTCCCGGCCCCTGGTCGCCCTCGTGGTGCAGGGCACCAAGCGCGTGATGATGGGCGCGCGGACCTTCGACTTCGGCGCCGGAGATTCGTTGCTGATCACCGCCGACGTGCCCACCATCAGCCAGATCACCGGCGCGACCCTGGCCGAGCCGTACTACTCGCTCGTGCTGGACCTGGACCCGTCGCTGATCCAGGAACTGGCGCTCGAGATGAGCGTGGCCGAGGGCGATCGCGGCACGCCCGTCCGCGTCGATCCGACGGACCCGGAGGTGACCGCCACCGCGTTGCGGATGCTGGAGTTGCTGGATCGTCCGACGGCCGTGCCGGTGCTCAAGCGGCAGCTGGTGCGCGAGATGCACTACTGGCTCATGGCGGGACGCCATGGTCCGGCGATCCGGAATCTGGGCGTGGCGGACAGTCGTTCCCGACAGGTGTCGAAAGCCGTGGCGCTCATCCGGTCGGAGTTCGCCAGGCCCCTGCGCATCGAGCGCCTCGCCGAGGCCGCGGCGATGAGCCCGTCCACCCTGCACGAGCACTTCAAGGCGGTGACCTCGCTGTCGCCGCTGCAGTTCCAGAAGCAGCTGCGTCTGATCGAGGCGCGCCGGATGATGCTCTCCGAGAACGCGGCCGCCTGCGATGCCGCCTATGCGGTGGGGTATGAAAGCGTGCCGCAGTTCACCCGCGAGTACGGCCGCATGTTCGGCGCGTCTCCCGTGCGTGACGTGAAAGGGACGAAGGCGAAGATCCGGGCGGTCTGAGGGCTCAGCGCTCCACGCGCACCGACTCCGGCACGAGGCGGTAGCCGCTGGTCGCGAGCGCCGAGCTGAGGGCGTGGACCTGCAGCGTGCCGGTGACCGTCACGATGGACATCGCGCGCACGCCCTCGATCTTCGAGGGCGTCTTCACGTAGACGATCTGGTTCGGCGGCGGTGGCGGGCTGTGGATGCAGGCGCCAAACGACGGCACCATGAGGAACTCGTCGGTACCGCCCCATCCCACGCCCACCGGCACCGCGTAGCCGCGCAGCCGCACGCGGCGGCCGTCGAGTTCCGGCCGCACCGGCGCGTTGTCGAAGGCGTCCCGCAGGTCCTTCATCATCTGGCGCGCGAGGGGATCGTTGTCATCGAGCTGGGCGATGTCGGCCCCGCCGGCTTGTCCGCCTTGACCGGCCCGTGGCCGCGGATCCCATCCCGGCGGCATCAGCTCCGTCCACGCGATGGCCTTCACGTCGGCCGGCGGATCGGTCGCGAGCGGCGCGGAAGCGATCGCCTGGGACGGGTCGGTCCGGTTCAGCACGATGCCCGCGGGGATCCCGATCGCGACGACGGCGGCCAGCGCGAGCAGCACCCACGGCATCCGCCGGGACCGCATGACGGACGCGATCAACGCGGCTTGTTCCGGTAGGGCTCGACGACCGCGGCGTCGAGGCGATACCCGCTGACACCCATGTCGCTGGGCTGCCGGTCCAGCCGCATGACGCCGCTGGCCCACACCGTGTCCATCGATCGCAGCTGCTTCGCCGGCTGCGCGAGCTTCACCAGGATGATCTGGTTCGCCGGCGGAGGCGGCATGTGGATGCAGGCGCCGAAGTAGGGCACGAGCAGGAACTCGCGCACGCCGTCGCGATCGGTCTGCAGCGGCACGACGTAGCCGGGCAGGCGCACCGGCGTGTCCTGCAGCGCATCCACCAGCGGCGCGTTGTCCAGTTCATCGCGCAGGTCCGCCATCAGCGCCGCAGTGCGCGGGCTGTTGTCGCTCAGGCGCCCGATGCCGACATCGCGGAAGCGCTTCATCGGATCCCAGCCCGGGGGGACGAGCTGGATCCAGGTGAGGTCGCGGTACGCCGAGGCCGGCGCGCTGGCCGCCTGGGCGGCCGCCGGCGCGGAGGGCGTCGCCGGCGCGGCGCAGGCGGAGGAGGTCGGCAGCGCGATCGCGACCAGCAGGCCGAAGGACGCGAAGGCGGCGAGCGCGGCGCCGATCAAGCCACCGGTCACGCCGCCGTTCACGGCGCCGCCCGTGGCGCGCGCGGGCGCGGCGGCTGCAGCAGGAGGAAAGGGAAGGGATGTCATGTCAGACCTTCGGAGAGAGGCCGTCGCTGAGCGACAGCGCGTAGGCCCGCAATCCGGGCAGCAGGCTCGCCGCCCAGCCGAGTGCGGTGACGAGGCCGAGGAGCTGCCATTCGGACGCGGACGGCAGGCCCGCGCTGAGGCCGATGCCGAAGCGCAGCTGCACCCAGGGACCGAGTCCGGCGATCAGCAGCAGGCACAGCGTGGCGCCGAGCGCGACGCCGCAGACGGTGACCAGCATGCCCTCGACCGCCAGCAGGCTGAAGATGCGCGCCGGGTTGGCGCCGACGGCGCGCAGGATGGCGAGCTCGCGGCGGCGTTCGTTGAGGCCGGCGAGGATGACCGCGACCAGTCCGCACAGGCTCACCGCGGCGACCAGCGCGCTCATCAGCGTCAGGCTGCGTTCGCCGAGCGCGACCACGTCCCACAGCTCGTCCAGCGCGACGCCGGGCAGGATGGCCATCAGCGGCTCGCCGGTGAAGTCGTTGATGCGCCGCTGCGTCGAGAACACCGCCGTGCGCCGCTTCAGGCCCACCAGCGCGGCGGTCACCTGATGCGGTGTCAGGTCTTGCCCCGCCAAGGCGTCGAGGCTGACCGCCTGGCCGGGAATCGGCGCGCCGGCGACCCAGTCGAGGTGGATGGCCTCCATCGCCGCAAGGCTGATGTGCAGCGAGCGGTCCACCGGCGTGCCGGTGCGCCGCATCACGCCGATGACATGGAAGGGCTTGTCGGCGTGATCGTTGGCCGCGAGCGCGCCGTCACCGTGGCTGAGGACGACCTTGTCGCCGATGCGGTAGCCGAGCGAGGCCGCGACATCGGCGCCGAGCACCACGCCGAAGAGATCGGGCGGCAGTCCATTCGATCCATTCGAGCCGCTCGTCCCGCTCGTTCCGTTCGTTCCGTTCGTCCCGCTCGTTCCATGTGGCTCGACGGGTGCATCGTCGAAGGCTCGGCCTTCCGCCAGCGTCAGTGGCTGGGCGTCCCCGTATCGGAAGCGGCGGAAGTAGTCCCCGTCGTCGCGACGACCGGGAAGCCGCGGTGCGAGTCGCCGAGCGAGATCGGCACGACCCAGTCCACGCCGGGCAGCCTGGCGAGTGACTGCACGCTGGACCACTGGATGTTGTTGGTGGCGCCGCCGATGCGGAAGACCGAATACAGCAGCAGCTGGACCGAGCCCGTGCGGGCGCCGACGATCAGGTCGGTGCCGGAGACCGACTGCGCGAAGTTCTTGCGGACGTCGTCGCGCAGCCGCGCGATGCCGAGCAGCAGCAGCGTGGACAGCGCGATCGACAGCACCACGAGCGACAGCACGAAGCGGCGGTTCCAGGCGCTCTGCGCGGCGAGGCGGATGAGCGCTTTCATGCGACGGACTCCCCGGCGCGTTCCTCGATGCGCGCCGAGCCGCGCTGAAGCGCCAGCAGGTCCAGGCAGCGCGGGAAGCGCGCGGCGAGGCGCGTGTCGTGGCTGACGAAGAGCAGCGCACTGCCGGACTCGGCGCAGACCTCGCGCAGAATGGCCATGAAGGCGTCGCGATGGGCGTCGTCGAGCGCGGAGGTCGGCTCGTCGGCGATCACCAGGTCGGGATGTCCGATGAGCGCGCGGGCGGCGGCCACGCGCTGCTGCTGGCCGACGGACAACTCGCTCGCCCGGCGGGCGATCAGTTCGGACCCCAGGCCCATGCGCTGGAGCAATGCCTGCGCGCGTTCCCGCGGCTGGCCGGCCTGCGTCGCACGGCGGCGCGAGAACTCGCAGGTCAGCAGCACGTTGTCCAGCGCGGAACGGTAAGGCAACAGGTTGAACTGCTGGAAGATGAAGCCGACATGGTCGGCACGCAGCCGGTCGCGCTGCCGGCCGGAGCATTCCGCCAGCTCATGGCCGAGCAGCTTCAGCCGCCCCGCGCGCGGCGTGAGCACGCCTGCGATCAGCGACAGCAGCGTGCTCTTGCCCGAGCCGCTGGGACCGCGCAGGAACACGGCCTCGCCCGGCTCGACGCGCAGGGCGGCGATGTCCAGGCAGTCCCGCGTGGCGCGCGGCCAGCGGAACGTCAGGTCCCTGGCTTCCAGGACTGGCACGGCCATGGTCAACCGCCGAGCGACAGCGTCGCATCCGGGCGCTTGAGCACCTGGCGGGATTGCCCCTTCGGCGTCGCGACCTGCGCGTCGATGCGCTGGATGCGCGGGAAGAGCGCGAACAGCTGATGCGACAGCGTCGACAGGTCGGCCGCCGCGGCGCAACGGAAGCGATAGCTGACGTCGACGTCGAGGTGTTCCGACTTGCCCGGGGCGCTGTCGGTGGAGGATCCGGCGATCAGCGCGGACTCCAGCTGAGCCTCCTCGAACCGGCATTGGCCGCGCGCATCCGGCGTGAACAGCACCGCGCCGCCACGCAGCGTCGCGAGCATCCGGTCGACGGACTGGCGTTCCGCCGGCGTGCGTGGCTGGCGCTCAAAGCCGAGCACGCTGTCGAGCGGCGATTCCAGCTGGATCGCGAGCGTGTCGCCCTCGATCGCGACGTCCAGGTGCACGACGCCGTGCTCATGCTTGTCGCCATGCGCCTGCGCGGTGCCCCACATCATCAGGCCGGCTGCCAGCGCGGCGGCCGGGATGCGGCGGGAGGTCTTCTTCGTGATCATCTCAGTGGGTTCCTTCTTGAGGGGTGGCGATGTCCCACGCCGGCCAGGGATCGGCACCGGCGGGCGCGGTGGTCGAGGTCAGACAGGCGTCGAGCGCGCGGGTGAGGGCGTGGATGTCGAGGTCCTGACCGATGAGGACCAGCTCCTGGCCGCGCTCGCCCAGCGGCACGCTCCATCGCCCGACGGGATCGAGCTGATGGCCGCGGCCTGCGCCCGACAGGCAGGCGAGCCAGTCCAGCCGGCTCGCGAGCCAGACATAACCCTTGAAGCGCAGCAGCCCCGGCCAGGGCCGCGCGATCAGCGCATGCAGGCGCCCGGCGTCGAAAGGCCTCTCGGCGCGATAGACGAAGCTGGAGAGTCCGTAGGCATCGGCCTCGGAATGGTCGTGCCCCTCCAGGGCCTGGATCCATCGGGGCTGCGACTCGGCCTGTTCCATCTCGAAGAGGCCGGTGCCGAGCAGCTCGCCGATCGGCACGTCACCGTGGCGGGCGTCGATGATGCGCGCGCCCGGGTTGAGCGCCCGGATCACCGCGTGGACCTGCGCGAGCCGCGCCGCATCGACCAGGTCCGTCTTGCTCACGACGACGACGTTGGCGAACTCGATCTGCTCCACCAGCAGCTCGACGAGGCGGCGTCCGTCCTGCGGATCGACGCCGCTGTCGCGCTGCGCCAGGAAGTCCTCGCTCGCGTAGTCGTTCAGCAGGTTGAGCGCATCGACGACCGTGACCATCGTGTCGATGCGCGCGAGCTCGCGCAGCCCCTGGCCGTGTTCATCGACGAAATCGAAGGTCGCCGCGATCGGCATCGGTTCCGAGATGCCGGTGGACTCGATCAGCAGGTAGTCGAAGCGCCCCTCGCGGGCGAGCCGGCCGACCTCCTTCAGCAGGTCGTCGCGCAGCGTGCAGCAGATGCAGCCGTTGCTCATCTCGACCATCGCCTCGTCGGTGCGCGACAGGCCCACGCCGGCGCGCTCGGCGCCGTCGCGGACGAGGCCGGCATCGATGTTGAGCTCGCTCATGTCGTTGACGATCACCGCCACGCGCAGCGGACCGCGATGGCGCAGCACCTGGTTGAGCAGGGTCGTCTTGCCGGCGCCGAGGAAGCCCGACAGCACGGTGGCGGGCAGGCGGTGGGGAAGGGCGGCGGTATCGGCGAAGGCGGTATCGACGTCGGCGGCGTTGACGGTGTCGACAGCGGCGGCAATGGACATGGGCGTCTCCAGGGCGAAGGATTTCCGTCCGCCTGGCTTTGATGCTAATGCGAACGCATTCGCAATATAGCAGCATGACAGAATGCGCGAGCCCTCCCGACCTGCTTTCGCGGTGCCCTGATCGCCCGCGCCTTGACACCCATGGAACGTTCGACCCGACAGCGCAGTGCCATCCGGACCGTCATCGATGACGCGGGTCGTCCGCTCTCGCCGCAGGAGGTGCTGGATGCCGCGCAAGGCGAAGTGCCGGGGCTGTCGCTGGCGACGGTCTACCGCAACCTGAAGCAGCTGCTGGAGGCGGGCGAGATCCAGTCCGTCTCGCTGCCCGGGGACAGTCCCCGCTACGAATCGGCGCATCACGACCACCACCACCACTTCCAGTGCACCGAGTGCGGCCGCGTCTTCGACGTGCACGCCTGCCCGGGCGACATGGCGCAACTGGTGCCGGCCGGTTTCACCGTGGCGCGCCACGAACTGACGCTCTACGGGCGCTGCGCCGACTGCGCGACGCCGAAGCGGGCCGCACGCAAGCGCGCCGTCAGCGCGTCGTAGGCTTCAGCGCCTGAGCGCCTGAGCGCCTGAGCGCCTGAGCGCCTGAGCGCCTGAGCGCGCCGCACGCGTCCCCGTTCTCCTGAAGATCACATCGCCTGCCGTTTCAGGCCCGCCTAAGTTTCGGCGTTGAAATCAATCAACTAGTTGGTAGACTGCATCCATGCCGCCGCGTCACCCAGATGCGGCGGCAGTCCCTCAAGCCAATGCGACGGTCCCGTCGCCAGGAGTTCCCCGATGCGGTTTCAACGCCTTCAATCGCTGCTCGCCATCGCGCTCGTCGCGCTCGGCACGGCAGCCCCTCCCTCTCGTCCGCAGCCGACGCCGGCGTCCGCGTGCGCGGCACCGTGATCGCCCGCAGCGGTGATCAGCTCGACGTGAAGTCGCGCGAGGGCAGCGTGGTCACCATCAAGCTCAAGGAAGGCTGGATGGCCTCCGGCGTCGCGGCGGCCTCGATCGGCGACATCAAGCCGGGCGATTACGTCGGCATCGCCTCGCTGCCGAAGTCGCAGGGCGGCGACGGCGCGCTCGAAGTCGTCATCTTCCCGCCCGCGATGAAGGGCGCCGCCGAAGGCAGCTTCGGCTGGGACCTGAAGCCCAACAGCACGATGACCAACGCCACCGTCTCCAACGCGGTGAAGTCGGTCGAGGGCAGCACCGTGACGGTCACGTACCACGGCCAGGAAAAGAAGATCGCCATCCCCACCGGCACGCCGGTGGTGACGCTGACGCAGGCCACGGCCGATGACGTGAAGGCCGGCGCGGTCGTCTTCGTCGTCGCGGAGAAGGACGCCGACGGCAAGCTGTCGTCCGGCCGCCTGGTGGTCGGCAAGAACGGCGTGGTCCCGCCGATGTAAGACCGGACCGGCCGGCGGTCCGCCGGCCGGTGCTCTTGCAGGCCCTGCCATGGACACCTCGATCCCCGACCCCGCCGCCGCCGTCCGGCGCGACCCCGCGCTCGAACCGGACGCCGAACCCGTTCAGCGGCGCCTCGTGCCGCGGCACAGCGCCACGGTGCGTCTGACGCATTGGCTCAACGTGCTGTGCTTCCTGATGCTGTTGGCCAGCGGCCTTCAGATCCTCAACGCCCACCCGCGCTTCTATGTCGGCAAGGCGGGAGCCGACCACGATGTGGCCGTGCTGGAATTCCCCGCGATGCCTGGCTGGGCGACGCTGCCGTCGTATCACGACCTCGGCGCGGGACGGCGGATCCACTTCACCTTCGCGTGGCTGCTCGTGCTCAACGGCCTGGCCTACCTGGGCCACGGCGTCTGGCGCGCGCACTTCCGGCGCGACCTGCTGCCGGACGGCGGCGAGCTCGATCGCCGCCATCTCTGGCAGGAGATCAAGGACCACGCGCGGTTCCGTTTCCCGAAGGGCGAAGCGGCGCGCCGCTACAACGTGCTGCAGAAGCTCACCTACCTCGCCGTGATCTTCGGGCTGCTGCCGCTGATGCTCGCGACGGGCCTGGCCATGTCGCCCGGCGTCAACGCGGCGGCGCCGTGGCTGCCCGACGTGCTGGGCGGCCGGGCGACGGCGCGGACGCTGCACTTCCTGACGGCCTTCTCGCTGGTGGTCTTCGTCGTGGTGCACCTGGTCATGGTCGTGGCGTCGGGGACGTGGAACAACCTGCGGTCCATGGTCACCGGCCGCTACGCGATCGAGACCAGGCCGGAGCCCTGGCTGGAAACCAGACCTGAACCCGAGACGACGATCGAGCGGAGTGCGCAGCCATGAACGAGTTCTCGAGACGCCGGTTCCTCGGCGGCGCCATCGCCGGGGTGGGGGCTGTCGCGCTCTCCGGATGCGATCGCGTGATCCAGCAGGCGGGCGTCGATCAGGTGCTCAGGGGCACCGAGCGCCTGACGATGCAGGCGCAGCGCGCGATCCTCCAGCGCGAGCGCCTGGCCGCGGAATTCACCGAGGCGGACCTGTCGCCCGTCTTCCGGGCGAACGGCACGCGCATGCCGGACTCCGACGAGTATGCGCAGCTGCTGGCGGGGAAGTTCTCCGACTGGCGACTGCGCGTCGACGGTCTGGTGCAGCAGCCCTTGAGCCTCTCGCTGGCTGATCTGATGGGCCTGCCGTCGCGCACGCAGATCACGCGGCACGACTGCGTCGAAGGCTGGAGCGCGATCGCCAAGTGGCAGGGCGTGCAGCTCAGCCGGGTGTTGAGCGCGGCGGGCCTGGCGCCGGGTGCGCGCTACGTCGTCTTCCACTGCGCGGACGAACTCGAGCAGACGCTGGACGGCAGCGGCCGCTACTACGAAAGCATCGACCTCTTCGATGCCTGGCATCCGCAGACGCTGCTCGCGTATGCGATGAACAACCGGCCCTTGCCCGTCGAGCACGGCGCGCCGCTGCGGCTGCGCGTCGAGCGGCAGCTCGGCTACAAGCACGCGAAATACCTGATGCGACTGGAAGTGGTGTCAGGCTTCGACCGGCTCTGGGGCGGCAAGGGCGGCTACTGGGAAGACCGCGGCTACGAGTGGTACGCCGGCATCTGATCAACAACTGGAATTCACGTCATCATGTCCAAGCAATCGAACACCTCCGCCCTCCAGCAGGACCATTGGCTCAAACGCTACATGCTGGTCCGCGCACTGTTCTCCATCGTCTGGGTCGCCGCCGCGATCGTGATCGGCGGCCGGTCGTCAGCGATCGCTGCGGTGCTGCTGGTGCTCTATCCCGCCTGGGATGCCGCCGCCAACTGGGTGGACGCCAACGCCAGCGGCGGTCTGCAGGCCAACCGCACGCAGCGCATCAACGTGTGGGCGAGCGGCCTCACGACGCTCGCCGTGTGCCTCGCGCTGACCGCGGGCATGAACGCCGTCCTCGGCGTCTTCGGCGTCTGGGCCATCGCGTCGGGTCTGATGCAACTCGGCACGGCGCTGCGCCGTTGGAAGTCGCAAGGCGGGCAATGGGTGATGGTCTTGAGCGGCGCGCAGTCCGCGCTGGCCGGCGGCTTCTTCATCGCGCAGGCGCAGAAGGCCGACGTCCCCTCCATCGTGAACGTCGCGGGCTACGCGGGCGTCGGCGCGCTGTACTTCCTCATCTCCGGCATCTGGCTGACGGTGAGCCTGTCGCGCCGGGCGAAGGCCGCTGCCTGAGGCGGCGGCGGTCGCGATTCACGGCGGCGGATACTGCGCCGCCGTGCGCTGTCCCTCCACGCCGACGCTGCGCTGCAGGCGCACGCCGAAGTTCCATCCCAGCGTGCGCTGATCCTTGCCCTTCTCGCGCACGATCAGCATCAGCGGGCGCCACGTCGAGTCCTGCGCCATCGTGCGGTCCGCATTGGCGCGCGCCTCGGCGGCGCCTTGCGCGTCGCCGCGCAACTGCGCCAGACCTTCCAGCGCGCGGAAGGTGTCGATCCACGCCGACGCCTGCGGACGCATCGAGAAGTTGATGTTGTACTGGCAGAGGCTGTCCTTGGGCAGGCCCTTCAGCTTGCTCTCGAAGTCGCTCAGCAGCGCCTCCGCCTTGTCGCGGTTGGCGCGGGTGTTCTTCTCGCCGCTCGCGTCCGGCTCGAGCGTCTCCACGCATCGCGCGATCCAGTCGTCCCGGTTCTCGCCGACCTTCTGCAGCATCTGCGCCGGCGTGCTGAAGTGCCGGTCCAGGTCGGCGTCCTGCTTCCCGCCGATCGTGAACGGCGACACCGCGTTCTTCTCCAGGTTCCAGAACAGGTCGCGGTTGACGTCGAGCAGGCTGGGCATGCCGCCGCCGCTGATCGAGCCGTCCTTCCCGTCCTTGCCGAGCTTCACCTCCGACGGATTGGCCGGCGTCAGCGTGTTGACCTGGACGCCGACCGACAGCTTCTGCTGCGCCGTGTCGCCCTTGTCCGCCGTCACCTGGATGTGGCCGCCGTGCTCGGTGCGTGACTCGGCGATGCGCTCCGCCTTCAGCGCCGCCCCGGCGCTGACACCGACGCGGTAGGTGTTGCCGTCGCCGCCCGCCAGCTTGAGGTTGGCGCCGGCGCTGACCTTCGAGACGAAGCTGCGCGTCAGGCTCTGGCCGTGGATCTCGCCCAGGCTGACCTTGGGATGGCGATCCAGCACCGCCTCCAGGGGGCCCGAGTAGGGCGGGGCGCCCGTCGCATGCACCTGGTCCCAGCGCACCCAGCTGTCCAGCACGCCCAGCATCTCCTTGCGCAGTTCGTCGTCCTTGCCGCGCTGGCGGAACAGCCGCAGGATCGTGCCTTCGGTCTCCTGGTGCGTGCGGCTCATCTTCTCGGTGGCGCTGACCTGCGCCTTCACCACGCCGGGCAGGTCCGGTCCGACCGCCACGCCGACGGTCGCCTCCGGGCCGCTCGCGCGCGTGCTGCCGAGCGAGAGCTCCATGCCCAGGATCGGCATGAAGGCCTGGAAGAAGGCCTCCTCCTTGCGTGACCAGCCGGCCGAGACCACCGGCGACACGACCGGCGACGGCACGCTGTAGGGCAGGGACGGCAGGCCGCCGCCGACGACGCCGCCGCCGGACAGCTTGACCTTGTCGCGCAACTGCATCGACAAGAGGATGGGCTCGAAGTAGCGCACCACGTCTTCCTTGCTCTGGAAGCGCTTCTGGCGCGCCGCGTCGGCCGACGCATGCATGGCCGTGTTGTGCGTGAGCGCGCCCTGGCGTTCCGCGGGCGCGGCCTCGGCGAGCGTCAGCTTCACCTGGTCGATGACGGCGCGCAGCGCGTCCGGCGCCGACGCGCCGCTCTTCGCGAGTTCCTCGAACAGCGGCGGCAGCGCGTGCTCGCGGTTGGGCTTGTGCAGACGACCGGGCTTGTGCGCGCTCGCCGGGTTCTCCAGCGTGTAGACCGCCGCGCGCAGCTCGCCGGCCTCGCTGCCCTTGAACTGCCATTGCGCCGGATGGCCCAGGCGAGTGGCCCGCTCGGCCAGCGCCTGCGTCGCGGCGGCGAAGGCCCGCGCTTCAGGCGCGGGCATGCCGGCCGCGGCCAGGTCCCGCGCGAGGTCCGAGCGCGCCCAGTCGCCGAGCTCTCCCGCGGTCTTGCGAACGCCGCTGTCGGCCTGGCTGCGGTTCGTCGTCATGCCGAAGCTCTCGGCGATCGCCGTGGCGCGCTGGAGGCCCGCAGGCGTGAACGGCGTCTTGTGCCGGTGCGGCGTCACCGCGCGCTGCAACCACGAGGCCGAGGGCTCTTCCCGGGACAGCCACTCGCCGATCGCCTTGTTCATGCGATCGTCGTGGCGGGCGTAGGGCGAGCCGGCGGCGTTGGACACGCAGCCGTTGCGCACTGCGTGATACGCCGCGCGTTCGGCGCCGGTGAACGTCGGTGCCGAGGGCGTCGCGGGTGTCGCAGACGTTGTAGAGGTCGACGGCGTGGCGGCCGCCGCGGCCGCCGCGGCCGATGACGAGGGCGTGGTCGACGACGGCGCGGTGGCCGGCTCCGTCGGCGGCTGCCGCGCGACCCGCTTCGCGCCGGCCAGCCACTGGCGCACGGCGGCGTCCGGTTCCACGCGCTGGGCGGCGTCTGCCGACCAGAAGCTGCGCATCGCCTGCAGCGTCTCGCTGTCCGGCATGCTGCCTTGCGGATCGCCGAGCAGATGCACGACCTCCGCGCCGCGTGGCAGCACGCTGGCCTGGCGCAGCAGGTTGCGGACGTCCGATTCCGCCGCCGTGGGCTCACGGTCGGCGCCGTTGTCCGGCAGGTCTGCCACGCCTTGCATCCAGTCGCGCGTCGGGCGCGACTGCAGTGCTTCCAGCGCCTGCCGTGCGCGCGCGGCGTCGCCCTGGCAGACCACCGACAGCAGCTCGGAGGCGATCTCCATGACCCCGATCGACGGCAATGCGTCCGCCGACGGATTGGTGGGACGGCCATTCACCGCCTGCAGCAGGCGGGCGCCGAATCGTTCGCTCTCGACGTCGCCCGCGAAGCCGCGCGGTCGCGTCGCCTGGACCTGCAGGGCCCGCGCCTCGCGCGCGTCGAAGGTCGCCTTGGCGACGGCCGGGTCGGGCGGCGTGTCGACGCTGGCCGCCAGCGTGATCGAGGCCTGCAGCACCGCCGACACGCCGGCATCGGTGGCGTGCAGCCGCCCGCGTGCCGCGGCGGCGTCCGGCTTCAGCGTCGTGACCTGAGCCGCGGACGCCTCGACCGCCGACCGTGCCCGCGCCAACGCACCGGCCGTCGATTGCCGCGCCGTGTCCGCCTCCGCCAGCATCGTCTTCAGGCGCAACAGGCGGGGCAGCGCGTCGGGCGTCAAGGTGCCGGCGCCCGCCTGCGCCGCCGTCACCTGCGCCTGCGCGCGGTCCACTGCGGTCGCCAGGCTGGCGTGATGGCGCTCCGCCTCGTCATGCGTGATCTGCGCGGTCTGCTCGGTGCTCCTGGCCACCGCCAGACCGCGCTCCGCATCGCCGAGCTGTCGCACCTGGTCGATCGCCGTCGACCGCGCGCCGTACAGCGCGTCCTTGGTGTCGTCCAGCCGCTGCCGGACGAAACCGTCCTTGTCCACGAGTTGCTGCCGCGCCTGCACCTCCGCAGCCAGTGGCTGGAGACCGCCGGCCCCGGCCTGCGCCTGCTGCACGCGCGTGGCATCGGCCAGGCGCGCCTCGGCGGCCTGCACCGCCTGCTGCGCGCTGCGTTCCTGGATGGCAGCGCTGGCGGTGGCCTTCGCGATCGACGCCTTCTCCGCGGCGGTCGTGCCCGATGTCGGCGATGGGGTGGCCGAGGTCGCCGCCGAGGTCGAAGGCGATGCAGTCGACGATGCACTCGCCGTTGCCGTTGCCGTTGCCGTTGCCGCCACGGCCGCGCTCGCGGCCTGTGCCGCGGTCAACTGCAGCTTCGCCTGGTCGACCACGACTTCGGCGCTCAGGCGATGGGCCAGCGCCTGCGTGATCGCGTCGCCGGACGTCGGCGTGGTGGCGGCGTTCTCCGGTCGAGGCTTGCCGGCATGGGTGCTGGCCTTCTCGGTCAGCGGGCGAGGCTTCAGCCAGGGCACGACGGTGGTGGCGATCCGGTTGCCCGTCGAGCGGGTCGGCGCCTCCCAGGGGAGGGCGTGCGCGGCGGCAGCCGCTCGTTCAGCCCTTGCGCCTGGGCGGACAGGGCCGCGAGCTGACTGGTCTCGTCGGTCGGTACGGCGGCCTGCGGTGTGGGCAGCGATGCGCGTACCGGACGTTCCACGGTGCCGCCGACACCGGGCACGATGGCGTTGAAGGCCACTTCGCGACCGAAGATCGCGCGCTTCGCGCGTGCCGGCAGGCCCTGCAACGCACCGGACCTGGAGGGGACCTTGCCCGCGGCATTCGACGGGGCAGTCGTCGAGCGGGCGGGACCGCCTGGCCCGCCGGAGGCGCTCGGATTCGCCGCGACCGATCCGGTCGTGCCGGTCGATGTGCCGGCACTGCCTGAATCCGTGGGGACGACCGGTCCACCGGTCGTGAGCTTGGAAGAAACCATCGGGGGCGCCGCCTCCTGAGTGCGATCGGGATGTCCGCGAGGGGTTCTCTCCCCCGGGCCGAGTCACTCTAGAAGCGCGCCTGCCGGCGCCCAACGAATCGAATCGCGTTAGGACATGCGGCTCATACCGCGATGTCGCGCAGCAGCATCGGCCAGGCCGAGCTGCCCGCCCATCGCGGCTTCTGCCAGGGCCGGCCCACGGTCGCCGTGGCGATCGGGAACGCGCGGGTGGCGGGATTGAGATCGCGCCAGACCTCCTCGCCGTCGACGAACACGCGGCACTCGCCGGTGGCCAGCGGCTGCCAGGCCTCGTCGGCGGTGAGCGGATCGGTGGCGACGATGACGATGCGGTCGTCCGCGCCGTTCATCGCGCTCAGGTCCAGCGACATGTCGCAGTCGACCAGGCGCGCCATCGGGAACGGATGGCGACGCTGCAGCACCTGCAGCCGGCTGGAGCAGTGGGTGTACAGCGCGGCGCCGTTGGTCAGCAGGAAGTTGAAGTTGCCGTGGCGGGCGATCACCTCGCTGAGCTGCGCGACGTGGGGTGCGAGCTCGCGCCAGGACGGCGGCTGATCGTGGTCCTGAAGGCGGTCGGCAAAGCGCTTGCGCAGCTCCTGCAGCAGCCAGCAGAAGGCGCGTTCACTGTCGGTGCTGCCGACCGGGCGATAGGGGCCGTCGAGCACGGGCTGGAAGTCCTTCAGGTCGCCGTTGTTGGCGAACACCCAGGTCTGGCCCAGCCATTCGCGCTGGAACGGATGGCAGTTGGACAGGGTCACCCCGCCCTGCGTCGCACGCCGCAGGTGGGCGATCACGATGCGCGACTTGATGGGGTAGCGGCTCAGGAACTCCGCGAGCGGCGACTCGCTGGCCGGCTGGTCGTCATGGAAGACGCGGCATCCGGAGCGCTCGTAGAACGCCATGCCCCAGCCGTCGATGTGCTCCGCGGTGCGACCGCCGCGGGCAGCGAACCCGGTGAAGGAGAAGGTGATCGCTGCATCGCTGTTGCAGTTCATTCCCAGCAGTTGGCACATGGCCGCGACTATCGCGTGCGGGGATCGGACGGACAAATGCGGAACCCGCATGGGCTCATGCGGTTTCGGGGATGGGCGAATGTCGCCCGCGTCTTGGGAGCGTCTGGGAATAAGCGCCGCCGCCGGGTGTCTACAGCAGGGAAGGCCGTTGCCTTTCAACCTGGAGCCGGACATGACCTCAAACAGCACGCGGCCCGCAAGGCCGCGCTTGCGCAGACCGCTGCGGGTGTTGCCGTGGATCGCGACCACCACGATCGCTGCCGCCGCCGCCTGGGCGGGCGCCGCCACGTCGACCGACGCCTTCCACGCGGAGAACGCCGCGGCGATGGACCGCATGATGGCCGCGATGGAGATCACCCCCTCGGGCGACATCGACCGCGACTTCGCGGCCATGATGATTCCCCACCATCAGGGCGCCATCGACATGGCGCTGGCGGAGCTGCGCCACGGCTCCAACGAGCAGCTGCGACGCATCGCGCAGGAAATCATCATCGAGCAGCAGCAGGAGATCGCGGCGATGCAGCTCGCGGTCGGCGGCGCGCTGCCGCCCTCGACGCCCGCGCCCACGCAGGTCGGGCGCGCAGCCTCGGCACCGACGCCGACGCCGACGCCGACGCCGACGCCGGCTTCCGTCCATCATCATTCGCACTAGGACTCCTCATGCTGAAGCCTCTCCTGCAGTCATCGCTGCTGTTCCTCGCCGCCTGCGGCGGTGCCGCCCTGGCCGGCCAGGCACCCGGCCGCGCGGCGGACGCCGACATCCCCGTCAGCCACCGCGACCGGATCTACGCCGCCGAGCAGTTCTCCAACACGCTCTCCGTCACCGACCCCGTCGACCACCGCCTGCTCGGCGTCATCCGTCTGGGCGACCCGTCGCCGGGCAACTTCAGCCCGCTCTACCGCGGGCAGGTGCTGGTGCACGGCCTCGGCTTCTCGCCGGACCACCGCACGCTGGCGGTGGTGTCGATCGGCTCGAACTCGGTCACCTTCATCGACACGCGCACCAACGCGATCAAGCACACGACCTACGTCGGCCGCTCCCCGCATGAAGCCTTCTTCACGCCGGACGGCAAGGAAGTCTGGGTCACCGTCCGCGGCGAGAACTACGTGTCGGTGATCGACGCCGCGACCTTCCAGGAGAAGACCCGCATCGTCACCGCCGCCGGACCGGGCATGCAGATCTTCTCGCCGGACGGCAAGTACGGCTACGTGTGCTCGTCCTTCAATCCGGAGACGGCGGTGATCGAGGTCGCCAGCCACAAGATCGTCGCGACGGTGAAGCAGGACAGCCCGTTCTGCCCCAACATCGCCGCGACGCCCGACGGCCGCCAGGTGTGGTTCACGCTGAAGGACATCGGCCGCACGACCGTCTTCGACGCGCGTCCGCCGTTCGGCGTCATCACCTCCTTCGACACCGGTCCGATCACCAACCACGTGAACTTCGCGAAGACCGCCAAGGGCACCTTCGCCTACGTGACCGTGGGCGGGCTGAACCAGGTGAAGGTGTTCCGCACCGACGACTTCTCCGCCGTGACCACCATCCCGGTGGGCAGGCTGCCGCACGGCGTCTGGCCGTCGGGCGACGGCAGCCGGATCTACGTCGGGCTGGAGAACGCCGACGCGCTCGCGGTGATCGACACGGCGTCGAACACCGTCGTGGGCAACGTGCCCATCGGGCAGGCGCCGCAGGCCATCGCCTACGTGCCCGATGCCGTGCCCGAAGGCGACGGCCTGCAGGGCCTGCAGCCGCTCGGCGTGGCGGGGCAGGTGGCGTCGCTGACGCTGCGCGCGGTGGGTGAGTCCTCGGTCGGAAGCTCGGCCGGGTCCGCGGCAACGGCCGCGACAGGAGCGCCCACCAGCGTGGCGCTCTTCGATCAGGGCCTGCTGCAGGTGTTCCAGGCGTCGGTGACTGGGTTGAAGCCCAAGCAGCCGTACGTCGTGGCGTTGGCCGAACAGGCGGACGGCTCCGGTGCGCTGCAGCCGCTGGCCAACTTCATGACCAACCCGGCCGGTTCGGCGATCGTCAACGCCATTGGCCCGATCCGGCAGATCGTGCAGGCCGAGGCGCCAGCGACCCGGCGCTACCTGGTCGTCGCCCCCGTGGTCGACGGCAAGCCTGGCAGTCCCGTGCAGGTGCAGGCGGCCACGCGATGAGCCTAGGCGCTGGCATGGCGATGATCGAGGCGATCGAGCCGCTGATCCCGGCCCTGCGCCGCTATGCCAGCGCGATGCTGCGCGATCGCGACCTTGCGGACGATCTGGTCCAGGACTGCCTGGAGCGTGCGATCGGCCAGTGGGACTCGGTCCGGCAGAAGGAGAACACCCGCCAGTGGGTGTTCGCGATCGCGCACAACCTGATCGTCAACCGCCTGCGGCAGCAGGCCCGGCGCGGCGAGCACGTCGACATCGCGGACGTCGCCGAGTCCGCGCTGATGGTGCCGGCGTCGCAGGAGCATCGCGTGCAGGTCGGGGAGTTGATGACGGCGCTGGACGCACTGCCGCAGGACCAGCGCAGCGTGGTGCTGCTGGTGTCCGTCGAGGACCTGTCCTACGCGGAGGCGGCGAGGGCGCTCGACATCCCGATCGGCACGGTCATGTCGCGCCTGGCGCGAGGACGAGAGCGACTGCAGCGCGCGCTCGACGGCGAGGTGTCCGCAGTGGCGGCGTCGACAGCGGCAACGGTGAAGACGCCTGCGGACTCGCATTTGCGGAGGATGAAGTGATGACCCGACCCACGCCATCGGCGCCCATCGTCGAAGACGACCTCCATGCCTACGTCGACGGGTTGCTGGACGCCGAGCGACGCAAGGCGGTGCAGGACCATCTGGACCGCGATCCGGAGGCGGCTGCCGCGGTGACCCGGCTGATCGCGCAGCGGCAGCTGCTCCGATCGGCGTTCGCGCCCATCGTCGACGAGCCGGTGCCCGAGCGCCTGCAACTCCGGACGCTGCTCGCTCAGCGGCAGGCGCCGCCAGCGCGCCAGTGGCGTTGGGCCGCGGCGGTGCTGGTCGCGCTCGGCGCGGGCAGCGTCGGCGGCTGGCAGGTGCGCGACCAGTGGGATCCGGTGAACGGTGCCGCGAACGGCGGGGCGAACGGCATTGCGGCGCTCGCTGGCGAAGCACGCAGCAGCTACCTCGCCTATGTGTCCGACGCGCCGGAGGACCTCGACCGCGAGCGGTTGCTGCGCGTGGTCTCGGACAAGCTCCGGCGGCCGGTGGAGATCCCGGATCTCAGCGCGGCCGGGTACCGGTTCGCCGGCGGGCGTCTGGTCGCCACGGTCCACGGTCCCGCCGGCATGTTCTTCTACGACCGCGAGGACGGCACGCGGATGGCGGTGATGCTGCGACCGATGGCCGTCGAGAAGGAGGCGCCGATGATGGCGCAGACCGCGGGGCCCGTCGGCGGCTACAGCTGGGCCATGCGCGGTCTGGGCTACAGCGTCGTGGGCACCGAAAGCCCGACGACGCTGCACCCCGTCGCCGACGAGGTGCGTCGGCAGGCGCGCGAGAAGGCGTCGATCTGACCGGGACCTCGTCGGACCTCATCAGACTTCTGCGCGACGGTCGCAGCGTGCCGTGGGGTCAGGACGCGCGATCCATGGCGACGTCGACATCGCGCAGCAGCTCGCACAACGCGTCGAAGACCAGCCGCACCCGCGCGGTAGGCCGCTGGATCGGCCGATAGACGTAGATCAGCGACGGCGGCGGGTTGAAGTCGTCGAGCACGGCCACCAGACGGCCGGCGCGTATCAGCGGCAGGGCGAGGTGGCCGGGCAGTTGCCCGAACCCGGCGCCCGCCAGCACCGCCTCGCATTCGGCCTCCGGGTCGTCGGTGACCAGCGCCGGTTGCGGCGGGACCACCTGCTGCCCGTCCTTGAACATCCACGGCCAGGGGCGGCCAGTGTTGCGGTCGATCATCACGGTCATCGGCGCCGCGAGCAGCGCCTCGACGCTGTCGGGCGCGCCGACGCGCTCGATCAATGACGGTGCGCCGACGACGAACAGCCCCGCGCCGGACACCGGACGCGCGACGAAGCGGCTGTCCCGCAGCGGCCCGATGCGCACGCCGACGTCGATCTGCCCGTCGACCACGTCGGCGACGACCTCGGACAGGCGCAGGTCCAGCCGCAGCTCTGGATGCGCGGCCAGCAAAGGCGCCAGCGCGGGCGCGATCACGCGACGTCCGAGCGCGCTCGGCGCGGCGATGCGGACCAGGCCGACGATCCGCTCGTCGGTGGCGGAGGCGCCGGACTGGAAGACGCGATCGATGCCGGCGACGGCTTCGGCCGCGCTCGCCGCCAGCTGCTCGCCGAACTCGGTCAGGCGCACGCCGCGCGTGCTGCGGTGGAACAGCGGCTCGCCGAGTTCCTCCTCCAGCGCGCCGACGACCCGTGTGATCACCTGCGGCGACACGCCCGCCCGCGCGGCGGCGTCGCGGAAGTTGGCCGACTCCGCGGCGAGGCAGAAGAGGCGGAGGGATTCGAGGCGATTCATGAAGTCATCCGGGGCTGGCCGTCGCGGGCGTTCCTTTCAGCGGAAGACTGAAAGCGCGCCGCGTTCATTTACGGGTGGGGAGGCCGTCGACACACTGCCCGACGTCGACATTCTCACTTCCGATGAAAGACCTCCCATGATCAACGTGCTCATGATCCTCACCAGCGCCACCGTCTGGACCCAGAAGGACGGCAGCCAACGTCCCTCGGGCTTCTGGGCCGAAGAGTTCATCGCGCCGCACCAGCACTTCAGCAGCGCCGGCGCGCGCATCACGATCGCGACGCCGGGCGGACTGCCCGCCGTCGTCGACGCGCTGAGTCTCTCGCCCGAGGCGAACCACGGCGACACCGCCAAGGTCGAAGGCTTCGCGCGCTACCTCGAAGGATGTGCCCAGGCGCTGCGCGCGCCGATGCGCATCGAGGACGTCGCCGTCGCAGACTACGACGTCGTGTTCGTGCCCGGCGGCCACGGTCCGATGCAGGATCTCGCGGTGAATCCGTCCGTCGGCCGAGTGCTGACGACGGCGCTCGCGGCGCCGTTCAAGGTCGTTGCCGCGGTGTGCCACGGCCAGGCGGCTTTCCTGGCTGCGGGCGATGCGCAAGGATGGGCGTTCAAGGGCCGCCGCATGACGGCGTTCACCAACGACGAGGAGACGCAGGTCGGCCTGGCGGCGAATGCCCCGTGGTTGCTGGAGACCCGCCTGCGCGACGCCGGCGCGAACTTCGAGCAGGGCGGGGCATGGCAGCCGCACGTCGTCGTCGACGGCAACCTGGTGACCGGGCAGAACCCGTTCGCCGCCGGCGCGGTGGCGCAAGAGGCGATGGCGATGGCGTCGCGCATCTCGGCCTGAGGCCGAGTCCTCAGCCGCCGGCCGGCAAGGCCTCCGGCGGCTGACCCGCCACGGCGCGCGCCCACATGCGCTCGTAGAGCGCTTCCAGATCGCGGGCAAACGCCGGGGAATCGATCCACGCGGGGATCGCCGGTGTTGGCCGCTCCGCGGAACGGACTCGACCTGCGTCTTGGCCGGTCTTGCCGGTCTGGCCAATCTGCTGAACGAGCGCGACGACCCGATCGACGTACGCCTCGGGCGTGTCGCAGACCAGCGCCGGCAGGCCGGCCTGGACGAGCAGGCTCTCCGCCACGCGCGACGCGAAGCCGTCGCCGCGCAGCGTCACGACCGGCACGCCGGCTGCGAGCGCATCGCTGGTCGTCGTGTGCCCGTTGCAGGGCCAGGTGTCGAGCGCGACGTCCGCGGCGGCCAGCCGGTTCCAGTGATCGGCCATGCCCACCGGCGGCATGAAGACGAGCCGGTCCGGCGCGATGCCGCGCGATGCGGCCTCGTCGCGGAGCCGCGCGTCGGCCTGCTCGCCGCCGCTGAGCTGCCACAGCAGCGCCTGCGGCAGCCGATGCAGGATCGCCATCCACGCGTCGAAGACGCTGGGCGTGATCTTCGACACCACGTTCGCCGACAGCAGCACGATCGCCTCGTCCGGCAGGCCGAGTTCGGCGCGCGGTGTCGGTTCGATGCGGCGCGTCGCATCGCCGGGTTGATAGCAGCGCGGCAGCTGCGCGATGTGTTCCGAATAGAACGGCGCATCGCCGAGCGGCGTGACCACGTCGTCGCCGATGACGTAGTCGATGAAGTCCGCCCCGCAGGTGCCGGGGAAACCGAGCCACGCGACCTGCACCGGCGCCGGCCGGGCGGCGAGCGCGGTGAATCGGCTGCCGGCGGTGTGGCCCTTGAGGTCGACCGCGATGTCCACCCCTTCGGACCGCATGCGCGCGGCGATGCCGGCGGGATCGAGATCGCCGACGTCGATGCAGCGCTCGCAGGCCGCGCGGATGCGCTGCTGCAGCGCGGAGCCGTCGTCCGGTCCGTGCGAGAACAGCAGCACCTCGAAGCGTTCGCGATCGCGGCATTCGAGGACCTCCACCATCAGCGCGGCGGTCGCATGCGCATGGAAATCGGAAGACAGGTAGCCGATGCGCAGCGTCGGCTTGGCCACGGCCTTCACCGGCGGCAAGGGCGCGATGCCGCGGCTGAGGAAACGCGTGCTCAGGCGCGCCACCTTCAGCAGATCCGCTGCCGCATGCGGCACGGTGACCAGCGCGAAAGGGACGCCGAACTCGTCGCCGGCGTCGTCGGGCTTGGCCTGGATGACGGCGTGCAGGGCGCGCAGGTTCCCGTCGAAGTCCGACCATCGCGCGCATTGCTGGTCGCCATGCGCCTGGTAGGCCAGCGCCATCACGCTGTCCGGCCGCAGCGCGGCGACGGTGCGGAAGCACTCGGCCGCCTCGGCCTTCATCTGCAGCGACTGCAGCGCGAAGGCGAGCTGCAGGTAGGCGTCGACGTCGTCGATCTTCAGCGCGAGCGCCTGCATCAGCGGCCCGATCGCGTCCTGCACCCGTCCGCTGCGCCGCAGCGATTCGCCCAGGTAGCGTTGCAGCTCGTTCGAGGCGACCTGCGCGTGCGGTTCCAGCAGCGCGACGGCCTCGGCGTAGCGGCCGCAGCCCATCTCGTGGAGGGCGTTGCGCAGCAGGTCTTTCAGGGCATCCATGGGGGACGATTATGGAAGCTCAGGCCGCCGGGCCCGACGGCGCGCAGAGCTCGATGCAGAACGCCATGAACGCCTCCACCGAGGCCGGTGGCAGGCGCCGCGACGGGCGCACGATGTGCAGCGGGAAGGTCTCGCCGGGCCAGTCGGGGAACAGCTCGACCAGCGTGCCGTCCCCGATCAGATGCTCGACGCTCAGGGCCAGGACTTGCGCCACGCCGGCGCCCGCCACGCAGGCCTGCACCATCGCGTCGGCGTCGGTCATCGTCAGCGAGCCCGACGTGGCCACCGTCAGTTGCTCCTTCGCGCGCCCCTTGCCGCGCACGAAGATCCATTCGAACGGCTTGCCGCGCTGCGGGTCGATGTACTGGAGGCAGTCGTGCTTCGCCAGCTCCGGCGGCTTGCGCGGGCGTCCACGCCGGTCCAGGTAGGAGGGCGCCGCGACCGTCAGCACGCGGTTCTCCAGAAGCTGGCGCGAGGTCATCGTCGACGCCGGCTGCGGACCGAAGCGCACCGCCACGTCCACGCCCTCCGCGACCAGATCGCCGCTGCCCGGGAACTGCACCATCGTCAGCGTGAGGTCCGGATAGAGCGCCTGCAGGCGGGGCAGGGCGGGCGCGAGCACGTAGCGCGCGAACAGCGGGTTCAGGCTCACGCGCAGCGCGCCGCGCACGCTGACCGCCGCGCCGGAAACCAGGTTCGCCGCTTCCTCGATGCCTTCCAGGTGCGGCACGGCGTGCTCGTACAGCCGCGCGCCCTCGCCGGTGAGGTGCAGCGAGCGCGTCGTGCGGTCGAGCAGCCGCACACCCAGGCGTTCCTCCAGCCGCGACACCGCGCGGCTCACGCCGGAGGCCGACAGGCCCAGCACCTCGCCGGCCTTGCTGAAGCTGCCCGACTCCACCACCGCGGCCAGCACGCTCATGCCGGCCAGCAGACGTCCGTCGATGCTCATCGTGCCTTCCTCATCTTTGAATTTCAGCAAAGATCATTTGAGCGACTCTACCTTTATCAAAGGTCGTCCGGTTCGCATCATTCGGTCCGTTGCCTCAATCCCGAGTCGATGTCCCCCACGAATCGCCCGACGAATCGTCCAGCGATTCCTCCGCCGATTCCTCCACCGATTTCCTCCAACGGAGTTCCCCATGACCGATCGCGACATGCTCTTCAAGGCCGGCACCGTCATCACGATGGATCCCGCGCTGCCCAACCTGGCCGTCGGCGACGTGCTGGTGCGCGACGGGCGCATCGCCGCCGTCGGCGCGGACCTGCCCGCCGGCGACGCCGAGGTCGTCGACGCCGCCGGCAGCATCGTCATGCCCGGCCTGGTCGACGCGCACCACCACGCGTGGCTGGGCGTGATGCGCCGGCTGATGCCCGACGTCGACGACCTCTTCGCCTACATCGACGTGGTCGCGAGCAAGCTCGGCGCGCACTTCCGCCCGCAGGACATGTACACCAGCACGATGCTGACGGCGGCCGCGTCGCTGGACGCGGGCATCACGACGATCGTCGACGCCTGCCACAGCTCGCGCAGCCCCGAGCACACCGACGCGGCGCTGGCCGCGCTGGCCGCTTCCGGTATCCGGGCGTTGCACATGGTCGGTCCGGCCATGGACAAGGGCGCGTCCTCCGCGCATCTGCCGGGCGACCTGGCGCGTCTGGCGGCGCGCTGGAACGCGGGCGAGAGCCGCGTGCAGGTCGGCCTCTTCGGCCAGCTGAAGCTGGACTGGTGGGAGGTCGCGCGTGGTCTGGACATGCGCATCCTGACCGAGTTCATCGGCGATCTCGCGCAGCTCGGCCCCGAGTTCGCCACGCCCGGCGTGCTCGGCCCGCACAACCTCTTCAACCACTGCACGCGCGTGCCCGCGGCGACCTGGAAGCTGTTCGCCGACGCCGGCGTGAACATCACCGTGAATCCGCGCTCGGATGCGCTGTTCGGTTTCGACGACGAGACCTTCGCCTACCAGGTGGCCGTCGACCACGGCCTGGCGCCCGCGCTGGGCATCGACCTCGACACCGCCTTCGGCAGCGACCTGTTCGGCGAGATGCATGCGCTGTTCCACCAGCAGCGCGCGGCGATGCGCTATCGCCGCTTCCGCGGCGAGTCCGGGGTGCCCGCGCCGATCGGCGTCGCGGAGGTGCTGCGCGCCGCCACCGTCAACGGCGCGCGCGCCGCCGGCATCGAGCACCGTGCCGGCACGCTGACGCCGGGCAAGGCCGCCGACCTGATCATGGTGCGCACCCGCGGCGCGGCCGTGTTCCCGGTGACGAACGCGATCGCCACCATCGTGCAGGCGGTGGAGCGCGCCGACGTCGACACGGTCATGGTCGGCGGGCGCCTGCGCAAGCGCGGCGGCCGGCTGATCGACGTCGACCTCGCGAAGCTGGCGGCGGATGCGGCGTCCTCGCGCGACTTCCTGCTGGACGCCAGCGGGCACCGCGTCGACCTGTTCAAGACGGCCGCCTGATCGCTTCACGACCCTGGGAGTTCCCATGTCCGCCATCGCTTCATCCGCGCCCACCCCCGTGTTGACACGGCCTGCGCCCGGCGTCATCGCGGCGCTGTTCTGCGGCTACCTCGCCGTCGGCCTGCCGCTGCCGGTGCTGCCGCTGTTCATCCATGAGCGGCTCGGCTTCGATGCGCTGACGGTCGGGCTCGTCATCGGCCTGCAGTTCGTCGCCACCGTGCTGACACGCGGCTACGCCGGTCGCCTCGTCGACGGGCAGGGCGGACGGCGCTCGGCGCTGCAGGGTGCGATCGGCTGCGCCTTCGCAGGCCTGCTGTACCTCGTCGCCGCGCTGCCGGGGTGGTCGCCGACGGCCGCGCTGGCCATCGTCGTCGGCGGACGGCTGGTGGCCGGCTTCGGCGAGAGCCAGTTCGTCACCGGTTGCGTGTCGTGGTCCATCGCGTCGGTGGGACCGCAGCGCGCGGGCCTGTCGATGTCGTGGACCGGCATCGCGATGTTCGGCGCGCTCTCGATCGGCGCGCCGATGGGCATGGGGTTGTATCGCGGTCACGGCCTGCCTGCCGTGATGCTCGCGTGCATCGCCGCGCCGCTCGCTGCCTGGGCTGTCGCGCTGGCGGCGCCGTCCTATCGGATGGCCGGCGGCCCGCGCCTGCCGTTCCGGCGCGTGGTGGGGCAGATCTGGCGCCAGGGGCTGGGGCTGACGCTGCAGGGCGTCGGGCTCGCCGGGCTGACCGCGTTCGCGTCGCTGTACTTCGCGGCGCGCGGGTGGGCCCACGCCGGCATCGTGATGACCTGCTTCGGCGTCGGCTTCATCGCGGTGCGGCTGCTGCTCGGGCACCTGCCCGACAAGATCGGGGGACTGCGCGTGGCGCTGTGGTCGCTGGTCGTCGAGGCGATCGGGCAGGGCATGGTCTGGGGCGCGCCCCAGGAAGCCGTCGCGCTGGCCGGCGCCTTCGTGAGCGGCCTGGGCTGCGCGCTGATCTATCCGGCGCTCGGGGTCGAGGCGCTCAAGCGGGTGCCGCCCGCCAGCCGCGGCAGTGCGATCGGCGCGTTCGCGGCCTTCCTCGACATCGCGTACGGGCTGGCCGGGCCGGCGGCCGGCCTGGTGGCGGGGCGCTTCGGCTTCGCGGCGGTGTACCTGCTGGGCGCGCTGGCGGCGCTGCTGGGCGCGGTGCTCGTCGTCACCGGCAGGCAGGAGGGGTGAGCCCGGTGGATGCCGATGGACACTGGCATTCTTCGGCGATACTGTATAAATTGACAGTATGCCGCAAGACACCAAGATCGCTGCCCCGCCGCTGTACCTCCAGGCCGACGCGCTGAAGGGACGGGGCAGCGCCTGGGCGATGCCGCACCGCTTCGAATCGCGCGAGCGCGAGCAGTACGACGACGGCTGGGGCACGCTGGACCAGGAGGCGATCGAGGAGCATGTGGCCCCGAAGACCCAGATCATCGAGGAGCACGCGAAGAAGATCGTCAGCGGCAACCAGTCGCCCGACATCGGCTTCGACCTGTCGATCAATCCGTACCGCGGTTGCGAGCACGGCTGCATCTACTGCTTCGCACGGCCGACGCACAGCTACCTGAACCTGTCGCCGGGCCTGGACTTCGAGACCAAGATCATCGCGAAGGTCAATGCCGCCGAGCGGCTGCGCGAGACGCTGGCCTCGCCCGCGTACAAGCCCGCGCCCATGGTGCTGGGCACGGCGACCGACGCGTACCAGCCGATCGAGCGCAAGCTCGGGATCACGCGCGCCGTCGTGCAGGTGCTGACCGAGGCGCGCCATCCCTTCTCGGTGGTGACGAAATCCAGCGGCATCGAGCGCGACCTGGACCTGATCGTGCCGATGGCGCTCAAGCGGCAGGTGTCGGTCTACCTGTCGGTGACCTCGCTGGACCCGGCGCTGTCGCGCATCCTGGAGCCGCGCGCGGCGTCGCCGCAACGGCGGCTGCAGACGATCAGGGCGCTGGCGGAGGCGGGCGTGCCGGTGGGGGTGAGCGTGTCGCCGGTGATCCCGTTCCTGAACGAGCCGGAGCTGGAACGCATCCTCGAAGCCGCCGCGGAGGCGGGCGCGACGAAGGCCTTCAGCATCCCCTTGCGGCTGCCCTGGGAGGTGGCGCCGCTGTTCCACGACTGGCTGCGGTTGCACCAGCCGGACAAGGCGGCGCGCATCATGGCGAGGCTGCGCGACATGCGCGGCGGCAAGGACAACGATCCGCGCTTCGGCACCCGGTTCACCGGCGAGGGGATCTGGGCCGAGCTGCTGCAGCAGCGGCTGCGCAAGACCTCGCAGCGCCTGGGCCTGGGCCGCGAGCGGCACCAGTTCGACTTCAGCGAGTTCCGCCCGCCGTCGAAGGTGGTGGGGCAGCAGTCGTTGTTCTGAGCGGCGGCAAGACCTGGCCCCTCGTCAGTTGGGCTGGGCAGCCTCGCCGGCAATGACCTTCCTCAGTATGCGCAGGGGGAGTGACCTACCCGGATCAATGCCCCCCGATGAAACGCTCTTCGGAGGGAATGTCTTTCGATCGCATCACGCAGAGACTGGTTGGCATTGAGTCGAGGACTCGCAATGCAGGATATGTGATGACAGTGCAGATCAACTACGTGAATCCGTTCAGCTCGCCGGACGGACTGGTCACGGTCATGGTGCGTCCGGTCCCGACCCCGGAGCAGTTGTCCGAAGGGGATGCCGTGATCGAGCTTCTGAAGGGACCGTCGCTGATCTTTGGTTCTCCGCATCCGCGGAGCGCGACCGACGCGCGTTGCCGACGCTGCAGTTGGGAGACGCTGGATGACGCGTTTGATCAGTTGCAGCGGAGGCACCTCTCGGTGACGCATATCCGTCACCTGATGCATCTGGCCGCGCATTTCATGACGAGGCATGGACTTCGTCGCGGCGGCTCTGCCGTGTTGACGCGGTTCGATCACGACAAGGTCGTCAGCATCCAGTACGAGATGCCAATCCAGGTCACGCATGACGAAGCTCAGGCGTGGACGACGGCATTGTGGGGCGAGCTGTCCTACATCGACATGCTCCAGTCCGGCTTCCTCTTCTCTTTCATCGACGAACCTGCGGCATGAGCCGATTCGGAGGCGCAGATGGCCATTGGTAGCAAAGAGTTGTTTGTCTTCGCGCAGACCTTGAGTGGTGATGGATCGGAGGTGGCGACGCGCGACGCCATCAGCCGCGCGTACTACGCGGCCTTCCATCGGTGCCGAGCCTGGGAGCAATCACTCCCGGAACTCGGTAGCAACGAAGGGCCTGGGGGAGGATCGCATCAGGAGTTGATCAACCGCCTGAAGCATCCTTCAAGGAAATGCGGCGAGATCCTGCGGGACCGTTCGCGGGCCAACGGCACCCAACTGGAGGTCCAACGTGATCGACGCCAACTGGCGGATTACGATCTGGAGGAGGACGTGACGCCTGCGGTCATGCATGACCAACTGAGCCAGGTGCGGCAACTTCTCCGGCGTTGCGATGAACCGCTCCCGGCGACAGCTCCGCCCAAACCTCGGCCGTGATCACCCACGCCGGCAAGCGCCCACCCAATCCCAGTCCTTGCGATAGACCGAAGTCTCCACGCCGCTGAGGCTCAGCACCGTGTGATACAGCCCGTCGTGCGACATCGGCGTATCGCGCCGCTGCGTCAGGCACGCGCTGTCGAGCTTCTGCGATTGCCGCGTCTGCTCCGGCAGCCACAGGATCAGCGGCACATGCTTCTGCTGCTTGGGCGCCAACGCATAAGGCATGCCGTGCAGGAACAGGTTGTTCTCGCCCAGCGATTCGCCGTGGTCCGAGACGTAGAGCAGGCTGGGGTCGAAGCGCTGCTCCTGCGTCCCCAGCCAGTCGATCGCCTTCGCCAGCACATGGTCGGTGTAGGCGATCGTGTTGTCGTAGGCATTGCGGACCTGGTCCAGTTCGCACTGCTGCAGCGCGTTGCTGCGGCACTCGGGCCGGAAGGGCTTGCGGTCGTCCGGGGTGCGCAGGTAATAGGCGGGGCCGTGGCTGCCCATCTGGTGCAGCACCAGCACGACGCCGCGCGCGACGCGCTGCGGATCCAGCGCCGCGATGCGCGCGTCCAGGTCGTGCAGCATCACCTCGTCGAGGCACTCGCCGTCCGCGCGGCACAGCCCCGCGGGGATCGGGTGATCGGGGCGCGCGGGAGTGATGGCCTGGGCATTCGGCACGCGGTCGCAGATGCCCTTGCAGCCCGACTGGTTGTCCAGCCACAGCACCGCCAGGCCGGCGCGCTGCAGCACGTCCATCAGCGTCTGCTGGTTGCCGGGATGATCGACATACACCTCGCGGCCGAGCTGCGAGAACATGCACGGCAGCGAGGCCGCCGTCGACGTGCCGCAGGACGCGACCTCGCGGTAGCTCAGCACCGGCTTCGTCGACAGCTCCGGATTGGTCGGCTTGGCATAGCCGTTGAGCTGGAAGTTCTCGGAGCGCGCCGTTTCGCCGACCACCAGCAGCACCAGCGGCGGCCGTGCGCCCGCGGCACGCGGTGTGAGCTTCGCGTCGGCCGCGACGACCTCGAGCGGCCCCTTGGGCTTCTTCTGCTTCTGCGCGGCCAGCGAGGCGCTCGCCCAGATCGCGTTGATCGGGCTGACCATCTTGGTCAGCGCCTTGTTGTTGCGCAGCGTGGAGGCCAGGTCCGCCGTCCGCGTCGCCGCCAGTCCGACGCCCAGCGCCAGCGCCAAGGCCACGCTCGCGAGGTTCCATCCCAGCCGCTTGAACCAGCGCTTGTCCGTCAGGCGCTGCCGCCAGATCCAGACCAGCGGGATCAGCGCGATCACCGCGACGTGCGCGGCCAGGCCCCAACCGATCAGATCGCGGGTCTCCCGCACATCGGTCTGCAGCGCGTTGGTGATCATCGTGCTGTCGATGATCACGCCGTAGCTGCCGATGAAGTAGGCCAGCGGCGCCGTCATCAGGAGCATCAGCGTCAGCAGCGGCTTCACCGCGACACGCCAGGCCAGCAGGCTGAACACGGCGGCGAGCACCATGATCACGATGCCGGCGAAGACGATGACGAACAGCTTGCCCGACGCGCCGGCGTAGTCCGGCATGCCCCACATCCGCTGCCACAGCGGCCAGTTGCCGAGCACACCGATCCAAAGCGCGGTCAGCCACGTCAATGCCAGCGGAGAACGGGCGCGCACGGTGCCCGCGGCGGCGGCCTCGCGAGGGCGCGAGGTCGAGGAATCGGAGAACGGCATCTTGTTGTGTCAGGCCGGCAAAAAGAAACCGGCCCTTGTAGTTGTCGTACCTGAAGCTTCCCTGAAGCATCCCTGGGCGTTGCCGCAGCTTAGCCCGGGATGCGCGGTCATCCCCGCAAGGCCATGCCGCCGCCTCGGGCGGCCTTCAGCCCCTGGCCGCTGGCCTGCACATAGCGGCGTTGCAGTTCCTCGATCCTGGGCTCCAGCGCGCCGGGGTCGGTCATCCGCTCCCGGTAACGCTTGAGGACCAGCGCCGCCATGTCGATCAGCTTGGCATTGAGCGTGTGCGTGCCTTGTTCCACCAGCAGCTGCACGCCGGTCTGCGCGTCGCCTCGCATCGCATGCCGCATCGCCGTCTCGGAGATCGCGAACACCCGCGCATTCGCATCGCGCAGCAGTTGCGTGCTGGGTTCATGGCTCTCGGCCATGCTGATCAGCACCTCGGTCGCCGACTTCGAACTGCAGAAACGCAACCCGAGCTGGTTCATCAGCGTCTCCATCTCGCTGAGCTCGATGTCCTGCCGCGCCATGCGCACCCACAGCGCGACCAGCAGGCTCGCGGCCTCGAGGTCGAAGTCCGGGTCCGCGGCGCGCCGCGCGAACTGACGCGCCAGCGTCAGCGCGTCCGCCAGCTTGCGGTCCAGCAGGAGCCGCAGGCCCTGCATCAGCACGTCGAAGCCTTGCAGGCGCTGGTCGCGCGGCGCGCGTTCCATGGCCTGCATCAGCGCATCCATCGTGTACTTGAGGCCCTTGCTGTCCTTCGCGTCGAAACGCATCAGCGCGATCAGGGCCAGGCTGTGCGCATCGAACAGCTTGGACCGCAGGCCCTGCGCCACGCTGCGTTCGAGCATCTTGAGCGCCTCATCGCGCTGCCCCGCGTAGAAGGCCAGCGTGCCGCAATGCTGCTGGCGCAGGAGGCAGCCCGGTGTCAGCGTCGCGGCGGTGCGGTAGGTCGCGAGCGCGGCGTCGATCTCGCCTTGCTCCATCTGCACGCGGCCCATCAGGTCGTAGCTGTCGGCCTGGTCGGGCATGTCGCCGATCAGGGTCTCCAGCGTCCGGCGCGCGGCGCTCAGGTTGCCGCCGGCGACCTCGGTCCGCGCCACGCCCAGCCGCGCCCACGGCACGGTGCGCGCGGCGATGATGGCCTCGTACAGCTCGCGGGCCTCGGTGTGGCGTTCCAGGCGCAGCAGCAGTTCCGCGCCGATGCGCGCGGCGTACAGCCAGTAGGTCGCCTTCCGCTGGAAACGCGCCAGGCACAGGTCCGCCGCGTGGCCGAAATCCTTCGCGTCGATGGCCTCGAAGATGTCCTTGAGCTCCACCTTGCGATGCCGCGCGTTGGCCAGCCGGTCGGCCAGCGCCGTGGTCGTGTAGGGCTTGACGAGGTAGGCGTCCAGCGCCGCCTCCGCGGCCTCGGCGACCTTCGCGTAGGAGGCCTCGCCGGTGACCATGACGAAGACGGTGGAGTAGGGGAGCAGCTGCTCGCGCCGCAGCTCGTCCAGCAGGTCCTGCCCCGACATCTCGGAGCCGTCGAAGTAGTAGTCGCAGATGACGATGTCGTAGGGCTGCGTCTCCAGGATCACGCGGGCGTCCCGCACGCGCGTGGTCTGCCGCACGTGGCCGACGCCGAGTTCGCGCAACTGCGCCGTCATCAGGCTGCGCGAGTTCGCGTTGCTGTCGATGACCAGCGCTTGCGTCTTTCCGAGCGTGCCGGCGAGCGTCATGGCCGTGGCCCCGCCAAGGCGCGCGCCCATGTGAAAAAGCCCGCCTCCGAAGAGAGCGGGCCGGCAGCACCCCAACGAATTGTGCGAATGTCGTCAACCACCGACCGATTGTCGGTCTGGCGGCGACCGCCGGTCCCCCGGGTTTGCGTGGGTGGCCGGCGCGATTCGCGAGTCGTGACCGGGGTTTGCGTGTCGCTGTTGGCGATTTACTTGAAGAGGTCCTTGACCCGGTCGGTCCAGCTCTTCGCGTTGGGCGAGTGGCGCTCGCCGCCGTCCTTCAGGCTCTTGTCGAGTTCCTTCAGCAGCTTGCGCTGATGCTCGGTCAGCTTGACCGGCGTCTCGATGCTGATGTGGCAGTACAGGTCGCCCGGATAACTCGAGCGCACGCCCTTGATGCCCTTGCCGCGCAGGCGGAAGGTCTTGCCGTGCTGCGTGCCTTCGGGGAGCTCGATCTCGGCCTTGCCGCCCAGCGTCGGCACCTCGATCGTGCCGCCCAGCGCCGCCGTCGTGATCGACACCGGCATCGTGCAGTGCAGGTCGTCGCCGTCGCGCTCGAAGATGTCGTGCTGCTTGATGCGGATCTCGATGTAGAGATCGCCCGACGGACCGCCGTTCACGCCCGGCTCGCCGTTGCCGGCCGAGCGGATGCGCATGCCTTCGTTGATGCCGGCCGGGATCTTGACTTCCAGCGTCTTGGTCTTCTTGATCTTGCCGGCGCCGTTGCAGGTGGTGCAGGGCTCGGGAATGATCTTGCCGGTGCCGTGGCAGTGCGGGCAGGTCTGCTGGATGCTGAAGAAGCCCTGGCGCATGTGCACCGTGCCGCTGCCGCCGCAGGAGCCGCAGGTCTTGGCGCTGGTGCCGGGTTTTGCGCCGCTGCCCTTGCAGGTCTCGCAGCCTTCCCAGGACGGGATGCGGATCTGCGTTTCCTTGCCGCGCGCGGCTTCCTCCAGCGTGATCTCCATCGCGTAGCTCAGGTCGCTGCCGCGATAGACCTGCTGGCCGCCACCCTGGCGACGGCCGCCGCCGCCCTGCTGGCCGAACAGGTCGCCGAAGATGTCGCCGAAGGCCTCCGCGAAGCCGCCGAAACCTTCGCCGCCCTGGCCGCCCCGGAAGCCCTGGTTCGGATCCACGCCCGCGTGGCCGTACTGGTCGTAGGCGGCCCGCTTCTGGCCGTCCGAGAGCATCTCGTAGGCTTCCTTGGTTTCCTTGAACTTGTCCTCGGCTTCCTTGGCACCGTCGCCCTGATTGCGGTCAGGGTGGTACTTCATCGCGAGCTTGCGATAGGCCTTCTTGATGTCCTCTTCGCTGGCGTTCTTGGCGACGCCCAGGACTTCGTAATAGTCACGCTTTGCCATGGATCTTCCCGAGAGGACTAAGGGCCTCAAACCAGAGCGCCGCGCGAGGCTGGCGGCCCCGCGCGGCGGCTGTCAATCGACAGCATGAGCCGTTCGCGATGCCGACCCCGGGTCGGCATGCGCGGCGCTTACTTCGAGTCCTTGACTTCCTTGAACTCGGCGTCCACGACGTTGTCGTCGGCCGGCTTGGCCGAAGCCTGCGCACCGGCGGCTTCCGCGTGCTCGGCACCCGCGCCCGCGGCACCCGCCGCGCCCGCGCCGGCCGCCGCCTGGGCGGCCTGCGCCTCGGCGTAGACCTTCTCGCCCAGCTTCTGGCTGGCGGTCATCAGCGCTTCGGTCTTGGCGTCGATGTCGGCCTTGTCCTCGCCCTTGATGGCCTCTTCCAGGTCCTTGACCGCGGCTTCGATCTTTTCCTTCTCGCCGGCGTCCAGCTTGTCGCCGTGCTCGGTCAGCGACTTCTGCACCGAATGCACCAGACCGTCGGCCTGGTTCTTCGCCTGCACCAGCTCGACCTTCTTCTTGTCCTCGGCGGCGTTGGCCTCGGCGTCCTTCACCATCTTCTCGATCTCGGCCTCGGACAGGCCGGAGTTCGCCTTGATGGTGATCTTGTTTTCCTTGCCGGTGCCCTTGTCCTTGGCGCCGACGTGCAGGATGCCGTTGGCGTCGATGTCGAAGCTGACCTCGATCTGCGGCAGGCCGCGCGGCGCCGGCGGGATGCCTTCGAGGTTGAACTCGCCCAGGCTCTTGTTGGCCTGTGCCAGTTCACGCTCGCCCTGGTAGACCTTGATGGTCACGGCGGGCTGGCTGTCCTCGGCGGTCGAGAAGGTCTGCGCGAACTTGGTCGGGATGGTCGTGTTCTTCTTGATCATCTTCGTCATCACGCCGCCCAGGGTCTCGATGCCCAGGCTCAGCGGGGTGACGTCCAGCAGCAGCACGTCGGTGCGTTCGCCGCCCAGGACCTGGCCCTGGATCGCGGCGCCGACGGCCACGGCCTCATCGGGGTTCACGTCCTTGCGCGGGTCCTTGCCGAAGAACTCCTTGACCTTCTCCTGCACCTTGGGCATGCGCGACATGCCGCCGACCAGGATGACGTCGTCGATCTCGCCGACCGACACGCCCGCGTCCTTGATCGCGGTGCGGCAGGGGGCGATGGTGCGCTCGATCAGCTCGTCCACCAGCGACTCCAGCTTGGCGCGGGTCAGCTTGATGTTCAGGTGCTTCGGACCGGTGGCGTCGGCCGTGATGTACGGCAGGTTGACGTCGGTCTGCGACGAGTTGGACAGCTCGATCTTGGCCTTCTCGGCGGCTTCCTTCAGGCGCTGCAGGGCCAGCACGTCCTTGGTCAGGTCGACGCCCTGTTCCTTTTTGAACTCGCCGATGATGTAGTCGATGATGCGCTGGTCGAAATCCTCGCCGCCCAGGAAGGTGTCGCCGTTGGTGGACAGCACTTCGAACTGCTTCTCGCCGTCGACGTCCGCGATCTCGATGATGGAGATGTCGAAGGTGCCGCCGCCCAGGTCGAACACGGCGATCTTGCGGTCACCCGCGCCGTGCTTGTCCAGGCCGAAGGCCAGGGCCGCGGCGGTGGGCTCGTTGATGATGCGCTTGACGTCCAGGCCGGCGATGCGGCCGGCGTCCTTGGTCGCCTGACGCTGCGCGTCGTTGAAGTAGGCCGGCACCGTGATGACGGCTTCGGTCACTTCCTCGCCGAGGTAGTCCTCGGCCGTCTTCTTCATCTTGCGCAGGACTTCCGCGGAGACCTGCGGGGGCGCCAGCTTCTTGCCGCGCACTTCCACCCACGCGTCGCCGTTGTCGGCGGCGGCGATGGTGTAGGGCATCAGGTCGATGTCCTTCTGGACTTCCTTTTCCTGGAACTTGCGGCCGATCAGGCGCTTCACCGCGTACAGCGTGTTGCGCGGGTTGGTCACGGCCTGGCGCTTGGCCGAGGCGCCGACCAGCACTTCGCCGTCTTCCTGGTACGCAATGATCGACGGGGTGGTGCGGGCGCCTTCCGCGTTCTCGATGACGCGGGTGGTGTTGCCTTCCATGACCGCGACGCACGAGTTGGTCGTGCCCAGGTCGATGCCGATGATCTTCTTCTTAGCCATGTGGTGCTCCTGAATTTGAAAACTGGCGGAACGGTCAGCGGGGAGGCCCCTGAGGCTCAGCGGATGAGCGGCTGAAACAACGTTCCGGGATGCTTCTGATCTGTGGATAACTTGCCCGGGTTCAAGGCCCCGGATCTTTTTTCAGCGTGCTTTTTGAACCGGTACCGGCCGCTCACTTCGGGGCGGTCACGGTGACCAGCGCCGGGCGCAGCACCCGGTCGGCGATCAGGAAGCCCTTCTGCAGCACGGTCACGACCGTGTTCGGGTCCTGCTCGGCCGGGACCACCGAGATGGCCTGGTGCTGGTGGGGGTCGAACTTCGTGCCGGAGGCCGGGTTGATCTCCACCACCTTGTTGCGCTCCAGCGCCGACTGCAGCTGGCGCAGCGTCGCGTGCACGCCCTGCAGCACCTGGTCGACGCTGGCGTCGGGCAGGGCGATCGCGGCGGACAGGCTGTCCATCACCGGCAGCATGGCCTCGGCGAAGCCCTCGACGGCGAACTTGCGGGCCTTGGTCGTGTCGTCCTCGCCGCGGCGGCGGGTGTTCTCGACCTCGGCCTTGGCGCGCAGGTAGGCGTCGGACATCTCGGCCAGGCGGCGCTCGGTGTCGGCGAGCCGGGCCTCGAGCGTTTCGGGCACCGCGGCGGCGGCCGCGGCAGCAGCTTGCTGGGTCAGTTCGTCCAGCGTCGGATCAGGTTGTTGGTTGTCAGTCGTCATGGTTGGAATGCCCCAATACGGATGCCCGGCTCCTCTTCGGAAGCGCGGCCGGCCTCTGTGAGAACCAGCGTGCGTCGGGCGACCCGCCGCATCTGGGGCCCATGGCCGGAACTTCAAGAGGGTGATTTTCGCATCCGTGCGCGGGCAAACCCCGGGCCTGCTATCGGCGCCCGCGAAGCGCGGGCGTTTGGTGAGCCGCTGGGGGCGCTCGGTGGGTCATTCCGCGGCGTCCCCGGGCCGGGGACGCCTGCCGCTGGCGGGCCTGTCCGGGTCCGGCGGCGTCAATCCAGGCTGGCGGACCAGCGGTTCCAGTCCGCGAGGCGGCGCCGGTCCTGCTTCGTCGGGCGGCCCTGCTCGATGGCGTCGGCCGGCTCGGGCGCGAGGCGGCGCGCCTCGGCGGCACGCTCGCGGGCGGCGACGCTGTCGGGCGTCTCCTCGTACAGCGTCTGCGCCACCGGCGCGGGACCGCGCACGCCGCTGATGCCGGCCACCTTCACTTCGCGGTCGACCTGGCCCTGGCGCAGCTTGACCAGGTCGCCGACACGCACCTCGCGCGAGGCCTTCGCCGCCTGCCCGTTGATGGTGACGCGGCCCTTGCCGATCTCGTCGACGGCGATCGAGCGGGTCTTGAAGAAACGCGCCGCCCAGAGCCACTTGTCCAGGCGCACGCCGTCGGCTCCGGTGGCGCCGGCCGGCGGGGAAGGGGATCGGGAGGAGGAAGACATCGGGGGGCGGATTGTCCTATGCGGAATTCAGGGGGCGATCGGGTCGGACGATGGTGCCGCCGGCAGCCGGACCACGGCGTCCAGCCCGGCGATGACCCCATCCTGCTCGCGGTTGTCCAGCGACAGCGTGCCGCCCAGGGACCCCACGATCTCCCGGCAGATGGCAAGCCCGAGGCCCGAGCCTCCGCCGGCACCCGCCGCGAACGGCTGGCCGAGCTTGGGCCGGAGTGCCGCCGCAATGCCGGGGCCGCTGTCGGCGATGCGCAGTTCGACGCCGTGGCCCGTGCCCGTACCGGCGGCCCCGGCGTCGACGTCCCGCGCGCGCGCCGTCACGCGCAGCTCCAGCCGGCCGCCGCGCGGGCAATGCCGCAGCGCGTTGTGCAGCAGGTTGCGCACGAGCTCCCGCAGCGCCCATTCATGGCCGCGCACCGGCGCGGGCTCGGTGATCAGCTCGAAGTCGAGTTCCGCGTCGGCGATCAGCGGCGCGAGGTCGAGCGCCACCTCGCGCACCGTCTCCGCCAGGTCCAGCCGCGGCGGATCGCCCTGCTGGCGCAACTGCTCGACCTTGGCCAGCGCCAGCATCTGGTTGGCGAGCGCGGTGGCGCCGTCCACGGTGGCGCCGATCTCGTCGATCGCCTGCGTCAGCGGCAGGTCGCCGCGGCGCGCCGACTGCACCTGCGCCTTGAGCACCGCCAGCGGCGTGCGCAGCTGGTGCGAGGTGTCGCGCACGAAGCGCTTCTGATGCGCGAACAGGCCGGCCTGCCGATGCCAGGCCTCGTTGATCGCGACCACCAGCGGCGCGAGCTCCGCCGGCACGCCGGGCATCGGGATCGGACTGAGGTCGTCGTCCGCGCGCGCGCCGATCGAGCGGCTCAGCTCCCGCACCGGCCAGGTCGCGAAGAGCACCACGCCCCAGACCACGATCGCGATCACGGCCAGCAGCGCGGCCTGCCGCCACAGCGTCGAGATCAGCACCTGGCGGGCCAGCGTGCGCCGGATCTCCAGCGTCTCCGCGACCTGGATGGTCGCGACGCCCAGGCCGGCCTCGCCCGACACCGGCTGCTTGAGCACGGCGACGCGGACCTCTTCGCCCTGGTAGACGTCGTCGTAGAAATCGACCAGCGCGGCATACGCGCCGCGCGCGGGCAGCTTGCCGTGCCAGGCGGGCAGGTCGTCGAAGCCCGACACCCACTCGCCGCGGAAGCCGGTGACGCGATAGAACATGCGGCTGCGGTTGTCGGCTTCGAAGGCCTCGAGCGCCGCGTAGGGGACCTCGGAGACCAGGTGCGGATCCTCGCGCGTGCCGTGCACGTCGAGCTGCTCGCCGATGGTCTTCGCCGAGGCGAGCAGCGTGCGGTCGTAGGCCGTGTCGATGGCCCTGAGCGCGTCCTCGTAGAGCCGGTGCGCGTTGGCGGCGATCAGCAGGCCGACCGGCACCAGGATGCCCACCATCAGGCGGCTGCGCATCGAGGACAGCTTGATCACTCCGCGCACGCCGCCCACTCAGTCCGGCGCCTTGAGCAGGTAGCCCAGGCCGCGCAGCGTCACCAGCCGCGCGCCGTCCGCGGGCAGCCGCTTGCGCAGCCGGTAGGCCACGACCTCGACCGCGTCGGGCTGCACGTCGAGGTCGTCGGCGAAGACGATCTCCGTCAGCCGCTCCTTGGCGACCGCCTGGCCCGGCCGCGCCAGCAGCGCGCGCAGCAGCGCGGCCTCGCGCGGCGGCAGGTCCAGCGGCAGCCCGAGGTGGTAGATCGCGCCGCTGTCGGCGTCCACGCGCAGGCCGTGGAAGGACTCGTCCTCGTGCGCGCCCGCGCCGGCGGCCGAACCTGATGCGCCGCGGCTGCGCCGGGCGAGGGCGCGCACGCGGGCCTCGAGTTCATCGAGATCGAAAGGCTTGGGCAGGTAGTCGTCGGCGCCGATGTTCAGGCCCAGGATGCGGTCGCCGACGGTGCCTCGCGCGGTCAGGATGATCACCGGCGTCGTGAGCTGCTCGGCGCGCGCGGCCGACAGCAGTTCCAGCCCGTCGATGTCGGGCAGCGACAGGTCCAGCAGCACGACGTCCGGCGGCGACGCGCGCCAGCGCTCGAGCACCGCGCGGCCCTCGGTGAACCCGTGCACCTGGATGCCGCGGCGCTCGAACGACCGCGCCACCGTGGTCTGCAGCGCGGCGTTGTCCTCGACGAAAAACAGCCTCATGGCCGGCAGTGTCCGCCACGCGCGAAGCCGCCACCGCTCAGGGTCAACCCTGAGCTTCCCGACAGCCGAATGAAAGCCGCCGTGTGCAGGATTCACGCCTACAACACCGGGCGCTTGCTCAGCCCCGATGACGACATCTACAACAGGAGACACGAGCATGCGTCGAGACCAATTCCTGAAGTCCGCGGCCGCCTTCGCCGCGCTGGGCGCCGCCGGCGGCCTGCCGCTGAGCGCGCAGGCCGCGGCGGCCCTGAAGATCCTGGTGCCCGCCAATCCGGGCGGCGGCTGGGACATCACCGGCCGCGCGCTGGGCAAGGCCCTGCAGGACGCCGGCGCCGCGGGCGCGGTGACCTTCGAGAACAAGGGCGGCGCCGCCGGCGCCATCGGCCTGGCGCAGTTCGTCAACGCCGCCAAGGGCGACCCGAACGCGATGATGGTGATGGGCGCCGTGATGCTCGGCGGCCTGATCACCAGCAAGCAGCCCGTCACGCTGACGCAGGCCACGCCGATCGCGCGCCTGACCAGCGAGTACAACGTCTTCGTCCTGCCGGCCAACTCGCCGTTCAAGACGATGAAGGACGTGGTCGAGGCGCTGAAGAAGGACCCGGGCTCGGTGAAGTGGGGCGGCGGCTCGCGCGGCGCCACGGAGCACATCGCCGCGGCGATGCTGGCCCGTGAGGTCGGCGTCGACGCGACCAAGATCAACTACGTCGCCTTCCGGGGCGGCGGCGAGGCCGTGGCCGCGATCCTGGGCGGCAACGTCAGCATCGGCGGCAGCGGCTACAGCGAGTTCCAGCCCTACATCGAGAGCGGCAAGATGCGCCCGATCGCGATCACCGCGCCGCAGCGCATCAAGGGCCTGGACATCCCGACGATGAAGGAGCTCGGCTACAACGTCGAGATCGGCAACTGGCGCGGCGTGTACGGCGCGCCCGGCATCACGCCGGCGCAGCGTCAGGTGCTGATCGATCTGGTCGTGAAGGCGACGAAGTCCAAGGCCTGGACGGAAGCGCTGGAGAAGAACGGCTGGACGCCCGCCGTGATGACGGGCAAGGACTTCGAAGCCTTCGTCGACAACGAGTTCGCGTCCCTGCGCGCGATCATGCACAAGTCCGGCATGGTCTGACCCCGGGAGGCCGCCATGTCCGAATCTTCCGCGCCGGCCGTGGCCGGCCATCCGTCCGCGACCGCCCAACGGGTCGCGCCTGCTCCTCCAGGCATTCCGCCTGAATTCGACGACACCACGCCGGCGCCGCTGTACCAGACGCTGGTCGGCGCCGCGGCGATGGTCGTCGGCGGCGTGATGGCCTTCGGGGCCGCCGCGATCCCGTCCGACGCCGGCTACTCCGGCATCGGCCCGAATGCGCTGCCCTGGTTCGTCGCCGCGGTGCTGCTGATCTGCGGCGCCTGGCTGATCTGGGAATCGCGCAGCGGCGGCTTCCGCTCGATGGAGCCGCCGTCGGGCGCGCCCAAGGCGGACTGGCTGTCGGGCGCCTGGGTGGCCGCCGCCGTCATCGCCAACGCGTCGCTGATCACGACGATCGGTTTCGTCCTCGCCTGCACGCTGTGCTTCGTGCTGGCCGTGCGCGGCCTGCGTCGCGCCGAGGGCAAGTCCCACGGCGGCGTGCGCCAGATCGTCATCGACGCCGTCACCGGCCTGCTGATCGCGGCCCCGGTGTTCTGGCTGTTCAACAAGCTGCTCGCGCTCAACCTGCCCGCCATCACGGCCGGCGGCTGGCTGTAACCCTCACCGGAGTTCCGACATGCAAGACCTCTGGACCCACCTGATGGGCGGCTTCGCCACGGCCGCCTCCGGCGCCAACCTGATGTGGGCCTTCATCGGCTGCGCGCTCGGGACGGCGATCGGCGTGCTGCCCGGCCTCGGCCCGGCCGTGACCGTCGCGATGCTGCTGCCGATCACCGCGCAGGTCGACCCGACCGCGTCGATGATCTTCTTCGCCGGCATCTACTACGGCGCGATGTACGGCGGTTCGACCACCTCCATCCTGCTCAACACCCCGGGCGAGACCGGCACCATGGTGACCGCGCTCGAAGGCTTCAAGATGGCCCGCCACGGCCGCGCCGGCGCGGCGCTGGCCACGGCGGCGATCGGCTCGTTCTTCGCCGGAACCTTCGCCACCGTGCTGGTCACGCTGTTCGCGCCGGTGCTGGCGGACTTCGCCGTCACGCTCGGCCCGCCGGAATACTTCTGCCTGATGCTGATCGCCTTCACCACCGTCTCCGCGGTGCTGGGCCAGAGCACGCTGCGCGGCATGACGGCGCTGTTCATCGGCCTGGCCATGGGGCTGGTCGGCATGGACCAGATCACCGGCCAGATCCGCTACACCGGCGGCGTGCCCGAGTTCATGGACGGCATCGAGACGGTGCTGGTCGCGGTGGGCCTGTTCGCGGTCGGCGAGACGCTCTACGTGGCGCTCTATGAGGGCCGCAGCAACCTGACGATGAACACCATGGGCCGCGTGCACATGACGCGGCAGGAGTGGAAACGCTCGATCCCCGCGTGGATGCGCGGCACCGCGCTCGGTTTCCCGTTCGGCGTGATCCCCGCCGGCGGCACCGAGATCCCGACCTTCCTGAGCTACGCGACCGAGCGCAAGCTGTCCAAGCACAAGGAGGAGTTCGGCACCGTCGGCGCCATCGAGGGCGTGGCCGGACCGGAAGCGGCCAACAACGCGGCCGTGACCGGCACGCTGGTGCCGCTGCTGACGCTGGGCATCCCGACCTCGGTCACCGCGGCCATCCTGCTGTCGGCGCTGCAGAACTACGGCATCCAGGCCGGACCGCAGCTGTTCGAGACCTCGTCGACGCTGGTGTGGGCGCTGATCGCGTCGCTGTACATCGGCAACGTGATGCTGCTGGTGCTCAACCTGCCGATGGTGGGACTGTGGGTGAAGCTGCTGCGCATCCCGCGCGCGCCGCTGTACGCCGGCATCCTGATCTTCGCCACGGTCGGCGTCTACGGCATGCGCCAGAGCGCGTTCGACCTCTACGTGATGCTGGCCATCGGCCTGCTGGGCGTGGTGATGCGGCGCTTCGACTTCCCGACCGCGCCGGTGGTCGTCGGCATGATCCTGGGCCCGCTCGCCGAGGCGCACCTGCGCAACGGCGTCGCCATCGGCGGCGGGAGCTGGAGCGTGTTCCTGCAGCGCCCGCTGTCGGCCTCGCTGCTGGCGATCGTCGTGATCGTGCTGCTGCTGCCGCGGGTCATGAAGTGGATGGCCGCGCGCAAGGCGCGCCAGCAGGCGGCGGTCGCACTCGGCTGACGGCGACATTGACGGCAGCGGTGGCGGTCGCCTCCTGCGGCGACGCCATCCCCCAACGACAAGGGCCCCGGATGACGGGGCCCTTGGTCATGGTGCGGCGACGGCGCTCAGCGCGTTGCGCTGGCCGTCAGCGTGTCGCGCCCGCTATCGATGCCGCTTCGCGCTGACGGGCGAGGGCCGCGGCCTGCGCCTCGTCGGGCACGGCGGTCGTGGGCCAGCCCTGCAGGTGCTGCTCGGCGATCGCCGCCAGCGCGCGGATGTGGGCGGGGCGGTCGTTGAGGCAGGGGATGTAGCTGAAGCGCTGGCCGCCGCTGTGCAGGAAGGCCTCGCGCGCTTCCATGTCGATCTCTTCCAGCGTCTCGATGCAGTCCGACGAGAAGCCCGGGCAGATCAGGTCGACCGACTTCAGCCCGCGTCCGGCGAGCTCGCGCAACGTGGGCTCGGTGTAGGGCTCCAGCCAGCGCGCCTTGCCGAAGCGGCTCTGGAAGGTCACCTTGTACTGCGCGTCGGAGAGCCCCAGCGCCTCGGCCAGCAGCCGGCCGGTCTTCAGGCATTCGCAGTGGTACGGGTCGCCCAGCGCCAGCGTGCGCGCGGGCATGCCGTGGAAGCTCATCACCAGCAGCTCGCCGCGGCCTTCGGCCTTCCAGTAGGCACGCACGCTGTCGGCCAGCGCGGCGATGTAGCGCTTGTCGTCGTGGTAGCGGTTGACGAAGCGGAACTCCGGCACATGCCGGTGTTCCAGCGACCAGCGCGCCACGTCGTCGACGACGCTGGCGGTCGTCGCGCCCGAATACTGCGGATAGGCCGGCAGCACCAGCACGCGGGTGGCGCCCTCGGCGCGCAGCGCGTCGAGCTGCGACGCGATCGACGGGTTGCCGTAGCGCATCGCGTGCAGCACCTTGACGCGGTGGCCCTGTTCGCCGAGCTGGCCCTGCAGCAGCTTGGCCTGCTTCGTCGTCCAGACCATCAGCGGCGAGCCGTCCTTCATCCAGATGCTGGCGTACTTCTTCGCCGACTTCGCCGGACGCGTCCGCAGGATCACGCCGTGCAGGATCGGCCACCAGGCGGCCTTCGGGATCTCGATGACGCGCGGGTCGGACAGGAACTGCGCCAGGTAGCGGCGCGTGGCCTCGGGCGTGGGCGCGTCGGGCGTGCCCAGGTTGACCAGCAGCACGCCGATGGTCGGCGCGCGGCCGTGCACATGATCGGGTTCAGGACGGAAGCTCATCCGGCGGGGGCGACGAGTCGCGAAGAAGGAGGGAGGGGCCCTGGCCGCGATGCGGCGGCTCAGATCCCACGTCGCATCAGGGCCGACGAGGCGGCTTCGGCCAGGTGCAGCACCTCGAAGCGCACGGTCGGGGCCTGCGACTCCGATGCCGCGCCGCCCAGTCCGATGGCGCCGGCGCCGTGCAGCGTGCAGGAGCCGCGGCGCAGGCTCAGCGTCTGGCCGCCGGCGCCGAAGCGCACGAAGGTGCCGTTGTAGCTGAGATCGGTCAGGCTGAAGCTGCTGCCCTGCCAGTCGATGCGCGCGTGCGATCGGCTGACGCGGACGTCGGTGATGCAATAGGTGGCCTGCGTGCTGCGGCCCAGCACGATGGGCATCTGTTCGATCTCGAAGACGCGGTCCAGGTCCTGCCAGACCAGCCGGATGCCTTCCGGTCCGGCGCTGCGGACGATCTCGCCGAACTGCGTGGCGCCCGGATCGCCGGTGCCCTGGTCCAGCACGTAGATGTGGACCGGTTCGGCGCGTCCGCGCACGCTGATGTGGTCGAGGCTGCGGAAGCGCGCCTTCTGCGCGCCGGTCAGGCCGTTCACGACCTCGGCCGTCACGACGGTCTCGCCGTCGCCCGCGTGGTCGAGCAGCCGGGCCGCGACGTTGACCGCGTCGCCGAAGCAGTCGCCGTGGATCTCGACGACCTCGCCGCGCGCCAGCGCGATCTGCAGGTGGGTGTGGCGCAGCCGTTCGCTGCGGGCCGACGACTTGAGCAGCAGCTCCTGCATCCGCATCGCGGCCTTGATGCCGTCGCGCGGGTTGTCGAAGGCGGCCATCAGGCCGTCGCCCAGCGTCTTGATGATGTGACCGCGGTTCTCTTCGACCGCCTGGCCGGTCAGTGCGACCGTCTGCGTCACCAGCCCCGAGGCTTCCGCGTTCCCCAGCGTTTCGAACAGCGCCGTGCTGCCGCGCAAGTCGGCAAACAGGACGGTGCGCTCGCGGATCTGGGTCATCGGCCTGACAGGGGACAAGATGTGATGGAAGTCTCAGTGTAGCCGCGGCACCCCGGGCGTCACGTGGAGATAAGCCCTCGCCTTGGGGGCCTGTCGGCCCCTGTGCGACACCTCCCCCCAACAGGCGGGCGAATGCCGTAACAAGCCTTTCGGGCGTCGAGGTCCGAAGGCGGCGGCACCAAGAAAAACCGGCCCGCGTCCGAGGACGGGGCCGGTCTTCCGGCAAACCCGGTGCCCATCGCTGGGCCCCGGGTCACGGGCTGGATCAGAGGTTGTCCAGGTAGGTGCGCAGCTTGTCGCTGCGCGACGGATGCTTCAGCTTGCGGATCGCCTTGGCTTCGATCTGGCGGATGCGCTCGCGGGTGACGTCGAACTGCTTGCCGACTTCCTCCAGCGTGTGGTCCGTGCTCATCTCGATGCCGAAGCGCATGCGCAGCACCTTGGCTTCGCGCGGGGTCAGGCTGTCCAGGATGTCCTTCACCACCTCGCGCAGGCCGGCCTGCATCGCGGCCTCGATCGGCGCGGTGTTGTTGGTGTCCTCGATGAAGTCGCCCAGGTGGCTGTCGTCGTCGTCCCCGATCGGCGTTTCCATGGAGATCGGCTCCTTGGCGATCTTCATGATCTTGCGGATCTTGTCCTCCGGCATCTCCATCTTCTCGGCCAGCGTCGGCGCGTCCGGCTCGAAGCCGAACTCCTGCAGATGCTGACGCGAGATCCGGTTCATCTTGTTGATCGTCTCGATCATGTGAACCGGGATGCGGATGGTGCGGGCCTGGTCCGCGATCGAGCGGGTGATGGCCTGGCGGATCCACCACGTCGCGTAGGTCGAGAACTTGTAGCCGCGGCGGTACTCGAACTTGTCGACCGCCTTCATCAGGCCGATGTTGCCTTCCTGGATCAGGTCCAGGAACTGCAGGCCGCGGTTGGTGTACTTCTTGGCGATGGAGATGACCAGGCGCAGGTTGGCCTCGATCATTTCCTTCTTCGCGTCGCGCGAGGCCTTCTCGCCCTCGTTCATCCGCTTGTTGATGCCCTTGAGGTCGTCCAGCGGCACCACGGCCTTGCCCTGGATGTCGATCAGCTTCTGCTGCAGCTCCTGCACCGCGGGCAGGTTGCGCGACATGATGTTCGCGTACGGCTTGCCCGAGGCCACTTCCTTCTCCGCCCACTGCAGGTTCAGCACGTTGGGCGGGAAGGTCTTGATGAAGTGCTCCTGCGGCATGCCGCACTTGTCCACGACGATCTTGCGGATCTCGCGTTCGAAGCGGCGCACGTCGTCCACCTGCGAGCGCAGGATGTCGCACAGCTTCTCGATCGTCTTGACCGTGAAGCGGATCGTCATCAGCTCCTGGCTGATCGCGGACTGGGCCTTGTTGTAGTTGGCCGACTTGTAGCCGTCCTTCTCGAAGGCCTTGCGCATCTTGTCGAAGTTGATCGCGAGCGAGTCCAGCTTCACCAGCGCGGCGTTCTTCAGCTCCTCGAGCTTCTTGGTCAGCGCCTTGGAGCCGCCGGCGCCGTCGTCGTCGTCCTCTTCGTCGAACTCGTCGAAGTCTTCTTCCGCGACATAGTCGTCCGCCTCGTCATCGGAGACGAAGCCGTCCACCGACTCGGAGATCTGCATCTCGCCGGCGCGGATCTTGGCGGCGATCGCCAGGATCTCGGCGATGGTCGTCGGGGAGGCCGAGATGGCCAGCATCATGGCCTGCAGGCCGCCTTCGATGCGCTTGGCGATCTCGATCTCGCCCTCGCGGGTCAGCAGCTCGACGGTGCCCATCTCGCGCATGTACATGCGCACCGGGTCGGTCGTGCGGCCGAACTCGGAATCGACGGTCGACAGCGCGGCCTCGGCCGCCTCTTCCGCTTCCTCTTCGGTGGCGGTCGGCGAGGTCGAGCCCTGGATCAGCAGCGTGGCGGCGTCGGGCGCCTGCTCGTACACGGCGATGCCCATGTCGTTGAGCATCGACACGATCGCCTCGAGGATTTCCTCGTTGATCAGCTTCTCGGGCAAGTGGTCGTTGATTTCCTGATGCGTCAGGAAACCGCGCGTCTTGCCCATCTTGATGAGGGTCTTCAGCTCGTGGCGACGCTTGGCGACTTCCTCTTCGGTCAGCGCCGTCTCGTCCAGGCCGAACTCGCGCATCAGCGCGCGCTCCTTGGCGCGGCTGACCTTCATGCGCAGCGGCTTGGCCTTGGGCTTGTCCTCGCCGACTTCCTCGACTTCGGCCACCTCGGCGGTCTCGACCTCCGCATCGGCCTCGCCGTCGCCCTCGCCATCGGCGTCGACGTCGGTGAAGTCCTCTTCTTCCTCTTCCACCTTGGCCTTGGCGGCCGGCTTCTTCGACTCGGTCTCGGCCTTGGGCTTGCGGCCGCGCTTGGGCTTCGCGTCGTCAGCGGACGCGGCAGCGGTGGCGGCTTTGGCGGTCTTCGCGGCGGCCTTGGCGGCCGGCTTCTTGACTTCTTCGGTTTCTGCGGCGGCGGCCTTGGACGCGGTCTTTTTGGCGGTCATGCAGTTCCTCGGTGGCTCGGGGGCCAGTAGGTGAATGCGGGGAAATCGCAGTGGGTGCAGGCAATGCAAACAGCCACCTGTCCCGCCGGCGCCCGCAAACTCCCGACACTTGCGGGCTATGCGGCGCGAGCGAGCCAGGCGGCTCGAACTCAGGCCCTGGATGGCAGATCGGGGTGAGCCGTCCACCATTCAAGGCTTTGCGCGTGAAGGTTAGCGTGAACCTTTGTTGTTGCAGCCCAGGCGGTGTCAGTTGGCCACTTTGTGTATGAACCCAGGGTCAGTGGGGGGCCGGGGACCGGTTGGCGCTGCGGTCACTCTTGACGCGCGAAAACCATAGATTATCTGCGAATTTTCCCGTCCGGTCAAAAAGCGCAGCCCGACGGTCCGTTCAGGCGGCTTCCAGGTCGCGGATCTGCCGCAGCAACGCCTGGAAGCGGGTCATGTCCGGTTGCGGGCTGCGCGCGATGACATCGGCCTCCGCGCGCAGCTTGCCGACCCACAGCTTGCGCATCACCTCGCGGAACTCGGCCTCGACGTGGTCGTCGGACGGCGGTGCGGTCAGCGGACCGCCGCTGACGCGCTGGGCGAGGTCCATGAGGTCGGCCTCCTGCAAGGCGACCTGGAGCACCGCCCAGGGCGCGGGGCCGTTGTCGACCAGCGAGCGCTCCAGCCACGCGATCAGCTGGCCGTGTTCGCCGGGAAGTTCGTGGAGCAGCTGCAGGTCCTGTTCGCCGATCTGCTGCCAGAGCTCGCTGTGCAGCACCAGCATCCGGACCGCCAGGTTCATCGGCGCCGGCGGCAGCTCCAGCGGCATGCCGATGGTCGGATCCTGGTCGCGCTTGCGCCAGTCGCCCTTGCCGCTCCAGCTGCCTTTGCCCCCCTTGCCTTTGAACTCGCCCTTGGGCACCCACTTGCGTTCCGCCTGACCCTGGGTCTGCGGGGCGGGAGCGGCAGCGTAGGCGTCCGGGGGAAGGTGGAGGTCGTCCGCGCCGGCATGGGCCTCGTCGCCATAGGCCGAGGCAGGGATGTCGAAGTACGGCTCGTCGTGCGGGCCGTCGGAAGACGGGGAGACCGGTCTTGGCGCCGCCTTGGGCGGGGCGGCGGGCCGGTCCGCGCGCGGACGTGAGCCCGGTGCCGCCGGCGGTTGCGCGTTCGCCCACAGCCCCTGCAGTTCGGCGTCCGGCAGTTGCGCGCGGCGGGCGAGTTCGCCCAGCAGTTGCCGCTTCAGCAGCCCGTCCGGCAGCGCCGCCCACAGCGGCTTGGCGACGCTCAGCATCTTCGCGCGGCCTTCCGGCGTGCCGAGGTCGCAGCCGTCGGCGGCGGTTTCCATCAGCTGGCGCGACAGCGGCACCGCGCCTTCGACGCAGCGCTCGAAGGCCTCGGCGCCCAGTTCGCGCACATATGAGTCCGGGTCGTGCTCGGTCGGCAGGAACAGGAACTTGATCGTGCGCGTCTCGTTGGCGTGGGGCAGGGCGGCCTCGAGCGCGCGTCCGGCCGCGCGGCGTCCGGCGGCGTCGCCGTCGAAGCTGAACACGACCGATTCGGTGAAGCGGAACAGCTTCTGCACGTGCTCCGCCGTGCAGGCGGTGCCCAGCGTCGCGACCGCGTTGCCGAAGCCGTGCTGCGCCAGCGCGACCACGTCCATGTAGCCCTCGACGACCAGGGCATAGCCGCGGCGGCGCATCTGGGGGCGGGCCTCGTACAGGCCGTAGAGCTCGCGGCCCTTGTGGAAGACCGGCGTCTCCGGCGAGTTCAGGTACTTCGGCTCGCCCTTGTCCAGCACGCGGCCGCCGAAGCCGATGACCTCGCCCAGCACATTGCGGATGGGGAACATCACGCGGTCGCGGAAGCGGTCGTAGCGGCGCTGTTCGGCCTCGCTCTTGCCGGGGTCGTCCTGCAGGATGACCATGCCGGTCTCGACCAGCAGCGGATCGTCGTAGGACGGGAAGGCGTTGGCCAGCGAGCGCCAGCCGTCCGGCGCGTAGCCCAGTCCGAACTGCAGCGCAATCTGGCCGGTCAGGCCGCGGCCCTTGAGGTACTCGATCGCGCGCGGGTGGCCCTTGAGCTGCTGGCGGTAGTGCTGGCCGGCCTTGGCGAGGACCTCGGTCAAGGTGGCCTGGCGCTGCTTCTGGGCCTTCTCGCGCTCGCGGTCCTGCGGGCTGCGGTCGTCCTCGGGCACCTGCATGCCGGCCTGCTGGGCGAGGTCCTTGACGGCGTCGATGAAACCGATGCCCAGGTGTTCCATCAGGAAGCCGACGGCGTTGCCGTGCTGGCCGCAGCCGAAGCAGTGGTAAGTCTGGCGCGAGGGGCTGACCGTGAAGCTCGGCGACTTCTCGCCGTGGAACGGACACAGCCCCTTGTGGTTGATGCCGGCCTTCTTGAGGTCGACATGGCGGCCCACGATGTCGACGATGTCGACGCGGGCCAGGAGGTCCTGAATAAAGCCGGGTGGGATCACCCCGGGATTTTAAGTGATGGCCTGCGCGGACGCGTCCTGGGCCGGCGCGAGCGTCCGGGACGGCGAGGGCGGCGGCGAGCGCCGCAGCGCCCAGTCGAGCATCACCTGCGGCGGCAGCGGCTCGCACAGCCCGCTGCCCTGGCCGACGTGGCAGCCCAGGGCGATCAGCGCCTGCGCGTGCGCCGGGGATTCCACGCCTTCGGCCACCAGTTCGCACCCGAACTGCCCGGCCAGCGCGATCACGCCCTGCACCAGCGCATGGTCCTGCGGATCGACGAGCATGGTCTGCACGAACGAGCGGTCGATCTTGAGCTGGTCCAGCGGCAGCTGCTTGAGCACCGACAGCGTCGCGTAGCCGGTGCCGAAGTCGTCCATCGCCAGGCGCAGGCCGAGCCGCTTGCAATCGGTCAGCAGGCGGCGCGCGAGCGCGACGTCGTCGAGCGCGCTGGACTCCAGCAGTTCCAGCACGAGCCGATCCCGCGGCACGTCGGGATGACGCGCCAGCAGCGCCTCGAGCCGCGGCACGAAGGCCGGCGCCGCCAGGTGGCGCGGGCTGATGTTGACACTGAGCTCGAGGTCCAGTCCTTGGGCGCGCCAGAGGCGGGCCTGCTCCAGCGCCTGTTCCAGCACCCAGTGGCCGAGCTGCGCGGCCATGCCGCTGTGCTCGACGGTGGGGAGGAAGGTCGCGGGCGCGAGCAGCCCGCGCTGCGGATGGCGCCAGCGCAGCAGCGCCTCGGCACCCAGCAGGGCGCCGCTGACGAGGTCCAGCTTCGGCTGGTAGTAGAGGCAGAGTTCGCCGGCTTCCAGCGCCTGCTGCACGCGCAGCGCGGCCTGGGCCTGGGCCTCGCGGCTGCGGCGCTTCTCGACGTCGAAGAACTGGACGCCGTCGCGGCCGCTGCGCTTGACGCGGTACAGCGCGTGCGCGGCGTGGCGCATCAGCGTCTCGGCCTCGCCGCCGTCCTGCGGATAGAGCGTCGCGCCGACGCTGGCGCTCAGGCGCAGCGCGCCACCGACGGGCTCTTGCGCCTCGTGGTCGTCGGGGCCGGCGCCGCCCGCGGTGCCCACGCTGCCTGCCACGCCGTCGAGGCCGGTCCCGCGGCCGCCGCCGCCGCCTTGACCGTCTTCCGGATCGATGGGCCGGCGCAGCACCTGCACGAGCCGGTCGAGCGCCTGCTGGGCCTCTTCGGCGCTCTGCACCCGGAGCAGCAGCCCGAACTCGTCGCCGCCGAGGCGGGCGACCTCATCCGACCACTGCGGCGCCTGCCGCAGCGCCTGCGTCAGGCGCCTGGCGAGCTCCGTCATGGCCTGGTCCGCGCGGGCGACGCCATGGCGCCGGTTGAACGCGGCGAACCCATCCAGGTCCACGCGCGCGACGCACAGCATGAATCCTGGCCCGACCTGGCGGCTGGTCTGCAGCGCCCCCTGCAGCCGACGCAGGAACTCCTGCTCGTTGGGCAGTCCGGTGAGCAGGTCGAAGCGGCCGAGCCGCTCCAGCGCCTGCTGCCGCTGCAGTTCCTGGGTCAGGTCGCTGAGCGCCAGCACGCGGTAGCGCGGCGGGCCCTCGGGCTCGGGGATCGAGGACACGGTCAGCCGCAGCGTGCGCGCCTGGCCGCCGGCGGCGCGGACCTTGACCAGGCCCTGCCAGTGGCCGGCCGGATCGGCCAGTGCTTCGGCGATCGCCTCCGGATCGTGGCCGGCGCGACGCAGTTGCGCGTCCTCCATCGGCAGCGCGGGGTGGCCGAGCATCCGGTGGCGCAGCGCCTCGGCGGTGTCCGTCGGCGGGGCGTCGTTCTCGATCACCAGGCCCGCAGGCGGCTCCAGCAGCGTCGCCATCAGCGTCCAGTAGGCGGGGTTGGCGTCGAGCAGGCGGTGGTCGAGGTCGGTGATCGCCAGGCCTTCGTGCAGGTGCTGGAACAGCCCGCTGCTCATGCGCTGGCGTTCCTCGGCGGTGCGGCGCCACTGGATGTCCTGCAGGCTCGCCAGCACCTGGCGCGCGCGGCCGCGCGGATCGCGGCGCGCCACGCGCAGACGCAACTCGTGCCACACCCAGCCGCCGTCGTCGTCGGGCAGGCGCAGTGCGTGATGCAGCGTGTCGGGCTCCGGTGCCTGCTGGCCGTCCTCTCCCTCGATCCCGTTCGCATCACGCGCCGCCGTCGTGGCGCCCAGCAACGCGGGCAGGCGCTCCTCGAGCTTCATCCGGTCGACGGCGTGCACCTGGGCCAGCCAGGCGAGCGGATCGGCGGGGTCGAGCGGCCCCAGCCGCGATTGCCAGCCGGGCGACATCGCGACCGACTCGCCGGGGATCCACTGCGCCAGGGACAGGCCGGTGTCGTCGATCTTGGTGCGCCACTCGCGGCGCTCGTCGAGCGCGCGTTGCCGCAGCGTGCGGGCGTGCAGGACCGCGCCCAGTCCGAGCAGCGGGAGCAGCCACCAGGCCACCGTGCGCCAGGTTGGCCACAGCGCGCCGGCGACCAGCAGCAAGGCGGTGGCGCCGACCAGCAATGCGGCCGGCGCGGCCGCTGGCAGGCGGCGCGACGCAGCGGGCGGAGCCCAACCGGCAGGAGCGGACAACTCGGACTTCAAGATGGGGCGGCGTAGAAGGAAAAGAGCGGATCCGCGCGCGGCGCGGAGGGGACCGGGCGGCATGCTAGCCGTGCGCCGGAAGCGCCCGGTCAGCGCTATCCCTGCCGGAGGCGGCGCTCCCCCGGAATGAGGGTACCCGCAGGAGGTAGTGCCGCAGGTGGCACCGAAAGAGGGCGGCGGAACGCGGCGGGAGGGCGGCGGCGAGAAGGTGGCGAGAAAGGTGGCGGAAAAGAAAGGGCGGTGCCGAAAAAGCAGAAAGCCACCCGAAGGTGGCTTTCACGGTGCCAGGAGGCGTGGCAGGCGCCGGGCCTTCCGGCCGCTGGCGTCAGATGACGAAATCTTCCAGCTTGGCGCCGCCGGAAATGGCGGCCTTCAGCCATTTCGGTTGCAGGCCGCGGCCGCTCCAGGTTTCACCGGTGGCCTGGTTGCGATACTTCGCGGCCACCTTGGAGGACTTCGGCGTGCCGGTCTTGGCGGCGCGGGCGGTCAGGTCGGCGACCGTCAGGCCGTATTCCTGCATCAGCGACTTCACTTTGCCGATCGCGTCGGACCGTTCACGGTCCTGGGTTTCGGCGATTTGCGCTTCGAGGGCGGCCCGCTGGGCCAGGAGGTCTTTGAGCGATGCCATTTATGCAATTCCTCGCGTAGTTCAACGGCTCCCTCGAAAGGGAATGCCGCATTATAGGCAGGGAATCGAGTATCACCGCAAGGGGTAAATCCCCGGACCGGCGCCGAAACCGCATTTCCTCGCGGTTTTACCGGTTCAACTGTCAGGAAACGTGTCTTCGCCGGCGCGAATTGACGAGGGCCGTCACCGCGCGCACCGCGATGGGGAAATCACTCCGTCGGCGGGACATATCCGGCGGGTTGTTCCGCGCCGCCGCCGAAGAAGAACTGTTCCATCTGCCGCGCGAGGTATTGGCGGGCACGCTGGTCGGCCAGATTCAGGCGGTTTTCGTTGACCAGCATGGTCTGGTGCTTCATCCACGCGGCCCAGGCTTCCTTGGACACGTTCTCATAGATGCGCTTGCCGAGTTCCCCGGGATAGATGGGAAAGTCCATCCCCTCGGCTTCCTTTTTCAGATAAACGCATTGGACGGTGCGGGCCATAACAAACCTCGATGTTCAGAAAGAGACGGACGCTAGTCCGGCGTGGGGAGTGCAGCGGCCGGCCAACGCTGGCGGCCGCCATGGGATCGATCCCGACGGGGATCAGGCGAGTTTCTTGACGAGGACCTGCGAGCGCCGGTCCCAGTTGTATTTGCGCTTGCGTTCCTCGGGCAGCCAGGTCGGATCGACCGGCTGGAAGCCGCGCTTGATGAACCAGTGCATGGTGCGCGTGGTCAGCACGAAGACGCTGGTCAGGCCCATGGCCTTGGCGCGCTGCTCGATGCGCTTGAGGATGCGCTCGCCGTCGCCCTGGCCCTGCACGGCGCTGGACACGGTGAGGGCCGCCATCTCGGCGGTGCGCGCTTCCTGGTAGGGGTGCAGCGCGGCGCAGCCGAATATCACGCCGTCGTGCTCGATGACGGTATAGGTCTCGATGTCGCGTTCGATTTCGCTGCGTTCGCGTTTGACCAGCGTGCCGTCGCGCTCGAACGGTTCGATCAGCGCGATCAGGCTGCCGATATCGTCGTGGGTCGCCTCGCGCAGGCTTTCCAGTTTTTCATCGACCACCATCGTGCCGATGCCGTCGTGGGTATAGACCTCCTGCAGGATCGCGCCGTCGACGACGAAAGGCAGGATGTGCGAGCGTTCGACCCCCGATTCGCAGGCCTTCACGCAGTACTTCAGATAAAAACCGACGTCGGTCGGCTGCGTCGGCGGCGGGAGTTTGGCGATCAGCCGTTTCGCATCCGCCAGCGCCAGTTCCGTGTCGATCGCGCTTTCCGGATCTTCGGGGTTTTCGCGCACGCCCTCGACCTCGGTCATGAACAGCAGCTTGTCGGCCTGCAGCGCGATCGCGGTTTCCGTCGCGACGTCTTCCATCATCAGATTGAAGGCGTCGCCGGTGGGCGAGAAACCGAACGGCGACATCAGCACGATCGCGCCGATATCGATGGCGCGCTGGATCGCGGCGGCGTCGACGCGGCGCACGATGCCGGAATGCTTGAAATCGACGCCGTCGACGATGCCGACCGGCCGCGCGGTCAGGAAATTCCCCGACACGACGCGCACCGTGGAATTGGCCATCGGCGTGTTCGGCAGGCCTTGGGAAAACGCCGCCTCGATTTCGAAGCGCAATTGGCCGGCGGCTTCCTGGGCGCTGTCCAGCGCGATGCCGTCGGTGATGCGCATGCCGTGGCTGTATTGCGGCTGGTGGCCCTTGAGCGCGAGCTGCTCGTTGACCTGCGGGCGGAAACCGTGGACCAGCACGATCTTGATGCCCATGGCCTGCATGATGGCCAGATCCTGGACGAAGCCGTTGAGCTTGCCGGCGGCGATCATTTCCCCGGTCATGCCGACGACGAAGGTTTCTCCGCGGTACGCGTGGATATAAGGGGCCACCGCGCGAAACCACGGCACGAAGGTATGGGGGAAGACCAGGCTCATGGGCGCGGATTGTGCAACAGCCTGTCCCCGCAACGCGGCGGCAAGGTCACTTGCGGGACGCTGTGCGGCAGCGGAGCATGGCGCCTCCGCAACACCCCCGGAGCGAGACATGGAAGTCTTCAAGACGCATGGGGCCTTCAGCTGGTCGGAATTGATGACGACCGACCCGAAGAAGGCCACCGAGTTCTACGGCAAGCTGTTCGGCTGGAAGATCGAGGTGATGCCGATGCCGGGCGGTCCGCCGGACGCGCCGCCGTACCACCTGATCAAGGCCCGCGGCGCGGACGACGCCATCGGCGGCCTGATGGCCTGCCCCCAGCAGGGGATGCCGCCCGCCTGGGGGATCTACGTCACGGTGGACAACGTCGACGAGACGGTGGCCCAGGCCAAGGCGATGGGCGGCAAGGTCCTGATGGAGATCATGGAAGTGCCCACCGTCGGGCGGATGGCGACGCTGCAGGACCCCCAGGGGGCGGTGATCAACGTCATCACCTACGCCGAGATGCCGGACGAGAAGCAGTGACCGGCGGGTGACATCGACCTGACGTCCGGCCCCTCATCGCGGGGCGCGAGATAATCCGCGCCCCGTGAGTCAAGACACCAACGCCCCCGCCGCGCCGCCGCCGCGCCCTTCCGGTCCTCCCCGCCCGCCGCGTCCCCCGCGTCAGGCCGGGCCTCGCCGTCCCCCGCGCCCGCGACCCCCATCCCGCCGATCGAGTTCCCCGAGTCGCTGCCGGTCTCCGGCCGGCGCGAGGAGATCATGCGGGCGATGGCCGAGCACCAGGTGGTGATCGTCTGCGGCGAGACCGGTTCCGGCAAGACGACGCAGCTGCCCAAGATCGCGCTGGCCATGGGCCGGGGCCGCGGCAACGGCGGCGGCCTGATCGGCCACACGCAGCCGCGCCGGATCGCGGCGTCCAGCGTCGCCAAGCGCATCGCCGAGGAGCTCAAGTCGCCCCTGGGCGACGTCGTCGGCTACAAGGTCCGCTTCCAGGACCGGCTGCAGCCGGGCGCTTCGGTCAAGCTGATGACGGACGGCATCCTGCTGGCCGAGACCCAGACCGATCCGCTGCTCAGCGCCTACGACACGCTGATCATCGACGAGGCGCACGAGCGCAGCCTCAACATCGATTTCCTGCTCGGCTACCTGCGCGAGATCCTGCCGCGCCGCCCGGACCTGAAGGTCGTGGTGACCTCGGCGACGATCGATGCCGATCGCTTCGCGCAGCACTTCGCGTCGGCGAAGGGGCCGGCCCCGGTGCTGATGGTGTCTGGCCGCCTGTTCCCCGTCGAACAGCTCTACCGACCCTTCGAGGAATCGCGCGAGTACGACGTCAACGACGCGATCTGCGACGCCGTCGACGAACTCTGGCGCCAGGGCCGCGGCGACGTGCTGGTCTTCCTTCCCGGCGAACGCGAGATCCGCGAGGCCGCCGAGGCGCTGCGCAAGCACCATCCGCCCGGCGTCGAGGTGCTGCCGCTGTTCGCGCGGCTGTCCGAGCAGGAGCAGAACCGCGTCTTCCAGCCGCACGGCCAGCCGCGCATCGTGCTGGCGACCAACGTCGCCGAGACCTCGCTGACGGTGCCCGGCATCCGCTACGTGATCGACCCCGGCCTGGCGCGCGTCAAGCGCTACAGCTACCGCAACAAGGTCGAGCAGCTGCAGATCGAGAACATCAGCCAGGCCGCGGCCAACCAGCGCGCGGGCCGCTGCGGCCGCGTCAGCAACGGCACCTGCATCCGGCTCTACGACGAGAAGGACTACCTCTCGCGGCCGCGCTTCACCGATCCCGAGATCCTGCGCAGCTCGCTCGCGGGCGTGATCCTGCGGATGAAGTCGCTGCACCTGGGCCAGGTGGAAGAGTTCCCGTTCATCGAACCGCCGCCGCGCAAGGCGGTGGCCGACGGCTACCAGCTGCTCAACGAACTGGGCGCCGTCGACGAACGCAACGAGCTCACGCCGATGGGCCACGAGCTGTCCAAGCTGCCATTGGACCCGCGCGTCGGCCGGATGATCCTGGAGGCGCGCCAGCGCGACGCGCTGAGCGAGGTGTTGATCATCGCCAGCGCGCTGTCCGGCCAGGACGTGCGCGACCGCCCGATGGAGCAGCAACAGCAGGCCGATGAGAAGCACAAGAAGTTCGACGACGAGAAGTCGGAGTTCATGGGCTACCTGAAGCTGTGGAAGTGGCTCGGCGAGTCCCGCGGCGGGGAGGGCGAACACAAGCTCTCCAACCGCAAGCAGGAACAGCTGCTGCGCGACAACTTCGTCAACCCGCGCCGCGTGCGAGAGTGGCGCGACATCTACTCGCAGCTGCACACGGTGATCGCCGAGCACGGCTGGCGCCTGAACGGCGCGCCCGCCACCTACGAGCAGGTCCACCTGTCGATGCTGGCCGGCCTGCTGGGCAACATCGGCGTGAAGGCCGACGACGACGACTGGTACCTGGGCGCGCGCGGCATCAAGTTCTGGCGTCATCCGGGCGCGCACCTGAGCAAGAAGCCGGGCCGCTGGATCGTCGCGGCGGAGCTGGTCGACACCACGCGGCTGTTCGGCCGCGGCATCGCGGCGATCGAGCCGCAATGGCTGCCGGGCATCGCAGGCCACCTGATCAAGACCCAGCTGCTGGAGCCGCACTGGGAGAAGAAGGCCGCCGAGGTCGTCGCGCTGGAGCGCGCGACGCTCTACGGCATCGTGCTCTACAACAACAAGCGGGTGAACTTCGGCCGCGTCGATGCCGTCGCCGCGCGCGAGATCTTCATCCGCGAGGCGCTGGTCAACGGCGACTGGGAGACGCGGCTGCCGTTCCTGGCGCACAACCAGAAGCAGATCGCCAAGGTCGAGGAGCTCGAACACAAGTCGCGCCGGCAGGACGTGCTGGTCGACGACGAGCTGATCTACGCCTTCTACGACCAGCAGCTGCCGGCGGACGTGTACTCGGGCGCGACGCTGGAGAAGTGGTTCCGCGAGGCGAGCAAGGCCAACCCCAAGCTGCTGCAGCTCAGCCGTGACGAGCTGATGCGCCACGAGGCCGCCGGCGTCACGAGCAACGCGTTCCCGAAGACGATCCGCCTGGGCGGCGTCGATTGCACGGCGACCTACCTGCACCAGCCCGGCGACGCGCGCGACGGCGTCACGGTGACGGTGCCGATCTACGCGCTCAACCAGGTCAACGACGAGCGCGTCGACTGGCTCGTGCCGGGGATGCTCGAGGCCAAGGTGACGGCGCTGCTCAAGAGCCTGCACCAGAAGCCGCGCAACCGGCTGACGCCGCTGCCCGAGTTCGTCGCCGAGTTCGTCGAGCTGAACCCGTTCGCGCAGGGCGGCCTGGTCGACGTGCTGCTCAAGGCGGTGAAGGAGCGCTCGCAGGTCGCGGTGCAGCGCAACGACTTCAAGCTGGAGCAGTTGCCCGCGCACCTGTTCATGAACATCCGCGTCGTCGACGAGCATGGCCGCCAACTGGGCCAGGGGCGCAACCTGGCAACGCTGAAAGCGGAACTCGGTACGCAAGCGCGTTCCGCGTTCCAGGCATTGGCGACCTTGAAGCTGCAAGGCGCGGGCGACTCTCTCGCAGGGCAGGACTCGGCCGACTCCCTCTCCCGCTCGCGGGAGAGGGCAGGGGTGAGGGCTGCGGTCGCTGAAGGACGGCCGACGTCAACCGACAGCAATCCCTCACGCGGCATCAAGGCGACGATCGTGCCGCCGCCGAAGCCCGCGGTCGAAGCCACGAAGACCTACACCGCCTGGACCTTCGGCGAGCTCCCCGAGCTCATGGAGATCAAGCGCGGCCCGCAGACCCTGATCGGTTTCCCCGCGCTCATCGACAAGGGCCAGCACGTCGAGATCGAGGTCTTCGACGAGCCCGAGCTCGCCGCCGCGAAGCACCGTGCCGGGCTGCGCCGCCTCATCGCGCTGCAGCTGAAGGAGCCGCTGAAGTACCTCGAGAAGAACATCCCCGACCTGACGCAGATGTCGGTGTCCTACATGAGCCTGGGCACGGCCGAGGAACTGCGCGACCAGATCATCGCCGTCGCGCTGGAGCGCGCCTTCCTGGCCGATCCGCTGCCGGTGGACGAGTTCAGCTTCAAGGCCCGCCTCGAGGAGGGCCGCGCGCGGCTCAACCTGATCGCGCAGGAGGTGGCCCGCCTCGCGTTCAACGTGCTGATCGAATACCAGGGCGCGCTGCGCAAGCTCAAGGACGCCCGCACGGCGCCCAAGGAGGTGGTCGAGGACCTGCAGGCGCAGCTGCAGCGGCTGATGCCCAAGCGCTTCGTGTTGCAGACGCCATGGAGCCAGCTGCAGCACTACCCGCGCTACCTCAAGGCGATCACGCTGCGCCTGGACAAGCTGCGCGCCGACGCGGCGCGCGATGCCAAGCTGCTGTCGGAGCTGCGTCCGCTGGAGCAGCGCTGGTCGCGCCGGGTGGCCGACCTCAAGGGCACGACCGATGCGCGGGTGGAGGATTTCCGCTGGCAGCTGGAGGAATTGCGGGTGAGCCTTTTCGCACAGGAACTGAGGACACCGCAGCCGGTCAGCGTCAAGCGCCTGGAAAAGGTGTGGGCGCAGTTACAGAACTGAGCGGAGAATCCCCCTCAGTTCTTCAGGCGAGGACTCCGGGTTTTCGGTCCAATCCAAGCTACAAAAGGTCCGTGGCCCTGCACCGTCGGGTGCCGCACATCGCTCGTGTCTGACAACACCACAACATCCACCGCCGCCCCGATGAAGCGTTTCGGCCGCTTCGAGCTGCGCGCGCTGCTGCACAAGAGCCTGCGCTCGATGCTGTGGGTCGTCTTCGACCCGCAGAGCGGCCAGGAGATGTTCCTGATGATGCCGCGCGAGAAGCCCAACAGCGAGGCGGCGATGCTGCACTGGCTGAAGACGGTCGACGGCGCCTCCCGTATCCATCATCCGAACCTGGCCCATGTCATCGAGACGGGCCGTGTCGATCCCTGGCCCTACGTCGCCTACGACCGCGCGCTCGGCGAGACGCTGGAGGAACGCATCGCCCGCGGCGCGCCGCCCCTGCCGCTGGATGCCGCCGGCTGGGCCGCGCAGGCGCTCGAGGGCCTGGCCTTCGCGCACGAGGCCGGCCACGCGCATCGCGACATCCAGCTCGCCCACATCGTCGTCGACGGCGCCAACCACGTCCGCGTGCTCGGGCTGGAGGTCGCGCAGGAGGTCGTGCCGCCGAACGTCGACTTCAACACCACCACGCGCCGCGCCGTGCGCGAGGCGGCGGAGGAGGACGTCGTCTGCATCGGCCTTCTGCTGCATCGCCTGCTCAGCGGCAGGCCGGTGCTGGAGGAGAGCGACCTGCAGGTGGTGCTGCAGCGCATGCAGCCCCAGGGGCACGACCTGGTCCGCCTGGGCTGGGAGACGCCGTATGCGATCCCCGAGCCGCTGCGCGCCATCGTCAACCGCGCCAGCGACCGGCAGACCCGCCAGCGCTACCACCTGGCGCGCAGCTTCTGGCGCGCGCTGGACGGATGGCGCCTGTCGGCCGAGCAGGACGACGGCGGTCCGATCGCGCTGCTGAAGGACAAGATGCAGCGCTTCGGCCATCTGCCGAGCACGTCGACCCGGCTGGTGACGACGGTGTCGTCGTCGGCGATGGCGGGTCAGCATGGCAGCCAGCTGGCATCCATGGCGCTGAAGGACATGGCGCTGGCGCTGGAGCTGATCCGGCGCGTCAACAACGCGCTGCGCCAGCAGGGACCGACCAGCGGCGGCACGGTGCTCAACCTGCAGCGCGCGATCGCGATGCTGGGCCTGAACGGGCTCGAGGACGCGGCGCGGGCGCTCAAGCCCTGGCCCGGTCCGATGAACGAAGGCCAGGCGCAGTTCATGCAGAGCGTGATGCGCCGTGTGCACCGCGCCGGCCAGGTGGCGCAGGCGCTGCGCCCGGCCGGTTACGACGGCGAGGTCATCTACCTGATCTCGCTGATGCAGAACCTCGGGCGGTTGCTGGTGCAGTACCACTTCCCGGACGACGCGCAGCAGATCCGCCAGCTGCAGGTCGCGCCCGAGGCGACCGAGGACAACCCCAATCCGCGCGGCATGAACGAGCAGTCCGCCGCCTACGCGGTGCTGGGCTGCGACCTGGAGAGCCTGGGCCTGGCGGTGGCGAAGTACTGGGGCCTGGGCGACGAGCTGCAGCACATGATGCGCCGCCAGCCGCAGGAAGCGCCGGTGCGCCATGCCGACGGCGACACCGAGATGCTGCGGCTCACCTGCAGCCTGGCCAATGAGCTCGTGGATGCGCTGGCCCTGCCGGAGCGCAAGCGCCAGGCGGCGATCGAGCTCGCGACGCGGCGTTATGCGCGCGCGCTCGGGCTCGGCCTGCGCGAGATCTACGACGCGCTCGGTGCCAGCGGCGCGATCGCCGACGCCGGCGAGAGCGGCCTGGGCGCGATGAGCGACCCGGCCGTCGGCGCGGCCGCGACCGCGGCGCCGCGGTCCCGGCTGCGCGAGCGCGCCGAATCCGGCGTGCCGGCGCCTGCGGCGAACACGGCCACGAACACGGCTACGAACACGGCCATCAACAACACGAACAGCACCGCCCAGCCAGGGTCACCGACCGGCACACGCCCGTCCGGCGCACCCGAGCCCGGCAAGGACCGACCATGACCGCCATGCCGCCCGCCGTCGGGCGCTTCAAGCCGCTGCGCAGTCTTGGGCAGGGGGCCCAGGCATTGGTGTGGCTCGCCCACGATCCGCGGCTGGACCGCGAGGTCGCGCTGAAGGTGCTGACGCAGGCGGTCGACCGCGCGAGCGTCGACGCCTGGTTGCATGAAGCCCGGGCGGTCAGCCGGCTGACGCATCCCAACATCGTCCCGGTCTTCGAGGCCGACATCGAGGCCGGTCAGGCCTACATGGTCTTCGAGTACGTGCCCGGTGGCACGCTGACCGAGCGGCTGCGCCAGCGCGGCCGGCTGCCGGCGCGCGAGGCCGTCGCGATGATGCTGGGCATCCTCGACGGGCTGCATGCGGCGCACCAGGCGGGCGTCGTGCATCGCGATCTGAAGCCGTCCAACATCCTGATCGACTCGACGGGCCGGCCCAAGGTGATGGACTTCGGCATCGCGGGGCGCATCCAGTCGGGAGCGGCGGGGACCGCCGCCCGCCCGAACCGCATCGTCGGCACGCCCGGCTACATCTCGCCGGAGGCGGCCAAGGGCGATCCCGCGTCGCCGGTGATGGACGTCTTCGCGGCCGCCGTGATGCTCAGCGAGATGCTGTCCGGCCAGCGGCTCAACTACGACCCCGATCCCTGGCGCGCGGTGCGCCGCGCGATGGAGCAGACGCTGGATCCGCCGGCCGACCTCGGTCCCGACAGCGACGACGCGTTGCGCGCCGTGCTGCTGCGCGGCCTGTCGCGCGAGTCGTCGCAGCGCTGGGCCGATGCGAAAGCCTTCCACGACGCGCTGGCCGCGTGGCTGCATCCGGCCGCCAGCGAGACCACCGAAGGCGGCGAGGGCGGCAACGCGACGCTCGAGTTCCTGCTGCGCCGCATGCGGCATCGCAGCGACTTCCCGGCGATGGCCGACTCGGTGACGCGCATCCAGCGGATGACGCAGTCCGACAACGAAAGCCTGACCTCGCTCTCCAACGAGATCCTCAAGGACGTGGCGCTCACCAACAAGCTGCTGCGCCTGGTCAACACGGTGCAGTTCAGCCATGCGGGCGGCGGGCACATCAGCACGGTATCGCGCGCGGTGGCGCTGGTGGGCTTCGGCGGCATCCGCAACCTGGCGCTGTCGCTGGTGCTTCTGGAGCGCATGGAGAACAAGAACCACGCGCAGCGGCTGAAGGAGGAGTTCCTGCGCTCGCTGATGGCGGGCTCGCTGGCGCGCGAGCTGTGCCTGGTGCCGCGAGAGAACGAGGAGTCCTTCCTCGCCACGATGTTCCAGGGACTGGGCCGCCTGCTGGCCGAGTTCTACCTGCCCGAGGAGGCGCAGCAGGTGCGCCGCGTGGTGCGGCCCGAGCGCGGCATGGGCGAGCAGGCGGCGCCGCCGCTGAGCGAAGGCGCGGCTTCCGCGCAGGTGCTGGGGCTGAGCTACGAGAGTCTCGGCCTGGGCGTGGCGCGGCAGTGGGGGTTCCCGGACAGCCTGCAGCGCAGCATGCAGCGGCCCGACGGCGATGCGCCGGTGCGGCTGGTGGAGCACTCGACCGACCGCATGCGCTGGCTGGGCCGCGCGAGCAACGACGTCGCGGACGTCATCCTGAACAGTGATCCCGCCGAGGCGCATGCCAAGGTGCGCGCGATGGCGCAGCGCTACGCACGGGCGCTGGGCGTCGAGGCCAAGGCCTTCGAGGCGGCGGCCGACCAGGCGCGGCAGCGGCTCACGCAGCTCGCGCAGGCGATGGACATCAAGCTGGCGAAGAACTCGCCGGCGCAGCGCCTGCTGGCGCCGTTGACGCCGTCGGCGGAGGACACGCTCTCGCCGCACCAGCTGCAGGCGACGGTGGTCGAAGGCCACGCGCCGGCGGGCGCGATCTCCCCGACCAGGCGGCGGCGACGCTGGCCGCGGGCATCCAGGACATCACCAACGCGATGGTCGAGAGCTTCAAGCTCAACGAGATCCTGCGGATGATCCTGGAGACGATGTACCGCGGGCTGGGATTCCGGCGGGTGATCTTCTGCCTGCGCGACCCGAAGACCGAGACGCTCACCGGCCGCTTCGGCCTGGGCGACGGCGTGGAGGCGGTGGTGCCGCTGTTCCGCGTGCCGCTGCGGGTGATGCCCGGCCTGCCGGCGGACCTCTTCACGGCCATCTGCACCAAGGGCGTGGACACGCTGATCGCCGACGCCTCGCAGCCCAAGATCGCCGAGCGGCTGCCGCCGTGGTTCCTCAGCGGCGCCAAGGCGCACAGCTTCCTGATCCTGCCGATGGCGCTGCGTGGCGCGCCGTTCGCGATGATCTACGCGGACAAGGCGGAGCCGGGCAGCGTCGTGCTCGACGAGAAGCAGCTGTCGCTGCTGCGCACGCTGCGCAACCAGGCCGTGATGGCGTTCAAGCAGGCGAGCTGAGCGCCGGGGAGCGCCGGGAGCGCCCTCAACGAGGCCGGCTGGATGCCGGCTTCGTCGCTTGAGGGTGAACCTGCGTGCTCAACGCCTCGGGCCGTAATGCCCCGGGATCCATCGGCGTCCGCCGCCGCGGTTGTCCCAGTAGCCGTCGATCCAGATGGTGCCGGTGACGACCGGGCCACCGTCTGAATAACCGTAGCCGCCGCCGTCGACGTAGCCGCGGTCATAGCCGTGATAACGATGGGCGGGGACCACGACGCAGCCGGTCAATGTCGCGACCAGCGGAGCCGCGACCAGCGCGAGCAGCAGGGGACGAAGCGTTCGCATGTGGGACCTCCAGGAAGGGGACAACATGCGTCAACAACGCGGTCCTGGAGGTCGCCGATGACCGGTCGCGCCGGACATTACCCGGCCGACAAGGAGTAACGGCCGGTGAGCAGGGCCAGCGCGGCCCGGCGGGCCCGACCGTCCCGGCCGTCCCGGCCGGGCCGAGGCCCGATCAATACGGGCCGTTCGCCAGCCAGTGTTCGAGTTGCGGCAGGCGGTCGTTGCCCCAGAAGCGTTCGCCCTCGACGATGAAGAAGGGCGAGCCGAACACGCCGCGCGCTTCCGCGAGGTCGATCTCCGCCTTCAGCCGGGCGCGCGCGGCCGTGTCGTTGGCGATGGCCTGGAGCTGATCGGGTGAGACATGCTGCGTCGCGCAGAGGTCCTGGAGCACCTCGGCCTGGGCGATGTTGCGGTCGTCGACGAAGTAGGCCCTGTAGACGGCCTGCGCGAACTTGCGGCCCTGCTCGGGATCGCGGTCGTTGAACCAGTGGAACAGGCGCGCGGCCATCTCGGTGTGCAGACCCAGCGAGGTCGGCGTGTTGTAGGGCACCTTCATGAACGCGGCGAGCCGGGTGACGTCGCGGCGAACGTAGTCGCTGCGCATGACGCTGTTGGGCACGCGGATGCGCTCCAGCGACTGGAAGTTGGCGTCCAGCACGATCGCGTGCCAGTTGACCGTGCGGCCGTACTTGGCCGCGAGCTCGTCGATGCTCTGCGCGGCGATGTAGCCGTAGGGCGAGGCGAAGTCGAAATAGAAGTCGATCGGTGCGGGCATGCGGGCTCCTGTCAAGGCGCGCGGATTGTAGGAGGGTGCCCGGGACTGGCCCGTGACGCATCGGCCGGATGGGTGAAGCGGCTACCGCATCCGTCCATCGCCCGTCAACCACCCCCGGGGGCGATGTGTCAGCGTTGTTGCCTTCCGATACAGTCATTTACTTCAGATCCCCTTGATGGGGTGCATTCCGTGAGGGATGTCACCACTCAGGGGCTGATCAGGGCAAAACCGGCGCGAGCCGGCGACGCAAAGCCTCCGGTCTCGATGCCGACTTCCCCAGGAAGTCACGACGCGAGATAGCGGGGTTGCCGTACCGGTTCTCGTCCGGTTCGTGACGCATCGCCGCTTGCCTGGCCCGTCCTGGGTCAAAAAACAACGCCAGATCAACGGCAGGCAGGGATGCAAGAGAAGCATGAAAAGCGGACGCCCGCGCGGCGGCGTCCGACCGTCGGCGTGCCGGCGGCAACCACGATCGCGATCGCCGTCGCCGTCGCCGTGTGCGCCGCCTTGTGCGCGGGCATGGAAACCGCCTGGGGCCAGGCCTTGCCCCCGGGCACCGTCGACCCCGATGCGCAGCGCCAGCTCCAGCAGCAGCGCGAGGCGCAGCAACGCCAGTCGCTCGAGCGCGAGCCGGATGTGCGCCTGCGCGCCACTGCGCCGCAGGCGCGTCCCCGGCTGCGCGACGACGAATCGCCCTGTTTCCTGATCACCCGGATCGAGCTGCGCGGCGTCGAGGGCCAGCCCCGCATGGCGCGCCAGATCGGCGCGCTCGACGGTCCGCAGGGCGACGACGCGCCGATCGGTCGCTGCCTGGGCGCCGGCAGCATCGCCACGCTGGTCACGCGGCTGCAGGACGCGCTGATCGAGGAAGGCTTCATCACCACCCGCGTGCTCGCGGCGCCGCAGGATCTGTCGACCGGCCACCTCGTGCTCACCGTCGTGCCGGGACGCGTGCATGCGATCCGCCTGCGTGAAGGCACCTCGCCGCAGGTCCGGCTCGGCAACGCGCTGCCGGTGAAGCCCGGCGACGTGCTCAACCTGCGCGACATGGAGCAGGCGCTCGAGAACCTGCAGCGCGTCCCCGGCGCGCAGGCCGACATCCAGGTCGAGCCCGCGCAGGGCACCAGCGAGCCCGGCTACAGCGACCTCGCCGTCAGCTACCAGGGCGGCCGCCAGTGGCGCTGGCAGGTCTCGCTCGACGACAGCGGCAGCGAGGCCACCGGCCGCTATCCCCTGGCGCTGACCGCGTCGCTGGACCATGCGCTGACGCTGAACGACCTCTTCTACGCGACGCTCAACCGCGATGCCGACTGGCTCGCGCGCCGCGTCGACGCCCGCGATGGGCCGCACAAGGGCACCGGCGGCCACGTGCTGCACTACTCGCTGCCGTGGGGCCATTCGCTGGTCAGCGTCACGGTCAGCCGCAGCGGTTACCGCCAGGTCGTCATCGGCGCCAACCAGACCTACGTCTACCGCGGCGCCAGCAGCAATGGCGAGCTGAAGCTGACGCGCATGCTCTGGCGCGACGGCCAGTACAAGTTCAGCGGCTACGTGAAGCTGTTCGGACGTGGTTCGCGCAACTACATCGACGACACCGAGGTCGAGGTCCAGCGTCGTCGCACCGGCGGCTGGGAAGCCGGCATCAACCTGAAGCGCAATGCCGGCGGCATCGGCAGCGAGGCCGAACTCAGCCTGAAGCGCGGCACCGGCGCCTTCCACGCGCTGGAGGCGCCCGAAGAAGCGTTCGGGGAAGCCGAGTCCCGCGTGCGTCTGCTGCAGGGCAGCTACAGCCTCAACGGCGCGCTGGCGCTGGGCAGCCGCCAGCTGCAGCTGAGCACGTCGCTGCGCGGCCAGTTCGCGCTGAACCGGCTCACGCCGCAGGACCGCTTCTCGATCGGCGGCCGTTACACGGTGCGCGGCTTCGGCAGCGACGCGTCGCTGTCCGCCGACAACGGCCTGCTCTGGCGCAACGAGGCCGAGCTGCCGCTGTCCGCGGCGCAGCAGTCGCCGGCCGTGTCGATGTACCTCGGCGTGGACGCCGGCCTGGTCGGCGGCAACGGCGCCGAGCGTCTGGCCGGCCGCCACTTGACCGGCGCCGTCATCGGGTCCCGCGTGCGCACCCAGGGCTTCTCGCTCGAGGTGTTCGCCGGCGCACCGCTATGGCAGCCGTCGCGCTTCCCTGTCGCCCGCGTCGTCGCGGGCTTCAACCTGAGCTACTCCCTCTGATCCCCGGCGGCGGTCCTGCCCGTTCCGGGGACCGTCGCTTCGATCTTCCGCCGACTCTCCGTTGACCTTCCGTGTTGACTTTCTTCCGGTGATATCGCGATGAACCGTCTCCAGTACCGAATCGTCTTCAACAAGCAACGCGGCCAGCTGATGGCCGTGGCCGAGACCGCCCTGAGCCATGTCAAGGGCGGCAGTGCCGGGGAGAGCAGCGGACCGGCCGCGCGCGCGCCGGCCAGCGCCGAGACCGTTCCCGCGGCCCCGCGCGGCCCGCCGTCGCTGCTCGCGCTGGCGGCGGCCTTCGCGATGGGGGCGGTGATCACGCTCGCGCCGGAGGCGCTCGCGCAAGTCAAGGCCGATCCGAACGCGCCCAAGGGCCAGCAGCCCACCGTGGTCAACAGCGCCAACGGCACGGTGCAGGTCAACATCCAGACGCCGAGCGCCGCCGGTGTCTCGCGCAACACCTACAGCCAGTTCGACGTCGACAAGCGCGGCGTGATCCTGAACAACGCGCGTTCCGACGTGAGCACGCAGCTCGGCGGCTTCGTGCAGGGCAACCCGTGGCTGGCCAAGGGCAGCGCGCGCGTGATCCTCAACGAGGTCAACAGCAGCGCGCCCAGCCAGCTGAAGGGCTACGTCGAGGTGGCCGGCCAGCGCGCCGAGGTCGTCATCGCGAATCCCTCGGGCATCCAGGTCGACGGCGCCGGCTTCATCAATGCCAGCGCGGCCGTGCTGACCACCGGCACCGCGCGCTTCAACGCCGATGGCAGCATCGCCGGCTACGGCGTGCAGGGGGTTGATCCGCGTGGACGGGCAGGGCCTGGACGGGTCGTCGACCGACTACACGGCGCTGCTTGCGCGCGCCGTCGAGATCAACGCCGGGATCTGGGCCAAGGACGCCCGCATCCAGACCGGCACGCAGGTGATGACGGTGGACGGGACCGGCGTCGCGGGCGGCGAATCGCTGACGCCGACGGACGAGCGTCCGCGCTACGCGCTGGACAGCACCGCGCTGGGCGGCATCTACGCGCAGCGCATCACGCTGGTGGGCACCGAGGCGGGTCTCGGCGTGCGTCAGGCGGGCCAGGTCGTCGGCGGCCAGCTGACGCTGCGCGCGGACGGCTGGCTGGACAACACCGGCACCGTCTACGCGCAGGAGGCCGATGCCAACGGCACGCCCGCGTTGACGGTGCAGTCCAGCGCGGGCGTGCGCAACGCCGGCTGGCTGGCATCGCGCGGCTCGGCCGACATCCGCGCGCCGCAGCTGACCGGCGACGCCGGCAGCGTGACCGCGGCCGGCATGAGCTCGGACGGCGCTATCGTGGCCGGCGGTGGCGGCTTGTCGCTGACCGCCGCGCAGTCGGCGAAGCAGGGCGGCCAGCTGCTGGCCGCGGACAGGCTCGCGGTGCAGGCGCCGATGCTCGACCTGGGCGGCGCGCAGGCGCAGGCCGGCTCGATCGCGCTGAGCGGTGACGTCGTCGCGGCGCGCGACGCGCTGCTGGTCGCTGGCGGCGGCGTCGAGGTCAATGGCAACACGTCCGTGGACCTGACGCGCACGCAGGTGCAGGCGAGCACGATCGCCGCGACTGCGCCGACGCTGACTGCCGACGGCGCGCAGCTGTCGGCGACCGGCACGCTGAGCCTCAAGGCGGGCGGCACGCTCAGCACCCAGGCGGCGGGCCTCGCGGGCGGGACGCTCGCCATCGCGGCGCGCGACGCCGACCTGCGTCGGGCGGAATGGCTGCAGATCGGCACCGACGCCCTGTCGGTGCGGGTCGAAGGCACGATGACCGCCGACGGCGCGCGCATCGCAAGCAACGGCGCGTCGCTGTCCATCGCGGCGGACGCCTTCAGCGCGATCGGCGCGAGCCTGGAGCAGTACGGCGCCGGCGCGTTGAGCGTCGACGGCCGATCGCTGACGCTGACCGGCGCGACCTTGTGGTCTGCCGGCGCGCTGTCGGCGACCGCGACGCAGTTGATGCTCGATGGTGCCGATGCGCAGGCGCGCTCGATCGCGCTGAAGGCCGACGGCACGCTGAGCCAGCAACGCGCGACGCTGCGCACGACCGGCACCGCGACGCTGAGCGCGGACCGCATCGACAACCGCGACGCGCGCGTCGCCGCGGACGGCGGTCTGGCCATCCAGGCCGGTTCCGGATTGAACAACGACCGCGGCGAACTGCAGGCGGCCTCGGGCGGCATTGCGATCGCCGGCCAGGCCGACATCACCAACCTGGCCGGCCTGATCGCCGCGCGCGACGGCGTGTCGATGCAGGCGCGCTCGCTCGTGCAGGCGCAAGGCGCCGCGATCGGCGGCCAGGACGTGACGCTGGCCTTGCAGGCGGAACTCCGCCAGGACGCCACCTCGACCCTCTCGGCAAGCAACCGCCTCGGCATCGACGCGCAGTCGGTCACCGCTGAAGGACAGATCCGCGCGGGCGGGGCATTGACCGTGTCGGCGCGCGAGAGCGCGACGCTGGGGGGCTCCGTCTATGGCGCACAGGTCACCGCGTCCTCGGGCGACGACCTGAACGTCACCGGCCTGCTGGCGGCGCAGCGCGAACTGAACGTCACGGCGGCGCAGCGCCTGCAGACCGGCGCCGGATCGACCGTCGCGGCCGGGCTCGGCAGCGACGGCCGCATCGGCGGCCAAGGTGCGTTGGCGATGACGGCGGGGACGACGATGACGCTCCGCGGGCAGCTGCTGGCGGTCGACGCCACCCTGAACGCCGGCGGCCTCGACCTGGGCGGTGCGCAGATCCAGGCCGTCAACGCGCTGGGCCTGAAGAGCGCTGGCGAACTGATCACCGAGGGGGCGCAGTTGAGCGCGACCTCGTTGTCGCTGCAGGCGCAGGACTGGCGCCACGCTGGCGGCCAGCTCGCGCTGAGCGGCACCGGCGATCTGTCCGTCGCGTTGACCGGCCGCCTGGACAACCGCCAGGGCGTGATCCAGACGAATGCGAAGACGGTCTCGCTGACGGCGCAATCCGTCGACAACACCGCCGGCAAGATCGCTGGCAGCGGCGATGCACTGAGCGTGCGCACCCAGTCGCTCGCCAACGAGGGCGGCATGCTGACCACCTCGGGCGATCTGAACGTCGACGCGCAACAGATCGACAACCGCGGTGGCGAGTTGAGCGGACAGGCGGTCGACCTGACCAGCCAGCGGCTCGACAACACGGGCCACGGCCTGATCGCCGCCTTGCGCGGTCTGAACGTCCGTGCCGACACGTTGACGAACGAGGGCACGCTGCAGGCGCAGGGCGATGCGACGGTCACCAGCATCGGCGCGGTGACCAACAGCGGTCTGATCCGCGCGACCGGCGCAGCCTCGATCGAGGCAGACACGCTGGCGCACACCGGCACGATCGCGGCCGGCCAGGCGCTGACCGTGCGCAGCGGTGCGATCGACAGCAGCGGCACCTTCGCCGCGGGGCTGCGGGCCGACAACACGATCGGCGCCTCGGGCGATCTGACGCTGACGGCCGATCGCACCTTGAAGCACACCGGCACGACCCTGGCCGGCGGCCTGGCGCGTCTCGATGGCGACGAACTGCAGCTGCAAGGCAGCCAGACGCAGGCGACGACCATCGTCGCGCAGGCGCACGGGGGTGACCTGCGTCTCGATCGCGCGGCGATGGTCGCCGCCGACGCCCTGGACCTGCGCGCTGACGCGGCCCTCGTCACCGAGGCCGCGCAGGTGAGCGGCGGGACGGTGAACGTCTCCGCGGCCGACTGGCGCCATGCCGGCGGCGAGATCGGCCAGACGGGCGCGACGGGGCGCCTGACGGCCTCGGTGAGCGGCACGCTGGACAACGCCGGGGCGCGCATCGCCGGCAACGGCACGGCGCTGTCGCTGAGCGCGCAGCGCCTCGACAACGTCTCCGGCCAGGTGATCCATGCCGGCGGCGCGAGCGGGGACCTGCGCATCGATGCCACGACGCTCAACGGCGCCAACGGCACGATCGCCGGGGCCGGCGGGCTGACGCTCAACCTGGGCGGCCATGCCGACCTGAGCGGCGCGCAGGCTGTCACGCAGGCAGAACGTGTGACCCTCACCGCCGGCAGCCTGGACCTGCGTGGCGCGAAGCTCCTCGCGCAGAACGCGGCGCTGCTCACCGTCACGGGCGAGCTGGACAACACCAGCGGCCTGATCCAGTCGGGCGGCAGCGTCACCGCGGCGGCGGGTTCGCTGGTCAACCGCAACGGCCAGATCGGCGGCGTCGACGTGACGCTGTCCGGTGGCGCGTTGGACAACGCGGGCCTCGGCCTGGTCGCCGCACAGCGGCGGCTGTCCGTCGATGTCGGCAGTCTCGGTAACGCCGGCACGCTGCAGGCGGGCGGCGACCTCGACCTGCGCACGACGGGTCCGCTCGACAACAGCGGGATGGTCCGCGCCTCCGGCAACGCCCAGGTGCGCGCCGACGCGCTGACGCACACCGGCACGGTCTCGGCGCAGGGATCGCTGGTCGTGGAGGCGCGCGCCATCACCAGCAGCGGCGCCTTCGCCGCGGGTCTGCGGGACGACAACACCGTCGCCGGGACGGGCGATCTGACGCTGACGGCGACCGGCCAGCTGCGCCAGAGCGGCACGACGCTGGCCGGCGGTGCGATGACACTGAACGGCGCGGAACTGGCACTGCAGGGCGGTCGCTTCCAGGCGCAACGCGTGGCGCTGAACGCGCTGACCGGCGACCTGCGCCTGGACGGCGCGGCGCTGTCGGGCGGCGAGCGTCTGGTGCTCGCCACCGCGGGTGCGTTGGACACATCCTCGGCCGCGCTGAGCGCGGGCTCGGTGTCGATCACGGCGAACGACTGGCGGAACGTCGCCGGCGACCTGGCGCAGACGGCTTCGGACGGGACGCTGGTCGTCTCGGTCGCCGGCACGCTGGACAACCAGCGCGGCGCGATCGCGGGCAACGCCCGCGATCTGACGATCGGTGCCGGTGTGCTGGACAACCGCCAGGGATCGATCGTCCACGCGGGCGAGGGCACGCTGGCGATGACCGTGTCGCGCCTGGACGGCGCGGAGGGCGAGATCCTCGCGAAGGGCGCGCTGGCGCTGCGCGCCGGCGGCGCGCTGTCGCTCGACGACGCGACCACGCAGGCCCGTCGCATCGACCTGACGGCGGGCAGCCTCAGCCACCGTGACGGTCAGCTCGTCAGTCAGACCGGCGCGGTGCTGACCGTGAGCGGCGCGGTCGACAACACGCGCGGCGTGATCCAGACCGCGGAAGACCTGCGCATCGACGCGGCCTCGCTCGACAACACCGGCGGCCAGCTGGGTGGCCGTGCGGTGCGCCTGTCGATGACCGGGGCCTTGACCAACGGCGCGCAGGGCCTGATCGCCTCGACGCAGGCGCTGACCGTCGAGGCGGGACGGCTCGACAACGCGGGCAGCCTGCAGTCGCAGGCGGCGATGGACCTGACGGTCCACGGCGCATTCTCCAATGCCGGCACCGCCTACGCACGCGGCCCGCTGACGATCACGGCCGGTGGCGTGCTGGGCAACAGCGGCCTGCTGGCCGCGCAGGGCGCGCTGTCGGCGCAGGCGGACAGCATCGCGAGCAGCGGCGGTTTCATCGCCGGCCTGAATCCGGACAACACGCTGGGCACGCAGGGCGACCTGACGCTGCGCGCGACGGGCGCGCTGCAGCAGGGCGGCCAGACCCTGGCGGCGGGCGCGATGTCGCTGAGCGGCGCGGCGCTGCAACTGCAGGACGCCAGGCTCCAGGCGAAGAGCGTCGGCCTGACGGCGACGGCGGGTGACCTCCAGCTCAATCGCGCGACGCTGGCGGCCACCGGCGCGTTGACGCTGACCAGCACCGGCGTGCTCGACACCGGCGCGGCGACGGTCTCCGGCGACGGCATCGCCGTGACGGCGCAACGCTGGTCGAACGTCGACGGCACCGTGACGCAGACGGGGCAGATCGCCGCGTTCGGTGCGACGCTGCAAGGCGCGCTCGACAACACGCGCGGCGAGATCGCCGCCGCGGGCCGCACGCTGACGATCGCGGCCGGCGCGGTGGACAACGCGCAGGGACGGATCGTGCACGCGGGTGCTGACGGCATGCGGATCGACGCCATCTCGCTGACCGGCGTGGGCGGCGAGATCCTCGGCGCGCACGCGGTGACGCTGGCGGTGACCGGCGCGGCCGACCTGAGCCGGGCGAAGACGCAAGGCGCGCAAGTCTCGATCGAGGCTGCCAGCCTGCGCCACCAAGGCGGCGAACTGCAGAGCGCCGGTGATGCGCAGCTGCGCGTCACGGGTGCGCTCGACAACACGGGCGGTGCGATCGTCGCGGGCGGTGACCTGCGAGCGCAGGCCGGCGGGCTGGACAACACCGGCGGTCAGATCGGCGCTCGTGCCGTCGACCTGACGGTCGGCACGCTGACCAACGGCGCGCAGGGCCTGATCAATGCACAAGGGGCGTTGACGGTCGGCGCGAACCAGCTGAACAACGCGGGCGCGCTGCAGTCCGGCACGGACACGCGCCTGACGGTGACCGGTGGCATGGGCAACAGCGGCGCGGTCTACGCGCAGGGCAATGCGGTCCTGAACGTGGCCAACGCGCTGGCCAACACGGGCTCGATCGGCGCGCAGGCCGCGTTGACGATCGATGCCGCCACGCTGTCGGGCACCGGCTCGCTGGCGGCGGGACTGCGTGCGGACAACATGCTGGCCGCGCAGGGCGACCTCACGGTGCGCACGACGGGCACGCTGCAGTCCGGCGGCGCGATGCTGTCGGCAGGCCGCCTGACGGTCAGCGGCCGTGAGCTTCAGCTCCAGGACAGCCGCCTCCAGGCGGCGAACGCCTCGCTGACGGCCAGCGGCGGTCCGCTGCGGCTGGACCGCGCGGCGCTGGCGAGTGCCGGCGATCTGCTGCTGGCGGGGGCGGGGCTGCTGTCCACCGACGGCGCGACGCTGAGCGGCGCGAACGTCGGCCTGACGGCGAATGACTGGCGCAACGTGGGCGGCGCATTGACGCAGGTCGGCGCGACCGGACAACTGGTCGCGACCATGAGCGGCCAGATCACCAACACCGACGGCCGCATCCAGTCCAGCGGCTCGCTGCAGCGCCTGCAGGCGCAGGCGATCGACAACGTGCGCGGCGCACTGGTCCAGGCGGGCAGCGGTCCGCTGACGCTGTCGACCGGCACGCTGAACGGCGCCGGCGGCCAGATCCTGAGCAATGGCGCGCTGACAATCGGTGCGAGCGGCGCGGTCACGCTGACGAACGCGCAGACACAAGGGTCGGGCGTGACGGTCACGGGCAGCAGCCTCGACCATCGCGGCGGCAACCTGGTGAGCACCGGCGCGGCACAGGTGACGATCGATGGCGCCATCGACAACACCGGCGGCACGCTGGCCGGCGCGGGGGCGCTCGAGGTGCGCGCGGCCAGCCTCGCCAACGGCGGCAACGGCCTGCTGCAAAGCGATTCGACGCTGCAGGCCATGCTGGCTGGCACGCTGGACAACCAGGGCGGCCGGCTGCGCAGCGGCTCGACGATGACGCTGAATGCCGGCGCCGTCGACAACCGCGGCGGCGCGGTGGGCAGCGACGGCGCGCTGACCATCACCACCGGCGGGTCGCTGCTCAACGCCAGCGGCAGCCTGCTGGCGCAGCAGGGCGTGACGCTGAACGCGGCGGCGGTCGGCAACCAGCAAGGCCGCATCGCGAGCTTGCAAGGCGGCGTGACGGTGCGCGCGCAAGGTGCGATCGACAACACGCAGGGCGCAATCCAGGCGGCGCAGACGGTGGACCTGCTGTCGACCGCGCTGACCAACCGCCAGGGCGAAGTCTCCGGCGCGACGGTCGCCATCGACACGCGCGGCCAGACGCTGGACAACACCGGCGGACGCCTGCTCGCCGCGCAGTCGCTGACGGTGGACAGCGGCACGCTGGAGAACCGCGGCGGTCTGCTGCAGTCGCTCGGCGGGCTGTCGGTGCAGACGCACGGTGCGGCGCTGAACAACACGCGCGATGCGTCGATCGTGACGCCCACAGGACTCCAAGCGCAGGGCGCGATGACGATCGCCGCGGGAGCCCTGATCAACGAGAACGGCATCAGCGCGGGCAGCTCGTCGCAGGTGACGGTGAGCCAGCTGACGAACCGGGCGGAACTGTCCGCCTCGGCGCTGGGCCTGACGGTCGGGGGCACGCTGGACAACCAGGGGGCGCGTGATCGGCGGGCAGTCGCTGAACGCGTCCGCGCAGCAGGTGCTGAACCAGGGCGGGCTGATCTACGGCGGCAACACGCTGACGCTGAACGCGGGCGGCCGCATCGACAACACCGGCACGTCCGGCAGCGGCCAGGGCATCCAGGGCGGCCACGTGACAGTGCAGGCGCAGCAGCTCGACAACGTCGGCGGCCAGGTGCTGGCCAGCGGCAACCTCGGGCTGACGATCACGCAGGCGCTGAACAACACCAGTGGCGCGCTGGGGGCATCGGGCACGCAGTCGATCGGCGACGGCGCGCAGGCGTCGGCGCTGTCGCTCAACAACGCGGGCGGCCGCATCTGGTCGGGCGACGCGATGGGCCTGAACCTGCGCGAGCTCGCCGGCGGTGTCGGCGGACAGATCAGCAGCGGCGCGGGCATGACGGTGAAGCTGGCCGGCGACTTCAGCTACGGCGCCGGCAGCCAGTTCCAGGCGGCGGGCGACATGACGCTCAACGTCTCGGGCAACTTCGGCAACCAGGGCACGCTGCGCAGCGGCGGCGCGCTGTCGATCCAGGCGGCCAACATCGACAACGCCGCCAGCGGCGAGTTGAGCGGCGTGCAGACCTTCCTCACGGCGGCGGGGCAACTCACGAACCGCGGACTGATCGACGGCGACGGCGTGGCGTTGACGGCGGATCGCGTCGTCAACATCGGCACGGGCCGAATCTACGGCGGTGACATCGTCATCGACGGCGGACAGCTGATCAACGGCGCGGAGGGCGGCGCGTCCGCCGTGATCGCCGGTCGGCGCACGCTCGATGCGGCCATGACGCGTGACATCGCCAACACCGGCGGCGCGCTGATCTTCGCGGACGGCACGCTGACGATGTCGGGCGCGAGCCTGCTCAACGAGAACTCGATCATCGAGGCGAGCAACGCGCTGGGCCTGCAGATGACCGGGGCCATCGTCAACCGGACGGTGCTGTCGGGCGTGGCCACCGGCCAGGTCTCGGGCGCCGGGTCGGGCTCGGGCGGGACCGGTGGCACCGGCGGCGCAGGTGGCGGTACGGGCAGCGACAACCACGCCAATCAGCAGATGCGGATGATGTCCGCGAATGCCGTCATCGAGGACTCGCCGCGTGAAGACGGTGGCGGCGGAGGCGGTGGCGCGGATCCGGGAACGTCGCCGGGCAGTGCCCAGTTCCTGGAAACCAAGGCCTTCATCCGCAGCGGCGGCAACATGAGCCTGATCGGAGCGACGCTGACGAACAGCGGCGCGAACATCGAGGCGCGCGGCAACCTGCTGTTGCAGGCCGGCACGATCGACAACCTCAACCCCTACCTGGCGTGGACGACCAATCCGGGTGCAACGGGGGCTTACGCGCGAGTCACGTACAAGTCGACGCAGACCATGACGCAGCAGTTCTTCGTCAACGTGCCGTTGAACGGCAAGTCGGCGAATGACGCGGTGGCGGAGTGGTCACGCTCCCACCCCAACGACACCATCGTCGGCTACACCGTGGAGGGGACGGGCGCCCTGGCGACCGTCACCCAGTCGCTGGCGGCCAACATCATCGTCGGCGGGCAACTGACTGTGATCGGCGCGAACACGATCACCAACGACATGAGCCGCGTGATCGGTTATGACGGTGTCGCGATCAGTGGCGGCAAGGTCAACAACGTCGCGCATTCGGTGCAGGTGGTCAATGCGCAGGGCGTGAGCCAGACAGCGGTGCTGGCATTGCCGTCGCAGGCGCAGTCGTTCATCCCCGATGCGCAGGGCGCGGGCGGTCGCCAGCAGGCGGACGGGGTGAGCACGGGCGGCGGCGCCTCTTCGCAGACCTCGACCGGCGCGGGCCGCGCGACGGCGGGCGGCGGCAACGGCCTGAGCGGGCTGTTCAACCGCATCACGCAGCAGATCAACCAGGGCAACGCGGCGCAACCCGGTGCACAGGGCGGCGCGCAATGGCGCAGCGGCGGTCAGCTCGTCGCGCAGGCGGTCGATGCGGGCGGTGGCGCGGGTAGCGCGGGCGCTGCGCAGGTCGAGCTCCGCAACGCGAATGCCGCGATCGTCCGTTCGGTCGACGACGCACAGGCCAGCCAGCCCGGCACGCTGGTGCAGGGCGGCGGCCAGACCGGACGTTCGGCCGTGGCGCAGGCCCTGCGCGCGGCCGCCGCCGCGCAGGCGGACGGTTCGGCGCAGGCCGACGGCAAGGCGACGACGCAGATCGGCAAGGTCACGGCCGCGTCGGCTGCCGCCTCGCAGCGTCCGGGCTCGGCGCAAGGCGTGACGTTGCGCGGGTCCGGCGCGACCTTCAACGGCAAGCCGCTGGCATTGAGCGTGCGGGTCAACCTGACGGCGCCCTCCAACAGCCTGTTCAAGACGCACAAGGAGCCGACGTCGAAGTACCTGGTCGAGACCGACCCGCGCTTCGCCAACTACCGGAACTGGCTGTCCAGCGACTTCCTGCTGGAGGCGATGGCGCTGGACCCGGCGGTGACGCAGAAGCGTCTGGGCGACGGCTTCTACGAGCAGCGCCTGGTGCGTGAGCAGATCGGCCAGCTGACCGGCACGGGCTACCTGTCGGGCTACGCGGACGACGAGTCCCAGTACCGCGCGCTGCTGACCAACGGCGCGACCTTCGCCAAGGAGCACCAGCTGGTGCCGGGCGTGGCGCTGTCGGCCGAGCAGATGTCGCAGCTCACCAGCGACCTGGTGTGGCTGGTGGAGCAGACGGTGACACTGGCGGACGGCACGACGCAGCGCGTGCTGGTGCCGCAGGTGTACCTGGTGCCTCGAGAGGGCGACCTGCTGCCGAGCGGTTCGCTGATCGCGGGCGGCCGCGTGGAGATGGCGCTGAGCGGCGACTTCAACAACGGCGGCAGCGTGCGCGGCGGGGACGTGGCCATCACGGCGCAGAACATCGCCAACACGGGAGACATGCGCGGCACGACGCTGGCGCTGAGCGCGCGGGACGACCTGCGCAACATCGGCGGCGCGTTGGCGGCCACGGGCGACATGAGCCTGACGGCGGGTCGCGACATCGTGATGGAGACGACCACCGCGAGCGGGGGACCAAGCGCGGCAACGTGACGACGACGGCGACGGTGCTGGATCAGGTGGCCTCGCTGAGCGCGGGCGGCGTGATGGTGGTGCAGGCCGGACGCGACGTGACGATGCAGGCGGTGCAGATCACGCAGGGCGGGGCGGACGGCGCGGGCGCGGACGGCGGCGTGCTGATCCAGGCGGGCCGCGACCTGTCGCTGACGACGGTGCAGACCTCGAGCTCGCGCGACGAGATCAAGAACGCCAACAACTACAAGAAGGAGAGCCAGCGCCAGGACGTGGGCACGGCGCTGCAGGCGGAGGGCGAGATCCTGCTGAAGGCGGGGCAGGACCTGACGGCCACGGCGGCGCAGATCGCCAGCGCGCAGGGCGCGGTGACGCTGGATGCGAAGCGCGATGTGCAGCTGCTCGCGGGCGAGGCGAACTCGGTCGTCGAGGAGATGACGCAGAAGACCAAGAAGAGCCTGTTCAAGAAGAAGACGGTCACGACCTACAACAAGACCGACGAGACGACGGCGATCGGCACGACGGTGTCGGGCGACACGGTGAACATCGTGTCGGGCCGGGACATCACGCTGGCCGCGGCGCAGGCGGTGTCGGACAACGGCACGAAGCTGATCGCGGACCGCGACATCACCATCGACGGCGTGACGAACTCGGTGGACACCGAGCAGTTCAAGAAGACGGTGAAGTCGGGGCTGTTCAGCGGCGGCGGGATCGGGGTGACGATCGGCAAGCAGGCGCTGTCGCAGGCGACGAAGTCGACGCAGGAGACCAACCAGGGCTCGATGGTGGGCAGCGTCAACGGCGACGTGGACATCGTCGCGGGCGGCAAGTACAAGCAGACCGGCTCGGAGGTGCAGGCGCCGGGCGGCAACGTGACGATCCAGGCCAAGTCGATCGAGGTGCTGGAGGCGCGGAACCAGTCGGCGCAGGACAGCGAGACCAAGTTCAAGCAGAGCGGCGTGACGCTGGCGCTGAGCGTTCCCGGCATCAGCACCGCGATGGACGCGGGCAAGGCGGCGGAGCACGTCACGCAGACGCAGGATGACCGCATGAAGGCGCTGGCGGCGGCCACGGCGATCTCCAAGGCGATGCAGGCGGTCGATGAGATCAAGAAGCTCGCCGCTGCGGCGACGACTGCCAACGAGAACGCCGGCATCCGCCTCAGCCTGACGGTGGGCAGCTCGCAGAGCAAGAGCACGCAGCACAACGAGTCCGACCAGGCGGCGAGCAGCGCGATCTCGGCGGGCAAGAACCTCAGCCTGATCGCGACCGGTGGTGGTGCGGACTCGAACGTGACGGTGCGCGGCAGCGCGCTGACGGGCCAGGACGTGCTGATCAAGGCGGACAACGCGATCAACCTGCTGGCCGCGCAGAATTCGAGCGAGCAGCACAGCAAGGACAGCAGCACCAGCGCGTCGGTGGGCATCGGCGTCACGCTCGGCAAGCAGAACAGCCTGGGCTTCACGGCCTCGGCCAGCGTGTCCAAGGGCAACTCCGACGGCACGGACAACTACTTCACGACGACGCAGGTCACGGGCGGCAGCTCGGTGAAGCTGGTGTCCGGCGGCGACACGACGCTGCAAGGCGCGGTGGTGAGCGGTCCGAAGGTGGGCGTCGATGTCGGCGGCAACCTGAAGATCGAGAGCCTGCAGGACACGGCCAAGTTCGACAGCAAGAGCATGAGCGCCGGCGGCAGCGTGACCATCGGCTACGGCTCGAGCGCCAGCGGCAACTTCAGCCAGTCGAAGGTCACCGCAGACTTCGCGGCGGTCGGCGAGCAGGCGGGCATCCGCGCGGGGGACGGCGGCTTCCAGGTGAACGTGAAGGGCAACACCGACCTGAAGGGTGGTGCGATCACGAGCAGCCAGGCGGCGATCGATGCGGGCAACAACAGCCTGAGCACAGGCACGCTGACGACGAGCGACATCGAGAACCGCAGCCAGTTCAAGGCGAGCGCGGTGATGGTGAGCGCGGGCACGGGTGGCGGCATGGCCGGTGCGTTCAAGGACAGCGGCGATGACCGCAGCACGACGCGCAGCACGATCAGTGCGGGTGCGACGACGATCACCACTGGCGATGCGGCGAGCCAGGCCGCGCTGGAGAAGCTGGACCGCGGCGCGACCAACGATGCGACGGCGGGCAAGCTGGCGCAAGGCTGGAACGGGCAGGAGCTGGCACAGCAGGCGAAGCTCAACGCGCAGATCGTGGCGGAGTTCGGGGCGCAGGCGGCGAAGGAGATTGCCGGACAGCTGGACAAGAAGGCCAAGCAACTGCGGTCTGAAGGCAAGGTTGACGAGGCTAGGAAGTATGAAGAAGGCGGGGAGTACAGAGTTGCTGCCCATGCGGTGGTGGGCGCACTCACCGGTGATCTTGGCGGCGCGCTTGGCGCTGCCGCAAGCGCATCAGTTGCCGATCGCCTGAATGGCCTTCAAACCACGCTTGAGCAGAAGCTTGTCAACGCCGGGCTCGGCCCGGATGAAGACGGGAACAACGATTGGGCAAGTGGCCTTGCAAAGCTGGCGACCGGTGCATTGGCAACCGGGATCGGGGCTGCCGCAGGCGGAGGATTCAACGGGGCAGCAGCAGGTCTGAACCAGGACTTCAACAATCGGCAACTGCACCCCAACGAACGGATGCTGATTGCGGCGTTGGCGGAGAAGAAGGCCAAGGAGTTCTGTGGAAGCAATCCCACCTGCGACTCGAACGTCTATGCGGCCACACTCGCTGACGCCATGCAGCGGGTGGCAGAAGCGCGTGTCGATTCGGAAAAGGCGAGCGAAACCAAGGCCTACTTCGCTGAACTCTCCGCCATTGCGGCGAAGAACCCTTCAAGCGTCGCGGCGTTGGGAGGACTTGAGTCTTATAACGCGCTGCTGCAGGAAGCGAGGACGCTGCTCGATCCGTATGTTGGCAAGACCATTGTGGTGAATGGCAAGGCTCAAACACTGAGTGGATCCGTCCAGACTTACTTCCAGGCAACAGAGACTCAGCGGGACAACGCCTATGGCAACACGCTTGGTTTCAAGCCAACCGAGTCGGTCATTGCTGGAATGGCGTTGCGAGATGAAAAGCGTCAGGAGGGACTACAGGCACAACTGGGTGCGGCCGTTCCCGACACAATAATTGAGGAAACGTTGCTTGGCGGGGCCTTGGAAAAACGGGTCTCCAGTTCAGTTGGACGATTCTTGGGTGCGCTAGGAAAAACTCCCTTGAAGGTGGGGGGCGAGGTCGTCGACACCGAAATCTCTCTTGTAGTGAATAAGATCGGTGCGGCAGGAACGTCAGGAACAAATCCGCTGAAGGCGGATAGAATAAATAGGAATACATCTCGAGAGTTGCTTGATCAAGGGGCGGGAACTATTACTTGTGGTCAAAATTCCTGCGGCATGGTTCTCGATACTTTTGGGAAAAAGATTGATGTCGCTGATCTCATTGCAAAAATCCCGCCAAGACCGCAGGATGGAGGTATTACCGGTCAAGAAGTTGCGTCTCTGTTTAGGTCGCAGGGTATCGATGCTGTGCGAGTTATCCCTCGGGATATCGATGATCTGGCTCGGTTTACGAAAGATGGTACCCCTGTCATTGCTAGAATTGCACGCGGTGACGACTACTCGCACTTTGTGGTCGTCGACGGAGTTACTACTAGAAATGGCGTTAAAGTAGTTGCGATCCGAGATCCAGATGGCGGTGAAGCATATTTCAGTCCCATCACGACTTTTAAGAAATACTTTACAGGTGAGGTTGTCTTGCCTAAGAAGGGGAAATAATGAATTCGGCTAATTTAACGCTTGAGATGATTTTTCCTGATGACTTGCTTCATCAGTCATTCATCGGATTGCCAAATATCCCTTGCGTCTGCAGACTCGATGCGTCGGGCTTCGAGATTCGAATCATTGAGCCGTTGCCTTGCTTGACCGGGGTGCTGAAAGGGTGGGAGAGAAGTAAGTTGGAACTTCGCGCTCCAATGTCGACAGGCGGCGCGGTATCGTACAACTGCCATGGGCAGATAAGTATTGAACTGACCGCGCCAGGTGTGTTCAATGTAAAAGACTTTTCTTTGTTCATTCGTGCGTTTCCCGGATGGTTTCCAATCGTTCGGGCGGGGACGTGGGCTGAGCCGGTGTGCATGAATACTCCAGAAGAGCTACAGTTACTTGCAGAGATTGAAGCTGGCCTGATGGCCCGATCTGGAAAGAAAAAGCGAGGCCAGTAAACTGATTTTTTTGGAGGGGTATAGGGTAAGTAATGCCAAGCCATTCATTTATTGAATGAGGTGCGGCAGAGGCCAAAGTCAAGTCGGAAGACCGCGGTTGAACCAGCGCCGGATGCCGCGTCCTTGTTATTTTTTGATTTTCTGGAATAGGGAATCTTAAAGGCCGGCCGGTGGAGGCAGTGAAATCAAGATAAAATTTTTCCCAGGCAGGCTGAAGAATTTTCAAAATCGGACTGATGGAGGCTGGGATTTGCTTCGCTGATAGCTTGTATTACGACCCTGAAAGGCCTGTTGAAAAAGAAGATTGTCACGAAACACTCAACATCGTCAAAAGAATGAGGTGCTTTGGAGGCAAGCCGATGGACCATTCTGCATATATTGCCAAGGGCGTTGAGCACCCGTGAACCATCGGCGAACGCGATCACCCATCTGCGGAACGGAACTGGTTCAAGAGAGGGATGCCTCCGGAGCATTGCTTCATCTGCCGCCGCGCAAGCGCTTCTGGCGTGGTTCCAGCATCGCGATTTGCCGAAGATGCCAACGGGAAGAGCTACTCAAAGTTCTTTCCAAATGAGGCGCCAAAATGAGCATTGAAAAGCAAGTTGAACTGCTGAATGAACTTGTGCAGGTTATGCATAATTGTGCAGCCGAAGGATATGAGGAAATGACTTGCTTGTTTAGGATAAATAATCCCGATGGCTCTTGGTCGATAGATACTGAATTCTCTTTCGTTCGGAACGGTGAGGATGTTAGTGCGTTCCTGCGAGATCCCAAGAATCGCATGATTCTCAATGTTCGTGAACTGCACTAATTAATGAAAACCCAAACCGGCGGAAGTTGGAACGCGTTTGAACTGTCGGTTGGCCCTGGTGGAAAAGCCAAGACGAAATTTATATATTAAGCATGTGGGCGAGAAAGTGATTCGAGTCGGCACGCCGATCTGCCTTACGTGAAGCGGCCGGTGACCATACGCGACCATTTATGCCAAGCTGGCTTGGAGCGCAGGTTGCGAACTGAATATCGATACCCCGTGAATCCCCGGCGACTGATTTCCGGTGTGGCCTTGTTCTATTACGAAGATTTCTGGTTATTCATGCAGAGTTCCGACATCTGGATGCCGCTTGAAGGCGAATGGGCGGCGCGGTCCCCAGTGAGGGGGTGAAATAGCTGGAGGCCACGAAAAGTCTCCATTGATTTCGGTCGGCCAGCTGGAGAGGGGTATATGGCGAACACGCCAGCTAATCAGGCGAATGGCATTGTTTGGCGAATATCGGGGGGCGAAAGTGTTGTTGTTAATATTGATCGAGTGACAGGAAAGGCATATACATCATTCCCTGAAATAAAATTTGGGATAAAGATGCCAGATCCAAGAGGGGATAGGCCTTGAAGGCAATTTCACTTCGCCATGCTGAGTTAATAATGCTGCCATTCTCTGAAGAGGAGGCTGAGCATTATGGGTACGATCAGGAACTCTTTTCATTGAATCTCTCGGACACGGGGCAAGCGCAGATTGCTATAAGGAAATGGTTGCTCCCGCAAGTCGACAACTGGAGTGCAGAAGGACGCGAGTTGAGGCGAGAGGCCGCGAGGATTTGTATAAGTCAAGGTGTTGCATTCAGCGACTTTTGGCTTCCAGGAATCGATGATCGATGGAAGTGGACCGGCGACGTAGAAGAGCACTCCAGGAATCTCTCATTATTTCAACGGCAGGTATGGGAGAGCCTGTTTGGAGAATCGTATCTGGCATACTCTCTTGACCGTTATTTGCTTCGAATTGATAGAGGATTTGAACGATATCCTGATTCGCCTGCTCTTTGGACTCCCCCGGTGTATTCTGAATGGTCTTCAAATTTCAATGGTGATGGCAGATCTCCATAAATCGTGGAGATTGGCTTCTGGTGCGACTTTTCTCTGTCCCTGGTGACATTCCTTGGTTGCCAGGCATTACTGGCACTCCATGAAGTGGTTTCATGAAACCGCTCGGCTACCCCGCGATTGGGGAACGGACCGGAAATTTCAGAATTCATTGAGACCATCGTCAAGGTCGACGAATTGAGGGTTTGGAGTTGGGCCGCGATGGGCGCCCAGATGACCGGCGCGCAGGGTGCCTATCGTGTCGATGCCGACGGCGTTTGGCTGTACGTCGTTTTCGATGACATTGGGTCGGCCATCGCAGTCTGAGCGCCTGAACGCGTTGACCTGGGAGCGGGAGGGGCTTAAAGCGCCTGATCGATGTTTCAGGTCGATTCGGCAATCATGTGGGGGATTGAAGGGTGAATAATGGCGAACCAAATTAATCTTGATGGGGATCCTGTTAGATATCCACTGGTTTCCATGCCGTATCGCACCAGTAGATTTGGTCCTTTGTCAGTCTCGCTCCTTCGAATTTTGGCAGGGCCGGATGGCTACTTCACCCAAGGCAACATTCGTGACCATATGAATCGATTGTTGAATCTGAAGGTTCCATTTTGCGGGCCGGATGGTTACGAGGTGGGGCATTGGGATAGCAAGTTTTCGGTGCTAGATGATCCGGCGTTCGAGACTTTGGAGCGGGAGGCGCTTCGGATGGGTTCTCCCACCACAGGAAGCTTTTATGCTTGGCTCGATTCGCATGGGTGGGACTACGATCCAAGACTGGTGATTTATAACGGTGACGAGTTCCGGGCTATATTTCTGGATGCTTGCATTAATCTGTGCAAGGAGTGGCCGCACTTGGAGTCTGAATATTTGGAGGCTCTTGATGAGATGGGGCTCCTTCAGCGATAGGGGCACTCGATCGGAACGGACATGAACTTCGAATGCGAAAGCAAAGCGCCGATCTCGGAGCCCGAGGACATTCAGATTCGTCGCGCCATCGCGGGACTGAAGAGCTACGGCAAGTCGACGTTTGCCTCGATCACCGATGAACAGGGCAACTACGTGCAGGTCCTCGGCGGCGGGGTGACCTGCCTGTTGGAGTACTTCAATGCCGAGACCACAGTCCGGTTGCGTGGGGTGACGAATGTCGCCAATCCTGTGTTCCCCGATGGCACTGTCTTGGTGGTGCGCGGTCAGCATATTCCGATGCGGTCCGATGAATGGTTTCGCTTCGATCTGGTGGCCGATGTGTTTTGCGCCTTTCGCGCGCGGCGCGCGTTCCCGTTCGATGTTCAATGGCGTCCGGCACCGGGTTTTTAGGGCTGTGATGATGAAGAATTTCCATCTGTCCTGGACTGGCGGCAATGAGCCGTCGCCGACTTCGAACAAAGTTTGTAGACGTGTCCGCGCCGCATTGCTGACCGGTGGCGTTGTGACACTTGATTCCGACGATGATCTTGACCGCTCACGAAGTCTGCAAGTCAGAGTGGAGATCGGCCCAGCCTTCTCTCCTTATCTGAAGTTCCGGGGGAAATAGTGACCTTCACAGCCTGCGAGTTCTCGATTTGCTGTTCCGTTGTCGACTTGATCGTCGAAGTCAACGAGCAGCTACGTCCTGAGCCGGAACTCGCCGGGTTGCTTTCAGATGCGCGGATAGAACTCGATCTAGTCGCGCTCTGTAATTACTACCTTGACGAATTGCGCCTTGGCGGCGGGGATGTGCTCGTTTTTCGATCTTCGGCACACGCGGGCGAACTGATCGCCATCGACCTGTTCAGGGAGCCGCAGGATCAGTTGGATCTGATTTACATCGCTTATGTCTGTGATCCTTCCAGACGCTCGGTGGTCTCTTCCGGCTTGCTGCGATTCTTCCAAGGCTGCCGGACGCAGGTCTCGTACCAGATGTCGGTCCATCACGAGTTCGTCCGGAAGATGCTCGATGTGCGCTCCTACCCGCGGCTCCGCGAGAAGGGTTATCGGCAGAAGCTGCTGAACAACCCCGTGCTGTCCGACGGCAAACTGGTCGGTTGAAAGAGGAAGTTGCGTGGAAGTTCAATGCCCGCGACGGACCTGAAACGGATAGAGGTACGAGATGAACGCCTTGCCATGGCCGCAGCGGCCGGAAGCGTTGCTCTCGGCGGCGCGCATGGCCGCTGAGCGCCTGCGAGTCGTTCGTGAGGAGACAGGTGCCGTGTGCGGCGAGGGCCTCGACAAGTGCGAGCGGTGGCTGGCTGGCGAGACCGTGGAACCGGCAGAGCTGGCCTGGTACCTGGACGCTGACGAGGAGCAGAACCCTTGGTTGCGCGAATCGCTGTTCAAGGACGATCCGGAGACGCTCCGCGCGCTGGTGTTCGTCACGATGGTGATCGGCTATGTCGCTCACTTCGTGTACGTGCAGGTCGCGGGGCAGGTCCAGATGCCCGAATCGATCGCCGAAGCCGGTGAAGGAATAGTTCCCGATCTGGTGGCATACGGTGCACCGTTTGGACTGACGATGAATCTTTGTCGTGGCTCATGACCGGACCCCTTGAGTCCATGTTCGAGTGCTTTGACCAACTCTGTCCCGCATTCGAGTCCACCGACTACTGGGCTGATGACGTCTTGCATCGCGCAGCGGATGCGCTGGACGAGTTCGGTCCGGCGGACTGGAAGGCCCTGAGCGAAGCTTGGAACAAGCGCGACGTAGTCTGGCTCCAGGGATGTGCGGAGGCGATGTCGTCTTCGGAGTGTCCGAACCAGGTGGCGCCGCTGTTGCTCAACATGTTTGATCACGGGGATCCGTTGGTGAAACTGGCTTGCTTCGATGCGATCTACCACCTCGTTGAATCGCACCCGGCGGCGCTCGCCAGTCTCCGCCAGCCCATCCTCAGGCTTGCGGAGCGCGCGGTCGCGGTGCCTGGCGTCTCTCGCTTCGGCATCGAGAATCTTCGCGATCGCCTTGCAAATGCCGCGCAGAAACATGCATGAACAGGCCCGCGCCGTTCAGGACAGAAGTGTCAGGTGAAGCCTGTGGTCATGGAGGGACGGACACATGAAGCAAGAGAGATTCGAAGAGATTCGCGACAACTGTGAAGGGATGGAGTTGGATGCGGTCTGGGCCCATCTGGAAGAGGATGGCGGGTCCTACGAGGAGCGCAAGCGGCTGTTCTTCGAGGTGCTCAAACGGCTTGTGGAGGAAGGGGACATGAGGCTGATGGTGCTGTTCACCGACGAGCGATTGCCGGGCGACGTGGACCAGCAGGTAATGTCCATCATCAAGGCGATGCCCGAATCGGAGGAGACGTTGCAGCGTGGTCTCTGGTTCCTTGAACCACACTGCCCTGGCGGCTCGTCTTGGACGCCGCGTCTAGATGCTTCGCCGGCCGTCCGGGAGCGGAATCACGACGTGGGTCCTAGATCGAGGAACTCGATATGAAATTCACCGCGAACTATCACCCTCATTCGGCCGTGTTTGCTCAGATGAGCAAGGACGGCCTGCAGGAGTTTCATGAAGGGTTCCTGTCCAATGTTCCGTATTGTCTCGACGAGCTCTTCAGAAGGGTGTGGCAGTCCCCCGAGTTCTTGAGGTGGCAAGCCGACTTCAGTGCAGCCTCTCTCACCGGGCTCGTCCGATGGTTGAGGACGGCACTACGAATCGTCGACAGGGCAGGATGTGAGGGGCCTCTGCCGTTGGCCGGACAACAGCTTGAATCGTCAAGCGGGGTCGACTTCACCGATGAATCTCGCCAACTCATCGTTGCCGCTGGCATGTACTACGGCGAGGTGATGGTCAGACAGAGCGCGGGCGTTCGCTGGGAGCAGTCTTTGCGCAGTCGCAAAGATGCAGATTTCGGTCAGGCTGTGATTTCCGGAGATGTGGTCCGGCCGATCAATCCAGTTCGGGTGTTGACGTCGGTCGCCTTCGGACTGATGAACGGGACCGAGTCGGATGATGGGCTGCGCTGTGCATTCTCCTTTTGGCAAGAGAACATCGCTGGCTCGCGGGAGGCCATTGCTAAGGGAACGAAGGATGGCGACGAATGCCAATGAGCACCTTGTTGGTGTATGCCCGCGCCCTTGCGAATACCGCGCTGGTCTTCGAGTTCTCCGAGGACTCGCAGGTCGACCCCGATCTGGCCATCCAATCGCTCGAACAGATGGCGAGTGACCTCCAACGTCTGTCGCCGGACGATCAGCGCGCTCTGACGGAGGCCTTCAGAAACCTCTCCTCCGACTATGCGCATCCAGCTCACGCAGCGTTCGTCGCCGGGCTTGGTGGATCGCTGGGTCTGGCAGGCGGCGAGTGGGACTTGACGGATAGGGAGTGACAGTGGATCGAGCGAGATTCGAATACATCCGAGACAGCATTCAGGACATGGAACTCGATGCGCTTTGGGATTACGCGTTGGAAACCAGCGACGTATTCGAACAGCAGCGCGAGTTCTTCTTCCAGGTCCTTGAGCTGCTCCTTCGCGAAGGAGCCATCGACCTCATCGACATGCGGACCAAGGTTTCGATGCTGGGCGATGTGGACGAACAGCTCCGCGCCTACCTTGTTGCCTTTCCGAAGGATGCGCGAGAGATGGATGGCGGCATGTGGTTCTTTCGGGAGACCTGTCCAGGAGGTCCGCTTTGGCGGCCGGAGGCTCCCTGATATGCCCTCGCTAGCTCGTAGGCGTCCGCATGCAACGTTACGCTGGTGCTCGGCCAAAACCGTCCCTCCTACCTACTGCCGTCGACTGACGACCCTGCGCAGTACGCTGCGTTCGAGGGGGACGATGAGGACGAATTCGATGCCAGGCCTTGAGGGTTCCGCTGCTGAGGGGGGCCCGAAGGCAGAAATCTGGCACTGGCTCGACCACTGGCTGGGCGACCACCTGACCGTTGACCGCCTCACGCCGCACTTTCTTGTCACCGGGACCTCGTTGAGCCCAGCGGCGATTCGTCGAGTCGCTGTCGACTTCGTTCACGCCGGGCTGGTGTCCCGCATCCTGGATCTGCTTCCGGTGGGCATCCTGCATCAAGGCGGGGAGTTGGGCTTCGATGGTCCGCTGGACTATGTCCGGGAACTCGACGCGCACGACCCGTTCACCTTCGAGGCACTGTTCGATGGCAGGGCCGCCTGGGGCGGGCCTCAACTTGCACTGGGCGAGACGGGGAGGGCGCTCCTGATCGCATGCGGTCTTGAGTTCGGGGATACCCATGGTTCTGACGAGAAGGCGGTGCGGCGCAGAGGATTCCTGTTGGCGGCAGCGGAACGTCTGGAGGCGGTGGGTACCTCCACATCCTGGAAATTCCACGATGCGCCTGAGTGACAGCGCGTTCTCGCCGCGCCCGCATAGACTCCCCCGATGCTCACCGTCCACCACCTCAACAACTCCCGCTCGCAGCGGGTCCTGTGGCTGCTTGAAGAACTCGGGCTCCCGTACGAGATCAAGCACTACCAGCGCGACCCGAAGACGATGCTCGCGCCGCCCGAGCTGCGCGCGGTGCACCCGCTCGGCAAGTCGCCGGTGATCAGCGACGACGGCCTGGTGATCGCCGAATCCGGGGCGATCCTGGAGTACCTCGTCGATCGCTACGGTGAGGGCCGGTTCAAGCCCGCCGGCGGCACGCCCGACGCGCTGCGGTACCGCTACTGGATGCACTACGCCGAAGGCTCGGCCATGCCGCCGCTGCTGCTCAAGCTGGTCTTCGACCGCATCGAGCGCGCGCCCGTGCCGTTCTTCGTCAAACCGATCGCCAAGGGCATCGCCGCGAAGGCCAAGGCGACCTTCGTGCAGCCGCAGATCGACAACCACATGAACTACCTGGAAGGCGAACTCGGCAAGAGCCCGTGGTTCGCCGGGGCCGAGTTCAGCGCGGCGGACGTGCAGATGAGCTTCCCGCTCGAAGCCGCCGTGCAGCGCGGCGGCGCCACGGCGCGCCAGCCGCGCATCACCGAGTTCCTGAAGCGCATCCACGCGCGGCCCGCCTACCAGCGGGCGTTGGAACGCGGCGGTCCCTACGCGCTTGTGCCGTCCAAGTGACCGGAGCTACGCGGCAGTTGCTGCGTACTCGACGCTCAATGTGAAGCCGCACGCGGCGTCGAACATTCCTTCTTCCGCGAGCATCTCCAGCACCTCGCGCATGTTCGCCGGCACCTCAGCGGTACTGGCGCCTTGCGTGTAGGCGCTGCGGACGGCGGCCACGCTGCCGACGAGCATCTCGCTGTGCTCGTCACGTTCGATCAAGACGGTCAGGTTCATGCATAGCAGGATAGGCCGGCGCAAATCCTTCGGCTGCGCGTGGTGACGCGCGGAACCGACACGTCGCAGTCGAGGTTTCAGCGCGCCTGCCTTCAGCCCTGCTTCGCCAGGAACGCCGCCACCAACGCATTCGCATGCCCGTGGCCCATCGCGTGTTCCGTCTTCAGCAGCGCGACCAGTTCCATGTGCTTCATTGGCCCCACCGCCTTCAACACGCCCATCCAGTGAGCGATGGGCTGCCCGTACTTCTTCTCGATGGACGGGAAGTACGACGCGGGGCCTTTGACTTTCTCTTCGGTGGTCATGAATCGCTCCTTGATGGATGGTGATCATCGGGTCAGTGCGCTGACCTCATCCTCACGACGATCGGCCCGTGCCGTTTTCGACACGGTCTTCCCGGTCAACTGACCAGCGACCACAGCAAGGCCGCATTCGCCCCGGTCACCAGCACGAACAGCCCCCAGCTCAGCACCCGCACCACCGGCCCGTTGGCGAACTCGCCCATCACCGCGCGGTCGCCCGTCAGCCGGATCAGCGGCCACATCGCGAAGGGCAGTTGCAGGCTCAGCACCACCTGGCTCGCGACCAGCAGCTGCCCGACCGCCTTCTCGCCGAACCACAGCAGCCCGAGGAACGCCGGCACCAGCGCCAGGAAGCGCGTCGCCAGCCGACGCTGCCAGCACGGGATCTTCAAACGCAGGAAGCCCTCCATCAAGACCTGACCCGCGATCGTGCCGGTGAAGGTCGAGCTCTGGCCCGCCGCCAACAGCGCCACCCCGAACAGCACCGACGCGATCGATCCGCCCACCAGCGGATCCAGCAGGTGGTAGGCGTCCTGGATCTCGGTCACCTCGGTGTGCCCGTGCGCGTGGAAGGCCGTCGCGGCCAGGATCAGGATCGCGGCGTTCACCATCAAGGCCAGCGTCAGCGACACCAGCGTGTCGATGGTCGACAGCTTGATCGCATCGCGCTTGGCCGAGGGCGAACTTCCCACACGCCGCGTCTGAACGATCGACGAGTGCAGGTAGAGGTTGTGCGGCATCACCGTCGCGCCCAGGATGCCGATGGCCAGCAGCAGTGCCTTCGGGTCCTGCACCGCGACGCCGTTGGGCACGAAGCCTTTCGCCACCGCCGCCCAGTCCGGGCCGATCAGGAACAGCTGCACCGCGTAGCAGACGCCGATCGTCATCACCAGGCCGAGGATGATCGCCTCCACCTGCCGGAAGCCCCGGCCCTTCAGGCCGAGCACGATCACCGTGTCCAGCGCCGCGATGCCGACACCCGCCAGCAGCGACATGCCGAACAGCAGGTGCAGCGCCAGCGCCGTGCCCAGCACCTCGGCCACGTCGCAGGCGACGATCGCGAGTTCGGCCATCACCCACAGCGGCAGCCGCACCGCGGGCCGGTAGCGCTCGCGGCAGGCCTGCGCGAGGTCAAGACCCGACACCAGGCCGAGCCGCAGCGACAAGGTCTGCAGCAGCATCGCCGCCAGGCTGGACGCCAGCACCACCCACAGCAGCGCATGGCCGAAGCGCGAGCCGGCCTCGATGTCCGTGGCCCAGTTGCCCGGGTCCATGTAGCCGACCGAGACCAGCAGGCCCGGCCCCGCGACCCGCAGCAGCCGCTTCCACAGCGGTGCGCCCTCGCGGAGATCGATCGAGCCGTGGACCTCGGACGGGCAGAAGGGGGCGGTGGCGGTGGTGGGCAGGCCGAGCATGGACGGATTCTCTTCGGACTCGGCGACGGCGGCGTGGCAGGCCGCCAATGCCCGTCAATCGCGGCGCGAGCGGGAGGAGGGCGCGCGCGGGGAGGGCGCTGGCGTCGCGAACCAGCGGCGGCCGCCGTAGTCCAGCGTCAGCAGGCGGTCGCCGAGGACTTCCAGGCCCAGCACCACGGTCAGGCCGGCCGGCGGAATGAAGGAAGAGGCGCAATGCGCCGGGGTCAGGTCGTGCACGTGCGCCTCGCTGAGCCGGACCCGGACCTGGCCGGGCGCGACCTGGCAGCGCGCGGCGCCGTCCTCGCGCGGGGCGTCGAAGGCCGCCGGCTCGGCGCCGGACAGCTTCAAGGCGGTTTGCCAGTCCGCGACGTCGAGGAACACCGCGCCGAAGGAAGCCGCCCCGGTATCGACCAGCGCGCGTCGCCGGCCGAGGCCCTCGATGTCGATCTCGATGATCGGCAATGCGCCGGTGCTGCCTGGCGGGGTCAGGACCTCCATGGCGCCGCCGGAGGCCAGCGCTCCGGGCGTCAGTCCCGAAGACGGCAGCAAGCGCAGGCGCCCGCCCTTGAGATCGAGCTGCAGCGCCTGTCCGACGAAGAACCCGCTGCCGATGTCGCCGACGAGCCCGCACCTGCTGTCATCCTCATCCGTGCCCGAGGGCGGCGTGGATGCCGCGCGAGGACCGTCGCGAAGGAGCTGGTCGACCGCCGACTCGTACGCCGCGACGTCCCGCGCCTCGTTGCTGCGGGCGCGGACGCGGTAGTCGGCACCGGTGTCGAGCTGCAACCGGCATGTCCGGCCGTCGACGACGACCGGAACGACGAGGGCGGCGTGCGGCACGCGCTTGCCGCCGAGCGTCGCCTCGTACCAGTCGAAGGGCACCCAAGGTCCGGCGAGCGCCGGCATCGACGCCAGCCCCGTCAGGACGAGCGCCAGCGCCACCCACGCGGCCCGTTCTTTCGTTGTCGTCATGGCTCCCCGCCGATGCATTCGTCGTGGGCGCGATTATTGGGGCGCTGCGAGCCCGCCGCGGACCACCGCTATAGTCCCGCCTCCTTCGCATTCCCGCCTTGTCCTGTCGCGAACCATGCCTTTGGCCGACATCCGCGCGGCGATAGCCGCCGAGTTGGCCGCGACGCCCGAGTTCTACGATTTCCGCGTGCTCCGCAGCACGGCGGACGGCGCGCTCTGGCGCGTGACGCTCGAGCCCGACTACGTCTACGCCGAGGGCCAGCGGCCGGGGCAGGCGTCGGCCCACACGCTGCTCGACGAGCGGCTCGAAGGCGCGTCCGCCTGGTGGGGCGCGCCGACCAAGGGCAGCGCGAGCGTGCGCGCCGTGGTCGTCGAGGACGACCAGCTCGTGCTCCAGAACGCGAGCGCCCCGCCGCCGGGCGAGGGCCACCTCCTGCGCCTCTATCCGCCGCGTTTCCTCAATGCCGTCGCCGACGCGTGGCGCGACGACGCCTGGGCACGCCGCGCCGCCGACTGCTGGCCGGGGCTCTCGACGCCGAGACCCAGGGCCGATTCGCCCACGCTCGACGGCTCGCCGTTCCGCTGGCTGCGGCCGGCGCAGCGCGAGGCGCTGAAACTCGTCGGCTGTCACGACGCCTTCCTCTGGGGCCCGCCCGGCACCGGCAAGACGACGACGCTCGGCGTGCTGCTCGCCGAGTACCTCGACCGTCGCCCCGGCGCGCGCGTGCTGCTGCTGTCGACGACCAACCACGCCGTCGACCTCGCGACGCTCGCCGTCGACAAGGCGCTGCAGAAGGGGCGGCGCGAGCCCTCAGATCGGCGGTCCAGCGGCTCGGATCGCGCTTCGATGCCGAGGCCTACGCCGGACGGGGGCATCTGATCCCATCCTCGGGCCTCCCGTCGCCGCAGGTGCTGGCGCAATGCCGGCTCGCCACGATGACGACGACGCGCGCGGCCTTCACGCTGAAGACGCTGCGCGAGCTCTCCCCGATGGCGAAGCGCCGTTCGACCTCGTCGTCTTCGACGAAGCCAGCCAGGTGAGCCTGGTCCATGCGCTGGCGCTGATGCCGCTCGGTCGCGCGCGTCTCTTCGCCGGCGATCCGCAGCAGCTCTCGCCGGTGCTGCGCAGCGAGGACCGCCTCGCGCGGCACTGGCTGGGGCGCTCGCCCTTCGCGGCGATGCCGAAAGGCGGAGCGGGGGAGCGGGCGGGCAGGGCGCCGCGGCCGTCGCGGCCGTCGCGATGCTCGACGAGCAGTCCCGCATGGCCGCACCGATCGGCGCGCTGGTCAGCGACCTGTTCTACGACGGCGCGCTGCGCGTCGCGGCGGATGCGCTGGCGTCGGAGGACTGGCAGCGGGCGCGCGCCCGCGCGCTCGGCGACATCCCGGCAGACGTCCACGTGAAGGTGCACCGCATCACCCGCGAGGGCTTCTGGTCCGCGAAGGACCGCGGCCCGATCCGGCGTGAATCCGCCGATGCGATCGCGGCCCTCATCGCCCAGGCGCTCGCGAGCGGCGACTGGGCGCCGCACGAGTTCATCGTGCTGACGCCATTCCGCGCCCAGCGGGCGTTGATCCGCCAGCGGCTGGACGCCCTCGGCGTCGATGAGGGCGTGAAGGTCAGCACCGTGCACCGCGCGCAGGGCAGCGAAGCGCCGGTGGTGTTCTTCGACCCGGCCGACGGCACGCAGCCCTTCCTGAAGACGGAGGAGGCGCGCCGGCTGCTCAACGTCGCGCTGAGCCGCGCGCAGGCGAAGGTGGTGATCTGCCTCTCGTCGGCCGACCTGACCAACCAGGTGCTCGCGCCCATCGTCCATCGGATGCGTCTGGCCGGCGACCCGCGCGAGGCGGTGCCGTTGCTGACGCTGGCGATGGCGCCGGACTTCCCCTTCAACACGCGCGGCCTGCGGGTGGCGGCAGGCCGGCTCGTCGGGGAGGTCGACCGCATCGCGCCGGACGGCGCTCGTTTCTGGATCATCAACGAGAAGAGCGGCAACGAGGTCGTGATCGACGCCGGGTTCTGGCGCGACCGAGTGAGCGGCACGACCGGTACTAACGGCACGTGACAATACTCATCGGCAACACGCAGAGTGCCCGATGAGTCTCTTCAAGAAAATCTTCGACCGGTTTTCCACGTTGTCCCACGATCTCACGGCGGCTCCCGAGCATGCGGTGCTGATCCGCTTCCATTGCGGGCGCGCTGATCTCACTGCGCTGACCGCGTTGGAGGACGAGCTGACGCGCGCCGTGACCGGCGCGGGCGCCGGCCAGGTGGATGGGCATGAGGTTGCTGCGGGCGCTGGCGAGGCAACGATCCATGCCTACGGCAAGGACGCCAACGAGCTGTTCCGGTCGATCCGTCCCGTGCTGCTGGCGGCGAGCTGGCTGGACGAGGCGCGGGTCACCCTTCGCTACGGGCCCCCGGAGGACGGCATCGCAGAGAGCGAGGTCGTGGTCCGGCCGCAGAACTTCCCGTTCCCGATCGAGACGATGCCGGGCGACCGCGCGCTCGAGCGCTGGCACGCGCTGCATGCAAAAGGCGGCTGCACGCCGGTCATCCTTGGCGACCTGGAGGACCGTGAGCAGCTCTGGGAGGGATGGGACATCGACGCGTCGCCCATCGATGAACTGCTGGCCCACGCGGAAGAGATCGACGCGATGGCCTGGCTGCGCACGCGCGAAGAGACCGCGCGCCTGGCCGAGTTCTCCGGCGGGGTGTGGCCAACGGTCAAGCCGCCGGCTTCGCGGACGTTGCGCCTGCCTTTCTCCGGTACCGGCACGCCGCGCTCGGGGATCGGCGTGGCCCTCCTGCCGACGTCGAAGCATTGGGAAGCCGCGGCCTGGCTCAGGTTCGGCGGCTGGAACGACTGCCCGACGCCTCCAGAACACGTGGCCCTCTGGCGCTCATGGGCGGATCGTCATGGCGCCCGAGTGGCTGGCGTCACGGGCAGCGTCGTCGAGTTCGTCGTCGATCGGCCGCCTCGTACGGCGGACGACGCCCTGGCACTCGCTCGCGAACACTTCCTGTACTGCGAGGATCTGCTCATCCAAGGCCACGGCACGCTGGAAGGGCTGGCGGCCGCGCTGCTCGATGCGCCGGTCTGGTCCTTCTGGTGGGATTGACGGCGCCAGAAACGACAACGCCCCAGGGCGGGGCGTGTCTTGTGCGTTCCCGAGGACCTGCCGGTCCTCGTTCAGCCGGTGGTCAGACCGGCACGCGGCGCAGCATTTCCACGCCGACGTCGCCGTTGGCGACTTCGCGCAGCGCGGTCACGCCGGGCTTGTTCTTCGACTCCAGCTTCGGCGCGTGGCCTTGGCTCAGCATGCGGGCGCGGTAGGTCGCGGCGAGCACCAGCTGGAAGCGGTTCGGGATCTTGGTCAGGCAGTCTTCGACAGTGATGCGGGCCATGCTGGTTCCTGAGGGGTCGGGGTTATTCGGTAACGTCGGCGATGAGGTCGAGCGCGCGGAAGACGGTCGACCGGTTGCGGCGTTGGGTCGCGTATTTTAGCCGCTGCGCCTGGACAATCGACTTCAGGTCGAAAATTGCCGTCTCGAACACGGCATTGATGACCACGAAATCGAAGTGTTTCGCCTGCGCGACCTCTTCCCGCGCGGTCTTCATCCGCTTGGCGATCACATCGTTGGCCGTGTCGCCGCGACGGATGAGGCGCTGCTTCAGTTCCTCCCAGCTCGGCGGCAGGATGAAGATCAGCACCGCGTGGGGGAACAGCTGCTTGATCTGCAGCGCCCCCTGGTAGTCGATCTCCAGCACGACATCGTCGCCGTGCGCCAGCCGGGCCTCGATCGCTGCGCGCGAGGTGCCGTACAGGTTGTCGTGGACCTTCGCCCATTCGAAGAACTCGCCGCGGTCGATCATCCCGCGGAACTCGTCCACCGAGACGAACAGGTACTCGCGGCCATGCTGTTCCTGGCCGCGCGGGTCGCGCGAGGTGTGCGAGACGGAGACGCTCAGCTTGGCGTCCAGCTCCAGCAGCGCCTTCACGAGGCTGGATTTGCCGGCGCCGCTCGGCGCGGCGACGACGAAAAGATTGCCCGGATATTCCATCCCTAGATTTTAGGGGATGCCAGGCGCTGTCCGTTCGGCGAGGCTGGGAGTTGGCCGCCGCCAAGCCACCGCAGGAGGAAGATCGGCGCATGGTCCCCGCCGCCCGCGACCCCGTCCGCATGCCCCGCTCCGGCGAATCGCCCGATGAACGGTTTGCGCTGGCGCGGCCGCTCGTTGGAACGCCCGGGCAGGCCTACGTCGAGCGTCGCGGCATCCCGCTGGCTGTCGCGCATGCCGCGGGCTTGCGTTTCGATCCGGACTGGGCCGGGCGACCTGCCGTGCTCGTCGCCTTGCACGACCGTGGGGGCGCGTTGGTGTCGGTGCATGGCCGCTACCTCAGCACGCTGCGCGGCCAGGACAAGATGCTGACGATCGGACCGGGCGGCGGTGTCGTGGACATCGGGGACGGCGGGCACGGCGGGGTCAGCCGAGACTGCGGGCCGCTGATCCTCGTCGAAGGCGTGTTCGACGCGCTGTCGCTCGCGGTCTGCGGTTGCGGCGGCGTGGCGACGATCGGGCGCTGGGCACCGTGGCTGCCCGAGGTCTGCGCCGATCGCCTCGCGTGGCTGGGCTTCGACGCGAACCGGCCCGGCGAGCGCGAGGCGGCTGCCTATGCGCAGCGACTGGCGCGCGTGCGCCGGCTCCCGCCGCCGCCCCGCTGCAAGGACTGGAACACGGCGCTGTGCAAGCGCGGTCGCGTCGAGGTCGCACGCTGGCTTCGCGACCGGCTCGCGGCCGCCGATACTTCGGCCTCATGAACGAGAAAACCCGCACCGAGATCTACGTCAGCACCGACGTCGAGGTCGACGGCCCGATCCCCGGCCCGCATTCGATGCTGAGCTTCGGCTCGGCCGCGTACCTCGCGGACAAGACGCTGGTGGCGACCTTCTCCGCGAATCTGGAGACGCTGCCCGACGCCGCCGGTCATCCCGACACGATGGCCTGGTGGGCGCAGCAGCCGGACGCCTGGGCGGCCTCGCGCACCGACCTGCGATCGCCGCAGGCCGCGATGGCCGACTATGTCGCCTGGCTCGAAGGGTTGCCCGGACAGCCCGTGTTCGTCGGCTATCCGGCGTCCTTCGACTTCATGTTCGTCTACTGGTACCTGATCCGCTTCGCCGGGCGCAGCCCGTTCAGCTTCTCCGCGCTCGACGTGAAGACGATGGCCATGGTGATGCTGCGGCGCGACTACCGCCGCAGCACCAAGAGCGCGATGCCCAAGCGCTGGTTCGACGACCTGCCGCATTCCCACGTCGCGCTTGACGACGCGATCGAGCAGGGCGCACTCTTCTGCAACATGCTCGCGGAGAGCCGCCAGCGCTGAGAGGCGTCAGCGCGAGGGCGCTCCCGGCGACCTCGTGCATCAGCGGGAGCGGACGTCGCGGGCCAGGGAGACAAGCTCATGGATCCGCGACTGCCGGCAACGATGTGCTTCCGCGTGACACGCTACTGCAATGCGCGCTGCGGCTTCTGCCTGGCGCCGCCGGACGGCGTGCATCCGGACGTCGGACTGCTGAAGCAGCGGGTGGACTGGCTCGTCGCGCATGGCATGCGGACGGTTCACTTCTGCGGCGGGGAGCCGACGATCCATCCGGGACTCGCGGAGTTGCTGGTCCACGCGCGGGCCAGCGGATGCGCCACGCGACTCACGACCAACGGCATCGCGCTGCCGGACGGGCTGCTCGCCGCGCTGCGTGCGACCGGCACGGCCGTGAAGCTGAGCCTGCACGGCGATCAGTCGCATCACGATGCGATCGTCGGGCGACCGGCCTTCAATCTGGCGAGCGCGCACCTGCGCGAGATGCTGGCAGCGCGCGTGCCGACGACGGTGCAGACGACCCTCGTCGCGGGCGGCGAATGGGTGCTCGACTGGATGGTGGATCACTGCCTCGCGCTCGGCGTGAGGCGGCTGAGCCTGCTGCCGTTCATCCCGCGCGGGAGCGGCGTGAAGACTGAGGATCGCTACGGCTTGACCACCGCGCAACGCACGCAGTTGCGCGAGCGGGTACGGCGCAAGCGTCAGGTCTTGCTGGGGAAGCTCGATGTGAGATGGCTCGACTTCGCGTCGCAGGCGCTGCCCGTCGTCGAGGCTGACGGCCGGGTGGTGATGGAGCGGGCGAGCGAGGCGCTGGATACGGTCATCGCCGTGATTCCAGGGCCTGTCGTGATGAGAAAGCGAGTGGCCGCGTAACTGCCATTTTCATGACAGTTACCGGATCACTCGATGTTCTGCACCTGTTCCTTCATCTGCTCGATGGCGACCTTCATCTCGACCGAGATGTTGGTCAGCTCGATGGCCGCGGCTTTGGAGCCCAGCGTGTTGGCTTCGCGGTGCAGTTCCTGCATCAGGAAGTCCAGCCGCTTGCCAACCTCGCCGCCCTTCTTGAGCAGGCGGTCGATCTCGTCCAGGTGGGCGCGCAGCCGCGTGAGCTCCTCCGCGACGTCGATGCGCAGCGCGTAGGCCGCGGCCTCGTTGACGGCGCGCTCCTGCAGCGACTGCTCGGAGATCGTCTGCGCGGCGCCGGTCGCGCTCAGCGCCTCCTGCCAGCGTTCGAGGAAACGTTCCCGCTGGCGTTGCACCGCCGCCGGGATCAGCGGCTCCGCTTGTGTGGCGAGGTCCCGCAAAGTGGCGACGCGCTGCTTGAGCATCGTTACCAATTTCGCGCCTTCGCGTTCACGCGCTTCCAGGAATCCCTTGATGCATTGACGCGCCGCGTCGAGCACCGTCTCGTCGTTCGCCGAGGCGCCCGTGGCCCCGGTCTTGCACCAGTTGAGCGCTTCCTGGACGGTCAATCCCTGCGCTTTCGGCAGCCAGGATTGCACCTGCGATTCCAGCCGCGAAAGCCGGTTGAGCTGCTCTGGCTGCGGGTTCGGCCAGGAAGTGTCGGTGTCCTTGTGGGTGTTGATCCTCAGTTCGATCTTGCCTCGCTTGACGCTGGCGGAGACGAGCTCGCGCAGGGCCGCCTCGAGCGAGCGCAGCTCGTCGGGCATGCGGAAGCTCAGGTCGAGGAAGCGTCCGTTCACCGAGCGCGCCTCCACCGTGACCGCGGGTTGGGTGGCCGGGCTAGGGGTTTCGCCGGAGTTCGCGGGTTGTGCCGTGGCGCTGGCATAACCGGTCATGCTGTAAACTGGCATCAGCTATCGGTAGAACAATCGAACCGCGATTATGTCAAAGCCGAAACCGGCGCCCTTGCCCGCAGGCACGGTGGTGGGGGGCTATCAGATCATCAAGAAACTGGCTGCGGGTGGATTCGGCGTCGTTTATCTCGCCGAAGACCCCGACCATCACTTGGTGGCTCTGAAGGAATACCTCCCCTCGTCCCTTGCAGAACGATCTCCCGGAGAACTCACGCCTCGCGTGAAACCGGAGAAACAGCCCCTATACCGCCTGGGGTTGCGCAGCTTTTTTGAAGAAGGCCGTTCACTCGCGCAAATTTCGCATCCGAGCGTCGTCTCGGTGCTGAATTTCCTGCGGGAGAACGAGACCGTCTATATGGTCATGAATTACCTGCAAGGCGATACCTTGCAGGATTTCATCGTGACCGCGCGCGATTTGAAGCGTGACAAGGTGTTCCGCGAATCGACCATCCGGTCGCTCTTCGACGAAATCCTCAAGGGCCTGCGCATCGTGCACCAGCACAAGATGCTGCACCTGGACATCAAGCCGGCCAATATCTTCATCACCAACGACAACAAGGCGGTGCTGCTCGATTTCGGCGCGGCCCGCGAAGTGCTGTCCAAGGAAGGCAACTTCATCCGGCCGATGTACACGCCCGGCTTCGCCGCGCCCGAGATGTACAGACGCGACGGCTCGCTGGGCCCGTGGACCGACATCTACGCGATCGGCGCCTGCATCTACGCCTGCATGCAGGGCTATCCGCCCAACGACGCGCCGCAGCGCCTGGAGAAGGACCGCCTGGGGCTGTCGCTCTCGCGCCTGCGCAACGTGTATTCCGACAACCTGCTCGAAGTGACCGAGTGGTGCATGTCGCTCGATCCGCTGACCCGCCCGCAGAGCGTCTTCGCGCTGCAGAAGGAACTGTCGCGCGAGACCGAGCGCCGCTACACCAAGCTCAGCTTCAGCGAGCGCCTCAAGCTGCAGCTGGAGAACCTGAAGACCGGGGCCAAGGCGTGAAGTTCTCCGTCTACCAGGTGAGCCGCCGGGGCGGGCGCGAGAAGAACGAGGACCGCATGGGGTATTGCTATACCCGCGAGGCCGGTCTCTTCGCCCTCGCCGACGGCATGGGCGGCCATCCGGACGGCGAAGTCGCCGCCCATCTGGCGCTCCAGAACGTCGCGGCGCTGTTCCAGCGCGACGCGCAGCCGGTGATCAAGGAGCCTTCGCAGTTCCTGGAGACGGCGGTGCTGCTCGCGCACCAGCAGCTGCTGACCTACGCGCAGCAACGCGGCATGAACGACACGCCGCGCACGACCATCGTCGTCGGGCTGATGCAACAGGGTCAGATCTGGTGGGCGCACTGCGGCGACTCCCGCATGTACCTGCTGCGCGAGACCGAGCTGATCGCCCGCACCCGCGACCATTCCTACAGCGAGCTGCAGGAGGCGCTGGGCCGCCACGCGACCGGCGCCGAGCGCTTCAACCGCCATGTGCTGTTCACCTGCCTGGGCAGCCCCGGCAAGCCGATGATCGACGTGAACGGTCCGGTGCTGCTGCAGAACGGCGACCGCATGCTGCTGTGCTCGGACGGGCTGTGGAGCTCGGTGAGCGACGTGGACATCCTGCGTCACATGTCGGACAGCCGCTCGGTCGGCGACGCGGTGCCGGAGCTCGTCGAGCAGGCGCTGCGCCAGGCCGGCGCGCGCAGCGACAATGTGACGGCCCTGGCCGTGGAGTGGGAAGGCGAGGGCGACGCCCCGGATTCCATCTCCACGCAGGACCTCGACCAGGAAGGCTTCGCCTCCACGATCCACGGGGCGACCCAGGACGTGCAGCTCGACGAGGCCGAGATCGATTCCGCCGTGCGCGAGATCCAGGACGCGATCCGCAAGGCCGGCAAGAAGCCCCACTGAAGGCACCAAAGGATTTCCTCATGAGCAGCAGCGCCACCCGCCCGCAAGGGCGCGCGGCGGACGCCTTGCGTCCGGTCCGCATCACCCGTCATTACACGCGCCACGCCGAAGGGGCCGTGCTCATCGAGTTCGGCGACACCAAGGTGCTGTGCACCGCGTCGGTCGAAGAGAAGGTGCCGCCGCACAAGCGCGGCAGCGGCGAAGGCTGGGTCACCGCCGAATACGGCATGCTGCCCCGCGCCACGCACACCCGCAGCGACCGCGAGGCCGCGCGCGGCAAGCAGACCGGCCGCACGCAGGAGATCCAGCGCCTGATCGGCCGCGCGCTGCGCGCGGTGTTCGACCTGAGCAAGCTCGGCGAGCGCACCATCCAGATCGACTGCGACGTGCTGCAGGCCGACGGCGGCACGCGCACGGCGGCCATCACCGGCGCCTACGTGGCCGCTCACGATGCGGTGAGCTGGCTGATCGCGCAGGGCAAGATCGCCGCGTCGCCGCTGAAGGACGCGGTCGCCGCGATCTCCGTCGGCATCCTGGACGGCCAGGCGCTGCTGGACCTCGAGTACGTCGAGGACTCCGCCTGCGACACCGACATGAACGTGGTCATGACCGGTGCGGGACACTTCGTCGAGCTGCAGGGCACGGCCGAAGGCGTCGCGTTCACGCGCGCCGAGGTCGACGTGCTGCTGAACCTCGCCGAGAAGGGCATCCGCGAGCTGCTCGTCGCGCAGCGCGAGGCGCTCGGCCTGAAGTGAATTCCCCGGGGGCCAAGGTCGCGAAGGCCCCCGTTCTCTCCGTCGATTGGAGCAAGCGATGAAGTTGGTCCTGGCCTCCAACAATGCGAAGAAGCTGAAGGAACTGCAGGCGCTGTTCGAGCCGCTGGGCATCGAACTCGTGACGCAGGGCAGCCTCGGCATCCCGGAGGCGGAAGAGCCTTTCCACACCTTCGTCGAGAACGGCCTGACCAAGGCGCGTCATGCGGCGAAGGCCAGCGGCCTGCCGGCGCTGGCGGACGACTCGGGCCTCGCGGTCGACGCGCTCGGCGGCATGCCGGGCGTGCTGTCAGCGCGGTATGCGACGCTGTTCGGCCATGAGAAGAGTGACGCGGAGAACAACCGCGTGCTGCTTGAGAAGCTCGATGGCATCGAGGATCGACGCGCACGCTTCGTCTGCGCGCTGGTGGCGGTGCGTTCGGCCGACGACCCGGAACCGCTGATTGCGATGGGTCGCTGGCACGGCGAGATCCTGCACGTGCAGGAAGGCGAGGGCGGCTTCGGCTACGACCCGCTGATGTTCATTCCCGAACTCGGGAAGAGCGTCGCGGCGCTGGGCGCCGAGGCGAAGAACCGGTTGAGCCATCGCGCGCTCGCGTCGCAAGACCTGCTGCGCCAGATGCGCGAGAGCTGGCACCTTGGCTGACATCATCCGCATGATGCGGCCCGGCACGCTGACGCTGTCGGCGCTGCCGCCGCTGTCGCTGTACGTGCATCTGCCGTGGTGCATCCGCAAGTGCCCGTACTGCGATTTCAATTCTCATGAGTACCGCGACGGGCGCGAGCTCGACGTCGAGACCGCGCGCAAGTACCTCGCCGCGCTGCGCTCGGACCTGGAAGCGGCGCTGCCGCTGATCTGGGGACGCTCGGTCGTGTCGATCTTCATCGGCGGCGGCACGCCCAGCCTGTTCGCGCCGGAGCAGATCGCCGAGCTGATCTCCGACCTGCGCGCGCGGCTGCCGCTGGAGCCGGGCTGCGAGATCACGATGGAGGCCAATCCCGGCACCTTCGAGAAGGACCGCTTCGCCGGCTTCGCGCAGGCGGGCGTGACGCGCCTGTCCATCGGCGTCCAGAGCTTCGACGACGCGAAGCTGCACGCGCTCGGCCGCATCCACAGCGGCACGCAGGCGCGGGCGGCGATCGAGGAAGCTGCCCGCGCCTTCGGCACCTTCAACATCGACCTGATGTACGCGCTGCCGGGGCAGACGCTGGCGGAACTCGACCAGGACCTGGACATCGCGCTGGCCTTCGATCCGCCGCATCTGTCGGTCTACCACCTGACGATCGAGCCCAACACGCGCTTCGCGAACGCGCCGCCGGAGCACCTGCCCGATCCCGATCTGGCCAGCGATATGCTGGACCTGATCACCGCCCGCACCGGCGCGAAGGGCATGTCGCGCTACGAGGTCTCGGCCTATGCGCGCGACGGCCATCGCTGCACGCACAACACCAACTACTGGCAGTTCGGCGACTACCTCGGCATCGGCGCCGGCGCGCACACGAAGCTCAGCTTCGCGCACCGGCTGCTGCGCCAGGTGCGCTGGCGCGATCCCGCGACCTTCATGCAGAAGGCGGCCGAGGGTCAGGCCGTGTCCAACGAGAACGAAGTTGCCCGCAACGAGCTCCCCTTCGAGTTCATGCTGAACGCGCTGCGTCTGCGCGAAGGCGTGACGATGCAGAGCTTCCTCGAACGCACCGGCCTGCCGCCGTCGGCGATCGCCAAGGCGATGGTGCAAGGGCGCGAGAAGGGCCTGCTCGATCCCGATCCGGCCGTGATCCGCGCGACGCCGCGCGGCTTCGACTTCCTCAGCGATCTGCAGGAACTGTTCCTGAGCGCATGACCTGGGTGTGGCTTGAGCGCGTGACGCTCAGGCCGTGACAGGCGTCGTCCCCGGCGTGACCTTGCCGGTCGCCAGGCAGGTCTTGGCGCCATCCAGCGCCGCCCGCGACTGCGCGGTCTCCTCGTGCAGCCACTCGATGAACGCGCACACGGCGGGCTCCTGGCGCGACTTCGGTCGGTAGACGATGTGATAGCGCTGCGGCTCCTTGAGCATCGCCTGCCGCGGCGCGACGCGCACGAGGCGGCCGTCGAGCAGCGCGTCCGCGGCGAGCAGCTCGCGCGTCAGGCCGACGCCCATGCCTTGCTCCGCCGCCTGCAGCAGGATGCCGAAGTCGTTGAAGATTGCGACGGGCACGACCTGGCGCCGCAGTCCGGCTTGCGAGAACCAGTCCTCCCATTGCGCCGCGTCGCCCAGCAGCGGCGCCTGCGCGAGCGCTTCCAGCGGCTCGCCGATCAACTGGTGCGCCAGCGCAGGCGACGCCACCGGCAGCATCGACAGGTCGAAGAGCGGCTCGCTGTCCAAGCCTGGCCACGGGCCGAGGCCCTGGCGCAGCGCGATGTCGAAGTTCTCGCGCTCCAGGTCGACCAGGCGGGGTGACGCCTCGATCTCGATCGTCACCTCCGGATGCCGCGCGTGCCAGCGGCCCAAGCGCGGCAGCAGCCAGCGCTGCGCGAAGGAGGGCAGCACCGTGACGCGCAGGCTGCGCTGCTCGATGCCGTGCGCCGCCGTCGCGGCGCGCAGGCCCTGGTCGAGTTCCTGGTAGGCGCGTTCCACGCCGCGCAGCAGTGCGCCCCCGGCCGCATTCAGCACGACCCGTCGGCCCTGTCGATCGAAGACGGGGAAGCCGAGCTGAAGCTCCAGCGCGCGGATCTGCTGGCTCACGGCGGAGTGCGTCAGGTTGAGCTCCTCGGACGCGGCGCGCAGGTTCTGGTGCAGCGCGGCGGCCCGGAAGGCGGCCAGGTACTGGAGCGGCAGCCGGGGGATGCGCATGGGGTGTTCGTCCTCGTTCAGGGTCCGGCGCGTCGTTCATTGGGTAGCCAGACTGCACAAGGAGGCAAGGATATAGCGTTTGTAGAGCGATTGCTGGGCATCTAGCATTACCAGCACTGATCCAGAACTCCCCCGATGAACGAAGGAACGACCATGAACGAGCCCGACATCACGTCCTGCCTCCGCGCCCGGGTGACCCCGCAGGTGCCGTGCTACGCCTACTCGCCGTGGGCGCGCTTTCCGGTGATCGGACCGGCGCTGACGGTGCTGATCGCGATCCTTTCCGCGTTGGCGCTGGTCTCCAACGCCAACGCGTTCAACGACGTCAACGCCGAGCTGCAGATCGCCGCCCGCGAGCAGCGTGTCGCGAAGGTCGAGGCGCAGCGGATCGCCCGCGAGCAGGCCGCGCGCCAGGCGACGCTGGTCGCCGCGGCCAACGATCGGCAGACCGCCGCGCCGGCGCGCGCGCTGCCGGTCGTCAACCGGACCAACGATCGCACCAACGAACGCGCCAACGAAGAGAAGAAGGGCCGCGCCCAATGAGCACGACGACGATTGCATCCACCTCGCCCGCCGACCTTGTCCAGGCGCAGCTCGACGCCTACAACGCGCATGACGTCGAGGCGCTGGTCGCCACCTATGCGGCCGACGCGCGCCAGTACGAGTATCCCGACCGGCTGATCGCGCAGGGCGCCGCGGCCTTGCGCGAGCGGATGGCCACGCGCTTCGAGGCGTCGCGCCCGCAGGCCCAGCTGCTGCACCGCATCGCGGTGGGCAACACGGTCATCGACCACGAGCGCATCGTCAACCAGACGCCGGACGGCCCCGTCGTGCGCGAGCTGATCGCGATCTACGAGGTGGACCCAACTCCGGCAGGCGGGGAGGGCGGCCATGGCGATGCCACCGAGGGCGGAAATGCAAACGGGCGCATCGTCAGCGCCCGTTTCGTGTTCGGCGAGGAAGTCCCCGCCGGCAAGTGAGGATCGACCGCGGGTCGACCGTGGATCAGCCGCTGATCACACGCGGTTCATCGACATGCCCGCCGTGCTGCGCAGGCGCTCGATCAAGCGCGTGGCGATCTGGTGCAGCGGCAGGACCTCGTCGGCGGCGCCGGCGTTGATCGCCTCGCGCGGCATGCCGAAGACGACGCAGGTCGCCTCGTCCTGCACGAGGTTGTAGGAGCCCGCGTCCTTCATCGTCTTCATCGCCTTGGCGCCGTCCGCGCCCATGCCGGTGAGCATGATGCCCAGCGCGTTCTGGCCCACCACGCGCGCGGCGGAGTTGAACAGCACTTCCACCGACGGCTTGTGGCGGTTCACCGCCTCGCCGTCCTGCACGCGGGCGATGTAGTTGGCGCCGGAGCGCTCCACGCTGAAGTGCATGCCGCCCGGCGCGATGTAGCCGTGGCCGGGCAGGATCCGCTCGCCGTCCTGCGCTTCCTTCACGCGGATCTTGCACAGGCCGTCCAGCCGCGCCGCGTAGCTGCGGGTGAAGCCCGCCGGCATGTGCTGCGTGATGCAGACCGCCGGGCAGTCGGCGGGCAGGTTGATCAGCACGTCCTTGGTGGCCTCGGTGCCGCCGGTCGACGCACCGATGAAGATGATCTTCTCGGTCGACAGCCGGCCCAGGCTCGCGATCGGCGAGGCGGGCTTGATCGGCGGCGTCGCGCCGCCGGCCGGCGCGGGCGCGCCCGGTGCGGCGGCGGGACCCGGGGCGTGCAGGCGCCGGATCTGCGCCTTCGCCGCGATGCGGATCTTGTCCGTGATGTCCTGCGCCAGCGCGCGGATGCCGTCGGCCACACCGATCTTGGGCTTGGCCACGAAGTCCACCGCGCCCAGCTCCAGCGCCTTGAGCGTGACCTCGGCGCCGCGCTCGGTCAGCGTCGACACCATCACGACGGGCATCGGCCGCAGGCGCATCAGGCGCTGCAGGAAGTCGAGGCCGTCCATCTTCGGCATCTCGACGTCGAGCGTGATCACGTCGGGGTTGAGGTTGCGGATCATCTCCCGCGCGACCAGCGGGTCGCTGGCGGCCCCGACGCATTGCATGTCGGGCTGGCGGTTGATGATCTCGGTCAGGATGCTCCGCACCAGCGCGGAATCGTCGACGACGACGACGGTGGTCTTGGCCATGTCTTCTTGCTCCTCGGTACTGCCGGGCCGGCGGCGTCCTTGCTGCCGCGGTGCCGCCCCGATGTGGTCTCAGTGATGCGTCGGTGTCAGAACAGGTCGATCGACCCGCCGGTGCTCGCCACCGGTTGCGCCTGCTGCGCCGCGGTCCTGTCCTGCTGCACCAGCGCGTCGGTGTTGGTCGGCGCCAGGCGCTTGACCATCGCCTTGCCGCTCTTGGGCAGGAAACACACCTTGCGCGGGTACACGTCCATGACGTCCTTGGACACAATGGGGATGCGTTCCAGCTTCAGGAAGTCGATGACGAAGTTGGTGTTGCGCTCGCCGACGTTGATCGTGTTCATGCCGGCGATCACTGCGCCGCCGCCGAAGATCTTCGCTTCCATGCGGCTCTTGGAGGCGCCGCGCTTCATCATCTCGTTGATCAGCAGTTCCATCGCGAACGAGCCGTAGCGGCCCGAGTCGCCCTGGCCCTCGGGCAGCATGAAGTGGTTCATGCCGCCGATCTGCGCGTGGCGGTCCCACAGGCAGGCCGCGATGCACGAGCCCAGCGTGGTCATGACCAGGATGTCGTCGTTGTCGACGAAGTACTCGCCGGGCAGGACCTTGACCGCGGCGTTCTTGAAGTGCGCTTCGTAGAAGAAGAACGACGCCTCGCCGTTCTTGCGCGTCACCGACTTGAGCTGGGCCACGCGGGCCGCGCCGGCGCTGGCCAGCGCCGCGCTTTGCTGCATCGCGGAGGAGGCTGAGGGCAGGGTCATGGGGGTGTCGCTGAATGAAGGTTCTTCGGATCGTCGCGCGGCGGATCGTTCGTGGCGATCAGCCGACGCGCTCGTAGATCGTCTTGCCGCGCAGGCGGAAGAGATCGCGGGAATCGGTGAAGTTCTCGGAATGGCCGACGAACAGCAGCCCGCCCGGACGCATCACCTTGTGGATGCGCTCCAGCACCTTGCGCTGCGTCGGGGCGTCGAAATAGATCATCACGTTGCGGCAGAACACGACGTGGAAGGGATCGCCCAGCGACCACGTGGTGTGCATCAGGTTCAACGGCCGGAAGTCGATCATCTTGGCCAGCTCGGGGCGCACGCGGATGCGGCCCTCGTTGGCGCCGGTGCCGCGCAGGAAGAACTGCTTGAGCCGCTGCGGCGACAGGCCGCGGGATTCGGCCGCGTAGACGCCCTTGCGCGCGGTGTTGAGCACGTTGGTGTCGATGTCGCTGGAGACGATCTGCACGCCGCTGCTGGCGCCCAGCGATTCCTGGCAGGTCATGGCGATGGAGTAGGGCTCCTCGCCGGTCGACGCCGCGCAGCACCAGATGCGGATCGGCTTGCCGGTCAGCGTCTTGAGGTCGTCGGTGAGCGACAGGAAGTGGTGGTCCTCGCGGAAGAACGAGGTCAGGTTGGTGGTCAGGCAGTTGACGAACTCCTGCCACTCCTGGTCGCCCTGCGGGCCCGTGACGCCCTCCAGCCACTGGAGGTAGTCGGCGAAGCTCTTGTAGCCGGTGTCGCGCAGCCGGCGGGACAGCCGGCTGTAGACCATCGCATGCTTGCCGTCGTGCAGCGAGATGCCAGCATGCTGGTAGATCAGCTGGCGGACGCGTTCGAAGTCGGCCTTGCTGAAGCTGAACTCATGATCGATCGCCTCCACCTGAGACGAGGCCACGAGCGGGACCGGTTGACCTGGGCGCATGGGGCTGTTTGGTTTTATTCGAAGATGAGATGCCGTAGCACCGGGTGATCGCCATTGTCGACAATAACTAGTTTGAATGTGTTTGGTCCATTTGATGTGTGAAAGAGGTGGGGGGAACCCCTCTTTTCTGCGCGCTCATTTGGGGGGAAGCCGCTAGACTGCCCTCGAAATTGCCTGATTCGATCTTGGACGCTCCGCAAAGTCTCATTGCAGCCCACAAGCTGCGCCTGGACCTGGCCCTGCAGCTGCTGCAGCAGGCCGGTGCGATGCTGCCCGACGCGGAGCCGTATTCGGAGCCGTGGCTGCAGGGCATCCTCGACGCCTTGTGCGATCTCTCCAGCAAGGACGCGTTGACCGGACTGGTCAACCGCCGCAGCTTCGAGATGGCGCTGGCGCGCGAGGTCGATCGCGTGGCGCGGTCCGGGGAACCGGCGCTGCTGCTGATGCTGGACATCGACCACTTCAAGGCGGTCAACGACCAGCACGGCCACGCGGCCGGCGACCTGGTGATCCGTGCGGTCGCGCAGGCGATCGCGCAGACGGTGCGGCCGATGGACACGGTGGCGCGGATCGGCGGCGAGGAATTCGCCATCATCCTGCCCAACTGCCCGACCTCGTTCGGGGTGACGGTCGCGGAGCGCATCCGGCAACGGGTGCAGGGACTGGCCGTCAGCGCCGGCGGCGGACAGCCGCCGCTGACCTGCACGATCAGCATCGGCGGGGCGTTCGCGCCCCAGTGGGTGCGGTCATCGACACTGATCTGGACGGAACGGGCGGATCGTCAGCTGTACCGTGCCAAGGCCGAAGGCCGCAACCGCGCCTGCCTCGAGAGCCATGTGGACTCGCTGGTCAGCGCCGAGGAAAAGGGCATGTTGTTCGCCGTAACGCAACAGGATAGTGAATGAGCAATACAACAGCTCCTGCTGCACCCAATGCCCGCGGAGGCGCTCGCACCTTGGCCGTCACGAGCGGCAAGGGCGGCGTGGGCAAGACTTTTGTCACCGCCAATCTGGCGGCGGCCCTGGCCGCGCGCGGCGAGCGTGTGCTGGTGCTGGATGCCGACCTCGGCCTGGCCAACCTGGACGTGGTGCTGAACCTGCATCCCAAGCTCACGCTGCACGATGTCTTCACCGAACGCTGCACGCTGGACCAGGCCATCCTGCCCGCGCCGGGCGGCTTCCACGTCCTGCTGGCGGGCTCGGGCATGGTCGAGTACTCGCGGCTGACGCCCGACGTGCGCGACAAGCTGCTGCACATCCTCGAGGTGGTGCGGCCGCGCTTCGACTATGTGCTGCTGGACACCGGCGCCGGGATCTCGGACGTGGTGCTGTTCTCGGTGTCGATGGCGCATGACGTGCTCGTTGTCGCGACGCCGGAACCGACCTCGTTGACGGACGCGTACGCCACGATCAAGGTGCTCGCCACGCAGCAGGAACGCCGCCTGGTGCGCCTGGTCGTCAACCAGGCCAACCGGCCCGGCGAGGGCAAGCTGATCTGCGGCCAGCTGCAGCAGGTGCTGCAGCGCTTCGTCGGACCGACGCCGGGGCAGACCTTCAAGCTGGAACTGCTCGGCGAGGTCAAGAACGACCCGATGGTCCGGCAGGCCGTGCTCAAGCGGCAACTGCTGCTGGAGCACTACCCCGGCTGCGACGCGGCTCAGGGGATCCGCGGGCTCGCGTCCAAGGTGCTGGAATACTCCGCGGGTCACGCCTGACCCTCCGGGTCTTCCCGTTCCTGCATTCCGCTTCCTGGGTTCCGCGTCCCGCCTGCTGCTTTCCTGATGAACGATTCCACCGAGACCGGTGCGGCCGACGACACGGCCGGCACCGAAGGCACCCCGGCGGGTGCCGCTCCCGCCACCCCGTTCGAGTGGGTTGGCGGCGAGGATGCCGTGCGGCGTCTTGTCGACCGCTTCTACGACCTGATGGACCTGGAGCCGCGTTTCACGCAGCTGCGGGCGATCCATCCGACGACGCTGGACGGCTCGCGGGACAAGCTGTTCTGGTTCCTGTGCGGCTGGCTGGGTGGCCCGGACCACTTCGTCGAGCGCTTCGGTCATCCGCGCCTGCGCGCCCGCCACATGCCCTATCGCATCGGCATCGCCGAGCGCGACCAGTGGATGTCGGCCATGACGCAGGCGATGGCGGAATGCGAGCTGGACGTCGAGTTGCAGCGCCGCCTGGCGGCGTCCTTCGCCAACACGGCGGACTGGATGCGCAACGTCTGAATTGCGGGTGCCTGGTTACCTCCGGGCGACGACTGCAATGACTGAAAATGATGTAAACGGCGCTTCCAGCGTGCATATCTGACACGGGCGCCGGTCGCGTCGGGGCGCCGGTGAACACGGCCCGGCCGCCTTCGTCTACCGTTGCATCCATCATGTACACGCTGCTCCACGACGATGAGGTCGGCATCGAAGCCAATCCCGACCTGATGCATGTCCGGATCGACGACGGCCGCCTGTGGCTGTCCGACGATGCCCGGGAAGACATCGAGGTCTGCGCCGGCTACTGCCCGGACACGGACAGCCCCATCCAGATGCTGAACTTCCTGCGCGCGGCCTGCGTGCGGCTCCAGCACGTGGACATGGACGGCGAGGAGGCGGAGCACGCCTTCATGTCGTTCTGCGTGCTCAAGGGACTGGAGCATGCGATCGAGACCCACTGGCAGGGGCCGGAGTCGGTCGGCGAGTTCCGCCCGGAGCGGTTGCTGATGGCGTTCACGACGCCGGTCTCCCCTTACGGCAGCTTGATGCTGCATTGAGGACCGACCGAAGAGGGATCTTGGATCCCTCGGAAGAACGAAACGCCGGACGCAAATGCGTGCCGGCGTTTTTCATTGCGGCCCGAGATCGCCCGTGAGGGTGATCCGGAACGTCGGGGTCAGTCCATGCGGAAGGCGAAATCCTGCTGGAACCGGTGTTCACCCGGGCAGACGTAGCGCGACTTCAGCGTGCCTTCGATGGCGTTGGAGAACGCGCGGCGGGTGCGGACGTCCATCGAGCCGCCGAGGGCCTGGATCTGCACCGCAACGACGCGGCCGCCCTGCACGTCGGCCACGGCGCGGAACAGCGCTTCGCCGCTCCAGTTCACGGCGGGCATCTCCGGCGCCGCCATCTGAGTGCAGATGGCCCCAGGCTGCTGAAGGGCGGTCGTTGGCGGCGTCTTGGCGGGGGTCATGTCTTGCTTCTCCCCGGCCTCCGCCACTTGGAACGATTCGTTCTTCCGGCCATCGGAGATCCCCACCGTGGCGACGACCGGCTCCTTCGTCGGGGTGATCTCCACAGGCGGAATGGGCACCTCGATCACGCGCGGTGTCGGCATCGCTGGCGGAGGCACCGTCAAGCGCTCGACCGGCTTCGGCTGGTCGAGCGGCTCGGTGATCGTCTTCATCCGGATTGGCGGCGGCGCCTCGGTGGCGTGACGCTGGAAGCCCTTGACCAGGGCGCCCACCATCAGCAGGTGGACGAGGCCGACCAGGACCAGCCCGGTGGTGCGGGCGTTCGGAGCGTGCATGGACATGCGTGTTCCCTCCCCATCGAAACGATGGCTGCGTGGTTGCTGAGACTCAATTTGTTGAGAACGGTTCTCGACTACGCCGGCATGACCGCAGACTAGCGACGCGGGCACGGCGATGCAATCGCGTGTTCCGGAAAACAACGCGCGTCAGGGGAGGGGAAAGCCCGTGTGGGCGGGAGACGGGGAGGGCGGCGACGCTCAGCTGTTGAGCAGGACCATCAATGCGCCGCTGCCGCCATCGCTGGCGCGGGCCTGGACGAAGGCCAGGACTTCCTGCTTCTGGACGAGCCAGCGGCGCACGCGCGCCTTCAGCACGGGCTCGCGCCCCGGAGAGCCGTTGCCCTTGCCGTGGACCACGCGCACGCAGCGCAGGCCGCGCCGGGCACTGTCGTGGATGAAGGTGCCCAGCGCCTCGCGCGCCTGATCGCGGCGCAGGCCGTGCAGGTCGATCTGCGCCTGCAGCGCCCAATGGCCACGTCGCAGCTTGCGCACCGACTCCGCCGAGACCTCCGGTCTCCGGAAGGACAGCGTCTCGTCCGTCTCCAGCAGCGAGTCGACGTCGAAATCGTCCGACAGCGCCTGCTTCCAGGCCATCTGCTCGTCGAGCTCGCGCTGGCGCGGCTCCGGCTCGGGGCGGCCCGCGTTGAGGATCACGCGGTTGGTCACGGGCAGCGGCACGACCTTGCCGACGGTGCGCTCGAAGATGCGCGCTTCCTCGTCGCGCAGGCGCGCCAGCGCGGCCTCGCGCTCGCGGCGCTCTTCCTCCGCGCGCTGGCGGAGCTTCAGTTCTCGGTGCAGCGTCTGCAGGTCTTGCAGGCTGCGCAGTCGGTCGGTCACAGCAGGCCCAGGTCGGTCATCGATGCAGGCTGGCCCGCGCCGACGATGAAATGGTCCAGGACCTTCACGTCGATGAGCGCCAGCGACTCGATCATCGCGCGGGTCAGTTGAACGTCCTGCGGCGACGGATCGGTACGTCCCGAAGGGTGGTTGTGAACCAGGATCACCGCGGCGGCGTCCAGGGTCAGCGCGCGTTTCACCACCTCCCGGGGGTACGCAATGGTATGGGAAAGGGTGCCGTGGAACAGCGTCTCCAGGGCGATCAGCCGATGCTGGGTGTCCAGGAACATCACCGCGAAGCATTCGGCGCGCTTGTCGTCGTACTCCAGGCGCAGGTAGTCGCGGACCGCTTCGGCGGACTCGAAGACCGGCCCGTCGCCCAGCGTCTCCCGGAAGGCCCGGCGGGCGACCTCCAGCACCGCCAGCAGGGACGTGCGCTTCGCAGGCCCCAGCCCCTTCACCCCCTGGAGCGAGGCAATCGGTTCGCGCAGTAGGCCTCGGAAGCCGCCACAGCGGTCGAGCACGTCGCGCGCGAGGCTCAGGACAGGTCGCCCCGGCAGACCGGTGCGCAGAAGGATCGCCAGAAGCTCGGCGTCGGAGAGGGTGGAAGCGCCCTGCGCCAGCAGCTTCTCCCGCGGACGGGCCTCGGGCGGCAGCGCGGCGATGACCGACGGGACTGACGGCCTGGGCAGTGCGATCGGGGCGGGGAGAACGGTCATGTCGGGACTCGGAGGAAGGAAGGCGGCGCTACAGCCTAAAATCGCGCTTCGATTCCCAAAATCCCCCTGACTAGTGACCCTCGTTCAACCAGGATCCTTCCTGACCCTGCATTACCGGCTGAGCGGGCCGGACGGCCAGGACCTGATCAACACTTTCGCCGACAAGCTGCCGGCCACGCTGACGCTGGGCGCCGGCGAGCTGGCGCCTGCGATCGAGGCGCGCCTGGTCGGCCTGGCCGAGGGCACGCACACCCGCGTCGAGCTGGCGCCGGGCGAGGCCTTCGGCGAGCGCAACCCCGAGCTGCTGCAGCGCGTGAAACGCGCGCTGATGCGCCAGCTGGGCGATCCGGACGAGGAATACCACGTCGGCGACGTCGTGCAGTTCCCGACACCGGACGGCCAGGGTCAATACGCCGGCGTGGTGCGCGAGCTGGGGGAGGACTGGTTGCTGTTCGATTTCAACCACCCGTTGGCGGGACAGCCCGTCAGCTTCGAGGTGCAGCTGATCGGGGTGCTGTGATGACGGCGATGGACGTGAACATGAAGGACATCGTGCTGGCCGAGCCGCGCGGCTTCTGCGCCGGCGTGGACCGCGCGATCGAGATCGTCGAGCGCGCGCTGAAGAAGTTCGGCGCGCCGATCTACGTGCGCCACGAGATCGTGCACAACACCTATGTCGTCAACGACCTGAAGGCCAAGGGCGCGATCTTCATCGAGGACCTGGCCGACGTGCCGGCCGGCGCGACGCTGGTGTTCTCGGCCCACGGCGTCAGCCAGGCGGTGCGCAAGGAGGCGCAGGAGCGCGGCTTCCAGATCTTCGACGCGACCTGCCCGCTGGTGACCAAGGTCCACGTGGAAGTGGCCAAGCTGCACCGCGAGGGCTACGAATTCATCATGATCGGCCACAAGGGACACCCCGAGGTCGAGGGCACGATGGGCCAGCTCAGCGACGGGATCTACCTCGTCGAGGAGGCGTCGGACGTGCCGCATGTGCGGGTCAAGGATCCGAGCCGACTGGCGGTGGTCACGCAGACGACGCTGAGCGTCGACGACGCGGCCGAGATCCTGCGCGCGGTGAAGAAGCACTTCCCCGAGGTCCGCGAGCCGAAGAAGCAGGACATCTGCTACGCCACGCAGAACCGCCAGGACGCCGTGAAGGTGATGGCGCCGCAGGTGGACGTGGTGGTGGTGGTCGGCAGCCCGACCAGCTCCAACAGCAACCGCCTGCGCGAGCTGGCCGAGCGCCTGGGCACGCCGGCCTACATGGTCGACGCCGCCGAGGACGTGCAGGCCGAATGGCTGGACGGTCGCTCGAAGGTGGGCCTCACGGCGGGGGCCTCCGCGCCGGACGTGCTGGTGCAGGCCGTGATCTCGCGCCTGCGCGAGCTGGGCGCGACGACCGTGCGCACGCTGCCGGGCGTCGAGGAACACGTGCGCTTCCCGCTGCCGATGGGGCTGGGCGACAAGTCGATGGCCGAGGTCACCAGCGGGCGATCTTGATCGTCGCGGTGATCCTCTCCGGAGGGCCGCCGCTGAGTTCCGGATGAGCTCCCCGTCGAGCTCCCGCTGATCGACATTCCCCATGCATTGCCGACGCCCCCTTCAGAGGGCCGCCGTCGGCGCAGAACACGAAAGACACACCATGCTGGACATCACCCTGCTGCGCAAGGATCTGGACGCCGTCATCGAGCGCCTCCAACAGCGCAAGAACCCCCAACCGTTCCTGGACGTCGAGCGTTTCAAGACGCTGGAGACCGACCGCAAGCAGGTGCAGATCCGCACCGAGGAACTGCAGGCCAAGCGCAACCAGCTCTCCAAGCAGGTCGGCATGCTGAAGGGCAAGGGCGAAGACGCCAGCGCCGTGATGGCCGAGGTCGCCGGCATCGCCGACGAGCTGAAGGCCGGCGCCGAGAAGCTGGACGTGATCCAGGTCGAGCTCAACACGATGCTGATGAGCGTCCCCAACCTGCCCGACACCAGCGTGCCGGCCGGTGCGGACGAGACCGGCAACGTCGAGGTGCGCCGTTGGGGCCAGCCGCGCGAGTTCGACTTCGCGGTCAAGGACCACGTCGACCTCGGCGCGCCGCTGGGCCTGGATTTCGAACTCGGCGCCAAGCTGTCGGGTTCGCGTTTCGCCTTCCTGAAGGGCCCGGTCGCGCGCCTGCATCGCGCGCTCGCGCAGTTCATGCTCGACATGCAGACCCAGGACCACGGCTACACCGAGTGCTACACGCCCTACATCGTCAACCGCGAGATCCTCGAGGGCACCGGCCAGCTTCCGAAGTTCAAGGAAGACATGTTCTGGGTGCTGCGCGGCGGCGACGATGAACAGAACGAGCAGTACCTGATCTCGACCTCGGAGATCTCGCTGACGAACTCGGTGCGCGAAAGCGTCCTGACGGTCGACGAGCTGCCGGTCAAGCTGACGGCGCACAGCCCGTGCTTCCGCTCGGAGGCCGGTTCGGCGGGTCGCGACACGCGCGGCATGATCCGCCAGCACCAGTTCGACAAGGTCGAGATGGTCCGCATCGAGCAGCCCGAACACAGCATGGCCGCGCTCGAAGAGATGACCGCCCACGCCGAAGCCGTGCTGCAGAAGCTCGGCCTGCCGTACCGCACGGTGCTGCTCTGCGCGGGCGACATGGGCTTCGGCGCGGTCAAGACCTACGACCTGGAAGTCTGGCTGCCGGCGCAGAACACCTATCGCGAGATCAGCTCGTGCTCGAACATGGGCGCCTTCCAGGCTCGCCGCATGCAGGCGCGTTTCAAGACCGCGCAAGGCAAGAACGAGCTGGTGCACACGCTGAACGGTTCCGGCCTGGCGGTGGGTCGCACGCTGGTCGCGGTGCTGGAGAACTACCAGCAGGCCGACGGCAGCATCACGGTGCCGGAGGCGCTGCGTCCGTACCTGGGCGGCAAGGACGTGTTGAAGGCCTAAGTGGGCACCCCTCCGACGCGTCTTTCGCACAAACTCACGCGAGTTCTTGCCAAAGCCTCAAAAACCTCGCTATACTCTTAGGCTTAGTCGCTAACAACCACAGCGATCACCGAATTCCGGAGAGGTGGCAGAGTGGTTGAATGTACCTGACTCGAAATCAGGCGGACGGAAACGTCTCGGGGGTTCGAATCCCCCCTCTCCTCCAAAATAGCTTGTTCGATCAAGCACTTAGAAAACCCGCCTAGAGCGGGTTTTCTTTTTCCAGGCCTGCTTGGCTGCAGTTCCAGAACTCGCTTCCGAAACTCCCGCCGCGATCTAGGACTGGCTCCCCCTCACTTCAGCGAGGGTGTCTTCAACGCATATGCAGCGAACTCAAGCTCATCGGCTGGCTGGCCGCCAGTCGAGGCGCTTCGGCCAGCACGTTCAGGTCGGCGAGGAACTGCTCGAATTCGCGCCCCTTGTCGTAGAACGCGTTGGCGCCGTTGCGCACGCACAGCGGGCCGTAGACCTCCGCGTCGCGGTTGCTGAGGACCAGGATGGTCCCGCCGAATCCGGCCAGGCGCAGCTTGCGTAGCACCTCCAGTCCGGACCCGGAGGCCAGCGCGAGGTCCAGCACCACGACGTGAGGCCGCGTCAGCCCGACGGTGCACAGGGCCTCCGCCTCGGTGGCGGCAAGGCCGACGACCGAGAGGAAGGGCTGTTCCTTCAGGGCCGCCAACAGATGTTTGCGGACCAGCGGGGAGTCTTCGACGAGAACGACTTTCATGTATCAATTTTGCGCTTTTAGAATTGACAAAACCATGTGGGTAACCGAGCGGTTGCGGTACCACGTGACTTTCTCTGGACATCGTCGGCCACCAGCCCTCATCCGGGGGAGTCGCCGGGTCGAGCGTCCACGGCGCCTTGTGGCGCCCGGGAGCCGGGCGCACACTGGATCGAACCCGCACCGTGATGGCTCTCAACGAGGCAATGACTCCATCCGGCCCGTCCGACGATCGAGGCCCCCGCCGCCGCTCCATCGTGGGCGGCCTGGCACTCGCCTGGGGGACCTCCGCGTGGGGAGGCGCCCGACCCCGCCTCCTGCGCGTGCTGGCCGAGTCCTGGCCGCCTTACCTCGTGCCTGGCGCCGACGGCAGCATGCGCGGCCTCGACGCGGAACTGCTCCAGGTGATCGCTGCGCAGGCACGCTACGAGCTGAGGTGGATCAGCGGCTCGGCGCAATGGCGCAAACGGCGCTATCGCGAGCTGCTGAACGACCAGTTCGACGTGATCTTCTCGGCGACGCCGGTGCCCGGTCGCGAGCAGGCCGTCATGTACACCCGGACCTACCGGAATGAAGCCTTCATGGTCGCGGCGACCGATCCCCGCGATCCACGCCTCGTCGGACTCCAGGGCTTCGAACAGGTGCTGCAACGGCGCATCCCGTTGCTGCATGTGGACGCGCTCAGCCTTGGCACCGACTTCGAGGAGTGGCGGCCGCGTCTGGCCGAGGCGGGGCTGCTGCTGCCGTATCAGACGACGCGCCAGGGCGTCGACATGCTGCGGCTCGGCCGGGCGGCACTGATCCTGGGCGACGATCTGGACGTCCATGCCCAGGCGCGCGTATCGGGCGTGCGGCTGCTCCGGCAACCCTTCGGCCACAGCGTGCAGCCGGTCTGTCTGATGCTGAGCCGGCGCCGGCTCGACGATCGCGATCTCGCCCGCATCGACCAGGCGATCCAGGTGCTGGAGCAACGGGGCACCCTGGCCGCGATCCGGCGGCGCCACGGCGCGACCTGACCGGATCCTGCCCGACCCCGATCCCACGGCTCCCGCTCCGGCGGCCTCCGTGGTCTCAGACGTGACGGTCGTCGACGCCGTACTTTCCTGGCGTCACCCCGAAGGTCCGCTTGAACAGCGCGATGAAGGCGCTCACGTTGTCGTAGCCAAGCGCCAGTGCGATCGCCGTCACCGGCTTGCCCGCGGCGAGCAACTCCAGCCCGCGCAACAGCCGCACGCGCTGGCGCCATTCGGTGAAGCTGAAGCCGGTCTCCTCGGTGAAACGCCGCGTCAACGTGCGCGGGGCGATGCCGGCCCAGTCGGCCCACTCGTCGAGCCGGCGTTCATCGTCCGGCCGGGCCGTCAGCGCGCGGGCGATCCTCAGCAGCCGCTCGTCCGAAGGCATGGGCAGGCCCAGCGCCACCGGCGCCGCCGCCGCGATCTCATCGAGGATCACGCCGGCCACACGCGTCTGCGCGGCGTCGAGCGCAGTGGCAGCCTCCGGCCACTCCGCGGCTCGCGCGACCGCTTCGCGCAGCAGGCCGGACACCGCCACGATGCGCGGCTCCAAAGGCAGCGCTTCACTTCCCTCAGAGCTGACATAGACGCTCCAGCCTGCGAAAGGGCCATGCGAACGCAGGCCATGCGGGACGTCCGGAGGGATCCACAACGCATGCGTGGCGGGCACGACCCAGCGGGCGTCGCTCACGTCGACCGTGAGCAGGCCCTGCATGGCGCCGAGCATCTGACCGCTGGCATGCCGATGGCGACGCGTCGAGCGGCCGTCCGCGGAAGTCTGCTCGACCGCGCGCAGCAGCAGTGATTCCGCCTGGGCGGCGGTCTCGAAGGACTTCGAAGGTCGGAGCGTGGCAGCGCGTCGTGGCGTCATCGGACTATCTTATGTCCTCAATGCCGTACCCAGGCCATTTTGTGCTGTCTACGATCCGTCCATCCTTTCACCACCAGGAGCAGACGCATGAAGGCCCAAGACCTGTTGCCCGACGGGCAGAACCAGATCGAACGCAACGGCACCGTGATCCGCAAGGGCACCGTCGGCGCGTTCCTCGTCAATGCGAAGACGTGGGGCGATCCGGCCGCCGAGGCCGGGCGCCGCGCCGACGCGGAGCGCGACATCGTGGAGGCGCTGCCTGCGCTGCGCGAGCTCGGGCTGTTCGACGTCCTCGACGTCCGGGACGAACGGCTGCGTGCGTTGCTCGACGCACATTGACCTCTCGCCGGACGGTGGCAGACTCCGCGACGATCCCTTTCCAGGAGCGTCGCCGTGAGTGAATCCCCCAGTCCAACGACTCCTTCGATGCCATCGTCATCGGGGCCGGCCAGGCCGGCCCCGCGCTGGCCGAGCGCATGTCGCAGGCCGGTTGGCGCGTGGCCGTCATCGAGCGCTCGCGCGTCGGCGGCACCTGCGTCAACACCGGCTGCATCCCGACCAAGGCGATGGTCGCCAGCGCCCATGCCGCCTGGGTCGTCCGCGAGGCCGCGCGCTGGGGCGTGCGTGCGCCAGCGGAGGTCGGTGTCGACCTCCCCGCCGTCGTCGCGCGCAAGGCGCGCATCTCCGGCCAGTCACGCGAGAACGTCGAGAAGTGGCTGCGCGGCATGCCCAAGGTCGAGCTGATCATGGGCCACGCGCGCTTCGAGGATCCGCACACGGTCAGCGTCGACGGACGTCGTCTGCGCGCCGACCGCTTCTTCATCAACGTCGGCGGCCGCCCCGCGCAGCCGGGCGTCGACGGCCTGGACACGGTGCCCTGGCTGACCAACGCGTCGATCATGACGCTCGAGGAACTGCCACGACACCTCGTCGTTGTCGGCGGCAGCTACATCGGCCTGGAGTTCGCGCAGATGTTCCGGCGCTTCGGCTCCGAGGTGACCGTCGTGCAGCGCGGCCCCAGGCTCGTTCCGCGCGAGGATGCCGATGTCTCCGAGGCGCTGCGCGGCATCCTCGAACGCGAAGGCCTGACCATCCGCACCGGTGCCGAATGCGTGAAGCTGGCGCCGGTGGGGGAGGGTGTCGCCGTGCAGGTGAACTGCCAGACCGGCGAGCCCGAGGTCCGCGGCAGCCACGTGCTGATCGCCACGGGTCGCAAGCCCAACACCGACGACCTGGGCCTGGACCGTGCCGGCGTGCGCGTGGACGAGCGCGGCAACATCGTCGTCGACGACCAGCTGCGCAGCAGCGTGCCGCACATCTGGGCGCTCGGCGATTGCAATGGCCGTGGCGCGTTCACGCACACGTCGTGGAACGACTTCGAGGTCACCGCGGCCAACCTCTTCGACGGCGCTGATCGCGGCATCGGCGACCGCGTCGTGACCTACGCGCTGTACACCGATCCGCCGCTGGCGCGCATCGGCCAGGGCGAGCAGGAGGTGCGCGCGAGCGGCCGTCCCGCCTTGATCGGCACGCGGCCGATGACGCGCGTCGGCCGGGCCATCGAGAAGGGCGAGACCGAAGGCTTCATCAAGATCCTCGTCGACGCCGGGTCGAAGGCCATCCTCGGCGCGATGGTGCTGGGCGTCGACGGCGACGAGGCGGTGCAATCGCTGCTCGACGTCATCGCGTCGAAGCGGCCGTACACCGATGTCACCGCCGGCGGGGTGCGCATCCATCCGACGGTGAGCGAACTTCTGCCGACGGTGCTGCAGTCGCTGAAGCCCCTGTAGGGCTGCCGGCTCCAGCGGGTACGGGCCTTGCCATGCGGTGTTCACCGCATGGTGCGGTTTCAAGAGGCTCGCGATGGACCGCCCTGCACAACGACGCCCCGGCGCGACGCCGACGCTCTCTGCCGTGACGACAGGGAATCCCGTGCCCTCGCTGCACATCGTCGAGATCGTCGGCGCCGTACCGTCGGACGAAGCCCCCGATGAAGCGTGCCCGCTGGCCACGGCATCCGATCGGATCGGCGCGACGCGGCTGGTGGAGCGGCTCGTGGAGCGGCATGGCAAGGGCGGCAACGTCCGCTTCACCGTCGTCTGCCCCGCGGACGGACCGTACGCGGAACGCTTGCGCGATCTCGGCGCCGATACCGTCATCGTCGCGATGCCCGACGACCCGCCGTGGCACGCGATCCAGGTGCTCATCGGGCTCATCCGCAACAAGCAGGCGGCGGTGCTGCATGCGCACCTGCCGAATGCGCATCGCCTCGCGGGGCTGGCCGGAGGTATCACGCGTACGCCAGTGCTCGCCACGGTGCAGGGCGTGCAGCTCGACATGCCAGACCTGGAAGTGCATCGCCTGATCGCGAGCCAGCTCAGCGTCGTCACCGAGGCCAGCTACTTCCATGCGCTGGGACTGGGCCTCTCGCCGGACCGCATCAGCCTCGATCCCTTCGACGCGGCCTCCGATGACGAGGCGGCAACGCAAAGCCTTGATGCCATCGGGCAACGGCTGCGACAGCTCGCCGCGCCGGCGGAGTCACGGGGCGCCGCGCAAGCGCGTTCACTCGCTCAGCCGCTGGCGCAGGACATCATCGTGCCGCCCGCCAATGCGTCGACACCCCCGGTCGCGATCCTCGCCGTGCTCGATGAACTCGAGCCTTCGTCCGCTCGGGCCTCGGGATTCAAGGCCTGATCGGTCATTGCTCCACGCACCACGCGAGAACCGCGCGGGCATCGGGATTGCCAGTCTTTCCTTGCAAGGGTGCCGCGACGGTTCGTGATGCGACAGGACGCAATGCGAACCGCGCGGTGGCCCCCGGCAAGACCTTCAATCCACCGCTTCCAGGAGATCCACCATGAACCCCCGTTCCAAGATCACCACCGTGGCAATGGCGATTGCGCTGGCTTCCGGCGTCGGCTTCCTTCACGCCCAGGGCCAGGGCGGCAGCTCCGGCTCCGTCGGCGCGCGCGACCAGACCAATGATCCGCTGTCCAACAACAACGACCAGGGCAAGGCGCCGCCTGCGACGCCGGCCGCCAATCCGAGCACCGGCCAGCCCGCGACCACGAACGACTGGCAGAACAGCCAGCCGTCCACCGGCAGCGAGAACAACGGCAACAACACCTCGACCGATCAGCGCCAGGATCCCAACGTCCGCACGCAGACCGATCCGATGCCGATGAGCGCCCCGGCTGCCGGCACCTCCTCGACGGACTCGTCGACGATGAACACCGACACCACCGACAGCACGCTGCCGGCGCGTGCCGACCGCAACTGATTTCGCTGTCATCACTGAAGGCGGCCCGCGTGGCCGCCTTTTTCGTGGGCGCTCCTGTACGTGCGACGGCAGCGCGATTGCCGCGATCGTGTGAGGGCGCCTTCAGCGCGTCCTGCGCGCCAACCAGACGCCGATCGCGACCAGCGCCATGCCGGCCATCGCGAGGCCGGTCAGCGTCTCGCCGAACAGCGACCACGCGATCAGTGCGGTCGTCGGTGGCGTCAGGTAGAAGAGGCTGGCGACGTTGACCGCGCTGCCGCGGCGGATCAGCACGTTCAACAGGCTCACCGCGCCGAGCGACAGCACGAGCACCAGCCACGCCAGCGCGAAGACGAATTGGCCGGTCCACTGCACCTGCATCGTTTCGGTCATTGCGGCAATCGCTGCGGTGACGAGGAGGCTCGGCACGAACTGGATGATCGAGCCGGTGCGCAGGTCGAAGGAAGGACAGAATTTCTTCTGGTAGAGCGTGCCGGCGGTGATGCCGATCAGCGCGATGACGGCGGGCAGCAGCATCGTGATCAACGCGCCGCCGGGGACCGCCGCGATCTTCTGCGCGACGACGAGGCCCACGCCGAGGAAACCGACGCCAAGACCCAGCCACTGCATCGGGGCGATGCGTTCGCCGAGGAAGGCGCGAGCGCCGAGCGCCGTGACCAGCGGCTGCAGTCCGACGACCAGCGCGGTGATGCCGGCCGGCAGGCCGTGCGAGATCGCGGTGAACACGCCGCCCAGGTAGACGCCGTGTACCAGCAGGCCCGTCACCGCGATGTGCCCGCAGGCGGCCATCGAGCGCGGCCAGGGCGCGCGCAGTACCAGCACCACGGGCAGCATCAGCGCGATGACCGCGGCGTAGCGCCATGCGAGGAAGGTCAGCGGTTCCGCGTCCGGCAGCCCGAACTTCGCGCCGATGAAGCCGGTGCTCCAGACGGCGACGAAGAGCAGGGGCAGCAGGCCGCCCGCGCCGTGAGCAGGCGGGGCGGGAAGCTGGGGCGACGAGGCTGGCGGCGGGCTCATAGGGCCCCGATGCTAACGAGGCGCGCCCGCCGGTCGGGCGCCTAGCGCGCCAAGCCCCGTGTGGCGGCGGGCGACAGCAGCGCCGTCGTGGGCGAAGGGGGACGGGTCTCGTCGTCGGTGCTTGCTCGGCCGGGGTGGGCGTCGAGGCGGACGCCGGCGCATCCCAGCCACCGCCGAAGGCCCGGAACGCCGACACCGCCGCCCGCGCATGGTTCGCGTCCAGCTGTGCGAGCTGATCGCGCGCGGCGAGCAGCAGCCGGTCCTCCTGCAGCACTTCGATCAGGCTGGCCGCGCCACCCTTGTAGGCGTCCTCGGCGGCATCGCGCGCGACCTGATGGGCGCGGACCTCCTGCGCGAGGTCGCCGCGCTGCAGTTCCAGCTCGGACAGCGACACGACCGCGTTCTCGACGTCCTCGGTGGCGCGCAGCATGCGCTGGCGCACCTGCGCGAGCGCCTCGGCCCGCGCGCCGCGCGCCTGGGCGACTTCCGCGTCGACGCGGCCGAAGTCGAACAGCCGCCAGTGCAGGCCCAGCAGTGCCTGCGGCTGGAATGCCTCCGAGCTGAACAGCCCACCGTGCAGACTCGATGCGCCTAGCACGCCACCCAGCGTCAGGCGCGGGTAGTACTCGGCCGTCGCGATGCCGATGCGCGCCTGGCTCGCGTCGAGCTGGCGTTCGGCGGCGATGACGTCGGGGCGGCGGCGCATCAGCGTGGCGGGCGTGAGAGTGCCTGGCAACGACGGAACGCGATAGGTCGAGGTCTGCGAGGTCTGCACAGACTGCGCGGACGTCGACGACAGCGGAGTCGCGATCAGCTTCGCCGCATAGGTGCCGGCCTGCTCGCCCATCAGCACGTCGAGGCGGTGCTGCTGCTGCGCGAGCTCGGTCCGCAGCGGCGGCAGCGTGCCGCGCGCCTGCAGCTGCAGGGCCTGCGCCTCGGCGACTTCGCGCTGCGCGGCGAGCCCGCCCTTGAAGCGGTCCTGGATCAATTGCAGCAATTGCGACTGCGTGCGCAGGTGGGCCTCGGCGACTTCGATGCGGGCCTGGGCGCCGCGCACGCGGAAGTAGGCGTCGGCCGCTTCCGCGGCGACGGTCACGCGAGCGCCGAGGCGCGCGGCCTCGGCGGCCTGCCATTCGGCGACAGCGGCGGCTTCGCCCTGGCGGAGGCCGCCGGCCAGATCGGCTTCCCAGCTCGCACCCACCCCCAGCGTCAGCACTGTCTGGTTGCGGTCATAGCCGGGGAAGCCGTGCGCCAGCGAGCCCTCGGGGCTCTTCAGGGACTGGCGCTGGTTGAGCAGCTGTCCCTGGATCGAGCCTTGCGGCATCCGCAGCGCGCCGGCGCCTTGCGCCGCGGCGCGCGCCTGCTCGACGCGCGCCAGGGCGACGGCGAGGTCCAGGTTCTGATCGAGCGCGCGCTGAACGATCGCCGTCAACGCAGGATCGTTGAAGTCCTGCCACCAGGTGCCCAGCGTGGCGGGCGCGGCGCCGTCCTGGTGCTGCGCGATCAGGGACTGGCCGGCGAACTGCTCGTCGAGCGCGCGGGGGCGTTCGCCGGGTCCGGGCATCTGGGCGCAGGCGGCGAGGAAGGCGGCGAGCGCGAGCGGAGCGAGCCGCGTCAGCGGACGGAGGGAAGCGGACTGCAGGAGCGACATGGCGGGTCTCCCAGGGGTTCGAGGGTGGCGAAGGATTCGAAGGATTCGGATCGGATCAATGCGCATCGGCGGAGGGCGCTGCCGGCGGCGCGATCTTGCGCAACATCGGCACGAAGACCAGCGCGACGATGAAGCAGCCCATCACGATCAGGAAGGCGTCGGCGAAGGTCATCGTCAGCGCCTCGCGGTAGGTCAGCGACCAGAGCTGGCGCAGCGCGGCGGTGGCGGCGTCGCTCGACGGCATCGAGGCGGACAGCGAGGTTCCCACCGACGCCAACAGCTGGTTCATGGACTCGTTGCTGGTGTTGAGGTGCTCGGCCAGGCGCTGGAAGTGCAGGTTGGTGCGGTCGTTGAGGATGGTGGCGCAGGCCGCGATGCCGATGGCGCCGCCGAGGTTGCGCATCAGGTTGAACAGCCCCGAGGCCAGCTTCAGCCGCGCCGGCGGCAGCGCGCCGAGCGCCAGCGTCACCACCGGCGGCACGCAGAGCTGCTGGCCCATGCCGCGCAGCGCCTGCGGCAGCAGCAGCTGATGCGAACCCCAGTCATGCGTGATCGGCGCGAACTCCCACATCGAGATCGCGAAGAGCGAGAGCCCGGCGAAGAGGATCCAGCGCAGGTCGAAGCGGCTGGCGAGGAAGGCGTACAGCGGGATCGACAGCACCTGGAACACGCCGGTGGAGAACACGGCCAGGCCGATGTCGAGCGCGCTGTAGCCGCGCACGCGGCCGAGGAACAGCGGCGTCAGGTAGATGGTGGCGAAGATGCCGATGCCGGTGATGAACGAGAACAGGCTGCCCAGCGCGAAGTTGCGCTCCTTGAGCGCGCGCAGGTCGACGATGGGATGCGCGTGGGTCAGGCTGCGGGCGATGAAGGCGACGCCGGTCACGCCGGCGACCCAGGCGGTGGTGACGATGGTCGAGTCGCTGAACCAGTTCCAGCGCGGGCCTTCCTCCATCGTGTATTCCAGGCAGCCGAGGAACACCGCGAGCAGCACCATCGACAGGTAGTCGGCGCCCTTGAGCAGCGAGAGGTTGGGCCTGTCGACGCGGACCATCATCGGCACCACGACGGTGACGACCAGGCCGGGCAGCAGGTTGATGTAGAAGAGCCACTGCCAGGACAGCACATCGGTGATGTAGCCCCCGACGACCGGACCGAGCGTCGGCGCCAGCGACGCGATCGCGCCGATGGTGGAGGCGGCGATCACGCGCTGCTTGCCGCTGAAGTACATGAACGCGGTGGTGAAGACCATGGGGATCATGGAGCCGCCCATGAAGCCCTGCAGCGCGCGGAAGGCGATCATGCTCTGGATGTTCCAGGCCAGGCCGCACAGCAGGCTGGTCAGCGTGAAGCCCAGCGCCGAGACCGCGAACAGCCAGCGCGTGGACATCACGCTCGCGAGCCAGCCCGAGAGCGGGATCACGATGATCTCGGCGATCAGGTAGCTGGTCTGCACCCAGGTCGTGTCGTCGGCGCCGGCGGAGAGTCCGCCGCCGATGTCGCGCAGCGAGGCGGAGACGATCTGGATGTCCAGCAGCGCGATGAACATGCCCACGCACATGGTCGCGAAGGCCAGCACCTTGTCGCGCGTCGTCAGCTGGTCGATGGGGATGACGATGTCGGACCAGAAGGGCGGGCGCTGGCGCGGTGAGGCAGACGGGGGTGAGGACGGCGGCGGCCCGCCGTCCGCCGGGGCGAGGGCGGCGCTCATTGCAGGCTCGCCGTCTTGGCGGCGTCCTTGGCGGCGTCCTTGGCGGCGTCCTTGGTGCCGGCGCCCGCGTGATTCGTGTCGACCTCGACGACGACGGACAGGCCCGGACGCAGCCGGCCGAGGCGATCGTCGGCCGGATCGAGCTGGATGCGCACCGGCACGCGCTGGACGATCTTGGTGAAGTTGCCGGTGGCGTTCTCGGCGGGCAGCACGCTGAACTGCGCGCCGGTGGCGGGCGAGAGGCTGCCGAGCGTGCCGTGCAGCACGACGCCGGGCCAGGCATCGGCGCGGATGCTCACCGGCTGGCCGGTCGTCATGCGGGCGAGCTGATCTTCCTTGAAGTTCGCGTCCACCCACAGCCCTTGCGCCGGGACCACCGCCAGCAGCGGCGTGCCGACGCCGACGTAGGTGCCGAGTCGCGCCTTGCGGTTGCCGATGTAGCCGTCGCGCGGCGCGCGCAGCTCGGTGTAGCCGAGGTTGAGCTGGGCGATGTCGCGCTCCGCGCGCGCCTGGTCGAGGGCGGCCTGCGCCTGGCGCTTCTGCGTCGCGATCACGTCGAGCTGGCGCTCGGCGGCCTGCTGCTCGGCGCGGGCGCGGGCGGAGCCGGCCTGCGCGGTCTTGAAGCTCGCCTCGGCGCGCTGGCTGCTTTCGACCGACACGGCCGCGCGGCCGACGAGGTCCTTGTAGCGCGCGAAGTCGTCGCGGGCGCGCTGCTCCTCGGCGGAGGCGGCGTCGATGCCGGCGCGGGCCCTCGCGATCACGGCCTGCTGCAGCGCAGCGGCGGCGCCCAGGTTGGCGATGGCGGCGTCCTGCGCCTCGACGGCGGCGATGGTGCGTTGCAGGGCCGCCTGGTAGTCGCGGGCGTCGATGCGAGCCAGCAGGTCGCCGGCGTGGACGAACTGGTTGTCGGCGACCGGCAGTTCGGTGATGTAGCCGGTGACCTTCGCGCCGATCACCGTCACGTCGCCGCCGACGTAGGCGTCGTCGGTCTCCTCATGGAAGCGGCCGACCGTCCACCAGTGCACGCCGTACGCGCCGACCGCGAGCACGACGGCGGTCAGCACCGCCCATTTCAGCGAGGCGCGGCCGAGGGACCGTCGCGTCGGCGTGGCGACGGAAGCCGTCGGCGCGGCAGTGGTCGCGGTCGCTGCGACCGGGGGTGGCGGAAGGCGTGGAAGCGGTCATGGAAGGACTCCGGCATCGGGAACCCGCCGGGTGGCGGGCGATGGGGCGGACTATAGGAACGTCACTTTCATCATGGAAGTCACTGGGCGTGGAATGCACTGTTCCTGATTCGTCAACTAACTTTCATGATGAAAGTCAGTGAGAATCGCGGGACGGCCGTAGCGCCGTCGCGCCGATCGGGCGCGGCGGCGTCCGCCTCCGCACCGACCAGGAGATTCCCGATGCGCCGCACGAGCTTCGAAGACATGGCCTGCCCGCTCGCGAGGGCGACGGACATGCTGGGCGACAGCTGGAGCGTGCTGATCCTGCGCGAGGTGTTCTACGGGCACCACCGCTTCGACGAGTTCGTGACCGAGCTGGGCATCGCGTCCAACACGCTGACGCGGCGATTGGCGGAACTGGTGGAGCGGGAGCTGCTCGAGAAGCGGCGCTACAGCGACAAGCCGCCGCGCTACGAGTACGTGCTGACGCCCAAGGGCCGCGACCTGCGGCCGGTGATGCTGGCGCTGCTGACCTGGGGCAACGCGCATGCGCCGTTGAAGAACAAGCCGGTGCGCCTGATCGACACGGAGACCGGCGAGCCGGTGGAACTCAAGCTCATCGACGCCCGCACCGGCAAGGCGATCGGACCGCAGCACAAGGTGGAGCGCCGCTCGGGGCAGCCGAAGAAGGTGGAGCTGTTCGACTTCGACGGCATGACGCCGGCCGTGGGCGCGGCCGACTAGGACCATTTGTCCCCGAGTCTCAGCGCTGGACCAGCGCGAGCTTCATGCCCAGGCCCACGAACGCGGCCGCAAAGCCGCGTCGCATCCAGCGCAGCACGCGCGGTCGCGTGAGCACGCGATCCCGCATCGCGGCGGCGAAGACGCCGTAGATCGCGAACACCGCGAAGGTCATCGCCATGAAGACGAGGGAAAGCTCGACCATCAGCGGCGTCGGGTGGGGCTCGTCGCGGGCGATGAACTGCGGCAGGAAGGCGAGGAAGAAGATCGAGAGCTTCGGGTTGAGCAGGTTCACCAGGGCGGCGTGGGTGACGACCTCGCGGGCGGAGCGCGGCGGTCCGTCGGCTTCCACGGCAAGCGGGCCGCGCTCCTTCAGCGACATCCACGCCATGTAGAGCAGGTAGACGACGCCGACGTATTTCACCGCGTCGAAGGCGAGCGCGCTGGCGTGCAGCAGCGCGGCCAGGCCGGTGATGGCGGCGAGCATGTGCGGGACGATGCCGATCGTGCAGCCGAGGGCGGCCTGGAGCGAAGCGCGCGCGCCGCTCGACAGGCCGGCGGCGAGCGTTACCAGCGCACCGGTGCCCGGCGAGGCGACGACGATCAGCGAGGTGATCAGGAACTCGGGATTCGAGAGCGAAGAGAGGGGCACGACGGACCTCGGGCGGTGATGGCGGAGCGGCCATGGTCGAGGTACGCGGCGGGCGCGTCTTGGACGAAATTGCAGCCCGGCGCCGCGGGACGTGCAAGGGCGGCCGACCCGGCGGACTCAGCGGAGGGCGGCGGCGTAGGCGCCCGGCGCAATGCCGAAGCAGCGGACGAAGTGGCGCGTCAGATGGCTCTGGTCGAAGAAGCCGCTGGCGGCGGCGGTGTCCGCCAGCGAGGTGCCGCGCGCGATCAGGCGACGCGCGTGCTGCAGGCGGCGCTGCACGAGGTAGGCATGCGGAGGCAGGCCGGTGGCGCGCGTGAAGCCGCGCAGGAACTGGAAGCGGCTCAGGCCGGCGTCGCGGGCGAGGTCCGCGAGGCTGACCGGTGCGCTGAGGTCGTCGTCCAGTCGGGAGCGGGCGACCGCGATGCCGGCGGGGATCGCGGGCAGGGCGACGGCGCGCGGCTGGAGGAGTGACTGCAGCAGGAGCAGCAGGGCGCTGTCGACGCGGAGCGTGTCGGCGACCCCGGTCGGCGTGGCCGCCATCGCTTGGAAGACCGACTCGAAGCGACCGGCGATGCGGTCGTCGTGCAAGGTGGGGCGGTGGAACTCGACGTCGCCCACGGCGCGCCCCTCGGCGATGTCGGCGACGAGATCGCCGACGAGGTCCGGCGAGAGGTACAGCATGCGCCAGGCGCGGCCGTGATCGCCGAGCGGCAGGCCGTCGTGGACTTCGCCCGGGTTGACGGTGATGACGTCACCGGCGACGGACTGGACCATGCCGCGGCCGCTCGCGGTCTTCTGCGCGCCGCGGTCGATGCGGCCGACGCCGAATTCATCGTGGATGTGACGCGAGAAGGCCTTCGCGCTGTCGGCGCTGACGATGTCGACGCCGGCGAGCGGGCAGGGGAGGCGGGTGAAGGCGGGCATGGGCGGCGCGGGGGATGCTGCGACTCTAACAACCTCTACGCGCTACTCGCTCAGGGCCTGGCGTCGGCAGCCTCGTCGCCAGCGAGGCCATCGCAGCTGGTTTCCTGGATCGCGCAGATCCGGTTCACCCAGGCCCGGAACCGGCCCGGCGGCAGGCCGGACCGGGTGGAGGGATCGACCCTCAGCGCGTCGCGGGCGTCCGATGGGAAGCGCTGGTCGGAGAACTCCACTTGAGCCCACCGGCCCCTGCAGTCGGTGAGGCGTCCTGCGTCGATGAAGGCGTCGTTGTCGAAGGTGGCGTCGTCGTGGAACCGGAGCACGGCGGCCGATTTCGGGCTGGGCCGCGCGCGCCCGACGTCGGCCTGCGACTTGACGGTGAGCCTGCCGCCGTGGACCCAACCCTCACCGGTGAACATCGGGCGCGCGGGGCGCTCGGTGAGCGCCTCGTTGTCCTGGGCATTGCGGATCAGGAACCAGCCGTTGCGCGTGCCGATGACGTCGACCTCGACGCGGACGTGGATGGGGAATTCCGTCGACGGGTCGACGAAGGTCGGCGGCAGCTTGCCGAGGATGCTCGCGGTGGCGTTGGGGGCGGCGCGGACGTTGAGTCCGGCGGGATCGGTCTCGGCGACGAACGCACCGAACGCGCAGGCGCTGGCCGGTCGCTCGACGGGCGTTGTCGGGGCGCCATTCGCGAGGCTGGCGGCGCAGGCCGTGGCGAGCAGCAAGGCGGCGTTGCGCAGGAGGTGATGGAAGGTCATCGTGACGGAGACTCTAGCCCCTTGAAGACGCGCTCGCCGACGAGGCGAGCAGATCCAGCGTGCGTTGATCGCGCTGGCCGTCGAAGTAGCGATCCAGCGCTTCGATGAACACGGCCTCGTCGCCAGACGCCCTCGCGAACAGCGTCAGCGACGAGCGGAACTTCATCGCGTCCACGACGCCCAGGATCTGCTCGGCGGTCTTGTTGCGATGGGTGTTCATCAGCGCCACGCATTCGCGCAGACGGGGACCGAGGACGTCGTGATCGAGATAGGCGATCGCCTCGTCCAGCGACTCGATCCCGTAGAACTGCGCCGTGCTGCTCACGCCCAGCCCGCGGAGCTGAGGGAAGAAGTACCACATCCAGTGGCTGAGCTTGCGGCCGCGCTTCAGCTCGGAGAGGACGTCGGTCACCTGCGGTGCTTGAGCATCCAGGAAACGGTGAAGTGAGTAGGGAGCGGGCATGGACGGATCCTACTGGTGACACCACTGTCGGCCGCCGCGGCGTCTCAGCACCCGCCGTAGTTCTTCTTCCCACTCTTCGTCAACGTATAGGTTCCCCCGCGGGGGCCGGTATAGCAAACCGGGGCTGCGGAGGAGGTTCTCCCGACGGCTGAGGCACTGGTCGCAGGAGCGGCAGCTTCAGACGAGGTGGTGGTGGCCTGCTGCGTCGGCGCCTGCCGGGCGGGTGCGCGATGGCAGTGGTAATCGCCAGTCTTTCGGTTGGTATGGCAGCCGTCAGTGTTCAGGCCGCCGCCGTGAGCGATTGCGGATGCGGAAATGATGAGCGCTACCGATGCCACCAGCGCGCAAGGACGTCTATTCAATGGGCCCTCCCTGCCTCATTCGAGGTCTCATGTCGCTTGCATTCTGCAACTCTGGGTGGGGCGCTGGTCCCCTTGGCTGCGGGAGCGCGAAGCTGCAAGAGCGTCAGAAAGGAAAAACCGCCTACCGGCGGTTTTCACTTTGAACGAGTTGGCGTTCAACGCACGACGCCCTCGCGCCCTACGTTGCTGATTTGCCCGACACCGGCTTCGCGAAGCCTTTGAAGCAAGTGGTCTCGACCATTCTTCATGGACCATTGCATCTCGGCCGAGGTGATGGTGGTGATGACCAGAATCTCCATCTTCCCCGCTGGCAGCTGGGTGCCGACCGGCAGAGGAGGTAGCGCCTTCGACACCAGTATGTTCAGCGGCTCGGACGCACCGGCGTCGACCTGCTCGACGGTGAGGCCACCATATTTCTCGACCCTGTCGAGAAAGCCGACGTCATTCATCAATTCCGCATTGACCGCCCACTGCAACAAGTTGAGAGGCCAGTCGAGTCCCGCGGGAGCGACAACGATGATCTCGTAGCCATAACCGGCCGCTCCCGGCCGTTGGGGTGCGCGAGGCTTGGCTTCCAGCCTTCCTTCCGCTTTCGTGGTCCTGTTTCCTTCTGAACTGAGCTTGAAGTCGGTCATGCGAACGGAGGTTGGCATGTCGGGATTGGTGAATCCGAAGGTGGTGTAGACGGCCATGCCCGAGCCCATTTTCGGAGCTGGTATGGCGTACAGCCCACCACCGGGCCAGACACCACTCGTGTTCAGCATCTTCAGAATGTCGTTCGACAGCGGACCCACAGTGCCCTCGAAGTACTTCTGACGGGCGTCATACGTCTCTTGCCAAGACTGTTCCTGGGTCTTCTCCGCCGCGGCTGCGCCAACGCCGAATAGAGCCAGGACGGCGGAGGTCAGGGCCTTGAAACTGCCAGTTCGCACGTATTTCTCCTTTGGACGCCAGTTATTGGTTTATCCAGCACGTCGTGCCGCGCAAATCCATCTTAGCCAAGGCCATGTGATTCGCCGCGGCGCCTCGTCCAGTATGGAAATTCGTCCGACAGACTGGGCTCCGCGTGCGGGTCGGGTGGCAGGTCTTGCGCACCACAAACGAAAAAACCGCCTCCCGGCGGTTTTCACTTGAATGAGGTTGACGAGCCTTACCCTCGGCACTGGTCACAACGGTTAGGGCTGCTTGGTTCCCCATCTGACCCGGTTGGCCGCGCTTCCATGCGAGGAGGCCCGTCACCTCGCATTCTATCCGAGCTTTCGAGGGGCTCCGGCCGAGTGGCCTCAACCGCACTTCTTCCCGTGCCTCGCCGTGCGACCCGCGCGCGGACAACGCCACCCCGCGGTCGACGCAGACCGAGCGCCTGTGGTTAAATCCGTTCCGGACCTCGCGGGCGTCAGCCCTCCAGTGCCATCGCCGATTTACCAACTACTTGCGGGCGATCAACAAATGCGGCTAAAGCGTTGCGGCTCCGATTGCCCCCGGGCCGGCAAACGCCGGTGATCTCTGTGGGCTCTCGGAGTTTTTTCATGTCCGCTCGTCTGGCTCAGTTCGACTCGCTGCTGTCCCGCCGCCGCGCCGCTCGCACCACCACGACCACCACCTTGCCCGTCCAGGCCCCGCGCACGCTGCGCGACCCCTGGGGCGAGCCGGTCGCCGAGTTCTCCCGCTTCCCGTCCGACCTCGAACTGCTCAAGGCCGCCCACCGCCTCCAGTCCGACGACTGGATCGGCGCGCTCGCCGACGACGGCCAGTCCCATCGCCTGAACGCCGCCTGGCGCCTCGCGCTGCTGCGCGCCGACCGTCACGGTCGCGCCCGCGTCACGCGCGACGTCGGACCGCAGTGGCTCAGTTCGCCGCGGGTCGCGCGACCCGGCGAGCGTCCTGCCGCCTTGCGCCGCGAGCTCCACGCCGCGGCCGTCCAGCAACTCTGGCTGGCCGGCTGGAAGCTGGTCTGACAAGGCCCGCCTGCGTCGCGGCCGGCGCGGCCGTGCTCACGCCGTGACGAGCCGTTCCGCGAGCCAGGCCTCGGTGGCGTAAGGGAAGGCGATCGTCGGCTCGCGCAGTTCCGCGTAGCGGTCCTTCAGCGCGCGCAGCCGGTCCGCGACGAGCGCCTGTTCCGACTCCGGCAGCGCCGCGATGAAGCTCACCGACAGGATGCGGTCGAGCACGACCTGCTCGAACGATCCCACGTGGCTGTGCGGGAGCACCGTCCGCTGCAGCGGTCCGAAGAGCGTCTGTCCCTCGAAGGGCTGCTTCCACGTGCCCTTGTAGAAACGCGGCGCATCGCCCTCATAGGGGGTGACGATCTCCGTGATCTCGGCGACCCAGTCGCGCGACTCGTCGCGCACGTTCCAGATCAGACCCAGCCGGCCGCCCGGGCGCAGCACGCGGTGGATCTCGCGCAGCGCCTGTGCGTTCGCGAACCAGTGGAAGGCCTGCGCGCAGACGAGCACGTCGGCGTCGCCGTCGGTCAGCGGGATCGCTTCCGCCGTGCCCGCGAGCGCCCGCACGGCAGGCAGGCTTTCCGACAGCCGCGCGCGCATCGCGTCGACCGGCTCGACCGCCGTCACTGTCGCGCCGGTGCGCGCCAGCAGCTTGGTGAACTTGCCGGTGCCCGCGCCGAGGTCGACGACCCGCGCGCCCGCCCGCACGCCCAGCGCCTCGCCCAGCCAGCCGGCGAGAGCGTCGGGGTACTCGGGGCGACCGCGCTGGTAGTTGTCGGAGGCGCTGGTGTAGCCGCGCTGGGCGGCGTCGTGGATGGGCGTGTTCGAAGGCATCGGACGATCCTACGCCCGGTGCGGCGGGCGGGCGTCAAGGCCGCGTCGTCGACTTGATCAGAGCCCGAGCAAGACCTGGCGCGTCACCGAGACGGCCATCACGTACGCCAGCGCAATCAGCGCCAGCACGTAGCCGAGCACGCGGAACTCCCCGCGCCCGAAAGCCCAATGGCCCGTCGCGAAGTAGATCCCCAGCGCGATGAATTTTGCCGTCATCCAGGATTCGTAGCGCGGGTCGAGGTGCAGCGCCCCCCACAGGCTGAGGCCGGACACGACGATCAGCACGTGGCTGCTGAACACCAGCGTGCGCAGCCGCTCGTCCGTCACCCACGCGGCGCCGAACTGATGCGCCAGCCCGCGGACCAGGAACAGCCCGATGCTGCACCACGCCAGCAGCGCATGCATCTTGACCATCGGGCCGTAGAACCAGTCCATGACCGGGGAGCTTCGTCACCCGGCGGCGGGATGTCAACCTGGGGAACGCGAGGCGGGCAGGACGCCCGGCGATCCCCCGATTTCCCCCGAATCCGCTCAGAAGAGCGCCCCCTCCGCATCCCCCGCCGCCCACAAGTTTGAGTCATGGCAGAACGCGTTTCGATTTCGAGAATGAACGCATGGCATCGACGTGGGTCGGTGAAGGAAAGGCAAGCAGCGATGTTGCAGCAAGTTGAAATCACGGAAACGCCACAGATGACGGCGCTGGAGTCGCACGCCCCCGGTCGTGCGCGGCCGGTGTGGGTGCACAGCAAGTCCCAGGCGCCCTATCTCTTCCGCCCGTGGATGAACCCGTGCGTGCCCGGCGAGTGGCCCTACGACCTCCAGGCACTGCGTGGCACGCAAGACTACGAAGACATCATCGACTGGTTCGCTCGCAAGCATCCGCATCTGCAGCGCGAAGACTTCGATACCGTCGACCGCGAGCTCGTTCGATGCGCAGGGGGCGGGAGATCAGTGTCGAGGTGGGCAGGGATCCAGAGGAGTACAACTTGCACCTGATGTTCAGGTTCTTTGGCTACTCGCCGATCTCTGGCTATCCCTATGCAGAAGTTGAGGCATTCGAGGCCCTGCATACGACGGTGCCGGCAATCGACCGCCTATGGAGGGTGGTGCTGGTCAGCACTTGGCCCGGTCGTTTCGAAGATCGCCATCTGGTGAGGTGAGGGCGGCGCTATGACGGTATTCGATCCAGACGAAGTCCTCGCTGTCGCGCAGCACTTGTTGACGCGATGTGATGAAGCCAGCAACCGAAGTGCGGTATCACGAGCCTATTACGGTGTGTTCTTGAGGGCGCGCGACATGGCGAACATTTCCGATCGACATCCCAGGGTCCATCAATGGACCCAGGAGTACTACGAGGGCGAGGGGGAGAAAACGCTTGGTATGAACTTGCGGCTGCTGCGGGAGAGCAGGAACAATGTCGATTACTCGACAGATCGCCATGTGAGCCAAAAGGACATCGATGACGCGATGAAGCGCTCTCGCCAGATCCGGGCCCAGCTTCAGGTGATTGCTGGCCGCAAACAGTACCGTGGCGAGTGAAGGCGCCTTGACATGGCCACGGAGCGGGCTGAGAAACAACAAAGGGCGCCGCAGCGCCTTTTGTCCCTTCAGACCTGACCCCGCTCAGCGCAGCTGCAGATCGTCATCCCCGAAGCGGATGTCCAGCGGCTCGATCAGCAGCTGCTTCTCGCCGTCCTCGACCCGGCCCGCGTCCCACGCGTCGATGCCGCAGGCCTTGGCGATTTCCACCACCTTCGCCGCCTGGTCCGCCTTCACGAAGATCGCGAAACCGGCGCCCATGTTCAGCGTCGAATAGGCCTCGCGGTCGTCCTGCTGCGCGTGGTCCTGGATGAACTTCAGCACCGGCGTCACCGGCGGCACCGTGTGGATGCGGTAGGTGAACTTGCCCGGGTGACGCAGCAGCTTGCGCCAGCCGTGGCCCGTGATGTTGGCGCAGTAGTGCGGCGTGATGCCGGCCTTGTACAGCGCCTCGGTCACCGGCGAGTACAGCGCCGTCGGCGCCAGCAGCGCGTCGCCGTAGGTCAGTCCCGGTTGCACTTCGGTCAGGTAGCCCTTCGGCAGGCGTTCCGTCAGCTTGCGCGCCAGGCTCAGGCCGTTGGCGTGGATGCCCGACGAGGCCAGCAGCACGATCGCGTCGCCCGCGCCCAGCTTGTCGCCGACCGACAGGCGTTCCTTCGGATTGATCAGGCCGGTGCAGGACGCGGCCAGGTCGATGCGGCCGCCTTCGACGATGCCGGCCAGGGCCGGCGTCTCGCCGCCGCCCCAGGCGACCTGGCAGACGTCGCAGGCCTTCTTCCAGCCGGCCACCAGCGCCTGCGCGCGCTGCGCGTCGCCGAACCAGTCCGAGCCGCCCGCCGCCCAGTAGGCCTGCACCACCAGCGGGGTCGCACCGACGGTGATCAGGTCGTTCACCGCCATCGCGATCGTGTCCTGCGCGATGCCGTCGTAGTAGCTCTTGCCGGTCAGCGTGGCCATCTCGTCGGCCACCAGCGTCTTCGTTCCCAGGCACTCGACGATGGACGCGATGTAGAACGGACCCACGTCGACGACGTACGCCGACTCGCCGCGCGACGCCTTCACCTCGGTGAAGCCGTGGGCGCTCAGGTGGCCGGCGGTCGCGGCCGCGGCGCGCTGGGCGCTGATCTTCAGCGGGTCGATCAGGTCGTAGTTGACGCCGGCCTGTTCGTAGCTCAGCGTGCCGGAGGAGGGGTCGTGCGGGGTGCTCATGGGCGCGGATTATCCGTCAGCGCTGACGGACTCCCGGAAGGCCTCTCCTGACAAACCCGGACGCCGCCCGCCCGTCGCCGGTCCGGGAGCACGGAGCCGCCCCCGTAGAATGCCCCGCCATGAGTTACCAGGTCCTCGCACGCAAGTACCGCTCCCGCACGTTCGAGGAGCTGATGGGTCAGGAACACGTCGTCCAGGCCCTGGCCAACGCGCTGACGCAGCAGCGCCTGCACCACGCCTACCTGTTCACCGGCACACGGGGCGTCGGCAAGACCTCGGTGTCGCGCATTCTGGCCAAGTCGCTGAACTGCGTCGGCCCGGACGGCACCGGCGGCATCACCGCCCACCCCTGCAACGTCTGCGACGCCTGCCGCGACATCGACGCCGGCCGCTTCGTCGACTACGTCGAGCTGGACGCCGCCTCCAACCGCGGCGTGGAAGAAATCTCCCAGTTGCTGGACCAGGCCGTCTACAAGCCGGTCATCGGGCGCTTCAAGGTCTACATGATCGACGAAGTGCACATGCTCTCGAACACCGCCTTCAACGCGATGCTGAAGACGCTGGAGGAGCCGCCCGAGTACCTGAAGTTCGTGCTGGCGACCACCGATCCGCAGAAGGTGCCGGTGACGGTGCTGTCGCGCTGCCTCCAGTTCAACCTGCGCCCGATGGCGCCGCAGACGGTGCTGGAGCACCTGACGCGCGTGCTCTCCAACGAAAGCGTTCCGAACGAGCCCGGCGCGCTGCGCCTGCTGGCGCGCGCGGCCCGTGGCTCGATGCGCGACGCGCTGTCGCTGACCGACCAGGCGATCGCCTTCGGCTCCGGTGAGCTCAAGGAAGCCGGCGTGCGCCAGATGCTGGGCAGCGTCGACCGCGGCCATGTGCTGGGCATCCTGAACGCGCTGATCGCCGGCGATGGCGCCGCGCTGGTCGGTGCGTCGGATCGCTTGCGTGACATGGGCCTGTCGGCCGGCGGCACGCTCGAAGACCTGGCGGTCGCGTTGCAGCATCTGGCGGTCGCGCAGGCGGCGCCGGGTGCGCTCGATGCGGGCGACCCCGACCTCGCCGAACTGCTGCCGCTGGCCAGCCAGCTGCCGGCGGATGAGATCCAGCTGATGTACAGCATGGCGCTGCATGGCCGGCAGGAACTGCCGCTGGCGCCGGACGAGTACGCCGGCCTGACGATGGTCCTGCTGCGCATGATGGCGTTCCGCCCGAACGGGCAGGGCGCACGTCAGCCGTCGGCGCCTGACGGGGCGGCGCGTACCGCGCAGGCGCCCGCCGTGAGCGCCGCGCCGGTCGCGCGTCCGCAGCCTGCGCCGCAAGCAGCCGCCCCGGTCGTGGCAGCCCCCTCGCCCGCGCCTGCCGTGCCGCGTGTCGCCGAGGCGGCGCCGCCCGAACCCGAACCCGAGCCTGCGGAAGCGCCCGTAGCGGCGCCGGTGGTGGTGGCGCCAGCGGTGCCCGCCGACGCGTCGCCGGTGGCTTTCGAATCCACGCCGGAACCCGAGCCCGAACCCGAGCCCGAGCCAGCCCCGGTGCGAGCGTCGGTGCCCGTTCCATCGCCCATTCCCGCTCCAGCGCCGGCCCCCGTTTCAGCCGCCGAGCCGCCCCGTGCACCAGCGCCCGCGGAGGCCCCCGCGCCTCGCGCCCCCGCGCCGTCCGGCCCGCTGCGTGCCGCCCAGGCAGGGGCGCCCGCGACCCGCTTCAGCGAACGCCTGCGCCCGCGTGCCGGCCCACCGCCGGCCGTGAAGGTCGAGTCGGACGCCGAAGAGCCTGAAGACCTGTCCCCGCCGCATGACGACAACGGCCCGCCGCCATGGATGGACGTGCCGCCGCCGTCCGACGAGGAAGCGTCGGTCGGCATGTCCATGCCCGACATGGACGATCCGATGCCGTCGTCCGCCGAGTCCGGCGGTGGCAGTGGTGGCGGCATCTATGTCTCGACCGCCATCGAGGAGGTCGAACTGGTGCCGACCCCGCTGGGCGAACGCTGGTACGCCGTGGTGCCGCAACTGGGCCTGAACGCACTGGCGCGCGAACTGGCGTTGCAGGCCGAATGCCTGGAGATCGACGAGTCCGCCGAGCCCCAGCGCTGGCGCTTCCGCGTGGAGCGCGAATCGTTGCGCCAGCCCGGCCTGATGGAGAAGCTCCAGTCGGTGCTGGCGACCTTCACCGGCAAGTCGGTGCGGGTCGACATCGAGGCCGGCCGTGCCTCCGATTCGCCCGCGCTGCGCGACACGCAGGCGACGCGCGCCCGCCAGCGGCAGGCGGAGTCCATCATCCTGGAGGACCCGGAAGTCCAGCAGCTGCTCGCGCAGTTCAAGACGGCGCGGATCCTGCCGGGGTCGATCAAGCCGGTCTGAGGCGCCGAAGGTCCGACCGCGGACCGCCGGCCGCGGGACACCACGACGAGGCGCCAGCGCGGGCGCGCGCCGTGGGCGACAATCCCGCCCATCGCATCGACCTCCGGGTCATCTCCGGGTCGGCCCTCCGCCGCCCCATTGAATCTCTGAACAAGGAATCACGATCATGATGAAGGGTCAACTCGCAGGGCTGATGAAGCAGGCGCAGGCGATGCAGGACAACCTGAAGAAGGCGCAGGACGAGCTCGCCAACATCGAGGTGGAAGGCCAGTCCGGCGCCGGCCTGGTCAAGGTCACGATGACCTGCAAGCATGACGTCAAGCGCGTCGCCATCGACCCCAGCCTGCTGGCCGATGACAAGGACATGCTGGAGGACCTGGTCGCGGCCGCCTTCAACGACGCCGTGCGTCGGGCCGAGCAGGTCAGCTCGGAGAAGATGGGCAAGCTGACCGCCGGCATGCCCATGCCTCCCGGCATGAAGTTCCCGTTCTGATCGCCGTTCTGATCATCGATCGGATCGGACTGCGGTGACCGCGCTCGAACAACTGATCGAGGCCCTGCGGCGCCTGCCCGGCGTGGGCCAGAAGTCGGCCCAGCGCATGGCCTACCACCTGCTGCAGCACGACCGCGCCGGCATCGACGCGCTGGCCCGTGCGCTGCAGGACGCGGCGAGCAACGTGCGCCATTGCGAGCGTTGCCATACCTTCAGCGAAGCGCCCTTGTGCCCGATCTGCGCGGACCGGCACCGCGACGCGCGGCTGCTGTGCGTCGTCGAATCGCCGGCCGACCAGGCCGCGATGGAGCGCACCGCCTCCTACTTCGGCTACTACTTCGTGCTGCAGGGCCGCATCAGCCCGCTGGACGGCGTGTCGACGCGCGAGATCGGCGCCCATCAGTTGCTGGAGCGGGCCGCGGACGGGCAGGTGGAGGAGGTGATCCTGGCCACCAGCTTCACCGCCGAAGGCGAGGCGACCGCGCACGTGCTGGCCGAGGCCTTGCGCGCGCGGGGCCTGCGCAGCACGCGGCTGGCGCGGGGCGTGCCGGTGGGCAGCGAGCTGGAGTACGTCGACCTCGGCACCATCGCGCATGCGCTGGTGGACCGCCGGTCGACTTGAGCAGCGACTTGCTCCCCGACTGCCGGCCTCCGCCGACGGCCCTTTGACGAGAAGCGGGAGCCCGCCATGACCATCGCCAACTACTGTCTGATCGTCGCCTGCCTGATGCCGCTGCTCTGCGCGTGGATCGCCAAGTCGCGAGGCATGGGGAAGCGGCGTCGCGACGGGGGCTTCGACAACCATGATCCGCGGGCCTGGCTGAGCCGGCAGACCGGCTGGCAGGCGCGCGCCCACGCGGCGCAGCAGAACAGCTTCGAAGCGCTGCCGCTGTTCATCGCCGGCGTGCTGGCGGCGCAGCAGATGCAGCATGCACAGTCGCGCATCGACCTGTTGGCGATCGCCTTCGTCGTCACGCGCGTCGTCTACGTCGCGCTCTACATCGCCGATCAGCCGAACCTGCGCAGCCTGGCGTGGGCCGTCGGCACAGCGCTCTCCGTGGCGCTGTTTTTCGGCTGAAGCAGGGTTCCGTACTTCCACCGCCGCTGGCCCTCACCCTCGCCCTCTCCCGCAAGCGGGAGAGGGAGTCCGACTGGCGCCATGCTTACCCCTCTCCCGCTTGCGGGAGAGGGCAGGGGTGAGGGCTGCGGTCAGCGCAGGGCGGTCTTGGTGGCGACTGTGCGGGCGCCCTTGCCATCGCTCGCGGCGACCTTGGCGCTCCGCGTCTTCGCGCCGGCCTTCGCGGGCTTGTTGGCCGCGCTTGAAGCGACCCTGGTGACCTTCGCCGACTTCGTCGACTTGGCGGAAGGCTTCGACGGCGCGGACGGTTCCACCGCGGCAAGCTGCTGGCCTTCGCGCACATAGGCGACGACCTGCTGCCCCGGCTTGAAAGTCGCCTTGGTGCTGACCCGGTTCCACTGCGCCAGCTGCGTCGTGCCCAGGCGGTACCGGCGCGCGACGCTGGCCACCGTGTCGCCCTTGTTGGCCTTCAGCGTGACGCGGCGCATCGGCGGCACGTCGGGCGCGAAGCCGATGCTGGCGTTGTCCGCCAGATGCTCCGACACGTCGCGATCGCGTTCCGCGGTGCGCGGCACGAGCAGCGTCGAGCCCTTGGTCACCAGCATCCGCGCAGGGATGCGGTTGATCTCGCGCAGGCCGGTCTCGTTCATGCCGACCTGCTTGGCGGCGTCGGCGGGCTTCATCGTCCGGGGCACGACCCACGCGGTCCACGACGCCAGCGGGCCGCGGTGCTTCTCGAGGTTGGCGACGAAGGTGCTGGCGTTGTCATAGGGCAGCAGCAGCTGGCCGCTGCTGGCCGCCAGGATCACCGGCTTGTTCATCGACGGGTTGAACTGGCGGAAGGTCTCCTCGTCCAGCTCGGCCAGCTGCGCGGCGCGCGCGACGTCCATGTCGCGGTCGATGTTGACCGACAGGAAGTACGGATGGTTCGCCACCGCCGGCAGCTCGATGCCGAAGGCCTCGGGGCGCATCAGGATGTTCTTCACCGCCTGCAGCTTGGGCAGGTAGTAGCGCGTCTCGTCGGGCATGCGCAGGCTGTCGTAGTCGATCGGCAGGCCGGCCTTCTGGTTGCGCGCGACCGCCTTGCTGACGTTGCCCTGGCCCCAGTTGTAGGCGGCCAGCGCGAGCTGCCAGTCGCCGTCGAACATCTTGTTCAGGCGCTGCAGGTAGTCCAGCGCCGCCTTGGTCGAGGCCAGCACGTCGCGTCGGTCGTCACGGAAGATGTTCTGCTTGAGGTCGAAGTCGCGGCCCGTGGCGGGCATGAACTGCCACATGCCGACGGCCTTCGCGCTGGACTGCGCGTCGTTGCGGAAGGCGCTCTCCACGAAGGGCAGCAGCGCCAGCTCCATCGGCATGCCGCGCTTCTGGACTTCCTCGACCACGTGGTAGAGGTAGAGGCTGCCGCGGCCGGTCATGCGCGCGACGTAGTCGGGCCGGCTGCTGTACCAGTCCTCGGCCTTGCGCACCAGGTCGTTGTCGAGTTCGGGCATCGCCATGCCGGCGCGCATCCGCGCCCACAGGTCGACGTGCGTCTTCGGGGCGTCGAGGTCGACCTTCTCGCCGGGGTTCAGGTTGTCCTCGAGCAGGACGTCGAGCTTCTCTTCCGGTGCCGTGGCGGCGCGCGCCACCGGCGTGGCCGGCGAGGGCACGGCGGAGGCCGCGGCCTCGACCGCCTGCACCGTCTGCTGGGCGACGGCCTGGGCTTCCTGGTTGTCGGCCTGCGGCCGGTTCGTCGCGCAGGCGGCCAGCACCAGCGGCAGCAGCGCGGCGATCAGCGTCAGCGCGGGACGCTTGCCGGCAGCGGCGGAACGGGGGAGGTAGCATCCACGCCGGTCGCGGCGCGGGAAGAACGGGACGGCAGGCAGGTCGGGTTCTGGTGTCGGTGCATCGGAGGCTCAGCGAAATTCGTTCTTCCATTGACGCAGCCCGGCCAGGACCGAGACCGGCTGCGACGTGACGCTCGGATCGCGATGCTGGGCGGCCGCTCGGACGTCGGCGTGCTCGCAGCGCAGGAAGGGGTTGATCTGGAGCTCCACGGCGATGGTGGAGGGCAGGGTGGGCAGCGACTGCTCGCGCCGGGCCAGACACCAGGCCTCGTGGCGCGCGACCGCCTCGTTCTGGGGCTCGACTGTGCGAGCAAAACGCAGATTCGACAAGGTGTACTCGTGCGCACAGCAAACACGGGTTTCCCCGGGGAGCGCCGCGAGCTTGGACAAGGAGTCGTGCATCTGCGCCGGCGTGCCTTCGAAGAGCCGGCCGCAGCCCGCGGAGAACAGCGTGTCGCCGCAGAACAGGATCGGCGCGCCGCCGTCGCTCGGTTGCTTCAGCACGAAAGCGATGTGACCGGCGGTGTGGCCGGGGACGTCGAGCACGTCGAAGGTCTGGCCGAGCAGCTCGACGCGGTCGCCTTCGCTCAGGCCTTCGACGTCCACCGGCATGACTTCGCCAGCCGGCCCCCAGACCTTGGCACCCGGGGCCAGCAAGGGCAGCAATTCCCGCACCCCGCCGACATGATCGGCATGGTGGTGGGTCACTAGAATGCCTTGCAGGTCCAGTCCCAGCGAGCGCAACGCCTCCTTCACCGGCGCGGCGTCGCCCGGGTCGACCACGAGCGCCGACCGGCCGTCATGCAGCAGCCAGAGATAGTTGTCTGAGAAGGCGGGAACGGCGACCAGGTTCATGCAGGCAAGGGGATCAGGTCCCAGCGATGAAGACTCCGGGCCAGGACGACGACAGCGACGAGAAGCCGCCGATTGTAGAGGCGCACTTTCGGCCGGACACCGCCGCGGCGGAGTTCGCGCACTGGCTGCGCACGCCCGCCGGGCGATACCTGCTCGCCTGGGAGCAGCGCTTCATCGACGCCGCGGTGATCGACTGGTTCGGCTATCACGCGCTGCAGCTCGGCTTCCCGCAACTGCAGGGCCTGCGGACCAACCGCATGAGCAACCGCTGGCTGGCGCTGAACCACCGGCCGTTCGAGGACGGCGTCGCCGGCCCGCCGCGCCAGTCGCTGAGCGCGCACCCGCTGGAATACCAGCCCGAGCCGCAGGCCGAGCTGGCGCCGGGCCTGAACGGCGCGGGCCGTGCGGCGGTCTATTGCGAGTTCGACGCCTTGCCCTTCGAGGCCAACAGCCTGGACCTGGTGCTGCTGCCGCACACGCTGGAGCAGGCCGCCGATCCGCACCGCTGCCTGCGCGAGGTGGAGCGCGTGCTGCGTCCCGAGGGCCGCGTCGTGATCCTCGGGATGAACCCGGCCAGCCTGTGGGCGGTGAGGCAGAATCTGGCCCGCGTCAACGGCCGCATGCTGGGCCGTCCGCCGCGGCTCTACCTGCCGGAGGAGCGCGAGTACCTCGGCTACTGGCGCCTGCGCGACTGGTTGCGGCTGCTGTCGTTCGAGGTCGAACGCGCGCAGTTCGGCTGCTACCGGCCGCCATTGCTGAGCGATGCCTGGCTGGCGCGCTGGCAGTGGATCGAGAAGCCCGGCGGCAAGTGGTGGACGGTGCTGGGCGCGCTGTATGGCGTCATCGCCGTCAAGCGCGTGCACGGCATGCGGCTGATCGGCATGGCGCGCGGCAAGAAGCGCGCGGCCAAGACCGCGCCGGCGGTCGCGGCGGCCCACCACCATCATCATCATCGCGACGACGTCGAGGTCGACTGACCCCGCCTTTCCCGTTTCCTTCAGACTGCTCATGACCGATACCCCTGCTTCTCCTGCTCCCGCCGCGCCGAAGATCGCCAAGCCGCCCGTCGTCATCTACACGGACGGCGCCTGCAAGGGCAATCCGGGCCCGGGCGGCTGGGGCGCGTGGCTCAAGAGCGGCGACCACGAGAAGGAGCTGTTCGGCGGCGAGCGCAACACGACGAACAACCGCATGGAGCTGACGGCGGTGATCGAGGCGCTGACCTCGCTCAAGCGCAGCTGCAACATCGTGATCTACACGGACAGCGAGTACGTGCGCAAGGGCATGACCGAATGGATCTCGGGCTGGCAGCGCCGCGGCTGGAAGACGGCCGACGGCAAGCCGGTGAAGAACGCCGACCTGTGGCAGCGCCTGGACGCGCTGCGCAAGCTGCACACGGTGGACTGGCGCTGGGTCAAGGGCCACGCCGGCGATCCGGGGAACGAGCGCGCCGACGCGCTGGCGAACAAGGGTGTGACGGTCGCGAAGTGAGTCGCCGACGCGTCCGGCTCAGATCACTTCAAGTCGTCGCAGTGCGACGACCATTCGCTCCACAAGCACCGGAAGCTCCGCACCCGACAGGTTGTTCTTCTTGAGGAACGACTTCCACATGCTGATCCTGATCGGATGGGTTGAGAACTCATCGGTGAGACCTTCGGGAACCCCGTCGGGCAGCCCCGTCCCACGCTGGGCGAAAGTTGCTCCGATCGCGGTCCGCAACTCGTGCGGATCGATGAGGTCGTCGTGCAGCAGCACGTCGAGATCGAAGTAGTCCTTGAGCCGCGTGTTGTCGATGCCACGCGCCCAGATCGCATGCAGTTTCTCGGCGATTGCCGTTTCCTTCCGATAGGCCATCAGGCGCGGGGCCGGAAGATCCGGTAGCAGCGTCGGATAAACGACGGACTGGGGACCAGGCGACACGGCATCGCCATATCCGACGTCTATCTGGATGCTGAGTCGCGCCCGGTTGAGCTCGCCGGTCAGCGTCACCCGGACGACGTACTTCTCTTCGATGCCCAGGACGCGTCCGACCACGGATTCCGGATCGAAGCCGACCCCGTCGTCCACCTGGACGGCGCAGACAGTCTTGAACACCGCGACCAGGCGCTCGACATCGTTCGACGTCAACGCCACGAAATCTGCATCGCGGGTCGGGCGATTGCGATCCTGGTACCAGAGAGAGAAGAGCAGGGCGCCTTTCAACAGGAACTCGTTCGCATGCGGCGATGCGGAGAGACGGTAGAGGAACCGCTCAAGCCCGAAGCGGGTGATGAGGCGGGAGAAGTTGATGTCAGTGCGTTGGGCCAGATTGAGCAGCCGGTCGCGCACCGAGGCGGCGACGTTGCGGCTCATGCGATCAGGCTCTCCACATACGGACGCATCACGTTGTCGACGCGGTCGATCTTGGCGAACCGACGAAGGTCGCTCGACTTGAAGGATTGCTGAGCCCAGCCATCACGCAGCGCTTCGATGCTGACGTCCAGGCCGACCTTGTTCCGGAACTTGAAGCAATCGGCGACGGTCTTGGCCGGGCTGAAGATCGGCACGCGGACGCCGTCGATCTCATGCTCGATGACGCCTTCGGTCAGCGCGTCGCCCGACATCCGGATGATGCGCACCGCTGGCGACTGGATACGCGGTGAGGCCGCGCTGGACGGGAGCGCGATCCAGACCTCATAGGGCTCCTGTGTCCCGATCTCGTGGAAGCGCAGCGCGGAGAGGAGGCACACCACCGCGCGAGGCGCCCGCACACACACCTCGGCAAGCGAAATGTGTTCGGAGACATCTCGCTCGTTCGGAGCGTAGATGCCGTGGCTGATGCGCTGCAGAGAGCCCGCCCGCACCATCCTGCTCAGCACCATCGACGGAATCCCTTCCTCGACCACATCCCGCGCGCGCAGCAGCGACCGCTGCTGCGCAAGGGCGAGAACGGCCTGCTCGTGGGAAGGCGGAGGCGGGGGTGGACGGCGAGGCATCCCCGCGAGTGTGTTGGAAAAACTATGCATAAGTCTATAAGTACCTAGGAAATGCAACATTCCGAAGAGAACGTTGCGAACCCTGTGACCGTACTTGTCCACCGGTTCGTCGCCTATGACTCATTCCATGGGGATGCGCTGACGCCTTCCAGCAATTCAAGTGAATCGCCTGGCTGAAATGCCGTACCTCGAACGGTGGAGCACCTTCAGCGCGCTGTTGGTGGGGGCGCCCCGGGCGCTCCACTACACTTCTCCGCCTTCCTGGACCTCCGCGTTCCCCTCGTCATGGACAACCAACCGCTGATCGACTGGCATTCGATGTTCATGGGCGTGGCCCTGCTGGCCGGCGCTCGATCCAAGGACAGCCGCAAGCGCAACGGCGCCTGCATCGCGAGCCCGGACTACAAGATCGTCGGGGTGGGCTACAACGGCCTGCCGCGCGGCTGCGACGACAACGACCCCGCCTACTGGTCCGACGACGACGCCGATCCGGCCAACTCGCGCCACAGCTACATCGTCCACGCGGAAGTCAACGCGATCCTCAACTGCGTCGTGCTGCCGCTGACCGGCAGCACCATCTACACGACGCAGTACCCGTGCCCGCGCTGCGTGCAGTCCATCATCCAGGTCGGCATCCAGCGCGTGGTCTATCTGGAGAAGAAGGACCACCAGATCGGCCTGAACGCGGCCTCGGCCAAGATGCTGACCGACGCGCGGATCGATGTGCTGGCGCTCAACGAGCTCGACGTGCCGGCGGCGGTCTGGTGCACCGACCTGTCGGGCTTCATCGCCAAGCCGCGGACCTGAGGTCGCCTCGACGGGTGATCCGTCGAACTGGCCGGAAAACACCCCGCTTTTCCCGCTCAAGTTTTTTTCGGCTCGATTCATGATCCCTCCCACGCCGACATGAATCGTTCCGAGGCCGCCATGCACACCACCGCCATCCCGCCGCACCTGATGCCCGAAACCGCCCAGGCTCCCTGGGGACTGGTGCCGGATCTCGGCCTGACGGTGGCCGGCTCGGCCGGCATGGACGAGCTCTACGCGCTGCAGGACCTGATGGCCGGACAAGGCCTGACCCTGCAGCCGACCCGCATGCTGTACGACCGCCTCTACGCGCTGGAGCGCCTCAACACCGCGTATGCGCGCGGCGATTCGCAGCTGCAGGCGGCAGCGCAGGCGCTGTTCGACGCCTATCAGCGTCGCGGCGAATGGATCGGCCTGGTGCACTGAGCCGGCTTTCAGCCCCCGATTCCGAACCGAAGGCGCCCGCGAGGCGCCTTTGTCGTTTTCGGCATCGTGGGATTGGCGGTATGTCTAAGATGGTTCCGCCACTTCAGGAGGACCGCATGAACGCACCGCGCTCTCCCAGAGACTTCCCGCCCGGACTCTTCGGCGGGCTGGAGCATGACGACGAGGACCACCGCGTCGGCGAGACCGGCCAGAAGGGGCCGGAGGGTGATGGCGACGTCGATCGCGCGCATCACGAGCAGCAGGATCGCGACAGCCCCGACGGTCGTTCGCGACCACCCAAGCGCTGAATCGAGCGCTGAACGGAACGCCGAATCGACGGCTGAACGGAACGCTGACAGTTACTTTTCGCCGTCTTGGCGACTTCATCTCCCGCGTGCAGAATCCGCGATCGAAAAAAGCCGATACGGCGGTTGAACTCGGGAGGAAAAGGCGATGCCATTCGTCGGATTGGGTGTTCACGTTCTGCTGGCGCTGTTCTGCGCCGTTCACGTCGTGCGCAACGGCGGGCAGCTGTACTGGCTGGTCATCCTGTTCTCGTTCCCGCTGCTGGGCAGCCTGGTCTACCTGCTGGTGTTCGTGGTGCCGCACTCGCGGGTCGAGCGCAGCGCCAGGCGCGCGATGCGCGCGGCGGGTCGGGCGATGGATCCGGGCCGGGAACTGCGCGAAGCGCGCGACGCCTTCGACGAGACTCCGACCGCACAGAACCAGATGCGCCTGGCCACGGCGCTGCTGGAAGCGGGCGAGGCGGCGCAGGCCGCCGAGCGGTTCCAGGCTTGCCTGCAGGGTCCCTTCTTCAAGGATCTGGAGATCCGGCTTGGAGCCGCGCGCGCCTTCCTGGCGGCGGGTCAGGCTGCGCAGTCGCTGGAGCACCTGGCGGCCATTCGCGCCGAGAAGCCAGACTTCCGGGCCGAGGCTGTGTCGCTGCTGACGGCGCGGGCGCTTGCGGCGCTGGAGCGTCCCGTGGAGGCGCGGGCTGAATTCGAAACCGCATCGGAGCGCTTCGGCAGCGTCGAAGCCTGGGCGGAGTACGCGATCTGGGCGATGGGTCGCGGCGACGACGCGACGGCGCAACCGCTGCTGGCGAAGATCGACAAGGTCAGCGCGAAGTGGAATGCGCTGACGAAGCAGCTCAACGAGCCGGTGATGCGGCGCCTGCGGGTGGCGCGCAAGCCTTGACCCTGCCTCTAGCCGCATGGACTCGCTGCAGGATCAACTCGAACAGGCGATGCGTGATGCATCGCCGCTCGTTCACTTCCGCGATGCGATGGCACATCGTCTTGCGGAGGGCGCCAGCAGGAATCAACTCGTTGAGGAACTGGAAGACCTCCGTGCGACCGTGGACGACCAGCGCGAAGATCTGATCTTTGAGATCCTCGATTTCATCGTCGGATGGTGTCATCCGGACATGAGGCTTTGATGCGGTTCACAAGTGCTTCCAACGTCCGACTTTTCGAGCCCCTTCGCACCGCAGCAACGCCTCGATGGTTCGTGGCCGTCATGGTGCTCCCGCTTGCTTCCTGCTCAGACCCTCCAGCGCCTCAAAGATCCGCCTTTGAAGCCGGCGTCGTAGTGCTGGAGGCATCCCAATGTCAAGAGTCCGCTGCGACGCGTGGCGTGGTGCTGACGAAGCTGGACTCCGACCATGTGGTCGATATCGTGTCGCCAGGTCTTTGCGGTGCTGAGCTGGCAGCCCCCTACCTCATGCCCGCCATCGGCGGAAAGACCACGCTGATATTGAGAGAGCGGAGCAGCGCTGTGTTGAATTCCGGTTGCGAGTGCATGCGCTCGCTGAAGATCAAGATATCCGACAGACTCGAAGCGGGAGAAACCTTGTATGTGACGCAGAACGGCGAAGTTGTTGGGCACGTTGTCGTCGACTGACACTTTTTCTGCGCGCAGATCGATGTCGGCTTTCGCGCGCAGCTTGCCAAGCATTCGGGCGTTCTCGTTTGATCCGCCTGATGAATGGTCCACGGAATCAGACATGACGCTCGAAGAACTGCTCGACGACTATCGGACGCTTCCTGAATACCTTGGCCTGGATCTGAAAGGCATCGAGCAGGTCAGCCATTTCGGCGACAGACCCATCCATGTGGCCGCAACACGCGGCGCCATCGCGGAATTGTCGATCCTGGCCGCAGCCGGAGCGAACCTTGATGCTGCCGGCGAACACGGATACACCGCTTTGCATTGCGCGGTGGAGCAAGGCGCAATGGACGCCGTGCTCTGGCTACTGTCTCACGGAGCGGATCCGAGTCAACGCAACATGCACGAGGACAGCCCTCAAGAACTTGCGCGCTTGCTTGACGAGGACGACATCGCCAATGTTCTGGAGAACTTTGGTAAGGCAAGGGACGAAGGAGCGCGAAACGGTATCGGGCCGGCGGGGTGGACCAATTCCAAGCGATGAATGACCAACTGACGTATTTCCTTTCATCGCCGCAGGCGATGGGATATGCAGCGGGCTCCGTCGTGGCCGTGGTGTTGGCGTGTCTGATCGCCAGGCGGCTGGCGAAAGCCCCTGGCACGGCCCGTTCCAGGCGCTTGATGAGGCTGCTGATCGTCGCCCTGCTGCTGGTCGCTGTCTTCTGCTTGGTCGGGTCGTATGGATCGACGGTGTTCCAGTACTACGTCGAAAGCAGGAAGGCGTCGGTCTGAGCTGGTGCAAGCGGCTTCAGGCGCTGACGAACACCCGCTCCCGCATCCACTTCGTCGCCACCCATTTCTCGCCGCGTGTGACTACGCTACTGGCATGCAGCGAGGCGTGGTCCAGTTCGCCGTGTGAGTTGGCGTACTCGAAGTAGACGGCATTGCCGCGCTGCGGCGAGACCGCCCAGCCTGCCGCCGGGAACACCGTCTCGCCGCCGGCGGGCACGTCGTTCAGGTACGTGACCAGCGTGCTCACCCGCTGCCCGCTGCGCGCGATCGACGCCTGGTTGGCCGGGTTCGACGGCACCAGGAAGTCGTAGTGCGGCGCGCTGCCGGCGCCTTCGGGGTAGTGCAGGATCTGCAGCCCTTCGCCGTGCGAGACCGGCAGATTCATGATCTCCGCGATGCGACGATCAAGGCGTGCGATCAGCGGCGTTTCCGCCGGGCGGAAGAACATGCCGAGGCTGCTTCGCAAACCGCTCACGACGTCGCGACCGGTGCGCGGATCGACGAGTGTCGATGGACGCAGGCGGCCTCGCGCCAGGGCGATCACTTCCTCGCATTCATCGGTGCTGAAGACGTTGTTGAGCACCGCGAGCATCGGTCGCTCCGCGCGAGCGGCCACACGCACGACGCGATCGTCCGTCGCGATCGACGTGCCCGGACGGAAGCGCGGCGTCTCGTACCGATAGGGCGGAAGGCCGTGGAGGGCCGATGGCATCGGCTCGGTCGGCAGTTCGACCTGATCGATCGGCATCGCGCGCTCGCCGCGCCGCGCGCGCACGAACGCATCGACGATCGCCTGCGCGGCTTCGGCCGCGATGTCGCGCTCCTGCAGCGCGCCGCGCAGATCGCCCGGCGCCACGCCGTTGTCCAGATGCTGGCGGACCCAGTCCCCCAGCGCGGGCGGAAATCGAACGACGGTCGTCATCACGGTGGCCGCCTCAGAGCAGGTCGACGGCGACCCAGCCGGTCTCCGTCTTCTTGAACGTCTCCTGCAACTGCGCCGTGCCTGCGCCGTGGATCACCTGCGCGACGACAGGGAAGACCTTCTGCAGCTCGGCGTCGCCGGTCCACGGCGCGGCCTTCACCTGGTAGGTGTAGCTCACGACCGCGTGCCGGTCCTTGCCTTCGCCGCCCAGTTCCCAGTGCACCACCTTGTCCAGGCTGAGCTTGGCCGCGCAGAAGTCCCCGCGCGTCTCCTTGCCGCCGTCGGCCTTCGGCTGCTCGCGCGTCACGTAGAACTGTCTGCCGGTCTCGGTCAGCGCATAACGGCGGACCTTCATGTGATGCGAGACCTCGTTGTCGTCCTTGACGTCGACCTCGGCCACCGTCGAGCTCGCCAGGCCGAGCCGCTCCAGCACCGGCAGCTGCAGCGCGTTGCGCGCGCCGGCGTCGATCTCGCGCTGGGTCAGGTCGATCGGCCAGTCGCTCTTGGCCAGGCACAGGTCGCCGCGCTTGGCGAGGTAGTCCGTCATCCCCGGCACGAAGTGATCGGCGGTCGGCTCAGACGAGGCGGCAGTGGCGATCGGCTCCGCGGGCCGCGAGCAGGCCGCAAGCATCGACAGTGCGAGCGCGGCAATCGTGAAACCGGCGGCACGCATCAGACGATGAGGAACGCGATGAGAAGCGTCACGAGAAGCACGATGAATGGCGGAAACGGAGGTCATGCGGAGGATGGACATAGGGAATTCGGAAGTGCGGATCACGAGGTGCAGGCGCCTGCAGCGGGCGCTTTCGCCGGCTGGGTGTCCTTGTCGTTGAGCGTGTTCAGGAAGCAGATCAGGTCGGCGATGTCCTGCTCCGACATCGGCGGCTTGCTGTGCGCCGCGCGGCCGTCCAGTGGCATCTGCGTGTCGATGTTGCCGACGAACTGCTTCGGAAGATCATCGAACTTGCGCACCTTGCCGCCGACGTACTGCGTGGTGATCAGGCCGTAGGTCGGGAAGTCTGCGTCCGGCGTCGCCTTGGGCGTGCCGCCCTCGGTCGGATACCAGAGCTCGGGCATCGTGTCGCGCGTGTTGTAGAAGCGGATCGTCTGCTCCAGCGAATGGAAGATCCCGTTGTGGAAGAAGCTGCGTCGCGTGGCCACGTTGCGCAGCGTCGGGGACTTGAACATGCCGCAGAAGGTGTTGCCCTTCACCGGCGCGTGATCCGTGCGCTGCGGGCCGCACAGGCCGATGTCGACGTAGGACGCGTCCGCGTTGGCGGGGATCGCCGCGTTGCGCGGCACGCCGATGGCCTCGTAGGAGAAGTCCGTGAAGATCGCCGTGCTGCCGTTCAGGCCGGCGCCCTGGTAGTGGCACGACGCGCAGTTGCCGCCGTTCGGATCGGCGAAGACCTTCAGGCCGCGCGCCTCGGCCGCGGTGAGCATGCCGCCGATCTTGTTGCCGATGTAGAGGTCGAACTTGCTCGAGTACGGATGGAAGCTGACGTCCTCCAGCTGGAAGGCCTGTAGCGCCTTCCCGGCCGCGGCGAAGGCCTGGTCCGCGTTGTCGAAGATCGAGGCACCGAAGGCCTGCCGGAACTGCTCGGCGTAGGGGCCGGCCTGCAGCTTCTTCACCACGTCGGCGGCGCTGGCGTTGGCCATCTCGTTGGGGTCCAGCAGCGGCATGCCCGCCTGCTCGGCGAGCGTGGCCGCGCGGCCGTCCCAGGCGAAGCCGCCGCCGGGTCCCGGCACGCTGACGCCGTCGGGGTTGTCGAGCAGGTCCGCGTAGGGCGGCGTCGCGTCCTTGTAGCGCAGCGAGGGCACGGCCCGCAGGCCGGCGCTCTTCAACTCGGGACCGCCGAGCTGCACCGACAGGTCGTTGGACGGGCCGTAGGCGTTCTTCGGGTCGTGGCAGGTGGCGCAGGCCATGCGGCCGGAGCCCGACAGCGTCGCATCGAAGAACATCTTCTGACCGACCTGGGCGATGGGGCTCAACGGCGTGACCGGATTCAGCGCGGTGCCGGTGGCGCTTGATGTCGCGCCCGATGCAGCACTCGATGCGGCGCTCGAAGCTGCGATGTCGGCATCGGCCTCGTCGGACGGCCCGCACGCGGCGAGCAGGGTGCCGAGGCCGACGCACACACAGGCACCGAGGAAGGCGGCCGCCGAGGCGCGCACATGGAAGAGGACGTCACGCATGGAAGGCAGAAGGAGAGGCGGGAGGAAAGACCGCGGGAGAAATGAGAGGGCCGGCGGCGCTTGCGCGCCGCCGGCTTCAGACGCGGAGGACCGCGATTACTTCTTCAGCGCCCAGACGTTGGTCTGGACCGTGTCGGCGCCGATCTGCGCGGCCGTGTTCACGTCGGCCGACTGCTTCTGCGTGTAGTTGGCCGGGGCCTTCCATGCATGGTTGATGGCGCGCACCGAGTCGAAGTGGGTGTCGGCGCTGCCGGCGTACTCGGGCAGGTTGAGGATGTTGGCGGCGATGAACTTCTCGGTGTACTTCGAGCGGTTCATGTACGACGCGTCCACCGCCGGGTCGGCCAGCTGGAACATGTCCTGCAGCGTGCGCACGAACGAGAAGTGGCTGTAGGCGTCGCCGTCCGACACGCCCTTGGGCGCGCCGGCCTGGTTGGTCAGGATACCGAAGATGCTCTCGCCGTGGCCGCGGTTGCCCTTGGTGTAGTTGTTGACGCTGGCGTCCACCGTGACCGCGCCGGTCTTGGCGTCGACGACCACCGGCTTGGACACCGCGCTGTTGGACACGTTCCAGCCGCAGCAGGAGTTGAAGCCCGAGGTGGCGTTGCCTTCGTCGAACATCAGCACGATGGCGACGCGCTTGGCCGGGTTCTTCCACAGCGCCGAGGCCTGGATCTTCTTCACCAGCGCGTCGACGTAGTTGTCGCCGCGCGTGATGATGTTGGCCGCCGAGCTCTGCGCCACGTTGTTGGCGACGCTGCCGCAGTCGCTGGCCGTGGCGGTGGTGCCGTTGGCCAGCTTGCCGATGACGCTGATGCCGTGCATGTCGTCGCACTGGTCGGGGACCAGGAAGTTCAGCGTGCCGACCTTGCCGCTGGCCAGATCGGTGCCGAGCTGGTCGACGTCGTAGTTGGCCGGCACGGCGTAGGCGGTGCTGGCCTTCATGGTGGCGTCCCACTGGCCGCCGCCCATGGTGCGGTTGCTGTACTTGAACTCCGGCGCGCTGCGGACGTTCTGGTAGGCCATGCCCGGATGGTGCTTGGTCTTGTACAGGCCGGCGGGCATCGGCAGCGTCAGGCCGGCAGTGCCGACCGCGGCGGTGTTGCCGTTGATCGTGCCCGGCGCGTAGACGTTGTCGGCCGCGGTGACGGCGCCGTCGGCCACGGAGTCGGTGCGGAAGTCCTGGCCCGGGTTCATCGACTCGCTGTAGGTGCGCCAGGTCATGCCGGCGGCCGTGATCGCGTTGAACAGGTTGGGCTTGCCGACGATGTTGTGGTTGACCGCGGCGGTCTGCGTGCAGCTGGCCGCGAACGGCGAGCTCGCCAGACCCGGCTGGGTCTTGTCGGGCAGCGGCAGATCGGTGACCGCATTGGCGCCGGTGGCGTCGCAGTTCCACTGGCTGTCGTCGGTGATGCCGAAGTCGTCGGCGCCGCCCAGGGCCGTGTAGTTGGGCTCGGACGGATTGCCGGTGGCGTAGTAGCTGGTCAGCTGGTTGCCGGAGGCGAGCAGCGCGTTGATCTTGGGCGCCCACGGCGAGCCCTTGATCGACAGCGTGGCCTTGTTCTCCAGCATCACGATGAAGATGTGGTCGTAGCGCGGCACGCCTTCGAGTTCGAACGCGGCCTGCTGCGATTGCGCGAAGGTGATCTTGGCGCGGGCGTCGGTGCCGGTGGGCGCGGTGGCGACGCTCACGTTGGCGGCGCCGGCCAGGCGCGGATCGCCGCCGGGCGCGGCCAGCGCGTCGGGGTACAGGTCGCCGCGGTCGAGCTTGGTGATCGCGTAGGTGAAGCGGTTGTCCAGCGCCTTGGACTCTGCCAGCATGGCGGCCTGTTCGGCGCCGGTGACGGTGTTCACGTCGGCCAGCACGTTGGACAGCGGCACGCCGATGCGCGTGGCGACGGTCTGCTTCTCGGTCGCGTAGCTGCTGCCGTTGGCCTCGACGAGGCGCTGCACTTCCGACGACAGCGGGCTGATGACGACGTTGCCTGCCTGCTCCATGACCTGGTCCAGGGACGCGCGCAGCACGTCGCGGCTGGCGACCTTGGCGCCGGTGGACAGGGTGGCGTCGGTGCCGATGTCGGCGATCAGCGCGGCGTTGGCCGGCATCGTCAGCGAGAAGTGGCCCTTGGCGTCGGTGACGACCGGGGTCTCGGTGGTGTCGCAGACGCCGTTGCCGTTGGTGTCGACGCAGACCTTGGCGCCGACGTAGTAGGCGGGCGCGATGGTCGGGTCGGTGGCGCTGCCGGCGGTGAAGCTGGTGGCGGTGACGACGCCGTTGATCGTGACGCTCGGCGACTGGGTGTCGCTGTCGGAGCCGCAGGCCGCCAGGATGGCGGCGGCAACGAGGGTGAGCGAGACGTTCAGCGCGGTGGTTTTGCTGGGTCGCATGGGAGTCCTGGAGTGGTGGCGATTGCTGTGCTCGAAGGGCCCCGGAAGGGGACCGTTCGGAACGCCGCGCACTCTAGAAATCACGCATGACGGATCCGTGTCACTCGTCGTCAAGGCCGCGTGAGGGCCCTTGCGCCGCAAGGGTTGGCGTGTTTCGCAAAGTTACGTGAAGCGATGCGTGCTCACGAAATGGAATGAAGGTCGCACGGGGCTTGGCGAAGCCTCAACGGCTCACGACGCCCGGAATCTGCCGAAATCTGCGACGGCGCGATGCGCTCAGCCCTTCACCCCACCCGCCGTCAGCCCCGACACGATCCACTTCTGCGCCAGCAGGAACACCGCCGTGATCGGCAGTCCCGACAGCACGGCCGCGGCCGCGAAGTCGCCCCACAGGAAGCGCTGGTCGTGCAGGAAGTACTTCGACCCCACCGCCAGCGTGAGGTTGGACTCCTCGCGCAGCAGCACCGACGCGACCGGGTACTCGATGATGCAGCCGATGAAGGCCAGCACGAACACCACCATCAGGATGGGCACCGCCATCGGCAGCAGCACCAGCCGGAACGCCTGCCAGTGCGACGCGCCGTCGACCTTCGCGTTCTCCTCGATCTCCACGGGGATGGTCTCGAAGTAGCCCTTGATGGTCCAGATGTGCGTCGCCACGCCGCCCAGGTACGCGACGATCACGCCCGCGTGCGTCTCGATGCCCAGCCATGGCACGAAGGTGCCGATGGTCTCGAAGATCGCGTAGATCGCCACCAGCGCCAGCACTGCCGGGAACATCTGCAGCAGCAGCATGCTGTTGAGGATGCTCGTCTTGAACGGGAAACGCAGCCGCGCGAAACCGTAGGCCGCCGTCGTCGAGATCGCCACGATCAGCACTGCCGAGATCGTCGCCACCTTGATCGAGTTCCACAGCCAGGTCAGCACCGGGAAGGGTGGCTGCACCAGCGAGCCGTCCGCCGCCTGGTACGGAATGCCCAGTGCCAGCTGCCAGTGCTCCAGGCTGATGGTCGAGGGGATCAGGCTGCCCGTGGCGAAGTTGCCCGGTCGCAGCGAGATCGACACCACCGCCAGCAGCGGGAACAGCGTGACCGCCAGGAAGATCCACAGCATCACATGCGCCGCGACGACGCGCCAGCGCGCCTGTTTGCCTCGAACGATGGCCATGTCGTGTCCTTGTCCGTCGATGCCGGCCGCGTCAGCGGTTGGCGTTGCGCATGAGGCGCAGGTTGAGCAGCGACATGCCGGCGACCAGCACGAAGATCAGCGTGGAGATGGCCGCGGCCAGTCCGAAGTCCGTCCCCGAGTCGCGGAAGGCGATGCGGTACGTGTAGCTGACCAGGATGTCGGTCTGCCCCGCGGGGATCTTGGTGGACAGGTAGTCCGGCCGCCCGTCGGTCAGCAGCGCGATCAGCACGAAGTTGTTGAAGTTGAAGGCGAAGGCCGAGACCAGCAGCGGCGACAGCGGCTTGATGATCAGCGGCGCCGTGATCTTGAAGAAGTTGGTCAGCGGTCCCGCGCCCGCGAGCGCCGACGCCTCGTACAGGTCCGAGGGGATCGCCTTCAGCAGCCCCGTGCACAGGATCATCACGTACGGATAGCCCAGCCACACGTTGACGATCAGCAGCATCGTGCGCGCCAGCGACGGGTCCGCGAACCACGCCGGCCGCACGCCGAAGAGCGCGTCCAGGATCGCGTTGATCTCGCCGAAGTTCTGGTTGAACAGGCCCTTGAACACGAGGATCGAGATGAAGCCCGGCACCGCGTAGGGCAGGAACAGCAGCGTGCGGTAGGTCGTGCGGTAGCGCAGGTCTTCCCAGTTCAGCAGCACCGCCAGCATCATGCCGATGGCCGTCGCGAAGACCACCGTCAGCAGCGAGAACACCACCGTCCAGCCGAAGATCGACAGGAAGGGGCCGCGGAACTCCGCGTCGAACAGCATGCGCTGGTAGTTCTGCGCGCCGACCATGACCTTGTAGCCGGGCGCGAGGTGCGTGCCGGCCGCCGCGCCCTGGCCTTCGTAGTAGCCGGTGCTCGCGTCCGGGCGGAAGAGGGCGCCGTCGGCGACGCGCTTCAAGGCGCCGTCGGACTGTTCCTCGAAGTGCGGGCGGATCGGGCCGAACTCGCGCAGGCCGAGGTAGCGCAGCGTCGAGGCGTCGCCCGCGCCGCCGGTGGCGGCCGTGCCGCCGCTTTCGCCCGGCAGCCGCAAGCGCAGCTGCGCCAGCGCCTGGCGGTGCTCGACCAGCTCCTTCAGCGTGAGCGCGGTGCCCAGCGTCGCGTCCGCCGGTCCGGTCGCCTGCATCGCGACGTCGACCGGCTTCGTGCCCTGTCGCAGCGCCAGCGGCGGCGAGACGAACTGCGCCGTGCCGTTCGCCGGATCGCGCAGCACCACGCGGAAGTCGCCGCCGGCGCCGTGCACGCTGTAGTCGCGCACGGCCTCGAGCGCCGTGTCATGCTGGTCGAGCAGGAACTCGCGCACGCGCTCCTGGCTCAGCAGGTGGGCGGACGAATAGTTCGTGAAGCCGATCTGCGTCGTGTACGCGAGCGGGAACGCGATGAACAGCAGCATCCCGGCCACGCCCGGGAAGAGGTAGCGGTAGGCGAAACCGGCCTTGGACAGGTAGACCGCGAAGCCTGCGCCGAAGAGCAGCAGCACGCCGAGCGCCCAGCTCGTCAGCCCGGCCGCGTACAGCATGAAGACGAGGTACAGCGCCCCCAGGGCGATGACGGCCATCGTCGGCCAGTACAGCGCCTTGGCGAGACGGTCCATCGCTCCGGGCGGCTGGCGCGTATAGGGCTCGGACAGCGGCGAGCCGCGCAGCGCGGCGGCGAGGGATCCGGACAGGGCGCCGGACGGCGCCGGGGTCGATGCGGTCGTGGCGTTCATTGCTTCAGCAGCATCCGGCCCGACGCGCCGTCCAGCGCGTCCTTGGGGCTTTGCAGGCCGTTGGTGATGGCCTCGAGCGCCGCGTCCATCGCGGTCCAGAAGCGTCCCACCTCGGGGATGTTGGGAATGGCCTCGCCGGCGCGGGCGTTCTCCATGCTGGCGCGGATCAGCGGATTCACCGACAGCTGCTGGTAGAAGGCCTTGTTGGCCGGCACGCCGATGGGCACGTCGGCGTCGAGCACCTGCAGCGACGCGGGCCGCATCAGGTGGCGCTCGATGAACTCGCGCGCGAGGTCCTTGTTCTTCGACGGCGCCGAGATCATGCAGCCCAGCACCCCGACGAAAGGCTTGGACGGCTTGCCCGCCACCACCGCGGGAATCGGCGCGACGCCGATCTCGATGCCGGCCTTGCGCGCGTTCTCCCAGGCCCAGGGGCCGGAGATCATCATCGCGACCTCGCCGCGGGCGAAGCCCGATTCCATCTCGGAATAACGCGCGCCGCGCGGCATCACGCCTTCGGTGATCAGGCGCTCCAGCATCTTGCCCGCGGCCAGCGCGCCGTCGTTGTTGACGTCGACCCGGCGCGCGTCGAACTCGCCCTGCGCGTCACGCCCGAAGATCACGCCACCGGCGCCCGCGAACATCGGCCAGGTGAAGAAGCTCTTGTTGTAATCCCACAGGATCGCGTGCTTGCCGCGCTGGCGCAGGTCCTTGTCGACGGCGATCAGCGCGTCCCAGGTCGCCGGCGGCTTGGACACCAGCGCCTTGTTGTAGATCAGGCCGGTCGTCTCGATCGCGATCGGGTAGCCCCAGAGGCGGCCCTGGTAGCGGAAGGCCTGCCACGCGGCGGGCTCGACCTCGTCGTAGAGCGCCTTGCGCGGCTGCACCGGCGTCAGCAGCCCGGCCTTGGCCCATTCGCCGACACGGTCGTGCGGCCAGCAGAAGACGTCTGGCCCCTTGCCGGCACCGGCGGCCTGCGTGTACTTCTCGGGCGCGTCGACCGGATGCTCGACGACGACCTTCACGCCCGACTCGCGCTCGAACGCGTCGCCGACCTTCTGCAGCCCGTTGTAGGCCTTGTCGCCGTTGATCCAGACCAGCAGCTTCGGCGCTGTCTGCGCCGCGACCTTCTCGCAGCCGCCGAGCAGTGCGACAGCGGCCGCCGCGACGAGTGCGCCGCGCATCAGCGACGACCGCGTGCGTCGCCGTGAAGCAGGGCGGGGCAGGGGCGCTGTGAAAGGACGCGTCATGCCGCCGCTCCGAGCCGCTTGAATGCCAGGCCCTGGGCGTCGAACAGATAGCAGAGATCCGGCGGCAGATGCAGTTGCAGCGTGTCGCCGGCGCGCACGCGCGTCCTGCCGTCGAATTCGCAGGTCAGGGCGTCCTCGACGCCGGGGTAGGCGCAGTACGCATGCGTCACGCCGCCCAGCGATTCGACGAAGGTGACGGTGCTGGCGATCAGGTTGGCGTCGCCGCCGACCTCGAAGTGTTCCGGTCGCAGGCCCAGCGTGACCTTGTCGCCGGCCTTCGCACGCGAGGCGTCGACGCGCGTGCGGATCATGGCGCCATCGCCCAACCGCACGGTGGCATGGTCGGCGCCGGCCGTCACGATCTCGGCCTCGATGAAGTTCATCTTCGGGCTGCCGATGAAGCCGGCGACGAAGAGGTTGTCCGGATGCTCGTAGAGCTCCAGCGGCGTGCCGACCTGCTCGATCGTCCCGGCGCTCAGCACGACGATGCGGTCCGCCAGCGTCATCGCCTCGACCTGGTCGTGCGTGACGTAGACCATCGTCGTCTTGAGGTCCTCGTGCAGCTTCGCGAACTCGTAGCGCATGCGCACGCGCAGTGCGGCGTCGAGGTTGGACAGCGGCTCGTCGAAGAGGAAGACCTCGGGCTTGCGCACGATCGCGCGGCCGATCGCCACGCGCTGGCGCTGGCCGCCGGACAGGTCCTTGGGCTTGCGCTCCAGCAGGTGCTCGATGTGCAGGATGCGCGCGGCGTAGCGCACCGCGCGGTCGATCTCGTCCTTGGGCACCTTCGCCAGCTTCAACCCGAACGCCATGTTGTCGTACAGGTTCATGTGCGGGTAGAGCGCGTAGCTCTGGAACACCATCGCGATGCCGCGCTCGGCCGGCGGCACGTCGTTGACCAGCCGGCCGCCGATGCGCAGCTCGCCGCCGGTGATGTCCTCCAGGCCGGCGATCGTGCGCAGCAGCGTGGACTTGCCGCAGCCCGAGGGTCCGACGAAGACCATGAACTCACCGTCCCGGATCTCCAGGTCGATGCCATGCAGGATCTTGGTCTCGCCATAGGCCTTGGCCACGGCTTGCAGCTTCACGTCCGCCACGGGATGTCTCCTTGTTTGTAGAGAATATACATGCCTGATTGGCGATTCACAACGCGGCTACACCCGATGCATGGCGATCGAATCTCGTGAAATCAAAGACTTGCAATCAAATTCGGGATTACCCGATGTAGTGAAACTACATTCATTTGACGGCCTGAGAGATACTTCGGATCATGATGACCGTCTTCCCAGACTTGGCCCTGGCGGCCGGCCGGCATGAGCCGTTGGGTGCCTCCGTCCGCGACGGGGGCGTCAACTTCGCGGTGTTCTCGGCCCATGCGACGCGTGTCGAGCTGTGCCTCTATGACGAGGCCGGCAGCGTCGAGTTGATGCGGTATGCGCTGGACGGCCCGGTCGATGGCATCTGGAGCGGCTTCCTTCCCGGTGCGACGGCGGGCCAACTCTACGGCCTGCGCGCGCATGGCCCGCACGCGCCGCGCGAGGGCCACCGCTTCAACGCAGGCAAGCTGCTGCTCGATCCCTACGCCCGTGAGATCGTCGGCGAGTTCCGCAACCTGCCCGAGGACCACGGCTATCCCTTCGGTCATCCGGACGGCCCCTTCGCGCTGGACGCGCGCGACAACGGCCCGACCGCGCTGAAGGCGCGCGTCGCCGCGCCGCTCGCCGGCCCGGGACCGCGCGCCAGCGCGCCGCGGCATGCATCGCGCGACGTCGTGCTGTACGAGGTCCACGTGAAGGGCTTTTCGATGCGCCATCCCGGGATCCCGGAGGTGCTGCGCGGCAGCTACGCCGCGCTGGCGCATCCCGCCGCGATCGCGCATTTCAAGCGGCTCGGCGTGACCACGCTGTCGCTGCTGCCGGTGCAGTTCGCCGTCGACGAGCCGCATCTCTTCGGCACCGGCCTGCGCAACTACTGGGGCTACAACACGCTCGGCTTCTTCGCGCCCGATCCGAGGCTCGCCTCGGTCGCCGTGCGTCACGACCCGACCGCCGTCGCGGCCGAGTTCCGGGACATGGTCCAGGCGCTGCACGAGGCCGGGCTCGAGGTCGTGCTCGACGTCGTCTACAACCACACGCCCGAAGGCAACGAGTGGGGGCCGACGCTGTCGCTGCGGGGGCTCGACCAGAAGAGCTACTACCGCCTGCAGGCCGACGATCCCGCGCGGATGGAGAACCTCACCGCCTGCGGCAACACGGTCAACGTCGAGCATCCGCGCGTGACGCAGCTGGTGCTGGACTCGCTGCGGTTCTGGGTCGGCGAGATGGGGGTGGACGGCTTCCGCTTCGACCTCGCGCCGGTCCTGGGGCGCACCGGGCGCGGGCACGATCCCGGATCGCCGTTCTACACCGCGCTTCGGCAGGACCCGCTGCTGTCACAGGTGCACCTGATCGCCGAGCCCTGGGACATCGGGCCGGACGGCTATCAGCTCGGCCGCTTTCCGGGACGCTTCATGGAGTGGAACGACAAGTTCCGCGACACCGCGCGCGGCTTCTGGCTCGGCCACGGACCGGACGGCTCGGCCATCGGCCGTGACGACTTCGCGCGCCGCTTCGCGGCGTCGGGCGATGTGTTCCGCACCGGCGGCGCAGCCGGGACAACGGCACAGCGCTCGCCGCTGGCCTCGGTCAACTTCCTGGCAGTGCACGACGGCTTCACCCTCGCCGATCTCGTCAGCCACAGCCGCAAGCACAACGACGCCAACGGCGAGGACAACCGCGACGGTCGCGACAACGAGCTGTGCGGCAACTTCGGTATTGAAGGGCCGACCGACGATCCCGTCATCCGAGCTGCCCGCGAGCGCGCCCGGCGCGCGATGCTCGCGACGCTGCTGCTGTCGCAGGGCACGCCGATGCTCTATTCGGGCGACGAGTTCGGCAACGGGCAGGGCGGCAACAACAACGCGTACTGCCAGGACAACGAGATCGGCTGGCTCGACTGGCCGAACGCCGACGACGCACTGATCGCCTTCACCGCTGGACTCGCGCAGCTTCGCCGGGCGCATCCCTTGCTGCGGCATGCACGGTGGTTCGACGCGACGGACGAGGCGCTCGACGCCGCTGGCGCAGGAACGCCCGCGACGCTCCGCTGGTTCCATCCGGACGGCCGCGAACTGCGCGCACCGGACTGGCGCGACGGCGGTGTGCCGGCCTTGACCGCCGTGCTGTGCGACGACCACGAGCGCCTGCTGCTGATCGCCAACCCCGGCGCAGCGTCGCTGCGTTTCGCACTGCCTGCGGACGGTACGTGGCACCTGCTGCTCGACAGCAGCGGCGAGCTCGCCCCCGCGCCCTTGGGCGGGCGGGAGGTCGTCGCGCCGTCGCGTTCCCTGTTGCTGTGCGTGGCCTCCGCCGCCGCGCCTTCCTCCCCCTGATACTTCGATACCGACCCTCGAGCGACACCATGACGATCGACCTGAACAAGCGCCAATCCGGCGTGCTGCTGCACATCACCTCGCTGCCCGGCCCCCACGGTGCGGGCGACTTCGGCCCCGAGTCCTACCGCGTCGTCGACTGGCTGCAGTCGTCCGGCCAGTCGGTCTGGCAGTGGCTGCCGAGCACGCCGATCGGCCCCGGCGAGAGCCCCTATCAAGGCGTGTCGGCCTTCGCCGGCAATCCATGGCTGGTGGCGCTGGAGCCGTTGGTGGAAAAGGGCTGGCTCGCGCAGCCGGTGCTTCCCGAGGGCGGCTTCGACGCGAAGCGCGTCGACTACGCCCGGGTGCTGCCGTGGCGCGAGCAGCAGCTGCGCGCCGCCGCGGCGGGCTTCTTCACGAAAGGCGCGGCGACCGATCGCGCCGCGTATGAACTCTGGTGCGTGTCCCAGCGCGACTGGCTGCAGGACTACGCGCTGTTCATGGCGATCCGCTCGCGCCGCGACGGGCAGGGCTGGTGGGAATGGCCGCGCGACCTGTCCGCGCGCGAGCCGCGCGCGCTCGTGACCGCTCGCGAGCAGTATGCGGACGAGGTCGCCTTCTGGCAGTTCGTGCAATGGTGCTTCGACACGCAGGTCGGCGCGCTCAAGGCCTACGCGAACGAGCGCGGCGTCCACATCATGGGCGACCTGCCCATCTTCGTCGCGCACGACAGCGCCGACTGCTGGGCCCGTCCCGACCTGTACGAGTTCGATGAGCACTTCCAGCCCACCGTCGTCGCCGGCGTGCCGCCCGACGCAATGGCCGCGACCGGGCAGCGCTGGGGCAATCCCATGTACCGCTGGGACAAGATGGCCCACGAGCACTTCGCCTGGTGGACCGCGCGCGTGAAGCGCATGCTGAGTTCCGCCGACGTGTTCCGCATCGACCACTTCCGCGGTTTCGCGGCGTACTACGAGATTCCCGCCGACAGCCCCGACGCGACGCGCGGCGTCTGGAAGACCGGTCCGGGCAAGGCGCTGTTCGACGCGATCGCCAAGTCGCTGGGCACGCTGCCCATCGTGGCGGAGGACCTGGGCTTCATCACGCCCGACGTGCACGAGCTGCGCGACGCGCTCGCCTACCCCGGCATGAAGATCCTGCAGTTCGGATTCGGCGGCGACGGCTCGCACGAGTTCCTGCCCCACAACTGGCCGCGCGCCGCCGTCTGCTACACCGGCACGCACGACAACGACACCGTCCGCGGCTGGTGGAACCAGGCCAGCGCCCACGAGCGCGCCTTCGTCGCCGCCTACCTGGACTGCGGCGACGACGACCTCCACTGGGCCATGATCCGGGCCTGCGCCAATTCGGTGGCCAACGTCGCGGTGTATCCGCTGCAGGACGTGCTCGGCCTGGACAGTGCCCATCGCATGAACATTCCCGGCACCCTCGGCGGCAACTGGGAATGGCGCTTCACCTGGGACATGGTCGGCACCGAGCCGGGCCGCGTGCTCGGACGGATCGCCGCGACCAGCGGGAGAGCCCCTATTGCCGGCGCCGGACTGCCGGAGTGAAATCCTCTGAAACCGCTTTCATGATTGCCTAGGGAAAGCGAGGGCGGTGATTGTGGGGGCCATCCCCTCACAATCAGATTCCCGAGAGACAACGTTGTCAACGATCGGCCGGGCGTCATCGCGTACCGGCCGGCGGACAGCGCAGAGGAGCCGCCGATGAGCACCACCGAGATCTTCCTGATCGCCATGGCGATCATCTTCACCGTCCCCTACCTGGTGTGGCGGCTGGGCGGCACTGACTATGTCGCGCCACTGGTGGTGGTGCAGATCATCACCGGCATCCTGCTCGGCCCCGGCGTGCTCGGCCGGGCCTTTCCCGACTATTACCAGTTCGTCTTCAACCCCGCGGTCGTGCAGTCGCTCAACGGCGTGGCGTGGTGGGCGGTGATGCTGTTCGTGTGGATCGCCGGCATCGAGCTCGACCTCAAGAAGGCCTGGGCGCATCGCGTGGAGAGCGGCATCACGGCGGGGCTCGCGTTGGGCGTGCCGATGGCCTTCGGCGCGGCGGCCGCTGCCGTGCTGCTGGGCATGGGCTCGCAATGGATGGGGACGCAGGCGCACACCTGGCAGTTCATCGTCGGTGTCGGCATGGCCTGCGCGGTGACCGCGTTGCCCATCCTCATCCTGCTGATGGAGAAGCTCGAGATCCTGCGCCAGCCGATCGGCCAGCGCATCCTGCGCTACGCCAGCCTGGACGACATCCTGATCTGGGCCGTGCTGGCGGTGATCCTGATGGACTGGTCCCGTGTCGGCAAGCAGGTGCTGTTCCTGGTCGCCTTCGCGGTGGCGACGATCCTGTTCCGTCGCCTGATGCGCGCCATCCCTGCGCGTGACCGGTGGTACGTCGGACTGATCTGGCTGGCGATCATCGCGTTCGGCGCGGACTGGTGCGGCCTCCACTACATGGTCGGCGCCTTCCTGGCCGGCGTCGTGATGGATGCCGAGTGGTTCGACCAGCAGCAGATGGACGCGTTGCGCCACCACGTGCTGCTGGTGATCATGCCGGTCTTCTTCCTCAGCACCGGGCTGCGGACGAAGTGGGGACTGGAAGGCGGCGTTGTCTTCGCCGCGGCGGCCCTGCTGCTCGCGGCTTCCGTCAGCGGCAAGCTGCTGGGCACGCACCTGGCGGGGCGCATCCTGCGATGGGCGCCGGGCGAGGCGGGCATCATCGGATGGCTGCTGCAGACCAAGGCGCTGATCATGATCATCTTCGCCAACGTGCTGCTCGACAAACAGATCATCACCAGCGAAACCTTCACCGCGCTGCTGCTGATGGCGGTGGGGTCGACGATGCTGACGGTCCCGGTCGTCGCGCCGCGTCTGGCGCGGATCAAGGAACTGGTGTTCCGGGCCAGTTGACCGGGCGCCTCACGGGCGAGGGGGCCATCGACGGTCCGGTCCAGTCCGTTACCGGGCCAGCATCGCCGCGTGAGCCAAGGTCGGCATGTGCGTCAGCATCGATGTCGTCGGGACCATCGCGGCCTGGGCCGCCGCGCTGACGACCACGGCCGCCGTCGCCGACCAGGGCAGCCCGACGCGGGCCTCGGACAGCAGCCGGTCCGGCAGCTCCGTGGCGAGCGGGACGATGGCGAGGAACTCGTCCGCGCGGGCCAACTCGATCTCCTGCGCCGACATGCCCACGAACACATGCGCGAAGCCCTGCTCGATGGCATCGAGCGCCGCTTCCGTCGCGCGGCGCCAGCGCTTCACCGCGGCGACGTCGGCGCGGGACGCGGACTCCGGCACCGGCCAGCGAGGATCGCCACCGGTCACCGCCTGCGCCGCCTGGAACGCGTCGACCACGCCGGCCGGGCCGCCCAGCCGGGCGTCCAGCACCTGGCTCGCGATCATGCGCGCCAGTTCGTGCTGGTGGTACGGGACCATGATCCTCTCGAGAATGACTTCGTAACGTCGCATGACGGCTCCTTCGGGCGGGTGTTTCTGCAAATGGAGGAGTGAGAATACTGGATGGAAAACCAGTATTCAATCGCCATTCGAGGGACAACTGCCAGGCGCTGACAGCAGCGCCCACCGAGGCACGCGCGCATCGGTGGGCGCGACCGGACCGGTCAGAACTGCCAGAGCCCTTGCACGCGCCAGCCGGTGTCGTGACTCGCGCCGGTTTCTGCGTGCGACAGATGCACGGAGAGCGACAGGCGCGGACGCGGCATCACGGTCAGACCGAGATCGGCCAGAACACCGGTGCCGGCACCGGAGGCGGCACGGGTGCCGAAACTGTCCGTCCCGGACAGGCTGACCTGCCGGGACACCGTCGCGGCGCCATCGACATGCTGGACGGCGGCCGTGCCCTGCAGGCGCCAGCCGGCGCCCAGGCCGTACTGCGTGTCGGTGCGCCAGTGCAGGCCGGCCATGCCGAAGGAGCGCGCATCGTGCGCGCCTGCGCCGCTCAGGGCGGTGGCGTCGTCGCCGCGCTCCGTGAAGCCGCCGGTCCGGGTGACGAAACGACCCACCTGAAGGAAGGGCTCGATGTGACCGAAGGGGAGGTCACCAGGCAGGCCGACTTCGATGAAGGCTTCCGCATGGTGTGCGTGCTCGTCGGCGCTCAGCGATGCACGGTGGTTGCCGATCACGATGTCCCGTTCGGTGTGGATGCGCGATTGCGCATAGGACAGCGCGCCGCGCAGGCTGAAGACATGCCAATGGGTGGCGCCGTACAGCGAGAGCAGGGCGGATCGGACCGCCACACGGCCCTGGTCATCGGTGGCCAGCGACTGGCGATCGGCACCGACGGCCACGCCGAGGCGGAGGTCCCGGCCGCGCAGCAGGTCGATGCCGGCCAGCCCGCCCTGGCCGTCCCCCGGGTCGAACTCATCTGCTCGGCGGCCAGCGTGCTGCGCTGCTGGAAGACCGTGACCCAAAGGCCGCTTCCATCGTCGAGCTCGCCGCGCGGCATGAGCGCCTCGCGCAGGTGCCGTCCCAATGCCAGGCGCTGCTGGGCCGCGCCGAGCGAGGGCGCGTTGAGCGCGGTCGCCTGCGTGGCGCCGGCCAGTGCTTCCAGCGAAGGCGCGACGTCGTCGTTCGGCAGCTTCACGATGAGACCCGCGGCCGGCGCCTTGTCCTCACGCGGCGCCAGCGCCTCGCCGACCTGCTGCTGATTCGGCGTCTGGGCCAGTTCCCCGATCGAGGTCTGGTTGCGTTTCATCGTCACGATGACGTCCTGCGAACCGTACTCGAGCGTCGGTGTCAGGAAGGCCAGGTTGGTGTCCACCGCAGCAAAGCGCCCCGTCACCTGTCCCGCGCGCAGCAGGTCGAGGCGTGTTTCGGGAGCCCAATCGCCATGCGCCGCATCGACATGGAGCAGCGCGCCTTGCAAGCCCAGCCTGCCGCCGACCACCAGCGCCGGCTGGCGGCTGGCGGTGTCCGCGGCGGCGAGGACGCGGGCACCCGGATCCAGCTGGAGATCGCCCTGGATGCGCAGCGCCGCGCTGGCCGACTTCAGCTGCAAGGTCGACTCCTTGGACAGATGGGCGCTGCCCTCGATCGTGCCGTTGCCTTGCAAGCGGGCGCCAGCGGCGATGTCCACGTTGCCGTGCAGCAGCGCACTGCCGTCCCCCGCAGCACCGACGATCAGGCCGCCGGTGCGGACGCTGAGCAGGCCGAGGCTCTGCGAACCTTCCAGCGTCAGGTCGCCAGGACCGGACTTCACGAGTTGGCCGGTGCCGCTCAGACGGCTGTCCAGCAGGCTGTCGCGGGGGACGTCGAGCTCGAGCACGGCGTTGTTGACGATCGCGCCGGTGCCCAGCCGATCCAGGTCGGCGCGGATCGTGCCGGCCTCGATGCGCAGCGGGCCGCTGCTCGTGTTGGCGCCGCTCAGCGTCAGGACGCCATCGCCCTGCTTGATGACGGTGCCGCCGCCGGACATGTCGTTGAGCAGTTCGCCATCGACGGTCTGATTCACCACCAGGGTGGCGTCGTTGCGGATCGCGCCACTGCCCAGGCTGTCGCTGCGGCCCACCAGGACGCCGCCGGTGATCGTCGTGCCGCCGCGGTAGGTGTTGGCGCCCGTCAGCGTCTGCGTGCCCGTTCCGGTCTTCACCAGCGCGCCGCTGCCGGTGAGGGTTCCTGCGAAAGCGTGATCGCCGGCAAGGTCCAGCGTCAACGCTTGCGAACCCAGTTGGACGGTGCTGGAGGACAGCGCGCCGTCGAGCCCGCCAAGCCGTTGCGGTCGACCTGCGGCGGCGAGGTCCAGGCTGGTGCCCGCGCCGTCGAACGCGACCACGCTGCCCAGGGGCAGACTGCCGCCTGCCAGCGCCAAGGTCCCGGTGACGATGCGTGTACCGCCGGCGTAGCCGTTGTCCTGGCTGGACAGGCTGATCGTCCCTTGGCCGCCGGCGTCGATGGCGATCCCACCGGCTCCACCGATCGGGACCGACAGGTCGCGTGCGGCACCGGTCGCGCCGCCCGGCGCGGCGAGCATCAATTCGTGATCTGCCAGGACGGAAATCCCGAGCAGCCGGCTGGTCAGGTAGAGGCCGTCGCGGTTCGCGCCCGCTGACAGGCCATACCGCGTTGCCGTGGTGGCGACGCGTTGACCGTTCTGGACGATCTCGCCGTCGGTGCTTGCCCCGACGGTCTGGCCGTCGCCCCCCGTCAGACGGAGTCCGGCGGCATCGCCGACCAGTTGTCCGCCGGGTGCGGTACGGGCCAGCAACTGCGCGACGCCGTCGTCGCGCGCCAGCAGCGATCCCATCGACTCCGCCGTCTTCGCGCCGTGCAGATCCATGTCGACCTGGATCGTGCCCGTCCCTGACAGATCCAATGTCCGGTTGAGCTGCAGCGGGCGCAGCGTCGAGGCATCGTCCGTGGCGACCGGCGTGAATCGGATCGTCCCGCCGTTCAATCGGAGTCCACCGATCGAGCCGGTGTCGCCGTCCGCGATGAGCCGGCCGCCGGTGCTCAGCCGCAGCGTCGCGGCGGACAGCGACTCGCTTCCCGGCCCCGACAGGGCGAGGCTGGCGTTGGACAGGTCCAGGGTGCCGGTGAAGGCGAGGGCGGTCGCTGGCGGGGCGCTCATCGTCAGCAGGCGTTGCGTGCCGCCGAGGTCCACGGCCACGAGGCCGTCGCCGCCGATGTGGCGCAATGGCGTGTCGGCGGACAGTCCCAGGGCGATCTGGCCGAGGCCGCTGACGGTGACGGCGCCCGGACCCAGGTGCTGCTGGTCGCTGGCGACGATGCGTCCGTCGAGGACGGACAGGTCCCCGGTGTTGCCCAGCGCCTGACGCAGCGTCAGCTGGCCGGCGCCGGTCTTCTCGACGCGGCCCGAACCGCTGACGGTGTTGTCCAGCTCCGCATCGCTCGCCTGGCTGAAGCGGAGGAGGCCGTTGTCCACGATGTCGCCGCTGCCGAAGCTGCCGGCCGAACCGACCAGCGTGCCCGCCTCGATCCTCGTTCCGCCGGCATAGGTGTTGGCTGCGCTGAGCGTCAGTGCTCCCGCCCCTCGCTTGGTGACGGTACCGGCACCGGAGATGGCATTGGACAAGGTGGCGTCGGCGGCCTGCTCCAGGATCAGGGCCGCATCATTGCGGATCTGGCCGGTGCCGAAGCTCGTGGCCGACCCCCCAGGGTGCCCGCGGCGATTGTCGTGCCGCCAGCGTAGCTGTTGGCGCCGCTCATCGTGAGCGCTCCGGCACCGCGCTTGGTGAGGGCGCCGTTGCCTGCAACGGCGTTTGCAAGCGTGGCATCCGTGGCCTGGTCCACGATCAGCGTGGCGTCGTTGCGGATGGCGCCGGTGCCGAAACTCGCGCTCGAACCGATGAGCGTTCCGGCGGCGACGGTGGTGCCGCCAACGTAGGTGTTGGCGCTGCTCAGCGAAAGCGATCCGGTTCCCTGTTTGCTGACGCTGCCGGTGCCGTCGATGCGGTTGGACATCGCGGCATCCGTCGTCTGGTTGACGATCAGTGCGGCGTTGTCGTGGATGGCGCCGCTGCCGAAGCTCGCAGCTGATCCCCTCAAGGCGCCTTCGCTGATCGTCGTGTCGCCGACGTAGGTGTTGGCATCGCCCAAGGTCAGCATTCCGCTGCCTCGCTTGGTGAGTGTGCCGCTGCCGGAGACGATGTTGGACAGCATGGCGTCGGTGGCCTGATCCACGATCAGCGCCGCGTCATTGCGGAGGGCGCCGACCCCGAAGCTGCCCGCCGAACCGATCAGCGTCCCGGCGCTGATCGTCGTGCCGCCTCCATACGTGTTGGCACCGCTCATCGTGAGTGCGCCGGCGCCCTGCTTGGTGACGGTGCCGCTGCCTGCAATGGCGTGGGCCATCGTGCCGTCGGACGTCTGGTTCAGGACCAGCGCAGCGTTGTCGACGATGGTGCCGGAGCCGAAGCTGGTCGACGAACCCACCACGGTGCCGGCGCTGATGGTCGTGCCGCCGGCGTAGGTGTTGACGCCGCTCAGTGTCAGGGTGCCCGCGCCCTGTTTGGTCAGCGAGCCGCTGCCCGAGATGGCGTTGCCGAAGGTGGCGGAGGCCGTCTGGTTCAGGACCAGCGCGGCGTTGTCGATGATGTCACCGGAGCCGAAGCTGGTGGACGAGCCCGCCAGGGTTCCGGCGCTGATCGTCGTCCCTCCGGCGTAGGTGTTGGCGCCGCCGAGCGTCAGGGTGCCCGTGCCCTGCTTGGTCAAGGAACCGCTGCCGGAGATGGCGTTGGCCATCGTGCCGGCGGCAGCCTGGTTCATGACCAGCGCGGCGTTGTCGACGATCGCACCGGTGCCGAAGCTGCCGGACGAGCCGACGAGGCTGCCCGTGCTGATGGTCGTGCCGCCGGTGTAGGTGTTGGTGCCCGCCAATGTCAGCGAACCGGTTCCCTGCTTTGTCAACCTGCCGGTGCCCGAGACCGTGCCGGCGAAATTCTGGCTGGATGCATCACCCACGAGCAGCGCGCCCGATCCCGTCCTCAGGGAGGAGCCGGCGACACCACCGAGGTCGGCAATGGTGGCGGTGTGCGCGGAAGCCGACAGGTCCAGCGTCGCGCCGGCGTTGTTCAACTGGACGGCGCCGGCCGTCAGGGTGCCGCTGCCGCCGACGGCCAGGGTGCCGCCGTTGACCTGGAAGGTACCCCCGAGTTGGGCATTGCCGTTGAGCGTGAGTTGCCTGGCCCCGTCCTTGATCAAGGTGCCGGAGCCGGTCAGCGCCTGGGTGAGTGTGCCGTCGGCGCTCGGGTTGAGGCGCAGGGTGCCATCGTCGCGGATGGCGCCCGTGCCCAGCGAGACGAGCTGCGCCTGGACTTCTCCTGCCTGGATGTTGAGCCCGCCGCTGAAAGTGTTGGTGCCGGACAGGACGAGCGTCCCGGCACTGGCCTTCGTGAGGCTGCCGGCGCCCGTGATGGGGCCGCTGTAGCTGATCGGCTGCGTGGCAGTGCTGATGGTCGCCGAGCCGTCCAGCAGCAGCCAGTTGTTCATGGCGCCGATCGGGTTGTCCGCGGAAATCGTGGCCGTGGCCCCGTTTCCCACCCAGATGGCGCCGTCGATGACGGCGCCTGTCTGGATGCGCAGGGCATTGGTGCCGCCCGTCCAGTGGATCGCGGACCCGCGTTCGCCGGCGTCGGCGTTGGCGCCGCCGGCCCCGCCGTTGCCACCGCGGATGACGCCGGCATTGATGATCGTGAGGGACGCGCCCTCCACGCCATGCCCCCCGCCGCCGCCGCCGGTCGAACCCGATCCCGCGGCACCTGTGGCGCCGGCCCCGCCGGCCCCACCCACGATCAGCCCGAGGTTGGTCAGCGTGCCGCCGGCGGTCATGACGATGCCATCACCTCCGCCGCCAGCGCCACCCTTGCTGCAGCCGGTACAGCCCGGGCGACCGGCGTCGCCGTTGCCGCCCTGGCCGCCGGACAGCGTGACGCCGGCGTCGACGGTGATGTGGCGAGTGCCGTTCACGAATCCCCCGGCACCGCCGCCGCCCCCCGGCGTGCCGTGAAAGGGGTTGCCGCCCGCGTTCTGGCGAGCGGTGGCGCCGGAGACGCCGTTTCCGCCTTGCCGGGTCGTCGACAGGGTGAGATCCGCATTGATGGTTTGACCGACGTTCCCCCCGACCGCCGTGGTCCCGGAACCACCAGTGCCATTGCCACCGACGCCGTTGCTCGCGGCACGCCTCGTGGCGCCGGCGCGCGCTGCACCGCCTTGTCCACCACCATTGCCACCCTCGCCGCCTGTGGCGGTGTAGCCGCCACCACCGGTGCCGGGCTTGACGCCGTCCGTCGCCGAGGCACGGGCGGTGTCCACGGCGGCCAGGGACACGGCCAGGGCGGTGATCGCCAGCGCCACCTGCGTGACGTTGATCTCCACGGCGGGGCGGCGCTTGAATCGGCAGGTGGCGGCAGGCATGTCGGAACTCCAGAATGAACGAAGGGGCGCATCGTCGAAGCCGGAGCGATCGGTGGCGATCATTCATCGATGTCAAAAGTGCGCATCGATTCCCTAAGGCTTGCTATTCCGGGGAGTTCCATTGATGGATCTGTCGACACCTTCACGTGTGCGGTGACTTCCCAGGCTCGGCGGTGCCGGTGGCAGTCACGCGATGACAACGAAAAAGGCCTCGCGAACATCGCGAGGCCTTGAACGAGCCGGAATGCTTCCGGCTCGGTGGGGCGGGTGCGCCTGCCCCGGTTACTTCAGGCCGGCGCCCATCGCCTTGGACAGCGACGCCGTCGGATCGTCGCCCGAGAACTCCCAGAAGAACGCGCCGCCGAAGCCCTTGGACTTCACGTAGGCCATCTTGATGGCGATCGTGGCCGGCGTGTCGAAGCTCCAGAAGGTCGAGCCGTTGTAGATCCACTGCGCCTTGCTGACGTCGTCGACCCGGCTGGTGTAGCCCTGCAGGTTCTTCAGGACCTTGTAGTCCTCGTTGCCCGCCTCGTAGGTGCCCGGAGCGGGGGTGCCGCTCTGGTACAGGCCGTTGTTGACGTTGGGGACGTTGGTCCAGCCGCGGCCGTAGAAGCCGATGCCGACGTTCAGCTTCGAGGCCGGGACACCCTTGTCCAGGAAGGCCTGCATCGCGTCGTTGGTGTTGTACTTCTTCACGTCACCCGTCGACGGATCGTTGGCCGGCGCGTACAGCGCCGAGTGGAACCCGGTGATCGTGTCCCAACCGCCGTGGAAGTCGTACGTCATCACGTTGATGAAGTTCAGGTACGGATGGATCTTGTCCGGGTCGTACGACCGCACCTTGTCCACGCCGGCGCCCGAGGCGATCGACAGCAGCAGGCCCGGACGCACCGCGTCGAGCTGCTTGCGGAACTCGGCCAGCAGGCCGGTGAAGTTCTCGCGATCCTCGGCCGTGCCGCAGGCCAGGCCGCAGGCGTTCGGGTACTCCCAGTCGAGGTCGATGCCGTCGAACACGCCGGCCGCCGCGCCCGTGCCGCCCGCGCCGTCCGTCACCGGCACGTTGCCCTTGATGTAGGCGTCCACGCAGCTCTTGACGAAGTTCACCCGGTTCTCCGGACGCGCGGCGCTCGAGAAGCCGCGCGACCAGGTCCAGCCGCCCAGCGAGATCAGCACCTTGATCTTCGGGTACTTGGCCTTGAGCTTCTTCAGCTGGTTCCAGCTGCCGCGCAGCGGCTGGTCCCAGGTGTCGGCCACGCCGTCGACGCTCAGGTCGGCGCCGTAGGACTTGCCGTAGTCGGCGAAGGCGTCGCCGCCTTCACCGGTGGACTCGTTGCTCGGGATGATCTTGCCGACTTCGCAGACGTTGTTGCGGACGTTGCCGAACGCATAGTTGATGTGCGTCAGGTTGGCCGCCGAGCCGCTGGTGTCGATGTTCTTCACATGGTAGTTGCGGCCGTAGATGCCCCACTGCGCGAAGTAGCCCAGCAGCACCTTGTCGCCGGCGGTCTGCGTGTCGGTCTTGACCGTGATCGGCGCCGACGGCTGCGAGGTGCCGGCCTGGTTGAAGGCCGAGACCGTGAACGTGTAGTTCGTGTTGGCTGTCAGGTTGGTGACGCTGGCGCTGGTGGCCGCGCCCTGCGCGACCTGGGTCGAGCCTTGGTTGACGCGGTACTGCACCGTGCAGTTCGGGCCGGCGGCGACGGCGTTCCAGGCCAGGTTGACGCTGGTGGCGCTCTTGGACGGCGAGGTCAGGCCGGACGGCGTGGCCGGCGCCGAGGCGCAGGTGCCGTTGCTGGCCGTGCTGGTCAGCAGCGTGCTGCTCAGGCCGGAGACGTTGCCCGCCTTGTCCTTGGCGCGGACCTGGTAGCTGTAGGACGTGCCCGCCGACAGGCCGGAGTCCGTGTAGCTGGTGGCGGTGGGCGAGGCGATCAGCGAGCCGCCGCGCAGCAGCTCGTAGTTGTTGACGCCGCTGCCGGCGTCGGTCGAGGCGCCCCAGCTCAGCGAGATGCTGCTGCTGGTGCTGCCGCTGGCGGTGAGGCCCGAAGGCACGGTGGGCGGCGTGGTGTCGGTGCCGCCGCCGGTGCAGGCGCCCAGCGACTTCCACACGTCCCACTGGCCGGAGTGGGTGGAGGGCGCTTCGTTCTGCGTCCACCACTTGGCCTGGTAGGCGATGTTGCCCTGCTTGGCGAAGCTGTTGGAGGTGCCGGTGTAGGTGGCGGACGCCGACCACTCGGGCACGTTGGTGCAGTCGTAGGCGTGCGCGGTGCCCGCGGCCATTGCTGCTGCCAGGGCGATTCCGCCGAGGCGGACCATCTGTCTCTTCATGTCGAACTCCTGTGGGTCAAAGGGTGGTGGTGGGGAGGTTCTTGGTGGCCGCGCGCATCAGCGCGCCGCGGAGGTCTTGGCCGCCGGGGCGGCGGCGGCAGCGGGTACGGCGCCGCGGCGCGCTTCCTGCGCCAGCGCGTAGCTGCGGCCGTTCACGGTGACGGTCCAGTTGCTGGGCATCGTCGACGGCAGGAAGTAGTTGATCGTCAGCGTCACGCTGGCGCCGGGGGCCAGGCTTTGCCACGAGGGCAGCTTGAAGCTGGCGCGATGGAAGTCGTTCTTCAGCCCGCCGACGTTGTTGCCCGCGGCGTTCGAGCCGTTGCTGATCACCGTCAGCCCGAAGCCGCTCTGGTCCGTCACGGTCGACGGGATCGCGGTGGGGACGTCGAACTGGAACTCCGTGCCGCCCGGCAGCGTCGTCGTGCTGTTGTTGGTCAGCGTGAGCTTGGGCGTGATCGGGTAGTTGCTGTCGCCCAGCGCGAAGCCGCCCAGTGCGTAGCCGATGTCCAGCGTCTCCGCCGGCAGCGACGCCGAGGTGAGGCGGTTGCCGTAGGCCGGCGCGGTCTTCAGCTTGTTGTAGAGCGTGTTCGTCAGCGTGTTGCCGATGAAGTACTCGTTGCGGGCCGTGTCGAAGGCGTAGTCGCCGGCGAACTCCCAGAACATCACGCCGCCGATGCCGCGATCGGCCACGTACTGCGCCTTCACGCCCAGCGACTGGTCGTCCTCGGTGCTGATGAAGACCTTCTTCTGCGCGTTCCACAGCCACGGCGAGACCAGCGTCGCGTCGTAATTGCGGACGTAGGTGCCGGTCAGTTGATCAGCCGGGTTGGTCGCCGGATTCAGGCCGTAGGCGGCGAGGTAGCTGCCCGCGCGGCCCGAGGCGAGGTTCATCGCGTGCCACATCGGGTTGGAGCCCGCGGGGACTTCCTTGCTGGAGACGTCGAGGTCGTGCCAGAGGTTGTCGATGCCGACCGCGCCGTTGCCGCACTTCTGCACGGTGCCGCCGCCGGTGCCGGCGGGACACTTGCTCTGGTCGGGCAGCGCGGCCTGGCCCCACAGGCCGTTGGTGCCGCCCGTCACGCCCTGCCAGCCGCGGGTGTAGTACGGCACGCCGATGTTGATGCGGCCCGCCGGCATCGCGCCGCGGAAGTAGTGGTACGCCCAGTCGGTGTTGAGGTAGCCGATGCGCGCGTACTGCGTGGCGGTGTAGTAGCTCCATGCGGTGAGCTCGGCGTCCTTGCCGTCGTCGTACAGCGCCGCGTTCGGGCCGACGAACTGGTTCCACGCCCCGTGCAGGTCGTAGCTCATGATGTTCACGTAGTCCAGGTACTGGGTGACCTGGAAGGCTTCCATCCCGCGCAGCAGGTAGGCGGAGGAGGGCGCCGCGATCGTGAGCAGGTAGTGGCGGGCGTCGGCCTGGCTGGCCGTGTCCAGCTTCGCGCGCAGGGCGCGCATCAGCACGACGTAGTTCTTCATCAGCGCGCCGCGGCGGGCGTTGCTGATGGCGAAGTCCACCGGGTTGCCGGCGTTGTTCATGCTGGTCGGGTACTCGTAGTCGATGTCGACGCCGTCGAACCCGTACTGCCGCAGGAAGGCCACCGCCGAATCGGCGAACGCGTTGATGCCGGCCGTGTTGGTCGAGCCGTCCGCGTTCGTCGTCATCGTGTAGAAGCCGCCCGTCTCGGCCCAGCCGCCGACCGAGATCAGCGTCTTGACGTTGGGGTACTGCTTCTTGAACTTGTTGAGCAGGTTGAAGTGGCCCTTGTAGGCGTAGGCCGGGTCCATCTCCGCGCCCGCGATGCCGGGCCAGGTCAGGCCGGTGGCGGGATTGGCCGCGTCGGCGGTGTTGCCGACCGAGAGCTTGTTGGCCGCGTCCACATGCGCGAACGCGTAGTTGATGTGCGTGACCTGACCCCATGGGATCTGGTGCGCGAGGAAGGCGGGCTGGCCGGTCTTGCCGGTGCGCCAGCTGGTGAAGTAGCCGATGATGCGGCGCGGCTTGTCGGCGCCCATCTTCTCGCGGCCCTGGTCGTCGTAGACCTTGCAGTAGGCGGGCGCGGTGCCGGCGGTGGTCGTCAGGCCTTCAGGGCGGCAGCGCTCGTCGCCGGTGACCTGGCCCCGCACGGTGATGCGCAGCGCGGCGGTGTCGGTCGTCGCGCCCTTGTCGTCGGTGGCGCGGGCGGTGATGTCGGCGACGCCGGCGCGTGCGGTCCAGCTCACGCTGAAGGGGGCGGTGGTGTCCTCGGCGACCAGCGCGCCGTTGACATAGAAGCCGACCTTGGCGACGGTGCCGTCGCTGTCCGCGGCGGTCGCGGCCAGCGTCACCGTGTCGCCCGCGGTGGGCGAGGTGCCCGCGGTCGGCGAACTCAGCGCGACGGTCGGCGGCTTGTTCGTGCCGCCGCCACCGCCGCCGCCACCGCCGTCGCAGGCGCCCAGCACCTTCCACACGTCCCACTGCCCGGCGTTCGTCGCCGGCGGGTTGTTCTGCGTCCACCACTTCGCCTGGTAGGCGGTATTGGTCTGCTTGACGATCGCGTTGCCGCCGTACGCCGTCGCGGCGTTCCAGTCGGCGACGCCGGTGCAGTCGTAGGCCATCGCCGAGCTGCCGGCGAAGGCCAGCACCATCGGCATCAGCCACGGCAGCATCGGGTGGGGTCGGGCGCAGGGACGTTGTCTCATCGGGGGGCTCCTGACGTGGGGTCGGTGTTGTCGTTGTCTGCGGAAACTTCGGGATGAGCGCCGCCGCGCCGGGCGACTGCGGACGCAGTGCGGCGGGAACGCTCAAGGCTCGGGAAGAAAAAGCGCCGGTCGGTTCAGCCGGCGAAGGCGGCGGCCGCTCGGGCCCGGCCGCCGGAGACCTGGGTCATGCCGGCCACTCGGGCGCGGCGGGACGGATCAGCGGTGCCGCGGCCGGGACGAATCCGGCGGCGGCGCGGTCGGCGGTACGGAGAAAGGCGCGTGCGGACATGGCAGTCACTCCTTGCTGGTCGACGTGCGGTCCGCGGGCTGCTCCCCGGCGGACGGCGTGCGGTTTGCAACCGCGGCGTCTAGGAGACCAATACCGCTGCTGATCTCATAGTGGTATGCAATGTAGATACCACTGGCGACCGAATCATTCAGGTTAACCCTTGGAGGCGGGGTAACGTGTCGTAATGATGTCGTCGATGACGTGTATGGGCGTCAATTGATGCAAATGGAAGGGAAAACCGGTACGACCGGTGAGCGGTTGCGTAAAAACCAGTGTGGGACCAATTCTTGCCGTGCGCGGTCTCCCGACCGGGCGTCAATGACGGGACACGGGAAGAAGACGTGAAGGGTCGTGAGGGGGCCGGCGGGCTGGAGATCAGCGCTCGACGCGTGACCATTGCCCGTCGCGCAGCAGCTCGTGCGGCAGGAAGCGGGCCTTGTAGGCCATCTTGTCGCTCTGCGCGATCCAGTAGCCGAGGTAGAGATTCGGGAGGCTCAGGTCGCGGGTCTGGCGCAGTTGCCACAGCACGTTGTAGGTGCCGTAGCTGACATTGGCCTCGGGCTCGTAGAAGGTGTAGACCGCCGACAGTCCGTCGCCCAGGATGTCCAGGATGGAAACCATCTTCAGCGCGCCGTCGGGTTCGCGGAACTCCACCAGCCGCGAGTTGACCCGGCTCTGCAGCAGGAACTGGGTGTACTGGTCGACGCTGTCGTGGTCCATGCCGCCGCCGCTGTGGCGACCGGCCTGGTAGCGCAGGTAGAGCTGGTAGTGCTCGTCGCTGTAGCCCAGCCGCATGACGCGCGCCTGCAGCGCCTGGTGCTGCGTCCAGGCGCGGCGCTGGCTGCGGTTGGGATGGAAGTCCGCCACCGGGATGCGCATCGGCACGCAGGCCTTGCAGCCGTCGCAGTAGGGACGGTACGTGAACATGCCGCTGCGCCGGAAGCCGGCGGCGACCAGGCTCGAATACGCGTCGGCGTGGATCAGATGGCTGGGCGTGGCGACCTGCGAGCGCGCCTGGCGGTCGCTCAGGTAGCTGCAGGGGTAGGGCGCAGTCGCGTAGAACTGCAGCTCGGCCAGCGGGAGTTCCTTGGGGTGCGTCACGGGCTCAGGGCTCGGTGGCTCAGGGCGGGTCGTTCAGGGAGTCGTTCGGAGCGTCGCTCAGGCCCAGGTGGGCCCACAGGCGCGGATGATAGGTCCAATCCCCGGGCGACGGCAGGCCGGTGTGCGCGGCGAGATGCGCTTCGAACACCTCGCGGTCGACCGGCGCCGCGCCCAGCGAGGCCAGGTGCGAGGTCTGCTGCTGGCAGTCGATCCAGGGGATGTCGAACTCGCGGCACAGGCAGATCAACGCGGCCAGGGCGATCTTGGACGCGTCGGTCCTGCGCATGAACATCGACTCGCCGAAGAACATCCGGCCGAGGTTGACGCCGTACAGCCCGCCGGCGAGTTCGCCGTCCATCCAGGTCTCGACCGAGTGCACCGTGCCTTCGCTCGCGAGCCGCAGGTAGGCCTGCTGCATCTCCGGCACGATCCAGGTGCCGTCCTGGCCGTCGCGCGAGGTGCTGGCGCAGGCCTTGAGCACGGTCTCGGCGGCGTGGTCGACACGGATCTCGCAGCCCGGTGTGCGGATGAACTTCGCCACCGTCTTGCGCAGCGAGCGCGACAGCTTGAAGTCCGCCGTCTGGAGCACCATGCGCGGGTCCGTCGTCCACCAGAGGATGGGCTGGCCCTCGCCGTACCAGGGGAAGATCCCCCGGGCGTACGCCGCCCGAAGGCGTGCCGGTCTCAGGTCGCCGCCGGCGGCGAGCAGCCCCGGAGCGTCGCTGCGCGGCCCCAGCGCGTGGCGGGTCGGCGGGAAGTCCAGAGAGTCATCGTCGAGCCAGGGGATCATCCGCTTCATGGTAGCGTGCCGCCTTCCTTCCACGCCCGCCGGCGACCCCCTCGTTCCCATGATCACCCTCTACGGCATCCCCAACTGCGACACCGTCAAGCGCGCCCGCGCCTGGCTCGACGGACAGGGCCTCGCGTACCAGTTCCACGACTACAAGAAGCAGGGCGTGCCCGCGGCGAAGCTGCCGCAGTGGATGGCCGAACTCGGCTGGGACAAGGTGCTGAACCGCGCGGGCACGACCTGGCGCAAGCTGGACGACGGCGCCAAGGCCGGCGTCACCGACGCCGCCAGCGCCGCGGCGCTGATGGTCGAGCAACCCAGCGTGATCAAGCGCCCGGTCGTCGAGTGGGACGACGGCCGCCTGAGCCTGGGTTTCTCGCCCGAGCTGTTCGCTTCCCACGCCCAACGCTGACCGGAGGCCCGCCATGTTCACCGGCATCGTCCAAGGCATCGCGCAGGTCGCGGCCATCACCGACAAGGAAGGCCTGCGCAGCTTCACGCTCGCCTTCCCACAGGGCTTCTGCGAGGAACTCGAGATCGGCGCGTCCGTCGCCTGCGACGGCGTCTGCCTGACGGTCACCGCCCTGAAGGGCGACCACGAGGCGGACTTCGACGTGATGCTCCAGAGCCTGAACCTCACGGCGCTGGGACAGCTCGGCGTCGGCGGCCGGCTCAACGTCGAGCGCGCCGCGAAGGAGGGCGCCGAGATCGGCGGCCATCCGCTGTCGGGTCACGTCGACTTCATGGCGCGGGTCGAATCCATCCGGCGCCCGGCCAACAACCACGTGATCCGCATCGCCGTCCCGGCGCCGTGGATGCGCTACATCTTCGCCAAGGGCTACATCGCCGTGAACGGCGCCAGCCTGACGGTGGCCGAGGCCGGCCGCCACGCCGACGGCTCGGGCTGGTTCGAGGTCTGGCTGATCCCCGAGACGCTGCGCATGACCACCTTCGCCGACAAGGGCGAAGGCGCGCCGCTGCACATCGAGATCGAGCGCCAGACGCAGGTGATGGTGGACACCGTCCGCGATGCGGTGGCCGAGAAGATCGGTGCGTTGATGCCGGCGCTGAAGCTGTTCGCGCAGGAACGGGGTCTGGACCTGGACCTCGGCGCGGACTGAGCCTACAGGACCCGATCCGCGAAGCCGGATCCGCGAGGCTGGACGGGCCGGGAGGTCCGCGTCCGGCCCTCGGGGCATAGCCGATGACCCCGGATTTGCCATCCCTACAACACCAGATGACCTAAGTCATCGCCGCGCCGGGCGTGGCCCGCGCGCGGAGTCACTTCCGGCACCCCGGAAGGCGCCTCGGATCGCGGCTCGCGACCGCGCGCCGCGCGTGCCGCCCCGATGGCATCGGCCATCGCGCTGTTCTCCCGCAACCCGCGCCGATCCTCGCGATCCGGGGGGCGGGTGTTGCCGTTCGGCGTCCGTTAGCGCGAAATCGTGCGGCCTGTGGAACAGGCAGGGGGCCGACGGGCGTCGATGCGGGTTCCCCCGTCCCGGTTCCGGGGAATCCACCACGATGGGGGCCTCGCTTTTTCAAAAGTGGGGCCTAACAATCCGCGACATTCCTTTGAAATCGTTTGATTTCGGTACACAGGCAAGGGGAAAACGAATGATGGCCAGAGGCCTGATGGTCGCCGGACTGCTCGCCGCGTCGCTCGCGGCGGTCGCCCAGGTGCCCTACTTGTTCAGCTACAACCCGGGTCCGTCCCGCGGCACGAAATGGGTGGCCAAGGCCTCCGACGGCGACGCCGAAGGCGCGGCCTCGGTGGTCTCGTCCTCGCCGCGTCCGGTGTGGGCGCGGGTCTGCTACACCATCGGCCCCTCGGACTCCACCGTGTCCGTCTACGCACAGACCCGCAACGAAGAGGCGCGTGCGTTCGAGATCGCCTGGGGCGGGTGCAGCGACGTGTTCGGCACCAGCATCTGGATCGGCAATCCGCACGGCCAGCCGGTCGGCGGGTATTACGGCGTCGCGCCGGCCACCCCCATCGACTGACCGTCGCAGCCGAGCTGCACTTGATTTCCCTGGCTCCGTCCGGTCGGGTCCGGCCGGAGCGCTTCCCTCGTCGCCCGCGTCCTTGTAGTCGCTCGTTGTGAGACGTCGTTCGAGACGTCCTTAGAAAACCTGGAGGATTCCATGCTTGCCACTTCCCGCCTCGTTTCTCCGTCCAGCCTCGTGCTGAAGTCCGCCCTGGTGCTGTCCCCGCTGCTGCTGGCCGGCTGCCTGGCCACCGCGCCGACGATGGGCGAGAACAAGGGCACCGTCTCCGGCGCCGCCGGCGGCGCGACGGCCGAGAACAAGAACAGCCAGCTCGAGCATTGCGACGAGACGCTGGGCACGCTGACCATCTTCGAGGACAACAACGCCCCGTGGTGGTCGCAGCTGCGCGAGCGCCAGCTGGGATCGACGGTGCCGGTGCTGCGCCTGATGGTGCAGCAGTCCAACTGCTTCGTGATCGTCGAGCGCGGCAAGGCCTTCGCCAACATGGAGCGCGAGCGCGCGCTGATGCAGTCGGGTGAAACGCGTGCCGGCAGCAACTTCGGCCAGGGCCAGATGGTCGCCGCCGACTACACGATGAGCCCCGAGATCCAGTTCTCCGGCAAGACCGGCGGCGGCGGCGGCGGCATCGGGACCGGCGCGATCGGCCTGCTGACGGCGGTGGCGGCCAACATCAACCAGAACGAGGCCGCCACGACGCTGCTGCTGGTGGACAACCGCTCCGGCGTCCAGATCTCGGCTGCGGAAGGCACGGCCAAGAACTTCGACTTCGGCTTCGGCGGCGCCAGCTTCTTCGGCAACGCCGCCGTGGCCGGCGGCGCGTACGGCAAGACGCCGGCCGGCAAGGTGATCGTCACGGCGTTCGCGGACTCGTACAACCAGATGGTCAAGGCCCTGCGCAACTACAAGGCGCAGCAGGTCAAGGGTGGTCTGGGTGCCGGTGGCCGACTGGGCGTGTCGGGCGGTTCGACCGCGGCATCCAAGGAAGTCGATCAGGCCGCGGCACCCGCGAAGGCGGCACCGAAGGCGGCCGCCAAGCCGGCGGCGAAGAAGCCCGCGACCACGACGACGCCGCCGGCGACGAAGTGATCGTGCGGTGAGGAGGGACGGGTGGTCGGGAGACCGCCCAACTGCGCTTCGCCAAGCGCGGGCTCTCCACGCAGCAGGGGGCATCCCTCCGGGAACCCCCAGCAGCATTCCGGCCCCACTCACAGCGGCTGACGTCCTCAAGCTTGAGGGCGTGGCGTGCGGGGTGGGGCTTTTGCTTTGGCGTTCGCTTTACTGCTTCTCGATCTGCGTGCGCAGGCGCTCTTCCTGCTCGCGCAGTTCAGGCGTGAAAGCCTCGCCGAAGTCCTCGGACTCGAAGATCTGACGGATCTCGATGTCGGAGTCCGTCACCTGCGGGTTGGGGCACTTCTTGACCCACTCGATCGCCTCCTGCAGCGACGCGCACTGCCAGATCCAGAAGCCGGCGATCAGTTCCTTCGTTTCGGCGAAGGGGCCGTCGATGACCTTGCGCTCCTTGCCGGAGAAACGCACCCGCGCCCCCTTGCTCGACGGCTGCAGGCCGTCGCCCGACAGCATGACGCCGGCCTTCACCAGTTCCTCGTTGTACGCGAACATCGCGGTGATCAGCTCCGTGCTGGGCATCTCGCCCGCTTCGCTGTGGCTGTCCGCCTTGACGATGACCATGAATCGCATGTCGGTCTCCTGATGCAGTCCTGAAAATGGAAGAGGGTGGACCCGCCATTCAACGAATGGCGCGTCTCACCCTCATGACGTTCGGCGGATCCCGCTTTCGACATCGTCGATATCGTCGACAGCGGCCCCGACGTTTTCTTCAGTGGCGGATCAGCAGGACTGGTGCGCCCCGATCACGCGGCCAGCAGCTGGCGCAGCACGTAAGGCAGGATGCCGCCGTGGCGGTAGTACTCGACCTCGATCGGTGTGTCGATGCGCAGGATCAGCGGGACGCGGCGCTCCGGCGCGACGCCGTCGGCCGCGCGGATCACCAGCGTCGCTTCGGATTGCGGCTTGATCTCGTTGCCGAGTTCGATGTCGATGACCTCGTCGCCCTTCAGGCCCAGCGATTCCCACGAGTCGCCCGCGCGGAACTGCAGCGGCAGCACGCCCATGCCGACCAGGTTGGAGCGGTGGATGCGCTCGAAGCTCTTGGCCACGACCGCGCCGATGCCCAGCAGCTGCGTGCCCTTGGCCGCCCAGTCGCGGCTGGAGCCGGTGCCGTACTCCTCGCCGGCGAAGATCACCGTCGGCGTGCCGGCGGCGATGTAGCGCATCGCGGCGTCGTAGATGAACAGCTTCTCGCCGCCCGGCTGGAACAGCGTCAGGCCGCCTTCCTCGCGCGCGCCGTCGGGCTTGGCCGGGATCATCAGGTTCTTGATCCGGACGTTGGCGAAGGTGCCGCGCATCATGACTTCATGGTTGCCGCGGCGCGAGCCGTAGCTGTTGAAGTCGGCCTTGAGCACGCCCTTGTCCTTGAGGTAGGCGCCGGCGGGCGACACCTCCTTGATCGCGCCGGCCGGCGAGATGTGGTCGGTGGTGATCGAGTCGCCGAACAGCGCCATGATCCGCGCGCCCTTGACGCCCGCTTCCTGGGCTTCGGGGATCTGGGTGAAGCGGTCGAAGAAGGGCGGCTGCGCGATGTAGGTGCTCTTGGGCCAGCCGTAGACCTGGCCGGTGCCGCCCTTGATCTTCTCCCAGAGCTTGCCGGGTTCGGCCTTGACCTTGCCGTAGTTGGCGCGGAACGCGTCGGGATTGAGCGCCAGCTTCAGCAACGCATGGATCTCGTCGCTGGTCGGCCAGATGTCGCCCAGGTACACCGGCTTGCCGCCCGTGCCAAGGCCGACAGGCTCGGTCATCAGGTCGCGCGTCACGTTGCCGGCGATCGCGTAGGCGACCACCAGCGGCGGGCTGGCCAGGAAGTTGGCCTTGATGTTGGGATGGATGCGCGCCTCGAAGTTGCGGTTGCCCGACAGCACCGCCGCGCAGACGAGGTCGTTGCCGGTGATCGCCTCGTTGATCTCGGGCGTGAGGTCGCCGGCGTTGCCGATGCAGGTCGTGCAACCGTAGGCGGCCACGGAGAAGCCCAGCTTCTCCAGGTAGGGCAGCAGGCCCGCGTTCTGCAGATACTCGGTGACGATGCGCGAGCCCGGCGCCAGCGAGGTCTTGATGTGCGGCTGGACCTTCAGGCCGGCCTCGACCGCCTTCTTGGCCAGCAGGCCGGCGGCGAGCATCACGCTCGGGTTGGAGGTGTTGGTGCAGGAGGTGATCGCGGCGATCAGCACGTCGCCGTTGAAGATCTCCAGGCCCTTCTGCGTCCCGCCGAGCGGGAAGGACTTCGGCAGCTTCTCGACGGGCTGGTTGAACCCGTTCTCCGCGACCGGCTTCGTGTACAGCGAGGCGAAGGTCTTGGCCAGGTCGGTGATGACGATGCGGTCCTGCGGGCGCTTCGGACCGGCCAGCGAGGGCACGACGGTGCCCAGGTCCAGCGACACCACCTGGCTGAAGCGGATGTCGCCCGCCTTGGGAACGCCGAACAGGCCCTGCGCGCGGAAGTAGGCCTCGAAGGCCTCGATCTCGTCCTGCGTGCGGCCGGTGCCCTGGAAGTAGTCGATGGTGCGCTCGTCGACCGGGAAGAAGCCCATCGTCGCGCCGTACTCGGGCGCCATGTTGCCGATGGTGGCGCGGTCGGGGACCGACAGCGAGGCGGTGCCTTCGCCGAAGAACTCGACGAACTTGCCCACGACCTTGGCCTTGCGCAGGATCTCGGTCACGGTCAGCACCAGGTCGGTCGCGGTGACGCCCTCGCGCAGGCGGCCGCTCAGCTCGAAACCGACGACGTCCGGCGTCAGGAAGTAGACCGGCTGGCCGAGCATGCCGGCCTCCGCCTCGATGCCGCCGACGCCCCAGCCCACGACGCCGACGCCGTTGATCATCGTCGTGTGGCTGTCGGTGCCGACCAGCGTGTCGGGGTAGTAGACGGGGTCCTTGCCGCCGGTCTTGTGCACGCCGCGGGCGAGGTACTCGAGGTTGACCTGGTGGACGATGCCGAAGCCGGGCGGGACGACGCCGAAGGTGTCGAAGGCCTGCATGCCCCACTTCATGAACTCGTAGCGCTCGCGGTTGCGCTCGAACTCGAGCTTCATGTTCAGGTCCAGCGCCTTCGGGCTGCCGAAGTGGTCGATCATGATCGAGTGGTCGACGACCAGGTCGACCGGCACCAGCGGCTCGATCGTCTTCGGGTCCTTGCCCTGCGCCTTGGCGACGTTGCGCATCGCGGCCAGGTCGGCCAGCAGCGGCACGCCGGTGAAGTCCTGCAGCACCACGCGCGCGACGACGAAGGGGATCTCCTCGTTGCGGGGCGCGTTGGGCTGCCAGTTGGCGAGCTGCTCGACATGCTCCTCGGTCACGCGCTTGCCGTCGCAGTTGCGCAGCACCGACTCGAGCACCAGCCGGATCGACACCGGCAGCTGGTTCACGTTGGGGAAGCGCTTGGCCAGCTCGGGCAGCGAGTGGTACTTGCCGCTCTTGCCGGAGGCGGTCTTGAAGCTGGCGACGGTGTTGGCGAATGCATGGGGCATGGCTGACTCCTTGGCTTTGGGGTCCTGGCGCGCTCCTGGCATTCGAGGAGGCGGGACGGTTTCTCTTCGGACGATGACGTAGCGGGTATCGGGGCTGATTGTGGCCTCGGGCGGCGGGCTTGTGATGACTCCTTCGGGCGAGCTTGTGCGAGGGCGCAACGTCCCCGCCATCCCCCCGCCATCCCCCCGCGTACCGTCTCCGGCGCTGCCCATGGGCCTGCGGATGGCGGCAATGTCCCCAGTCCGGGCGGGGCGTGGGGCATTGGCTAACATCGCCGCAGGACTTCTAGGCCGCCAGCACCCGGGCCGACAAGAACTGACCCCCGGGGGTGCTTCCGACCAACATTCTTTCGTAGCGTTTCGGACGAGGAATCCATGGATCAGGAACTGTTGTCCCCCGAGTCGGGCGCCGCCACCCGCGCGGCGGACGTGATCGCGGCGCCCCCCGGCGCGCCGCCTCCGCTGCCGCCCGCCGGACTCACGCTGCTGCAGCGGCTGTTCTCCGCCTATCCGGGCAGCATGGGACTGCGGCTCGGGCACTGGGTGACGCGGCTGGGCCGGATGGCCCACCAGCCGGCCGAGTTCACCCTGGTGCTCAACGACCCCACCGCGCTGCGGCGCCTGCTGCTCGGCCGTGACCCCCTGCGTTTCGCCGAGGCCTACTTCACCGGCCAGATCGACGTCGAGGGCGACTTCTTCGCCGCCCTGCAGCTCAAGGACCACCTGCCGGCGCTGACACTGTCCTGGAGCGACCGCTTGCGCCTGGCCGTGCGGCTGCTGGCGCCGGTGCCGCCCGCGACCGACGGGGACCTGCGCGCCGGCGGCGTGCGCCGCCACACGCGCGCGGAGAACAAGGCCGCCATCGCCTTCCATTACGACCTGTCCAACGACTTCTACGCGTTGTGGCTGGACCCGGCGATGGTCTATTCCTGCGCCTACTACGAGACCGACGACACCCCGCTCGCGCGTGCCCAGTGGGCCAAGCTGGACCACATCTGCCGCAAGCTGCGGCTGCAGCCGGGCGAGGAGCTGCTGGACATCGGCTGCGGCTGGGGGGCGCTGGTGATGCATGCGGCGCGTCATTACGGCGTGAAGGCCACCGGCATCACCCTGTCGGAGCGGCAGCTGGCGCTCGCCCGCGAGCGCCTCGCCGCGGCCGGTCTTCAAGGACAGGTGGAGGTCCGCCTGTGCGACTACCGCGACATGACGGGGCAGTTCGACAAGATCTCCAGCGTCGGCATGTTCGAGCATGTCGGCCTGAGGAACCTGCCGACGTATTTCGCCAGCGTGAACCGGCTCCTCAAGCCGGCGGGGCTGTTCCTGAACCACGGCATCACCCATGAGGAGGACGGCTGGGGGCAGGCGCTGTCGTCGAAGTTCATCAACCGCTACGTCTTCCCGGACGGCGAGCTGGACCGGGCGAGCAACGTGATGCGGGTGATGGAGCAGGCGCAGTTCGAGCTCCATGACGTCGAGGGCCTGCGCATGCATTACGCCAAGACGCTGCGCGCCTGGGTGGCGAAGCTGGAGGAGGGCCACGACCGGGCGCTCCAGTACGTGGACGAAGCGCACTACCGGATCTGGCGCCTGTACATGGCGGCCTCGGCACTGGAGTTCGAGACCGGTGAACTGGGCCTGTACCAGATCCTGGCCAGCAGGCGCGACGGCGGTCCGGCCCCGGTGCCGCTGACGCGGCGGTACATGTACGACGCCCGCTGAACGCATGCCCCAGGCCCCGTGGAGTGCCCGCGCCCGGCCGTCCGACGTCTTTCTCCAACTTTCCCCACCGCTTTACCCGCCCTCAGGGGGAACGCGCGTTGACCGGCGTCGGGTCGGCGCGCAAGATCCCCGCCATGGGGATCCGTCATGACGAAGTCAGGAACTGGCGGACGGCGGTCGAGCAGGGCGCCTTCGGCGTCTGGGACTTGAACCCGCTGCTGGAACTGGTGCATTACTCGCCGCGCTGGAAGGAACACCTGGGCTTTCCGCATCCGGAACAGCCCGACAGCACCGCGTTCTGGCGCTGCCGCGTCCATCCCGAGGACCTCGACGCGATGATGCTGACGCTGCGCGCGCACTTCGACGGCTTCACCGATACCTACGAGCAACGCTTCCGGCTGCGCAGCAACGGCTCGGGCTATCGCCACGTGCTCTCGCGAGGCCGCGTCGTGCAGCGCGACCACCGTGGCGATGTGCAGCGGATGCTGGGCACGATGGTGGACCTGACGGTGAGGCCGGCGACGCCGTACCAGGACCGGTTCATGGGCGGACACCATCCGATCGGCTCGCTGGGCTGCGTGCCGTTCCATGCGCTGCTGGAGGACGGCAACGAGGCGCTGCTCGATCAGGTGGCGGGGATCCTGGCGGCGTCGCTCAGGCAGGCGACGACCGCGCCCTGAGACGATCGGCCTCCCGGCCAGCACCGCAGCCTTCCTCCCCACCCTCGCCCGCAAGCGGGAGAGGGCGCAAGAAGGGGCGGGCGCGACAGCTCCTCAGGTCACCGGCGCCGGATTGAACAGCACCAGCGCGTTCGCGAGCTTGTGCTGCTCGGCCCAGGTCTTGCGGCCGGAGGCCACGTCCAGCATCAGCCGGAACATCTCCCAGCCCATCTCCTGGATGGACTTCTCGCCGTCGGCGATCTGGCCGGCGTTGATGTCCATCAGGTCGTGCCAGCGGCGCGCCAGGTCGCTGCGCGTCGCCACCTTGATCACCGGGCATTCCGCCAGGCCGTAGGGCGTGCCGCGGCCCGTCGTGAAGACGTGCAGGTTCATGCCCGCGGCGAGTTGCAGCGTGCCGCAGATGAAGTCGCTGGCCGGCGTGGCCGCGTAGATCAGCCCGCGCTGGTCGCGCGTCAGCTTGTTGCCCGGCGACAGCACGCCCGAGATCGCCGAGCTGCCGCTCTTCACGATCGAGCCCATCGCCTTCTCGACGATGTTGGACAGCCCGCCCTTCTTGTTGCCCGGCGTGGTGTTGGCGCTGCGGTCGACGCTGCCGCGCTCCAGGTACGCGTCGTACCAGGCCATCTCGCGCACCATCGCCTCGGCCACGTCGGTCGAGCTCGCGCGCGAGGTCAGCTGCGCGATGCCGTCGCGGACCTCGGTGTTCTCGCTGAACATCACCGTCGCGCCCGCGCGCACCAGCAGGTCGGCGCAGTAGCCCACCGTCGGATTCGCGGTCACGCCCGAGAACGCGTCGCTGCCACCGCATTGCACGCCGACCACCAGCTCCGAGGCCGGCACGGTCTCGCGACGGCGCTTGTTCAGGCGTTCCAGGTGGAAGGCCGCCTGCGTCATCACCGAATCGATCATCGACATGAAGCCGACGTGCTTGGCGTCCTGCAGGCAGACGACGTCGAGCGCTTCCGGCGCGACAGACTCGCCGCGTTGATCCGCGATCGGGATCACGCCCGGCGGCATCAGCCGCTCGGGCTGCAGCTTCTCGCAACCCAGGCTGACGACCATCACCTCGCCGCCGAAGTTGGGGTTGAGGCTGATGTTGCGCACCGTGCGGATCGGGATCACCGCGTCCGGCGCGTCGATCGCCACGCCGCAGCCGTAGGTGTGCGCCAGGCCGACGACGTCGTCGACGTTCGGGTACTTCGGCAGCAGCTCGCGCTTGATGCGGTCCACCGCGAACTCGACCACCCCCGCCACGCATTGCACCGTCTGCGTGATCGCCAGGATGTTGCGCGTGCCCACGGAGCCGTCCGCGTTGCGGTAGCCCTCGAAGGTGTAGCCCTCCAGCGGCTCCAGCGCGGGCGCCTTCACCGTGGCCATCGGCAGGCCTTCGAGCTCGCGCGCCGGCGGCATGCGCAGCAGGCGCTCGTGCACCCAGCTGCCGGCCGGGATGTCCTGCAGCGCGTAGCCGATCGGCACGTTGTAGCGCAGCACCGCCGTGTCGGCCGGCAGGTCGACCAGCGCGACCTTGTGGCCCTGCGGCACCTGGTTGCGCAGCACCAGCCCGGAGGGCAGCACCGTGCCCTCGGGCAGTCCGCCGTCGTTGGCGACGATGGCGACGTTGTCGGCCTCGTGCATCTGGATGGTCAGCGGGGAGGTGATCATGGTCGTGTCCTGGGTCGGTTCAACCTGGGGAAATGGGAGGAGCGAAGGCGCGGTCCGCCGCGCCTTCGCCTTCAGACGTTCAGACGGGCTTCAATTCGACGCGCTTGATCTCGCCGACGATGAGCAGGTAGCTCGCCACCGCGACCAGGGCGTGCGCGCCGACGAAGATCAGCGCGCCGTTGAACGACTTCGTCGTCTGCACGATGTAGCCGATCACGATGGGCGTCACGATGCCCGCGACGTTGCCGAAGGTGTTGAACAGCGCGCCCGACAGGCCGGCGATCTCCTTGGGCGAGGTGTCCGACACCACCGCCCAGCCCAGCGCGCCCAGGCCCTTGCCGAAGAAGGCCAGCGCCATGATGCCGACGACGACGGCCTCGATGCCGACGTAGTTGCACGCGATCATCGAGGTCGACAGCAGCATGCCGACCACGATCGGCACCTTGCGCGCGAAGGTCAGCGAATGGCCGCGGCGCAGCAGCCAGTCCGAGATCACGCCGCCCAGCACGCCGCCGGCGAAACCGCAGATCGCGGGCAGCGCCGCGACGATGCCGGCGTTGAGCAGCGACATGCCGCGTTCCTTGACCAGGTAGATCGGGAACCAGGTCAGGAAGAAATAGGTGAGCACGTTCACGCAGTACTGCGCGATGTAGACGCCCATCAGCATGCGGTTGCCCAGCAGCTGCTTGAGATAGCCGAGCTTGGGGCCGGCCGCCGCCTTCGCCTTGCCGTCGCTCGACAGCAGCGCGCCGCCGGACTCGATGTGCTCGCGTTCCGCGGCCGTGATCGTCGGATGATCGGCCGGGCTGTTGTGCATGGTGCGCATCCACACCACGCTCATCACGATGCCCAGCGCGCCCATGAAGTAGAAGACCTCGGACCAGCCGACCGCGTGCACGATCCAGGCCATGATGGGCGCGAACAGCACGGTGGCGAAGTACTGCGCGGAGTTGAAGATCGCCGACGCGGTGCCGCGTTCCTTCACCGGGAACCAGGCGGCGACCATGCGGCCGTTGGCGGGGAAGGAGGGCGCTTCGGCCAGGCCGACCATCAGGCGCATCAGGAACAGCGACGCCACCGCCAGCGGCAGGCCGAAGAGCATGGCATCCATGCCCATGTGATGCACGCTGCCCTGCAGCATGGTGAACAGCGACCAGAGCAGGATGCTCCAGGCGTAGACCTGCTTGGCGCCGAACTTGTCGAGCAGCCAGCCGCCGGGCAGCTGGCCCAGCACGTAGGACCAGCTGAAGGCCGAGAAGATGAAGCCCATCTGGATCGAGTCGATGCCCAGTTCCTTGGACAGGACGGGGCCGGCGACGCCGACGGTGGCGCGATCCGCGTAGTTCAGGACGGTCACGGCGAAGATCATCGCCAGCACGCCGAAGCGCGCGCGGCCGATGCCTGCCGCGGCCGAGGAAGAGAGGGATAACTGCATGTTGTCTCCGGATCGTATCGAGGGCCGGTCTGCGCCGGCTTCCTTGTCGGAATAGCCCGGGGTCGGGCTTGGAATCAGCTGGGGATCCAGCCTGTCGTCAGGCCTGCGTGTAAGCCGTCTTCACCGTCGTGTAGAACTCGGCGGCGTAGCGGCCCTGCTCGCGCGGGCCGTAGCTCGACGACTTGCGGCCGCCGAACGGCACGTGATAGTCCACGCCCGCGGTCGGCAGGTTGACCATCACCATCCCGGCCTGCGCGTGGCGCTTGAAGTGCGTCGCGTGCTTCAGCGAGGTGGTCGCGATGCCGGTGGCCAGGCCGAACGGCGTGTCGTTGGCCAGGTGCAGCGCCTCGTCGTAGTTCTTGGCCTTGATCACGCTCACGACCGGGCCGAAGACTTCTTCGCGGTTGATGCGCATGGCCGCCGCGGTCTCGGTGAAGAGCGCCGGCGTCAGGTAGAAGCCGGGCGCGCCCGCGCTGCTGCTGGCCACGGCCTCGCCGCCGGCGGCGAGCGTCGCGCCCTCGGTCTTGGCGATGGCGATGTACTCCAGGTCCTGCGCGAGCTGGCGCTCGTCGACGACCGGACCGATGTCGGTGCCGGCCTTGCGGGCGTCGTCGACCTTCAGCGTCTTCATGCGCTCGACCATCGCGGCCACGAAGCGGTCGTGGATGCCTTCGGTGACGATCAGGCGCGAGGACGCGGTGCAGCGCTGGCCGGTCGAGAAGAAGCCGCTGTTGATCGCGGCCGCGACGGCGACGTCCAGGTCCGCGTCGTCCAGCACGACGAACGGGTTCTTGCCGCCCATCTCCAGCTGGAACTTGGCGCCGCGCGCCACGCAGGCCGCGGCGACGCGCTGGCCGGTGGCCACGCTGCCGGTGAAGCTGATGGCGTCGACGCCGGCGTTCTCCAGCAGCTCGGCGCCGACCTCGGAGCCGCGGCCCATGACGAGGTTGAAGACGCCGTCGGGCAGGCCCGCGCGCTTGAGGATGTCGGCCAGGGCCCAGGCCGAGCCCGGCACCAGGTCGGCGGGCTTGAGCACCACGCTGTTGCCGAAGGCCAGGGCCGGGGCGATCTTCCATGCGGGGATCGCGATCGGGAAGTTCCACGGCGTGATCAGGCCGACGACGCCGATGGGCTCGCGGGTGACCTCGACGCCGACGCCGGGGCGCACGGACGGCACGACCTCGCCGCCGACGCGCAGCGCCTCGCCGGCGAAGAACTTGAAGATGTTGCCGGCGCGGGCGACTTCGCCGATCGCTTCGGGCAGCGTCTTGCCTTCCTCGCGGGCGAGGAGGTCGCCGAGCTCGGCGCGGCGCGCGAGGATCTCAGCCCCGGCGGCGTCGAGCACGTCGAAGCGCTGCTGCGGCGTGGCCAGGCTCCACTTGCCGAAGGCGTTGCGCGCGGCGGCGATCGCGGCGCGGGTCTGCGTCACGTCGGCCTGGGCGTATTCGCCGACCACGTCGCGCGTGTCGCTCGGGTTGATGTTGCGGGAAGCGCGGGGGCCGTCGACCCACTCGCCGTTGATGAGGTTCTTGAACATGGCGGACTGCTCTCTGTCTTGGACTGCGCTTCGCTCGTCGCCACCGGGGGACGCGGCGAGGGAAGGGGAACGCGCGCCGCCGTGACGACCGGCGCGCGTCGTGGGTCGTTACTGCGGACCCAGCTTGGAGATCAGCGCGCCCAGTTCGTCGACTTCGGCGGGCTTGAGGTCGGACAGCGGCGGGCGCACCGGACCGGCGGTGTGGCCGATGAGGGTGGCGCCGGCCTTGACGATGGAGACCGCGTAGCCGTGGCCCTTGTTGCGCAGGGCGATGTAGGGCAGGAAGAACTCCTTGATCAGGCGGTCCGTCGTCGCGGTGTCGCTGGCGGCGTGGGCGTTGTAGAAATCGATGGCGGTCTTCGGGATGAAGTTGAAGACGGCCGACGAATACACCGGGCAGCCCATGGCGCGGTAGGCGCCGGCGAAGACTTCGGCGGTGGGCAGGCCGCCCAGGTAGCTGAAGCGGTCGCCGAGGGTCTGGCGGATGGAGACGAAGGATTCGATGTCGCCGAAGCCGTCCTTGAAGCCGATCAGGTTGGGGCAGGTGTCGGCCAGCTTGAGCAGCGATTCGGGCGTCAGGCGGCAGGCGCCGCGGTTGTAGACGATGACGCCGAACTTGACACTGCGGCACACGGCCTGCACGTGGGCGACCAGGCCTTCCTGCGACGCTTCGGTCAGGTAGTGGGGCAGCAGCAGGATGCCCTGGGCGCCCAGGCGCTCGGCTTCCTGCGCGTACTGGATCGCGACCTTGGTCGGGCCGCCGGCGCCGGCGATGATGGGCATGCGGCCCTTGCAGGTCTCGACGGCGACGCGGATGACGTCGCTGTATTCCTTGGGCTCGAGCGAGAAGAACTCGCCGGTGCCGCCGGCGGCGAACAGGGCGGTGGCGCCGTAGGGCATCAGCCATTCGAGGCGCTCGGCGTAGGGCTTGGGCGCGAAGTTCAGCTGGGCGTCGAAGTCGGTCAGCGGGAACGACAGCAGGCCGTGGGAAATCGTCTCTTTGAGGGCTTGGGGCGAGGTCATGAGGGGCTTGTCTCCGTGGCTACAACAGCGCTGGACCCGTCATCGCATCGGGATTGGTACCGGTACCAGCGTGAGCGGATGGTAGCGAGCAGGACATCACGGTTCAAGAGGGATGTCGTACAACTGCGGGTAATCACCTAACCGTTCTTCGCGCAGCGTCCCCCAATGGAGGGCGCTCATTCGCGGGCGCCCATTGGAGGGACCACTTCAGAGGGGGAGAGCTAGGGGTAGTGGGTCGCGGGAGCGGCATCTACAACCGGTAGGCGATCGAGGGGAAGCAGTCCGCTTTGTTCCCGATGCGCCGGGGCCGTCTGAAAGGCCTCGTCGCGGCATGAGCCACGCAGTCATCAGGCCTTACAGCCCTATCAGCTTTACCAAGGAGTCAGCCATGAGAACCGAAGCGAGAACCGCTTTCCAGCAGCAGGTCATCGAAGCGCTCGTCGAGAGCAAGGCCATCAACATCGACGCGGTGAGCGCGACCTTCGCCAAGTTCGGCGAACGCGCCCTGCTGCAGGGCGAGCCGCTGGTCACCATCATCAATCGCCACGCCATCTGGAACTGCGGCTGGCCGGGACCGGAGCTGGACATCCTGCGCAACGTCCCCCAACTGCGCGAGTGACGAGATGAACGCGGTTGTCTCGATGCTTCCGGTCCGGCCGATGGTGGGCAGGCGGTCGGTCGCGACCCGGCGTCGGGACGACCTGCTGGGCCGTGTGCACCTCGCGGTGCGCCTGGCCCGGAGAACCTTGAAGGCGGCCGCGGCCGCGGAGGAGGAGGCGCCGGTTGAAGGCGGCGCGGACCGGCCCGCCGCGCTCGTGCTCGGCAAGGTCGTGGGCGAGGCCGCGATGCTGCTGCGCACGACGGCGCCGCTGCGCGGGGAGGACGAGACGCTCGATGTCGAGGCCCGGCTGCTCGCCGTTCAACTCGTGGCGCAGGCGCGTGGGGCGAGGGTACGCGAACGCCTGTGCAACGACGCGGGCCGCGCGCTGGAGCATGCGTCGGCGCATCTGTTCCTCGGCGACGCCGGATATCCGGACGAGGCGTTCGAACGGCTGCTCGACGACATCCTCGACGGCGAGGACGCCTGCGGCCCGGAACGCCTGCCGAATCACCAGCTCGAATGCGCCTGGCTCGACCAGATCCGGCGCGGTCGCGTCGACGTCGAACCGATCGATGAGGAGCTGCTGGTCGCGACGTGCATCGGGTGGCCGCTCGATGTTCTGGGCTGCTCGACGCTGGACCTCTACATGTTCACGCACGTGGTGATGTACGCGTCGGACATGGGGCGGCGCCCGGTGCCTCTGCCGCGGCCGGTCGAGGACATCCTCGCCGAAGCGGAAGCGGGTCTGGCCGCGGCGCTCGATGCGGACAACTTCGATCTGGCGGCGGAGCTGCTATGGACGTGGCCGATGCTGCGCCAGCCGTGGAGCGTGGCGTCGGTTTTCGCGTTCGACGTGCTGGCGCGGGCCCAGGACCAGCAGGCGTTCCTGCCGGGCCCGGACTACGCGCGTTGGGCTGCGCGGTCCGGACATGGCCTGGCACACGAGGAGGTGGTGATGCGCACGTCGTATCACGCCAATCTCGTCATGGGCATGCTGTGCGCTGTCGCGCTGCAGTCGGGCATGGAACTGCCTCAGGAACTGCTGCTCGCGGCACCGTCGCGGCAGATGCGCCATCGCTCCGGCGGAGACCTGCTCGACAGCTTGCCGGCGAGAGCGCTCGTGCCTCGCTGGCAGCGGGACTTCGTGGCGCTCGGGGAACGCCAGCGCGGGGCGTTGTCGTCCCTGTGCTTCAGCGTCTGGTTCCGCCGGGCGGCCTCGGCCAACGACATCCCGCGACTGCGCGAAGCCCTGGCCGCGACGCTGGAGCATGACGATTGCGACGGGCCGTCGGCGCATCAGGCCCTGCGGCGCCTTCAGCGCATCACGGCCATCGGTCGCCTGCAGGCGGAGGCGATGGCCTCGCGCTGATCGCCGGCCGTCCTCTCGGCGCCTACGCCGGCCCTCACCCCGCCCTCTCCCGCAAGCGGGAGAGGGAGTCCGACAGGCTCCGCTCGCAGCGCCGGCTCCTCTTTCTCCCTCTCCCGCCTGCGGGGGAGCAACCGTGTCAAGCACTTGCAGCGGAGGACCTGCTGCTCCCTCTCCCGCTTGCGGGAGAGGGCGGGGGTGAGGGCCAGCGGACTAGGCAGTCAACGATAGCGCTCGTGCAGCCAAATCACTTCACGTCGACGACGGTCCCGAGCGAGAAGGCCCCCAGCGTCGCATCCCAGCGTTGTCCCGACGCGGCGTTGTCGGCATTGGCCCAGCGGATCGCGAATCGCGCGTCGGTGGCCAGGCGCGCGTCGCCGTCGGGCAACGCCACGCTGACCTGGTAACGACCGGCCGGCAGATCGGCCGGCACGGACGCGGCGAGCGTCGCCGCCTGGTCAACGCCGCCCGGCAGCCACGTGCGCGGATCCGCGCCGGAGGCGTCGATGCGGCGCACCTCACCGCTCGTCGCGTTCTTGAGCACCAGCTGCACGCCGCGCGGATTGAACACGCGCGCCCAACCGTCATTACGCAGATCCAGACGAACACTCAAGGCCTGACCTCGCGCCACCGACACCGCGTGCGACACCTTCACCAGGGCCAGCCGATAGCCCATCTTCCGGCGCACCTCGGCCATGCAGCCGCCTTGCACCCACTTGTCGTGGAAGGCGGTGCGGTAGTACTCGTCGTTGAGGTAGGTCAGGTTGTAGCGGGCGCCCTCGCCGAGGATGTCCGCGCATTGGCTGCGCGGTACGGCGCCGGCTTCGTCGGCCGGGTTGCAGGTCTCGCCGCCGAACGGAGCGAGGTCGCCCAGCCGGTCGACGTAGTCGCGCTGCTTGGTCGCGGTGGCCGTGTTGTCGTCGTAGGTGCCGACGTCCGTCTTGCTGGCGAGGAAGCAGTCGTTGTGCACCCCGACGCGCAGGCTGCCGGTCAGCACCGCGCTCAGGGTCGGCAGCGTCGGCGTGCCGTCCATCACGTAGGGCGGATAACGCAGTTGGATGAAGCGGCTCGCCGGCAGCGCGGCGAGCAGCGCATCGCGGATCTGGTTGCGGCTGGCCGCCGCGGTCAGGTTGTTGGAGGAGGTGTGCCACTCGCCCCACGCGCCGATGAAGCCCGCCTGCATGAACGCGATGACATCGGCGTTGCGCTGCAGGACCGGCTTGAACTGCGTGATGTGTGCGAGCACGCGTGACAGCGGCGCGTCCTTGGCGTTCTGGTAGTCGACCTCGGACTCCGGATAGTTGTAGACGACGCGGATCACCAGCTTCACGCCGGCGGCGCGTGCGTGATCGAGCGCCGTCTCGACCTGCGCGAGCAATGCCGGGGTCAGGTCTGAACCGCGATAGGCCGACAGGTCCAGCTTGGAGAACAGCAGGCGATATCCGGCCTTGTAGGCGTCATCGGCGTCGGCGCGGGTGAAGGTGTCGAGGTTGGCCCAGGTCCAGCGGTAGAAGCCGCGCTCGGGGTTGGGGAGCTCGGCGTCGGTCGCGGTGAAGGTGGCGACAGTCTGGGGATCGTCGGTGCCAGCGGGCGGCACCGGCGTCGGTACCGGCGTGGTCGTCGGTGTTTCCGGCGTCGGCGGGACGGTCGGTGTCGTGGGCGTCGAAGGCGTGGTCGGCGTCGTCGGTGTGGACGGCGTTTCCGGTGTTGTCGGCGTCGTTGGCGAGCTGGCGCCGGTCGGCGGCGGGGTGGTGGCCACCGGCGGCGGCGAGGCCTCGCTCGATCCCGAACCGCCGCCACAGGCCGTGAGGACGGCCATCGAGAACACCGCGGCGATCGGGCTCATGCCCAGGAACGGACGGCGGAGGAGGCGGGGCTTCTGCATGGATTCGGCTCATTGGCTGGTTTGTTGCCAATGTATTTCTGCAGAAGCCAGGAACGCCGATACCGAGCGCAACAGAGTGCTTCGCGGGCGGTGTTTGGAAAAAGTCTTTCGCGACGCGGCGCGTCGAAAGCGCCGTCGCCGCCGGCGATCAGAACATCGTGTTCCTGTTCGCCGCCTTCTCGGGCACGTCCTGCGAGACATCCCAGTGCTCGACGATCTTCCCGTCCGCGACGCGGAAGATGTCCACCACGGCCTGGCCGCGATCGTTCGGGTCGACCTTGAAGTGGACGTGCAGGTAGACCAGATCCCCGGACGTGGCGCTGCGCACGATGCGAGACGTCGACTTCGGGTGCTCCTTGAAGAAGCCGCTGAAGTAAGAGACGAACGGCGCCTTGCCGTCCGGGACGTCGGGGTTGTGCTGGCGGTAGCTGTCGGCGACCACGCGCGCCGACGCGATGTCGTGCTTGTTGAAGAAGCGGTCGTAGAAGTCGAGCACCAGGGCGCGGTTGGTCTCCTCCTGGGAGAGCTCGCGCGCTGGCGGCGGTGCGGCGTGCGACGCGCCGGCGAGCAGCAGGGCGCCGGCGAGGAAGAGGGAAAGGGTGCGGGATTGTTGGTGCATCGTCAGGTCCGTGGTGGGAGGGGGTACTCGAAACAAGGCTGGCTGAGTCGCTTGAGGCTGGCTGGGCGTGCGGCGATGCTATCTGCTCGGCATGACCCGGCGATGCCCGCCTCGCCATCCTTCGGAACGAGGGCGCCTCGAGGCCATATGCATATCCGCGGAACTCATTTGGACGCGCCTTCGGCGGGTGTTAGCTTCCGGCCGTTTCCTGCATTGGGGAACCCGACCCGGAGCCCTCGATGTCCACCAAGGCCTTGCCGCAGCAGTTGCCCGCGCTGCAGTCGCTGATCCATTTCGAATCCGCCGCGAGGCACCTCAACTTCACGTCGGCGGCCGAGGAACTCGGCGCGACGCAGCCTGCCGTCAGCCTGCGCATCCGCAAGCTGGAGGACGAACTGGGGCTGCCGCTGTTCGACCGGCTGCATCGCGGTGTGCGCCTGACCCACGAAGGCGAACGCCTCCTCGAGACGGTGCAGCAGACGCTGGAGGCCTTGCGCCTGGTCACCGCCGACATGCGGACGCAGCAGTCGCGCCGCACCTTGACGCTGTCCACGGACTTCGGATTCGCCAAGCTGTGGCTGCTGCCGCGCATGGTCGCGCTGCGCCAGGCCATTCCGGAGTTGCAGCTGCGCGTCCTGACCTCGCAGAGCGAGCCCGATGCCCGTGTCGGCGTGCCCGACCTCAGCGTCATCTTCGGCGAATGCCCCGACGCCGGCTCGCATCGCCTGCTCTTCGCCGAGTCCGTGGTGCCGGTGTGCAGTCCGGCGCTGTTGCGCCACGGCCTGCCCACGCCGCGCGAGCTGGCGGCCATGCCGCTGCTCCAGCTGGAGCAGCACGGCCCGACGGCGCGTTGGATGAGCTGGGCCGACTGGTTCCGCGGTCGCGGCCAACGCGCGCCCGCGGCGTCGGACGCGATCACCTTCAACGACTACTCCCTCGTCGTCCAGGCCGCGGTCTCCGGCCTGGGCGTGGCGCTCGGCTGGGCGCCGCTGGTCGACGACCTGCTCGCCAGCGGCGAACTCGTGCAGGCCGACGCGCAACCGCTGCAGACCTCGCGCGGCTACTTCCTGTCGACCCTGCGGCCGTGGCAGTCGCACGGGCTGCAGGGACGGTTCTGCGACTGGCTGGTCGCCGAGTGCGCGCGCACCACGGCGCTCAGAAATCTCCCGCCACGGTGATCGCCGCGGTGCGCGGCGCGGCCAGCAGCAGCGTCTGCGCCGTCCCGTTCGGATCGCTCGTGACGAAGCCGTTCGTGCCGATGGCGGCGACGCTGTCCTTGTCAAACAGGTTGCTCACGCTCACCTGCACGCGCCATGACTTCACGAAGCCGCCGCCCGGACGCTTCACCCCGGCGCTGAGATCCCAGCGCGTCGCGCCCGACACGCTGTTGTCGTTGAGGTAGGTGTAGTAGCGCCGGCTCGCGTAGTGCGCGCCGAGCTGGCCGAACCACTGGCCGTCGTCGTAACGCAGGCTGGTGTTGGCGAGCCAGCGCGGCGCGTCCACCACCTGCTTGCCGGCCGTGGCGACGAGGACGCCGTTGTCGACGAAGTCGTCCCGGTACTTGGCGTCGTTGAAGCTCAGCGTGTTCCACCAGCGCAGGTGGCGCAGCGGCGACCAGGACAGGCCGGCTTCCACGCCGTGGGTCTTCACGCGGCCGACGTTGGCCAGCACCGACGGATTGCCTTCGATGGCGGCGCCTTGCTGGATCGCGAGCAGGCGATGCTTGAAGTCGACCTGGTACGCGGTGATGGAGGCTTCGAGCGCCGACGCCCCGAGGTCGCGATACCGCCAGCCGCCTTCGACCGTGGTGGAGCGCTCGGGTCGCAGTTGGCCCCGCGTGGCCTGGAAGCCGGCGTCGGTCGAGGCGAACGGGGAATCCTCCATCGCCGCGGCCTTGTAGGCGCGCAGGTTGCGCGAGGCCGAGGCGAACAGTTCCTGCGCCGGGGCTAGCTTCCAGTTCACCCCCAGCTGCGGCAGGAAACGCCCGCGGGCATCGATGCTGCCGGTCTTCTCCGGGCCCGAACGCGTGTGGACGCTGTCGGAGCTGACCAGCGACTTGACGCCGACGTCGGCGCGCAGTTGCGAGGACAGGCGGATCGAATCGGCCACGTGGAACTGCAGGGTCCGCGTGTCGAAGCGGTAGTCCCAGCGCGTGGATGTCGGGTCCCTTGGCGCGTCGTACGGCGAGATCGGACCGGCCGCCTGGGAGTAGAAGCGCATCGCCTGGTCGAACCGGTTGTCCTCCAGCCAGAAGCCGGCCCGCAGGTCGTGCGCGCCGGTGCTCACCTCCAGCGTGGACAGCACGCCGGAACGACGGATGCCGTACTCCACCGTGCGCAGCGAGACGGGCACCGCGTCGGAGGACGGGGCGTAGGGCGTGAACCACAGGCTCGGGCCTTCGTCGCGGTGGTGGTAGACCGTCGTCTTCAGCCCGACCTGATCCGTGATGCCCCAGTCCAGCGTCGCGCCGGTGAGCACGTCCCGGCGTTGGCCCGACCCCGCGTAGTACGCGTCGTCGATCGAGGTCTCGCCGCGCGACCACTGGCCCCGGGCGGAGTGCAGCGCCGCGTTCCAGTCCGCGTAGTAGTTGTCCCAGCGGGTCCCCAGCCGGCCGATCATCTCCTTGGACAGGTCCTGGTAGTCGACCTCCTGGCGGCGCGAGTAGTTGAGGAAGGCGCTGAGCTTCACGTCGCCGAGCGTGCTCACCAGCTTGCTGTTGAACTGCTGCTGGCGCTGCTGCCCCTGGCCCTTCCACTTGTCCGAACGCTGGTCGACGACGCTGACCGCGAGGCGCGTGTCGCCGGCGAATGATCCCGATTCAAGCCGCACGAAGGTCCGCCGCAGCGCATCCTCGCCGACCGTCGTCTCGGCGTGGGCGCCGCGGTGCGGAGACGGATCGAGCGAGCGGAATTCGATCGTGCCGCCCAGGTTGCCGCTGGACGCCGTCTGCAACGAGCCCGCGCCCTGCGACACCCGCACGTCGCCGATGTTCTCCGAGGCGATGGCGCGGCTGATGTGCAGGCCGTTGTGGTTGCGGTAGCTCATGTCGCCCAGCGGCACGTCGTCGAGCGTGTAGCCCAGCTGGTTCTGGCCGAAGCCGCGGATGGTGAGCTTGGTCGACCATTCGTAGGCGCCGAAGGCGTCGGCCGACTGGAAGTTCACGCCGGGCAACTTGTTCAGCACTGCCAGCGGGCTGCTGCCGGGGAGGGCCTCGCTCAGGTCGCTCGGACGCAGCGAATTGACCTGGCGCGACTGGCCGTTGCCGAAGACCGTCACCGCGTCGATCGTGGATGCGGGGCCGGCGGCGGCGGTCGATGTGGACGTGGCCCCGGCGGTGCGCGTGGAGGCGGACGCGGCTGGGGCCGGCGCGCTGACGTCCTGCTGTGCCATGGCGGACCACGGCAATGCGGCAAGGACCAGGCAGACGGGCGTGCGCTTGAAGGAACGGATCATGGCGTATGGCTGAGGGCGTCTCGGGACGCGAAGCGGGAAGGGAGGGGAGGACGTGGTGTCAGGGGCGAGGTGTCAAGGGCGTGCGGCGGTGACGGCCGGGGGCGCGGGGAACCGCGCCATCGCCTCGATCTGGTCGAGCGTGAGGTGGCTGCGCACGTATTGCCGGCTCGCATCGACGCGCGGCTGGAAGTCCCAGGCGGGACGCCGTCCATGACCGTCGGCCTCGAAGACGAGGCGCCGTTGACGCTGGCTGCGCCGCACCTGGTCGTCGAGCGCCGGCAGGTCCCAGCGACGCGCGGCCTCCTCGCGGAGCGCGCGGACTTCTTCCGCATGCGCGGGGTCGTCGGCCAGGTTGTGCAGCTCCTGTGGATCGGCGACCAGGTCGTAGAGCTGGTCGGGATCGGCCGGCGAGTGGATGAACTTGCGGCTGCCGCGGCGGATCATGACGATGGGCGCCAGCGCGATCTCGCCGAGGTACTCCGCGAACGCCTCGTCATGGCCGCCGGTGCGCAGCAGGTGCGGCAGCAGCGAGCGGCCGTGGATGTCCGGTGTCTGCGGGCGTTCCGTGCCTTCCGCGTTCCCTGCGCCGTCCTGGGCCAGGTCGAGCAGCGTGGGCAGCAGGTCGACGAGCGACACGCTCTGGGCGACACGGCCCGGCCGGAAGCGGCGCGGCGCATGCACGATCAGCGGGACCCGCGCGCTCGGCTCGAAGAACGACATCTTGTACCAGAGGCCTCGTTCACCGAGCATGTCGCCGTGATCGCTGATCACGACGACGATCGTGTCGTCACGCTGGCCGGTCGCCTCCAGCGTGTCCAGCAGCTTGCCGAACTGGTCGTCGACGTACGAGATGGCGCCGTAGTAGCCGCGACGCGCGTCGCGCACCTGAGCCTCGCTCGCCGGCTGGACATCGGCCAGGCTGGCGCGCCGCAGCCGCGCCGTGTGCGGATCGTCCCGCACGTCGGCGGCCCGCAGCCGCGGCAGGTCGATGTCCTCGTCGCGATGCCGACTCCACCACGGGTCGGCGATGGCGTAGGGGTCGTGCGGATGCGTCAGCGACACCGTCATGAAGAACGGTCGTCCATCCGGCTGTCGCGCGATGTCGAACAGCCGCCGCTGCGCGGTGAACACGACCTCGTCGTCGAAGTCCAGCTGGTTGCTTCGCACGCAGCGGCCGGCCTGCAGCACTGAGTCCATGTTGTGGTACCAGGGCAGGCGCTCGCCGGGGCGGCTCCAGTCCGGCGTCCAGCCGAAGTCGGCGGGATAGATGTCGGTGGTCAGCCGCTCCTCGTAGCCGTGAAGCTGGTCCGCGCCGGTGAAGTGCATCTTTCCCGCGAGGATGCTCAGGTAGCCCCTGCGGCGCAGGTGATGCGCGAGGGTCGGCACGTCGGAGGGCAGCTCGCTCGCGTTGTCGAACGCGCCGAAGGTGGAAGGCAGCCGGCCCGTCAGCAGGCCGTGGCGCGCGGGCGCGCACAGCGGACTGGCGCAGTAGGCCGAATCGAACACCACGCCTTCTTCCGCGAGCCGCTGCAGGCGCGGCGCCCGCACGACGCGATTGCCGTAGGCGGGGAGGGCGCCGGGCGTGAGCTGGTCGGCGATGAGCAGCAGGATGTTGGGCGCGGTCCTGGAGGCGTTCTGAGACGCGTCGAACGGCGCGTTGTGCGGCGCTTTGTGCGGCGCCTGGAGCGGGGCGAATGGAGGCACGAGTTGGGGCACGGAACAGGCGATCGAATGGGACGAACGATTGTCTGCACGGGCTCTCCGTACCGTGAAGGCGTTGTCCGCTGATGCATCGATCAGCGCCCCTTATGCCAGGCCGTTTTCTCCTCTGACGGCGACACGATTCAGCGATGTCGCATGAGCTTAGTCGGAATGCGGCTAAGCCCGCCGACCCGGCGCTGGCTAGCATGGAAAGAGCAAAGCCCCCGCCTGCATGGCGTGTGCTCCGTCTGACCCACAAGGCCTCCGCCCCATGACATTCCTGAACGCCATCACCCGCCGTACCGCGGTCCTCATCGCTGCCGCGCTGCTGCTGCCGGCCGGTCACGCGATCGCGGCCGACACCAAGGTCGTCGTCGGCTACCAGACCGATGCGCTGCCGTCCTCGGTGGCGATCGCGAACGGCGAGTTCGCACGGGCGACCGGCGTGCAGATCGACTTCCGCCGGTTCGATTCGGGCGCCGATGTGTTCGCCGCGATCGCCTCCGGCGACGTGCAGGTCGGCTACGTCGGCTCCAGCCCGTACGCCGCGGCGGTCTCGCGCGGCCTCGACGTCAAGGCGTTCTACCTCGCCTCGATCTCGGGCATCGACGAGGCGCTGGTCGTGCGCAACGGCTCGGGCATCAACACCGTGGCCGACCTCAAGGGCAAGCGGCTGGCCGCCGCGCCGGTCTCGACCGACCACTACCAGCTGCTGGCGCTGATCAAGAGCCAGGGGCTCACCGAGAAGGACGTTCAGGTCTTCGCGATCCCGCAACCCGAGATCGTGGCGGGCTTCAACCGCGGCGACCTCGACGGCGGCTTCGTGTGGGATCCGGCGCTGACGGAGCTGAAGAAGAACGGCAAGGTGCTCGTGACATCGAAGGACGTCGCCGACAAGGGCGCGCCGACCTTCTCGGCCTGGGTCGCGTCCGCATCGTTCGCCGCGTCGAATCCCGCCTTCCTGAAGGCTTTCGCGGCCACGGCGGACAAGTACACGGGCTCGTTCCTGAAGGACCCGGCGGCCTGGGGCCCGGACAGCGAGCACGCGCGCGCGCTGGCGAAGCTGCTCGGCGGCACGCCCGCCACGCAGGCGGCGGCATTGCGCAACCTGTCGCTGCTGCCGGCGCGGACGCAGGCCACCGAGGCGTGGCTGGCCGGCGGCGAGAAGTCCGGCGTGGCCCGCATCCTGAAGGAGACGGCGGTGTTCCTGCAGTCGCAGCGCAAGATCCCGCGCGTGCTGCCCAGCTACGCGCCGTTCGTCACGCCAGCCGTCGTGGCCGGTCTGGCGCCGTGAGTTCCGGAGGGGCCGCCATGCTTCGCGTCGACCAGGCCAGCGTGTGGTTCGAGGGCCGGGATGGCCAGCCCATCCACGCCCTCGACCGCGTCTCGCTGGACATCCCCGAGGCCGGCTTCGTTGTCGCGCTCGGCACCTCGGGCTGCGGCAAGTCGACGCTGCTCAACGCGATGGCCGGCTTCCTGCCGCTGTCCGAAGGGCACATCACGCTCAACGGCCGGCCCGTGGATCGTCCCGGCGCCGACCGCGGCGTGGTGTTCCAGAAGGACACGCTGCTGCCCTGGGCGAGCGTCGTCGACAACGTGGCGCTGGGCCTGAAGTTCGCCGGTGTCGGTCGATCGGCGCGTCACGATCGGGCGCTGGCGCTGTTGCGCCTGGTGGGGTTGCAGGACTTCGCCCAGGCCGCGCCGCACGAGCTGTCGGGCGGCATGCGGCAGCGTGTGGGCCTGGCGCGCGCGCTGGCGACCGATCCGGACCTGCTGCTGATGGACGAGCCCTTCGGCGCACTGGACAGCATGACGCGCGAGCAGATGCAGGAACTGCTGGTGGACGTCTGGGCGCGCACGCGCAAGCAGGTCTTCTTCATCACGCACTCGATCGAGGAGGCCCTGTTCCTGGGCACCACGCTGATCGTGATGTCGCCGCGCCCGGGCCGCATCGTGGCGCGCTACGAGCTCGACTTCGTCCACCAGTTCGCGCGGGATCGCGACGCCCGTGCCGTGAAGACGCAGCCGCGGTTCGCCGCGCTGCGCGAGGAGATCCGCGCGATCGTCCATCGCAGCGATCTGCGCCATGAGCGCGCGGAGGCCGCGGCATGAGCGCGGTCGTTCCCGAGATCTCGCCTCGCACCGCGCCCCGGCCGGGCCGCGCCTCGTCAAGTTGCGCGGCTTCGGCATCGGCGAGCGGTCGACGGTCCCCATCAGTCTCGGCACCGGCGCCGCGATCCTGCTCGCGTGGTACGGGGTGACGCGTGCCGGATGGGTCGAGCCGCTGTTCCTGCCGCCGCCGGGCGAAGTGCTGGAGGCCGCGCGCAGCATCGTCGCGGAGGGCTACGCCAACGCGTCGCTGTGGGCGCATGTGTCGGCCAGCCTGGGCCGCATCCTTGCCGCCGCGATCCTCGCGATCGTGCTGGGCATTCCTGCGGGCCTGGCCATGGGCATGAACCGCTGGGCCAAGGGCATCCTGGACGCCCCGATCGAGTTCTACTGGCCCCTGCCGCCGCTGGCCTACCTGCCGCTGATGATCATCTGGCTGGGCATCGGCGAGACCTCGAAGATCGCGCTGCTGACGCTGGCGATGTTCGCGCCGGTCGTGATGTCGGCGCAGGCGGGCGTCCGCTCCCTGTCGCAGGAGCGCGTGAACGCGGCCTTGTCGCTGGGTGCGACGCGCTGGCAGCTCTTCAAGGACATCGTGCTGCCGTCCGCGCTGCCCGAGATCCTGACCGGCATCCGCATCGCGCTCGGCGTCGGCTGGGGCACCTTGATGGCGGCCGAGCTGATCGCCGCCACGCGCGGGATCGGATTCATGGTGATGTCGGCCTCGCACTTCCTGTCGACGGATGCCGTGTTCTTCGGCATCGGCGTGATCGCGCTCTGCGCCTTCGCGTTCTCGGCGGCCATGCGGGCGGTGGAGCGCCGGCTGGTGCCGTGGAAGGGGCGGCAGTAGCGGAGGGACCGTCGGCACCGGGGGCTGGCCCGTCGCTGGGGCCTCGGACCCACCTGAATGCGGGGGTCGGGCGGGCTGATGAGCGATGGCCGGCCGCGTGTCATCGCGTCGCGCGGCGGCTTATGTAGACTGCATCCCCGATGAATCCGCCGGCCCGCTTTCCGATCGCAACGCCTGACCCCGGCCTCGACGCCGCGTCTCGCGACTTCCCGCCGACTCCCCGCTACGACCGGCTCGACGCGTTGCGCGGTGTGGCGATGGTCTGGATGACCGTCTTCCATTTCTGCTTCGACCTGAGCTACTTCAAGATCGTCGTGCAGGACTTCTACCGGGATCCGTTCTGGACCTGGCAGCGCAGCGGCATCGTCAGCCTGTTCCTGCTGTGTGCGGGGATGGGGCAGGCGGTCGCGCTGGCCCAGGGCCAGACGGCCGACCGCTTCTGGCGCCGCTGGGGTCAGGTCATGGCCTGCGCGCTGCTGGTCTCGATCGGCTCGTGGTTCATGTTCCCGCGCTCCTTCATCAGCTTCGGCGTGCTGCACGGCATGGCGCTGATGCTCATCCTGGTGCGCTTCGGCTTCTCGAGACTGCCCACGGCCGCGCTGTGGCTGCTGGGCGCGGTCGCGATCGCGCTGCCGTTCTTCGTCGCGCATCCCTTCTTCGACACCCGGACCACCAACTGGCTCGGCCTGGTCACGCGCAAGCCGCTGACCGAGGACTATGTGCCGATCCTGCCGTGGCTGGGTCCGATGCTGTGGGGCTGCGCGCTGATGCGCATCGAGGCCGTGCGGCAGTGGATGCAGCGACCGCTGCTGCCGGCGGTCCGTCCGCTGTCGGTGATGGGGCGGTGGTCGCTGTCGTACTACATGGTCCACCAGCCGGTGATGATCGGCGCGTTGACGGGGGCGCGGACGTTGGGTCTGCTGTGAGGGGCCCGGCGGTCAGGGCCGGCAAGGGTGCGCGACAATCGCGTCCATGAGCTCCTCTCCCGCCAAGACCCAGATCCTGTTCGGCTTCCATGCCGTCACCGTCCGCCTGAAGACCGCGCCGGCCTCGGTGCAGGAAATCCTCTTCGACGCCACCCGCAAGGACCAGCGCATGCGCGGCTTCCTCGAGAAGGCCGAGGCGGCGGGGGCGAAGCTCGTCGAGAGCGACGACGACCGGCTGAAGGCGCTGTGCGGCACGCACCGCCACCAGGGCGTGGTGGCGCGGGTCAAGGCGGTGGCGCAGTCGCATTCGCTGGACGAGGTGCTGGAGCAGGTCGAGGGCCCGCCGCTGGTGCTGGTGCTGGACGGTGTCACCGACCCGCACAACCTCGGCGCGTGCCTGCGCGTGGCCGACGGTGCCGGCGCCCACGCGGTGGTCGCGCCCAAGGACCATGCGGTCGGACTCAACGCGACGGTGGCGAAGGTCGCCAGCGGCGCCGCGGAGACCGTGCCCTACCTGATGGTCACCAACCTGGCGCGATCGCTCAATGAGCTCAAGGAGCGCGACATCTGGGTGATCGGCACCTCGGACCAGGCGGAGAAGACCTTGTACGACCTGGACCTGACGGGACCGGTGGCGCTGGTGCTGGGCGCGGAGGGTGACGGCATGCGCCAGCTGACCGCGAAGACCTGCGACGAACTGGTCCGCATCCCGATGCACGGCGCGGTGGAAAGCCTGAACGTGTCGGTCGCCGCCGGCGTGTGCCTGTACGAGGCGCTGCGCCAGCGCCAGAAGAAGGCCTGAGCAGGCTTGAACAGCGACGCGAGATAATCGCGACCATTCCGGCGCCCACGAGGCGCCGTTCCAACATCCGCAGCCTCATCCCCGGTATCGCCATGTCAGTCATCGAAGTCACGCATCCCCTCGTCAAGCACAAGATCGGCCTGATGCGGGAGGGCGACATGTCCACCAAGAAGTTCCGCGAGCTGACCGGCGAGGTCGCGCGGCTGCTGGCCTACGAGGCGACGGCGGACTTCCCGCTCGAGAAGACGACGATCGAGGGCTGGTGCGGCCAGGTCGAGATCGACCAGATCGCGGGCCGCAAGGTCACGGTGGTGCCGATCCTGCGCGCGGGTCTGGGCATGCTGGACGGCGTGCTGGACATGATGCCCAACGCCAAGGTGAGCGTGGTCGGCCTGGCGCGTGACCACGAGACGCTGCAGCCGGTGAACTACTTCGAGAAGTTCGTCGGCAAGCTGGACGAACGCACCGCGCTGATCGTCGATCCGATGCTGGCGACGGCGGGTTCGATGATCGCGACGGTGGACCTGCTCAAGCAGCGCGGCTGCAAGGACATCCGCGCGCTGGTGCTGGTTGCGGCGCCGGAAGGCGTGGCGGCGCTGAACAAGGCGCATCCGGACATCCGCTGCTGGACCGCGGCGATCGACTCGCACCTCAACGAGAACGGCTACATCATTCCGGGCCTGGGCGACGCCGGGGACAAGATCTTCGGGACGAAGGACGTCTGAGGGCGCGTTTGAGCGCCCATCAGCCGTAGGTGCCGCACACAAGCCGTCGGTCCCTACACCACCCCCAGCGCCCCCAGCACACCCCCGGCCAGGACCATCCACACGATCCCGATCTTGGTCCGCATCGTGAGGACCACGGTCACGACGATCATCGTGAGCGTCGCCCAGCGGTGGGAGGGATCGACGAGGTAGGGCGCGGCCAGCAGCCAGCCGGTCGCGATCATCAGGCCCAGCGTGAGCGGCGCCATGCCGACCGTGAACGCGCGGACGCCCAGGTGCTCGCGGTTGTTGCGCGCCCATCGCGTCGCCGCCACGACCAGCGTCGTCGACGGCAGCAGGATGCCGGCCATCGCCGCCGCAGCGCCCAGCAGCCCCGACACGTTGAAGCCGAGCACCGCGACGAACAGGATGTTCGGGCCCGGCGCGGCCTGCGCCAGCGCGATCGAGCTGGTGAAGCTCTGGTCCGTCAGCCAGTGGCGTTCGTCGACCAGGTAGCGGTGCATGTCCGGCGCCGTCGTGATCGCGCCGCCGATCGACAGCAGCGACAGCATCAGGAAGTGCAGCATCAGCGCGCCGAGCTCGGGCCAGCTCAGCGTGCCGACAAGCATCTGGCTCCAGCCGGCATGGAGGCCGGCCTGCACGCCGGGATTCGCAACCGGGTTCATGGGCGCATCTCCGCGCGGCTGCGCTTGAGCGCGATCAGCGCCAGCGTCATGCCCAGACCGCCTACGCTCAGCACGATCCAGAACAGCGGCAGCTTCAGCCAGACGGTCGCGCAGAACACCAGCGCCGCGAGCGCCAACCCGGGCGCCAGGCCGATCGGGTTCTTCTTCAGCGAGGGCAGCAGCTTGAAGCCCGTGGCGAGGATCAGTCCCGCCGACACGGCGCCCATGCCTCGCAGCGCGCCGGTCATCCGTGGCGACGCGAGCCAGGTGGTCGACAGCGCGGCCAGGATCAGGACGATCACGGCGGGGAACAGCATCATCCCGGCCAGTGCGACCAGCGCGCCGCGCAGTCCGAAGAAGCGGTCGCCGATCATCAGCGAGATGTTCACGATGTTCGGCCCGGGCAGCACCTGCGCGACGGCGAGCGTCTCGACGAACTCCTCGCGCGTCATCCAGTTCAGGCGCTCGACCAGCTCCCGCTGCGCCACGGCCAGCACGCCGCCGAAGCCTTGCAGCGCCAGCCAGGTGAAGGCCCAGAAGAGGTGGGACAGGGACTCGGGTTGCGAGAGCGAGGGTGGGAGCGGCGCGGCGTCCGTCGCGGCGCCTTCAGGGGAGGAGGGCGATCCGGAGGACGGCCCTGCGCTCACCGGTGCCCCTTCAGGACGTCCGGGTTGACGATGTTGCTCGGCTTGCCGGCCATGTAGTTCAGGACGTTGTCGAACGCCGCGTCGAAGTACATCTGGTAGCTGTCCTGCTCCACGTAGCCGATGTGCGGCGTGCACACGGCGTTCTCGAGGCGCAGCAGCGGGTGGCCCTGCAGGATCGGCTCGGACTCGAACACGTCCACCGCCGCCATGCCGGGGCGGCCGCGGTTCAGGCCGGACACCAGCGCCCCGTCGGCGACCAGTTCCGCGCGCGAGGTGTTCACGAACAGCGAGGTCGGCTTCATCCGCGCCAGGTCCTCGGCGCTCACGATGCCGGTCGTCTCGTCCGACAGCCGCAGGTGCAGCGTCAGCACGTCGGCCTGCTCGAAGAAGGCCTCGCGGGTGTCCGCGGCCTGGTGACCGTCGGCCTGTGCGCGCAGCCGCGAGGCCTCGCTGCCCCAGACGAGCACCTGCATGCCGAAGGCTTTGCCGTAGCCGGCGATCAGCTGGCCGATCTTCCCGTAGCCCCAGATGCCCAGCGTCTTGCCGCGCAGCACCATGCCGAGGCCGAAGTTGGGCGGCATCGAGCCGGACTTCAGGCCCGACTGCTGCCACACGCCGTGCTTGAGCGTCGAGATGTACTGCGGCAGCCGCCGCATCGCGGCCATGATCAGCGCCCAGGTCAGCTCCGCGGGGGCGATCGGCGAACCGCCGCCTTCGGCCACGGCGATGCCGAGCCGGGTGCAGGCGTCGACGTCGATGTGTTTGCCGACGCGGCCGGTCTGCGAGATCAGCTTCAGCTTGGGCAGCTTTTCCAGCAGTTGGCGGGGGAAGTGGGTGCGTTCGCGGATCGTCACCAGCACTTCCGCGTCCCGCAGCCGGACCGACAGCTGTCCGATGCCCTTGACGGTGTTGGTGAAGACCTTGGCGTTCAGCGCGTCCAGCTTGACGGCGCAAGGGAGCTTGCGCACGGCGTCCTGGTAGTCGTCGAGGATGATGATGTTCATAGGCGTGCGGGCACCGATCCTACTCGCCTGGATCGGTCACCCCAAGGCCATTGGGCGAGCGTCGTGCAACAGATCGGAACAGGCACTAGCATCCGGCCCGCATCGCATCCCCCATCCAGACAAGGAGACTCCCATGGACATGTACGCCGCCACCGTGCCGGTGTTCGACCGCATGCTGAGCAACATGCAGACCTGGATCCGCACCGCGCGCGATCACGCCCTCGCCAAGGGCTTCGACGAATCCGTCTACCTGACGCTGCGCCTGGCGCCGGACATGCTGCCGCTGCCGCGCCAGGTCCAGATCGCCAGCGACGCCGCCAAGAGCGGCACCGCGCGTCTGGCCAGCATCGAGGTGCCGAGCTGGCCCGACAGCGAGGCCTCGATGGAAGAGCTGATCCAGCGCATCCAGAAGACCCGCGACTTCATCAAGACGGTGACGCCCGAGCAGATCAACGGCTCCGAGACCCGTGCGGTCAGCGTGCCGCGTCGCGACAAGGAACCGCTGAAGTTCGAGGGTCAGGACTTCGCCCGGTTCTACAACCTGCCCAACTTCTTCTTCCACGCCACCACGCTGTACGCGCTGCTGCGCAACGCCGGCGTGCCGCTGGGCAAGATGGATTTCCTGGGTCAGCCCAAGTAAATCGATCCCCCATCCCCCGATCCCTGGAAGTCCTCGGTCGCAGAACCGTGGAAGGACGACACGGGTCTGGGGCGGCATGGCTTGGGGTTCAGGCGCTTGCCGCCTGCGGCCCCATGCCATGGCGACCAACGCCCGGCCCGCCGAAGTAGGCGTCAGCCCAGCAACCGGCGCAACAGGCTCTTGCCCTGTTCCAGTTGCCGGTTGAGCGCGATCAGGCGGGTCTCGGCTTCCGCCTGGTCGAAGCTCCGGGCCACTTCCGTATAGATCGCCGTCCGCAGGTGCCACAGGTCCTGCGGATGCCGCGCATGGACGATGTGGCGGAGCAGGGCGGCCACGCGCTCCTGCGCGTCGGGATCGGCCTCGTCGGCCAGGTCGATGACGCTGGCGCGGAAGGCCGTGCGCAGCTTGGCCATCGCCCGCGCGCTGGCCTGCGGCCGGCGGCCTTCGCCGGGCCACAGCCGCATCAGGCTCTGGAAGATGGAGTCCCCGTTGCGCCGCCGCGTCGGCGCATCGTTCATCGCCGCGCCGCCGGCACCGCCGAGGCGGCCGGCCGGCTCCACCCAGGACTGGGTGTCCACCGCGCGCGTCTCGAAATCGTCCGGTTCCACGGCTTCCACCGCTTCCGCCGCTTCGACGATCTCGTCCCATCGGGACAGACTCGGAATCGCTTTCATGGGTTGCGTTCTTCTTGTCCTGGTTGATGAACGCGCGTCCCTCGACGTCCCTTTGCGGGCTTGCTCTATCGCGCGGCGTCCGGGCTCTTGGAGGCCTGGATCGCGAGACGATTGTGGAAGTCGGACCTGTAACAGGAAGCTCGGATAAGGCCGTGACGGCGGCCTCAAATCGTGCTCAAGTTCTCACTCCGGCGGCCGATAACGGGCTGAATGGGCGGGTCGCCGGTGTCCGCGATGCGCCCAGGGCAGGGATCCCAGGCAGGGAAATAGACGGTCCGCACCGTCCATTTGCCGGGATGCCTTGCGGGAACGCACGGACACAATCCCGTACAGGCGGCCAGAGGGCCGGGCCGGCGCGTCCGGCCCTGCCCGCCGGACCGCTCCACCGCGCCCCGAAAGCCCGATCACATGGACATCGCCCGCCCCAGCATGCCGAACTTGAGCGTTCCCGCCCCGCTGGCCCAGGAATGGGAGCAGTTGCTGACCCGTGCCCGCGAGGGCTCGCTCCCGCTGCCGGAGCTGATGGATCGCGGCAATTTCTTCCAGGGTCAGAACCTCGGCGATGCCGCTGCGCATCTGTATGAGACGTGGCTCACCCATGAGGGGCAGCCGCCCGCGGCGCGCCTGGTGGCGCTCTACAACTGGGGCACCGTGCTGGGCAACATCCAGCAGCACGACCGTGCCGAGCAGGTCTATCGCCAGGCGCTGGCGATCAGCCCGACCTTCGCCCAGGCCCGGTTGAACCTCGGTCACCAGCTGGAGCATCTGGGGCGCGTCGACGAGGCCCTCGCTGCCTGGCGCGAGGTGTACGAAGGCGCGGCTCCGATGGAGGCGCTCGGCGCCGACCAGACCGGCCTGCGCACCCATGCCTTCAACAACGCGGCCCGGCTGCTCGAGTTGCAGCGCCGGTACGACGAGTCCGAAGCGCTGATGGTGCGCAGCCTGACGCTCAATCCGGAACAGACGGACGTGATGCAGCATTACGTGCACATCCGTCAGAAGCAGTGCAAGTGGCCGGTTTACGAGGCGTTCGGCGAAGTAACGCACAACAAGCTGCTGATTGCGACCTCTTTGCTGGCGACGCTGAGCGCCACCGACGACCCTGCGCTGCAGATGGGCGCCGCCCAGCGCTTCGTCCACGAGAAGGTGACGAAGCAGAAGGACGCGCTCTGGCGTCATCCGGTTTCCGTGGCCGCCCGCCAGCAGGGCGGCAAGATCAAGATCGGCTACCTCTCCGGCGACCTCTGCATGCATGCCGTCGGCCTGCTGACCGCCGAGCTGTACGAACTGCACGATCGCGAGAAGTTCGAGATTCATGCCTTCGATTGGAGCCGCGAAGACGGCACTTCGCTGCGCAAGCGCATCCTGATGTCGATGGACAAGGTCTGGCGCCTGAACGCGATGGACGACGCCACGGCCGCCAAGTTGATCGCGCAGGCCGGCATCGACGTGCTGGTCGACCTCCAGGGCCTGACCAGCGGCGCGCGTCCCAACATCCTGGCGCATCGCCCCGCACCGGTGCAGGTCAGCTACCTCGGTCTGCCGGCAACCTCGCTGTTGCCTGGTGTGGACTGGATCCTGGCGGATCGCTTCACGATGCCGCCCGAATACCTGCCGTACTGCAGCGAAAAGCCCATCTACCTGCCGCATTGCTATCAGGTCAGCGACCGCAAGCGCGAGATTGGTGCCGATCCCACCCGCGCTCAGTACGAACTGCCCGAGGACGCCTTCGTCTTCTGCTCGTTCAACAACAACCACAAGATGAACGCCGAGGTGTTCGGCGCCTGGATGCGCATCCTGCAGGGCGTGCCGAACTCGGCGCTGTGGCTGCTGGCGGACAACGAGTGGGCCAAGGCCAACCTCCGCCGCGAAGCCGAAGCCGCCGGCGTCGACGCCTCGCGCCTGATCTTCGCCCCGCGCGTGGCGCCGCCGGACTACCTGGCGCGCTTCCAGCTGCCGGATCTGGTGCTGGACACCTTCCCGTACAACGCCGGCACCACCGCCAGCGACTGCCTCTGGATGGGCACTCCCATCCTGACCCGTTCCGGCCGCAGCTACATCTCCCGCATGTGCGGCAGCCTGCTGACGGCGGTCGGCCTGCCGGACTTGATCACCTTCTCGGTCGAGGAATACGTCCAGCGCGCGATCCAGATCGGCCTCAATCCGGGCCGGGCGAAGTCCTACAAGCGCTACCTGCGAGACGAAGGGCGCAACAGCGCACTTTTCGACATGCCGAGCATCGTTCGTGACATCGAGCGCGAATTCGAGCAATTGGCACTCGCACATAGAAGCTGAAATTGACAAGATTTGATCAATGAACCGGCCGCACGACCCCTTCTTCGACGGTGACCAGCGCGCCCGCGGCCCCGGCCTGCGCCTGGCCGCGGAAGACGGTCAGCGCGCGCCCGGCATCCCGGACGCGCCGCATGACCCGCTGGCGGACCTGGCGCAGCAGCCAGCGGTCGATCCGCTGCTGCAATGCCTGTCCTGGCTGACGCAGCACCACGGCCGCGCCCGCTCGGTCGAATCGCTGCGCGCCGGCGCGCCGGTGGAAGGCGCGCTCAGCCCCGACCAGGCCATCCGCCTGATGCGCGAAGCCGGCTACAACGCCGGCCTGCTGCGCAAGGGCATCGAGGAGATCAACCAGCTGCTGCTGCCCGCGGTGCTGCTGCTCAACGGCGGCGACGCCTGCGTGCTGGTGCGCCGCCTGGACGACGACGGCTCGGGTGCCGTCCGCTACGAGGTCGTCTTCCCCGGTCCCGAGGCCGCCAGCTGCGTCGCCCCGGCCTCCGAGCTGGACCAGGAGTACAGCGGCTTCATCCTGGCGATCGCGCCGCAGGAGGTCTCGCAGGCCAAGCCGATCAGCGGCGCGAAGGACGACACGCCGCTGCTGCAGGCCGACTCGCACTGGCTGTTCGGCACGCTCCGGCGCTTCATCCCGTACTACCGCTCGGCGATGCTCGCCGCGCTGCTGAGCAACGTGCTCATGATGGTGTCCGGCCTGGTGACCTCGGTCATCTATGACAAGGTCATCCCGCACCAGGCCTTCGTCACGCTGTGGACGCTGGCGGTCGGCGCCGGCCTGGCGCTGATCTTCGACCTCTTCGCGCGCCAGCTGCGCGCGCATCTGATCGACCTCGCCGGTCGCAAGACCGACCTGATCGTCGGCGCCAAGCTGTTCCGCCAGACGCTGGGCGTTCGGATGGAACACCGGCCGGCGTCGGCCGGCTCGTACGCGCATTACCTGGCCCAGGTCGAAGTCGTGCGCGACTTCTTCACCTCGGCCACGATGTCGGTGCTGACGGACCTGCCGTTCGTGATCCTCTTCGTCGCGATGACCTTCATCATCGGCGGCCCGCTGGGCTGGGTGCTGATGGTGGCGATCCCGCTGATGCTGCTGATGAGCTTCGGCATCCAGGGTTACCTGCGCCGCGCGATGCGCACCAACATGACCGAGGCGGCCGACCTGCACGGCACCCTGGTGGAGGCGCTCGAAGGCCTCGAGGACCTCAAGACCACCGGCGCCGAGGGCCGCTTCCTGCGCCGCTACGAGCACAGCACCGCCATCGTCGCCGAGTCCGCGCTCAAGGCCCGCACGATGGCCAGCTGGAGCATGAACATCTCGATGACCATGCAGCAGGCCATCAACCTCGTGATGCTGGTCTGGGGCGTCTACCTGATCAACGAAAGCATCATCAGCGCCGGCGCGCTGATCGGCGCGGTGATGTTCGCCGGCCGCGCCACCGTGCCGCTGAACAGCCTGGTGAGCCTGGCCACCCGCTACCAGGGCGCCCGCGCGGCGATGCTGTCACTGAACTCGGTGATGAGCGCGCCGGTGGAGCGCGACTCCGCCCGCAACTACGTGCCGCTGAACCAGATCACCGGCCGCATCGGCCTGAACGACATCGGCTTCTCCTACCCGGCGCAGGGCGACGCGCAGTCGCCCAAGGTGCTGCGCAACGTCACGATGCGCGTGCAGCCGGGCGAGCGGCTCGCGATCCTGGGCCGCATCGGCAGCGGCAAGTCGACCGTGCTGCGCATGCTGGCCGGCCTGTACCAGCCGACCGAAGGCCATGTGGAGATCGACGGCATCGACCTGCGTCAGGTCGACCCGGCCGAGTTCCGCAGCAAGGTCGGTTTCGTGTCGCAGGAGCCGCGCCTGTTCCACGGCACGCTGCGCGACAACGTCCTGATGGGCCGTCACGTCGATGCGCAGCGGCTGGTCGAGGTCGCCAAGCTCACGGGCCTGGACCGTGTCGTGTCCGGTCATCCGATGGGCTGGGACCTGCCGGTCGGCGAGATGGGCTCGCTGCTGTCGGGCGGCCAGCGCCAGCTGGTGGCGCTCGCGCGCAGCCTGGTCACCAAGCCGCAGATCCTGCTGATGGACGAGCCGACCAGCTCGATGGACGCGCAGTCCGAGATCGCCTTCCTCCGTCAGCTGCGCGACGCCGCCGGCGATTGCACGCTGATCATGGTCACGCACCGTCCGGCGGTGCTGGAACTGGTGTCGCGCATCGTCGTCGTCGATACCGGCCGCCTCGTCATGGACGGTCCGCGCGACCAGGTCCTGGCCGCGCTCTCCGGGGCCCGCCCACCCGGCCAGCCGCAGCAGCAGCAACCGCAACCGGGCCAGCCGCCGCAAGGCGCGCCCGTCCATGTCCATCCGGCCGCGCAGGCGGTGAACCGCGCCGCGTCCGTGTGACGCCCGTCCGCCGCCCGCTCTGAAGTCATCCCCATGTCGCAGTCCCGCACCCTCAGCCGCGAAGAAGGCCTGTTCGTCGGCAGCGTCCAGTCGGCGCTGATCGACGAGCCGCTGCCGCGCGCCGTCTGGGCGCTCTACCTGATGGCGGCCGTGCTGCTGGTGGGCCTGGCCTGGTCGTCGATCGCGACCGTCGACGAGGTCACCCGCAGCGACGCGCGCATCGTGCCCGACGGCAAGGAGCAGGTCATCGCCAGCCTGGAGTCCGGCACGCTGGGCAAGCTGCTGGTCCATGAAGGCGAGGAAGTCGAGGCCGGCGAGGCGCTGGCCGAGCTGGACCCGACCCGCGCCGAAGCCGCCGAGAACGAAAGCCAGGCCAAGCGCCTGGGCCTGATGGCGCAGGTCGCGCGCCTGCGCGCCGAGGCGCTGGGCGTGCCGCTCAAGTTCCCCGACGAGGTCAGGGGCGTGCAGCGCCTGGTCGACAGCGAATCCGAGGTCTTCGACACCCGCCGCCGGGTGCTCGAGGAGGCCACCGCCAGCATCAACCGCAGCATCGGGCTGCTTGCCACCGAGCAGAAGATGGCGCAGGACATGGCGTCCAAGGGCCTGATGTCCAACGTCGAGGTGATGCGCGTCACGCGCCAGGTCAACGAGCTGCAGCAGCAGCGCAACGAGCGCATCAGCCGTTTCCGCCAGGATTCCAGCTCCGAACTGTCGAAGGCGCAGACCGACCTCGCGCAGCTGGACGAGCAGCTCGTCGTGCGTCGCGACGCGGTCACGCGCTCGGTGCTGAAGTCGCCGGTCAAGGGCCTGGTCAAGAACATCAAGATGAACACGGTGGGCGGCGTGATCACGTCCGGCACGCCGATCATGGAGATCGTCCCGATCGGCCCGCGCATCCTGATCGAGGCCCGCATCAAGCCCAAGGACATCGGCTACATCCAGGTCGGACAGACGGCCATCGTCAAGCTCAACGGCTACGACTTCAACGTCAACGGCGGCCTGCACGGCAAGATCGAGTACGTCAGCCCCGACGCGCTCGGCGAGACCGAGAAGAACAACGAAGGCACCTACTACCGCGTGCTGATCACGGCCGAGCGCAACACGCTGCGCGCCAAGGGCGAGCCGCTGCCGGTGATTCCCGGCATGACGGCGATGGTGGACATCCGCACCGGGGAACGCTCCGTGCTGAGCTATCTGCTGCGCCCGATGCTGAAGTCGAAGGAAGCGCTCCGGGAACGCTGAGCCGAGCGCGCTCCTGCTTCCGCCCGCCTCGCGCGGGCGGTTTCATTTGTAAGCCCCGTCTGAAGGTCACGAACAGGCCGGTTGCGCGCCGCTTATCGGCGCTTCGCTTTCCCGCCGGAATGGTCCAGTAGAGCCCATGGGAAATTGCTTGCAGTACGCGCGACCATGACCGAATCCACCCGGCGCCGGTGCCACCGGCGCGCCTCCATCTTCTCCTTGCGACTGGGCGCTGGCGCGTCCGTCGTCCTGACGGCGCTGGGCGCCTTCAGCGCGCCCGCATGGGCGCAGGATCCCCCGCCCAGCCGCTGCTCCGACGAGCGCACGCTGCCAGCCGCGCAACTGTCCGCCAAGGATGCGGCGCTGCTGGACGTCGCCGACTCGGACCCGCGCGCGCAGCTGCAGGAACTGGTCAACCGGTCGCTCAACCGCAGCAAGGCGCTGGGTGCGACCCGGCTGCTCACGCAGGCGGCCGAGGCCGACTTCGAGGAAGCCAAGGCGCAGCGCCTGCCGACGGTGACGATGGGGATCACGGCCGGGCATACCGGCACGGTGGTGCCGGGCAACGGCTCGCTCGACAATTCCAGCGGTCTGCAAGGTCGCGGCTCGCTGAGCGTGACCGCGCCGATCTACGACTCCGGCCGCATCACCAAGCTCACCGAGTGGCGCTCCCAACTGCTCGAGGCCGCGCGTTACGGTCAGTCGAGCGCCGAGGAGCAGGTGGCGCTGCAGACCGTGTCGCTGGCGCTGGACCGCGGCCGTTATCAACTGCAGGCCCAGGTCTACAGCCAGTACGTGCGCAAGATGTCGTGCCTGGTCGAGGCGCTGGAAATCATCACCAAGGCCGACCGCGGTCGCGCCAGCGAGCTGGTGCAGGCGCAGAAGAGCCTGCAGCAGGCCGACCTGTCGTACGAGCAGACGACCTCCGCGCTGCGCCAGACCGAGGTGCGCCTGAAGCGCTTCGTCGGCGATGAACTGCCGCGCGGCGCAGCGATGAGCTCGGTGCTGGCACGTCTGCCCGACCTCAACGAGATGCTGGCCGACGTCATGGTCTCGCCCGACGTTTCGGCCGCCGCGGCTCAGGCCCAGGCGCAGCGCAGCTATGCGGAATCGGTGCGCGCCGGGCAGCAGCCCAGCGTGAGCCTGCTGGTGAGCGGCAATTCGACGATCGGCCAGGCGCGGCAGACCGACTGGATCGGCGGCGTCACGGTGAACATCCCGATCGTGCAGCCGGGGGCGGACTCGGCGCTGACCTCGGCGCGGCGGCGTGCGCAGGCGGCATCGCTGCAGCGCGACGAGACGATCGACGCCAAGCGCTATCGCGTGCAGGAGATGTACGAGGCAGCGTCCTCGTCGCTCGACCGCTCGCGCCGGCTGGTCGACATCCTGCGCAGCAGCGAACGCGTCCGCGGCTTCACGCTGCAGCAGTGGCAGCAGCTCGGCAAGCGCTCGCTGTTCGATGTCATGGCCGCCGAGGGCGACTACTACTCCAACCGCATCGCCCACGTGAATGCGCTCTACGACGCCCAGCAGGTGGTCGCGATCATCTGGTCGCAGGGGCGGGGGGTCGTGACGCCGCTGCGCTGACGGCCCACGCGCGGCCGGACCGTTTCCGGAACCCGGGCCGTTGCCCATCGACCCGCCCGTTCCGCGAGGAACCGGCGGGTTTTCCCTTGTGGAGCGTGCGCCACCGCACTGTCGAGAAAGCTTACAGAGCCCCGTGAGGATTGCACGGGTGGATGAAAAAGTCTTTGTGAATCAATGTCTTGCGGTGCTGGCACGCTTGCTGCTTATTCACTGCTAGGCGACCGGAGAGGCCGCTTCCCTCACACAGGAGAGATTGATCATGATGAATAAGTTCAAGCTGATCTGGGGTGGCGCACTGCTGGCTGTTGCTGGTCTGGCCCACGCCGATCCGTTCTATCTGGACATCGGCCAGAATTTCGACCCGGCTGGCGGCGGCAAGCAGTGCCCCACCTGCACGTCGAGCAAGGACCAGTTCACGCTGCGTTATGACTCGCAGACCATCGTGACCGACGTCGGTGCGCAGAACAACGGCATCACCGCCGGCGACACCACCGTCACCAAGGGCGGCCTGGCCGTCGGTGACTGGACCACCAACCTGATCACCAGCCTGATCCCGAAGCAGGTCTTCGGCAACAACAGCGACAACGGCTTCGGCAGCCAGTACCTGATCAGCTTCGGTTTCACCGATCTGCATGGCGTGGTGACCGGCAACGTCGGCGCCTCGCCGATGATCGCCTACGGCCCGACGGTCATCTCGATGTACCTGACGTTCGACGGCGTCACCAGCATCAACTTCATGAACATCAAGGTCACCGGCGGTCAATCCGACGGCCTGGGCACCGTGCTGTTCGGTAGCGCCGACTTCACGAACGTCAACCTGGCCGCGGCTGGCATCTACGCCAACCTGTTCCACTCGACGAACTTCGCCTGCAACGGCAAGACCGGCTTCTATGACATCTGGGCAGGTTGCGGCGAAGCCGGCAGCAAGGAAACGCAGATCAGCTTCGTGTCGCACTTCGACAGCGATGTGACCGAAACGGACGTCGTGGCCAACGGCAACGGCACCTACACCATCACGTCGAACCACGACGGCAGCGCGACCTTCGCCGTGCCGGAACCGGCTTCGCTGGCTCTGGTCGGTCTGAGCCTGATCGGCCTGGCCGGCGTGCGCCGCCGCAAGAACGCCGCCTGATCGGCCCATGTTCCCAGCCGGTGGAAGCCGGCTGGAACAAAAAATGCCCGCCAATCGGCGGGCATTTTCTTTGGCGCGTCAGGACTTCGGGTGCGTCAGGCCTTGGGCTTCTTCGGCAACAGCAGGCCGCGCACGTACTTGAACATCAGGCGCGACATCGGGTGCCTGCCGCCGCCCGGCCGCCAGGTCTTGACCATCTGGTTGCGGAAGGCGTCGAAGTGCAGGCCGCGCGGCGCGACGCGGGTCTCGCCGCGCTTGAGCATCAGCTTGATGCCGTTGGCGCAGGCCACGCCGGCCGCCAGTTCGATGCCGATGCAGGTCGACGGGACCTTCCGCTCGAACAGGTTGACCGTTTCGCGGTTCAACAGGTAATGCCGCTGGATCATCGCGGGCGACACGCCGCAGATGAACTTGACGATCTGTTCGCGAAAGCGCTGCTGGGGATCGCGCTCGGCCTCGGCGCTCAGGCCGCCCTCGAAATCGAAGTAGTCCTCGAAGCTCATCCCCTCCGGGTCGAAGGCCAGGAAGGCCGTGCCCATGCCCATCGGTGCGGCGGTCACCGCCGGAATCCCCAGCTCGCGGCAGCGCGCGAACACCTTGCGGCGCAGATTCAGCGCGAAGATATCCAGGCTGTCCATATAAAGATGGGCCCCCTGCAGGAACTCGTCGATATTGTGGTCGTGAATGCCGCCGGGAATCAGGTGCAGGCGCGCCTCGGGATTGATGTCGGCCAGCGTCTCGGCCACCGCGTCCAGTTTGTCGCGGCCCACCGTCGACGCAAACGCGCCGGCCTGGCGATTCATGTTCGGCCAGTCGAAGTGATCCAGGTCGGAAATCCGGAAACCGCCCACGCCCAGCCGCGCCAGCGTGATGGCGTGCGTGCCGCCCACGCCGCCCAGCCCGCCGATGGAGACGGTGCTGTGGCGCAGCTGCTCCTGTTCCGCTTCGGTCACCCAGCCGATATTGCGGGAGAAGGCGTCGTGGTACCGGAAGGGGCCCAGGTCCGGGCGGGGCGTCGGGGCCGCGGGATTCCCAGGGGTCGCGGCGGTCGCGGCGGTCGCAGGATTCGACATGGGCAGTCCTCCTTCTTTGTAACGGAAGATGAGTGTATGACGTGCCCCGCGCGGCGCGCCATCACCGGTCGATGCGCCGTTGTCCAAGGGGTTTCCCGAGATGCCGCGAAGCAACTGCGCGGCGGCGCCGAAACTGCTCCAATCGGCGTTTCACGGGTAGCACGAAATTCCGTCACGTCCGACCGGGTGTGCCCTCGGTCCAGGGGTTCCCCGGGGGCGGCGCTGAGGTGCAATCCGGTCAGTTTCCAGAGGGGTGGACATGGTGAAGAACACTGGATCGAAGATCGCTTCCGTCAAGGCGGCCTACGCTGCACTGCTGGCCGCCGCCGCGGCGCTCGCCGGCTGCTCGACCACCGGCAACCTGCCGCCCGCGCCGGTCGCCGCTTCGCAGGCGGACTACAGCTACGTCGTCGGTGCCGGCGACCAGCTCAACATCATCGTGTGGCGCAATCCGGAGCTGTCGCTGACGGTGCCGGTCCGTCCCGACGGCAAGATCGCCGCGCCGCTGATCGACGAGCTGCAGGTGCAGGGCAAGAACTCCGTCGAGGTCGCGCGCGACATCGAGAAGCAGCTCGGCAAGTACGTCCGCGATCCGGTGGTGACCGTGATCGTCACCAGCTTCGTCGGCCCGTACAGCGAGCAGATCCGCGTCGTCGGCGAAGCCGCCAAGCCGATGTTCCTGCCGTACAAGCAGAAGATGACGCTGCTGGACGTGATGATCGCGGTGGGCGGCCTGACCGACTTCGCGGCCGGCAACTCGGCCTCCATCCTGCGCACCGCCGAGGGCAACAAGCAGTACTCGGTGCGCCTCAAGGACCTGATCCGTCGCGGCGACGTGTCCGCCAACGTCGAGATGCGCCCCGGCGACATCCTGATCATTCCGCAGAGCTTCTTCTGAACGTCGCCCGGACGGCCGCGCGCGCGGACCTCCGGGTCGGCCGCGGTGTCCGGAGGGTGAGCCGGGGACCGTGTCCCCCGTTCCCGAATTTCCCGCAGTACCGGCCCGCTCCGAACCGGGCCCCGCCGGCGCTTCCGCCGGTGCAACCGAGATCGCCGCATGGATTCCCTCATCGCGCAACTGATGGCCGTCTTCAAGCGGATGTGGCGCTACCGCTGGCCGGGCCTGATCGCGTCGTGGCTGGCCGCCATTGCCGCGGCCGTCGTCGTGTTCGTCGTGCCCGACCGCTACGAGGCGAGCGCGCGCGTCTACGTCGACACCCAGTCCATCCTGAAGCCGCTGATGTCGGGCATGGCCGTGCTCTCCAACACCGAGCAGCAGGTCAACATGCTCAGCCGCACGCTGATCAGCCGGCCCAACGTCGAGAAGCTGGTGCGCATGGCCGACCTGGACCTGAAGGCCACCAGCAAGTCCGACCAGGAGGCGCTGATCGACCGCGTCACCCGCAACCTGTCGATCCAGACCGCCGGCAACTCGGCCAACAACCTGTACCTGCTGTCCTACCGCGACTCGTCGCCGGAGATCTCGAAGAAGGTGGTGGCCTCGCTGCTGTCGATCTTCATGGAGTCCAGCCTGGGCGCCAGCCGCAAGGACAGCACCACCGCCGCGACCTTCCTGAACGAGCAGATCAAGACCTACGAGACCAAGCTGGAGGAAGCCGAGGCGCGCCGCAAGGAGTTCCGCCTGCGCAACCTGCAGCTGACGCAGGCCGACGGCAAGGACGCCGCCGCGCGTCTGGCCGAGACCAGCAACCAGCTCGAGGCTGCCCGGCTGCAGCTGCGCGAGGCCGTCAACGCCCGCGACGCCGCGCGTCAGCAGATCGAGGCCGAGCGCAAGCGCGCCCAGCCCGGCACCAGCCTGCAGAGCCTGATGCAGGAGAGCGCCCAGAAGTTCGCCACGCCCGAGCTGGACAACCGCATCGTCGAGCTCAAGCGCAACCTGGACCAGATGCAGCAGCGCTACACGGACGCGCATCCGGACATCGTCAACGTCAAGCGCCAGATCCGCGACCTGGAAGAGCAGCGCCGCAAGGAGGTCGCCGACCTGCAGAAGGCCGCGCTGGCCAATCCGGCGCCGACCGGCGGCGCCAATGACAGCCTGGCCAACCAGGAGCTGGCCCGCATCCTGGCGGCCAAGGAAGTCGAGGTCGCGCAGATCCGCGCCCGCGTCGACGAGTACAGCGCGCGCTACGGCTCCGCGCAGGGCGCGATCAAGCTGGCGCCGCAGCTCGAGGCCGAATTCGCGCAGCTGAACCGCGACTACGACATCATCAAGAAGAACTACCAGGAGATGGTCGAGCGTCGCGAGTCGGCCTCGCTGTCGACCGACCTGGACAACACGTCCGGCGTGGCCGACTTCCGCATCATCGACCCGCCGCGCGCGTCGCCCAAGCCGGTGTCGCCGAACCGGCTGATGCTGCTGGCCGCCGGCCTGGTGGTGGCGGCGCTGGCCGGTCTGGTCACGGCCTTCGCCGCGAGCCAGATCCGCCCGGTCTTCCACGACCTCAATGAACTGCGCCATCGCCTGGAGCTGCCGATCCTGGGCGCCGTCTCGCGCCAGGAAACGCGCGAGGACCGGCGCCGCCAGAAGGTGGACCTGCTGCGCTTCGGCGTCGCCTCGGGCAGCCTGGTCAGCCTGTACGCGGTCGGCCTGATCGGCATGGCCATCTGGATCAGCCGCCAGGCCGGGTGAGGGAGCTTCCACATGACGAGCCTGATCGAACAAGCCGCCGCGCGGCTGGAACAACTGAAGCAGGCCGGCGTCGACGTCGGCCCGGCGACGCCCGTCGCGCCGGTGGCGGCCTCCGCCGCCCCGGCGGCGATGCCGCCCGCGACGCCGTCCGCCGCGCCGGTGGCGGCGCCGGCGGTGATCCGCGCCCCCGGGGACGTCCACTCCAAACGGGTCGACCTGGACCTCGATGCGCTCGCAGCGCAGGGCTTCCTGACACCCAACGCCCCGCGCACGGTGATGGCGGACCAGTACCGCAACATCAAGCGCCCGCTGATCCGCAACGCGATGAACAAGGGCGCCTCGTCGCTCAATCACGCCAACCTGATCATGGTGACCAGCGCGCTGCCCGGCGAGGGCAAGAGCTTCACCTCGCTGAACCTGGCCATGTCGATCGCGGCCGAGTTCGACAGCACCGTGATGCTGGTCGACGCCGACGTCGCCCGCCCGTCGATGCTGCGCATGCTGGGCCTGCCACCCGGCCCCGGCCTGCTGGACGTGCTGGAGAAGGAGGCTGACATGGCCAGCGTCCTGCTCAAGACCAACGTCGACAAGCTGACGCTGCTGCCCAGCGGCCGCCCGCATGCGCGCGCCACCGAACTGCTGGCCAGCGACGCGATGACCGCGCTGCTGGACGACATGGCCAAGCGGTATCCGGACCGGATCATCATCTTCGACAGCCCGCCGCTGCTGCTGACCACCGAGTCGCGGGTGCTGGCCACGCACATGGGCCAGATCGTGATCGTCGTGCAGGCCGAGCGCACGCCGCAGAGCGCGGTGCAGCAGGCGGTCGCCGCGATCGAGCACTGCCCGTTGAAGATGCTGCTGCTCAACCAGGCCAGCAACAAGCGCAGCAGCGGCTACGGCTACGGTTACGGCTATGGCTACGGGTATGGCTACGGGTACGGCAACGCGGACGGGCAGGGCCACGCGCCGGAGGCTGCATCCCACCCGGCCGCCGGACCGGACCGGGCCTGACACGATGACGCGGGCCAACGACCTCCGCCGCCGGCCGCGGTCCCCGATGTTCCCGGCCCGCCCGGTCCCGCCGGTCCGTGCGGCCTGCCTCGCCGCGCTGGGCCTCGCCGTGGCCCTGGCGCACGCGCCGGCCTCCGCCCAGGACGACGGCACCAGCGCCGCGGGCTCGCGCAAGGGCCTCGCCTTCACGCCGCGGGTCAGCGTGTCCGAGACCTGGACCGACAACCTCGCGCTGTCGCCCGACAACTCGCGCGACCGGGCCTTCATCACCACGGTGTCGCCGGGCCTCACGATCTCCAGCAACACCGGCGCCATCCGCGGCAGCTTCGACTACTCGCTGGACGGCATCGTCTACACGAAGAGCGACCGCGACGCGCGGCTCCAGAACCAGCTCAGCACCCGCGTCACCGCGGAGCTGGTGCAATCGGCGCTGTTCGTCGACGTGACCGGCAACATCAGCCAGCAGTCGATCTCGGCCTTCGGCCAGCAGTCCCCGGACGGCAAGCTGGACAGCCCCAATCGCACGGAGACCCGCACGCTGCAGGTCTCGCCCTACTGGCGCGGCCGGCTGGGCAGCTTTGCCAGCTTCGAACTGCGGGCGATGGGCCAGATGCGCGATTCCAGCGAGGGTGGCACCGGCGCGGCCAGCGGCAGCGGCAACAGCAAGGAAGGCGCGCTGTCGCTGAACCTCTTCGGCCCCGCCGGCCGTGAGCTCAACTGGGGCCTGAACACGTCCACGACGCGCATGCACTTCGAGCAGACCGGCATCGACTACCGCACCACCAGCGTGATCGGGTCGCTGAACTGGGTGCCCGATGTCGACTGGAGCGTCGGCCTCACCGGCGGTCGCGAACGCAGCGACTACTTCGGCCCCGAGACGACCTCCGTCTACGGCGCCAACCTGCGCTGGTCGCCGGGCCCGCGGACCAAGCTCGCCGGCGACTGGCAGCACCACAGCTACGGCGACAGCCACAACCTGACCTTCGAGCACCGCATGGCGCAGTTCTCGGTGCGGGCCAACAGCAGCCAGAGCGTCAGCACCGGCGAGACGCCGACGCAGGCGACCAACTACCAGCTGCTGGACCTGCAGTTCGGCAGCCTGGAGCCCGACCCGGTCAAGCGCGACGCCTTCGTGCGGGGGCTGCTGGCCTCGATGGGCCTGGACCCCAACTCGTTCAGCGGCGCCGGTTTCCTGAGCAACACCGCCTCGCTGCAGCGTCGCAGCGACCTGTCGCTGATCTGGACCGGGCCGCGCGTGACGGTCACGCTCAGCGGCAACGACAACAACAGCCGGCGTCTCGTCAACTCGCCGCTCGGCGTGGGCTCCGGCGACCTGGCGTTGACGGACCGCGTGCGGCAGCGCGGCGCGACCGTGTCGGTGGGCTATCGGCTGACGCCGCTGGCCAATGCCAACATGAGCTACTCGCGGCAGAATTCCCGGGGGATGGCGGCGTCGGCGGCAACGACATGCGGACGCTGACGGCCAACGCCACCTACCGGCTGGGCCCGCGCACCGATGCGGCCTTCGGCCTGCGCCAGACCAAGTTCGACGACACCAGCCTGTTCGCCACCAGCTATCAGGAACACGCGATCTACGCATCGCTGACCCAGCGCTTTTAAGCAGTCACCGACATGTACGAGGCCTTCTACGGGCTGGCCAGCAAGCCGTTCCAGCTCAGTCCCGATCCCAGCTTCTACTTCGGCAGCAAGCAGCACCGCCGCGCCAAGGCCTACCTCGACTACGGCGTGCTGCGCAGCGACGGCTTCATCGTCATCACCGGCGAGATCGGCGCCGGCAAGACGACGCTGGTGCGCGGGCTGCTGGACAGCCTGAACCGCAGCAACGTCGTCATCGGCAACATCGTCACCACGCAGCTGGACGCCGAGGACACGCTGCGCCTGGTCGGCGCCGCCTTCGGCGTGCGGGTCAAGGACCTGCCCAAGAGCGAAGTGCTGATGGCGCTGGAAGCCTTCTTCGTCAGCGAGGCCAGCCGCGGCAAGCGCTGCCTGCTGATCGTCGACGAGGCGCAGAATCTGACCGCCCGCGCGGTCGAGGAACTGCGCATGCTGTCCAACTTCCAGTTCGGCAACCAGTCGCTGGTGCAGACCTTCCTGGTCGGGCAGCCGGAGTTCCGCGGCATCCTGCAGCGGCCCGAGATGGAGCAGTTCCGCCAGCGCATCGCGGCGAGCTGCCACATCGGTCCGCTCGACGAAGAGGACACGCAGCGCTACATCGAGCACCGCCTCAAGTGCGCGGGCGCCGCCGACAGGCCGAGCTTCGACGCCGACGCCTTCACCGCGCTGCACCGCGCCAGCCACGGCATCCCGCGCCGCATCAACACCTTGTGCGACCGGCTGCTGCTGCTGGGCTTCATGCACGAGAACCCGCACCTGACGGCGGCCGACGTGGAGGAGGTCGTCCAGGACCTGTCCAACGAGTCGGCGTCCGCCCCGGCGCCGGCGGTGCACGGGTCCGAGATCAACGGTCATGCGTCCGAAGGCGATCTCGCGGTCGATCTGGACCTGACGCGGCTGCGCTCGCGCGTCGCGCAGGGCGGAGGACTGGACGGGGAACTCGGCGCCCTGGCCGACGGCCTGGCCGGCCTGAGCCTGGACGGCCAGGACGCCCGCCTGCAGCGCATCGAGGACAGCCTGATGCGCCTGGAACGGATCAACCAGCAGACGCTGGCGCTGCTGCAGAAACTCGTGGGAGCGATGCGATGAACACGACCAGCCGCCCGGCCATCCGCAACGCGATGAGCATCGACGTCGAGGACTACTTCCAGGTGTCCGCCTTCGCGCCCTACATCGCCCGCGGCGACTGGGACGCCCGTGAGTGCCGCGTCGAGCGCAACATCGCGCGCATCCTGGACCTGCTCGATGCGAAGCAGGTGAAGGCGACCTTCTTCACGCTGGGCTGGATCGCGCAGCGTTATCCGCAGATCGTGCGCGAGATCGTCGCGCGCGGTCACGAGCTGGCCAGCCACGGCTTCGGCCACGAGCGCGCCAGCGACCTGGACCGCGCCTCGTTCCTGAAGGACGTGGGCGACGCCAAGGCGCTGCTCGAGGACCTGGGCGGCGTCGAGGTCAAGGGCTATCGCGCGCCCAGCTTCTCGATCGGCAAGGACAACCTCTGGGCCTTCGACGTGCTGGCCGAGTGCGGCTACCGCTACAGCTCCAGCGTCTACCCGATCCAGCACGACCACTACGGCATGCCCGATTCGCCGCGCTTCGCCTACGAGGTCCGTCCGGGCCTGATCGAGGTGCCGGTGACCACGCTGCGCTGGCGCGGCAAGAACTATCCGAGCAGCGGCGGCGGCTGGTTCCGCCTGCTGCCCTACGGCGTGTCGCGCTGGATGATCGAGCGCTTCAACCGCATCGAGGGCCGCAGTGCGGTCTTCTACTTCCATCCGTGGGAGATCGACCCGGAGCAGCCGCGCATCCCCGGCATCGACGCGAAGACGCGCTTCCGCCATTACGTGAACATCGGCCGCACCGAGTCGCGCATCGAGCAACTGCTCGGCGACTTCGCCTGGGCGCGCATGGACGAGATCTTCCTCGCGCCGACGGGCGCCGAGCGGTTGGCGGCATGAGCGCCACGTCGACGGGCGCGATCCAGGTCAAGCACCTCGCGCTGAAGGATGCCGACGGCGCGAAGCGCTGGGACGCGTTCGTGCAAGGCTGCCCGACGGCCACCTTCTTCCACCTGGCGGCCTGGCAGCGGATCATCCGAAAGCAGTTCGGCCATACCGGCTACTTCCTGTACGCCGAGCGCGACGGTGTCATCGAGGGCGTGCTGCCGCTGGCCGAGAACAAGAGCCGGCTCTTCGGCCATGCGCTGGTGGGGCTGCCGTTCGCGGTCTACGGCGGCGTCGCCGCGACCAGCGACGACGCGGCCCGCGCGCTCGAGGACGAGGCGCAGTCGATCGCGCGCCGGCTCGGCGTCGAGCATCTGGAGCTGCGCAACGTCGAGCGCCGCCACCTCGACTGGCCGCACCAGGACCTCTACGTGACCTTCCGCAAGGAGATCCTCGAGGAGGAAGAGGCCAACATGCTGGCCATCCCGCGCAAGCAGCGCGCGATGGTGCGCAAGGGCATCAAGAACGAGCTGAAGGCGGAGATCGATCGCGACGTGTCGCGCTTCTTCGCGCTCTACGCGGACAACGTCCACCGCCACGGCACGCCCGCGATGCCCAGGCGCTACTTCCAGGCATTGCTGGACGAGTTCGGCGACGCGGCGGAGGTGCTCATCGTCAGCAGCCCGCAGGGCGAGCCGCTGTCGGGCGTGCTCAGCTTCTACTTCCGCGACGAGGTGCTGCCGTACTACGCCGGCGACGCCGTCGCCGCGCGCGACCTGGCCGCCAACGACTTCAAGTACTGGGAGCTGATGCGACGCGCCTGCGCCCGCGGCCTGAAGGTCTTCGACTACGGCCGCAGCAAGCAGGGCACGGGCAGCTATTCGTTCAAGAAGAACTGGGGCTTCGAGCCCACGCCGCTGAACTACGAGTACTGCCTCTACAAGCGCGAGGCCGTGCCGCAGAACAACCCCAGCAACGCCAAGTACCAGCTCATGATCAAGGCCTGGCGCAAGCTGCCGATCGGCGTCGCCAACTGGCTCGGTCCGCACATCGTGCGCAGCTTGGGCTGAGGACGACGCGATGGCCAACATCCTCTACCTGGTCCACCGGCTGCCGTACCCGCCCAACAAGGGCGACAAGCTGCGTTCGTACCACCTGCTCAAGCACCTGACCGCGCATCACAAGGTCTGGCTGGGCACTTTCGTCGACGACGCCGAGGACTGGGCCCACGTGCCCGCGCTGCAGGCGCAGTGCGAGCAGCTCTTCGCCGCCGACCTGAATCCGCTGCTGGCGCGTGTGGCCAGCCTGCGCGGCCTGGCGACGGGCGAGGCGCTGAGCCTGCCGTATTACCGCCACCGCGCGATGCGCGACTGGATCGCGCGGATCGCGAAGGAGCAGCGCTTCGACGCCATCGTCGTGTTCTCGTCGACGATGGCGCAATATGCCGAGCAACTGCGCGCCGTCGCCGGCCCGGTGCCGATGCTGATCGATTTCGTCGACGTGGATTCGGCCAAGTGGACCGACTACGCCAAGGCCAACCGCTGGCCGATGTCGTGGCTGTACCGCCGCGAAGGCCGCGAGCTGCTGGCCTACGAGCGCCGCGTCGCGGAGCAGGCGCGCTGCTCGTTCTTCGTCACCGAGGGCGAGAAGGCGCTGTTCCAGCGCCTGTCGTCCACCGGCGCGCCGGTCGAGGCGCTGGGCAACGGCGTCGACAGCGGCTACTTCGCCCCGCTGCCGCAGCAGGCCAATCCCTTCGCGGAAGACGAGCTGCCGCTGGTCTTCACCGGCGCGATGGACTACTGGCCCAACGTCGACGCGGTGCAGTGGTTCGCCGCCGAGGTGCTGCCGCAACTGCGCCAGCGCTGGCCGACCTTGCGCTTCACCATCGTCGGTCGCGCGCCGACGCCCGCGGTGCTCGCGCTGGCGGGTGACGCGGTGCGCGTCACCGGCACGGTGCCCGACGTCCGGCCCTATCTGCAGCATGCGGCGGCCGTCGTCGCGCCGCTGCGGCTGGCGCGCGGCGTGCAGAACAAGATCCTCGAGGCCATGGCCGTGGGCCGCCCGGTGGTGGCGGCGCGCAGCTGCGTCGAGGCGCTGGGCGCCGACGGCGTGCTCGCCGGCCAGGACCTGCTGTCGGCCGACAGCGCCGCCGACTACCTGGAACTGGTCCACGCGCTGCTGAGCGCGCCGACCCGCGCCCAGGCGATCGGCCAGCAGGCCCGCGAACGCGTGCTGCGCCAGTTCAGCTGGCAGGCCCACCTCGCCAAGCTGGACGGCTATCTGCCGCAGGGCAACGGGCAGAGAAACACGCCGGGAAATCTGCCCGGCAACGTGCAGGGACAGCCGGCATGAGCGCCACGACGCCCTCCGCGCTCCAGCAGCGCGGCATCCCCGACGCCTGGCGTCGCCCGCTGGCGGTGCTGTTGCTGCTCGTCGTCGCGCTGCTGCTGCTGTACCGGCAGACGGCGTGGGGCATGGTCACCATCTGGTGGCGCTCCGGCACCTTCACGCACGCCTTCCTGGTGCCGCCGATCGTGCTGTGGCTCGCCTGGCGGCGCCGCGGCATGGTCGCGCCGCTGACGCCGCGAGCCGTGCCGTGGCTGGCGCTGCCGATCGCGGCACTCGGCGCGGTCTGGCTGTTCGCCGACTTCGCCGCGATCAACGCGGTCACGCAATTCACGCTGGTGGCGATGCTGGTGCTGCTGGTGCCGGCGGTGCTGGGCTGGCGCGTCACGCGCGAGATGGCCTTCCCGCTGGGCTTCCTGTTCTTCTGCGTGCCGGTCGGGGAGTTCCTGCTGCCGCAGCTGATGGACTGGACCGCGAAGTTCACCGTCGTCGCGCTGCGGCTCAGCGGCCTGCCGGTCTATCAGGAAGGCCTGCAGTTCATCATCCCGAGCGGCCAGTGGTCCGTCGTCGAGGCCTGTTCCGGCGTGCGTTACCTGATCGCCTCGGCGATGGTGGGCACGCTGTACGCCTACCTCAGCTACCACTCGAACCGCCGCCGTCTGGGCTTCATCGCCTTCGCGCTGGCGCTGCCGCTGGTGGCGAACTGGGCGCGCGCCTACCTGATCGTGATGATCGGCCACCTGTCGGGCAACACGCTGGCCGTCGGCGTCGACCACCTGATCTACGGCTGGCTGTTCTTCGGCATCGTGATGCTGGCGATGTTCCTGATCGGCGCGCGCTGGGCCCAGCCGGAACTGCCGCTGGTGCCGCCGCCGCGCGATCCGGCGGCCTCGACGTCCGCCACGGGCGCGGGCTGGGTGGCTGCCGTCGCCGTGCTGCTCGCCATCGCGTTGCCGATCACGGCCGGCGTGCTGCTGCGACAGGGGCACGCGGCACCGATCTCCTCGCTGCCGGCGGTGCCGGTGGAGCCGGGCTGGTCGGACCAGACCGTGCCGTCGGACGCCTGGGTGCCGGACTTCGAAGGCGCCAATGCCTCGCTGCACCAGGAATTCACCGGACCGGACCAGGTCGGCGCGGCGAAGCCGCGGGTCGGCCTGCATCTGCAGTATTTCCGCGACCAGGACTACGAACGCAAGCTGGTCAGTTCCAGCAATGCCGTCGTGGCCGCCGAGGACAAGCACTGGGCCGTCACCGGGCGGGGCCAGACGGCATTCGTGCCGGTCACCGGCGGCTCGGTGACGCCGGTCCCGGTGCTGACCACGCAGGTGCGCGCCTCGTCGCTGGACGCGGTGACCGCGCCGCGCATGCTGGTGTGGCACGTGTACTGGATCAACGGCCGGCCGATGACGAGTGCCTGGCAGGCGCGCGTGCGCGGCGCGCTGGAGCGGCTCCAGGGTCGCGGCGACGACGCGGCGCTGGTCCTCGTCTACACCGAGGCCGACGAGCTGGCGCCGCAACGGTTGCAGCTGTTCCTGCGCCAGCACTGGGGCGCGATCGATGCCGAGCTCCGCGGCGTGCGTGATGCCGGCGGAAGCGCCGCGCCGGCCGCCCCTTCGGCACCGCCGTCGGCGGGAGGTCGGGGATGAGCGCCGGCCTGAGCGTCCAGCGCGCGGCGGCCGCCGCCGACGAGCGGCCGCTGGTGCTGCACGTGATGTACCGCTTCGACACGGGCGGTCTCGAGAACGGCGTGGTGAACCTGATCAACCACATGCCGGCGGACCGCTACCGGCATGCGATCGTCGCGCTGACCGAGGTCACCGACTTCCGCAAGCGGCTGCAGCGCGACGACGTCGAGTGCTTCGCCCTGAACAAGCCGCCGGGGCAGGGCTTCTGGCTCTATCCCCAGCTCTACAGGCTGTTCCGTGCGCTCAAGCCGGCGATCGTGCACAGCCGCAACCTGGCCGCGCTGGAAGTCCAGCTGCCGGCCTGGGCCGCGCGCGTGCCGGTGCGCATCCATGGCGAGCATGGCCGCGACGTCGGCGACCTCGACGGCCGCAACCGCGCCTACCAGCGCGTGCGCCGCTTCTACAAGCCCTTCGTCTCGCACTACATCGCGCTCTCCCGCGACCTCGGCGACTACCTGACCGGTCCGGTCGGCGTGCCGCCGGCGCGCGTGAGCCAGTTCGTCAACGGCGTCGACACCTCGCGCTTCCAGCGTCAGCAGGTCGAGGCCATCCCGGGCGGCCCCTTCGATCCCGCCGCGCACTGGCTGATCGGCACCGTCGGCCGCATGGCGCCGGTGAAGGACCAGCTGATGCTGACGCGCGCCTTCATCGCGTTGATCGGCCAGGCGCCAGACCTGCGCCCGCGCGCCCGCCTCGTGCTGATCGGCGACGGTCCGCTGCGGGCGCAGTGCCAGGCGCTGCTCGACGAAGCCGATCTGGGCGGTCTTGCCTGGCTGCCGGGCGAACGCACCGACGTGCCCGCCGTGATGCGCGGACTGCATGTCTTCGCGCTGCCCTCGCTGGCGGAGGGCATCTCCAACACCATCCTCGAGGCGATGGCCAGCGGGCTGCCGGTGGTCGCGACCGAGGTCGGCGGCAACGCGGACCTGGTGACGCGCGACGTCAGCGGGCTGCTGGTGCCGGCGGCGGATCCCGAGGCGATGGCCGCCGCGCTGCTGCGCCTGGCGCGCGATCCGGCGCTGGCCGCCGCGATGGGCGAGGCCGGCCGGGCGCGGGTGGAGCAGGATTTCAGCATGCGGGCCATGGTCGCTCGGTACCAGGGCCTGTATGACACGCTGCGCGGCCACAATGCCGGCAGCCACAAGAACTGACGGGGAAATCGACCATGTGCGGAATCAGCGGACTCTTCGATACCCGGGGGCGGCGCGACTTCGACGGCGCGCTGATGCATCGCATCAACGACTCGCTGCACCACCGCGGGCCCGATGAGGGCTCGATCCATCTGCAGCCGGGGCTGGCCTTCGGCCACCGCCGGCTGTCCATCATCGACATCGCGACCGGCCAGCAGCCGCTGTTCAACGCGGACCATTCGGTGGGCATCGTCTTCAACGGCGAGATCTACAACTACCGCGAGCTGACCGCGGAGCTGACCGCGCTGGGTTACCAGTTCCAGACCAAGAGCGACACCGAGGCCATCGTGCACGCCTGGTCCGCCTGGGGCGAGGACTGCGTGCAGAAGCTGCGCGGCATGTTCGCCTTCGTGGTCTGGGACAAGGCGCGCGACCAGCTCTTCATGGCGCGTGACCGCCTCGGCGTGAAGCCGATGTTCTACGCGCTGCTGGACGACGGCACGCTGGTCTTCGGCTCCGAGCTGAAGGCGCTGCTCGCGCATCCGGCCATGAAGCGCGACATCGTCCCGCAGGCGGTGGAGGAGTACTTCGCGCTGGGTTATGTCGCCGAGCCGCGCACCATCTTCCGTCAGGCGCTGAAGCTGCCGCCAGGCCACACGCTGGTCATCAAGCGTGGCGAGCCGCTGGGCCAGCCGCGCCGCTACTGGGACGTCAACTTCACGACCGACAACAAGATCGACGAAGTCCAGGCGCAGGAAGAACTGACCCGCCGCCTGCGCGAGGCGGTCAAGCTGCGGCTGATCTCCGAAGTGCCGCTGGGCGCCTTCCTGTCGGGCGGCGTGGACTCGAGCGCGGTCGTCGCGATGATGGCCGGCGAGACCAACGGGCCGGTGAAGACCTGCTCGATCGGCTTCGACGACCCGCAGTACAACGAATCCGAATTCGCGCAGATGGTGGCCGACCGCTACCAGACCGAGCACCACGTCGAGACCGTCCAGAGCGACGACTTCGACCTGATCGACACGCTGGCGCGTCTTTACGACGAACCCTATGCCGACAGCTCCGCGATCCCGACCTACCGCGTCTGCCAGCTCGCGCGCAAGCACGTGACGGTGGCGCTGTCGGGCGACGGCGGCGACGAGAGCTTCGGCGGCTACCGCCGCTACAAGCTGCACATGATGGAGGAGCGCATGCGCGCCAGCCTGCCGCTGGGGCTGCGCAAGCCGCTGTTCGGCACGCTGGGCCGGCTCTATCCGAAGGCGGACTGGGCGCCGCGCGTGTTCCGCGCGAAGACCACCTTCCAGGCGCTGGCCCGCAACTCGGTGGAGGCCTACTTCCACACCATGTCCGTGATCCGCGACAACGAGCGCATGCCGCTGTACAGCGCGCGCTTCAAGTCGGAACTCGGCGGCTACAACGCGCGCGACCTGTTCCTGCGGCACGCGGAGCGCGCCAACACCGACGATCCGCTGGCGCTGATCCAGTACATCGACACGCACACCTACCTGGTCGGCGACATCAACACCAAGGTCGACCGCGCGTCGATGGCGCACTCGCTGGAGGTGCGCGAGCCGCTGATGGACCACCCGCTGGTCGAATGGCTGGCGACGCTGCCGTCGCATCTGAAGCTGCGCGGCGGCGAGGGCAAGTACCTGTTCAAGAAGACGCTCGAACCGCATCTGCCCAACGACGTGCTGTACCGGCCCAAGATGGGCTTCGCCGTGCCGCTGTCCCGCTGGTTCCGCGGCCCGCTGCGCCAACGCGTGAGGAACTCGCTGCTGGGCGGCCCGCTGGCCGACTCGGGCATGTTCGATCTCAAGACCGTCGGCCAGATGGTCGAGCAGCACGAGAACGGCAGCCGCGATCACAGCACGCCGCTGTGGACGCTGCTGATGTACGACGCGTTCCTGCGCAACGTGATGGGCGCGACGTCGATGCGAGAGGCCGCGTGAAGATCCTTTATCACCATCGCACCGCATCCAAGGACGGCCAGGCGGTCCACATCGAGGAGATGATCGGCTCGCTGCGCGCGCTCGGCCACGAGGTGCGCGTGGTCGCGCCCGGCGGCGAGTCGGCGCCCGAGGACAAGGCCAAGATGGGCGACGACACCGGCTGGGTGCACCGCCTGCGCGCGAAGCTGCCCAAGTTCGTCTACGAGCTGCTGGAGCTGGCCTACTCGCTGGTGGCCTACCGGCGCCTGGCGGCGGCGGCCCGGGACTTCCAGCCCGACCTGATCTACGAGCGCTACAACCTCTTCCTGCTGAGCGGGCTGATGCTCAAGCGGCGCCTGGGCCTGCCGCTGCTGCTGGAGGTGAACGCGCCGCTGGTCGACGAGCGCGCGAAGTTCGGCGGCCTTGCGTTGCCGCGCGTGGCGCGCTGGGCCGAGGACACCGTCTGGCGCGGTGCCGACGCGGTGCTGCCGGTGACCCAGGTGCTGGGCACGATGGTGAGCGCGCGCGGCGTGCCGCAGGACCGGCTGGTCGTGATCCCCAACGGCATCAACGAGGAACACTTCGACGCGGCGCCGTCGCCCGATGACGCCAAGCGCACGCTCGGCTGGGAGGGCGCGCTGGTGCTGGGCTTCACCGGCTTCGTGCGCGACTGGCACGGCATGGACCGCGTGATCCGCTGGATGGCGACGGACGCGGCGCCCGCGAATGCGCGGCTGCTGCTGGTCGGCGACGGCCCGGCGCGGGCCGATCTGGAGACGCTGGCCGGCGAGCTGAAGCTCGGCGAGCGGGTGCGCTTCACCGGCGTGGTCTCGCGCGACGCGGTGCCGGCCTATGTGGCCGCCTTCGACATCGCGCTGCAGCCGGCGGTGGTCGCGTACGCGTCGCCGCTGAAGCTCTTCGAATACCTGGCGCTGGGCAAGGCCATCGTCGCGCCGAACCAGCCCAACATCGAGGAAGTCCTGGACGACGACCTCAACGCGCTGCTCTTCGATCCGGCGCAGCCCGGCGCGCTGGAAGTGCTGCTGGCGCGCCTGGCGTCCGACGCGGCCCTGCGCCGCCGCCTGGGCGACGGCGCGCGCGCCACGATCGGCCGGATGCAGCTGACCTGGCACGGCAACGCCGCGCGCGTGGTCGCGCTGGGCCGGGCCTTGAAGAGCGGGCAGGGCGCCCGCGAGGCGCAGCAGGCCGCCCATGCGGCCGTCGCGCCGGGCGCCGGCGCGCCCGCGGTCGACGGCGCGCCGGCGGTGCCGTCCCGCGCCGGGGACGCGAAGGCCTGAGCCATGCTGAAGCTGTTGACCTTCTCGACGCTGTACCCGAGCGCGGTGATGCCCAGCCACGGCATCTTCGTGGAGACCCGGCTGCGCCACCTGATCGCCTCGGGTCAGGCCGAGTCGCGCGTCATCGCGCCGGTGCCGTGGTTTCCGCTCCAGGGCGAGCGTTTCGGCGAGTACGGCAAGTTCGCCGCGACGCCGGCGCATGAATCGCGTCACGGCCTGGACATCACGCATCCGCGCTTCGTGCGGCTGCCCAAGGTCGGCATGAGCAGCGCGCCGTACACGCTGGCCTGGACCTTCCTGCGCGCCGCGCGGCGACTGCAGGCGAGCGGCTACGACTTCGACCTGATCGACGCGCACTACTTCTATCCGGACGGCGTCGCCGCGGTGATGGTGGCGAAGGCGCTGGACAAGCCGGTGGTGATCACCGCGCGCGGCACCGACATCAACCTGATCCCCCAGCACGCCTTCCCGCGCAAGCTGATCCTGCGTGCGGCCGACCAGGCCGACGCGATGATCACCGTCTGCGAGGCGCTCAAGGACGAGCTGGTGGCGCTGGGCGCGGACCCCGCGAAGGTCACCGCGCTGCGCAACGGCGTGGACCTGACGCTCTTCCATCCGGCGGGTCGCGACGAGGCCCGCGCCGCGTCGGGCCTCCCCGCGGGTCGCTTCACGCTCGCCTCGGTCGGTCACCTGATCGAGCGCAAGGGCCATGAACTGGTCATCGGCGCGCTGGCCGAGCTGCCCGATGTCGACCTGCTGATCGCCGGCACCGGCCCGGAGGAGGGCGCCCTGCGCCGCCTGGCCGAGTCGCTGGGCGTGACGTCGCGGGTGCGTTTCCTGGGGGCGCTGCCGCAGGCGCGGCTGCGCGAGGTCTATGCCGGCGTCGACGCGCTGGTGCTCGCGTCGAGCCGGGAAGGCTGGGCCAACGTGCTGCTCGAGGCGATGGCCTGCGGCACGCCGGTGGCGGCGTCCCATGTGTGGGGCACCCCCGAGGTCGTGGCCAGCCCCGAGGCCGGCGAGCTGATGCCCGCGCGCACCGCGGCCGGCGTGGCCGAGGCGGTGCGCCGCCTGCGCGCGTCGCCCCGCGACCGCGCGGCGACGCGGCGCTATGCCGAGCGCTTCAGCTGGGATGCGACCACGCAGGGCCAGCTCGACCTGTTCCACCGCATCCTGGCCGCGCGTCGGTCGCCGGAGCTGCGCCATGCGTGACCTGCTGATGCTGGGCCTGTTCCTGGCCCTGATCTACAAGACCTTCAAGGACCCCATGTGGGGCGTGCTGGGCTGGGTCTGGATGGGGGTGATGAACCCGCACCGGCTGGCCTACGGTTTCGCGCACGACGCGCCGTGGTCGATGGTGATCGCGCTGGCGCTGTTCGCGAGCCTGATGTTCCACCGCGACAAGCTGGTGAAGTTCCCCGTCAACGCGGTGACCGTCCTGCTGGCGATCTGGATCCTGTGGATCGGCGTGTCGCCGCTGCTGTTCTCGTTCTATCCGGACAAGGAGATGAACTTCTGGTCGCGGGCGTTCAAGGTGCTGCTGATGGTGCTGGTGTCGCTGCTGGTCGTGAAGCGGCGGCGCGACCTGGACTGGCTGGTGCTGGTGCTGGTGATCTCGATCGGCTACTACGGCATCAAGGGCGGCGTGTTCACGGTGCTGTCGGGCGGCTCGGCGCGGGTGTGGGGGCCGGAGGGCTCGTTCATCGAGGACAACAACTCGCTGGCGCTGGCCACCATCATGACGGTGCCGCTGATCCGCTACCTGCAGCTGCAGGCGACCAAGCCCTGGCAGCGCCACCTGGCGACGGTGTCCATGCTGCTGTGCATGGCCTCGGCGGTGGGCTCGCAGTCGCGCGGCGCCTTCCTGGCGATCGTGACGATGTCCTTCTTCATGTGGCTGAAGAGCCGCAACAAGCTGCCCCTGGCGCTGGTCGTGCTGGTGGCGCTGCCGCTGATCTTCGTCTTCATGCCGGACAGCTGGACCAACCGGATGGAGACCATCAAGACCTACGACCAGGATTCGTCGGCGATGGGGCGCATCAACGCGTGGCAGATGGCCTGGCGCCTGGCGCTGGACCTGTTCCCGTTCGGCGGCGGCTTCACGGTCGCGGGACCGGCGGTGTTCGCCAAGTACGCGCCGGATCCGTCGGTGCCGCTGACGGCGCACAGCATCTACTTCCAGGCGCTGGGGGAGCACGGCTTCTTCGGCCTGGCGATCTTCGTCGGCATCTTCGCGGCGACCTGGCGGCTGGCGGGCGCGACCATCCGGGCGGCCAAGGACATGCCGGACCTGCAGTGGGCGCGGGACCTGTCGGCGATGTGCCAGGTCGGGCTGATCGGCTACGCGACCGGCGGGGCCTTCCTGAGTCTCGTCTACTTCGACCTGCCGTACTACCTGGTGCTGATCGTGGTGGTGGTGAACCGTGTCGTCGCCGCGGAGGTGGCGGGGCGCAAGCAGGCCGCCGTCGCGGCGGGGCAGGCGCCGCGCGACGTGCATTCGCCGTACTGGGGAGGCACCTGATGCTGGCGTCGCTGAGCCTGCTGGGCTGGCCGCGCGGCGAGCCCGCGCTGAGCATCCTGATCTACCACCGCGTGCTGTCCGAACCCGACGCGATGCGGCCGGGCGAGATCGACGCCGCGCGTTTCGAGGCACAGGTGGCCTTCCTGGCCCGGCACTTCACGCTGATGACGGTGACGGACGCGGCGCTCGCGCTGCGCGAGGGCCGTCTGCCGCCACGCGCGGCGTGCATCACCTTCGACGACGGCTACGCGGACAACTGGACGGTGGCGCATCCGATCCTCGCGCGACATGGCGCGCGCGCGACCGTGTTCATCGCGACCGGCTACCTGAACGGCGGCCGCATGTTCAGCGACACGGTGGTCGAGTTCGTGCGACGCGTGCCGGGGCCGGTGCTGGACCTGTCGGCGGTGGACATGGGCGTGCATCCGGTCGCGACGGCCGAGGACCGGCTGAAGGCCGTGTCCGCGCTGCAGGTGCAGCTGAAGTACCTGGCGCCGGACGAGCGCGACGCGCAGCTGGCGCGCATGCTGGCGGCGCGGCCGGTCGGGCCGATGCCGGACGACCTGATGCTCACCGACACGCAGCTGAAGCAGCTGGCCGACGCGGGCCACGAGATCGGCGGCCACACGGTGGACCACACGGTACTGACGACCCTGTCGCCCGACGGCGCCCGCGAGCAGGTGCAGGCAGGGCGAGACCACCTCGCGGCGCTGCTGGGCCGGCCGGTGCGCAGCTTCGCGTATCCGAACGGCCGGCCGGTGCGCGACTACGACGCGGGCCACGCGGCGATGCTGCGGGAACTCGGCTTCGAGGCGGCGGTCAGTACCGCGCCCGGCGTGGCGCTGCCGGGCGCCGACCTGTTCCAGTTGCCGCGCTACACGCCGTGGGGCAACTCCACCGCGATGTTTGCGGCGCGGATGATGCGCAACGCGCGCATGGGTGGCCCCGCGGCGGTCGTCTGAACACGCCCGGCGCCATCGAGTGCCGCCGCAGCTCGCGGCTGTGATTTGCCGCGTGCCGAACGCAAAGTTCCAGGTATGGAACTTCAGTTGTCGGCCGACAAACACCCCCAAAAGATTCCCGCCGGTTCGTGGGCGCGGCGCAACGACTGACCCCGTTTCGTCGCCTCCGCTGAAATTCGACGGGTTCGAACGGGCCAAGAATTTGTGGTCTGGAGGTGATCCATGCTGCAACTGATCCATCGTGTTCTCGACCGCTTTCGCGGTGCCGCCCGTCCCGATACCCGTTTCGGAGTTCTGCCAGATCCGGCGATCTTTCGTCGTCCGGAACTCGCCAGCCGGATGGCGTCCGAGTTGATGTCCTACCACCATGCGTCCGGGCTGTTCCTGACCGCCCCTCGCCGCACCGGAAAGTCGACGTTCATCCGTCATGACCTGAAGCCGGCGCTCGAGCAGGCGTACGGCGCGCTGGTCCTTTACGCGGATCTCTGGGGGAGGCGCAACGAAGATCCGGGAGCAGTGATTGTTGAACTGATCAATCAGGCCGTGCTATCTCACGAGAGTCGTGCGCGGCGCGCGTTCGGTCGCGTCAGCCTCTCGCGTTTCAGGGCGCCAGGGGTCGAATGGGAACTCAAGAAGGAGCGAGGCGAGCGCGAGCCTTCGTTGTGCGAATCGCTGGAACGCTTGTCCGATCGTGCCGGGCAAACCGTGGTGCTGGTGGTCGACGAGGTTCAGCAGACGCAAGCGACCAGTCTGGGCCGCGATGTGCTGTACATGCTCAAGTCGGCCCGCGACGAGTTGAATGGTCGCAGGAAACTCAAGTTCCGCTTCGTCGCAACGGGCTCTCACAATGAGAAGATCCAATGTCTGGTCAGTGACAAGCATCAGGCGTTCTACATGGCGCCCCTGGAGGTGTTGCCGACGCTGTGGGAGGAGAACTACTTCCTGTGGGCCCGCAGCCTTCACGGTCCCCGTTTCACGCCCTCGCTCTCCGCGATGGCGCGGGCTTTCGAGATCTGCCTGCGCCGGCCCGAACCTTTTCATCAGGCCTGTTGCGGGGCCGCGGCGATGGCGCACCTCAGCAGGGAGATGCAGGAGCAAATGCTGCTGTGCCTGGCTCGCGAGCAGATCGAGGCTGAGAAGTGCAAGCTCTACATCCGGCTTCGGCCGTTGAAGCTGCTGGACCAGGCATTGCTTCGATTGTTGGCGGAGGACGGCTTGGAGTTCGGTCCTTATTTCCCCGCTGCGAGGCAGCGTTTGATGGCGATGCTGTCGGTGGTCCCGGACCACTGCGTGCCCGAGATTTCTGAGACGAGCATCGACATGGCGCTGCAGCGGCTTTGCCAGGCGAAGCTGGTGTGGCGCGGTGATGGCCCCTATGCGCTGGAAGAGAGTCAGTTCGCGCAATGGCTTCTGGAGCGAGATCCCGTCATCGTCGCGCCGACGCCGACGAGCCTGCTGCCCCGTGCGCAGGCAGCCGAAGTCGCGTAGCCTGCCGCTGAATTCATGCCGCCGCTGATTCGCAACTTCGGGCGGCTCGGATCGACGAGACTCAGACCCGGTAGTTCGGCCGCCGTCCGCGCAGCCACTGCTCCAGCATCATCAGGATCCACACCATCTCGCCGTAGTACCCGGGGTGTTCCGGCAGCCGCTCCTTGAGCAGGCTCCGGATGAATTCGGGGCGAACGATGCCGCGTGTGGACAGGCTGCCCAACGAATCCTCGGCGAGTGCACGCAGGTTGGCGTCGCGCGTCGCCCAGACGCCGAAGGGCAGGCCGAAGCCCTGCTTCTTCTTGACGATGATCTCGTCGGGCAGGAAGCCGCGCAGCGCCTCCTTGAAGAACCAGCGCAGCTGCAGTCCCTTGAGCTTGTAGTCCGCCGGCAGGCGTTCGGAGAAGGCCAGCAGCTCGTCGTCCAGCATCGGGAACCCGACCGAGGTCCCCGCGAGCCGCGTCGTGCCGACGACCTTGGGCAGGTCGGTGTCGGCCAGCGTGTAGCGCCAGTCGAAGGCCAGCATGCGGTCGACCAGCTTGCCGGTCTTGAGCCCGTTCCACACCTGGCGCTGCTGCTTCTGCGGACCCAGCGGATCCACGCGCCGCAGGAAGTCCGTCTCCAGCACGTCGCCCATGCCCAGCCGCGTCAGCAGGTTGTAGCTCTGCAGCCGGTCCGGCATCGGCACGCGCGCCTGGTCGATGTAGCTCGCGCCCTTCTTCAGCAGCGGCAGCTTGCCGATCGGCGAGCCGAACACCGGCTGCAGCACGAGGTCCCGCAGCGGCCCCGGCACGTTGCCATACCAGGAGAACACCGTCTGCTTCGCATACCGCGTGTTGCCGCCGAAGAGCTCGTCCCCGCCGTCGCCGGCCAGCAGGTGCCGCACGCCGTTGTCGTAGGCGCGGCGGGCGCAGTAGTAGGCCGGCAGCGCCGAGCTGTTGCCGAAGGGCTGGTCGTAATGCGTCGCGACCTTCGCGATCCCGTCGACCAGGTCCTTGGGCGTCACGTAGTACTCGTGGTGCCGGCAGCCGAAGTGCTTGGCCGCGATGCGCGCGAAGGCCATCTCGTCGTAGCCCTCGGCCTCGAAGCCGATCGAGTAGGTGTCCGGCGCCCGTCCCGCGACGCGGCTCAGCATGCCCGCGACCGTCGAGCTGTCCGTGCCGCCGCTCAGGAAGCAGGCGGCGTCCGGCGCGTGCATCGCCCGCTGCACCGAGCGCTGCAGGATCTCCTTGAACTCGACCTTCAGGTCTTCCAGCTTCGGCGCCGGGTCGGCCCGGAAGGTCGGTGTCCAGTACGGCGTCACGCGCAGCTCGCCGCGCTCGAAGATCGCCACATGCCCCGGCGGCAGCCGGAAGATGTTGCGGAACACCGTCCGCGGCGACGGGATCACGTGGAAGTAGAGGTAGTCGAACAGCGCCTGCGGATCGAGGTCGACGTCGTCGCCGGCCAGGTCGTCGGCGCGGGTCGCGAACTGCAGCTCGTGGCCGACGATGCGGTAGCACAGCGGCTCGATGCCGAAGCGGTCCGTCGCCAGCAGCGTGCGCCCGCCGGGCTGACGCCACGCCACCGAGAAGCGCCCGCCGACCTGCGCCAGCGCCGGTGCCGGATCGCTCGCCGACAGCAGCGTCTGCCATGCGGCGTCGCGTTGCGCGGCCGGGGCGTCGGTCGGGAGACTCGGCAGGACCGGCTGGCCCGTGGAAAGGAAAGTGGCGGTGCTCGTCGTCATCGTTGTGTACGGACCGGCGATGCGGCCAAGAGGCAGGAAAAGGGGGAGGTTCGCGGTGAGGAACGCCCCCGCCGGATTCTGGCGTGGAATTGAGTCGCGACGCCTGTCCCCGACCCCACCCACTTGGAGGGCCGTCCTCCGGGGAGGCTTCCGACCATGCCGCACAATCGCGGCCTGCCCGCTGTCGGAGGCGGACCCTGGAGCCGGTTTGCAGATTCACTGGATGCCTCACGCACTGAACCCGGCCTACGCCGGCGTGCGCCTGCGCTGCCTGATGCCGAGCCGCGAACTGCGCCGCTCGGGCCTGTCGTCGCGTGTGCTGGATCCGGCGTCGGATGCGCAGCCGCTGCCCCGCGACGGCGTGCTGGTGGTCCAGGCGAAATGGCTGCTCGACGCGGGCTCGCCCGACGCGCTGCGCGGCCGTGCCCGGCGCCTGGCCGAGGCCCGCGCGCACGGCGTCCGGCTGGTGCTGGACAGCTTCGACAACTACTTCCTCAACGAGTCCGGCGATCCCGCGCGGGCCGCGCTGCTGAGCGCCTACCGCGAGGCGCTCCCGCTGTTCGCGCTGTTCACCGTGTCCTCGCCGGGCCTGAAGCCGCTGCTGGAGGCGGAACTGCCACCCGACCTGCGCGCCGCCGCGCCGGTTCGCGTCGTCGGCGATCCGGTCGAGACGCCCGCCGCCGCGCGTGACTTCGAATCCTGGCCGCATCGCATGCACCCTGGCCGCTGGGGCGGCCACTGGCGCGCCTGGCGCGAAATGCGCGAGCACCGCGCGCAGCGCCGGGTCGCCCGGCAGCTGGTGTGGTTCGGCAATCACGGCAGCGCCTACGCGACCGGCGGCATGGCCGAACTCGAGCCGCTGATCCCGCTGCTGGAGGAGGCCGCGCGATGGCAGCCGCTGCGGCTGACCGTCATCAGCAACTCCGAGCAGCGCTACCGCGAGCTGCTCGGCCGCGCCGCCTTCCCGCACCGCTACCGGCCCTGGGACCGGCTGCACTTCCTGTCGCTGCTCGGCGAGCAGGACCTGGTGCTGCTGCCCACCCGCATGACCGCGTTCACGATGGCCAAGAGCAACAACCGCATGCTGCTGGCCCTGGCCCAGGGCGTGCCGGTGATGGCCGACCCCTTGCCCGACTACCAGCCCTGGCGCGCGCATTGCGCGCTGGACGACTGGGGCCGGCTGGCCGAGCACATCGCCGATCCGGCGCCGCTGGCCGCCCGCGCGCGCGCCGCGATGCCGGCCATCGAGCGCGACTACTCCACGCGCGCCATCGCCGCCCAATGGCGCGAGGCGCTGCAAGCCCCCGTCCCTTGATTGTCCCGATGAACCGCATGACGCCCGATTCCCTCGCCACGCCGGACGGCGCCCCTGCGGACGGACACGCGCCCGCATCGTCGACGCCGGCTTCCTCCGCGGAGCACCCGCTCGCGATCGCCATCGTGCTGCCGCAGTTCCATCCCTTCCGTCAGAACGACGAGTGGTGGGGCAAGGGCTTCACCGAGTGGCGCAACGTCGCCAAGGCCAAGCCGCTGTTCGACGGCCACTACCAGCCGCGCCTGCCGGGCGAGCTGGGCTTCTACGACCTGCGGCTCCCCGAGGCGCGCGCCGCGCAGGCCGAGCTGGCGCGCGAGCACGGCATCGGCGGCTTCTGCTACTACCACTACTGGTTCACCGGCGAGCGCCTGATGGAGCGCCCGATCGAGGAGATCCGCGCCAGCGGCGAACCCGACTTCCCGTACTGCCTGGCCTGGGCCAACGAGAACTGGACCCGCGCCTGGAACGGCAAGGACCGGGAGATGCTGATCGAGCAGCGCTACTCGGACGAGGACGACGAGGCCCACATCCGCACGCTGCTGCCTCACTTCCGTGATCCGCGCTACATCCGCATCGACGGCAAGCCGCTGTTCATCGTCTACAAGGTCGATCACCTCCCCGATCCGCAACGCACGCTGGCGACCTGGCGCCGCATCGCGCGCGAGGAGGGCGTCGGCGAGCTGACGCTGGCGCAGTTCGAGTGGAGCGGCACCGGGTCCGGCGCCGATCCGCGCGCGGTCGGACTGGACCTGTCGATCGAGTTCGCGCCGGACTGGCGGCGCCTGGGCGGCAAGCACTTCACCGGCTGGAAGTCCAGGCTCGCGATGAAGCTGGGGTTCCTGCCCAAGGCCTACGGCCAGCACAACTTCTTCGACTACGACCGCATGGTCGACGGCGTGCTGGCCAAGCCGGCGCCGGACTATCCGTTCCTGCGCTGCGTCAGCCCCGGCTTCGACAACAGCGCGCGACGCTCCTCGGGCGGCGCGACCATCCTGATGAACAACACGCCGCAGCGCTACAAGCGCTGGCTCGAGGCGGCGCTCGCGTGGACGCGCAAGCATCAGCCGCCGCAGCGGCAGGTCGTGTTCATCAACGCGTGGAATGAGTGGGCCGAAGGCAACCACCTCGAGCCCGACGCGGTCCACGGCCGCACGCTGCTGGAAGCGACGCGCGACGCCTTGAATCACAAGGGCTGACCCCAAGGCCAAGGCCCGACATGCTCGGTCGTTCAGGGCCGGCAAGGCGCGAGGTTTCGGCGCTTGACGCCGGGGCCTTGCGCCTTGGCGGCCAAGCGCGCCGACGTTGGCAGTCGAAGGGCCGGGCTGGTCAGCGCCCGATCCGTGCCGCGCACGCCGCCTGATGCCGCGCCACCGAGCCCCGCATCGACGCCAGTGCCTCTTCCGTGCGCCGCAGGTCATCCGCGATGCGCGGCGCGCGTGCGACCGCGGCCAGCCAGTAGTCGCTCATCGAGACCTCGTCGTCGCACTCGTGCAGCACGCCGCGATCGCGCAGCAGCCGGTAGACTGGATACGACGGATAGGTCGTGTCCCAGCCGCCGCGGATGGTGAGCGGCTTGTTCAGCCCCAGCGGTTCCAGCACGTTGTGGTCCACGCCCACATGCGCGACGGTCGCCGCCGCATAGAAGTCGCGCAGCTCGCCGACGGTGTCCAGCACCAGGCACTGCACCTCGCCTGCGAGCGGCGCGTCCTCGATCTGCGAACGCCTTGTGACCCGCAGGCCCGCCTCGCCGAGCTGCGCCAGCAGCGCGCCCATGCGCTCGAGGTTCTCCGGATGGCGCGGTGCCAGGATCAGCAGCGCGTCCGAATGCGTGCGGCGCAGGCGCTCGAACGCGCCCAGCACCTGCTGCTGTTCCTGCAGCTCGGTGACGCAGCCGCCGACCACGATGGGCCGGGCCGATGCGAGCAGGTGGCCGAGCAGGCGTGGACTGCGCGTGGCCTGTTCCACGCCCCAGTCGGCGCGCCGCATCGCGTCGAACTTCATGTTGCCCGTCACCTGCAGCCGCTCGCGCGGCGCGCCGCGCGCCTCGAGCTGCCGCGCGGTCTCGGCGTCCTGCACGCACAGCACGTCGAAGGCCTGGAGGAAGTCGCGCGCCAGCAACCGTCGCTCGATCTGGTCGAGCCGGGCCGGCGGGTCGTAGTGGTACAGCCAGCCGTTGAGCATCAGCGTCGCCGCGTTGTGGCGGCGCGCCTCGCGCAGGAAGGCGTAGGAGAAGCGGCAGGGCGCCTCCGACGGCAGGCAGGGGATCTCCGCCACCGCCAGCATGGCCGGCGGCAGCAGGCGCGCGAGCCGGCTTGCGTCGGCGCTGTGGCCGCGGCTGGTGCAGACCACCGCCTGCGGCAGCCGCGCGAGGTAGGCGTCGCGGTAGTGCGGATGCTCGGTGATCAGCACCGGTCGCAGGTCGGGCCGCTGCGCGATCAGCCATTCGATCATCGGCGCGACCGCGTTGAGTTCGCCGATCGTGGTCACGTAGAACCACAGCGCCGGGCCCGAGGCGTCGGCCGGCGTCAGCGAGAACGCGCCCAGCGTGTTGTTGCCGCGCAGGTCGCTGAGGCGCTCCAGCGCGCGGAACATCGCCCAGCGCAAGGTCTCGCCGGGGCGGACCGGCGCGGGCGTGGCGGGCGCGGCCAGGGACGGTGTCAGCTCAGGCATGGCGGCTCCGCAGATGGGTCAGGGCGCGGCGGACCTCGGTCATCGCCGGATGCCGCAGCAGCGCGGCGCTGGCCAGCCACGCGCCGGCGCCGGCGACCGTGCACAGGGCGATGCGGGGGATCAGCGGCAGGCTCAATTCGTAGGCGATGAATTGCGCCAGCCCGAGGCCGGCGCAGCAGCCCAGCGTCAGCTGCACGCTGACCCAGCTGGGCGCGAACAGCTCGCGCGGCGTGGCCTTCAGCACTTCGGTCAGGTGGCGCGTGTACATCGCGACCTGCACCAGGTTGCCGATGACGAACACCGCCGCCACCGCGTACAGGTTCCAGAAGGCGGCCAGGCCGACGCAGGCCAGATGGGTCGGTCCGTACCAGAGCGCCACCGACAGCCGCCGCCGGATCTGGCCGGTGGCGGCCAGCGCGTTGGGCGCGAGCATCGTCAGCGCGTAGGGCAGGCCCGCCAGCGCGAGCAGGGTGGCCAGCGGCGCGGCGGCGTGCCACTGCGCGCCGAACAGCAGCGCGATGATGTCGCCCGACATCAGCGCCACGCCGGCCATGAAGGGCCACGCAATGCCGGTGAAGATGGCGGTGCCCTTCGCATACGGACCGACCAGGCTGTGCCCGGCGCGATGGTCCGCCGCGAGCGCGGGCGTCGCGACGCGCAGGATGGCCGAGCTCACCGTCTGGCCGAGCAGGTCGATCAGCCCCGTGGCGCGGCTGAACAGTCCCAGCGAGGTGAAGCCGAAGACCTTGCCGATGATCAGCTCATGGCCGTTGCGGGAGCCCGATTCCACCAGCCGCGAGCCGGTGAACATCGCGCCGAAGCGCAACTGGCGGCCCGCGCCGCGCAGGCGCGGCATCAGCAGCGCATCGCGCGGCCGCAGCCAGACGAGGATCGCCACCTGCACCGCGATGCCGGCGACCGGTCCCCAGGCCAGGCTCATCGCGCCATGGCCGCTCCAGGCCAGCGCGATGCTGGTCGCCGAGTTGGCGGCGTTCGCGCAGACCTGCACGATGAAGACCTTGTGGAAGGCCATCTCGCGGTTGAGCAGCGCGAAGGACGGCGACGCCAGCGGCAGCATCACGAAGTTGAGGCTGAGCACCAGCAGCAGGTCCGCCAGCAGCGGCTCGTGGTACCAGTCGGCCAGCAGGAAGCGGCCGCCGAGGATCACCAGCGCGATGCTCCAGGCCATCATCAGCGTGATGGTGAAGGCGCTGCGCAGCTTCTCTCGATCGAGCTCGCGCTCCTGGATGATGTACTCGCTGACGCCGAAGTCCCGCAGGATGGACGCCAGGTTGGTGACCACCGCGCACAGCGAATAGACGCCCACCTGCGTCGGCGTCAGCAGCCGGGCCAGGATCATCGTGGTCGGCACGGTGATCAGCAGGCTCAGGTAGCGCTCGGCGAAGGACCAGGCCAGCGCGCCGCGCACGGACGGGCTCTTGCTCATGCCGGGGCTTCTTCCGTCTTGGGGGCCGCATCCCCGGACGGCGTCGCGTCATCGCCGCGCAGCAGGCGCTTGAGCGCCGGCACCCAGCCCCAGCGGTACAGCGTGGCGTGATAGACCGGCCGCGCGTCCGCGGTCCAGCGGGTGTGCCATTCCATGACCTTGCCGTAGAACTCGATGCGGCGGATCGGACCGCCGGCCGCCGCCGCGTCGAACAGCTGCTGGAACTGCAGCTGGCGCATCAGCGTCGACGGCGACACGGCCTTGTGCGCCTCGTCGTAGGCGGTCTTCAGGATCACGATCTTGCCGCCGGACTCGATGCACAGGTCCATCGCGACGACGGCGTCGTCGAACCAGTACTGGTACAGCCGGACCCGGCCGGCGCGCGCGAAGCCTTCCAGCATCGCGCGATAGAACTCGTACTGCGGATGACCCGGCGCGATCGCCGTGCCCTCGGAGCCCTTCCAGCCGCTGGCCTCGAGGCGTCCGTACTGCGTCAGCGCGGGAGCGACGTCCTCGGGCCGCGTCAGGCATTCCAGCCGCGTGACGGTGCCGGCGGTGTCCAGCTTCTTCTGCTGCTTCTTCAGGTTGGTGCGCAGGTTCTTGCCGCGCGCTTCCCAGTAGGTCTCGAAGTCGCCGGTCAGGTCGACCCAGGCGGTGTCGATGTAGTCCTGGCCGCGCCAGCGCGTGCCGTCGGCGGGGCGCGGGTGGAACAGGCTGTCGATCTGCGTCAGGCCCAGCGCGAGGGCGGGCAGCGGCAGCGCGCGCAGCAGGCCGTCGGCCAGCGGTTCGAGCGCCTCGCCGGCCGGGCTCAACCAGGCGCCCAGCGGCAGCTGCGACGGCTGGAAGGTGGCCCATTGGGCGGTGCCGGCGGGCGTCACGATCGCGGCGGCGCGAGGCGCCTTCGGATCGCCGAGCAGCGCGAGCCGCTCGCGGCCCGTGCCGAAGACGCCCAGCAGCGGCGCGAGGAAAGCGCTCTCCAGGAAGGGCAGGCCGGCGACACGCGCCTGCAGCGCGTCCCACGCGGCGGCATGCGGCGCGAAGGCGGCCGCATCGGGCAGTGCGATCAGGGACCAGCGCAGCGCGCTGGCGGGAGGCGGGGAAGTCGGGGTCGTCGGGGTCATGGTCGCGCCTCGGCGGTAGGCATCTGGGGGGCGCAGGCCTCGTCGAGCACGCGGGCGAGTTCGCCGGTGCGGGACTCGCGCGAGGCCGCGGCGATGGCCGGCGGCGCGGGCAGCGCGGCACGGCCGTGGAACAGGTCGTCGAGGAAGCGGTCGAGCACGGCGGCGACGCCGGGACCGTCTTCCAGCGCCGCGTTGTGCGGCAGGCCGGCGCGGCGCATCAGCTGCGCGGTGTCGCCGGCCGGATCGGCCAGCGTCAGCACGGGCCGGCGCGCGCGCAGGTATTCATAGGCCTTGGCGGGGATCTGGTCGTTGCAGTCGTTCGACTGCAGCAGCAGCAGGCCGTCCGCGCGCAGCATCTCGGCCAGGGCCTCGGCATAGGGAACCGGCGGCGCGATCTCGACCAGATCGGCCACGCCCAGGCGCGACGCGAGCGCGCGGACGAAGTCGTCATGCGCCGTCGCGCGCAGCCGCAGCCGCAGCCGCGAGGCATCGATGCGGCCCTCGGCCTTCGCGGCGGCGAGCGCCTCGAACAGCCGCACCGGGCTGCGCCAGTCCGGATAGATGACGCCGCTGTGCAGCAGCACGCGCGGGCCGGTGCTGCGCGCCACGGTGGTGTCGCCAGCATCGGAGGCGTCGGCGGCCGCGCGTGCGCGTCCTGCGCAGCCTGCAACGGCCAAGGTCTGCTCTGCCTGCCGGAACGCGTCCTCGCTGTAGCCGTTCTCGATCACGCGGATCCGGTCGGCGGCGGCGGGGAAGCGTTTCGCGTAGAGGCGGGCGGCGCCGGGCGTCGTGAAGGTGAAGCGCGCGGCGCGCGCGAAGACCTGGCGCTCCACCGCCGCGAAGCTGCGCCACAGCACCGGATCGGCGGGGTAGCCGTCGTGGGCCATCGGGTCGCGGAAGTCGGCCACCCAGGGCAGGCCGCTGAGCCTGGAGAGCCAATAGCCGACGAGGTGAGCCGTCGGGATCGGATAGGTGCTCCAGATCGCGTCGGGGCGCGTCTCGCGGATCAGCTTCAGGCCGGCCGGGACGGCGCCGAGCAGCCAGCTGTGCCAGCGGTCCGGGCGCGCGAGGAAGCCGGGATAGCGGCCCGCGATCGACAGGTGCCGCGCGGCGTCCAGCGCGAAGGCACGACGCACGACCAGGTCCGCCGGGATCTCCTCGACCAGGTCCGTACCGGTCTGCGCATGCACGCGGGGATGCGCGGTCAGCACGCTCGGCGTCCAGCCCGAGGCGGGCAGCTGCTGCGCGAAGCGCAGCGCGCGCTGCACGCCGCTGGTCCCCGCCATCGGCGGGAACTGGAAGGAGACCATGAGCACGCGCCGCATCGCCGGGCCTTCAGCGCGCGGGCGCGGCGGCGGGGGTGATGAACAGGCGCTCGACCTGCTCGACGATGCGGCGCAGGTCCGCCTCGGTGAGGTCCTGGTGGCAGGCGAGCTGCAGCACGTGGTGCGACCACGACTTGCCGGTATCGCCGGGCAGCGCCGGCACGCCGGGCCACAGGCGGTCCCAGCGCGACACCGGCACGCCGAGCTTGCGCATCTCGGCGTAGCCCGGATCGGGCGTGCGCACCCACAGCGGGAAGACATAGGGCGCACAGTCCGCCGGCAGCGTCGGCAGCAGCGGACGCACGCCGTCGCGCCGGGAGAATGCTTCGGTGAAGAAGGCGTAGTGATGCCGGCGTGCGTCGACGATGCGACGGCGCGGCACGCGCCGCGAGATCCAGCCGCTGGCCTGCGTCAGCGCGCGGTGCGACAGCGGCAGGTCGATCAACGCCATGTTGGCATCGATCTCCTCGGCCTCGTCGAGCTCGCCGTGGCGGCTCGGCTTGGCCTGCGCGCCGGCGGCCGGGCCCTTCACCAGACGGCGCAGGGCGCTCTTGAGCGTGAACGCACCGCGGATCAGCCGGTTCAGGCCGGTCAGGCGGTCGTGCGTGGCGCCCATGTGCAGGATGTCGGCGCCCGCCTTGACCTGCTCGATGCGCGAGGCCGGCGTCAGGGCCGGCATCGTCAGCCCGGGACGGTTGAGCGCGAGGATGCCGCCTTCGGGTGTCGGGAAGAACTTGGTCAGGCTGGCGATGGCGACGTCGCCCCACGCGCCGATCGGCCGCGAGCCGGCGCGTCCGAACATCGCGTGCGCGCAATCCTCGATCAGCGCGATGCCGCGGGCGTCGCACCAGGCCCGCACCGCTTCCATCGGCTGCGGCAGCCCGAAGTAGTGCGGCACCAGCAGCGCCTTCGTCGCGGCCGGCACGTGGGCCGAGAGCCAGTCCAGGCGCGGCGCGCCGTGCTCGTCGATCGGATAGAAGGCCGCGTCCGCACCGAGCGTCTTCACCGGCGAGACCATCGTCGGGCAGTGGTAGGTCGGCAGCAGCACCAGGTCGCCGGGACCGACGTGCAGGCATTCCAGCGCGAGCAGGATCGCGGCGCGGCCGCTGGTGGTCGGCAGGTGGCGCGGATGGTCGAGCAGGCTGTGCTGGTCGACGTGCGCGGCGCCCGCGAAGGTGCGCCAGCCGATGACCGGCAGCCTCGGCGCGGACAGGATGGGCGGCGGGGTCAAGTCGACGGCCTCCCGGTCAGCGGCCGGACGTGGCCGACGCGGTCGATGCCGCCTGCGCCGAACCGGCGGGCGGGGTGGCCGGCGGGGAGGCGGGCGCGGACTCGGGCGCCGACGCGGCGTCCCCCGGCAGGCGGACGTCGGCGGGCCAGCGGTTGATCGCCATCAGGCGCTGGCGCAGGATCGGGTGCGTCATGCCGGCGCCGTAGGCGCGGCGCGCGGCGTCGACGGCCAGGTCGACCTCGTTGAGGTCCATCGCGACCATGCCGACGTTGTAGACCGAGAACGGGTTGTCGCCGGCCGCGGCCAGCTTGTTGGCGGCCTCCAGCTGCTCCTTGGCGGCGGCGGCCTTGCCCTTGCCGTTCAGGAACCCGGCATAGATCAGTCGCACGATGATGTCGTCCGACTTCCAGGTCAGCGCGCGCTTGAAATAGCAGTCGACGGTGAACAGCGCCTCGGGCGGCTGGTCGCGCTTGGTGCGCTCGCCGTAGAGCATCATCGAGACCAGCGCGCGGTGGTGGTTCGGGAAGGCGCGCAGCGTGTAGTCGATGTCGCTGCCGATGCTGCCGCGCTTGCACTTGACCAGCGCCTCGCAGGTGTCGATGAAGTGGGCCCCCTCCACCATCTGCAGCGGCGACATCTGCTTGGTCACCGGATCGATCTCCGGCATGTCCTTGTACTGGCGGTAGTCGAACGGGCCGTAGTTGTTGGCCAGTCCGCCGCAGCCGATCCCCTGCGCGACGGCGGCATGGGCGGCGACGGCGCCAGCCAGGGCCAGCACCAGGGGGCGCCAGGAGGCGCGAAGGGCGCGGTGGGAAGCGGGGAGGGACATGGCGGGGCTCCGGTGAGGCCGGGGAGGGCCGGGCGGGCGATCAGGCGACGGCCGGCACGCCGCGCACGAACTCGGCGGTCAGCCGTTCGACGTGGGCGCGCCAGGCGGCGGTCGAGAAGGTGTGGTCCGCGTCGGGCAGGTCTTCGCGGCGCAGGCCGGGACGGTTCAGCAGGCCCTGCCAGGCGGGGCCGCCGTCGCGGCAGCGGTCCTGAAACTCGCGGGCGCAGACATCGTCGCCCGACAGGATCAGCAGCACCGGGCCGCCGAAGGCGCGCAGGCCGTCGGCCATCTGCTCGGTGTAGTGGCGGGTGTCCGCGGCGGGCGCCGGCGCGCGGCTCTGTGCCAGCTTGCCCAGCAGCTCGCGCACGGCGCCCAGGCCCACGCGGCCGCTCAGCAGCTTGCGCCAGAAGGCCGGCTGGCGCAGCCGGTCGAGGTAGTAGTGCTTGACCTGCGCGCGGGCCAGGCTGGTCGCGGTGCGGACCCAGGGGTTGGCCAGGCACAGGCCGGCCACGCGCGGGTCGCGGCGGCGATGCACGTACAGCAGCGCGGCGGAAGCGGCGTCGCACAGACCCCAGAGGACCACGCGCTTCAGCGATGGATGTTCGCGCTGCCAGGCGTCGATCGCGGCGGCGATGTCGGCGTCGACCTGCTCGAAGTCGCGCTGGTCCCCCTGCGCGTCGCCCATGCCGCGGTAGTCCAGGCGCAGGCAGGGCACGCCGGCGCCGGCCAGCGCGCGGCCCAGCAGCGTGAACTGGCGGTGGCTGCCCACGCGGTATTGCGGGCCGCCGACGATCAGCAGCACGCCGGTATCGGAGGCGGCGAGGACCGGTTCGCTCAACAGGCCGACCAGCGTCTGGCCGTCGCAGTCGGCACGCAGCACGCTGTCGCGATGCGCGGGCTTGAGCGGCGTGATCAGCGTGTTCATGCGGCCTCCGCCTCGACCGGCCGGGTCGCGAAGTCCGCATCGGCGGTGAGCGCGGCGAGGCTGGCCTCGATCAGGCGCGGGGCTTCCTCGATCTCGATGGCGGCCCAGAACGACGGACCCTGGCAGACGGCGGCGCGCACCGCCGCGCCTTGCGCAGTCCAGGCGTCGACGGCCATCGTCGCGGCGGGGGTGAGCGTCGCGTCCTCGCGCGTCGACAGCTCCAGCCAGGCGATGCGGCGCACGCGCGCCGACGGCTTCAGCTGGGCGGACTCGAGGCCTTCGGCCAGCGCGGGCGCAAGCAGGTAACCGGCGATCTCGACCGGTTCGCCGCGGGCGAGCTGGTCGCGCATCGCCTGCACGGCGCCTTTCGCCTGGCCGCCGATCAGGTCGGCGGCGACGCGCAGGCGCATGAACTGTTGAAGCTGGAGCTTGCCGGCGGTCAACGGCTGCCAGAGCAGCAGGTTCAATGGCCGGTCGGTCAACGCCTCGAAAGCCGCCGGCGCCAGCAACGCGCCGGCGCGCAGGCCCCACAGCCACAGCGGCGGCTTCATGCCGTCGGTGCCGGGCAGGGCACGGGCATCGAGCCAGTCGAGCGCCAGGCGCACGTCGTCTTGCCAGAGGCCCCAGGCGGCGTCGCCGAAGTCGCCGCTGCTGTCGCCGCAGCCGAGCAGGTCGATCGTCAGGACCTCGAAGCCCGCGGCGGCGAACGCGCGCGCGGCGAGGGCGGTCATGCGGCGGGACTTGTTCATCTCCTCCGCGAACGGCGGCAGGAGCAGGATCTGGCCGCGCGGCGCCGTTTCCCCGGTCGCGGCAGCGGCGGGCGGGTAGTGGACGCACAGCCGCTGGCCGCCGGCGCCGTCATCCAGGAAGAACGGCACGGGGGCCGTGGCTGGCGTGGACGGCGTGGAGGCGGCCATGGCGAAGGGGCGCGGCGGTCGCGCCCGTCAGGCGGCGAGCTTGCCGTTCACGAAGTCCAGCAGCGCGCCGACGGTGGCGAAGGTGGCGCCGTCGATCTCGTCGTCGTCGACGACGATGCCGAACTGTTCCTCGAGCGCGGTGATCAGGCTGACGACCGCCATGGAGTCGAGCTCCGGGATCGCGCCCAGCAGCGCGGTGTCGACGGTGAAGGCCTTGGCGCGGCCCTCCAGGCTGAGGACGTCGTCGAGGATGGCGAGCAGGTGTTGTTGGGTGTTCATGGTCGGGGCGGATCTTAACTGGGGCCCCCTCTGGGAACCCCTGAGGCGCCCCCTCATCCCAAGGGGATCTTCCCGGCATCGTGAGGGATTGCCAGGGGGCCGCGTGAGATACTTTTTCATGACCGCCGCCATCGACAGCCACCTGCTTCCGCACCTGATCCGGCACAGCGCCGAACGCGATCCGGCGGCCCCGGCGCTGCGCGACGGCGCCCGGTCGCTGACGTATGCGGAACTGGCCACGCAGGTCGAGGCGCTGGCCCACGGCCTGCTCTCGCTGGGCCTGGCACGGGCAGAGCGCGTGGGCATCTACCTGGACAAGCGGCTGGAGACGGTGGTCGCCAGTTTCGCCGCGCCTGCGGCGGGCGGCGTGTTCGTGCCGGTCAACCCGATCCTGAAGCCCGAGCAGGTCGGCTTCATCGTGCGCGACTGCGACGTGCGCGTGCTGATCACTTCGCGGGACCGCTTCGCGTCGCTGCAGCCGGTGCTGGCGCAGTGCCCGTCGGTGCGGCACGTCGTGGTGGTGGATCCTGCGCCGGATGCAGTCCCGGACGGCTGGGTCCGCTACAGCGACCTGCTGGACGCGCCGGCGCAGCCGGCGCACCGCGTCATCGACACCGACATGGTGGCGATCCTCTACACCTCCGGCTCCACCGGCCGGCCCAAGGGCGTGGTGCTGTCGCACCGCAACATGGTGGCCGGCGCGAAGAGCGTCGCCAGCTACCTCGGCAACCGTCCCGAGGATCGCCTGCTCGCGGCGCTGCCGCTGTCCTTCGATGCCGGCTTCAGCCAGCTGACGACGGCCTTCCACGCGGGCGCGTCGGTGTCGCTGTTGAACTACCTGATGCCGCGCGACGTGCTCAAGGCGCTGGAGCGCGACCGCATCACCGGCCTGACGGCGGTGCCGCCGCTGTACATCCAGCTCGCGCAGCTGGAATGGCCGGCGCCGATCGACGCGCAGCTGCGCTACTTCGCCAACACCGGCGGCCGCATGCCGCGCGAGACGCTGAACCTGCTGCGCCAGCGCGTGCCGTCGGCGAAGCCCTTCCTGATGTACGGCCTGACGGAGGCCTTCCGCTCGACCTACCTGCCGCCGGAAGAGGTCGACCGCCGGCCCGACTCGATCGGCAAGGCGATCCCGAACGCCGAGATCCTGGTGCTGCGCGAAGACGGCACGCCCTGCGCGCCGGACGAGCCCGGCGAGCTGGTGCACCGCGGCGCGCTGGTCGGCCTGGGCTACTGGAACGACGCCGAGAAGACGGCCGAGCGCTACAAGCTGCTGCCGTCCGGCGCGGCCGGCCGGGAGTCCGGTCTGCAGCTGCCCGAGTACGCGGTCTTCTCCGGCGACAACGTGCGCCAGGACGCCGAGGGCTTCCTGTACTTCATCGGCCGGCGCGACGAGATGATCAAGACCTCCGGCTATCGCGTCAGCCCGACCGAGGTCGAGGAGATCCTGTACGCGACACAGCTGGTGGGCGAATGCGTGGCCTTCGGCGTGGACCACGCGACGCTGGGTCAGACGATCCAGGTGATCGCGACGCCGCCGGCCGGTGCCGACGCGCTCGACGGCGCCGCGCTGCTGGCGCAGTGCAAGGCCCGCATGCCGGCGTACATGATCCCCGCCGGGATCGAGGCGACGGCCGGCCCGCTGCCGCGCAACCCCAACGGCAAGATCGATCGCAAGCTGCTGAGCACCGAATGGGTGGCGAAGCAGGAAGCGCAGTGAACCCGCCGAACACACGCCGAACACACGCTGAATACCCGCTGAAACCCTGCTGAAGAACCGGTGACGAATCCCGTGAGCAACGACGACAAGACCTCCGCCGCGCCCGTCAAGGCCGCGCCGCAACATGCGCCCATGGACCAGTTCACCGCGCGCGACGGCGTGCTGCAGATCGGCGGCCAGTCGCTGGCGCGGCTCGCGGACCGCGTCGGCCGCACGCCGTTCTACGCCTACGACCGCGCGCTGCTGACGCGCCGTGTCGAGGAACTCCGCGCCGCGATGCCCGCGAAGCTCGAGCTGCACTTCGCGATGAAGGCCAACCCGATGCCGGTGCTGGTGGCGCACCTGGCGACGCTGGTGGACGGCATCGACGTCGCCTCGGCCGGCGAGCTGCAGGTCGCGCTCGATGCCGGCGCCGATCCGCGCGAGATCAGCTTCGCCGGTCCCGGCAAGAGCGCGCTGGAACTGAAGCAGGCGCTGGCCGCCGGCATCCTGATCAACATCGAATCCTTCCGCGAGGTCGAGCTGCTGCGCACGCTGTGCGCGGAGACCGGCTACGCGGCACGCGTCGCGGTGCGCGTCAATCCGGACTTCGAGCTGAAGTCCTCGGGCATGAAGATGGGCGGCGGTCCCAAGCAGTTCGGCGTCGATGCCGAGCAGGTGCCGGCGCTGCTCGCGCGCATCGGCGAGGCGGGTCTCGGTTTCGAGGGCTTCCACCTCTTCGCCGGTTCGCAGAACCTGAAGCCCGAGGCCATCGTCGAGGCGCAGCTCAAGAGCTTCGAGCTCGCGCTGCGGCTGGCGAAGGACGCACCGGCGCCGGTGAAGGTGCTGAACCTCGGCGGCGGCTTCGGCATTCCGTATTTCCCGGGCGAGCAGCGCCTGGACCTGACCAGCATCGGCGCCAACCTGGCCGCGCTGATCGAGCGCGCCGCGGTCGAGCTGCCGCAGGCGAAGCTGGTGGTCGAGCTCGGCCGCTACCTGGTCGGCGAGGCCGGCGTCTACGTGTGCCGCGTCGTCGACCGCAAGGTCTCCCGGGGTCAGGTCTTTCTCGTCACCGACGGCGGCCTGCATCACCACCTGGCGGCCTCCGGCAACTTCGGCCAGGTGATCCGCAAGAACTATCCGGTCGCCATCGGCAACCGCATCGGCGGCGAGCCCGAGGCGGGCGTGTCCGTGGTCGGACCGCTGTGCACGCCGCTGGACCTGCTGGGCGAGCGCATGACGCTGTCGCACGCCGAGCCGGGCGACCTGGTCGTCGTCTTCCAGTCCGGTGCCTACGGCATCACGGCCAGCCCGCAGGGCTTCCTGAGCCATCCGGGCGCGGCGGAGGTCCTGGTGTGAGTTCCGCTCCGCGTCTGGCGCAGCTCGATGCCCTGCGCGGCATCGCGGCGCTGGCGGTGGTGCTGTTCCACTACACGACGCGCTACGACCAGCTCTTCGGCCACGCGCAGCCGCCGGCGGTCTCGTTCCCGTACGGGTACCTGGGCGTGAACCTGTTCTTCATGATCAGCGGCTTCGTCATCTTCATGACGCTGGAGCGCACCGCGCGGCCGATGGACTTCGTGGTCTCGCGCTTCAGCCGGCTCTACCCGGCGTACTGGGGCGCGATCGTGCTGACCTTCGCGCTGACCCATGCGATCGGGCTGCCCGGCAAGACCGTCGGCTGGGACGTGCTGCTGGTCAACGTGACGATGGTGCAGGGCTTCTTCGGCGTGGCGCATGTCGACGGCGTGTACTGGACACTGGAAGTCGAACTGCTGTTCTACGCCTGGGCCTTGCTGAGCTTCCGCGTCGGCGGCGCGGCGGGACTGCGGCACTTCCTGTTCGCGTGCCTGGCGCTGCGGCTGGTCTACGCGGCGGCGAAGACCTTCTGGGGCGTCGACCTGCCGTGGGTCGGGCAGCGCTGGCTGCTGCTGCCCTACCTCTGCTGGTTCGCGCTCGGCGTGACGGTCTACCGCCTGAGTCGCCGGGACGCGGGTTCCGCCTGGGACTGGGCGCTGGCGGCGGCGGCGATGCTCGTGATCGGCGTGGTCGAGGACTGGGGCCTCGCGGCGCTGGCGGCGGCGTTCTACGCGGTGCTGTTCGGCGCGGCGCGCGGACGCTGGACCTGGCTGGAGCATCCGGTGCTGCTGTGGCTGGGGGCGATCTCGTACACGCTGTACCTGCTGCACGAGAACATCGGCTGGGCGGTGTTGCGCCGGCTGGAGTCCTGGGGTGTCGAGGTGCACCTCGCCATCGCGCTGACGATGGCGCTGTCGGCGGTGCTGGCGTATGGCCTCACCACCCTCGTGGAGCAGCCGGGGATGCGCTGGATCCGCGACCGCTATCGTGCGCGGCGGCAGGCGTCGTCACCGGCACCCGCCGGCGGCTGAGGCGGACGGCGACACCGAGCGCGAAACGCGAAACGCGAAGCGGGGCATGCGGCGTGTCGTTGCCGGGGCGGAGACAATGCGCGCTTCCCCTTGCAGTCGATGACGCCCCTGATGACCGAAGAACGGAAGAATTCCCTGATCCCGCTGGCGATCGGCGCGGTGGCGCTGCTGTCCTGCGGCGGCATGATCGCCGCGGGCGTGGCGATGCTGCGCAACGGCAAGCCCTCGACGCCTGCGGACGACCTCGCGCAGCGGATCACCACCATCCACGACATGCCGGTGACGGCGCCCGACTGCGGCACGGTGTTCAAGAACGAACAGCCCGTCGTGATCGTGGTGATGGGTCAGTCCAACGCGGCGAACCATGCCGACCCGATCCCGCCGGCGGCCGCGCCGGTGCCGCCGATGCCGGTGCTGCATCTGGGCGGTTGCGGTCTGGCGAGCGCGCCGGTACCAGGTGCCACCGGCACTGGCGGCAGCCTCTGGCCCGCAGTGAACCAGGCACTCGGCGGGCGCTGGCAAGGCCATCCGATCGTGTGGGCGGTCGTGGCCGTGGACCGGAGCTCGATCGCCGAATGGACCGGGCCAAATACCCCGCTGCGCAGCTACTGGCAGACGCAGATGGACCGCATCAAGGGCACGCGCTGGCCGGTGGCGGCAGTGCTGTGGCAGCAGGGCGAGGCCGACGCGCGCGATCGCACGGCGATGGCCGACTACCGCGATGCGCTGGCGGCGCTGCGCGCCGGCGTGGCCGCGCGGGGCGTCGACGCGCCATGGTGGATCGCGCGCTCGACCTACTGCCCGCCGCATGACGGCGGCCAGGTGCGCGAGGCCGTGCGGGAGCTGCTCGCCATTCCCGACAGCGGCTTCCGCGCGGGTCCGGACACCGACGCGATCGGCGCACCGCTGCGCAACGGCTGCCACTTCACGGTGGACGGCGCGGCGCGCGCGGCGACGTTGTGGGCGCAGGTGCTGAAGCCGGCGGCGACGGGCCGATAGACCGGTCTCGTCGCGACGGCGTTCCGACGCCGTTTCGACGGTGTCGCAGGGGCGTCGCGACCTCGTCGAGACGACGTTGAGCCTCCCCTCGCGCCTGTGGCGCGGATGCGGCGCGCCCGTCCATTCCCCCTTTGTAGGAGCGTGTCCGGACGTCGAGACAGGTATCGTCGCCGGTCGCGACGGGCGGAGATCCGCCCCGTGATGCCGAGTCCAGGGAGGGACGATTGAACGCACGCCGACTTGCGCCGCTGCTGGCGATGATCCTGATGGCCACGGGGGCGGCCGCCGAGGAGACCCCGGACAAGGCGCCGGAGAAGGTCCTGGACAAGAACCGCTGCGTCATCGAGGCGATGACCATCCCGGTGCGGCTCGTGGAATCGCGACCGGTCGCGACCCTCCAGCTCAACGGGGTGGCGGTGCCGATGCTGGTCGACAGCGGGGCCTTCTACAGCTTCCTGAGCGCGTCGACGGCGCAGCAGCTGGCGCTGCCGTTGCGCCGGCCGCCGGGCAACCTGAAGGTCTACGGCGTCACGGGGCCGGTGGAAGGCCTGCGGGTCACGACGGTCCAGCGCGTGGCGCTGGAGGGGGCGACGCTGGAGCATGTCGAGTTCATCGTCGGCGGCAGTGAACTCGGCGCCGGGATCATGGGCGTGCTGGGCCGCAATTTCCTGTCGATCGCGGACACGGAATACGACCTGGCGCACGGTGTGGTGCGGCTGGTGTCGCCGCAGGGCGAGTGCAAGGACCGGTCGCTGGCCTACTGGGCGGGGGACGCGCCGGTGATCGAGGCGCCCCTGCTGCGCTACGGCCGCAACGACCGCGCCGTCCGCGTCGAGGTGCAGGTCAACGGTCGCAAGCTGGAGGCGCTCATGGACACCGGGGCGCCCCAGACGTCGTTGACCTTGAGCGCCGCGCGCAAGGCGGGCATCGCGGAGGCGGACATGACGCCGGGCGGTCGTTCGGGCGGGGCGGGCGCCGATCTCGCGCAGTACTGGGTCGCCAACGTCGAGCGCTTCGAGCTGGGTGGCGAGAAGGTCCGCGACAACCGGATGAAGGTCTCCGACGTCAGCGGGCGCGATCAGGACATGCTGCTGGGCCTGGACTATTTCCTGGCGCACCGGGTGTACGTGTCCCGCCTGCAGGGCAAGGTCTACGCGACCTGGAACGGCGGCAAGGTCTTCGCGCCGAGCCGGCCGGCCAGCGCGGTCTACAACGCGAGCTACGCGGCCAAGGCCGAGGAGATCGCGGCCGACGACGCCGACGGCCTCGCGCGGCGGGGCAATGCGTCGCTGGTGGCGGGGGATGCGGCGCGCGCGCTGGAGGACCTGGATCGCGCGATCCGGCTGGCGCCGACGGTGGCGGGCTACTTCGACTCGCGGGCCCGCGTGCAGATCGCGCTGAAGCGGCCGAAGGCGGCCCTGGCGGACCTGGACGAGGCCTTGCGCCTGGATCCGGCGCTGGCCGAGGCGCGCCTGCGCCGCGTGTCCCTGCGCTTCGCGGCCAAGGACACCGACGGCGCCGCGGCGGATCTGGGCGAACTGGACGCCACGCTGCCGCCCGCGTCCAACCTCCGGGCGACGATGGCCACGACCTACGCGCGCCGCGGCCAGGTGCCGGAGGCGTTGCGCCAGTTCGAGCTCTGGATCGGCAGTCATCCCAAGGACCTCCGCCTGGCGGCGATGCTGGGGGAGCGCTGCTGGATGCGGACGCGGCTGAACCTGGAGGCGGAGAAGGCGGTCGACGATTGCAAGGCGGCGATCGACCGGGACGAGGACGAGCCGGCATACCACTGGCAACTGGGCTGGGCCTGGCTGCGGCAGGGCGACGCGACTCGGGCGCGCAAGGCCTTCGACCAGGCGATCACGAGGAAGCCGTCGGCATGGGCGCACTACGGGCGTGCGGTGGCGCTGTTCAAGCTCAACGAGACGGACAAGGCGCGCCAGGAGCTGGAGGCCGCGCGCAAGCTGACACCGGCGATCGATGAGAGCGTGAAGAAGGCGGGGTTCGATGCGTTGGTCGTGGCACCGGCGGGATCGACATCGGCGCCTGCCTCAGCCGCCTCCCTTTGATGGACGTGGCGAGGCGGCGGAGTCCGATGTCGAGGGTGACCATCGATGGATCGAATTCGATGCTTTGCGGCGAGAAAGCATGGAATTCAATACGCCTGAAGCGCATGCTGGAAGTCCTCGCCCAGCAGTTCGACATGCCGGTCCGCGATCCGCGATCCGCGATCCGCGGTCCTCGGGGCTGATGCCCGCGCGCGGCGAGGGGCCCGCCTAGTCCGGCGTCTGGATCGTCAGCCACGGCCAGCGTCGCTGGTACGACGCGGCCTTGCGTTCGAAGAGCTGGCGATGCGGCACCAGCGGATTCATCGCGAGCAGGCCTTGGTACAGGCCTTCCAGACCGTACGGCGCGTAGACCTCGCCTGGCCGCACGCCGACGCAGGTCGAGGGTACGAGGAAGCGCTCGATGCCCGCGCGTGAACTGTGCAGTGGCTCGTAGGGCTCTCCGAAGTCCTCTTCGTACCAGAGGTGAACGCGCGCCTGGTTGGCGGCCTCGACCGTGATGCCCAGGTCGCCCAGCACCCCGTCCGCGCGGGCCTGGACGCGCCGCTCGGCCTCGGCGCTCAGGTCGTCCGGGTCGAAGTAGAAGAGGTCGTAGTCCTTGATGTCCGCCGTCGGCGGCTTGCCGTCCCGCAGATTCCAGACGGTCTGGAACAGGCAGCCCGCGACCAGCCAGCCGTCGGGCAACGCGAGCGCGTCCCAGCGGTCCAGGATCGCGCGGTTGTTGGGGTTCTTCAGCAGGTCCGCGACGAAGCGGTCCTGGAGGTTCGGCGACAGGGGTGCGTAGGACATCGTGCCATTCTGGCCGTGCCGCCCGAGACACGCCGGTCAGTGGAATCCCTCTCTGGCGGACGCCCTCGCTGCTGGCCCGTCCCCGCCTGCCCCTCTCTGATGGACTCCCTCTCCCGCTTGCGGGAGAGGGAAGGGGTGAGGGCCAGCAGCGGCGTAAAAGCTCCAACCCTCCCGCGCCTCACCGTCCTGTCGTGCGAAGCGCGTCCGCCTCCGGTAGCCGCACCATCTCCGGCACGCTGACGACCACCAGCGCCTGATCGGGCGACAGCGACGACAGCTCGATCGACTCGCCCGCGTTCTCGCGCCGCGCGCCGGGCTCGCGGGTCTGCGCGGCACGACAGGCCGTCTCGTTGGCGCAGATGATCACGCGCAGCCAGCGGTCCTGGTGCCGGATGCGGACCTCGGCCTGGTCCCAGTGCACCGGCAGGCAGGCCGTGACGCGCAGCCGGCCCTGCTCGACGACGACGCCGCAGATCGACTCCAGCGATGCCCGCAGCAGCCAACCCGCCGAGCCGCTGTACCAGCTCCATCCGCCGCGCCCGACCCAGGGCGCGTGCGAGTAGATGTCGCCGGCCATCACGTAGGGCTCGATCGCATAGGTCGGACCGAGTCGCGGATCGGCCCAGCGGTGCGCCGGGCTCAGGCCGGTGTAGACCTGCCACATCGTGTCGCGCTGCCCCAGCCGCGCCAGCGCCATCAGCGACCAGACCGCCGCGTGGTTGTACTGGCCGCCGTTCTCGCGCACGCCCGGCGCATAGGACTGGATGTAGCCCGCGCTCGGTTGTGCCATCGCCAGCGGCGGGTGCAGCAGACGCGCCAGCTTGGCGACCGGGTCGAGCAGGTGCGCGCAGGCACTCGCCATCGCCTGCCGCGCGTGCGCCGGATCAGCCGCCGAGGTCAGCACGGCCCAGCTCTGCGCGATCAGGTCGATCTTGCACTCCGCGTTCTCCGATGAACCCAGCGGCGAGCCGTCATCGAAGAAGCCCCGCCGGTACCACTGGCCGTCCCAGCCGGGACCATCCAGCGCCGCGATCCAGCCGTCCCGCGCCGCCTTCCAGCGCTGCACGCGCTCGTGCTCGCCGCGCGCCGTCGCGACCGGCGCGAAGTCCTCGATCACCTGCGCCAGGAACCACGCCATCCACACCGATTCGCCCTTGCCCTCGTGACCGACGCGGTTCATGCCGTCGTTCCAGTCACCGGTGCCGAACAGCGGCAGGCCATGCGGCCCGCTGTCCAGGCTGCGGTCGATCGCGCGGGCCGCGTGCTCATAGACCGAGGCCATCGGGCCGTCGGTCCGCGGACTCTCGTAGATGTCCTCGGCGCCCTCGGGCACCTGCTGCCCGTTGAGGAAGGGCACCGCATCCTCGAGCAGCGTCAGGTCGCCGGTCCGCACGAGGTAATGCGCGAGCGCATACGGCAGCCACAGGCGGTCGTCCGAGAAATGCGTCCGCACGCCGGCGCCGCCCGGTTCGTGCCACCAGTGCTGCACGTCGCCCTCAGGGAACTGCCGTGCCGCGCTCCGGCGGATCTGGTCGGCCAGCAGCTGCGGCGCGACGTCCGTCAAGGCCATCGCATCCTGCAACTGGTCGCGGTAGCCGAAGGCACCGCCCGCCTGGTAGAAGCCGGCGCGCGCCCACATGCGGCAGACCAGCGTCTGGTACGGCAGCCAGTGGTTGGTCAGCGCGTCGAAGCGCGGATCCGGCGTCGACACCTGCAGCCCGCCCAGCAGCTCCGGCCACTGCCGCCGCTGGCGGTCCAGCCGCGTCGCCGGATCGACCTTCCACGCCGATTCCATCAGCGCATGCGCGGCGTCCGGCGACGGCGCGTGGCCGAGCAGGACGGTCAGTTCCGCCGGCTGCGCGCCGTCGAGCTCGATGCGCGCGCTCAGCGCCGCGCAGGCATCGAGACCGCTGCCGCAGCGGCGGCTCAGCGCCTCGGGCAGCACCATGCGGCCGGCGCTGTCGAAGAACTCCCGGCGGTCGCAGGTCCAGTCCTGCTGGTCGAGACGCACGCGCACCGGGCCCGCATCGCCGCCGGATGTACCGCCCGCGCTGCTCACGTCGCTCGCACCACGAGCACCAGGAGCACCGCTGCCGTCGCCCCGTTGCCGCGGGCGGATGCACAGGGCCGCCGTCGCGTCGCCGAAGCCGCCGAGGTGATCCAGCTGCGTCGCCTGCAGGGCGAGCGCGCGTTCCGGCTGCGGCAGGCCCGCGCCGAGTTCGCCGACCGTCAGCCAGTCGTTGTGCGTCGTCACCGACAGGCGCTCGCTGCGCGCACTGCCGAGCTGCCACTCGGCCAGCGCGACCAGCCGCAGGCGGCGGCGTGACCTGGCCGCGGAGTCGATGCGCACCTGCACCTGCTTCACCGAGGCGTCGCGGTCCACGCACCAGCAGAGGTCGACCTGGAGATCGCCCAGCCGCTGCCGGCTGCGCGAATAACCGATGCCGTGCTCGATCGACAGCGGCGCGTCGCGGCGCAACTGCCGGCCCAGCGGCCAGACGCGGCCGTTGTCCAGGTCATGCAGCAGCAGCCACTCGCCGGGCGGGTCGATCAGCGGATCGTTGGACCACGGCGTCACCTGATGCATCCGGCTGTTGCCGGCCCAGGTGTAGCCCGCGGCGATCTCGGTGACCTGGCAGCCGAAGTCGCGGTTCGCCAGCACGTTGACCCAGGGCTTGGACGGGTGCCGGTCCGGCGAGACCTCGAAGGAGAAACCGCCGTGGTCCGGATCGAAGCGGCCTTCCGGCGGACGCGGCGTCGCCTCCGGCAGGGGACGCTCGGCCAGCGCATGGGCCACCGGCAGCCGTTGGGACTCGTTCGTCGGCGCCGTGTCCTCGATCCAGCGCTCGAGCTGCTGCGACAGCGGTCGTCCGTCCGCCTGCAGCCGCAGCCGCGTCAGCGTCTGCAGCGTGAAGCGCTCGTCGGGTTGCAGGTCGCCGTCGCGCAGCACATGCAGCGCCGAGCACAGGTGCCCCGGCCGGCCTTGCGCCTGGCCTTGCAAACGCGATTGCAAGGCTTGGAGAGCCTGCTGCACCGGCGCGTTGTACGAGGACGGTTCCTCGTTCAGCACGACGAGGTCGATGCCGACCGCATGCGTGGTCCACATGCGCAGCGCCTTCTTGAGCGCGCGGATCAGGTCGATGCCTTCCTCGCCAGTGACGGTGACCATGAGGAGGGGCCGGTCGCCGGAGATGCCGAAGCGGTACAGCGCGCGGCGATCGCAGCGGCCGCGCGGCTCGCGGACCGGCGCCGGCTCGCGCACCGCCTGGCCGGTGACCAGCGTGTTGAGCTGCAGCAGCGCGCCCCAGGTCGCGGTGTCGAACTGCAGTTCGCGCAGCCGGATGCCGCCCATCGTGTGCGACATCGAGGCGGAACGCTCCACGTGCGCCGACTGCCGGTACTTGTCGACCAGCGCGCGCAGCAGGTCGCCGTCGCGCGAGGCCGCCGTGCAGAAGGTCAGCCGCACCGTCGCGCCCGGCGCGAGGTCCAGCCCGACCCGCAGGCCGGCGATCGGATCCAGCCCGGTGTCGAGCAGCCGGCCCGGTTCGCCGGCGGCGGTCACGTCGGCCTCGTCGTCGACGAACTCGGGCCGCGCGTCGCCGACCGGCCGCGTCGTGCTGCCGTAGCGGCCCAGCCAGCGACCGCGATCGGCGATGGGCAGCACCTCGCGAAGCGTGTAGCCGTCAGACCGGCATTCCGCCGTGTCGCCGTCGCGTCGCGGCCCCTTGCCGCAGGCCGCGCCGCCGTCGACACCGGCCAGGAAGAACACCGCCCGCATCGCGGCCTCGTCGAACAGCCGCGGCCGGCGTCGCAGGTGCAGTGCGTGTTCCGCCTCGTCCCAGCGGGCCTGGATGAACAGGTTGGAGAAGGCCGGGTGGGCCTCGTCGCCCCGTTGCGGCGCGAGCGTGGCCTCGAAGGACGAGACCAGGTCCAGCGCCAGCGGCCTGGTGCCGCGGTTCGTGAGCTCGACCTGACGCAGTTCGCAATCGTCCTCGGGGCTCACCCACACCGTGGTGCAGCTGTGCAGGTCGGGCCAGGCGGCCTCGAAGAGCACGCGCTCCGCCTGCATGCGCGCTTCGTAGCGCGCGCGCGGATCGGGCGCCGGACGGGCGGTGTTGCTGAACCAGTCGTCCTCGCCCGCCCGGCGCAGCATCGTGAAGCTGCCGTGCTGGTCGCGCAGCAGGTCGTCGCGCCAGCGCGTCACCGCGACGCCGTCCCAGTTGCTGTAGCCGCCACCGTGGCTGCGCAGCACCACCGAGTAGCGGCCGTTGGTCAGCATGTGCGTCAGCGGCAGGGTCTCCGCCAGCGGATCGCTTTCGCGCACCATCCGCGCCTTGCGGACCTGGCGCGAGCGCGGCATCGGATCCGTGGTCTCCGTGGACAGCGGGGCCACCTCGCGCGGCGCGCGTTCGTGCAGCAGCGTGGCCACGGCCTTCACATGCGGATCGCTCATCAGCCAGCGGCGCGGCGCGTCGTCGGCCAGCAGGTTGGTCAGTGCGACGAAGCCCATCGCCTGGTGGTGGGCCATGTAGGTCTGCACCAGCGTGAACCCTGCGCCGGCGGTCTGCCGCTGCGGCGTGTAGTCGACCGCCTCGATGAAGCCGAACGCGCCGCGCGCGCCCAGGCGCTCGAAGTCCTGCAGGTTGGCCACGACCCGCACCGGCGCGACGATCGCGGCCATCACGGCCGCATAGGGCGCCAGCACGCGTTCGTCGACGGCCAGCCGCGCCAGCGCCAGCGTCTGCACGCCCTGCGGTCCGTACTGGTAGGCGAGGGTGTGGTCCTGCCCGGCGATGGCCGATTCGGAGATGCCCCACGGCGTGCCCTTGCTGCCCGCCTCGAAGCGCTGCTCCGCGACCGCCGTGCGGATCGCGCGGCCCAGCGCGCTGTTGGCCGGCTCGCGCAGGACCAGCGAGGGCATCAGGTACTCGAACATCGAGCCCGTCCAGGACTTCAGTCCCAGCGAATCGCCAGCGACGGTACCGGCCCCGTCGCGCGAGAAGAACGGCCGTCCCAGCGAGCGCCAGTGCTCGGGCGGCAGGTCGCCCTTGGCGATCGCGATCAGGCTGGTGAGCCGCGCCTCGCTGGCCAGCAGGTCGTAGTGGTTGTCGTCGAGCTGCTGCGCGTCGCCGCGCCAGCCGATGCGCAGCAGGCGGCGCTCGGGGTCGTACAGCGGGCGGTAGTCGGCCTCCAGGCCGAGTTTGCGCGCGCGACGGGCGAGCTCGCGCAGGTGCTGTCGCGCCTCGGCGAAACCGGCACCATGGTCGCGCCAGAAGGATTCCAGCTGGGCGATCAGGTCGCGCAGCAGCCAGTGCGCCGCCGTCGCTTCGTAGGACTCCGCGGTGGCGAGGCCGTCGAGCTCCGCGCGCGCCGCCGCGACCTGCGCGCGCAGCACGGCCTGTTGTTCCTCGGCGTCGGCGCCAGCGTTCTCGGGGGTGATCAACGCGGCCACCAGCGAGGCGCCCGCGCTCAGCACGCCGTCGTTGGCCAGCGGCGGCTGCATCACGCGCAGCCGGTGCAGTGTCTTCGCCAGCGCATCCCGCGGTGCGGCGGCAAGCTGCTCCGGGGTCATCTCCGCCGCCAGTTCGCAGGCACGGGCCACCGTCAGCAGATGGGCCGAGCAGTTGCCGCTGTCGACCGCCGAGACGTATCCCGGCGCGAGCACGACCAGCGACTCGGTGTCGTACCAGTTGTAGAAGTGGCCGTGCCAGCGCGGCAGGCGCTCCAGCGTGTCCAGCGTCGCCGACAGCCGCTCCGTCATCGACACGACGCCGATGAAGCCCATCTCCCGCGCGCAGGCGATGGTCAGCAGGTACAGGCCGATGTTGGTCGGCGAGGTGCGGTGCGCCACCAGCAGATGCGGCGTCAGCTGCACGTTGTCCGGCGGCAGGTGGTTGTCGGCGGCGCCGACGTGGGTATCGTAGAAGCGCCAGGTGTCGCGTGCGAGCTGCCAGAGGTAGGCGCGGCCTTGCGGATCGAGCTCCGCCTCGCGCTGCAGCAGCGGCGCCCGCGGCGCGCTGGTCCACCAGATCCACAGCGGGGAGAGCGCCCAGACGATGAGCAGCAGGACCGTCGCCGTGCCGTCGACTGGTGCGCCGGACAGCGCCGCCGCTGCCAGCACGCCGCCGAGCACCGCGGCCGCGATCGGCACGCGCAGGTGCTGACGGACGAGCGCCGGCAGCTCGCGCTTGGCCGCGGCCTGGGCGGCGGCGGCGGTCGTCCATTCGAGCAGTCGCCGGCCCGACACGGTCTGGCGCCACAGGGCGCGGCCGATCGCGTCGAGGTACAGCAGCGACAGGTGCAGCAGCAGCGCGACGTGCCACGCCGCCAGGCCCAGCGCACGGCGCAGGTCGAGCGCGGTCTCGCGGTAGAAGTGCCGTCGCGCCAGGCCGTCGCGGCTGGGCACCAGCCCGGCCAGCGCGCCCACCAGCGGTCCGATCGCGAAGGCGGCGGCGACGACCGCCAGCGTCAGGCCGAAGGGCAGCACCCCGGTGCCCAGGACCAGCAGCATCAGGCCGAGCGACATCGGCGCGACCAGCGAGCGGCGCAGGTTGTCGATCAGCTTCCAGCGGTTGATCGGCGGGATGCCGTAACGGCCGGCGCGGGCGATGAAGGGCAGCAGTTGCCAGTCGCCGCGCGTCCAGCGATGCAGCCGCGCATGCGAGACGTCCGCATGCATCGGCGAGTCCTCGACCAGCGTGATGTCGGAGACGCCGGCGCAGCGCGCGATGCTGCCTTCCAGCAGGTCGTGGCTCAACACCTGACCCTCGGGCAGGCGCGCGTCGAGCACCGCATGGCAGGCGCGCACGTCCAGCAGGCCCTTGCCGGTGAAGCTGCCTTCGCCGAACAGGTCCTGGAAGATCTCCGAGCTCACGGCGCTGTACGGGTCGATGCCGAACTGGCCGACGAACAGGCGGTGGTACGGCGTGCTCTCCTTGTCGTCCGGCATGGGCGCGAGCACGCGCGGCTGCAGGATGGCGTAGCCCTCGACGACGCGACGGCTCGCGGCGTCGACGCGCGGCCGGTTCATCGGATGCGCCGCGGTGCCGACGAGCGCCCGCAGGCGGCCCGGCGGCATGTCGGTGTCCGCGTCCAGCGTGATCAGGTGGCGCACGCCGGGCGCGGGCCGCGACAGGGGGCCGAAATCGACGAAGGGCGAGGTCCCGGCCGAGGTCGCGAGCGTGCGCAGCAGCAGCTCGATCTTGCCGCGCTTGCGCTCCCAGCCGATCCAGCGGCGCTCGGTCGACGACCATTCGCGCTGGCGATGCAGCAGCAGGAAGCGCGGCTGGCCGTCGGCCAGCGGACCGTGGCGCTCGTTGAGCGCCGAGATCGCGTCCGCGGCGGTGACGACGATCATCGTGTCGCCGGGCTGGTGTTCCTCGTAGGCATCGGCATGGTCGCTGAGCAGCGCGAACTGGACGAGGCGCTCGGGATTGGCGAGGTGGTGCTGTTCCAGCTGCGCGATCAAGGGCGCGATGGCGTCCTCGTTGGGCAGCAGCACCGGCATCACGACGAGGGTGCGCTCCGCGTCGGGCAGGCCGGCGGAGAAGTCCAGCCGCGGCAGGCGCGCGGGGCGCGCGAGCTCGCTGATCCAGCGGTTCGTCAGGGCCACGACGGCCTCGCTGATCGGACCGGCGGCCAGCACCGCGGCGGTCCACAGCAGCCAGGTGGCCGCGCCGGGGCGGGCCTGGCTCATCAGCCAGTACAGGCCGAGCAGCCCCAGCAGCGCGAGGCCGCCGAGGTAGGCCACCGCCGCCCAGCGTTGACCGGGCGCGGTGTCGTGCGGCGGCCAGCGGCGCTCGCGCAGGCCCAGCGCCGCGAGCAGCGTCGGCCGGCCGGCGCCACGCCACCAGTAGACCGGTGCGCTGCGGCGGTCGGGCTCGCCGCCCTCCGGCGGGCCGGCGCGCTGAGTCAGTTCCAGCAGCTGGCGGGCGATGTCGAGTTCGCTCTTCTCACACTTGCGCGCGAGTGCCTCGATCTCGTGCAGCGTCATGTCCTGCGTGTCCGCGGCCTCGGCGGCGAACACCGGCGACCGGCCCAGCGTCTGCATCACCGGGCTGACGGTCTGGATCAGACGGCGCCAGTCGGTCTGATCGATGCGACGCAACGCGGTGATCGCGTTGCGGATGCTTTGCAGGTCGCGGATCGATTCGTCCTGCTGGCGTCCCAGCGCCTGCGCCGGCACGTGCAGCCGCGTGCTGAGCCAGGCGGCCAGCTCGCCCCGCAGCGGTTGCGGCAGTTCCTCGAGGCGGTGGTCGAGCTGCAGCCAGAAAGCCTCGACGACACCGCGTTCCTTCATGCGCGGCTCCAGCCGCGTGATGGTGTCGATGCCGGTCTCGGTGGGCCGGCCGTCGTACCAGTGGTGGACGACGTCACGTGCAGCCTGCAGCGTCGCGAAGCGCTCGGCCAGGCGGCGCAGGTTCTCGACCAGCACGACACGCAGCGTCGTCGGCAGCGCCCAGAGCTCGGCCAGCGACAGCGCGCGCTCCTCCTGGTAGGCGCGCAGATAGGCGGCCAGCAGCTCGGTGTCGAAGCCGCCGTCGGTGTGCGCGACCCAGGCCCACGCGACGCCGTAGATGCGCGGCAGGCCGGCCAGCGGCTCGTCACGCAGGCGCGGCAGCAGCCGGAAGAAACCACGAGGCAGGCCGCGACGGACCTGGTGCATCTGCTCGTCGATCAGCGCGGCGTTGTCCAGCAGCCATTTGCCGGCGGCGCCGAGGTGGCGGAAGTCGCGATGGCGCTTCTCGATCAGTCGCCGCGTCTGCTGCAGCATCGCGACGTTGTCGTCGAGCCGCGGAAAGAACTGGCCGGCGCCGGCCGTTCCCTGGACCGCCTGCGCCTGCGCGAGGCTGCGCCCATGTTGTTCGAAGCGCGCCTGGCCGAACAGGACGGCCCGGACCGGGGGCTCGATCGTGCCGAGCGACGGATCGAGCAACGCAAGTTCTTCCGCAATTTCAGGGGCGCTGCAGCCCCTGGATCCGGAGAGCGTTCCGACGAAGCCCCCGGCTCGGTCACGGGGGTCGGGTTGGGTCGTTCGCGCTCCGGACTTCGGTCATAGCCAGTGGGCAAACAGGCCGAGGGTGACGGCGCTGAGCGCAGCGGTGGTGGCCAGCCGTGGCAGCACGAGGCCACGCGCACGTTCAGCGAACAACGCGACGCCGAACCATCGCCCTCGGGCCTTCGCGCACTGGAGCAGGTGGCGCTGAAGCGCCTGGTCGTACAGGTGCGGGACGGCGGTGCCGACCGCACCGACCTGGACGATCGGGCTGAGCGGGCCGACTGGGCTGTTCATGGTGGGAACCTCTCTGCAAGTGGATGAAGCGGTCTGAAACCGGACGTATCAACTCGGCAAGCACCATGCCTGCGCAAGCAATCGGTCCGGCCGCCGCCGATGGCCATCCAAATACCCATGCCACGGCATGAATTCGAGCGCGATGTCAACCGCGCGGGAAGACCCTTCGTGTCCCTGTCTTGTCCCTGCCGGTGACGCCGGATGTCCCTTGACTGTCACCGAGGCCGTGCTCGCGCCTGTCCCCTCCGCCAGCTTGTCCGACAGTCGCCGGAGCCTGCGGTTCAGAGGGAGGACACCGCGGGTCTCAGAGGAGAGGCGACGCCGCGCAAGCCCGATGGACAGGGGCTTGCGCGGCAGGCTGCCTCGAATGAGGGGGCTGTCCCCGCTTAAGAGATAGGGGTGCGCGGGCCGCCCACCGACTCCTAGACTTCGCAGCAATCGCATCGCAACAGGGGCGCCATCGGCGCACAGGAGGGTGATCATGCTCGCGACAGCCTGGTTCCAGAGAAGCCGACACAATGGTGCCCGACTCTTCGCAAGAGGGGTCCTCCTGGCAGCCGCTGCGGCGGGCCTGCTCGGCCTGTCCGCGGCGCCCGCCGCCGCCGCGCCGATCACGCTCACCACGACCCAGACCTCGGTCGTGCTGGACGCCGGGGACAGCGTCGTCATCACCGGCCAGATCACCAACATCAGCGGCGGCCCGCTGCTGACCACCGACTTCTTTCTCTCGCTCAGCGGCTATCCGTTCCCGTTCGTGGACGTGACGCCGCTGCTGGGTGATCCCGAAGTGGTGATCCCCGACCGCACGATCAGCCCGGTGCTCGACCTGCTGATGATCGCGACGCTGCCGGACATCCTCGCGGATCTGAACTTCGACCTCTCCATCCTGCTGTCGGACATCAACGGCAACTTCGCCGAGGAGGTGCTGGTGGGGGTGACGGTGCGCGCCGCGGCGGCGAGCGGCGTGCCGGAGCCCGGCACGCTCGCCCTGGCGCTGGTCGCGCTGGTGCCGCTGGTCGCGCGACGTGTCCATCGCCGGGCCGACCCAGCCGGTCCGTCCCCGGCGCTGCTCGCGGGCACCTGAGCACGGACGGCCGGCGGATCACGCCGCCGGCCGCGTTCCTCTCCCGTCACCCGCAGCGACCGGCCTTCGGGCATCCACGGACGCGCCCGGCACGACGGGTCCACTTCGACTCTCTTCGAGACATCACAAGGGGCAGGCATGGCCACAGTCGTCTCCGCGCGCGTGACCCTCGGCGCGCCATTCATCCAGCGCTTCGCCGGTCAGGTGAGGTTGAACATCCCGTTGATGAACATCGGTGAATCGGCGCTCCAGGGCGTGCAGATCACCAGCATCACCTACGGCAGCGCGACGCGGCAGAGCCCGCCCAACGCGCCCATCGTGCTGGGCACGCTCGGGGCCTCGTCGTCGACGACCTTCGCCGGTCGTTTCTCCGACGCGGGGCTGACCGACAACGCCAACCTGCTGCTGACGGTGCGCGGGTCCTACGTCGTCGCCGGCGTGGCCTACGGCCTGACGGTCAGCCGCTATGTGCGGGTGCCGGCGGCGGGGAGCTTCCCGGCCGATGAGCTGCGCGCCTCGCTCGCGGTCACGACCACGCCCAATTACTGGAGCTATGCGCTGACCAACAACGAGCCGGCGGGCAGCGGCCAGCACATCGCGACGCTGTCGCTGTCGGTGAACGCGCCGGTGACGGTGACGGGCACGCCGGCGGGCTGGGAGGCGGACACCGACGGCATGACCTACGTGACCTGGGTCGCCTCGGACCTGGTCCCGCCGTATCCCAACCACGTGGCGCCCGGAGCGACCTTGTCCGGCTTCCAGCTGATGAGCCCGCGCACGAGCTCCGAATCGACCGGCGCGAGCCTGGTCGCCTGGGACCACGCGGCCGACGACGCCGGCAAGGTGTCCGCCGACTACACGCTGACGCCGTCGCGCGCCTGAGCCGCCACGGCAAGGAGTGATCCATGACAGAACGCACCTTCGGTTTCGGGCAACGCGTCGCCGCGCTTCTGCGGCGCGGCATGGGCGGGTTCTCCGCCAGCGACTCGCCCGCCTTGCGATCGGATGACGCCATCGATCTGCAGGGACACCTGGCGGACAACGCCTTCGACAACTTCACCCGCTCGCTGGGCAGCCAGGGCTCGCGCCGCGACGTGCTGAAGGTGTCGGTGCTCGGCATGTTCTCGACGCTGGCCGGCGGCCTGCTGCCGCGGACGGCGCAGGCGGCGGCGGACTGCCTGTGCGGACGTCAGCTCTACGACCCGGCGCTGCAGTGCTGCCTGCCCAGCGGCGCGATCGCCAACAAGCATCCGGTGGCGGACCTCGCGGCCTGCCCGAACAAGGTCGCACACCCCGGCTACAGCTGCACGCCCAACGGCTGCGGCGCGGCGGGCGGCACGCAGTTCCCGTCGCAATACGGCGCGGCCAGCTTCCTCGGCTGCTGCAACGGCCATGACTGCTGCTATGGCGAGTGCAACCAGGCCAAGGCCGGTTGCGACAACACCTTCTACAGCTGCATGACCGGCTCCTGCGACGCGGCCTATCCCGTCAACATGGTGCAGGTCGGACCGATCTCGGTGGACAGCAACAAGATCAAGCGCGGCGCCTGCAAGGCGGCGGCGGGGGCGTATTACCAGGCGGTCAACAACGCGGGCGGCGACGCCTTCACCGCCGCGCAGCAGGCCGGTTGCGATTGCTGCGGCACGCAGCCTTGCCCGACCTGCCCCGGCGGTACGTGCGGTGCGCTGCCGAGTTGCCAGGACCCCGGTTGCGTCTGCTTCCAGACCATCGAGGGCCGCGGCTTCTGCCATCTGCCGCAGTCGTGCGCGGGATTGCCGACCTGCTCGTCGTCGGCGGGTTGCCCGTCCGGATGGGCCTGCGTCAGCGTGACCTGCTGCGGCTCGACGCCGATCTGCATCCGACCCTGCTTCGTGGTCGGGTCGAGTCTGGCGGGCCGCTCGGCCTCGGTGCCCAGCTTCGGCATGACGACGGCCGGTCCGGCGCAGGGATCGAGCGAAATGCGGGCGAAATAACCGCAAGGCCTTGTCACGTCGCCCGGCCATTCGGCCGGGCGCAACCATTGGTGGCGACACCGCACATCGGAACGGGAAGGGAGACGCATCGTGGACATCCTGATCGTGTTGGGAGGCTGGTTCCTGGCGGGCGTGTTCGCGCTCGCGGCGTGGTCCAAGCTGGCGGAGCCGGACGCGACCGCGCAGGCGCTGCGCAGCTTCGGCGTGCCGGCGGCGCCGGCGCGCGCTGGCGCCTGGCTGCTGCCGCTGCTCGAATTCGCAGTGGCGCTGCTGGTGGTGCTGCCGTGGGCGCCGGCGCTCGGCATCGCGCTGGCGGCCGGCCTGCTGGCGGTGTTCGCCGCGGCGATGGCGGTGCAGCTGGCGCAGGGCAACAAGCCCTCATGCAACTGCTTCGGGCAGACGCGCTCGCAACCGATCTCGTGGGCCAGCGTGGCCCGCAACGGTCTGCTGGTCGCGCTCGCGGCGTGGCTGCTCTCGGGCGCGCTCGCGGCCGAAGGTGCGGCATCGTTGACCGGTACCCTGGTCTCCAGTGGACGGGGTCAGGTCTTGCTGTCGACCGTGCTGGTGCTGGCGGTGGGGTTGCTGGGCTGGTTGGTGCTGCATCTGGCCCGTCAACAGGGGCGCCTGCTGCTGAAGATCGATCACCTGGAACTGCGGCTGCAGTCGCTGGGCATCGAGCCCGCGGGCGGCGTGCCCAGCCTGGAGACGCTGGTGTCCAACCAGGTGCTGCATGTGGGGCAGGCGGCGCCGGCCTTCGCCGCGCCGACCGTGGCGGGCAACACGCGCACGCTGGCGGAGTACGTCGCGCAGTCGGGCTCGCAGCTGCTGGTCTTCGTCGGACCGCAGTGCGCGCCGTGCCACGAGGTGATGAAGGAGATGGCGTCCTGGCGCCGTCAGGACGGCGAACCGGTGCACTGGCTCACCATCAGCAGCGGCAGCGCCGAGTCGAACCGCACGACCTTCAACAACCTCGCGCCGGATCGCGTGGTGCTGCAGTCGGGGCAGGACATCAACCAGCTCTTCGGCGTGATCGCCACGCCGAGCGCGCTGTGGGTGGGCGCCGACGGCCGCATCCTGAGCACGGTGGCGGTGGGGCGCGACGCGATCCGCGCGTTGTACGACGCGCCGGTGCTGGCGCATGGTGAAGGTCACGCGCTGCCCTTGGCTTCCGCGTGATCGGCAGACCCCGGCGGGTGCCGGGGTCGTGCTGACGGATCATCAGGATCCGTCGATTCAAGGATCAGTGGATCCGAGGATCACTGGATCACGCCGCAGGCGATGCGCGCGCCGCCACCGCCCAGAGGGGCAGGGTGGTCGGCGTGGTTGTCGCCGCCCGCGTGGACCATCAGCGCATGGCCCTTCACGTCGGCCAGCTTCAGGCGCGGCGCGAGCACGGGTTGCATCGCTTCACCTTCCCCGTTGACGAACATCGGCGGCAGGTCACCCAGGTGGCCGTCGCCCCAGGGTTCGCCGTGCTTGCCCGACTTCTTCGGATCGAAGTGGCCACCGGCCGCTTCGGCGGGGAGGGCTTGCCGTCCTTGTCGGCGGCGGCGCAGGACGGGTTCGCGTGCACGTGGAATCCGTGCAGTCCCGGCGGCAGGCCGGTGAGCTTGGGCGTGAACACGAGGCCGTATTTCGTGTCCTCCATCGTGACGGTGCCGACCGGGCCGCCTTCCCCTGCGGGGTGGCGACCTTCAAGGTCACGGTGGCTTCGGCGGCGAGCGCGGCGGTCACGGGCAGGCAGGCCACCAGCGCGGCGGCCAGCAACGGGCGAAGGGTCATGCGAGTCTCCTGACTTGGGGGTGGGAACGGATGGCAATCCGTGTGCCCCCGTCGGAGCGACCTCGTCAGCGCGACACGATCAGGCGCAGCCCCAGGGCGACGAACACGGCGCCGGCGATGCGGTCCAGCCACAAGCCCGCGCGCGGCTTGCGCTGCAGCCATTGGCCGATCGCGCCGGCGAAGTAGCCCAGCAGGCCGAACAGCACGGCCGCCTGCAGGGTGAAGGTCAGGCCGAGCAGGGCGGTCTGCGCGGCGACGTGTCCCTGTGCCGGCACGACGAACTGCGGCAGGAAGGACAGGAAGAACAGCACGACCTTCGGATTGATCGCGTTGGCGAAGACGCCCTTGAAGAACAGGCGCGACAGCGAGTCCTCGACCTGCGACGCGTCGCCGACCGTCGCGCCGCCGCGGCTGCGCAGTGCCTTGATGCCGAGCCAGATCAGGTACAGCCCGCCGCAGACCTTGAGCGCGGTGAAGGCGACCGGCGAGGCTGCGATCAGCGCGCTCACGCCGATGGCGGCCAGCACCGTGTGGCTCAGACAGCCCAGCGCGCATCCGAGTCCGAACGCCATGCCGTGTCGACGACCCTTGGACACGCCCATGCCGAGCACCATCAGGTTGTCGGGACCCGGCGACGCCGTGATCAGCGTGGCGGCGAAAAGGAAGCCGAAGAATTGTTCGAAGGTCAGCATGGCGCGAATGATAGGTCCGGGAGCCAAAAACGCGCCGCCGCTACACTCGCGCCCGATCGTTATGAGAGCGTTAATAAAACGTCAACGCATGGTGTTGGCGATCTGGGAGAGCGCATGTTCGGGATGAGTTGGCGCGGCGCGTGCGTGGCCGCTGCATGGATGGTGATGACGGGTTGCGGCGGCGGTGGTGGTGGCGGGGAGGGTGGCAACCCCCGCCCGATGCGGGGGACAGGCGCCTGGCGGCGCGTCGCCGACCTCCCTCATGCCGGCGGCGCCGGTTCCCGGGGAGACGTTGATCGTCGACGCCGCGGTGCTGCGTCCGCTGATCGTCGATGCCGCCTGGCATTACCGCGGCATCGAGACGCAGGCGAACGCCGCTTCGCCGATCCTCTACGACACCACGACACAGCATCTGGCGAACGGCACGGGCAAGGTGTTCGAGACCGCCACCAATGCCGGCAACCGTGGCGCGGATCAGGTCACGTTGCGGGTCGAGTCGGGCACGGTGACGGCGGACGAAGGACTGGACCTCGCGCCCGGCTTGCGCGTCCTGATCCAGCGGACGGAACTGAAGTCGCCCGTCCGTGCCGGCGAGCAGTACAACATCCACGACCGGCGCATCGAGGACGTCGGCATCGACGTCGACGGGGACCGGCGCAACGATGCGATGGACGTGGCCGTCTATGCGCGCGTGGTGGGTTGGGACACCGTGGCACTGCCATCGCTGCCCAGCGTGCGGGCACTGCGCGTCGACACGACGCTGCTCACGCGCGTGCGCGGCACCGTGACCAACCTCTGGTCCGACGTGACGCGCATCGAGACCAAGGCCTGGTTTGCCGAAGGGCTGGGCATGGTCCAGTTGCAATCCGACGTGCCCGCCATGAATGGCAAGGGAGCGACGCGGACCGTGGAGACCCTGCTTGGATTCGATGGCGGGAGCATCGGACTCGGCGCGAGCGCGGCCATCGACCTGCGTGTGCCGCTGACCAGCGCGACCTTCCCCGGCGGCTGGATCTCGGCATCCGACCTGGTCGCCGCGATCCCGATGGACGACCAGGCCCTGCTTTTCGAGAGCCGCCTCGGCGGCGAACTCGCCGTCTACCGCATGAATGCGCGAGGGAGCATCACCGGCGTCCATCATCACCTCGGCCAGAACGCGCAGCCCAGGATGGCGCGGTATGCGCGCGTGGGCAGCGAGGTGCTTGTCGTGAGCGACGAGCATCCGGCGTTGCGCCGGTTCGATGCCAACGGGCAGTTGATCGGAACGGTGGACACCTTGCCGCTGTCACGGCCGGGGCGGTCCGATGCCATGTTGCTGCAGGCGGTGGCATACGGCCAGTCGTTGGGTCTGTTGTGGTCTCGCAAGTCCGCCGACGGCAGCCGGGTGGAACTGGTGATGGGACGCTTCGCGTCGGACGGCACGCCGGCAGGAACCGAGGTGGTGATCTTCACCGGCGCCGACGTGCATGCGGACGCGCGCGCGAGCGCGCTGGGCGCCTCCGGTGGACGGATGGTGGCGACCTGGGCGGGACGGCAGACCTTCGGCAACGCGGTCGACATCGGGGTGGCCGCGTGGGCGCCGGACAGCGGGGAACTCAAGCAGCTCGTGCTGGCGAACGCGGTCCTGAATTCATCGCAGGTGGCGCCGACCGTGGTGTCGCTGCAGGAGGGGGTGGCCTTGCTGTGGGGCCGCGCGCTCGCCAACGGCGACCCGCTCCCCGACGCCGCCGGCGTGCGGCTGGATGCGCAGTTCAATCCGGTGCGCGGCGCGGCGGGGATCGACGAGGAGATCCTTCGCGGTCTGCCCGGTTCGCCGATCAACGGCAGAGCGCCCGCATTCCAGACGCAAGGGCAACGGATCGTCGGCTGGGTGAATCGTGTCGAGCCGATCTGGCCGGACCTGCCCAGCGACCCGTATCGGATGGACTTCACGCGCGTCAGCTGGTGGGAGGTCGGGCCGGGTGCGCTGAGCGGCGCGCAGGTGAAATCGATCCGCGTGGGCAGGGGCGGCGAGGGCGCCAACGCCGCGCCGGTGCTGCTGACACTTGGGGATCGACTGCTGATGCTCGGTGGCAACCAGGCTGTCAACGTGCGCACCCTCTGGCTGCCCACGGGCCGCTGAAACGCCGCCCGGAAGCAGTCCCGAAAAGAAAACGGGCCCTGATTGCTCAGGGCCCGTCGTTCATGCGTCTTGGCGGAGAGAGAGGGATTCGAACCCTCGGTAGGCTATTAACCTACACACGCTTTCCAGGCGTGCGACTTAAACCGCTCATCCATCTCTCCGAAGCCCGCCATCATAGCGCAGTTTTTCCACCCCGAATGAAACTTGCGGGGCGAGTGGCGCGCCGCCTTGCCAGAGGGCCCGGCGGAGGCCCGGCGGAGGCGGCAGGGCGGTCGAAGGCTCAGCGGCCCGGCTGGATCACCTTGTCGCTCTTGATCAGCGCCATCGCCGTGCCGATCAGGCCGGAGACCTCGCTCATGTTGGCCGGCACGATCATCGTGTTGTTCTTCTGGGCCAGTTGCGAGAAGGCCTCGACCGCCTTCTCCGCGACCTTCAGCTGCACCGCGTCGCTGCCGCCCGGTTGCTGGATCGCCGCGGCGACCTTGCGGATCGCCTCGGCGCTCGCCTCCGCCACCGACAGGATGGCCGCGGCCTCGCCCTGCGCCTTGTTGATCTCGGCCTGCTTCTCGCCCTCGGAGCGGGCGATCGCCGCCTCGCGCTCGCCGGTCGCGATGTTGATCTGCTCCTGGCGGCGGCCTTCGGAGGCGGCGATCAGCGCGCGCTTCTCGCGCTCCGCGGTGATCTGCGCCTGCATCGAGCGCAGGATCTCCGCCGGCGGCGTCAGGTCCTTGATCTCGTAACGCAGCACCTTCACGCCCCAGTTCAGCGCGGCTTCGTCGAGCGCCTGCACGACCGAGCTGTTGATCACGTCGCGTTCCTCGAAGGTCCGGTCGAGCTCCATGCGGCCGATCACCGAGCGCAGCGTCGTCTGCGCCAGCTGCGTGATCGCGATGATGTAGTTGCTCGAGCCGTAGCTGGCACGCATCGCGTCCGTCACCTGGAAGTACAGGATGCCGTCCACCGTCAGCTGGGTGTTGTCGCGCGTGATGCAGACCTGGCTGGGGACGTCCAGCGGGATCTCCTTGAGCGAATGCTTGTAGGCCAGCCGGTCCACGAAGGGCACCAGGATGTTCAGGCCGGGCGTCAGCGTGCCGTGGTACTTGCCCAGGCGTTCCACGACCCAGGCGTTCTGCTGGGGGACCACCTTCACCGACTGGATGACGAAGACGATGGCGACGATCAAGATGACCAGGGCGATGATTTCCATGAGCGGGACTCTCCTCCGGGGAATGAAACTGAAACGGGTGGGGCGGGGCGGATCAGGCTGGCTCGACCAGCAGGCAACTGCCCTCGACCGCACGGATGACGTGGCGCCCGATCGCTGGCGCGCCGTTGCCGACGAAGCGCGCCTGCCAGGCGGCGCCGCGATAACGGACCTCGGCGGTGCCGTCGGCGCGCCAGTGCGCGACGTCCAGGCTCTGGCCGATGTCGAGGTTCACGTTGGGGTTCTCCGCGGCGGGCAGTCTCGGGTGGCGGCGCAGGCGCAGATGCCACCAGGTCACCGCGCCGCCGCCGATCGCCGCGGCGATCACCAGCTGCGCCCAGAACGGTCCGCCGAGGTGGGCCGTCAACGCCGCGGCCGCCGCGCCCAGCGCCAGCATCAAGAGATAGAACGTCGTGCCGGTCGCGAGCTCCGCCGCCACCAGTACGCCGCAGATCACCCACCACCAGGTGGCGAGACTCCAGTCCATCGATTCCTCCTAGCTGACTGCCGGCCGATCCGTGATTCGCCCGGTCCTTCGAGTCGGGTCAGTGTACGCCCGGGGTCGGTGCTTGCCCGGTCGCTCCGAAGGAGGTGGGATCCCCGCTTTTCCGGGCCATTGGGGCCCCATCCACGGGTCATTGACAGGAGATCCCCGGCATGGCCGTTCTGTTTCTGCGACAACGCCCGATCAACACTTGCGTGACACGGCTGTAGCCCTACACTTCGCGCCTTTCTTGTTTGACCTGCCCCGATCCGGAGGCCTTCATGACGCCGCGTTTCCGCTTTCCCATCGTCATCATCGACGAGGACTATCGCTCCGAGAACACCTCGGGTTTGGGCATCCGCGCGCTCGCGGAGGCCATACAGAAAGAGGGCTTCGAAGTCCTGGGCGTCACGAGCTACGGCGACCTGAGCCAGTTCGCCCAGCAGCAGAGCCGCGCCAGCGCCTTCATCCTGTCGATCGACGATGAGGAGTTCTCCGGCAACGGCGACGGCGCGGAGCTGGATCCGGCGGTGCTGAACCTGCGCAAGTTCATCCAGGAGATCCGCTTCAAGAATGCGGACATCCCCATCTACGTCTACGGGGAGACGCGGACCTCGCAGCATCTGCCCAACGACGTGCTGCGCGAGCTGCACGGCTTCATCCACATGTTCGAGGACACGCCCGAGTTCGTGGCGCGTCACATCATCCGCGAGTCGAGGAGCTACCTCGACGGCCTGGCGCCGCCGTTCTTCAAGGCGCTGATGGCCTATGCGCAGGACGGATCCTACTCCTGGCACTGCCCGGGGCATTCCGGTGGCGTGGCCTTCCTGAAGAGCCCGGTCGGCCAGATGTTCCACCAGTTCTTCGGCGAGAACATGCTGCGTGCCGACGTCTGCAACGCGGTCGAGGAACTCGGCCAGTTGCTGGACCACACCGGCCCGGTCGCCGAGAGCGAGAAGAACGCGGCTCGCATCTTCAATGCGGACCACTGCTTCTTCGTCACCAACGGCACCTCGACGTCCAACAAGATGGTCTGGCACCACACGGTGGCGCCGGGCGACATCGTGGTCGTGGACCGCAACTGCCACAAGTCCATCCTGCACAGCATCATCATGACCGGCGCGGTGCCGGTCTTCATGACGCCCACGCGCAACCACTACGGCATCATCGGTCCGATCCCGGAGAGCGAGTTCTCGCCCGACACGATCCGCAAGAAGATCGCCAAGAACCCGCTGCTCAAGGGCGTGGACGCGAAGAAGGCCAAGCCGCGGATCATGACGCTGACGCAAAGCACCTACGACGGCGTGCTCTACAACACCGAGACCATCAAGTCCAAGCTGGACGGCTGGATCGACACGCTGCACTTCGACGAGGCGTGGCTGCCGCACGCGGCCTTCCACAACTTCTACGGCTCGTACCACGCGATGGGCAAGCACCGTCCGCGTCCGAAGACCGCGATGGTCTACGCCACGCAGTCGACCCACAAGCTGCTGGCCGGCATCTCGCAGGCCTCGCAGGTGCTGGTGCAGGACTCGCAGAACGTCAAGCTGGACAAGCACCTGTTCAACGAGGCGTACCTGATGCACACCTCGACCAGCCCGCAGTACTCGATCATCGCCAGTTGCGACGTCGCGGCCGCGATGATGGAACCTCCGGGCGGCACCGCGCTGGTGGAGGAGTCCATCAGCGAAGCGCTGGACTTCCGCCGCGCGATGCGCAAGGTCGAGAAGGACTACGGCAAGGACTGGTGGTTCAAGGTCTGGGGTCCGGACAAGCTGGCGACCGACGGCATCGGCAAGGCCGCCGACTGGATGCTCAAGGCCAACGAGAAGTGGCACGGCTTCGGCCCGATCGAGGCCGGCTTCAACATGCTGGATCCGATCAAGTCCACGGTCATCACGCCGGGGCTGGACATGAGCGGCAAGTTCGCCAAGACCGGCATTCCGGCCAGCATCGTCACCAAGTTCCTGGCGGAGCACGGGGTGGTGGTGGAGAAGACGGGGCTGTACTCGTTCTTCATCATGTTCACCATCGGCATCACCAAGGGCCGCTGGAACACGCTGCTGACCGCGCTGCAGCAGTTCAAGGACGACTACGACCGCAACGCGCCGATCTGGCGCATCCTGCCGGACTTCGTCGCGGCCTTCCCGCGCTACGAGCGCATGGGCCTGCGCGACTTGAGCCAGAGCGTGCACGAGGCCTATGCCTCGGGCGACATCGCGCGCCTGACGACCGAGGTCTATCTGTCGGAGCTGGAGCCGGCGATGAAGCCGTCGGATGCGTACGCGCACATCGCGCATCGCAAGACGGAGCGCGTCGAGATCGACAAGCTGGAAGGCCGCGTCACCACCGCGCTGCTGACGCCGTATCCCCCGGGCATCCCGCTGCTGATCCCGGGCGAGCGCTTCAACAAGCGCATCGTCGACTACCTGAAGTTCACCAGGGACTTCAACGCCAAGTTCCCGGGTTTCGCCACCGACGTCCACGGCCTCGTGGCGGAGAAGGGTGACGACGGCATCACGCGTTACTACGTGGACTGCGTGATCGACACGAAGAAATAATCCCAGTCCACAAACGCAAACAGACCCCGAGGGGTCTGTTTTCGCTCGTGAACCTCGGTTGGAGCCGGCGGAAGCCGGGCCGGGGTCGACGATTTGTGGAGCCTGCGAGACGTATGAGGAGACCCCGGCCCGGCTTTCGCCGGCGACCGGAGTCAGCCGGCTGTCACTCCGTCCCGGCCATCGCCCCGTGGCTGAAGCCGCCGTCGACGTAGACGATTTCGGAGCTGATGCCGCCCGCCAGGTCCGACAGCAGGAAGGCGGCCGTGTTGCCGACGTCCTCGATCGTGACGTTGCGCTTGATGGCGGCGCTGTCGGCGAACTGCTTGAGCAGCTTGCCGAAGTCCTTGATGCCGGAGGCGGCCAGCGTCTTGATCGGCCCGGCGGAGATGCCGTTCACCCGGATGCCCTTGCCGCCCAGGCCATAGGCGAGGTAGCGCACGCTGGCTTCCAGCGAGGCCTTGGCCAGGCCCATGGTGTTGTAGTTGGGAACGAAGCGGTCCGCCCCCAGATACGACAGGGTCAGCAGCGCCGAGCCGGCGCGCAGGCGTGGCTGGGCGGCCTTGGCCATGGCCGGGAAGCTGTAGGCGGAGATGTCGTGCGCGATGCGGAAGTTCTCGCGCGTCATGCCGTCCAGGAATTCGCCGGCGATCGCTTCGCGCGGCGCGAAACCGATCGAATGGACGAAACCGTCGAATTCCGGCCAGTGCTGGCCGAGGTCCGTGAACAGGCGTTCGATCTGGGCGTCGTCGCTCACGTCGCAGTCGAACACCAGTTTGGAGTCGAATTCGGCGGCGAATTCGGTGATGCGATCCTTGAAGCGCTCGCCCTGGTAGCTGAACGCCAGTTCAGCGCCTTCGCGGTGGCAGGCCTTGGCGATGCCGTAGGCGATCGAGCGGTTGGACAGCACGCCCGTGATCAGCAGTCGCTTGCCAGCGAGAAATCCCATGTCTGCTCCTGGTATTCATAGATTCGAGGGAGGCCGGGATTCTCGCACGTCAGGCTGTGACAGATGACGCAGCCTTGTCGGCACGCTGTTTGCATAGTACACTTCTAGCTTCGCTGAAAAAGTGAACGGTGGGCGGATTCATCCAGCCCATTTTTTTGGCTGTTCCTAATCTGTCCCAAGCGCCTGTTGCAGGGCCAATACTTTCGCCGATGAATTTGAGCTGGCAAGCCGTTGTTGAGAAAACCGTGACCGGACTCGGTTACGAGGTGGTGGGCTGCGAACGCAGCGCCGGGGGCTTGCTGCGCGTGTTCATCGACAAGCCGCTGGTGAACGGCCAGGAACCGGAGACGCCGGTCAACGTCGAGGATTGTGAGCGCGTCACGCGCCAGTTGCGCTATGTGATGGAAGTCGAGGAAGTCGACTACACGCGCCTGGAAGTGTCGACCCCCGGCCTCGATCGTCCGCTGAACAATGCCGGCGACTACGCCCGGTTCAACGGTCACGAAGTGGAAATCACATTGCGCGAGGCTTTCCAGGGTCGCAAGAAGTACCGGGGTGTCCTGGTCGCGGCCGAAGGCGTGGCGCAGGACGACTGGAACGCGCTGGCGCAGAACACCGCCTGGCGCGTGATCTTCATGGACGGCAAGACCGAGCAGGTGCTGGACTTCGCGCTCGACGAAGTGCGCTCGGCCAAGCTGGTGCCGGAGATCGTTTTCAAGGGTCGCGCGTCGAAGTCGACGGGCGGCGCTGCCGCGGATGACGCGGCGAAAAAGAACACGGGCTTGGCGCCCGGATCGGAATCGGCTGACGGAGCGGCTGCGAAGCCCAAGGCGTCGAAGAAGAAGAGCAATGCCAAGTCCCGGCAGACGGATGACAAGGTTGACGGAGGTCTCGATCAATGAACCGCGAACTGTTGATGCTGGTGGACGCCATCTCGCGCGAGAAGAGCGTGGAGCGCGATGTGGTGTTCGGCGCCGTTGAGGCGGCCCTGGCTTCGGCCACCAAGAAGTTGTATGGCGGCGAGGTCGATATCCGCGTGGCCATCGATCGCGACACCGGCGAGTACGAGACCTTCCGCCGCTGGCACGTCGTGCCCAACGAGGCCGGCCTGCAGAATGCCGACTCCGAGATCCTGCTGTTCGAAGCGCAGGAGCAGATCGCCGACATCGAGGTCGACGACCACATCGAGGAAGGCGTCGAGTCCGTGCCGATCGGCCGGATCGGTGCCCAGGCGGCCAAGCAGGTCATCCTGCAGAAGATCCGCGACGCCGAGCGCGAGCAGCTGCTGAACGACTTCATGTCGCGCGGCGAGAAGATCTTCGTCGGCACGGTCAAGCGCCTGGACAAGGGCGACATCATTGCCGAGTCGGGCCGCGTCGAGGGTCGCCTCAAGCGCAACGAGATGATCCCGAAGGAGAACCTGCGCACCGGCGACCGCGTCCGCGCGGTGATCCTGGGCATCGACCCGACGCAGCGCGGTCCGCAGATCATGCTGTCGCGCTCCTCCGGCGAGTTCATGAAGGAACTCTTCGCGCAGGAAGTGCCGGAGATCGAGCAGGGCCTGCTCGAGATCAAGAACGCCGCCCGCGATGCCGGCAGCCGCGCCAAGATCGCCGTCGTCTCGTACGACAAGCGCGTCGACCCGATCGGCACCTGCGTCGGCGTGCGCGGTTCCCGCGTCAACGGCGTGACCAACGAGCTGGCCGGCGAACGCGTGGACATCGTGCTGTGGTCGGAAGATCCGGCGCAGTTCGTGATCGGCGCGCTGGCCCCGGCGAACGTGCAGTCGATCGTCGTGGACGAGGAGCGCCACGCGATGGACGTGGTCGTCGACGAGGAGAACCTCGCGATCGCGATCGGCCGCGGCGGCCAGAACGTGCGCCTGGCGTCTGAGCTGACGGGCTGGAAGATCAACATCATGACCGCCGAGGAATCCCAGGCCAAGCAGGCCGAGGAATCCGACGGGGTGCGCAAGCTGTTCGTCGAGAAGCTGGACGTCGATGAGGAAGTCGCCGACATCCTGATCGCCGAAGGGTTTGCCTCGCTGGAAGAAGTCGCCTACGTCCCGATGCAGGAAATGCTCGAGATCGAGTCCTTCGACGAAGAGACCGTGAACGAGCTGCGTACTCGCGCCAAGGACGCCCTGCTGACGATGGAAATCGCCCGCGAGGAAAAGGTCGAGGAGGTCTCCCAGGACCTGCGCGACCTGGACGGCGTCACCCCCGAGCTGATCGCCAAGCTGGCGGCCGGCGATATCCATACCCGTGACGACCTGGCAGACCTGGCCGTTGACGAATTGGTCGAGATTTCGTCCCTGGACGAGGCAGCGGCACGCGCTTTGATCATGAAGGCGCGCGAGCACTGGTTCAACGCATAACGCCCGAGCAGACACCGCTCTGAAGCGATTTCAAGCGAAACCAGACCGCTCCGCCCCACACAAGATTTAAGGATTTCAACAATGGCCGTGACCACCGTCGCCCAGCTGGCCGCAGAGCTCAACAGGCCTGCGACCACGTTGCTGGAGCAGCTCCAAGCTGCGGGCGTCAAGAAGGCGTCCGCCGAGGACACCTTGAACGAAAGCGACAAGGAACGTCTGCTGGATCACCTGCGCACCGCGCACGGGACCGCCGGCGGCGCCGAGCGCAAGAAGATCACGCTGACCCGCAAGTCCACCAGCGAGATCAAGCAGGCCGATGCGTCGGGCAAGGCCCGCACGATCCAGGTCGAGGTGCGCAAGAAGCGCGTCTTCGTCAAGCGCGAGGACGGTGTCGATGACGCCACCGCCGCCGCCGCCGAGGAAGCCGAACTGAAGCGCCGCGAGGAAGAAGCCCAGGCGCAAGCCGAGGCCCTGCGTCAGCAGGAAGAGGAACTCGCCCGCAAGGTGCGTGAGCGTGAAGACGCCGAGCGCGCCGCCCGCGAAGCGGAAGAGAAGCGTCGCGAGGAAGAGCGCGCCGCGCGTGAAGCGGCAGAAGCCGCCGCCGCCGAAGCCGCGGCCAAGGCCGCCGCCGAGGCGGAAGCACGCAAGATCGCCGACGCCGCCAAGTCCAAGGCCGAGAAGGCCGCGGACAAGGCGGCCGAGAAGGCTGCGGCCGCTGCTGCGCCTGCGCCGGCCCCGGTGGCCGCCGCTCCGGCTCCGGCCCCGGTCGAGCCCGCCAAGCCCGTGCTGCGCGTGGTGAAGGCCGCGGACGTCGCCGCCGACGAGAAGGCTCGCCAGGGCGAGCTGGAGCGTCGCCGCAAGGCCGCCGAAGCCGAGGCCGCCGCCATCCGCGCGATGATGAACGCGCCCAAGAAGGTGCTGGTCGCGAAGAAGGAAGAACCCAAGCCCGAGGCCACGCCGGCCGCCGGCATCAAGGGCACCATCCACAAGAAGCCGGGCGGCGCTCCGGGTGCCGCTGGCACGACCGCAGCCGCCGGTGCGAAGCCGGGCGACAAGAAGTCGGTCAAGTCCGAGAAGCTGTCCTCCAGCTGGGCCGATGACGCCAAGAAGCGTGGCGTCGCCGGCAAGCCGGGTGGCGGCCGTACCGACGGTCCGGCACGTCCGGGCGGCGGCACGAGCTGGCGCGCGCCCGGCCGTGGCGGTGCCGGTGGCCGCCGTGGCGGTCGCGACGATCGCGGCGCCTCGCAGTCCAATTTCCAGGCTCCGAACGAGCCGGTGGCCCAGGAAGTGCACGTTCCCGAAACCATCTCGGTCGCCGATCTGGCGCACAAGATGTCGGTGAAGGCCTCCGAGGTCATCAAGCAGCTGATGAAGCTGGGTCAGATGGTCACCATCAACCAGCAGCTGGACCAAGAGACGGCCATGATCCTGGTCGAGGAAATGGGCCACAAGGCGTTCGCCGCCAAGCTGGACGATCCGGACGCGTTCCTGGAAGAAGAGGGCGCCGCCGCCGAAGGCCAGCACGAGCTGCTGCCCCGCGCGCCGGTCGTCACCGTCATGGGTCACGTCGACCACGGCAAGACCTCGCTGCTGGACAGCATCCGCCGCGCCCGCGTGGCGGCAGGCGAAGCCGGCGGCATCACGCAGCACATCGGCGCTTATCACGTCGATACGCCGCGCGGCATGATCACCTTCCTCGACACCCCGGGTCACGAGGCCTTCACGGCCATGCGTGCCCGCGGCGCCCAGGCGACGGACATCGTCATCCTGGTCGTGGCTGCCGATGACGGCGTGATGCCGCAGACCAAGGAAGCGATCCACCACGCCAAGGCAGCCGGCGTGCCGATCGTGGTCGCGATGAACAAGATCGACAAGCCGGACGCCAACGCCGAGCGCGTGAAGAGCGAGCTGGTCGCCGAGCAGGTCGTGCCGGAAGAGTTCGGCGGCGAATCGCCGTTCGTCCCGGTGTCGGCCAAGACCGGCCAGGGCATCGACGATCTGCTGGAACAGGTCCTGCTGCAGGCCGAAGTGCTGGAACTCAAGGCCGCGAAGGATTCGATGGCCAAGGGTCTGGTCATCGAAGCCAAGCTGGACAAGGGCCGCGGCCCGGTCGCGACGGTGCTGGTGCAGTCCGGTACCCTCAAGCGCGGCGACGTGGTGCTGGCCGGCTCGACCTACGGTCGTGTCCGCGCCATGCTGGACGAAGATGGCAAGAACGCCACCGAAGCCGGCCCGTCGATCCCGGTCGAGATCCAGGGTCTGACGGAAGTGCCGCGCGCCGGTGACGAGTTCATGGTGCTGAGCGACGAACGCCGCGCCCGTGAAATCGCGACCTTCCGCGCCGGCAAGTACCGCGACGTCAAGCTGGCCCGCCAGCAGGCGTCCAAGCTGGAGAACATGTTCGCGGAAATGACCGCCGGCGACGTGCAGACGCTGCCGCTGATCATCAAGGCCGACGTGCAAGGCTCGCAGGAAGCCCTGGCTTCCTCGCTGCTCAAGCTGTCGACCGACGAGGTCAAGGTCCAGATCGTGCACGCCGCGGTGGGCGCGATCAGCGAGTCCGACATCAACCTCGCGATCGCCTCCAAGGCTGTCGTGATCGGCTTCAACGTGCGTGCCGATGCCGGCGCGCGCAAGGTGGCCGAGCACAACGACGTCGACCTGCGCTACTACAACATCATCTACGACGCTGTGGATGAGGTGAAGGCGGCGATGGCTGGCATGCTGGCTCCGGAGCAGCGCGAAGAGATCATCGGTACCGCCGAGATCCGCACCGTGTTCGTGGCGACCAAGATCGGCACCATCGCCGGTTCGATGATCACCAGCGGTCACGTGACGCGCAACGCGCGCTTCCGCCTGCTGCGCGACAACGTCGTGGTCTACACCGGCGAGATCGAGTCGCTCAAGCGCCTGAAGGACGACGTCAAGGAAGTCCGCGAAGGCTTCGAGTGCGGTATCAAGCTGAAGAACTACAGCGATATCAAGGAAGGCGACCAGCTGGAAGTCTTCGAAATCAAGGAAGTGGCGCGCACGCTGTAAACCAGCCTGCCGCAGCTTCATGCCCGGCGGTTCGCACCGCCGGGCTTTGTTGTTTGAGAGAGTGAGGAAAGAGCCATGCGTCACAAGCGATCTATCCCCAACCGCGGTCTGCGCGTGGCGGACCAGATCCAGCGCGACCTGGCCGAGCTGATCCGGGACCTCAAGGACCCGCGCGTCGGCATGGTGACGATCAATGCGGTGGAGGTCACGCCCGACTACGCGCACGCGAAGGTCTACTTCTCGCTGCTGGTCGGCGATCCGGAAGCGACCGGCGCGGCGCTGAACGAGGCGGCGGGATTCCTGCGCAACGGGCTGTTCAAGCGGCTGCAGATCCACACCGTGCCCAGCCTGCATTTCCATTTCGACCGCACGATCGAACGCGCCGCCGAGATGAGCGCGCTGATCAACAAAGCGAACCTGTCCCGAGCCAAGGACGACGAGACCACCGAGGACTGAGGTCCTCCGAGCCAGAAAGACGGCGTCCCGAGAGGGCCGCCGCGTAGTGATGAGCGCAGTAGCCCCCGCCCCAAGATCGTGAAGCGCGCCGTGCACGGCGTGTTGATGCTGGACAAGCCCCTCGGCCTGACCAGCAACGACGCATTGCAGAAGGTCAAGCGCCTGCTGCGCGCCGAGAAGGCCGGCCACACCGGCACGCTGGATCCGCTGGCGACCGGGTTGCTGCCGCTGACCTTCGGCGCGGCGACCAAGTTCAGCCAGGTCTCGCTGGAGGCCGACAAGGGCTACCGCGCGACGCTGCGCCTGGGCATCACGACCACGACCGGCGACGGCGAGGGCGAGATCCTCGAGCAGCGCGACGCGATCGCGAAGTCGCTGGACCTGGACGCGATCCGCGCGGCCTGCGAGGGCTTCCGCGGCGCGATCTCGCAGCTGCCGCCGATGTACTCGGCACTGAAGCACCAGGGCCGCGCGCTGTACGAACTGGCCCGCGAAGGCGTGACCGTCGAGCGCCAGCCGCGCAATGTGACGATTCATGCGCTCGACATCGTCGACTGGCAGCCTTCGGAGCTGCTGCTCGTGATCGACGTGCGCTGCACCAAGGGCACCTACATCCGCACGCTGGGCGAGGACATCGGCGCGAAACTGGGCTGTGGTGCTCACCTGGCCGGCCTGCGCCGGACGGCGAGCGGTCCGGTGTCGATCGAACGGGCGGTGACGCTTGAACAGATCGAGGCGTTGGACGAAGAGGCCCGCCTGTCGCTGCTGACCGCGCCAGACAGCCTGCTGGGCGAATGGCCCGAGGTCGAGCTGAGCAACGACGAGGCCGGCCGCTTCCTGTCCGGCATGCGCCGGCGCGTGACGCTGACCGACATGCCGCAGGTGCGTGTCTACGGCCAGGCACCGCGCGCCTTCCTGGGCAGCGCCCACGTGGCCGGCGGCGAGCTGATCGCCGATCGTCTGCTGAGCCCGACCGAAATCGCTTCCATGCTGATGCAGGCCGCCTGAGCCCGCATCGCCAACAAGATCCGAGACATCCCGAGTTCCCGACTTCCTCCGAATCCAGAGAAAGCCCCTAGCGAAAGCCGCCCCATGAGCAAGCAAATCCGCAACATCGCCATCATCGCCCACGTCGACCATGGCAAGACCACCATGGTGGACCAGCTCCTTCGCCAGAGCGGCACCTTCGCCGAGCACGAGAAGGTCGTCGACACCGTGATGGACAACAACGCCATCGAACGCGAGCGCGGCATCACCATCCTGGCCAAGAACTGCGCGGTCAGCTGGGAAGGCACGCACATCAACATCGTCGACACCCCGGGACACGCGGACTTCGGCGGTGAAGTGGAGCGCGCGCTGTCGATGGTCGACGGCGTGGTGCTGCTGATCGACGCGCAGGAAGGCCCGATGCCGCAGACGCGCTTCGTGACCAAGAAGGCGCTGGCGCTGGGCCTCAAGCCCATCGTCGTCGTGAACAAGGTCGACAAGCCGGGCGCCAAGCCGGACGCCGTCATCAACGCCGCCTTCGACCTGTTCGACAAGCTGGGCGCCACCGACGAGCAGCTGGACTTCCCGGTCGTGTACGCCTCGGGCATCAACGGCTGGTCGTCGCTGGAAGAAGGCGCGCCGGGCGAGAAGTGGGGCGAGGACATGTCCGCCCTGTTCAACACCGTGCTCAAGCACGTGCCGTCGCAGAAGGGTGATCCGGACGCGCCGCTGCAGCTGCAGATCTCCGCGCTGGACTTCTCGACCTTCGTCGGCCGCATCGGCGTGGGCCGCATCAGCCAGGGCACGCTGAAGCCCTCGCAGGACGTGCTGGTCATGGAAGGTCCGGACGGCAAGTCCGTCAAGGGCCGCATCAACCAGGTGCTGACCTTCCAGGGTCTGGACCGCGTGCAGGCCACCGAAGCCGGCCCCGGCGACATCGTGCTGATCAACGGCATCGAGGAGATCGGCATCGGCGTGACCGTCACCAGCCCGAGCAGCCCGGCCCCGCTGCCGATGCTCAAGGTCGACGAGCCGACGCTGACGATGAACTTCTGCGTCAACACCTCGCCGCTGGCCGGCCGTGAAGGCAAGTTCGTCACCAGCCGCCAGATCTGGGACCGCCTGCAGAAGGAACTGCAAGCCAACGTCGCGCTGCGCGTGAGCGAGACCGACGAAGACGGCATCTTCGAAGTGATGGGCCGCGGCGAACTGCACCTGACCATCCTGCTGGAAAACATGCGCCGTGAAGGCTACGAGCTGGCCGTGTCGAAGCCGCGCGTGGTGTTCCAGACCATCAACGGCGAGAAGTGCGAGCCGATCGAGCTGGTCACCGCCGACGTGGAAGAAACCCACCAGGGCGGCGTCATGCAAGCCCTGGGCGAGCGCAAGGGCGAGCTGGTGAACATGGAACCGGACGGCCGCGGCCGCGTCCGCCTCGAGTACCGCATCCCGGCCCGCGGCCTGATCGGCTTCTCGAACGAGTTCCTGAACCTGACGCGCGGCTCCGGCCTGATCTCCAACATCTTCGACGGCTACGAACCCCACAAGGGCGATATCGCCGGCCGCAAGAACGGCGTGCTGATCTCCATGGACGCCGGTGAAATCTTCACCTACGCCCTGGGCAAGCTGGACGATCGCGGCCGCATGTTCGTGAAGCCGAACGACCCGGTCTACGAAGGCATGATCGTCGGCATCCACAACCGCGACAACGACCTGATCGTCAACGCGACCCGCACCAAGCAGCTGACCAACTTCCGCGTCAGCGGCAAGGAAGACGCCATCAAGGTGACGCCGCCGATCGACCTGACGCTGGAATACGGCGTCGAGTTCATCGAGGACGACGAGCTGGTCGAGATCACGCCGAAGTCGGTGCGGCTGCGCAAGCGCCACCTGTCGGAAAACGAGCGCAAGCGCGCGCTGCGGAGCTGATCGGGAAACGCCTGGACTGCGAAGTCCGGGCGTTGGTCGCCGAGGCATGAGGCCCCAGCGGCAAGCGCTGAAACCTCACGCCTCACCGCCCCCAACCCGTACCGTCCTTCCAAGGTTTTGCGACCGAGGACCTCGTGAAATGAAAACGCCCGATGCATCGATGCATCGGGCGTTTTCTTTTGGGGGTCGGGGTCGGGTTGTGCTCGGGCAAAAGAAAGGCGACCCGTGGGTCGCCTTTCGCGGAGCAGGGATGCTCAGCGTTGGGATTGCTTGCGGCGACGCACGCCGATCAGGCCGAGCAGGGCGACCGAGGCCAGGGCCAGGGAGGCCGGCTCCGGCACGTTGCCGTTGTTGGTGCCGCCGCCCGGGGCCTTGTTGCCCGAGACGGAGAACAGCTTGACGAAGTCGTAGCCGGCGTAACTGCTGCCGATACCGCGCGTCAGGCCGGTGGTCGAGCCGTCGGCACCCGTCGGGCTGCCGCCCAGTTGGGAGTTGTAGGCGGTGATGATCCACCAGCTCGAGGTCAGGCTGGTGTTCAGGTTGACCGTAGAGTTGGCGTTGTTGCCGACGTCGGCGTAGCTGTTGACCAGCGACCAGCCGTTGGCCGACTTCAGCGACGCGGCAGTCTTGCCGGTGATCGTCGAGGCAGCGTCCACGCCGCTGGTATTGCCGGTATAGGCCAGGACGGTGATGTCGCTGTCGTACTGCCACCAGCCGAGCTTGACCTGGGTCAGGTTCACGGCGGAGTCGAACTTCAGCAGGATCAGGTCCTGGTAGCCGTAGGTGTCCAGCGCATGGTTGGGCGACTGCGCGTCGCCGCTCGGCGCCGTGACGCCGAAACCGCTGCCGCCGTAGTACGCCAGCGTGCTCTGCGCGAAGCCGTTGGTGCTGGAGTAGGCGCCGCCGGAGGTATTGATCGCCGCCGAGTAGGCCGAGTAGCTGACGTTCGGGGCCGCGTCGCCGGTCTCGCTGCAATTGGAGGCGCAGCTGCTGGCCGTCCAGGTGGAAAGCGCATGCGCGCTGAACGGCAGCAGCGACGCGAGCGCCACGGCAGCCATTCCGATCAGTCGTTGTTGAACTCTTTGCATGGTTTCCCCTCGGTGCCCCGACGTGATCGGAGTTGTCAGATTCGTTGGACCTTCAGTTAGCAAGGCCTGGGCCAAGGTCCTGAATGTCTTGCGGCACAAGCACTTGTCGTTGAATGTGTCCGCCTCTGGAACAGGACTGTAAGTTCTTCCGACAGGCGCTGGAACCCCTCACCAGAGGGGCTTTCGGCGGTCAACGCAGCGTCTGGCTCAAGGCCTGCGCGTCCTTGTGACTTTCGAACGCCGTGCTGCGCAGCGCGGCGTCCAGTTCCTCCCGTGCCTCGGTCTTGCGCCCGGCCTTGGCCAGCGCGGCGGCGAGGTGATAGCGGATGTCCGGACTATTGGGCTCGCGCAGGCGCGCGTCGCGCAGCAGCTGCAGCGCGCGGTCGCCGTTGCCGGCCAGGTGGTAGGCCCAGCCGGCCGTGTCGATGACGGACGGGTTGCGCGGGTCCAGCGCCAGGGCCTTCTCGGCCATCGTCGCCGCAGCCGCCGCCTCGCCCTGGCGGATCATCGTGTTCGCGAGGTTGTTCAGCGCCTCGACGTCGTTGGGGCGGAGCTTGAGCGCCGCGTCGTAGCTGCGGCGGGCCGCCGGGAATGCCCCGGCGCGCGCCTGGGCGTCGCCCAGCGCCTTCCAGGCCGCGAGGTCGGCCGGATGCGTCTTCAGCCAACGTTCCGCCAGATCCTGGGCGGCCTTGCCGGCTGCATCCTGCCGGCTCAGGGCCCGCATCAGCGCCAGCAGGCTGCCGCTGGTGGGCTGGACCTCATGGGCCTTGCGCAGCGCCTCCAGCGCCTGGGCGGGCTGCTTGCGCGCCTGGGCAACGTCCGCCAGCAGCGAGTAGCCCAGCGCCGCCTGAGGCCGGAGCTGGACGACCTGCCTGGCCTGCTTCTCGGCCAGCGCCAGGTTGCCCTGCTGCATCGCGACGGTCGAGGACAGGGCCAGGGCGCCGACATGCTGGGGGGCGGCCTGCAGCGCCTTGTCCAGGCTGTAGGCGGCGCCGGCGAGGTCGCGCGCGTCCAGCTGGAGGCCGGCGATCTGCGCCAGCGGATCCGCACCGAATCCCGAGCGCCGCGCCGCGTTGGTCAAGGTCGCCGTGGCGCCCTTGACGTCGCGGTTCGCGAGTTGCGCGCGGGCGTAGGTGATCAGCGTCTGCGGATCGTCCGGTGCCTTGCCGAGCAGCTTGCGGGCCGCTTCGAGCGCCGGCGCCGGCTGTTCCTGTTTCAGCAGCCAGGCGACCAGCGCCTGGTCGGCCCGCGTGTTGCGCGAGGTGCTCACGTCGGTGGCCTTGGACAGCCAGCGCTGCACCTCGGCCGTCTGGCCGCGGGCTTCGCTCAGCAGCGCCATCTCGTAGAGCGCGTCGGCGTTCTTCTCGTCGGTTTTCAGCAGCGCGGCGAGGCGCGCCTGGGCCGCATCGAACTGGCGTTCGGTGATGTCCACCCGCGCCAGCCCGAGTTGCGCCTCGACCAGGCTGGGGTCGAGCTGGCTGGCCTTCTGGTAGGCCTCGCGCGCGCCGGCCGCGTTGTTGGCCGCACGGCGCGCCACGCCGAGCTGGATCCAGGCGGTCGGGTTGTTGGGGTCCTGCTTGACCAGCTTGTCCGCGATGCCGACGGCCTTGGCCGTCTGACCGCCGCGCAGGTAGAGCGAGACCAGCGCCATGCCTGCGTAGACCTGGCGCGGATCGCGCTGGAAGGCCTTCTCCAGCTCGCCGACCGCGTCGCCGGACTGGCCGCCGCGCAGCAGCGACAGGCCGAGCGCGGTGCGGAATTCCGGCGCATCCCGGGACTTCAGCGCTTCCTGCATCAGGGTGGCGGCGCGCGCGTGGCGACCTTGCGCCATCTGCAGCGTGGCCATCATCACCAGCGCCTGGCCATCGCCGGGGAAAGCCTTGAGGTAGGACTCCAGCACCTCGCCGGCGCGATCGAGGTTGGGCTCCGCCACGTAGACCTGCGCCAGCAGCTTGGACAGCGGGCTGTTCGGGGTCTGGCGCTGGGCGTACTCGAGGTAGGGCTTGGCCTTCTCCATCTCGCCCAGCCCGTAGTGGGCCAGGCCGTTGAGCATCAGCGCCTGGGGGCGGAAGCGGATGAACTCGATCGGCACCGGATCCAGTTCGGCGGTGACGGCCTTCAGCGCGGCCTTGGCCGCGGCGGCGTCATTGCGGCGCTCGGCGAGCACCGCGCTGAGGTAGAGGGCGCGGGGCTCGCTGGGGGCCAGCTTCAAGGCGGACTGGACCTGCGCCAGCGCGTCGGCGTCGCGGTTCAGGTCGATCAGCAGGCCGCCGCGCGCCAGCTGCGCCTCGAGGTGGCGAGGATCGGCCGCGATCGCGCGCTCGTAGCCCTTGAGCGCCTCGTCGAGCTTGCCCTGCACGTGGGGCACGGTGGCGCGCTGGTAGAGCGCCTCGCCGTTGCCCGGCGCCAGGCGCAGCGCCTGCTCGGCGGCGGCGGTGGCCTGGTCGAACTGGCGCGCGCGCAGGCGCAGCGGCACCTCGGCCAGCCAGGTGTCGGCGTTGTCGGGCGGGATGGCGCGCGCCAGGTCGATCTGGGCCTGCGCCCGCGACGGATCGCCGAGGTCCGAGGCCGCCGCCGCGCGCACCAGCAGCAGCGGCTTGCGGATGTTGTCGGGCAGGCCGTCGGGCACCAGCGCCGGCTGCTTGAACACCTCGGCCTGCTTGCCCTGCGCGACCAGCGCCTGCGCCAGCGGCACGGCGACTTCGGCGCGGTTGATGCCCTGCGACAGCGCCTCGTTGAATTCGATCTCGGCGGCGGCGGCCTCGCTGCGCATCAGCAGCGCCTTGCCCAGCAGCACGTGAACCGTGAGCATGCGGGCATCCTGCTGCAGCGCGTTCTTGAGCTGGATGACGGCGCCGTCGATGTCCTGGCGCTCGAAGCGCTTGAGCGCGTCCTCGTAGTAGCGCGCGGCCTTGACGCTGTCCGCCTGCGCGGTCGAGGCGCCCATCGCCAGCAGCGCCAGCAATGCCGCAGCGGCGGGACGTCGCCAGCCGGTCCTGCGAAGAGTGCTCATCTCGTCCCCCGGGGATGTTGTTCTGTGGCGCGGCGGATGCCGTCGCGGCGCGCAGGCGGGCAGGGCGCCCGCGTGGCGGGGCGTGGACCGGCGCCGCAGGGACGCCCGTCCGCGCCGAGGATCACTTGCGGTAGTTGTCGAAGCTCAGCGGCAGGTCGGGCAGCGCCTTGCGCAGCGCGGCCTGAGCGCCTTGCAGGTCGTCCAGCGACTTGCCGGTGATGCGCACGATGTCGCCTTCGATCTGGGCCTGCACCTTGAGCTTGCTTTCCTTGATCGCGGCGACGACCTTCTTGGCCTCGGGCGCTTCCAGGCCGTTCTTGATCTTGTAGACCTGCTTGACGCGGTCGCCGCCGAGCTTCTCGATCTTGTCCTGCTTGTCGACGAAGCCGAGCACGACGCCCTGCTTGGTCAGCTTCGAATAGAGCACGGCCTCGATCTGCTCGAGCTGGAACTCGGCGTCGCCCGTGGCGTGGACTTCCTTCTCCTTGTCCTTCCATTCGATGGCGGCGCTGGTGCCCTTGAAGTCGAAGCGGGTCGCGATTTCCTTGGCGCTGGCGTCCACGCTGTTGCGGACCTTCACCATGTCGGGTTCGAGGACGGTGTCAAAGCTGGGCATGTGTACGGCTCTTTCAGAGGGGCGGGCGACGGCCGATTGTCGGGCGCCGGTCACCGGAGGGATCTTCGGGGATATGGGCGAGAATTCTAGCCATGCAGTCTCCCGCCATCCCCCCTCGACCGAGCGACGCGAGGGCGTCGTGATCGAGCACGACGTCAACCTCAAGCCGTACAACACCTTCGGCCTGCCCGCGACGGCGCGCCGGCTGGTGCGCATCCGCGAGGAACTGGATGTCCGCCGCGTCGTCGACCATCCGGAACTGGGCCGCGCGCCGAAGTTCGTCCTGGGTGGCGGGTCGAACCTCGTCCTGACGAAGGACGTCGATGCGGTCGTGCTGAAGATGGAGATCCAGGGCCTGAGCGTCGAGGAGCGCGACGACTGCTGGATCGTGGAGGCCGGCGCCGGCGTGCCGTGGCACGACGTGGTGGCGTTCTCGCTGGCGCAGGGCGTGCCCGGGCTGGAGAACATGGCGCTGATCCCCGGCACCGTCGGGGCGGCGCCGGTGCAGAACATCGGCGCGTACGGCATCGAGCTGAAGGACCGGCTGGAGAACGTGGACGTCGTCGACCTGACGACCGGCCGCCGCGTCACGCTGCCCGCGGAGGTCTGCCGCTTCGGCTATCGCGACAGCGTGTTCAAGCAGGGCGGGTACGGTGGCCTGGCGGGCAAGAGCGTGATCACCAAGGTACGGCTGCGCTGCCCGAAGCCGTGGCAGCCGCAACTGGGCTACCTGGACCTGGAGCGCAAGATGGCCGAGACCGGCATCGCCGCGCCCGACGCGCGCCAGGTGTTCGAGTGGGTCTGCGAGATCCGCCGCGCCAAGCTGCCGGACCCGGCGCGGATCGGGAACGCGGGCAGCTTCTTCAAGAACCCGGTGGTCAGCGCGGAGCAGTGCCGCGACATCATCGCGCGCGACCCGCACATCGTGCATTACCCGATGGCCGACGGCAGCTTCAAGCTGGCCGCGGGCTGGCTGATCGATGCCTGCGGGTGGAAGGGCAAGAGCGTCGGTGGCGCGGCCGTCTACGAGAAGCAGGCGCTGGTGCTGGTGAACCGCGGCGAGGCCCGTGGCGCCGAGGTCGTCACGCTGGCGCGCGCGATCCAGGAAAGCGTCTACGGCCGCTTCGGCATCCGGTTGGAACCGGAGCCGGTGGTCGTCTGATCAGATCCAGTGGAAGCCTTTGGCCATGACGGCGACGAGGCTGAGCGCGACGGTGATGAGCGCGCCGAACAGCAACCGGAAATCGTGGGTGCGGATCGCCGTGATCTCGGCGCGCATTTCCTTTCGGAACTCGCGGAACTCGCTCTTCAACTCGCTGAACTCGTTCTTCAATCCATGCACGTTGGTCTCCAGGACCGCCACCCTGACGGCAAGGCTCCGATCGTGGGTTGATGCCGACGCGCGGTCAATGGCTTCGACAGGTGGGGATGGCTGATGTATCGACGTCATGCGAGGCTCTCCGGCAACGCCTGGCCCCATGAACTCATTCGACATGAGACTGCTCATTTGGCGGCGTCAGATAGGACGAAAGGAATGCGTCCACTGTCGGATGAATCGGCGCTGACCGCCAGTCGGAACGCCGCCCTCCGAAGAGGGGTTGAAGGGGGCTGACCTTTGGGGGGATCAGGGGAGCAAGCCCCAGGCGCGCAGGAAGTGCCGCGTCATGGCCGCGAACGGCTGGTCGCCGTCGGCGCGGCGGCGGATGCCGGCGAGGACCTTCGCCGCGTTCGGCGACGCCGGGTCCATCTCCTGGAACGCGAGCGCCACCGTGCGCAGCAGGTCGTAGTGATTCCAACGCAGGCGCAACAGCTCCGTGCGGTTGAGGCCGAGCACTTCCTCTGCCGCTTTCGCGGCCGCCTTGGCTTTCGCCGAGCGTCCACGCGGGAGGAGCCAGACTTCGTGCGTCTCCTCGATCGCGTTCCAGGACAGCAGCTTCTCGGGATCGACGAGGTAGGGATCGGGCAGGTGCGGCTGCTCGCCGGCGAAGAAACGCTTCAGCGACGCGTCCGTCGCACTCGCGGGATCGAGGCAGAAGGTCGCCGCGAGCGCCGCCGCCTTCGCCGCGTCGGCCGGCGGCGTGGCAGGCATGCGCGGCGGCTTCAAGCGCGTGCCGGTGACCGGGAAGGCGTTGCCCTTGTAGACCTGGTTGCAGACCTGGCAGCTGAAGGTGTAGTTGTCGACGCAGTACGCGAGCCACCAGTACAGGTCCTTGGGACGGAAATGCTCGACGTCGCCATGCGCGACGACGGCCGTGTCGGCCTCGCAGTACGCGCATTTGCCGGCCGAGTCGAGCTTCAACGCGGTCTTGGCGGTCGACCAGATCTGGCGCGCCTTGGGCTTGAAGTCGACCGTGCCGCCGTCCTCATAGAAGTAGCCCTCGAGCTTGAGCAGCCGCTGCTGCAGCTTTGCGCCGGTGAACGCGCCCAGGGTCGCGGCGTCCCGGCCGCGTCGCAGGCGGATCACTTCGAACGCTCCACCCGCTTCACCGCCGCCCTCAGCTTCTCCGGCGACAGCGCTGGAGTCGGCGCGGCCTTCGTTGTGGGCGTCTTCTTCGCGACCGGCGCCTTCACGACCGACGTCTTCTTGGTCGCCGGCTTCGTGGGCGCAGGCTTCGCCACCGACTTCGCCGCCTGCTTCGCGATCGTCGCCTTGAGTTCCTTCAGCAGCGCGGTCTGCTGCCGCGCGTAATCGGGCACGGCGTCCCACTCGGGCGCGACGCGCAGGACCTCGGCACTGCGCTGCAGCTGCGTGCGTTCGCGCGAGGTCAGCGCCTTGCCTTGCGTCTTCGTCTTCGTGTGCAGCTTGCGCGCGGTGTTGCGCGCGGCTTCCACCGCGACCGAGTCCATCGACTCGAGCCCGAACATCGGACTCATCAGCAACTGGTGCAGCATCATGAGCCGCGGCTCGCCGATGAAGGGCACCAGCGTCGGCCGCTGCTTCGGACCGTCGCGGCGGATGACGAAGAGCTCGCCTTCGCCGCTCTGCTGCGCGGTCAATGCGGAGTGCGTCGTCGCGATGAACTGGAAGTGCGGCAGCAACGCCGACAGGAAGTCCACCAGCTGCCGCCGCCAGACGGGATGCAGGTGCAGGTCGAGTTCGTCGATCAGCAGCACGCCGCGCGTGGCCAGCGGATCCTTGCGATCGGGGAAGGCCTCGGTGATCCGGAAGAGCAGGTCGCCGCACCAGGCCGCCATGTTCTGGTAGCCATCGGACAACTGGTTCAGCGGCACTTCGCCATCGACCGTCTTGAACATCAGCTGGCCGGACGCCTTGTCGATGCGCGAGAAATTCATGCCCCGCATCAACTGGTTGAGCGCCGAGCGGATCGGCGCCAAGGCCGCGTCGCCGCGCCGGTAGTCGAGGTCCATGGCCCAGCGCTGCAGGGACACCAGCGGCGCGTCCGGCGAGAACATCGACGCCAGCGCGCGCGCCCGCGACGAACGCGCCGAGTCGTCCAGCGGGCCGCTCGCGCGCTTGCCGCTGTCGGGCGGGCGGCGCGAGACCCCGTAGCCCAGCACGAAGTAGTTGCGGTCGGCATGGCGGATCGCCGCGTCCAGTGCCTCCAGCGTCTGCGCGTTGCGTTCGAAGATCTCCCGCAGACCGTCGCCGCGATGCAGCTCCAGCGCGATCTCGCGCGGTTCGCCCTTCGCGGTCACGAGCGTGCCGGCGATCCGGCATTGCCGCATGCCGTTGCGGATCCACGTGTCCGTGTCGCCGAGCAGTTCCGGCAAGGCCTCGCTGCCTGCCAGCAGCAGGCCGATCGCGCGCAGCACGGTGCTCTTGCCGCAGCCGTTCTCGCCGAGCAGCAGGGTCCAGCGCCGGTTCGTGCCGGCCGGCGCGTCCGGGCCGGCGCCGAAGTCGATCGCCAGCGACGACATCGAACGCACGTTGGTGAGTGCGATCCGGGACAGGTACATGGGCAGGACTCTCCGGGAGGGAGAGGCACTATAGACCGCGCGTGCCCCGGCGAAGGCAGGCCGAGGCGTGCTGCGTCAGCCCGCCTCGGCCCGTCTGACGCCATCGAGGACGCTCGGTCTCAGCCGCTTCAGCTCGCTTCAGCTCGCTTCAGGCCGCTTCAGGCCGCGCGGGCGAGGGGCCAGCGCCTGCAGGCACGCGCGCAGCGTCTCCAGCTCGACCGGCTTGGCGAGGAAGGCGCTGATGCCCGCCGCGTCGGCCTTCTGGCGCGACTCCTCGAACGCGTCCGCCGAGAACGCGATGATCGGCAGCCGTCCGCGCGGCGCCGGCATCTCGCGCATCAGCCGCGTCGCCTCGAAACCGTCCATCTGCGGCGTGTGCAGGTCCATCAGCACGATGTCGAAGGGCTGCTGCCGAAGCGCGTGCAGCGCCTGCAGGCCGTTCTCGCACAGCGTCGGGACATGGCCGAGCCGCTCCAGCATCGCCTCGATGACGATGCGGTTGGTCGGGTTGTCCTCGCTCACCAGCACGCGCAGCCCGGTCACGGGCGCTGCTGCTGCATCAGCGTTCGCCGCGTGGGGGCCGTGCGAGGCGTCCGCGATGCCCGACAGGCCAGGCAGCCCTGGCACCAGACGTCCCGGCGTCAGGTCCGCGCCCGGGCGCAGCGGCAGCGCGAGCGTGAAGCGCGCGCCCTGGCCGATTGCGCTCTGCACGTGGATGTCGCCGCCCATCGCGCGGGCCAACCGGCGCGAGATCTCCAACCCCAGTCCCGCGCCGCCGTGACGCCGCGAAGTGCTGGCGTCGCCCTGGCTGAAGCGCTGGAACAGCCGTGCCTGCGTCTCCGCGTCGATGCCGGGGCCGGTGTCGCTGACCTCGACCATCAGCAGGTCCTCGCCCAGCGCGCCGACGCCGCGCCGCATCTGGCAGCCGACGTGACCGCGGTCGCAGAACTTCAGCGCATTGCTGAGGAGGTTCAGCAGGATCTGTCTCAGCCGCGTCGGATCGGCCTGCACCCATCCGGGCACGTCGTCGTCGACGCCGAAGTGCAGCGACAGCCCCTTGGCCGCGGCCTGCGGCCGGCTCAGCGCCTCGAGTTCCTTCATCAGTGCGCCCGGCTGCAGCGGCTCCGGCGCGATCGACAGCCCGCCGGCCTCCATGCGCGTCACGTCCAGGATGTCGCCCAGCACCGCCAGCAGATGGCGCGCGCAGTCGTTGGCCGCCTTCAGCTGTTCCTGCTGCGCGGTCGTCAGCGGGGCCTCGCGGATCAGGCCCAGCATGCCGAGCAGCCCCTGCAGCGGCGTGCGCAGCTCGTGGCTCATGTTGGCCAGGAAGACCGTCTTGGCGCGGTTGGCCGCGTCGGCCTCGCGCTGCGCGTCGATGAGCCGCGCGGCCAGCGCCTTCTGCTTGTCGCCGTAGCGCTCCAGGCCGCGGAACTGGCGATAGATGACGGCGGCGAACAGCAGGGCCATGGCTGACAGCGCCGCCGTCAGCCCCAGGCTGATGCGGCTCTGGTTGCGCACGATCTCGTTGCGCTGGGTCACGTCCTCCGCGACATGATGGGTCGAGGTCAGCGACAGGTCGCGGATCGGATCGGCCAGCGGGTCGAGCCGGTCGATGATCTCGGCGATCCGCTCCGGATGCTCGCGGATCAGCGCGCCGTTGAGCGGCAGTGCATCGGCCCAGCGCACGAAGTCCTGCGTGCGCGCCAGCGTGCGCTGGTAGTCGGGATGGTGCGCCAGCACGAGGGCGGCGTGCTCGCTCTCCACCAGGTTCAAGCGGCTGACGAAGATCTCGTAGCGCTGGGCGACCTGGTCGGGATCGACGGCCACGCTCGGGCCAGCGGCCTGTTCGAGCGACAGGCGCAGCTTCAGGTACTCGGTCTCGAACTGGAACAGGCTCCAGACGAGGTAATCGTCCTGGTAGCGGCGCGTGCCGTTGAGTGCCTCGTACTGGCGCGCCTGCAGCCAGGCGACGCACGCCAGCGCCAGCACCAGCAGCAGACCCATGGCGGAGACGGCGATGCGCCAGCGGCGCTGCTTGGCGCTGACCTTCGTGTCGACCTTGGCGCTGTCGGCGCGGGCGGCGTCGCGCGTCATGGTCAGCGCAGCTCCAGGTGGGTGAGCTGCCACGCCGAGCGTCCGTAGAAGATGCTGTTGCGCAGCTCGGGCGCGCGGTCGAACGGATAGATCAGGAACAGCGGGCCCTTGTCGCGCACGGCCATCGGCTTGTCGTCGATCAGCCGCGCGACGATGACGTCGTAACGCGCGCTGTCGTCGACGGGGATGTTCACGCGGTAATCGTTGAGCGCACGCGCCTCGATCGTGCGACCCTGCGCGCCGGCGGCGGCGAGCACGTCGCGCAGCAGCGGGCCGGTGAACTTGCGCGGGCCCGGGTACCAGGGGGTCTGCGTGCTGAAGCTCACCTGCGGCAGCTTCTCGAGCATGGCCATGTCGAAGGCCGCACGGCCGTCGCGGTTCGCGTTGCGCAACGCACCGCCGACGGTCAGGACGACCGGGCCGGCGGGCAGGTCCAGCGCCTGCTCGGCGGGCACGGCCCGCGCCGTCGAGGCGGCGGTGAAGCCCAGGACACAGGTCAACAGCCCCAGCAGGGCGGAACGGCGCGCGATCAGCATGAACGGAGCACGGCCCCGCCGCACATCGACGCAGCCGGATCGGGAGCGGATGCCGTACGGGGCATTGGTGAAAGCCCGCATGCTACGCGTGGCACCCAGGGGGAGCATCCTCGGGACCACCCCTATGACGGGGACCAGTCTGCTTTACGCCACACCACGGCCGCCGCCGTGTCGCGGGATGTGGCTGTCGCTGCGGTGACAAGAGGGGGCGTGAGGCCGATTGAAGATCGGTCCAAACAAAGACAGGAGACAGATCGATGACGCGCGTGGTCACCCCCGTCCCGAGAACGCCGATGTGCAGTACAGCCATTGGCCGGCCCGGCTGCCTCGGCGGCTGGCGATTCCGCGGACCTCGCTGTGGTTCAACCTGGAGGTCGCCGCGAACCGGTATCCGGACAAGGCCGCGACGCAGTTCCTCGGCGCGACGCTCAGCTTCCGCGAGATGCGCCGCCAGGCCGAGGCGCTCGCCGGCTGGCTGCGTGCGCAGGGCGTGGGCAAGGGGGACCGCGTCGCGCTGTTCCTGCAGAACTGCCCGCAGTACCTGATCGCGTTCTATGCGATCAACCGCGCCGACGCGGTCGTGGTGCCCGTCAATCCGATGAACCGGGAGGACGAGTTCGGCCATTACCTGACCGATCCCGAGACCAAGGTCGTGATCTGCAGCGGCGAGCTCTCCGGCATCGTCGCGAGGGCGGCGGAGAAGCTGCCCGCGTCGCAGCGCCCGCGCGCGGTGCTGGTGACGCAGTACTGGCAGATGCTGCCGCCCGCCGGTCCCGATCCGGCCTGCGATGCCCCCGAGGCGATGCGCCATTGGCTGACCGCCGTGCACGAGCTGCCACCGGGGGCGACCGACTGGCGCGAGGCGATCGGCGCCGGTCTGGTGCCGGGGCCGCACACGGCGGGACCGGACGACCTGGCGATGCTGCCCTACACGTCCGGGACCACCGGGCTGCCCAAGGGCTGCGTGCACACGAACGCGACCCTGATGTCCAACAGCTGCGGCGGTTGCCAGTGGGGCTACGCGAGCGCGGAATCGGTCGGGCTGGCGGTGGTGCCGATGTTCCACATCACCGGCACGCTCTACGGCGTGCTGGGTCCGGTGTTCATCGGCATGACGCTGGTGATCATGCCGCGCTGGGACCGCGAGCTCTGCGGACGCCTCATCTCGCGCTACCAGGTCACGCACTGGACCTGCATCCCGACGATGATCATCGACCTCTTCGCAAGCCCGAACTACAAGTCCTTCGACCTGCGCAGCCTGCGCTACCTGAGCGGCGGCGGCGCGGCCATGCCCAAGGCGGTGGCGGAGCGGCTGCAGGCCGAGTTCGGCCTGACCTTCGCCGAAGGCTACGGCCTGACCGAGACCGCCGCGCCCAGCCACGGCAATCCGCCCGAGCGCGCGAAGCTGCAGTGCCTGGGCATCCCGATCTTCGGCGTCGATTCACGCGTCGTGGATCCGACCACGCTGGAGGAAATGCCGGTCGGCGAGGTGGGCGAGATCATCACCCACGGCCCGATGGTGTTCCAGGGCTACTGGCGGCAGCCGGAGGCGACCGACGCGGCCTTCGTCGAGCTCGACGGCAAGCGCTTCTTCCGCACCGGGGACCTCGGTCGCATGGACGAGGAAGGCTACTTCTTCATCACCGACCGGCTCAAGCGGATGATCAACGCGAGCGGCTACAAGGTCTGGCCGTCGGAGGTGGAGATGCTGCTGTACCGCCACCCGGCCGTGCAGGAGGCCTGCATCATCGCGGTCAAGGACGCGTACCGCGGCGAGACAGTGAAGGCGGTCGTCGTGCTGCGCGCCGAGGCCAGGGGCCAGACCACCGACAAGGACATCATCGACTGGGCCCATGAACACATGGCGGCCTACAAGGCGCCGCGCATCGTGGAGTTCGTCGACGCGCTGCCCAAGTCGGGGTCGGGCAAGGTCATGTGGCGGTTGCTGCAGGAGAAGGAAACGACGTAGAGCACTTCGCCGACCACCCTCGGGCAGGGCCGGGGCAGGCGACTCCCGTCGTGCCTCGGGCGCTCAACTCCCTTCGCTCGCCTTCGGCTCGCTTCGGTCAGACAGAACGCGCCTGGTCAGTCTTGACGGCACGACTTCGTCGCCTGCCCCGGCCCTGCCCGAGGGCAGTCAGAACCGCGAACCGGGCTGCTTCAGGAACGCCAACTCCTCTGGCGTGCTGTCGCGGCCAAGAATTTCGTTGCGGTGGGGGAAACGCCCAAAACGCTCGATGACGTCGCGATGCTTGTGCGCGTAGTCGAGCGCATCCTTCAATCGCGGATCTTCGGCAGCCAGCGCCTCGAAGGTCGCCACGCTGCGGTCCTGCATCGCCAGGTCCTCGGCGTGCTCCAGCGGCATCGCGACGAACCAGCGCTCCAGCACGCCGAGGTCCTGCGCGCGCGGCAACAACGCCAGCGACGCCTCCAGGGCGAGCGCGTCGCCGGCGAAGGACGCCGGCGTGTCGCGGTGCACGTTGCGTGTGAACTGGTCCAGCACCAGGATCCGCGCCAGCGCGCCCCAGGCCGTGGAATCCCACTCGCGCAGTCCGCCCTGCAGGGCCTGGTCGATGACCGGCCCGAAGCGCTCGCGCAGTGCCGCGTCGAAGGCGGCGTCCTTCTTGAACCACTTCATCTGCACCTGGCCGTCCTGCGCGCCGCCGGGCAGGCCGAACCATTCGTTGAGCACGCGCTGCGCCGGCGCCGGCGTCAGCAGCCGCTGCCAGCGCGGATGACGCAGCAGCCAGTGCCGCACGTAGCTGCAGCCGGGCACCAGCTGCAGCGGGAACTCCGCCAGCCAACGTGCGGCGGCCTCCACCAGCGCGGCGGCGAGGCCTTGCCCCGTCAACTGCGCCGGCACACCGGTGTGCGTGATGATCAGCTGTTCGCCGTGCCGTTCATAGTCGAGCCGGCATTGCAGTCCGGGTTGCGGCTGCGCAAGGAAGCATCGGGCGTCAGGATGATGCTGGATGACGAAATTCAAGATGCGTCTCCACGAGAGGCCTCCCTGCCGAGCTGTCGCCACAAGTAGGCGAACTCGAGGGCTTGCAACAGCGCCCGCTGCTGGTTGTCCGCAGCGCCGCCGTGGCCGCCCTCGATGTTTTCGTAATAGAAGCAGGCCTGCCCCAACGCAAGCATGCGAGCCGCCATTTTCCTCGCGTGGCCGGGATGCACGCGGTCGTCGCGCGTCGAGGTGGCGAAGAGCGCCCTCGGATACGTGACGCCGGCCTTGAGCTGCTGGTATGGGCTGTACGCGGCGATGTGCGCCCAGTCGTCGGGCTCGTCCGGATCGCCGTACTCGGCCATCCACGAGGCGCCCGCCAGCAGCAGGTGATACCGCTTCATGTCCAGCAGCGGCACCTGGCACACGACCGCGCCGAAGAGCTCCGGCCGCTGCACCATGCAGGCGCCGACCAGCAGCCCGCCGTTGCTGCCCCCCATGATCCCCAGCCGTCCAGGCCGGGTCAGGCCGTGGGCGATCAGATCCTCGGCCACGGCGATGAAGTCGTCGAAGCTGCGCTGCTTGTGCTCGAGCGTCGCCGCCTGGTGCCAGCGCGGGCCGTATTCGCCGCCGCCGCGGATGTTGGCGACGACCAGCTGTCCGCCGCGTGCCAGCCACGCGCGGCCGTTGCCGCCGGAGTACCACGGCTGCAGGGAGACCTCGAAGCCGCCGTAGCCGTAGAGCAGCGTGGGCGTTTCGCGCTGGGCCTGCGCGTCGCGGCCGCGTCTGCCGATGACGAAGTAGGGCACGGTCTCGCCGTCGGCGCTGGTGGCGAAGCGCTGCTCGACCGTCATGCCATGGGCATCGAACTGCGCGCCGCGCTGCTTCAGCGTCTCGCGCGTGTCGACGCCGGCCTGCGCCAGGCACACGACGTCCGGGGTCAGGAAATCGCAGTAGTGCAGCAGGTAGCGGTCGCCGAGCGTGTCCTCGGGCAGTTCCGGGTCATGCAGGCTCTGCACGCTCAGCGTGCCGGGGAAGGGCGCCTTGACCTGGCGCAGCGTCGGCGGCCGGTGCGACAGGTCCCATTCCTCGAGCCGGCTCGCGACGTGCTCGCTGACGTTGATCAGCAGATGGTGGCGCGTCAGCGTGTAGTCCTCGAGCGAGCGTCCCGCCGTCGGCGAGAACATCACCCGGATGTGCTTGTCGTGGCGCTCGTTCTTCCAGAAGGCGGCCTCCTCCATCAGCAGCAGCGAGCCCGACGGATAGGTCGGTCCGTGCGGGATGGCCCAGTCGGTGCGCGGACGCAGCAGCATCCACGGCCCTTCCAGGTGGACGCTCATGTCGCTGGGCAGGTCGATGGGGACGAAGGCGCCGTCCTTCCAGAGGAAGCGCGACTCGTTGTAGAAGTCCAGCGCGCGGCTGAACACGACGCGCTCGAAGCCCGGCGTGCGGTCCACCGAGGCAGAGACGGAGACGTCGGCCTTCTCGCCTTCGAAGATCACCGGCGCCGCGTCCAGCGGCGTGCCGCGCGCCCAGCGGCGGACCTGCCGCGGATAGCCCGATTCGGTGAGCGAGTCCGGCCCGAAGTCGCTGCCGACCAGCAGCGTGTCGGCGTCCAGCCACTCGACGTCGCTCTTGGCCTCGGGCACGAAGAAGCCGCCGTCGGCCGGGGCGATGAATCGCAGGGTCTGCAGGTCGAATTCGCGCAGCTCGTGCGCGTCGGCGCCGCCGTCGGACAGCGACACCAGGCAGCGCCGGTACTCCGGCGCCAGCGAGGTCGCGCCGTGGAAGACCCAGCTGCGGCCCTCGTCGCGGCCCAGCGCGTCCAGGTCCAGCACCAGGCGCCAGGGCGGCTCGGCGAGCTGGTATTCCTCCAGCGTGCAGCGCCGCCACAGCCCGCGCGGATGGGTCTCGTCCTGCCAGAGGTTGTAGAACCAGTCGCCGCGCCGCGCGACATGCGGGATGCGGTCGCGGGCGTTGAGGATCTGCAGCAGTTCCTCGCGCACCGGCTCGAACTCGGGTTCGGCCTTCAAGACGGCGAGGGTGCCCTCGTTGCGCTCGCGCACCCACTGCAGCGCGCGTTCGCCCTCGTCGCCCTCGAGCGCCTCGAGCCACAGGAACGGATCGTCTTCGGCGGCGGTCGAGTCGGTGGTCGCGGAAGGCACGGATTGAGGCACTGCGGTCTCCTGATTCTCAAGGGCGGGCAAACCCGCCCCTACCTTAACCCAGGAGTTACTCCTCGCGGTCCTTCAGCAACTGCGGCGTGATCTCCACCGCGCCCTTGTCGGTGCTGACGTACGCCGTCCCGTCCTGGATGCTGACCTGCCACTGCATGCCGCGTTCGGCCAGCGCGGCCAGCGCCTGGGCCTGTTCCGCCGGGATCTGCCACACCGCCAGCTTGGGCGTGCGCTGCAGCTTGTTCTGGATGCCGGCCCACCAGACCGGCGTGCTGGACGCGTACCCGATGACGGTGACGCGGTCCGCTCTGCCGTGCGCCTGGCGCAGGCGGCGTTCATCGGGCTGGCCCAGCTCGATCCAGTGGACCACCTGGCCGGTCAGGTCGAGCTGCCACAGCGGCGGCTCGTCGACGTCGGACAGGCCCTTGCTGAATTCCAGCTTGCCGTGCAGGTCGTCGGCGGGCACGTTCAGCGCGTAGGCCAGGATGCGCAGCATCATCCGCTCGTCGGTCTCCGACGGATGGCGGGCGACGGTCAGGGAGTGCTCGCCGTAGACATGGCGGTCCATGTCGGAGAGTTGCAGCTGGGCTTTGTGGATGGTGGCCTTGAGCGCCATGGTGGGGTGCCGCCTGGAGGGCGTCGTGTTCGGGGTGGTCGGGGGTGGACGGCCCGCCGTGCGGGCTGCACGCGGACCGGAAACGATCTGAAGCGGCGCATTATCCGGGTCGTGGCATCATGCCGACCCGCAGAGCGGACCGGTCGCGAGCCGGACGGTCCGTACCGACGAGACAGCGCCCATCCGGCGCAATGACTTGAGAGACGACATGAACACTCTTCGCACCTCCCTCGCCGTCGCGGCACTGCTGGCCTGCGGTCTGGCCTCCGCCCAGACCAGCGCGCCGGCCAAGCCCGCCGCCAAGCCTGCCACGTCGACGCCCGCCGCCGCCCCCGTCACCAAGGGCGGCAAGGGCAAGCTGATGACGCGCGACGAGCTGCGCACCTGCATGGCCGCCAACCAGAAGAACGAAGAGACCGCCGCCGAGCTCGACAAGCAGAAGGCCGTGGTCCTGAAGGAGCGCGATGACCTGAAGGCGTCCAAGGCGGAATCCGACAAGTTCGAGGCCGACATGCAGGCACAGGGCACGGCCCTGAAGGCCGAGATCGACGGCGTGAAGGCCTTCGGCGCCGAGATCGAAGCCGGCGCCTCCAAGATGGAGAAGGCCGAGCTCAAGGCCAAGCAGGAGGAATACCAGGCCCGCGCCAATGCCCTGCAACCGAAGATCGACGCCTTCAACAAGGCGCGCAACGACCGCGTCGAGGTCAACAAGGCCTTCAACGTCCGCGTGGACGCGCACCAGAAGGTGGCCGACGACTTCAACGAGGCCGTCGAGGACCTGAACGACAAGCGCAACGACTGGAAGTTCAAGTGCGCCAGCCGCTCGTACGACGAGGCCGACGAGATCGCGATCAAGAAGGAACAGAACAAGAAGTGACGAGGAAGGGGCAGACCCGATGAGCACCCAGAAGCTGTCCAACCCGCTGCTGTCCGCCTGGACCGGCGCCTACGGGCTGCCCCCGTTCGACGCGATCCGCGCCGAACACGTCGAACCCGCCTTCGACGCCGCGCTCGCCGCGCATCGCGCCGAGCTCGATGCGATCACCGCGAATCCGGCCGCGCCGGACTTCGACAACACGCTGGCCGCGCTCGATCGCGCCGGCCGCGCGCTGACGGCGCTGGAGCATCTGTTCTCCACGCTGAGCGCCTCGGCCAGCTCGCCCGAGCTGCAGGCCGTGCAGCGCCGCATGGCCGCGCCGCTGGCGGCGCACACCAACGCGATCTACCTGAACGCTGCGCTGTTCGAGCGCGTCGAGCGGCTGCATGAGCAGCGAGCGTCGCTGGGCCTGCCGCCCGAGTCGCTGCGGCTGCTCGAGCGCGTGCACCTGGACTTCGTCCGCGCCGGCGCCCGGCTGCAGGGCGAGGCCCGCGCGCGCTACGCCGCCAACATGGAGCGTCAGGCCGAGCTCAACACCCGCTTCGCGCAGAACGTGCTCGCGGACGAAAGCAGCTACCAGCTCGTGCTGCGTGGCGAGGCGGAACTGGCCGGCCTGCCGGACTTCGTCCGCGCCGCCGCGCGCCAGGCCGCGCTGGACCGGGGACAGGCGGAGGAGGGCGTGCACGTCGTGACGCTGTCGCGCTCGCTGATCGTGCCCTTCCTGACCTTCAGCGAACGCCGCGACCTGCGCGAGCAGGCGTGGCGGGCATGGGTCGGCCGCGGCGAGATCGCCGGCGAGACCGACAACCGCGACCTGGTGCGCGAGCTCCTCGCCTTGCGTCATGAGCAGGCTGCGCTGCACGGCCATCGCAGCTTCGCCGACTACGCGCTGGCCGACACGATGGCCGGTCGCCAGTCGGCGGTGCAGGGCCTGCTGGACCAGGTCTGGGAGCCGGCCAAGACCGCAGCCGCGCGTGAGCGCGCGATGCTCGACGAGGTGCGCACCCAGCTCGGCCACGACCTGACGATCGAGGCCTGGGACTGGCGCTGGTACGCGGAGAAGGTCCGCCAGCAGCGCTTCCAGCTCGACGAGGCCGAGGTCAAGCCCTACTTCCCGCTGGAGGCGATGGTGCAGGCGATGTTCGACTGCGCCTCGCGCCTCTACGGTCTGCGTTTCGTCGCGCAGCCGCAGGTCGCCGGCTACCACCCGGACGTGAAGGTCTACGAGGTGCAGCGCCCGGACGGCTCGCTGCGCGGGATCTTCGTCCAGGACAACTTCGCGCGTCCGACCAAGCGCAGCGGCGCCTGGATGAACGCGCTGCGCTGGCAGGCGCGCAACGGCATCGACGCGCTGCCGATCATCCTGAACAACAACAACTTCGCGAAGGGCGCGCCGGGTGAACCCACGCTGCTGTCCTTCGACGACGTGCGCACGCTGTTCCACGAGTTCGGCCATGGCCTGCACGGGCTGCTCTCGGACGTCGAGTTCGAGCGCCTGTCCGGCACCCAGGTGCTGCGCGACTTCGTCGAACTGCCGTCACAGCTGATGGAGCACTGGATGGCCGAGCCGGCCGTGCTCAAGCGGCACGCGCGTCACTACAAGACCGGCGAGCCGCTGCCCGATGCGCTGCTCGACCGCCTCAAGGCGGCCGCGACCTTCAACCAGGGCTACGAGACGGTGCGCTACTGCGCGTCGGCGCTGGTGGACCTGGCACTGCACGCGCAGGAGCAGGCCGACGTGCCGGATCCGGTCGCGTTCGAACGCGAGACGCTGGAGCGCCTGGGCCTGCCGCCGGCGATCGGGTTGAACCACCGGCTGACGCATTTCCAGCATCTGTTCTCGGGCAGCTATTACGCGTCGGGCTACTACGTCTACCTGTGGGCGGAGGTGCTCGACTGCGACGCCTTCGAGGCCTTCGTCGAAGCCGGCGATCCGTTCGATGCGAAGACGGCGCAATCGCTGCTGGCCAACATCCTGTCGGTCGGCAACAGCCGGGAGCCGGGCGCGACCTACCGGGCCTTCCGCGGCCGCGATGCGAGCGTGGTGCCGATGCTGAAGGGGCGAGGGCTCATCCCCGCCTGAACGTCGTCGCTCCGTCCGACGAGGGGCCCCGCAAGGCCCCTAGTTCTTGGGGTAAACCCTGTCGAGGGATGTCATTCATCGCGTCCAGCCGCAGTTCATCGCCGGCTGGCACGGGTTGGTCGCAGCCGGCTTCCGTTCGGGGTTAACCCTTGGAATCATCCGTCCCGTGCCGCAAGAACAACCCGCGGCCCCCGGAGAACGAGATGAACACCATTCGCTGCTACGACCGATTCACGAACGTCAAGCGCGTCGCCGCGCTGATCGGTGTCGCGACCGGCATCGCCGCCGGCCTGCTGCTGGCGCTGCCCAGCCGGGCCGAAGCGCCGCAGCGCCTGCCCACGGTGGTCATCAACGGCAAGTCGACCCAGACGCTGGCGGCGTTGCGCGCCGCCGGCGATGTGCAGACGCTGCCGACCGTCGTCGTCTCCGCCCGCCGCGCGGATCGTCCGCTGGACGGCGAACAGGTGGCCGCGCGATGAGCGAGCACGACGCCCTCTCCGGCATCCGGTTGTCCTGGCCGGCCCCGCTCCAAGGTCTGATGCAGCAAGGCTTGGCGGCGGCGGGCGCAGAGCGCGCCACCGCTTCAGCCTCGCGTCAGCCGATTTCCACCGTGCTCCCTATGATGGGGGGATGGACTCTGCCCACGCCGCCCTCGATCCCGTCGCTGCCGACGTGACCCCCTCGCCCGAGGTCGTCCCGCTCGCGGCGGCGACGCCCTCCAAGCTCCGGTTCGCCGCCGTGACCGGTGCCGGCTCCGGCATCGGCCGCGCCGCCGCGCAGGCGCTGATGCAGGCCGGCTGGCAGGTCGCGCTGCTCGGCCGCCGGGACGAGATGCTGCGTGAGACGGCCGCCTTCGCGCCCGAACGCGCGCTGGTGCTGCCCACCGACGTCGCCGACGAGGCGCAGGTCGCCGCCGCCTTCGACGCGATCGAGCGCCGCTGGGGCCGGCTCGATTTCCTCTTCAACAACGCCGGTCGCGGCGCGCCCGCGTCGGACATCGACGAGCTCAGCATCGAGACCTGGCGCGCCGTCGTGGACATCAACCTGACCGGCAGCTTCCTGTGCGCCCGCGCGGCGTTCGGACTGATGAAGCGGCAGACGCCGCGCGGCGGGCGCATCGTCAACAACGGCTCGATCTCGGCGCATGCGCCGCGGCCCGGTTCGATCGCCTACACCTCGACCAAGCACGCCATCACCGGCCTGACCAAGACGCTGGCGCTGGACGGCCGCAAGCACGACATCGCCGCCGGCCAGCTCGACATCGGCAACGCCGAGACCGACCTGACCGAACGCTTCGTGCACGGCGTACCGCAGGCGCACGGCGGCACGATGGTCGAACCCCGGATGGACGTGGCGCACGCCGCCAGCGCGCTGCTCTACATGGCGGAATTGCCGCTGTCGGCCAACGTGCCTTTCCTGACGGTCATGGCGACCAAGATGCCCTACATTGGACGAGGCTGAACCCCGGGGTTGATCGCCCGTGCCCTTGAAACCGCGCGATCGCCCCGATCTGAAGGACCGATGAACGCTCTCTCCACGCTTCTCTCGATCGCTGCCCGCCTGGTGCTGGCGGTGGCCTCCATCGTGCTGTTCCTGGTCGTGCTGGCGGCTGGGCTGGTGATCTTCGGCGTCGTGCTGCTGTGGAGTTTGATCCGCGGCCGCAAGCCGACGCTGCACACGGCCACCTTCCGCCGCGCGGCGGAGTTCCGCTCGCAGGCGTTCCGGCCTGGCGGGATGAACGGCATGAACGGCAGCCGTGTGCCGCAAGGTGAAGTGATCGACGCTGAGGTGCGCGAAGTCCCCAACGCCGATCCGCGCCTGGAACGCTGACTGCGTGAGGCCGCTGGCCCTCACCCCTCCCTCTCCCGCAAGCGGGCGAGGGCGACCGACCGAGCGGTGTTCTCGCTCGTTTTTCGACTTGCGGGAAGGCCGGCAATACGCTCACTCCCTCTCCCTCTCCCTCTCCCTCTCCCTCTCCCGCTTGCGGGAGCGCAACCGTGTCAAACGAATGCAACGGTAGACATTGCTCCCTCTCCCGCGTGCGGGAGAGGGCAGGGGTGAGGGCCAGTGGCCGTCGCACCGCTCAGTACTTCGGCGGGGCGCTGAGCTCGTCCCAGAGCTCGTCGTAGATGCGGTAGCGCGACGGGCTGATCTTGCCCGCCTCGACGGCGACCAGCACCGCGCAGCCGGGCTCGTGCCGGTGGCTGCAGTTGTGGAAGCGGCACTCGCCCAGATACGGCTGGAAATCGGGCATGTAGCTCGCCAGTTCCGGCGCGGCGATCTGCCGCAGGCCGAATTCCTGGAAGCCCGGCGAGTCGATCAACGCATCCTGGCGCTCCGCGTCCATCCAGTACCACTGCGTCGTGGTCGTGGTGTGGCGCCCTGAGTTCAAGGCCACCGAGATCTCGCCCACCTGCGCCTTCGCATCCGGCACCAGCAGGTTGATCAGGGTGCTCTTGCCGGTGCCGCTGGGGCCCAGCACCAGCGTGGCCTGTCCATGCAGCATCGGGCGCAGCGTGTCGCTCGCTTCGTCCGGACGGCCCTTGAAGCTCAGCTCCAGCACGTTCTGGCCCATCGCCTTGTACGGCGCGAGGCGCTCGCGCGCCGCGTCCGCGCCGGGCAGGTCGGTCTTGTTCAGCACGATGTCGGCGGTGATGCCGGCGCTGCGCGCCGCGATCAGCGCGCGCGTGAGCTGCGACTCCGAGAACTGTGGATCCACCGCCACCAGGATCAGCAGCCGGTCCAGGTTGGCGGCGAAGCTCTTGGTCTTCCACTCGTCCTGGCGGAACAGCAGGTTGCGGCGCGGCTCGACCTTCTCGATCACGCCCTCGTGATCGCTGCTGCGCAGCCAGCGCACGCGGTCGCCGACGACGCAATCGCTCTTCTTGCCGCGGGTCAGGCAGTGGATGCGCTGGCCGTCGCTGTCCTCGATGACGTAGTGGCGGCCGTGTCCCCGCACCACCAGACCGGTCTGGATGTCCTTGCTCATGCCGCGTGTCCCGCGGTCGGAGGCACCGCCCGCGCGGGCGACGCCGTCACCAGCGACGCGATCGCCGCCAGCCGCTCGCTGGCCGGCGGATGCGAATAGTAGAAGCGCGCGTACACCGGGTCCGGCGTCAGCGTGCCGGCGTTGTCCTCATGCAGCTTCAACAGCGCGCTGGACAGGTCGTCGCCGCTGGCCTGCGCGCAGGCGTAGGCGTCGGCCTCGAACTCGTGCCGGCGCGACCACAGCGAGGTCAGCGGCGTCAGGAAGAAGGTGAGCGGCGGCAGCGCCAGCATGATCAGCAGCAGGGCCAGCGCGTCGTTGGGGGCGTCCAGGCTGGGACGCACGCCCAGGCCGAGGTAGAAGCCCGCCTGCGCGCTGAGCCAGCCCAGCAGCGCGAAGCCCGCCAGGCTGAGCGCGAACATCAGCACCATGCGCTGCAGCACATGGCGGCGCTTGAAGTGACCCAGCTCGTGCGCGAGCACGGCCTCGACCTCGGGCGGATCCAGGCGTTCCAGCAGCGTGTCGAAGAAGACCACGCGCTTGGCCGCGCCCAGGCCGGTGAAGTAGGCGTTGCCGTGCGCCGAGCGCCGGCTGCCGTCCATCACGAACAGGCCCTTGGCCGCGAAGCCGCAACGCTGCATCAGCGTCTGGACGCGCTCGCGCAGCACGGTGTCCTCCAGCGGCTTGAACTTGTTGAACAGCGGGGCGATGACGGTGGGATAGATCACCAGCATCAGCAGGGTGAAGCCCATCCACGCGCCCCAGGCCCACAGCCACCAGAGGCCGCCGGCCTGGGCCATCAGCCACAGGATCAGCGCCGCGATCGGCAGGCCCAGCAGCGCGCCGACCGCCATCCCCTTGACGCCGTCGACGATGAACAGCTTCAGCGTCGTCCGGTTGAAGCCGAAGCGCTCCTCGAGCCGGAAGATGTTGTAGATCGACCAGGGCAGGTCCAGCACGCCGGACAGCACCGAGAACGCGGTCAGCAGCCCGAGCTGGTAGCCCATGTCGCCGAGCACCGGACGCCACGACAACGCCCACTGGTTGAGCAGGTCCAGCCCGCCCAGCAGCGTCCAGCCGATCAGCAGCGCGGTGTCCCAGGCCAGGTGCAGCGTGCCGAAGCGGCCGCGGGCGACGGTGTAGTCCGCTGCCTTCTGGTGCGCCGACAGCGGCACCGTGCCGACGAAGGCGGTCGGCACCGCGCCGCGATGCCGCGCCACATGCCGCATCTGGCGCGAGGACAGCCACAGCTTGACCAGGAAGGACAGCATGACGGCGGCGACGAAGGCCGCGGTCAGCACCAGCGGGGAATGGCTCAGCGCCGAAGGCGCCGGAGCGGCGGCGAGCGCCGCGGGAGAGATCTGCATGGACGAGAGTGTAGAGGGCCCCGACTCGGCGACAATCGCGCCCAACCTGAAGGACAACCCCATGACCACCGACACCACCGCCGCCTCCGCCGCTGGCGCCGGCGCCAATCCCGTGCTGCCGCTGAACGACCAGAACCTGATCTGGATCGACCTCGAGATGACCGGCCTGTATCCGGACAAGGACCGCATCATCGAGATCGCCGTCGTCGTCACCGACGCCCAGCTGACGGTGCGCGTCGAAGGCCCGGTCTTCGCGGTCCACCAGTCCGACGCGATGCTCGACGGCATGGATGCCTGGAACAAGGGCACGCACGGCAAGAGCGGCCTGATCGACCGCGTCAAGGCCTCGACCATCAGTGAGGCCGATGCCGAACAGCAAGTCATCGATTTCCTGAAGGCCTACATCCCGGCGGGCAAGTCGCCGATGTGCGGCAACTCGATCTGCCAGGACCGCCGCTTCCTGGCCAACTACATGCCCAAGCTGGAAGACTTCTTCCACTACCGCAACCTGGACGTGTCGACGCTCAAGGAGCTGGCGCGCCGCTGGAAGCCTGCCGCGATGGAAGGCTTCAAGAAGGCCCAGAAGCACACCGCGATGGCCGACATCCACGAATCCATCGACGAACTGCTGCATTACCGCGAGCATTTCCTGAAGCTGGACTGAGTCTGGCTTCCGGCCCTCCGCCGCCCCGACCGTCGCCCCCTCCCGCTGTTGACGAGGAACGCGCCCCCGCGCGACTGAGACACCGATGGACACCCCGCGCCGCCCGCAGGACCTGTGGGCGGTTTTCGATTTCCCGCGCCATCCGCTGGCGCGCGAGGACGGAGAACGCCTGCGTGGCGCCTTCTTCGCCCCGCCGGCGGAGCGCCTGATCGCGCGCGATCCCGACCGCCTGCGCGCCGTGCTGCGCCTGGCGCATGCGGCGGCGCGCTCGGGCGCGTGGGTGCTGGGCGGCCTGCGATACGAGGCGGCGGGCGCGCTCGATGCGGTGCTGCGCACGCGCCCGGCGGGCGAGGCGCCGCTGGCGGAGTTCCACGTCTGGAATGAGGCTCCCGAAGCCTGGCCGGAGGACCTCGCCGCGCAGGGCGCGGCCTGCGCGCATCCGATGACGGCGTGGGCCGACACGCAGACCGAGCCCGACGAGCAGGCACAGGTCGAGCGCATCCGCGCGTACATCCGCGACGGCGATTGCTATCAGGTCAACCTCACGACCCGGCTGAGCGCCGAGGCGCTGGCCGGCTTCGACGAGGTCGCCCACTTCTTCGCGCTGCACGCGTCGCAGCCGGGCGGGTTCTCGATGTTCCTGCGGACCGGGCATCGACGCGGGGACAACGGCGACAGCAACGAGGGCGATGGCGGCGACGACCGCGGCGCCGTGGCCAGCGTCTCGCCGGAACTGTTCTTCGACTGGCGCCCGCTGCCCGAGACGCCGCAGGCCAGCCATACCTGGCTGCTGTCGGCGCAACCGATGAAGGGCACCGCGCCGCGCGGCCGCGACCGCGCTGGTGACGAGGCCGCGCAAGCCTACCTGCGCACCAGCGCCAAGGAGCGCGCCGAGAACCTCATGATCGTGGACCTGCTGCGCAACGACCTGTCGCGCGTCGCGGTGCCGGGCTCGGTGCGCGTGCCCAGGCTCTTCGAGCTGCACGCGCTGCCGACGGTCTGGCAGATGACGTCGACGATAGGCGCGGTCACGCGCGCGGGCCTCGCGCTGGACGACATCATGACCGCGCTGTTTCCCTGCGGCTCCATCACCGGCGCGCCGAAGAAGCGCGCGATGGAGATCATCGACGAGCTCGAGCCCGGTCCGCGCGGCTGGTACTGCGGGGCACTCGGGCTGCTGCAGCCGGGCGGGGCGGTGACCTTCAACGTACCGATCCGGACCGTGGAGCAGACCGTCGAACGGACCGTCGAGCGAACGGTGGATCGGACGGTTGATCGGGCAGGGCGCGCGCTGCGCTGCGGCGTCGGCAGCGGCATCACGCTGGACTCCCGTCCGGGCGACGAGATCGACGAGTGGCGCGCGAAGGCGCGGTTCCTGACGCGGGCCCAGGCGCCCATCGAGGCGCTGGAGACGATGCGGCTCGAGGACGGCGAGTTCGCCCGCGTCGGCCGGCACCTCGCGCGGATGCAGCGCACGGCGCGGCAATTCGGCCTGGCGTGGTCGGCGGACGCGGCGAAGACCTGCCTCGTCGACATCGCGCGGCGTCATCCGCGCGGCGCGTGGCGGGTCCGACTGACGCTCCTGCGCGACGGCACTTTCAATCATGCGGTGCAGGCCTTGCCCGCATCGCCGACGCCCGAACCGCTGATGGTGGCATTGGCGCGGACCCCGATCGATACGCGGGGACCGTCGGCGGAATTCATCCAGCACAAGACGACGCGGCGCGAGGTGTACCAGGCTTTCCTGGATGCCAAGCCGGCGGACTGTTTCGACGTGCTGCTGTTCAACCGGGACGGCGAGCTCACCGAAGGCTGCCTGACCAACCTCGCGCTGCAACGGGCGCCGGACGGGCCGTGGCTGACGCCGCGCGCCGAAGCCGGCCTGCTGCCCGGCACGCTGCGCGAGGAACTGCTGGAACAGGGCCGGCTGCGCGAGGCGCGGCTGACCCTGGACGATCTGCGGCGGGCGCATGCGCTCGCCATCTTCAACGGTGTCCGCGGCTGGCGTGAAGTGCAGCTGCGGCACGAGGACTCCCATGACGACGACTTCCCAACGACGCCGCCCGGCGGCGCGCAAGACCCGAGCGGTCGATGAGGCGGCCGTGTCGGCCGCGGCCGATGCCGTGGACGCGGTGATCGAACCCGCGGCCGATACCGTGGTCGATATCGCACCGGATGCCGCACCCGATGCGGTGGCCGATGCTGCACCCGTCCAAACGGATGTGGCACCGAAGCCCGCACGCAAGCGGACCGCCCGCGCAAAGGCGCCGGCAGCCCAAATTGTCGAGGTGCCAGACGAAATCGAAGCGCCTGAAGCGCCTGAAGCGCCGATCGTTGCTGTGGTGCCTGCGACCGAAGCGGTGGCCGAAGTCGATGCGCCGGCGCCGGCATCGAAGCGGCCGGCACGCAAGCGCGGTGCCGCGCCCAAGGCCGCGACGGTCGAGGAGACCGTCGTGGCCGAAGAGGCCCCCGTCCTCGCTGAGATTGCCGCGTCTGCGACCGAGGTCGTGACGGTCGGCGACGACGCCATCGCCGAGTCGGCCCCTGCCCGCAAGGGGCGGCGCAAGCCCAGGCCCGAGCCGGTCGTGGAGGAAGCGCCGCCGGAGCCGCCGCGCTTCACGCTCGGCGCGCGCGAGGACGACGGCGTGTTCGGCGATTACGAGCTGCGCGATGGCGAGACCGGCGGCACCTTCCACCTTCGCCTGCTGGGCCGCAACACCTGGCGCTGCGACTGCGCGGGTTATCGGGAGCAGGGCGCGTGCGAGCACGGCAGCCAGCTGCTGTCGCTGTTCGATGAAGGTCAGCAGGCGGCGCTCGACGCCGGCTGGCCGGCGCGCGAGGCGGAGGTCTGGCTGGTGCCGGGCGACGAGCGCGAACTGCAATGGGTCTGCGGTCGCGAGGTGCCCCGGCACTTGCGTGAGCAGGCGGGACTGGATGATCAACAGCGCCGCCGCGCCGAGGGCGGCCACGCCTGGCTGCAGCAGGTGCTGAGCGACGCCCGCGCGCTGGGCGTCGTGCTGCGCGTCGATGCGCCGGTGTGGCCGCAACTGGCCTGCGGGCGCGATGCGCAGGCGCGCGTCCAGCGCCTGGAGACGCTGATGGCGGACGGTGCCGCGATGCGCGCGCTGCTGCGCGACGAACTGCCCATCCACGCCTGGGAGTCCGCGTTGTTTGCCGTCTGCGCCGGCCGCGCGCTGATCTCCGACGACCTCGGGCTGGGCCAGCGGGGCGCGGCGATCGCCGCGATCCAGCTGTGGGCGACGCTCTTCGGCGTGAAGCCCGCCGTGGTCATCGCGCCGGAGTCCGCGCACGCGGCCTGGCAGCGCGACCTGACGCGCTGGCTGGGCGACGACGCGAAGTCGGTGGCCGTGGCCGCCACGCCGCCCGCGAAGCCCCAGGCCGCGCTGCTGATCGTCGATGGCATCGAATTGATGGACGCGGATCGCCTGGCCGCACTGCGTGCGCTGCCGGCCGCCCAGTTGCTGCTGATCGCGCACCAGGAGCCGCTCGCGGACGCGCGCCTGGGCGACTGGGTCGACTGGCTCGACGACATGCGCCGGGGCCCGTTGTCCGACCTGCGGGTGCTGCCGGACGACGCCGGCAAGAAGGTCAAGCGTGACGCGCTGGAGCCCGTGCTGCTGTCGCGCCGCAAGCGCGAGCTGGAGGATCGTCTGCCCGCTGCGCTGCTGTCGCCGATGTGGCTGGATGGCGCGGGATCGACTGGCGCCAGCCTGCCGGCCGCGCCGCTGAAGCAGCTCCGCCACCTGGTCGAGCGCTGGACCGCGCTGCGTTTCCTGTCGAGTGCCGAGCAGCAGCAGTTGCTGGAGGCGCTCACGCTGCTGCCGCCGGCCTCGCGCCAGGCGCTGGCTGCCAAGGCGGAGGCGGTGCTCGCATTGCGCCGCGAATGGATCCAGGTCGCGGCCGTTCCGGCTGCCGCGCGCCTGCTGATCTGCGCTCGTTCGGAGACGCTGCTCGACAGCCTGTCGATGTCGCCCCAGTTGCGCCGCCTGCCGCCGCAGCGGCTGCGTGCCGGCGATACGACCGAGGCGCGCGACGCGGCGCTCTCGGCCTGGCGCGGCGCTGAAGCCGGCGTGCTGCTGGCCAGCGACGACGCGCTCGGCAGTCTGGAGGAGGGCGCGCTCGCTGGCGACCGCGTCGCGATCGTCCATGCCGATCTGCCGTGGCAGCCCGCCGTGCTGTCGCACCGCGTGGAGGTGGCGTGCGGTGACGACGCCTGCGGCGTGCCGTCAGCCTTGTTGCTGATCGAAGACTCCCTGGATGCCGCCGTGCTGCGCGCGCAGCGTGACGGCCTGGCCTTCCCCGACTGGCTGGACGCCGCGCCCGCCTGGCTGGAGGGGCATCAGCTCGACGCGCTGATGGCCGTCCTGCCGAAGCTGCTGGAAGGGCTCTGACGTCCCGCGCCGGGGTTCTGGCCCCGGCCCCCCGGAACGGGAGGGCTGCCCGCAACGATGTGCTAGGTGAAAACCCCGAACGCTGTTATAGTCGTGGGCTTCACCGCTTCTGGCGGTGCTTCGTACGTCTCCTCTGACCTCTTGCAGACCGCTGCGCCGGGCATCCGAATGGACTCCCACGCAGGCTCCGGCGCTCCGCCGAAGCTGTTTCCCGCCACGGGGAGCGCGCACTGCATGCCCTCGGGTTCGGTCGGCGGCGATGCCGTCGCTTTGACTGTTCCCCGGCGCCTCACCAGGCCCTTCATGCCGACCACGGCGGTTGCTCTGCAATCGCGCCGCGCATGTGCCTTTCCTTCCTGGTGATCGACGCGAGCTTTCTCCCAGCGACATCACGGTTCTGCCGCGATCACATCGATCTTGCGCGGCGACCAGGCGCTCCGGCGCGGACTCCGTTTCGACGGCGTCGGCCCGGCTGCGTCCCTTTGGATTGCAAAGACACATGAGTTTCGACCACGACATGAACGCCGACGCCAAGACCCTGGACCAGAACAACACGACGAACGAGACGCTGGACGGCGAGCTCGACCAGGCGATCGAAGCCGGCGAACTCGGCGCCGACGCCGAGACCACCGGCACGCCGTTCTCGGCCCTGGGCCTGCACGACGCGCTGCTGCGCGCCGTCAAGGACTCCGGCTACGAGAACACCACCGAAGTGCAGGCGCAGGCGATCCCGCCGGCGCTCGACGGCAAGGACCTGATGGTCTCGTCGCGCACCGGTTCGGGCAAGACCGCCTCCTTCATCCTGCCCGCGCTGCAGCAGGTGCTGAACGCCCGCGCCGAACGCGCCGCCACCAACAACAAGACCCGCACCGTCGGCCCGCGCGTGCTGGTGCTGGCCCCCACCCGTGAACTGGCGATGCAGGTCGCCAAGTCCGCGATGACCTACGGCCGCCACATCCAGGGCCTGCGCGTGGCCACCGTGCTGGGCGGCATGCCCTACGCGCAGCAGCTGCGCGCGCTGAGCGGCCCGCTGGACGTCCTGATCGCCACCCCGGGCCGCCTGCTGGACCACATCAACAGCGGCCGCTGCAAGCTCGACAACGTGACGATGTTCGTCCTCGACGAAGCCGACCGCATGCTGGACATGGGCTTCATCGACGACATCAACTTCGTCGCCGAGCAGATCCCGGCCGAGCGCCAGACGCTGATGTACAGCGCGACCTTCGCCGGCAACACCGGCCGCCTGGCTTCGCAGCTGATGAAGGACCCGCAGCGCATCGACGTCTCGGGCCACACCGAGACGCACGCCAACATCGAGCAGCGCCTGCACTGGGCTGACAACGGCCAGCACAAGCGCAAGCTGCTCGAGCACATCCTGGGCCTGCGCGACGTCGACCAGGCGGTCGTCTTCACCAGCACCCAGCAGGACACCGAGTGGCTGGCCGAACAGCTGGAAGCCATCGGCCACCGCGTCGCCGCGCTGCACGGCGGCATGCCGCAGGGCAAGCGCACCCGCACGCTGATGGCCCTGCGCCGTCGCGACCTGCGCGTGCTGGTCGCCACCGACGTGGCCGCCCGCGGCATCGACGTGCCGACGATCTCGCACGTCATCAACTTCGGCCTGCCGATGAAGGCCGAGGACTACGTCCACCGCATCGGCCGCACCGGCCGTGCCGGCCGCTCCGGCCTGGCGGTGACGCTGGCCGAGCGCGGCGACATCTCGATGATCAAGCGCATCCAGCAGTTCACGACGCAGGCGATCCCCGTGTCGCGCATCGAAGGCCTGGAGCCGCGCAACGAAGAGCCGAAGATCTACCCGTCGCGTCCGGGCTTCGACCGCGGCGATCGCGGTGGTGACCGTGGCGGCTACGGTGGCAACCGCGGTGGCTATGGCGGCAACCGTGGCGGCTTCGGCGGCAACCGTCCGCAAGGCGGCTACCGTGGCAACGACAACCGCTTCGACAACAGCGCCCGCTTCGAGCGTCCGGAAGGCCAGAACCGTCCGCCGTTCGGCGAGCGCCGTGAAGGCGGTCAGGGTGGTTTCGGCGGCGGCCAGCGCTTCGAGCACCGCAACGAGCGCCCGCAAGGCGATCGTCCGTTCGGCGACCGCCCGCAAGGTGATCGCCCGCGTTTCGGTGACCGTCCGCAAGGCGGTTTCGGCGGCGCGCCGCGCAGCTACGGCGATCGTCCGCAGCGCGACTTCGGCGGCCCGCGTGAAGGTGGCAACGGCGGTGGCTTCGACCAGCGTCGTCCGGATCCGCGTTTCGACCGTTCGGCCGACAACAACGACCGCTACGCACCGCGCGCCGAGCGTCCGGCCTTCAACAAGGGTGACGACAACCGCTTCGAAGGCCGCCCGGCCAAGCCGGCGTTCAGCAAGGGTCCGCGTCCGCAAGGTGGCGACGACCGCGGCGACCGCGGTGGTTTCGTGCCGCGCAAGGGCCCGCGCAAGTTCTGAGCCTCGCGGCTCGGTGGCTGAGGGACGCTGAAGGATGCGCGTCGAGGGTCGGATCGTCCAGTGGGATGACGCGAAAGGCTACGGCTTCATCGCGCCGTCCGACGGCGGGCCGAAACGCTTCGCGCACATCAGCGCCTTCGGCCCGCGCGCCCGCCGACCCTTCGTCGGCGAACGCGTCGACTACGAGCCCGGAACCGATGCGCAGGGCAAGGCCCGCGCGCTGAAGGTCCGGAGCCTCGAACCCAAGCCGGCGCCCGCCGGCCCGGCCAGGCCCGCGCCGTCCCGGCGCGGCGCTTCCGCTTCCCCCGCTTCTGCTTCTTCCTCCCCCAAGACGTCGGCCGACACCGGCGCCTCGCTGTGGCTGGTGCCGGGCTTTGCCTCGCTGGTGCTGCTGACGCACCTGGCGTGGCCACTGCCGCGCGGCCTGTGGGGCGTCTACGTCGCGATGAGTTTCGCGACCTTCATCGTCTACGCGCTGGACAAGCGCGCGGCGCGGTTGGGCCAATGGCGCGTCAAGGAATCGACACTGCATGCGCTCGCGCTGCTGTGCGGCTGGCCCGGCGCGTTGCTGGCACAGCACTTGCTGCGGCACAAGAGCGCCAAGCCGACCTTCCGGCGGGTGTTCTGGTTGAGCGTCGCGCTCAACATCCTGGCCTTCGTCTGTCTTTTTACGCCGCTGCTGACGCCGTTCTTCTCGGGACTCTCCGACCACTGGAACGCGCGATCGGCCGGCTCATCCGTCTGATGCTGCAGTTGAAAGTGATTGGCACCGAGGACGTCCCGCACGTGCTCGCGTTGCAGGCCCAGTGCTACGGGCCCGAGTTCCTGGAAAGCGCCGAGGCCTTCGTGGCCAAGCTGAACGCGGCGCGCCATCTCCACTGTTCCTACCTGGCCATCGAGGCCGGCGAGCCGCTGGCCTACGTCGTCAGCCTGCCGGTCGACGACGGGCAGTTGCCGGCGCTCGACGCCCTGTCGATCACGCCGGCGCGCGCACCTCGCACGCTGTACTTGCATGACCTCGCGGTGTCGCCGGCGGGGCGTGCGAAGCGCCTGGGCCACAAGCTGGTGCAGCAGGTGGTGCATCGCGCCCAGGACATGGGCCTCGCACAGGTCGCGCTGGTGGCTGTGCAGGGCTCGCGCGCCTACTGGGAACGCCACGGCTTCTCCGACGCCGAAGCGCCGCTGAGCGCCGCGCTCATCGGGAAACTCGCCAGCTTCGGCACCGGGGCAACCCTGATGCGCAGGTCCCTGACACCCGTGTGACGGCGGGCCGGGAAGGGCGCTCCGAGGGGCGATAATCCGGCGCTATGACAGTGACCCCGGGAGGCGTGGACGACGTGCTGCGCGACGATCTCCCCGAACCCTCTTTCGAAGACCATTTCCGCGAAGGTCAGCTCCCGCAGGACTCGCTCCTGTGGTGGCAGCTGGAACGCAACGAGGCCCTGCTGGGCGCGCAGCGCGCGCTGTTCCACGGCCCGGCCACGCTGGTGCGGCTGCGCGTGTGGGTGTTCATCGAGCTGATGAGCCTGCCGCAGTCGCGGCTCTCGCGCGACGACCTGAACCGCCACTTCCACGTGCTGCGCGACGAGGCGCTGGAGCTCGTGCTCAAGCGCCTGCGCGACGCGCAGCTGCTGGCCTGGGACGCGTCCAACCAGCAGTACGGCGTGACGCCGCTGGCGCAGCAGCTGATGGCCATGGTCTCGCCGCTGACGCAGGGGCAGGTCGCGGACGAGGACGGCGACCTCGCCGGCCTGCTGGCCAACGTGGCCGGCGCGCAGCAGCTCGGCACGCTGGAGCCCGCGCAGCTGCAGCATCTGCTGGCGCAGCTCTCGCGGCTCTACAACGAGTTCGCCGACGCGATCGCGTCCGGCTCCGAATTCCATCTGCGCCGCGCGCGCATGCGTTTCGAGCGCGCGCTCAAGCTGGTCGAACGCGCCAGCGAGGCGCTGTCCGCGATCATCCGCCAGGCGGAGGACGACGGGAACGCGCGCCTGGAGCGGCTCGCGCGCGAGCTCGGCCTGGCGCAGGCGCGGCTGCTCGCGATGGCGAGCCAGTTCAACCGCGCGCTGCAGCAGGCCGACCGCCAGCGCGTCACGCTGGGCTCCACCGGCATCACGACGACCGACGTGCGGCGCTGGCTGCAGGAAGTCCCGTTCCTGGAGAACCTCGCGCTGGGCGCGCTGTCGCGGCCGGTGCATCCGGTCTTCGTCGCGCAGCACGAGCTGCTGGACGGCTGCGAGGCCGAGTTCGAACGCGACCGCCCGGTCCCGCCGACGCCCGAGCCCCTGCCCAGCGGCCTGGCCGCGCCGGAAGGCGAGCTCGCCGTGATGAGCCTGCCGCCCGAGATGAACCAGCTGCAGGCGCTGCTGGGCCTGTGGACCGGCGACAGCGTGCAGACCAACGACCTGCGTCCGGCCGTGCTGGGCGGCAGCTACGCGCGCGCCGCGTACCGCGCGCAGCTGCTGCCGCTGCTCGGCGACGTGCAGGCGCAGCATCTGGCCGGCGCGACCGGCGACATGGCGCGCCAGCCGTGGCGCGTGCGCTGGTCCGCGCAGCAGGGCGAGATCGACGACGAGTACGTCCGCTGGATGAGCCAGGGCGTGCTGCATTCGACCGAGGTCGAGCCGCCGGTCGAGCCCGAGCCCGAACCCAAGTGGCGCCCGCCCGAGCCGCCGGCGCCCAAGCGCGGTCGTCGCAAGGCCGCCGCCGCAATCGCTGATGCATCCGCCGATGCGCCTGCGCAAGCCCTGACCCCCGACGCCGCGGCCGATGCCGCCGTGGCGACTCCTGATATCCCCGCATCGATCGCCGACGCGACGCCGTCTCCGGACGCGCCGAACGCCGCGGACATCGACGCCGACACGCCTCCCCAGGCTTCCCAGGCATGAGCACTCAACTCGACGACGCCGCCCAACTGGCGGCTCAACTGCTGGCGCGCCGCTGGCTGCCGCGCAACCAGCCGCTGGTGCGGCGCGCGCTGATCGACCAGGAGCTCTGGCGTGCCGTCAACGAGCGCGTGGCCGCCGTCGGCCTGCGCGTCGTGGACAACGTCTACGCCGACCACATCACGCTGGCGATGCTGCGTCCGGCCGAGGTCGCCGTGTTCGGCGAGACCGGCCTGGCCTCCAACAACAACCTCGACCTGCCGCGCGACGGCGTCGCGCTGCTGGTGGTCGTGTGGTCGCTGATCGTGCTGCCCAAGCGCCAGCGCCAGCTCGCGCGCGCCGAGGAGGCCGCCGAAGGGCAGGGCGAGATGTTCTCCAAGGACAAGCCGCTGCCCAGCGCCGCGAGCAGCGCGCCCACGCTGTCCTACCGCAGCCTGCTGGCCGACTTCGGCAACCAGCTGGGCAAGAAGATGCGGCTGGACTCCAACCTCAAGCTGCTCGAGCGCCAGGGCTTCATCACCCGCAAGGGCGAGGACATCTGCGAAGGCCCGCTGCTGGACCTGCTGCTCGATTACGACACGCTGGCGCCGCGCATCCTGGACGGCGCGCTGGCCGACGTGCTCGCGCGCAGCACCGACGGCGAAGCCGGTCCGATGCTCACCGCCATCCTGGCCGCCCGCCACAACGAAGAATCCGATCTGAGCGACGCCTGATGTTTCACCTGCAATCCCTGGAACTGCTGCACTGGGACTACTGCCGCCGCGTCTCGATGCCGCTGGACGGCAACATCATCACCATCGCCGGGCCCAACGGCTCGGGCAAGACGACGCTGCTCGACGCGATGCGCACGCTGCTGGGGCTGGAGTGCTCCGGCGGCCGGACCTACAAGACCTACGCCCGGCACGCCAACGCCGAGCACGCGTGGCTGCGCGCGCTGGTGGACAACCGCCCGCGCAACCGCCAGAACAGCAGCCGGCCGTTCGCCAGCTCGCTGCTGTATTCGGACCAGGTGACGCTGGCCTGCCGCATCTCGCGCCAGGGCGGCGACTGGGTGCGCCGCTACACGCTGGTCGACGGCGTGCAGGAGATCGAGGAGCTCGACACCAAGGCCGACAAGGACTGGCTCGGCATCGAAGCCTGGAAGAAGCGCCTGGAGGCCGCCGGCCTGACGCGCGCGATCGGTCGCGTGCTCGCGCTGGAGCAGGGCCAGACGGACCGCCTCTGCGAGCTGTCGTCCAAGGAGCTGCTGCGCCTGGTGTTCGAGGTGTTCGGCGACCAGGAAGTGCTGGACCGCTACGAGCTGGCGCGCAATCACCAGCAGCAGTTGCTGAAGGAAGTCGACCAGTCGACGCATGAGCTGTCGCACGCGCAGGCGCAGCTGTCGGACCTGGCCAACCGCGTCAACAGCTACCAGCAGTACCAGCTGCGGCTGAAGGAGCGCGAGCGGCTCGCGACCGAGGTCGTGCCCGTGCTGCAGTGGAGCGAGCAGCGCCAGCGCACTGCGCAGCAACTGCGCGAGCTGCATCGCCAGCGGCTCTTCGCCCGCTCCGACGAGCGCGGCATCAGCGACAAGCGCGCGCATCTGCTGGCGTTGTTCAAGGCGCAGGAGGCGGCCAAGGACAAGCTGTCCGACCTGGAGACGCAGCGCAAGGAAGCGCGCCAGGCCTTCGAGGCCGCGCGCGACGGCGAGCGCCCGATGGAGCAGCTCGCCAAGCGCGAGGAGGACCTGAAGGCGCTCGCCGCCGTCGAGACCGACGGCGCCGCGCTGACCGCGAAGCTGGAGGAGCTCGGCACGCGCCAGCACCAGCTGCGCGAGAGCTTCACGCGCCAGAACGATCAGCAACGCAAGGCGCAGGCGGCGATGGACGAGCTGACCGGACAGCGGCTGCCGCCGCCGCCGGTCGAGGTCACGCGCTTCCGCAAGGCGCTGGACGAGGCCGGCATCGCGCACCATGTGCTGGCCGACGCGATCGACATCGCCGACGACCAGTGGCGCGCCGCGGCCGAAGGTTTCCTGCGGCCGTCGCGCTGGGTCGTGGTCCTCGCGCATTCGAGCGATGAAGGCCAGGCCTACCGCCTCGCCTCGCGCGAGCGCTACCGGCACTACGTCGTTGCCGACGGCGAGTTCGCGCCGACGGTGTGCCCGAAGGACAGCCTGATGTCCGTGCTCAGGTTCAACGCGAAGGCGCCGGGCTGGTTGCTGCGTCAGCTGGCGTCGATCCGGTGCGTCGCCGACACCGACAAGGGCGCGCAGTCCGGCGGCGAGTGGATCACGCCGGAGGCCTACTACCGTGACGGCCGCGGCGGTCGCAGCCTGTGGGTCGAGCCGCGCGAATACCAGTTCGGCGATTCCGCGCTGGACACGCGCCGGGCCTCGCTGGACAAGGAACTGACGCGCTACGACCTGGAGCTGTCCAAGCTCGCCAAGGAGCAGCTCGAGATCGAGCGCCAGCTGAAGGACGCGCAGCGCGCGGCGCAAGGCCATAAGGCGGCGCAGGAACTGGTGGAGCGCTCCGAGGAATTCGCCGAGGCGCGCGCCCGCCTGCCGGGCCTGCGACAGTCGCGGATCGAGGCGGCGACGCGCATGGGCGCGCTCGACCAGGAGCACGACCGCACGGTCGCCGCGTCGACGCGCACCGAGCGCGACTACGAAGGCGCACAGGCCAGCCTGAAGGCGAGCGAGGACAACGTCTCGCGCTCCGAGCGCGACTGGGCGACGCGTCGCGCCGACCTGATCGCGACGGCGAAGGCCTCGCACGAGGCCCGCGCGAAGTTCCCCGCGATCTGGCTGCATCCGATGCGGCTGAACGCGCTGCGCGACGAATTCGAGAACGCCAAGCAGGCGGAGATCGCCTCGCGCCATGTGCAGCAGGAGCTGGACACCGGCGTGTGGGAGACCGACGTCGCCGTGCAGGAGCGCCATGCGCGCATGCAGATGGCGGTGCTGGAGCAGACCACGCAGCTCGACGACCGCCGCGCGAGCAACGAGATGGCGCGCATCGCCGCGTTCAACGCGCGCGAGCGCTACATCGACGTGTTGCGGGCGACCGTGCGGCGCTACAAGAAGAATGTGCAGGAGCTGGGCGAGCTGGCCGGCGTGCACGCACAGGCCGAGCTGCCGCACCTGGACAACGACGACACGGTGCTGGCGCAGGCCGGGCTGCACGTGAAGTTCAACTTCGACGGCAAGGGCGAAGTCGGCATGAACGACGGCGAGGCCTCGGGCGGGCAGCAGGTGCTCAAGAGCCTGATCCTGCTGGTGGGGCTGATGAAGGACGACGACGCGCCCGGCGGCTTCGTCTTCATCGACGAGCCCTTCGCCCACTTGGACGTGCGCAACATCCAGCTGGTCGGTCACTTCCTGAAGAGCACGCGGGCGCAGTACCTGCTGACGACGCCGATCACGCACAACGTCGAGGTCTTCGAGCCCTCGGAGATCACGCTGGTCACCAGCAAGAAGCCCCGCGGCGAGCGCTGGGCGCCGCCGATCGCGGTGCTGGCGCGGCGGCCGGAGAAGTCGATCTACGACTGATCCTCGATGGCCGTCGGCCACGCTCGACCCCTGAAAGCCGCGCTGATGCGCGGCTTTTCTCTTGCGGAACGTGGTGGTGGCGATCCCCCATCGGAGGGGCGACTTCAGAGTGAGACGCGATCGGGCAAGGACTGGCACTCAGGGCGCGTGTGATCGCAATGCGAGGACCGACGCATGATGAATGCCGTCTATCTGATCGAAGGCTTTCAACGTTGGATGCGCAAGCAGGCGCTGGAAAGACGGCGACCTGTGCCGCGCTGTGGTCGAAATGGAACGCGGGCTCATCGATGCAAACCTCGGTAGTGGACTCGTGAAGAAGCGGATTGGACGATCCGGTGCAGGCAAACGCGAGGGCTATCGCGTGATGGTCGCCCGACGGGGCGACGGGCCGTGGTTCTTCATCGAGGGCTATGCCAAGAACGAGCGGGAGAACGTCGAGATCGATTCGCTCAGGATCATTCGACGTCACGCAAAGTCGGTGATGACGATGTCTGCCAGGGAGCGAGATGCTGCGGTGAAGCAGGGAACTTTGAAGGAGGTGACGTGTGATGCGTAAACGAAAGTCGGCGTTGGTGGAACGGCTGCTTGACGAGGGACGTCAGTGGCATCGGGCGGGGTGGATCAGCGACGAAGACCGTCGCGGATACGAGATCGACGGCATGCAGATGCCCGATCCGTTGCTCCCTCACGAGGTGCGGGCCATCCGAGAGCGGGAGAGTCTTGAGCTGCCGCATTTCGCGCTGCTGATCGCGACGACGCCACGGCGGCTGCGACGTTGGGAGCAAGGCTTCGGCCGTCCCCATGGGCCGGCACTGCGCCTGCTGCATCTCGTCCGCGATCGCGGGCTCCACGCCATCTTCCTGCCGGCGGAGCTTCAATGAGCCCTGCGAATGCCGTCTATCTGGTCGGGGGCTTCCAGCGCTGGATGCGCAAGCGGGCGCTGGAAAGACAGTGACTTGTGTCGGGCCGTGGCCGAGATGTCACTGGGTCTGATCGACGCCAGTCTCGGCAGTGGGCTCTTGAAGAAGCGGATTGCCCGGCACGGTGCTGGAAAGAGCGGCGGGTACCGCGTGCTGGTCGCCTATCGCGGCGGCGGCCCGTGGTTCTTCATCGAGGGATATGCGAAGGGCGCATTGTCAGATGTGCCTCCCAAGCGGCTCAGGGCTGTCCGCGACTTGGCGGGCATGCTGCTCGACATGACGGACGATCAACTGTCCGACGACTTGCGCGTTGGACTTCTCAAAGAGGTGAGGTGTGATGCGTAAACGGAAGAGCCAAGCCATCGTGCTCATGCAGCAGATGGTGCGTCGATGGCACGCGAAGGGCGCGGTGAATGATGAGCGAGCGCGTCATTTCGAGTGGGTCAGCATGCAGCCGCCGGAGCCGCTTCTGCCCCAGGAGGTTTGGGCGATTCGCGAGAGCGAAGACCTCGAGATCGATACGTTCGCAGACATGCTCAACACCTCTCCCCGTCAGTTGCGGCGCTGGGAGCAGGGACTCAGCAAACCGCAGGGGACGGTCTTGCGACTCTTGCGAATCATGCATGAACGCGGCCTCCGGGCCGTCTTCTGATCGCCAATGGCAACGGCCCGGGCATGCCCGGGCCTGTCGCATGAATCCGCGCAGATGCGCGCGGCGGGCAGGCTACTTGAGCCCGCCGCTCAGGAACGCCTTCAGACGCTCGCTCTGCGGCTTGGCCAGCACCTCGCGCGGATTGCCTTGCTCTTCCACGCGACCCTGGTGCAGGAACATCGTGTGCGACGACACCTCGCGCGCAAAACCCATCTCGTGGGTCACGACGATCATCGTGCGGCCTTCCGCCGCCAGGTCGCGCATCACCTTCAGCACTTCGCCGACCAGCTCCGGATCCAGCGCCGAGGTCGGTTCGTCGAAGAGCATCACCTCCGGCTCCACCGCCAGCGCGCGGGCGATCGCCACGCGCTGCGCCTCGCCGCCCGACAGTTGCGCCGGATAGACGTCCTTGCGGTGCGACACGCCGACACGCGCCAGCAGCGCCTCGGCCTTCTCGATGGCCTGCGCACGGGACTGCTTGAGCACGTGGATGGGGGCCTCGATGACGTTCTCCAGCACCGTGCGGTGGCCCCACAGGTTGAAGTTCTGGAACACCATCGCCAGCCGTGCGCGCCAGCGCTGCAGCTGCGCCGCGTCGGCGGACTTCAGGCTGCCGTCGCGGTCGCGGACGAGCTTGAGCTCTTCGGTGCCCAGCTTCAGCGTGCCCTCGAAAGGCTGCTCCAGCAGGTTCAGGCAGCGCAGGAAGGTGCTCTTGCCCGAGCCGCTCGATCCGATCAGCGTGATCACGTCGCCCGGCTTCGCGGCCAGGGACACGCCCTTGAGCACTTCGCGCTCGCCGTAGCGTTTGTGGAGGTTGTCGACAACAAGACTGGCCGCGGACATCAACGGGCTCCCAATAGTTTTCCGGTGCGGGTCGCTTCGCGGCCCGCGACTTTCGCGACCCGCGCCCCGGCCGTGACCAGGCGCAGCGTGTCGCGTGCAAACAGCAGCCCGTCGGTGGGGCTCTTCAGGTCGGTCACCGATCCGCTGATCGGATCGATGACCTGGGCGATCACGTCGCCTTCGCGGACCGTCTCGCCGACCTCGCGCAGGAAGGTCAGCACGCCGCCGACCGGCGAGGGAACCGGGATCGATCCCGCCAGCGGGCGCGCGTCGCCGACCGGTGCCGGCACTGGCGGCGTCGCGCCGTCCGGTGCGTCGGAGGCGATCACGCCGCGGTGCATCAGGAAATCCACGATCGCCTGCGCATCCTTGGCCGCCAGGTCGTGGTGCACGTCCTGCTGGCCGCGCAGCTCGACCGTCACCGACAGGCAGGCCTGCGGGATCGGGAACCGGTCGCCGAAGTGCTTCGCCCACTTCCACCAGACCTGCGAGCAGGCCTCGTCGAAGGGGTTGTCGCCCGAGTCCGTCGCCAGCAGCGTCACGCCGGCGCCGAGGAAGGCGGCCAGCGGCTCGCATTGCGGCCAGCACGGCGTCTCGGTGTACAGGTGCATCACCGCCTGGGCGTCGCAGTGCAGGTCCAGCACCACGTCCGCGTCGCAGGCCAGCAGCATCAGCGTCTTGCGCAGCGCCTTGAGCTCGGTGTCGGCCGGCGAGGCCTGGACCTCGGTCTTCAGCGCGGCGCGCAGCACCGCGACGTTGCGTGCCGGGTCGTCGCCCAGCCGAGGTTCGGCGTGGCGCGCGGCGGCCTCGATGTGTTCCGGGTAGTGGCGGTTGAAGTTCTCGCCTGACAGGCCTTCGAAACGGCCCAGGTGCGATTGCAGCCACCACTGCGAGAGTCCGATCGGATTGGCCATCGGCACCAGGATCACCTCGCCGCGCAGGCGGCCGGCGGCCTCCAGCGTATCGAGGTGGCGGCGCAGGTGCCAGGCGGTGAGCATGCCCGGCAGTTCGTCGGCGTGCAGCGAGGCCTGGATGTAGACCTTCTGGCCCTGGCCGGGCTGGCCGTAGTGCAGCGAGACGAGCTCGCGCTGCGTGCCCGGCGTGGGACTCGGGAGCGGGTGTTGTCGGAGTTGCATGGGAATGTCCGGTTCGGCGCCGCGCGGGCGCGGCGGCAGGGGAGCTTCAGCGGGACGTCAGCGTGGCATGAGCGGCTTCAGCCAGCGCTTCTCCGCCTGATGGAAGAGGCCGACCAGCACCAGCGTCATCGCGAAGTAGAAGATCGCGGCGGTGATGAAGGCCTCGAACGGGATGTAGTAGGTGGCGTTGATGTCGCGGGCGATGCCGGTGATGTCCATGATGGTCACGACGCTGGCCAGCGCCGTGCCGTGCAGCATGAAGATGACCTCGTTGCTGTAGGCCGGCAGCGCGCGGCGCAGCGCATGCGGCAGCACGATGCGGCGCAGCATGACCCAGCGGCTCATGCCGAGCGACTTCGCGGCCTCGACCTCGCCGTGCGGCAGCGAACGGATCGAGCCGGCGACGATCTCCGTCGTGTACGCGCCGGTGTTGAGCACGAAGGTCAGGCAGGCGCAGAACCAGGCCGAGCTGAACAGCGGCCACAGCGCGCTCTGCTGCATCCATTCGAACTGGCCCAGCCCGTAGTAGATGAGGAAGAGCTGCACCAGCATCGGCGTGCCGCGGAACACGTAGGTGTAGGCCCACACCGTGCGCGACAGCCACTTGATGGGCAGCGTGCGCAGCACGCCGAGCGGGATGGCCAGGGCCAGGCCGATCAGCAGCGACACGATCAGCAGCTCGAAGGTGACGACCGCGCCCTCGAGGTAGCGCGGGAAGTTCTCGACGATGGCGTCCAGGTTCATGGGAACTCGTGATTACAGCGAATGGCGACGCACGCCGATGGACAGGCGCTTCTGCAGCTGGTCGAAGACCAGCTCGGACACAGAGGTGAAGAGCAGGTAGATCAGCGCCACGGCCAGGTAGAAGACGAAGGGCTCGCGGGTGCCGGCGGCGGCCTGCGAGCCGCGCATCATCAGGTCGTGCAGCCCGATGACCGACACGATGGCGGTGCTCTTGATCAGCACCAGCCAGTTGTTGGACAGCCCTGGCAGCGCATGCCGGAACATCTGCGGGAAGGTGATGCGCCACGCGACCTGCGCGGGGCTCATGCCGAAGGCCAGGCCCGCCTCGCGCTGTCCCGGCGGCACGGCCAGGAAGGCGCCGCGGAAGGCCTCGGTCAGATAGGCGCCGAAGATGAACGCGATCGTCGCCACGCCGGCGACGAAGGGGTTGATGTCGATGTACTCGTCGTGTCCGAGCGACGCCGCGATCGCGTTCACCGCGACCTGTCCGCCGAAGAAGATCAGCAGCATCAGCACCAGGTCGGGCACGCCGCGGATCAGCGTCGTGTAGAGCGTCGCGAGGCCCTTGGCGACGCGGAATTTCGACAGCTTGGCCATCGCGCCGATCAGCCCCAGCGCCATGGCCAGCGCCATCGAGCTGAGGGCCACGCCCAGGGTCAGGACAGCGCCCTCGAGCAGGCTGGGCAGATAACCGTGCAGGAACATTCGACGGACCTTGTTCGTTCAGAAGGAAAGGGCCCGGCGGTGCCGGGCCCGATGCGCCGGGAGACGCCGGCCAGGCGTTCCCGGGCGAGGATCACTTGCCCGTCTTGCCCGAGATGTCGTACTCGAAGTACTTGTCGTTGAGCTTCTTGAAGGTGCCGTTGGCCTTCACCGCCGCGATGGCGTCGTTGAACTTCTTGCCCAGCGTCTTCTCGTCGGCCTTGCGCATGCCGACGCCGCTGCCGACGCCGAAGTACTTGACGTCGTCGTAGCTCGGGCCCACGAAGGCGTAGCCCTTGCCGGCCGGCGTCTTCAGGAAGCCCATGTCGGCGGCCACCAGGTCCGCCAGCGTCAGGTCCACGCGGCCCGACTTCAGGTCCAGGAAGGCCTGGTCCTGCGTCGCGTAGCGGACGATCTCGCTCTGCTTGAAGGTCTCGGCGGCGAACTTCTCATGGATGGTCGCGCGCTGCACGCCGATCTTCTTGCCCTTCAGGCCGGCGGGCGAGAAGTCGAACTTCGCGTCGGCCTTGGCGGTGAAGCGGGCCGGTGTGTTGTAGTACGGATTGGAGAAGGCGATGACCTTCTTGCGCTCGTCGGTGATCGACACCGACGCGATGATCGCGTCCACCTTGCGCGCCTGCAGCGCGGGGATCAGGCCGTCGAAGTCCTGCTGCACCAGCGTGCACTCGGCCTTGAGCTCGGCGCACAGCGCCAGGGCCAGGTCGATCTCGAAGCCCTTGAGCTTGCCGTCCGCGCCGACTTCGGAGAACGGGGGTAGGCGCCCTCGACGCCGATGCGGATCTTCTTCCATTCAGGGGCCTGGGCGTGCGCGGTGCCGGCGGTGGCCAGCAGGGCGCAGGCCGCCAGGGCGGCGCGGGCGATCAGTTGTCGTCGTTGCATGAAGGCTCCTTGTGATTGAGCAGGAAATCGTGAAATGGACATCCGGTTCCGACCTCCGGGCGGTTCGAGCCCGTCTCGGAGGGAGGTCGCCCGGACTGGGGGGATTGTTGCAATGCCGCACGTGTGGCGGCCATCAGGGTTAAGGAGAGTGCAAAAACGTGTGAACCGCCTGGACGGTGGACGCGGGGTCCTCCTCCTGGGGGACATGCCCTAATTCGGGGAAGACCTGCACGGTGCTGTGTGCGATGCCTTGATGGAAGCGTTCAGCCGCGGCGGGCGGGATCAGGCGGTCCCTGCCGCCCCACAGGATCAGCGTCGGGGCCTGGATGCGCGCCAGCAGATCGTCGTGCCGGCCGGGTTCGCGCTGTGCCAGCCGCTGCACCATGGCCGCGCGGTTGCCCTCGCGCAGCGCCAGCTCGAAGTGCCGGTCCACCAGGGCGGCGGTGACCTTGGACGGATCCCCGTACAGCTCACGCAGGTTGCGGTCCACGATGGGTCTTGGGAGGAAGATACCGGCCAGCCACTGCAGCGCGCGTGAATTCGGAATGCGGGCCGGATCGGGCATCAGGTCGCTGGGGACGTCGAGGCCGTCGGCATCGACGAGCACGAGGGCCGCGACCTGTTCCGGATGCCGCGCCGCGTACTGCCAGGCCAGTTCCCCGCCCATGGAACTGCCGCCGAGGACCATGCGGTCGATCTGCAACTGTCGGAAGAACGACAACAGGAACGAGTCATAGGCGTCATTGCCGTAGTCGCCTAGAGGGGAGGGGCCGGTGAGACCGAAACCCGGCAGGTCGAGCGTGATCACGCGGCGCGTCGCGCTGAGCGACTTCACCCAGCCCTCCCAGGTGTGCAGGCTCGCGCCGGCGCCGTGCAGCAGCACGATGGGCGTGACATCGGTCTTCGGGCCCTCGTCGCGGAAGTGGACGAACTGGGTCTGTCCGCCGGACAGCGGCAGTTCCAGGAAGTCCGATGGCGGCGGCCCCCAGCGGGCGACCAGGCTCTCCAGCGGCCGGTCTGGTGCGCGGAAGGCCATCGCGAGCAGGGCCGTCGCCAGCACGGCCAGGCCCAGCAGCTTCATCAGCCGGGCGCCGAGGGTGGGACGCTCGGTCATGCGCTCGATCATTCGATGACGGAATCGGGCGACGGGGCCAGTCCGGGATCGACGGCGCGGCGCTCGTCGAAGACGAAGCAGTCGCCGTGGTAGTGCGCGTTGCCGACTTCCTCGAAGTACTTCAGGATGCCGCCCTCGAGCTGGTAGACCTTCGCGTCGAGGCCGTGGCGGGCGGCCTCCTGGTCGAGGTAGAGCGCCGCCTTCTCGCAACGGATGCCGCCGGTGCAGTAGCTGACGACGGTCTTGCCGGCGAGCTCGTCCCGGTGCGCCTGGAAGGAGTCGGGGAACTCGCTGAACTTCGTGATGCGCCAGTCGATCGCGTCGTCGAAGGCGCCGACGTCGACCTCGAAGCCGTTGCGCGTGTCGAGCGTGACGACCGGGCGCCCCTCGTCGTCGTGGCCCTGATCGAGCCAGCGCTTCAAGGTCCCGGCCGGCAGCGCGGGCGCGCGCGGCGCCTGGTCCGGGCGGATCGTCGGATGGTTCATCCGGATGATCTCCGGCTTCACCTTCACCAGCAGCTTGCGGAACGGGACCTCGTCGCTCCAGCTCTCCTTGGGGGCCAGCGCGGCGAAGCGCCGGTCCTCGCGCAAGGCGTCCACCCAGGCGTTCACCGCGTCCGGCGCGCCGGCGAGGAACAGGTTGATGCCTTCCTCCGCGATCAGGACCGTGCCCTTCAGGCCCAGCGCCTGCGCCTGCGCGTGCAACCGGGCCCTCAGCACCTCCGGCGCGTCGATGGCGACGAAATGGTAGCAGGAGATGTTGAGGATGCTCTTCCCAGGGCTGGGAGCGGAATCGGGCGGGACAGCAGTGTTCATGCTGATGGGCAGCAAAACACGCGATTGTAGGCGGCCGTTCAACGCCGGGTTTCGGGAGACTTCGGCTCGTTGAGCTTGACGTCCGGCGCGGGCGCCGGCTTGACGCGCACCGGCACGGCGGCGCTGCACAGGTCCGTGTAGCCCGGGCTGTGGACGAACCAGCCGCCACGGTGGCGGCGCGCGTTCAGCAGTTCGTTCCAGGTCGGTGTGTCGGTGCGCAGCACCTGCAGCGCGGGACGCTGCTCGGCCGGCAGCGCGGAGGCCAGCGAGACGCGGTCGATGCCGAGCCGCTGCTCGGGCTTGTCGTAGAAGCCCATCGCCGCGCCGCCGCGCGGCAGCGCGGACAGGAACTCCATGCCCTTCAGCACGCGGCCGACCACGGTGATGTTGAGGTCCAGCCCGCGCGGCGCATGGCCGATGACGGCGTACAGCTCCGCGCCTGTGCTGGAGTCCTTCGCGTTGCCGCGACCGGCGCCGACGGTGCCGTAGCAATGCGCCAGCCAGGCCTGGCCGGTCTTCGGGTCGGCGGCGGCCGGGAAGCCGTCCACCTGGCCGGCTCGCGGCGCCCAGCCCTCGACATCCGGCAGCACCGTCATCGGCACGCCCTTGAGGGGGATCGAGAACTCCGCCGGAAGATGGGACTTCGCCCCGTCGGGGAAGGGCTTGCCCTTGCCCTTGAGGCCGGTGTCCTCGTCGTCCGCATTGGGGTCGCCCCATTGGGTGACGAAATTGTCCTGGACGCGGACGATCGCCAGGCCGTCGTAATAACCGCCGCGGGCCAGCGCGCGGATGTTGTCGACGTGCGCCGGCGCGAAGCGCGGCGCCAGCTCGATGAAGACCTGACCCTGCGGCAGCGTCATCACCAGCAGGTTGTCCGGATCGACGTCGCGCCAGACGGCGGCCGGCGCGGTGGCGAGGATGTCGGCGCTGCTGCGCGGCGGCGGGGCAGGCTTCTTGGCCGCCGCCGCCGCCGCCGCCGTCGCCGGTGCCGCGGCGGACCTGGCGGCCTTCGCCCTCTCCGCGGGCTCGGCCCCGTGGGACTGCAGCGGCGCGCACAGCGCCAGGGCGGCCAGCAGGGGGAGGAGGGGCAGGGCCTTCATCGTCGTCTTGTCCATCGTCATCCGGGCGCTCCGCGAGAGTGTTCGATGGGGGGCGAGCATAGCCTTCTTACAATCGCCCGATGGCTTTCGTTCACCTCCGCTCCCACACCGAGTTCTCCGTCGTCGACGGCACCCTGCGCATCGACGACGCCGCCGCGGCGGCCGCCAAGGACGGCCAGGTCGCCCTGGGCCTGACCGACCTCGCGAACATGTTCGGCGGGGTGAAGTTCTACAACGCCTGCCGCAAGAAGGGCGTGAAGCCGATCCTGGGCGTGGAGGCCTGGCTGGAGCCGGAAGCCGTCGACCGTCCGCCGTCGCGCGTGTTGCTGCTGGTGCAGGACATCCAGGGCTACCTGAACCTGAGCGAGCTGCTGTCGCGCGCCTGGATCCAGAACGTGCAGCGCAACCAGGCGCTGCTGAAGCTGGAGTGGATGCAGGAGCTCAACGCCGGCCTGATCTGCCTGGGCGGCATGCAGTTCGGCCCGGTCGGCCAGGCGCTGATCGCCGGCGACGAGGCGCGCGCGCTGGACGTGGCCCAGCGACTCGCCGCGATCTATCCGAACCGCTTCTACATCGAACTGCAGCGCGCCGGCCTGCCGGGCCAGGAGGCGCTGCTGCGCCAGCTGGTGCCGCTGGCTGCGAAGGCGAAGCTGCCGGTGGTGGCGACGCATCCGATCCAGTTCCTGGAGGAGGACGACTTCGAGGCCCACGAGGCGCGCGTCTGCGTCGCCGATGGCGAGACGCTGGCCAATCCGAAGCGGGTCAAGCGTTTCCTGCCCAGCCAGCATTTCAAGAGCCAGGCCGAGATGGAGGCGCTGTTCGCCGACATCCCGAGCGCGATCGCCAACACGGTGGAGATCGCCAGGCGCTGCAGCCTGACGCTGGTGCTGGGCAAGCCGCAACTGCCCAACTTCCCGACCCCGATCCAGGCCGACGGCACGCCGATGCCGATGGAGCAGTACTTCCGCATGCTCTCGCACGAGGGCCTGGAGGACCGGCTGCAGCTGCTGTACCCCGATCCCGCGAAGCGCGAGGCGGTGCGCCAGCGCTACGTGGACCGGCTGGAGTTCGAGCTCGAGACCATCATCAAGATGGGCTTCCCCGGCTACTTCCTCATCGTGGGCGACTTCATCCGCTGGGCGAAGAACAACGGCTGCCCGGTGGGCCCGGGACGGGGCTCGGGCGCGGGCTCGCTGGTCGCCTACGTACTGCTGATCACCGACCTGGACCCGCTGCAGTACAACCTGCTGTTCGAGCGCTTCCTGAACCCGGAACGGGTCTCGATGCCCGACTTCGACATCGACTTCTGCCAGGGCAACCGCGACCGCGTCATCGAGTACGTCAAGGACAAGTACGGCCGCCCGGCGGTGAGCCAGATCGCGACCTTCGGCACGATGGCGGCCAAGGGCGCGCTGCGCGACATCGGCCGCGTGCTGGGCATGGGCTTCGGCCACGTGGACTCGATCGCCAAGCTGGTGCCGGCGCCCCCGGGCAAGACGGTGACGCTGGCCAAGTTGCCGCCGGGCTTCGATCCGGACAAGGCCAAGATGGTCTACGCGCGCCACGAGTCGCCCGAGATCGAGGAACGCGAGGCGCAGGACGAGGAAGTCGCCGGCCTGCTGGAGATGGCGGCGCGCGTCGAGGGCACGGTGCGCTCGATCGGCATGCATGCCGGCGGCGTGCTGATCGCGCCGGGCAAGATCACCGACTTCTGTCCGCAGTACCAGCAGCCGGGCTCGACCTCCGCGGTCAGCCAGTACGACAAGGACGACGTCGAGGCCATCGGCCTGGTGAAGTTCGACTTCCTGGGGCTGGCGACGCTGACCATCCTCGAGCTGGCCAAGGACTTCATCGTCGGCCGGTATCCGGAGCAGAAGGACTTCGCCTTCGAGACCATCCCGCTGGACGACAAACGGACCTACAAGCTGTTCTCCGACGGCCTGACGGAGTCGGTGTTCCAGTTCGAATCGAGCGGCATGCAGCGCATGCTGAAGGACGCCAAGCCGTCCCGCCTGGAAGACCTGATCGCGCTGAACGCGCTGTACCGGCCGGGCCCGATGGACCTGATCCCGAGCTTCGTCGCGCGCAAGCACGGCAAGGAGGTCGTCGAGTACCCGCATCCGCTGGTGGAGCCGGTGCTGTCCGAGACCTACGGGATCATGGTCTACCAGGAGCAGGTGATGCAGACCGCCCAGGTGCTGGGCGGCTACTCGCTCGGCGGCGCGGACATGCTGCGCCGCGCCATGGGCAAGAAGAAGGCCGAAGAGATGGCCATGCACCGCGACCTGTTCCGCAAGGGCGCGGCCGAAAAGGGCATCGATCAGAACAAGGCCGACGAGGTCTTCGACCTGATGGAGAAGTTCGCGGGCTACGGCTTCAACAAGTCGCACGCGGCCGCGTACTCGCTGCTGGCGTATCACACCGGCTGGCTGAAGGTGCATTTCACGGCGGAGTTCTTCGCCGCGAACATGACCATCGAATCGGACGACACCGACAAGCTCAAGGTGTTGATGAACGATGCCAAGCTGTTCGGCATCGAGTTCGAGCCGCCCAACATCAACCTGGGCGTCGGCCGGTTCGAGCCGATGGCCGCGGACGAGGGCACGTCGAGGACCGTGGCCAAGGAAGGCAAGGCCGGCACCACGCCGCGGGCACGCAAGATCAACTACAGCCTGGGCGCCATCAAGGGCACGGGCGCGGGCGCGATCGAGGCGATCGTGCGTGCCCGCACCGAGGGCGGGCCGTTCACCAGCTTCTTCGACTTCTGCGCGCGCGTCGACCGCAAGGCGGTGAACAAGCGCGTGGTGGAGGCGCTGATCAAGGCCGGTGCGTTCGATGCGCTGCATGCGAGCCGCGCGCGGCTGCTGGCCAGCGTCGCGCTGGGCTACACCTATGCCGACAACCTGGCGCAGAACGTCAACCAGGGCGGCCTGTTCGACTTCGATGGCGGGCACGGCTCGTCGACGGCGGAGCCGGACTTCGTCGAGGTGCCGGACTGGGGCATCAAGGAGCGGCTGAGCCTGGAGAAGACAGCGATCGGCTTCTACCTGTCGGGCCACCTGTTCGACCAGGCGGAGACGGAGCTGCGCCGGATGGTCAAGCGCCGCATCGTCGACCTGCAGGACAGCCGCGAGCCGACGACGGTGGCGGGCATCGTGTCGGACATGCGGGTGATCAACGGATCGCGCGGCCGGGTGGCGATCTTCAAGATCGACGACAAGACCCATGCGATCGAGGCGGTGGCCAACGAGGAGATGCTGAACGCCAACAAGGAGCTGCTGGCGGAGGACGAGCTGATCATCGCGGTGGGCAAGGTGCAGAACGACCGCTTCTCGGGCGGGCTGCGGATGAATGTGCAGCAGGTGTTCAGCCTGGCGGCGGCGCGGGCGCGCTTCGGGCGCTACCTGCGCACGGCGCCCAACCTGCCGGCATCGGCGGTGCTGGAACTGGTGAAGAGCTGGCCGGCCAAGCGCGTGGAGACGGAGCAGGGCGTGCTCAGCCAGGGGCTGGAGCTGCGCATCCCGATCAAGCGCAACGGCGCGATCGCGGAACTGGGCCTGGGCGGCGCGGGCAAGTTCTGGCCCAGCGACGAGGCGCTGGAGCAGCTCAAGCCGGCGGAGATCGTGTACGACTCGGGCGGTTGAAGTGGCGCGCTGAAGCGCTCTTCAAGAATGGATCAAAAGCTTAAAATGTTGCTATAGAAAGATTTTTGGGCTAAAACTCTTGCTGTATGAAGAGTTTAAAGACCTTGCCGTTCGTCGTGGAAGATTCGCTGGCCGATCTGGGCGAGCGGATTTCGCTCGCCAGACGAGCCCGTCGCATCACGCAACCGGACCTGGCGGCCAAGGCGGGCATCAGTCTCAGCACGATGCTGGCCGTTGAGAAGGGCACCCCCACGGTCCAGATCGGCTCCGTGCTCATGGTCCTGTGGGCCCTGGGGCTGGAAGGCACGTTCGACACTCTGTCGAACCTGGGCTCCGACAAGGAATTGACCGAGTTGATGGCGGACTCCATTCCTTTCACGGTACAGCCCAAGAGGAGATCCCGATGACCGCCGTTTCCAAGCCCGTCTGGGTGTGGCTGCCCGATCGGCCGGAGCCGACGGAGTGCGGTCTGTTCACCCTGGAGGGCTCGATCGGCCAGTTTGAATATCGGCGGTCCTATGTCGCCGACCACGACCTCGCGCTGGACCCGGTTCATCTGCCCGTTGGCAGCCGGTCGAGGACGATCAGGGAACAGAAGCAGGACGGCCTGTTCGGCGTGATCCGCGATGCAAAGCCGGAGGGCTATGGGCTGGATCTGCTGGCGCAGGTGCGCAAGGTCGGCATCGACGATCACATGGCCGTGCTGGAAGAGGCTGAAGGAGACGCCGTCGGAGCGCTTGCGGTCTGCGACGACGTGTCGCGCAAACAAGGCTTCCATTGCCCGCGGTCGGAGGACCTTCTGGCGATCCTCGCTGGCGTTCCCGATACCAGGCCGGCCAGCGACGCCGTGCGTGAGGTCCAGGGGCTCGCCGGCACCAGCGCCGGCGGGGAACGCCCCAAGCTCACCGTTCTTCATGACGGTCAGCAATGGCTTGCAAAGCTGCAGGATCGAGGCGATCGCCCGCACTCGCCGTTGCGCGAGTTCGTGGCGATGAAGGTAGCGGCGGCCCTTGGCGTCAACACTGCGGAAGTGCAGTTCCGACGTGTCGAGGAGCGCGAGGTGATCCTGGTCCGCCGATTCGATCGCGAGGTGCTTCCGGATGGCGGTGTGACGCGCAGCTTGTACGCCAGCGCGCACACGGTGCTGGGCCTGGACAAGCAGATGCGCGGAAGCCGGGAACGATCCTATGTCGCCTTGGCGCACGAGCTTCAACGTTGGGGTGGGCGCGGGGATTCCGAAGGTGGACGCGTCGTCGAGGCGCGCCGGGAACTCTTCCGGCGGATCGTGCTGAATGCCGTCCTGGGCAACGGCGACGACCATCCACGCAACACCGGCTTCCTCTTCGACGGGAAGTCCTGGTCGCTGTCGCCGGCCTTCGACATCGCACCCTATGGCATTGCTTTCGCGGGCAATCAATCCATGGACATTTCCAGGTCGAAAACTCACGCCGCATCGAGTGCAGCGTTCAATCTGATCGATGCCTGCGAGGACTACGGCTATCTTGAAGAGGAGGCGCGCGACTACGTCGCTCATGCTCGACGAGAAGCGCCGGTCCTATGGGCGAAGCAGGTGGTCGCCGCGGGGTACGAAGAGCAGGATCTCCCCTTCAATCACCCGATTGGCTGGACGCCGAACGACCTGCAGAGCCTGGCGGCCAACGCACCCGGAAGCGTTGAAATCGCCATCCCCCATTTGACGGGTGCTCGGGGGACACCACATCGGGGGTGTCAGGCGTAAGCTGGACCCATGCAGGATGCCAAGCCCCGGACCGGCCTGATCCTTACCGGAGGAGGCGCACGCGCGGCCTACCAGGTCGGCGTGCTGGCCGCCATCGCCCAGTTGCGCCGCGACGCCTGCACCACCGGCGACAACCCCTTCCAGGTGATCTCCGGCACCTCCGCCGGCGCCATCAACGCCGCCACGCTCGCCTGCCAGGCCGACGATTTCTGCTCCGCCGTCGACGGCCTGATGTACATCTGGCAGAACATCCACGTCGACCAGGTCTACGCCGCCGATTCCTTCGGCGTGATCCGCTCCGGCGCGAAGTGGCTCAGCATGCTGTCGCTCGGCTGGGCGCTGAACCGCTGGCGCCGCACCCGCCCGCGCAGCCTGCTCAACAACACCCCGCTGCGCGGCCTGCTGAGCCAGTGGATCGACTTCGACCGCCTCGACGAGATGCTCGCCAAGGGCCACATCGACGCGCTCGCGGTGACCGGCTCCAGCTACACCTCGGGCCATCACGTCACCTTCTATCAGACGCATCAGCAGCGCGATCCCTGGGTACGCACGCAGCGCATCGCCACGCGCATCCCGAAGCTCTCGATCGAGCACCTGGTCGCCTCGTCGGCGATCCCGTTCATCTTCCCGGCCGAGCCGCTGGAACTCGGCGGCGAGGTCGAATGGTTCGGCGACGGCTCGATGCGCCAGACCGCGCCGATCTCCCCGGCGGTGCACCTCGGCGCGGAGAAGGTCCTCGTCATCGGCGCGGGCCGCATGCACGAGGCCGGCGGGGAGGGCCAGCACGGGCCGGCGCCGACCGGTCATCCCAGCCTCGCGCAGATCGCCGGGCACGCGCTGTCCAACATCTTCCTGGACGCGCTGGCCGTCGACATCGAACGCCTCAAGCGCATCAACAGCACGCTGGCGCTGCTGCCGGAAGAGGCGCTGCGCAACACGCCGCTCAAACCGATCGAGGCCCTGGTGATCGCACCCAGCCGGCCGCTGGACAGCCTCGCCGCCGAGCACCAGGGCGCGCTGCCGCCGCCGATCCGCGCGCTGCTGCGCAGCGTCGGCGTGTCGGGCGAGGGCGCGACCGCCAGTGGCTCGGCGCTGGTCAGCTACCTCCTGTTCGAGCCCGAATACACCAACGAGCTGATCACGCTGGGCATGTCGGACACGCTCGCCCGCCGCGTCGAGATCCAGAAGTTCTTCGACTGGCCGGCGCAGGCGCCGCAGGTCGATCCCGCCGCGATGCGCAAGCGCGCCGGCGGCTTCGCGCTGCAGGTGCCGCCGAATCCCCCGGGGCCTCCCCGGCTGGTGGCGTCGTCGGGGCGCTGAACGCGTTCAGGCGGGCATCAGCCGGAGTTCCGCCATGAGCCCCCTTCCGGGCGGTTCGACAGCACCAGCGTGCCCCGCTGCCGCAACGTCAGCTCCCGCGCGATGTAGAGACCCAGTCCGGCACCGCCGGTGTGGCGGTTGCGCGAGTCCTCCAGCCGGTAGAACGGCTCGAAGACGGCGTCGAGCTTGTCCGGCGGAATACCGGGCCCCGGATCGCTCACGCGCAGCCAGACGCCGTCGGCGTCGTGTCCGACCCGGACCTCGGCGCTGCCGCCGTAGCGGATCGCGTTGCCGATCAGGTTGCCCAGCACGCGGCGCAGCGCCATCGGCTGGCCTTTGGCGAGCACGGGCTCGCCGTCCTCCACATAGCCCACCGGCATCGACTGCTCGATCAGGTCGTCGGTCAATGCCTGCGCCAGCGCGCCGAGGTCGACGTCGACGAGCGGCTCGATCGCGCCCGGGCCATCGCCGCGGAACAGCTCCATGACCGCGTCCACCAGGGCGTTCATCTCGCGGATGTCCTCGACGGAGCGCTGGCGCTGGATCTCCTCGATGTCCAGCGTCTCCAGCCGCATGCGCAGGCGCGTCAGCGGCGTGCGCAGATCGTGCGAGATCGCCGCCACCATCAGCCCGCGCTCGTTGAACTGCCGTCGCAGCTGGCGGGCCATGGCGTTGAAGACCTGCGCGCTCTCGCGGACCTCCAGCGTGCCGCGCTGCTCATCGAGCAGCGGCAGCCGGTCCTGCTTGTGCAGCGACTGGCCGAGCGCCTGCGACGCCCGCACCAGGTCGCGCATCGGGCGCGACAGCCAACGCGAGGCGATCCAGGCCGCCAGGCCGGTGACGAGCAGCCGGATGCCGTAGTCGAGCGTCAGCTCCCAGGCGGTCAACGCGCGGAACGGGCCGCGCCATGGCGGCTGAGCACCTGGCGCGTGCGAGCCTGGCGTCTGTCCTGGCACCTGTCCAGGCATTTGTCCTGGCGTCGACGAGGGCGGTGGAAAGCCGCGGAAGTCCTCGCGCGACGGCATCGGGACGTCGCCCGGGAGCGACGGGCCATCGCGCAACTCGGCGTCGGCGCCCATGCCTTGGGGGTCTGGGCCGGGGCCACCCTGCGGCTGGAATTGCGGCTGGAATTGAGGCTGGAATTGAGGCCCGCGCACGAGTCCCGGCATCGGCGGCAGCGAGGGCGCACCGTGCATGCGCATGACGTAGGCGTCGCCGCGCGACCAGGTCACGACGCCGATGGCCAGCGCCTGCGCGACCACCAGCGTGACCCACAGCAGGAGGAAGATCCGCCGCGCGAGCGTGTCGCCGAAGGCGCGCGCGACGCCGGCGCGGATCGAGGTGGCCAGGTGCTTCATGCGATGACGCAGGGGGTGGCGCAGGGGAGGACGAACGCTCAAGCCTGCACCTGGGCGTCGAAGAGATAGCCCTCGCCGCGCATCGTGCGGATCAGCCGCGGCTCCTTGGGCGAATCGCCGAGCTTCTGCCGCAGCCGCGAGATCGTCAGGTCCACGCTGCGATCGTTGACCTCGACGCCGGGCGCGCGCGTCAGTTCGATCAACTGCTCGCGGCTCAGCACACGGCCCGGGCGTTCGACCAGTGCGCTCAGCATGCGGAACTCGGCGCTCGACAGGGGCACCACGACCTGCTGGGGCGACATCAGCTGGCGCAGCAGCCGGTCGAAGGTCCAGCCCTCGAAACGGAACTCCCGGCGCGTCTGCGTCTCCTGCTCGCCGCGGCGCGCGCGACGCCGGATCGCATGGATGCGGGCCACCAGCTCGCGGGGCTCGAAGGGCTTGGACAGGTAGTCGTCGGCGCCCATCTCCAGGCCGAGCACGCGGCTGATCGGGTCGCCATGCGCCGTCAGCATGATCACCGGCACCGACGGGTGATGCTGCTGGATCCACTGGCACAGCGTCAGGCCGTTCTCGTCGGGCAGCATCAGGTCCAGGATGACGACGTCGAACACCTGCGTCGCCATCAGCCGGCGCATGTCGCGGCCGTCGCCGGCGGTGCTCACCGCCACGCTGAACTTCTGCAGATATTCGTCGAGCGACCGGCGGATCTCCGCATCGTCGTCGACCACCAGACACCGCGTCATGCGCACCTCCACCGGCGGAACGGGCGGCATGCCAGCCCCTGCCTCGGACGATACACCGGGGTTCGAGCCGTCGGCGCGAGGGGCGGGAAGGTAGCGCGGCATGAGCGGCGGGTCCGGCGGGTCAGGCGGAGATGCCCACCGTCAGCGTGGCGGCATATCCGCTCGTGACGTCGCCGGTGAGCGTGGCCAGCTGCGTCGAATAGCCGTCGCTGAAGACGTTGTCCGACGCGAAGCTGATGCGGTTGAAATTCGTCAGGCTGCTGCTGTAGCCGGACGCGGTGCTGTAGACCGTCGTGCAGACGGCGGTCGGGAAGGCGATCTGCGAGGTCTTGATCTTGTTGGCGTACGAGGTCGCGGCACCGGCGTTGCGGTAGACCTCGAAGTGCATGTGGGGCATGCGGCCGTCGTAGCAGCCCGGGAAGATCGTCGTGAAGGTGACCGTGCCGTCGCTGCCGGTGCTCTGCACGCCGCGCAGGTAGTTCTCGTTGACGACGCTGGCGCTGTAGAGGGAGTAGCGGCCCTCGCGGTCGCAGTGCCACAGGTAGATCGCGTAGCCCGACAGGTCGGCGCAACTGCTGTTCGCGTTCACCAGCTTCAGCGTGAGGGTCAGCGGCACGCCGCCGGCGGTGCCGCTCGCGGTCCCGATGCTGGTGCGGATGTCGCTGCGCACGATGCCGCTCAAGGCCAGCACGTTGGCGATCCCGCTGCCGTTGCTGTTGGAGCCGTCGCCGGGGTAGGGGCCGGCGGTCTCCTCGGGGATCACCGAGCAGCTGCCGGTGGAGCCCGTCGATCCCGTTCCGGTGCCGGTGCCTGTTCCCGTGCCGCTCCCCGTGCCCGTGGTGCTCGTGCCGGCATCGGCGCCGCCACCGCCGCAGCCCAGCAGCGTCAGGCCGCCCAGTCCGGCGATGCCGGCCAGCAGGCCCAGCGCTCGGCGGCGCTGCTGCAGCACGCCGAGGTCGTGCGCGAGGCCTTGATCATGGTCATGGCCGGATTCTTCTGCGTCGTGGCGGTGTGGCTGCATGGCGGAACTCCTGAAGGGATGCTCCGCATTGGATAGCGCCGCCTTGTCGGCGGCTTATCGTCTTTGTGTCAGGGCTGACAAGCAGGCGCTCAGTGCTGCACCTTCACCATGCCGGCGTAGACACCGCCCTGGGCCACGAGTTCGTCGTGATCGCCGGATTCGACGACCTGGCCGTCGGCCATGACCTGGATGCAGTCCGCGCGGCGGATCGTCGACAGGCGGTGCGCAATGACGATCAGCGTCTTGCGACCCTGCCATTGCTCCAGCGCCTGCTGCACGGCACGCTCGCTCTCGGTGTCCAGCGCCGAGGTCGCCTCGTCGAAGATCCACACCGGCGCGTCCTTGTACAGCGCGCGCGCGATCGCCAGCCGCTGGCGCTGGCCGCCGGACAGCTTGCTGCCGTTGGCCCCGACCGTCGTGTCCAGCCCCTCGGGCAGTCCCTGCGCGAAGTCCCACAAGGCCGCGGCGCGCAGCGCCTGCTCGAGCTTGGCGTCGTCGCGTTCCTGTCCGTAGGCGATGTTGTCCGCGACCGAGGCATCGAACAGCACGATGTCCTGCGACACGACCGCGAACTGGCGCCGCAGGTTGGCCTTGGTCAGTTCGTCGATGGCGACGCCGTCCAGCAGGATGCGGCCGCTGTCCGGGCGCTCGAAGCCCAGCAGCAGGTTGACCACCGAGCTCTTGCCCGCGCCCGAGCTGCCCACCAGCGCCGTTGTCTTGCCGGCCGGGATGTGCAGGTTCAGCGCGGCGAGCGCGTCGCGGTTCGCGCCGGGGTAGCGCAGGGTGACCTGCTGCAGCGCGATGTCGCCGCGCACGTCGGTGAGCTCGCGCGTGCCGGTGTCGGGCTCGGCCGGCGTGTCCAGCAGGCCGATGCAGCCGCGCGCGACCACCAGCGCGTTGGTGATGGGCTGCATCACGTCGCTCAGGTGCCGCAGTCGCGAGCTCATGAACAGCAGCGCCGCGACGAACGAGGCGAACTCACCCACGCCGGTGCCGTTCACCCGCGACTGGTACAGCGCCAGGCTGACGATGATCGAGATCCCAACGCTGGCCATCAGCTGGGACAGCGGCTGCGCCATCGCGTTGGAGGCCGCCGTCTTGAGCATGCTGCGCTGCACCTCCCGGGCGCGCTCGGCGAAGCGGCGCGTCTCGTAGCCGGCCGCGTCGAAGCTGCGCACGACGCGCCAGGCGCGGGTGACATCCTCGATCACCGAGACCAGGCGCAGTTGCGCGTCGTAGGCCCACGTGCCCATGCGCCGCACCCGCTTGTTGACCTTGCGCACGACGAAGGCCAGTCCGGGCACCGTGATCAGCGACAGCAGCGTCAGCTTCCAGTTCAGCACGAACAGGTAGCCCATCAGCGCCAGCGCCGGCAGGCCGTCGCGCAGGATCGTCACCAGCGAGCCGGCGATCAGCGTCACGACATGCTGCGGGTCGTTGACGACCTTGGTCACCGCCGTGGCGGGCTGCAGGCTCGTGTAGACCCGCGCGTCGGCGCGCAGCAGGACCTGCAGCAGCGCCGTGCGGATGTCCATCACCGTGCGCGAGATCGTCCAGTTCAGCATGTACTGGCCGCAGAAGGTGAACAGGCCGCGGATGGCGAACAGCCCGATCAACACGATCGGCACCATCCAGATCGGGAAGCTGTAGTCCAGGTTGATCGAGGCCATCGACGGCGCGGCGGCCGAAGCCGCCGGCGTGACTGCCGCGGCCGATGTTGCCGGCGCGACCGCCGCCGCCGACACGGCCGATGCCGCCGGCGCGGTACCGGGCAGTCCGATCACCGACGTGGTGGCCGGCTTGGCGTTGAAACCCTCGCCGAGCGCATAACCCAGCAGTTTCGGGATCAGCGGTTCGGTCGCCGCCACCAGCACGAAGGAGATCACCGACAGCAGCAGCCCCCAGCGATGCGGCTTCATGAAACGCCACAGGCGGCTCGCGGTCGGGGCGAGCGAATCGTTGTCTTTGGCGGAGGTTGGGTCGGTCATGGCGCAGGTCGGCGCCGGACGCGATGCGCCGGCCCCGGCCAGGGGATCGATGGGAAGAACCGGCGATTGTGCCGGAGTCGCGGATCAACTCGATTCATCGAGCCAGCCGGCGACGACGCGCGCGACGCGGCGTTTCCAGCGGATCCACTTGCCGGGCGTCTCGCGCTGCACGAAGGTGCGGTGATACCAAGGGCTCGTCCGCAGTCCGGGGGCCTCGCTGGCGATCAGATCCATGCTGGCCTGGCGCAGGATCTGGCGCTCCTGCCACGCGGTGCGGCCGCTCCTGTAGACCTTCTCCCCGCTGGTCACCGGGCGGCGGTGGCTGGCCATCACCGCGTCCAGCAGCGCCGTGCGTGTCTGACCGCGCAGCTGCTGCAGCGTGGGGATCAGGAAGCGGTCCAGCCCCCAGGACGAGATGTTGTCCTGGTAATGCGCCCGCGCCGCCATGAAGAGGTCGCCGCGATAGAAGGGCATCATGACCTCGACCCAGTCATGCTCGCGGTAGATGCGGTTGGGCTGGTGCCGCATCCACTGATGCGAGTACGGGCTGTCGTGGCTCAGCGACGGCGAGAAGACGTCGAGGCGCTCGGTCCGTCCCAGGTGCAGCGCGGTGTTGATCTGGCTGACGGAGAGCAGGATGTCGTCGTCGATCAGGCTGACGTATTCGGGCCATGGACCGGTCGACGCGTCCTCGGCCGTGGCAGCGAGGTGGTCGGACAGGTGCCTGTAGATCTCGCCTTTGCATTCGGTCTTCGCCGCGAGCACGGTCGCCGGCTGGCCACGCAGCGTGCGAGCGCCGGCCGCCTGGCGGCCGGTGTAGTCGAACAGGACCCAATCGAACTCAGGGGCGGCGTCCAGGTGCACCAGGCTCAGCGGCGGGCTGGTGCCGTCCCAGGACACCAGCACGACGGGTCGCCGGATCGCGGGAGGCGTCCGGTCTTCGGAGTAAACGCTCATCCCGCCATTATGTTGGCGGCGTCTCCAGCAATTCCTGCGCCGTCTTCAGCGCGGCCGCGACGATCTGGTCCATGTTGTAGTAGCGGTACTGCGCCAGGCGTCCGACGAAGGTCACGCCCTCGGCCTGCTCGCCCATCTCGGCGTACTTCTTGAAGAGCGCCTCGTTCTCGGGCCGCGGCACCGGGTAGTACGGATCGCCTTCGGCCTGCGGGTACTCGCGCACGATGGACGTGCCGGCATGCGTCTCGCCGGTCAGGTGCTTGAACTCGGTGATCCGGGTGTACTCGTGGTCGTTCGGGTAGTTGACCGTGCCGACCGGCTGGACCTGCGCGGTTTCAGGCAGGTGCTCGTGGTCGAAGCGCAGGCTGCGGTAGGGCAGGGCGCCGTGGCAGTGGTCGAAGTAGGCGTCGATCGGGCCGGTGTAGATGACGTGCGCGCCGGGGAAATCGCCGCGCACCTCCTGGAAGTCCACGCCGGTGCGCACCGTGATGTTCGGATGGTCCAGCAGGCGCTGGAACATCGCCGTGTAGCCGTCCGCCGGCATGAACTGGAAGGTGTCGCCGAAGTAGCGGTCGTCGTCGTTGCTGCGTGTCGGGATGCGCGCGGCCACGCCGGCCGACAGCTGCGACAGGTCCAGCCCCCACTGCTTCTTCGTGTAGCCGCGGAAGAACTTGTCGCACAGGTCGCGGCCGACGCTGTTCAGCACCACGTCCTCGCTGGTCTGGATCGGATCGCGGGGCTCGCGCACCGTCTCGAGGTAGCCCTGCACCTCGTCCTCGGTCAGCGACAGCCCGTAGAGCGTGTTGATCGTGGTGCGGTTGATGGGGATGGGCACCAGTTGCTCGCCGACCTTGGCCAGCACGCGATGCTCGTAGAAGCGCCAGGTGGTGAAGCGCGAGAGGTACTCGAAGACCTTCTTCGAGTTGGTGTGGAAGATGTGCGGTCCATACGGATGGATCAGCACGCCGTGGGCGTCGCGCTCGTCGTAGGCGTTGCCGCCGATGTGCGGCCGCTTGTCGATCAGGACCACGGTCTTGCCGGCGTCGGCCAGTTCGCGGGCGCAGGCGGAGCCGGCATAACCGGCGCCGACGATCAGGTAGTCAGTCTTCATGGTGCGGGCCCGCCCGGGCCGTCTCCTGTCCTTGTTGCCCGCGATTGTGATCGCCGGCGTTCCGCGGGATCCCCCGGAACAACCCAGATTTACCGGGCCTTCTCGGGAGCGCCGCGCCGTGTACGAACCGTATCCGGCGAGCGGCCGTACCGCGCCGGTAACCGAACGTGCCCCGCATACACTGCCGCGATGTCTGAGATTTCCCCGAGCGCTTCGCCGGCGTCTGCGCGCCGTCGCGTGCTGCACTTCGTGACCGGCGGCTTCTCCGGCGCCACGCAGGTGGCGGTCGACCTGTGCCTGGCACAGCTGAAAAGCGAGCGCATCGCCCCCATCCTGGTCCTGCGCCGCAAGATGCGCACCGAGAACGCCACCAAGCTGGCCCGCATCCAGGCGCTGCGCGAGCAGGGCCTGCCGGTCTATGTGGTGCCCGGCTGGGCGCATCTGGCGACGATCTGGGCGCTGCGCCGCCTCTGCGGGCAGTTGCGCCCCGACGTGATGATGGCGCACGGTTTCCCGGAACACCTGCTCGGCCGTCGCGCCGGGCGCCTGGCCGGCGTGCCGGTGCTGGTGCAGGTGGAGCACAACTCGCGCGAGCGCTACACGCGCTGCAAGCGCGCGCAGGCGCGCCGGTTGAGCGAGGTCAGCGCGCGGCTGGTCGGCGTGTCCGAGGGTGTTCGCAGACGGCTCGTCGACCTGGGCATGCCCGAGGAGAAGACGACGGCGATCCCGAACGGGATCCGGCTGGAGCGCTTCGCCGCCGCTGACGACCGTCCGGCCGCGGGGCGGGAGCCGGGCATCGTGATGTCGGCGCGCTTCGCGCGGCAGAAGGATCCCCAGACGCTGATCCGCGCGCTGGCGCTGCTGCGCGAGCGCGGGCTGCGGCCGGTGCTGCACCTGGCCGGCGGCGGCAAGGAGGCCTACCGGCGCGCCACCGAAGGCCTGACCCGCCAGCTGGGCCTGGACGGGCAGGTGCGTTTCCTGGGCCATCACGGCGACATCCCGGGCCTGCTGATGAGTCAGCAGATTTTCGTCCTGTCCACGCATTGGGAAGGGATGCCCCTGGCGCTGCTGGAGGCGATGGCGGCGGGATGCGCCTGCGTGGCGTCGCTGGTGCCCGGCGTCGAGGGCGTGATCGAGGATGGCCGCACCGGGTTGATGGTGCCGGAGGCCGACCCGGCAGCGCTGGCGCAGGCCCTGGAACGGCTGCTGCGCGATCCGGCGCTGGTGGGCCGGCTGGGCGAAGCGGCGCGCGCCCGCGCGATCGAGGAGCACGGCGTCGACCTCATGATGCGGCGCTACGAGGACATGCTGATGGCGCTGTGACGCCCCGACGCCCCGACGGCGGGGCGCCCGTCGGCGGCCCTCAGGCCGCGGCGGCGCGGTGCTGGTCTTCGGCCCGGCGCAGCCAGTAGCGCAGGCGCATCGCGCGGACGTACCAGCCCCGGCGCTTGTAGGCACGATCGAGCTCGCGCAGCGGGATCGGCGACGCTTCCTCGAAGGCCTGCCTGAACATCGCCACCATGCCGGCGCAGCCGTCGGGCAGCGCCTTGTCGACCATGCGCGAGGCGCCGATGAAGTTGCGCGCCGCGAAGTGCGCCCAGGCGAAGCGCGCGGCATCGTCCAGCGGCGCGCCTGCGGCCGCGTCGCGCAGGTTCGCGAGCGCATGGGCCAGGTGTTCCGCCTTGGTCGTGTTGGGCGTGCTCAGGATCGAACCGGCCCGTTGGCGATAGGCCACCCAGACTTCCGGCTCGTACCATGCGCTCTCGGCGAGCAGCGCGAGCAGGGGCGTGGTCGCCATGTCCTCGAAATACCGGCCGACCGGGAAGCGCACCTGCTCGCCCCAGACGCTGCGTCGCGCGATCTTGGACCAGCTGTGCATCTGGCCTGCCTCGAACAGGCCTTGCATCAGCCGCGACGGATCGCGCATCAGCTGGCGTTCCGGACCCGCGAAGGTGTGCCGGTGCAGTTCGCCGCGCAGCCGGTGCTTGAGCTTCATGCGCTCGCGCAGCATGAAGAAGTCGCACAGCACCAGCGCCGGGGCGTGGCCCTGGATCACCTGGCGCAATCTCGGGATCGCGCCCGGCATCAGGTAGTCGTCGGAGTCGAGGAACCAGACGTACTCGCCGCGCGCGGCCTGCAGCATCGTGTTGCGCGCGCCGGAGAGCCCCTGGTTCTGCGCGTGGAACAGGCCCTGCACCGTCACCGGACCGCCGGCGTGCTCGGCGACCAGCGTGCGCACGAGTTCGTCGGAGCCGTCGGTGGAGCAGTCGTCCACCATCAGCACCTCGACGCCGGCATCCGCCTGCGCGAGGACCGAGTCCAGGCATTCGCGCAGGTAGGCCTTGACGTTGTGCACGGGGATCAGGACCGACAGCCAGAAGGCGTCCGCGCTGGGCGGCGGTACCTGAAGATGGGGCGCAAGGGAGGCGCTCATCGTACTTCGCTCACTCGTGCCAGTGGTCCGCGATCCAGGCCGCGGGCTTGGGCCGGCGCCAGTTGCCGTTGCTGCGGCCGGCCAGCGCGTCGGGCGGGTTCATCACGCCGTGGAAGATCAGGATCCGCGCGCCGTCGGGGATGAAGGGCGCCTGGAAGTAGTTCATCGGCCAGCGCGGGATGCTGTGGTACTTGAAGCTCGCGCACCAGCGGTCGTCCCAGTATTTCAGCAGGCCCTTGCGGTGCATCTCGTCGGACAGGTAGGCCTGCTCGTTGCGGAACTGCTGGCGGATCGCGTCGAACTCGCGCCGGAACTTGACCAGCACCTCGGGATGCGCGCCCAGCGTGAAGCGGTAGACCGAGGAGTTGCCGGTGATGCGCCAGGGGCGCTTCCAGTCGTGGATGATGAGGAACTCGCCGGGTTCCTCGAAGAAGGGCGTGATGTCGTCGACGATCACGACGTCGAGGTCCAGGAACAGGGCCGTGCCGCGCAGGCCGTACTTCTGCACCAGGTCGTCGCTGAAGGTCGTCAGCTTGGTCCAGCCGCGTTCCGGGCTGCCGGGCGGCAGGTCCAGCGGCGGGATCGGCAGGCACTCGACCTCGGCCCGCACGCCCTCGCCGCGATCGGTCAGGCAGACGAAGCGGAAGTCGCCGCGCAGATGCCGGCGCACCATCGCATAGAGGCGGTTGACGTATTCGGGACCGTACTTCGTGCCCCACTTCATGCAGAGGATGACGCGGCCGGTGGACGCGGGGTCAGTCGTTGCCGGCGTGCCGGTCGTCGTGGCGGCAGCCGGGCCTGGGGCGGCGCTCATCGGAGTGTTCATCGGCGGTCAGAGCTCTTCGACGTGGCGGGGCGGGTAGCTGTCCCAGCTGAGGCAGCCCGGGCATTGCCAGAAGTAGTGTTGCGACTCGAAGCCGCAGGCGGCGCAGCGATAGCGCTGCAGCGGCCGCACGGCGCGCTGCAGCGCGGTGCCGACCAGTTGGGCCTCGTCCTCGTTGAGCGGCTGCTGGCGCGCCTGGCTCTGCTGCAGCAGCTGCGTCGCGGCCGACAGGGCCGGCTCGACGCGCAGGTGCTCGGTCAGACGGCGGCGCTGCGCGTCGGGCGCGGGCTCCAGCTGCGCGATGGCCTGCAGCAGGGCCATGCTCGGATGCCGGCGGTACTGGGCTTCGATCAGCGCCAGTGCCTGAGGCGCGGTGCCGGTGGCCTGCGCGGCCTGCGCGTAATCGCGCGCGACGAGGTTGAACGCGTCGGGATTGGTCCGCAGCAGATCGCCGTAGAGGCCCATCGCGCCGGCCTGGTCGCCTTGTCGCGCCAGCATCTGGCCGAGCAGCACGTAGGCCCGCGCCGATTGCGGCGCGCGCGCGCGCCTGGTCCAGCCAGCGCCGCGCCTGCGGCTCGTCCTGGCGGGCTTGCGCCTCGAGCGCCAGTTCGCACCAGTAGTTGGCGATGCGGCTGGCGAAGCTGCCGGTGCCGGTTGCCTCGAGTTGCTCGGAGACCTCCGCCGCCTTGGCCCATTCGCGCGAACGCTCGTACAGCGACAGCAGCGCCAGCGCGGCGTCGTGGTCGAAGGCCGTGCCCTTGAGCGCCTCGTAGGCGGACTCGGCGCGGTCGAACAGCCCGGCCTTGAAGAAGTCCTGCGCCAGCGCGTACTGCGCGCGGTCGCGCTCGGACTTCGGCAGGTCTCCGCGCGACAGCAGGTGCTGATGCACGCGCACGGCGCGCTCGTACTCGCCGCGGCGACGGAACAGGTTGCCGAGCGCGAAGTGCAGCTCGGAGGTGTCGGGATCGGCCTGCACCGCTTCGATGAAGGCGTCGATGGCCTTGTCCTGCTGCTCGTTGAGCAGCAGGTTCAAGCCCTTGAAGTAGGCGCGCGGTGCGTCGCGCTGTTCGCGCTTCCATTGGCGCGCGTCCAGCTTGGAGGCCAGCCAGCCCAGGCCGAAGACCAGGGGCACGCCGATCAGCAGCCAGCTGAGATCAAATTCCATCGGGGATCTTGGGGTCGTTGGCGGTCACGGTCGCCGAGGAAGGCGGGAGGTCGTCCGCCGGAGGGAGCGATCGCGCGGCGGCGCGCTTGTGGCGCCACCAGGCCGGGACCATCGCCAGCACGCCGAAGGCGCAACCCAACCCGAAGGTCAGCAGCACCACGATCACCAGCGGAGAGCGCCAGGACTGGCCGAAGAACCAGTGCACGACGACCTCCTGGCTGTTGTTCAGCGCGAAGGCGAAAAGACAGAAGAACAGGAATGCTCTGAAGAGCCAGACCAGGATTCGCATGGGGGGCAATTCTAGGCGCGTGCGGAGTACGCCATGACGGATGGCAGGGCGTGTTAACCCCTGAATACATTCGGCAACCGACGGGCCCGATGCCTTGACGGAAGGGACCGGATGCGTGGTCGACGCCGACGGCGCGGACGCGGATGGACGAAAAAAGCGCCGCGGATCGCGACGCCTTCTGTCTGGATGTGCGGCCCGTTCAGGCGGCCTGTTGATCGTCGTCCGTGACGGGCAGGTGCGCGTCCACGGCTTCGCGCAGGGCCTTGCCCGGCTTGAAGTGGGGCACCAGCTTCTCGGGGATCAGCACCTGCTCGCCGCTGCGCGGATTGCGGCCCATGCGGGGCGGGCGGCGGTTGATCGAGAAGCTCCCGAAACCGCGGATCTCGATGCGGTGGCCCCGGGCCAGCGCGTCGGACATCGCGTCCAGGATGGTCTTGACCGCGAACTCGGTGTCTCGTTGCGTGAGCTGGCCGAAGCGCTCGGACAAGTGGGCCACCAGGTCGGATCGGGTCATGGTCGTCGGCATCTGAAGAAAAACAGGCTCGCTGCGGAGCGAGCCTGTCGAAGCGCTGGTGCGTCGAATTGGCGTCTGGGAAGGCAGGCTAACTCAGCCCGCCTCCGGCCAGAACAAGGGATTCTCTTGAGACCGGGTGTGACGCTCGCGCGCCACGCCCGGCGGTCAGGAGAATCAGCCGTTGTTCTGGTTGTCCAGCTTGGCGCGCAGCAGGGCGCCCAGGCTGGTCGTGCCGGCGTTTTCACGCTCGTTCGACTGCGACAGACGCTGCATGGCTTGCTGCTCGTCGGCGTTGTCCTTGGCCTTGATCGACAGCTGGATGCTGCGCGACTTGCGGTCGACGTTGACGATCACGGCGGAGACTTCGTCGCCTTCCTTCAGCACGTTGCGGGCGTCTTCCACGCGGTCGCGGCCGATTTCCGAAGCGCGCAGGTAGCCGGTGACTTCCTCGCCCAGGTCGATCTCGGCGCCACGGGCGTCGACGGTCTTGACCTTGCCGGTCACGATCATGCCGCGGTCGTTGACCGAGACGAAGGTCGTGAACGGATCGCCGTCCAGCTGCTTGATGCCCAGCGAGATGCGCTCGCGCTCGACGTCCACGGCCAGAACGATGGCGTCGACTTCCTGGCCCTTCTTGTAGTTGCGGACGGCGGTTTCACCCGGCTCGTTCCACGACAGGTCGGACAGGTGCACCAGGCCGTCGATGCCCTGGGCCAGGCCCACGAACACGCCGAAGTCGGTGATCGACTTGATCGGGCCCTTGACGCGGTCGCCGCGCTTGACGTTCTCGGCGAACTCTTCCCACGGGTTGGCGCGGCACTGCTTCATGCCCAGCGAGATGCGACGCTTGTCTTCGTCGATCTCCAGGACCATGACTTCCACTTCGTCGCCCAGCGAGACGACCTTGGAAGGCGCGACGTTCTTGTTGGTCCAGTCCATTTCGGAGACGTGCACCAGGCCTTCGATGCCGGGTTCGATCTCGACGAACGCGCCGTAGTCGGCGATGTTGGTGACCTTGCCGAACAGGCGGGTGTTGGCCGGGTAGCGGCGCGACACGCCGAACCACGGGTCGTCGCCCAGCTGCTTCAGGCCCAGCGAGACGCGGTTCTTCTCGGCGTCGAACTTCAGGACCTTGGCGGTCAGTTCCTGACCGACCGTCACCACTTCGCTCGGGTGACGGACACGGCGCCAGGCCATGTCGGTGATGTGCAGCAGGCCGTCGATGCCGCCCAGGTCCACGAACGCACCGTATTCGGTGATGTTCTTGACCACGCCGTTGACGATGGCGCCTTCGGTCAGCGTTTCCAGCAGCTTGGCGCGCTCTTCACCCATCGAAGCCTCGACCACCGCGCGACGCGACAGCACAACGTTGTTGCGCTTGCGGTCCAGCTTGATGACCTTGAACTCCATGGTCTTGCCCTCGAACGGGCTCATGTCCTTCACCGGGCGGGTGTCGAGCAGCGAACCGGGCAGGAAGGCGCGGATGCCGTTGACCAGGACGGTCAGGCCGCCCTTGACCTTGCCGGAGACGGTGCCGGTCACGAAATCGCCCGATTCCAGGGCGGTTTCCAGCGACAGCCACGAGGCCAGGCGCTTGGCCTTGTCGCGCGACAGGATGGTGTCGCCGTAGCCGTTCTCGATGGCGTCGATGGCCACCGAGATGAAATCACCGACTTGGACTTCGACTTCGCCCTGGTCGTTCTTGAACTCGTCGACGGGCACGTAGGCTTCGGACTTCAGGCCGGCGTTGACGACCACGAAGTTGTGCTCGATGCGGACGACTTCAGCCGAGATGACCTCGCCGGCGCGCATGTTCGACTTCTGCAGCGATTCCTCGAACAGGGCGGCGAAAGATTCCATTTGGGACATGTGAGATTTCCTTGCCAGGCACAGAGCGTCCGGCGGCCAAAGCGCTGAAGAGCGATTCAGGCAGCCTGATCCGAGAGGTGCGCGGGCATGTGTTGCAAGCGGACTTGCGGGTTAGGTTGTAGAACGCATCACCCCCAGTGGACTGACGTCCGGAGGGAGGGGTGACGCTCCTGTCTTGCGTGAGATCCCGACCGCGAGGGTCAGGCCTTGAACGGACGCTGTTCGCTCCACCAGCTCAGCACCAGGTCACGGGATTCCCCGATGGTCTGCTGCGAGTTGTCCAGCTCGATCGCATCCGCGGCGGCCTGGAGCGGCGACGCGCTGCGACCTTTGTCGCGTGCGTCCCGCGCTTCCAGATCAGCGCGCAAGCCTTCAATATTAGCCGAAATGCCCTTGGAAATCAATTGCTTGTACCGCCGCTCAGCCCGTGTGGCAGCGCTGGCGGTGAGGAAGACCTTCAGCGGCGCGGCGGGGAAGATCGCCGTCCCCATGTCGCGGCCATCGGCCACCAGGCCGGGCAGCCGGCGGAAGTCCAGCTGCAGCTGATGCAGCGCGCGGCGCACCGCCGGATGGGCGCCGACCTGCGAGGCCATCAGGCCGGTCGCTTCCTGGCGCAGGTCGCCGGAGACGTCCTCGTCGTCGAGCATCACGCGGCCGGACTCGAACTTCAGGTCCAGGGTCGGCACCACGGCGGCCACCGCTTCACCGTCACTCAGGTCGATGCCCTTGCGCGAGGCGGCCAGGCCGGTCACGCGGTACAGCGCGCCCGAGTCCAGCACGTCGTAGCCCAGCGCCTGGGCGACCTCGTCCGTCAGCGTGCCCTTGCCGGAGGCGGTCGGACCGTCGATCGTGATGACGGGGATGTCCTCGACATCCGCCTGGACGACGTCGAACAGCGTCTCGAAGTAGTCCGGGAAGGTCTTGGCGACGCATTGCGGATCGAGGATGCGCACCGGCACGGCGGGGCCTTGCCGGTCGTCCTGCAGGCCGTTGAACGCGGCCAGCGAGAAGCACATCGCCACGCGGTGGTCGTCGTAGGTGTGGATGGCGGCCGGCTTCCAGGCCTTCAGCGGATGGACGCGCAGCCAGTCGGGGCCTTCCTCGACCTGTGCGCCGAGCTTGCCGAGTTCCGCCGCCATCGCGGCGATGCGGTCGGTTTCCTTCACGCGCCAGGAGGCGATGTTGCGCAGCGTCGTCGGGCCGTCGGCGTAGAGCGCCATCACGGCCAGCGTCATCGCGGCGTCGGGGATGTGGTTGCAGTCGAGGTCCAGCGCCTTCAGCGGCCAGGCGCCGCGGCGGACCTCGAGCCAGTTCGGACCGATCTCGACGCGCGCGCCCATCGCCTGGGCCGCCTCGACGAAGCGGACGTCGCCCTGCACGGAGGTCGATCCGACGCCTTCGATGCGCACCGGCGCGTCGGTGGCCGCGATCGCGCCGAGCGCGACGAAGTAGGACGCCGACGACGCGTCGCCCTCGACGTGCACCTCGCCCGGCGACCGGTAGCGGCTGCCGGCGGGGATCACGAAGCGCTGCCAGTCGTCGTCGCGACGGACGTTGACGCCGAAGCGTGCCAGCAGTTCCAGCGTGATGTGGACATAGGGCTTGGAGATCAGCTCGCCGGTGACCTCGATGACGACGTCGTTCGTGGCCACCAGGGGCAGCGCCAGCAGCAGGGCGGTGAGGAACTGGCTGGACACGTCGCCGCGCACGCGCACCGGAGCGTCGAGCGTCAGCGAAGCCGGGCCGTTCAGGCGCAGCGGCGGGTAGCCTTCCTGGCCGAGGCAGTCGATCGGGCAGCCCAGCGCGCGCAGCGCATCGACCAGGTCGCCGATCGGGCGCTCATGCATGCGGGGCACGCCGGAGAGTTCGAAGCGGCCGCCTTGCGTCGCGGCCAGCAGCGCCAGTGCCGCCGTCAGCGGGCGCATGGCGGTGCCGGCGTTGCCGAGGAAGAGCTTGGCCTCCTTCGTGCCGAGCCGGCCGCCGATGCCGGTGACCGACAGCACGCCGTCGGCGCCGGTCTCGAGCCGGCAGCCGAGCTCGCGCAGCGCGGCGAGCATGACCTTGGTGTCGTCCGAATCCAGCAGGTCGTGGACGCGGGTGACGCCGTCGGACAGGCCGGCCAGCAGCAGCACGCGGTTGGAGATGCTCTTGGAGCCGGGCAGCGCAACGGTGCCGGCGGCGCCGCGCAGCGGCGGCAGGTCCAGGAAGGGGATCTTGTACATGGCGCGCTCCGGGCACGCGCGAGGTGCCGGCGGGGAAGGGGGAAGGAAAGGACCGGAAGGGGGCGGTCCGAGGTTATTTGGACTTCGACGAGGACGACGGGGCGGGGGCGCCGAGTTGCCACTGCGCGCGGCCCTCGGACGCCTGGCGGATCATCGCCTCCAGCGCGTGGGGGTCGCCCTCGCGGATGGCCTGCTCCATCTGGTCGAGCACCTCGCGGAAGCGCTGCGACTGCGTCAGCAGGTCCTGCTTGTTGGCCATCAGGATGTCGCGCCAGATGGTGGGATCGCTGGCGGCGATGCGGGTGAAGTCGCGGAAGCCCGAGCCGGCCAGGCTCAGGAAATCGCGGCCCGACGGCTGCTTCGCCACCGAGCTGAAGTAGGCGTAGGCCAGCAGATGCGGCAGGTGGCTGACCGCGGCGAAGGCCTCGTCGTGGTGATGCGGCGCCATCTTGAGCACCTGGCAACCCAGCGCCGACCAGAGATCGGTCGCCTTCTGCACCATCTCCGGCTTGGTCTGTTCCAGCGGCGTCAGGATGACCTGGCGGCCCTGGTACAGCGCGGCATCCGCGTGCTGCACGCCGGCGCTCTCCTTGCCGGCGATCGGGTGCGCGGGCACGAAGCTCGAGAACTGCTTGCCGAGCGCGCGCTTGGCCGCGTCGACGACGTCGCTCTTGGTCGAGCCCACGTCCATCAGCAGCACGTCGGCGCGCACCAGGTGGCGGATGGCCTTGAGGGTCGACTCGGTGGCGGCGACCGGCACGGCCACCAGCACGATGTCCGAGCCGGACACGGCCAGCAGCGCCGATTCCGCGGCGATGTCGATCACGCCCATGCGACGGGCGGTCTCGGTCGTCGACGGGCTCTTGCTGTAGCCCACCACCCGGCGCACGAGGCCGGCTTTCTTCATGGCCAGCGCAAACGATCCGCCCATCAGGCCGCAACCGATCACGCCGAGTTGGTTGTACATCGCGAGAAACCTCTTTCGCTCAGGATGTCGGCGTCAGGACTTCAGCGGGTAGGCGCCGATGACCTTGTAGAACGCGCACAGCTCCCGCAATTCCGCCAGCGCGGCCGCGACGTGCGGCTGCGACGGGTGGCCGTCCAGGTCGATGTAGAAGTAGTACTCCCACTGACCGGTGCGGGCCGGGCGCGATTCCAGGCGTGTCATCGACACGCCATGCCTCTTCAAAGGAACCAGCAGATCATGCATCGCGCCGGGGCGGTTCGCCACGGAGACGATGAGGCTGGTGCAGTCCCGCCCCGTGGCCGGGGGTGGCCATGGTCTGCGGCAGGCAGATCACGGCAAAACGGGTCCGGTTGTACGCCTCGTCCTGCACCGCGTGCGCGGTGATGTGCAGGCCGAAGAGCGTCGCCGCGCGTTCGCTGGCGATGGCGGCGTAGGCCGGGTTCTGCGCGGCCAGCCGGGCGCCTTCGGCGTTGCTGGAGACGGCGCGGCGCTCGGCGTTGGGCAGGTGCTTGGACAGCCAGTTCTGGCACTGCGCCAGCGCCTGCGGGTGGGCCAGCACGGCCTCGACGCCCTCGAGCGTGTTCTCCTTGCGCAGCAGGTTGTGGCGGATCAGCAGGCTGACCTCGCCGACGACATGCGTGGGCGTGTGCAGGAACAGGTCGAGCGAACGCGTCACCACGCCCTCGGTCATGTTCTCGACGCCGACCACGCCGTACTGCGCGCTGCCGGAGGCGGTCGCGTGGAAGACCTCGTCGAAGCTGTTGCAGTAGATGAGATCGGCGGCACCGCCGAAGTACTCGATCGCGGCCTGCTCGCAGAAGGTGCCGAACGGGCCCAGCACGGCGACGCGCTGCGGCGATTCGAGCGCCAGGCAGGCGGACATGATCTCGCGCCAGATCGCGGCGACGTGGTCGCCCTTCAGCGGGCCGGGGTTGGCGCCCTTGATCTTGGCGATGACCTGCGCGACGCGGTCGGGCCGGAAGAAGGGCGTGCCGTCGCGGCGCTTGATCTCGCCGACCTGCTCGGCGACGTGGGCGCGCTGGTTCAGCAGCGTCAGCAGCTGCGTGTCGAGCGCGTCGATCTGGTCGCGCAGCGCGAGCAGCTCGGGGTCGGCGACCGGCGCGGGCGGCATCGGGGTGCCGGCCGGATCGATCGGCTCAGGAGAGGTCGGCGTGTCAGCCATGTCGGGTCTCGAAGTCGTGGAGGTGGCTCACCAGGGCTTGTACGCCCTCCAGCGGCATCGCGTTGTAGATCGATGCCCGCATGCCGCCCACCGACTTGTGGCCTTTGAGTTGCAGCAGTCCGCGTTCCCTGGCACCGGCCAGGAAGGCGTCGTTCAGACGCTCGTCGCGGAGGAAGAACGGGACGTTCATCCGCGAGCGGCAATGCGCCGCCACGCGGTTTTCATAGAGGGACGAGCCGTCCAGCGCCTGATAGAGCAGGGCGGCCTTGTCGATGTTGCGCTGCTCGATCGCCGCGAGGCCGGTCCTGCCGGCGTACTCGAAACGCTTGAGCCACTGGAAGACCAGGCCGGCCACGTAGATGCCGAAGGTCGGCGGCGTGTTGTACATCGACTGCGCCTCGGCCACGATCTTGTAGTCGAAGGCGGACGGGCAGATCGGGAGCGCATGGCCCAGCAGGTCCTCGCGGACGATGACCAGCGTCAGGCCGGCCGGGCCGATGTTCTTCTGCGCGCCGGCGAAGGCGATGCCGACCTTGGACCAGTCGACCGCGCGCGAGGCCACGTGCGACGAGAAGTCGATCGCCAGCGGTGCATCGATGCCCAGCGCCTTCAGGTCGGGCAGGGTCTGGAACTCGACGCCGTCGATCGTCTCATTGCTGCAGACGTGCACGTAGGCGGCGTCCTTGCGCAGTTGCCAGGTCGACGGATCGGGGATGTCGAGGTAGCGGCCATCGGCGCCTGCCTGCTCACCCGCGTTGGCGGCGATGCGCACGTCGGCATAGCGCTGGGCTTCGCCCGCGCTCTTCTTCGACCATGAGCCGGTGACGACCACGTCGACGGCGCCGCCGCGCGACAGGTTCAACGGGAGGATGGCGTTCTCGCCCAGTCCACCGCCCTGCATGAACAGGATGCGGAAGTTCGCCGGCACCTGCAGCAGGTCGCGCAGGTCGGCCTCGGCGGCTTCATAGATCGAGATGAATTCGCGGCCGCGATGGCTCATCTCCATGACGCTCATGCCGGAGCCGTGCCAGTCGAGCATCTCCTCCGCGACCAGGCTCAGGACCTCGGGGGGAGGGCGGCGGGACCGGCGGAGAAGTTGAACGGGCGGACAGCTTGCATGGAGGTGCGGAGGCGGGGCGCGAATGGAAGGGGCGACGACAGCGTGATGAGGGCGCGGTCAACACGCGATGAGGTCGCGGTGAACGCGCGCCGCAGCGCGACAGGGCGGAACGGCGGGGACGAGGAGCCCCCGCCGGACCGCCGGGGGACTTACTTCTTCGGCGTCGGCGCGGTCGCCGGCTTGTTGGTGTTCAGCTTCGGTGCCGAGGCGGAACCCGACGGCGCCGGGCCGGCTTCCAGGCCGAGCTGCTTGGCGATGTTCTGCTGCAGCGCGGTGAACTTCTCGTCGAGCTGCTTGCCGTTGTCGTCGATCAGCTTCTTCGTGTAGAGGCTCTGCAGTTCCTGCGAGGACTCGGCGAACTTCTTGCTCACCGGCGACTCGAGCCAGGCCAGCAGCTGCTTGAGCTCGTCCTCGGTGAACTTCTCGTCCAGCGCCACGCCCATCGTCGACGGGGCCAGCTTCGTGCCCTTGTCGACCAGCGGCTTGGCGTTGTCCTCGAGGAACTTGCGCAGGTCGGCGTCGATCTGCTTGGCGGTGGCCTCGCGCTTGGCTTCCGGCACGTTGCGCAGCGCCGGGGCGGCCTTGGCGGCCAGCTCGTTGACCGGGCGGCTCAGCACGCCCATGGTCAGCGCCTCGATCGCGGGCTGCTGGATCTTCAGGATCTTCGCGATGACATCCTTCTTGGACTGCGGGCTGTCAGCCTTCTGCGCGAAGACGACGGGGCTCGCCAGCAGCGAGGCGGCGATGGCGCCGGCTTGGATGGACTTCAGCAACAAGGTCATTCCTTCACGTCGGGGGTGGAGTCACCGGCGGCGCCCGTGGCGTCTCCGGCATCGGAACCGTCGGCGCCGGTGGCGTCCGCATCGGTCGATTCTGTCGATTCATTCGCGTCGTTCTCGACGATGCGCTGCAGGCCCGAGAGCTTCGCGCCCTCGTCCAGCGAGATCAGCGTCACGCCCTGCGTGGCGCGACCCAGTTCGCGGATCTCGGCAACCCGCGTGCGCACCAGCACGCCGGTGTCCGTGATCAGCATGATCTCGTCCTCGGGGCGGACCAGCGTCGCGGCCACGACCTTGCCGTTGCGCTCGCTCTGCTGGATGGCGATCATGCCCTTCGTGCCGCGGCCGTGACGCGTGTATTCCGCGATGTTGGTGCGCTTGCCATACCCGTTCTCGGTGGCGGTCAGCACGCTCTGGGTCTCGTCCTCGGCCACCAGCATCGCGATCAGGCGCTGGTCGGGCTCGAGCATCATGCCGCGCACGCCGCGGGCCTGGCGGCCCATCGGGCGGACGTCGTCCTCGTCGAAGCGCACCGCCTTGCCGCCGTCGGAGAACAGCATCACGTCATGCTGGCCGTCGGTCAGCGCGGCGCCGATCAGGTAGTCGCCCTCGTCCAGGTCGACGGAGATGATGCCGGCCTTGCGCGGGTTGCTGAAGTCCTTCAGCGAGGTCTTCTTGACCGTGCCCAGCGCGGTGGCGAAGAAGATGAAGTGGTCTTCCGGGAAGGTGCGGAACTCGCCGGTCAGCGGCAGGATGACGTTGATCTTCTCTTCCGGCTGGAGCGGGAACATGTTGACGATCGGCTTGCCGCGCGCATTGCGCGAGCCTTGCGGCACTTCCCAGACCTTGAGCCAGTACACGCGGCCGCGGTTGCTGAAGCACAGCATCCAGTCGTGCGTGTTGGCGATGAAGAGCTGGTCGATCCAGTCGTCGTCCTTGGTGGCGGTGGCCTGCTTGCCGCGGCCGCCGCGGCGCTGCGCGCGGTACTCGCTGAGCGCCTGGCTCTTGATGTAGCCGGTGTGCGAGAGCGTCACCACCATGTCGGTCGGCGTGATCAGGTCCTCGGTGCCGAGTTCCTGGGCGTTGTGCTCGATCACGCTGCGGCGCGCGCCCAGCTTGGTCTGGCCGAATTCCTGGCGGACCGAGGTCAGTTCGTCGCCGATGATGGTCGTCACGCGGGCCGGCGTGGCCAGGATGTCGAGCAGGTCGGCGATCTGGGCCATCACGTCGCGGTACTCGCCGACGATCTTGTCCTGCTCCAGCCCGGTCAGGCGTTGCAGGCGCATCTGCAGGATCTCGCCGGCCTGGTCGTCGGACAGCTTGTACAGGCCGTCGTCCTGCATGCCGTACTGCGCGGGCAGGCCTTCCGGACGGTAGGCGTTGCGGCCGCCGGCGGCTTCGGTCTCGGCGCGCGACAGCATCTCGCGCACCAGCGACGAATCCCACGCGCGGGCCATCAGCTCGGCCTTGGCGACCGGCGGGCTGGGGCTGCGCTTGATGATCTCGATGAAGTCGTCGATGTTGGCCAGCGCGACGGCCAGGCCTTCCAGCACGTGGCCGCGCTCGCGGGCCTTGCGCAGCTCGAAGACGGTTCGGCGGGTGACGACCTCGCGGCGGTGCTCCAGGAAGACCGTGATCAGGTCCTTCAGGTTGCACAGCTTGGGCTGACCGTCGATCAGCGCCACCATGTTCATGCCGAAGCTGTCCTGCAGCTGCGTCTGCTTGTACAGGTTGTTCAGGACGACTTCCGGGACCTCGCCGCGCTTGAGCTCGATCACCACGCGCATGCCGTCCTTGTCGGACTCGTCCTGGATGTGGCTGATGCCCTCGATCTTCTTTTCCTGGACCAGCTCGGCGATGCGCTCGAGCAGGGTCTTCTTGTTCACCTGGTAGGGGATCTCGTCGACGATGATCGCCTGGCGCTGGCCGCGGTCGATGTCCTCGAAATGGACCTTCGCGCGCATCACGACCTTGCCGCGGCCGGTGCGGTAGCCCTCGCGCACGCCGCTCAGGCCGTAGATGATCCCGGAGGTCGGGAAGTCCGGCGCCGGGATGATCTCCATCAGCTCGTCGATCGAGCAGTCCGGATTCTTCAGCGCGTGCAGGCAGGCGTCGACCGACTCGTTCAGGTTGTGCGGCGGGATATTCGTCGCCATGCCGACCGCAATACCGGACGAACCGTTGATCAGCAGATTCGGCAGGCGGGCCGGCAATACCAGCGGTTCTTTCTCGCTGCCATCGTAGTTCGGACCGTAATCGACGGTTTCCTTGTCGATATCGGCCAGCATTTCATGGGCGATTTTCGACAGCCGGATTTCGGTGTATCGCATGGCCGCGGCGTTGTCGCCGTCGATCGATCCGAAATTGCCCTGGCCGTCCACCAGCATGTGGCGCAGCGAGAAGTCCTGCGCCAGCCGCACGATGGTGTCGTACACGGCGCTGTCGCCGTGCGGGTGGTATTTACCGATGACGTCGCCGACGATACGGGCCGACTTCTTGTAAGGCCGGTTCCAGTCGTTGTTCAGCTCGTGCATCGCGAACAGCACGCGCCGGTGCACCGGCTTGAGGCCGTCGCGGGCGTCTGGGAGCGCGCGGCCGACGATCACGCTCATCGCGTAATCGAGGTAGGAGCGGCGCATCTCCTCCTCGAGGCTGATCGGCAGGGTTTCCTTGGCGAACTGGGTCATGCGCGTGGGGCGCGCAGGGAAGTGCGCGGCCTCTGGAGAGAACGGAAGACGGTGATTCTAATTGCGCGCGCTTGTCGTGCTTCTGCAACAGCTTCATGAACGGAAGTCGCCACTGCCGTGAGAATGCAGACGTCCTGTTGCCCTATGGCACAATCGGTTCGTCCCTAGGAGAAACCCTTGGTCAGGGAGGCTCCTGTGGTTTTAGTTCCGACATTGGACGTTTCGCAGGGCAACTGCGGCTTTCCTTGAGAGGAGAATCATGAAGAAATTGAACCGCGTGGCAGCGCTCTTCGCTGTCGCCGCCGTCGCCACCTCGGGTGCTATGGCCCAAACCGTGGACAACTGGCGCGCTACGGATGGCACCGTTTGGAAGAACGGTACGAACGAGCTGTGCTGGCGCGATGCTTTCTGGACGCCGGCCACGGCTGCCAAGGACTGCGACGGCGCGCTGAAGCCGGTGGTCGCTCAGGCTCCGGCCGCTGCGCCCGCTCCGGCTCCGGCCGCAGCACCGTCGGCTCCGGCCGTCGTGCCGGTGCCGGTGGCACCGACCAGCGAAAAGGTCACGTACGCCGCTGACGCCTTCTTCGACTTCGACAAGTCGACCCTGAAGCCGGAAGCCAAGGCCAAGCTGGATGACCTGGTCTCCAAGACCGGTGGCATCAACCTGGAAGTGATCATTGCTGTCGGCCACACCGACGGCATCGGCACGGACGCCTACAACCAGAAGCTGTCGGTTCAGCGCGCTGAATCGGTCAAGCAGTACCTGGTGTCCAAGGGTCTGGAAAAGAACCGCGTCTACACCGAAGGCAAGGGCAAGAAGCAGCCCATCGCCGACAACAAGACCGCGGAAGGCCGCGCCAAGAACCGCCGCGTCGAAATCGAAGTGGTCGGTACCCGCGCCGTCAAGTAAGCGACGATGCAACGGCGACTTCGGTCGCCGTTCGATGAACCCCGCCAGCTGTCAAGCTCGCGGGGTTTTTTCATGGGCGTGTCACGGGCGTGTCGTGGCCGCCAGGGTGCATGGCATCGGCAATCTCTGGCGATGTCGGGTGTGGGCGCGGTGGCGCTCGGCTACCATTGCGCCCATGGCGAATGTCGATGCAAAAGAGCTCGAAAAGTTCAGCGAGCTGGCTCACCGCTGGTGGGATACCGAAAGTGAATTCAAGCCCCTGCACCAGATCAATCCGTTGAGATTGAACTGGATCGACGGGCATTGCGGTCTGCAAGGCAAGACGGCGCTGGACGTCGGTTGCGGCGGCGGCATCCTGACCGATGCGATGGCGCGCAAGGGTGCGAACGTGCTGGGCATCGACCTGGCGACGAAGTCGCTCCGCGTCGCCGAGTTGCACGCGATGGAGGCGGGCACGGAGAACGTCGCGTACCAGGAGATCGCTGTCGAGGATCTGGCCGCGCAGCGACCCGCGTCCTTCGATGTGGTGACCTGCATGGAGATGCTGGAGCATGTCCCGGATCCCGCCTCCGTGGTGAACGCGCTGGGGCAGTTGGTGAAGCCGGGAGGATGGGTCTTCCTGTCGACCTTGAATCGCAACGCCAAGTCCTTCCTCTTCGCGATCGTGGGCGCCGAATACGTCCTGCGCATGCTGCCTGCGGGCACGCATGAATACGCCCGGTTCATCCGTCCGTCCGAGTTGGCGCAGATGTGCCGCGACGCCGGACTGGAAGTGCAGGGCGCCAAAGGGCTGACGTTCAATCCGATCACGCAGCGATACGCGCTGAATGCGGACACCGACGTGAACTACCTGCTGGCCTGCCGCCGTCCCGCATGAGCACGGTGATCCTGAACTCGCCCGCTGCGGCACCGGTGCGCACGGCCATCCGGACGGTGCTGTTCGACCTGGACGGCACGCTCGTGGACAGCGCGCCTGATCTGGCGGGTGCGACGAACGAGATGCTGGTCGCGCGTGGCCTGCCCGAAGTTCCGTTCGAACGTCTGCGACCGATGGTCGGCATGGGCGCGCGCGGAATGATGGGGGTGGCATTCGGCGTGTCCCCGATGGAGATGTCGTTCCCCGCGCTGCGCGACGAATTCTTCGATCGTTATGAGCAGCGGCTGCTGCGTGCGACCTTCCCGTTCGAGGGGGTGGCGGCGATGCTGGCGTCGCTGGTGGCCGATGGCTTGAGCTGGGGCATCGTGACCAACAAGTCCGAGCGCTTCGCGTTGCCGCTGACGCGCGGTCTGGGCTGGGATGCACAAGCGGCTGCGGTCGTCGGTGGCGACACCACACCGCACAGCAAGCCGCATCCGGCGCCGCTGCTGGAAGCGGCGCGACGCGCCGGCGTTTCGCCGCACGAGTGCCTCTACGTCGGCGACGACGCACGCGACATCGTCGCAGGCCGTGCGGCGGGCATGCCGACGGTGGCGGTGCGCTGGGGCTACCTCGGCGATGGCGAGCCCATCGAGGCCTGGGGGGCGGACGTGGTGGTGGACACGCCGTCGCAGCTGATCGAATGGCTGCGGACGTCGCGCTGAATCACACGCCTGTCGAACTTCAGAAAGAGTCGTGAGATCGGGCTCTTGAAGTCTGTGTGACAGGCATAATGTGAGACTTCTCTCTCTGGGGCCGACCTGGTTTCGACGTGGGTACGGAGTTGGAGTAGGGCATGCCGAGGGCCAGGCACCTCGTAAATCCATCTGGAACAAACCAACTGCGAACGATCAAACGTACGCTCTCGCGGCTTAAACCCCGCGGACCTCTCACCGGTTGGCCGATGGGCCGGGTGACGGGACGCAAGTCCTGACACAGAGAGGTTATACACATTGGCTGGCTGTTATCCGGGCACCTTGGATGATGGCGAGATTTAGGGTGCTGGCCCGTCCGGTAGCGTGCTCCTGCGCGACCGGGTAGGTGAGAACCAAATCAGAGAGCTAAGCATGTAGAACTGCCCGATGAAGGCTTGCGGACGCGGGTTCAATTCCCGCCGGCTCCACCATCTTCCTGAAAGGGCCCGGACGTTTCGTTCGGGCCCTTTTTCTTTGTTTGGTCGGACGAAGGTCTTTCACATGACTCTCTTGCCGCTCTATCCGCGCCGCCTGTCCACCCGCGCCGCGCTCTGCGCCGTGCTCGGCCTCGCTGCCTGCGGCACGCCACCCGTGCCCTACGTCGTACCCAAAGAAGCGCCGGTGGCCCAGATCCGCACGGCGCTTGAGCTTCCTAGCTCCCACGCCAGCGTCACGATCCGGGTCGGCACGGACCCGTCGAGCCCCTTCCATCCGTTCTTCACGGGATACGGTTATCAGGATCCGACGCCCTATCGCGATCTGGCGGCCAGCCAATACTTCGCCGTGTACTACAGCGAATCGCTCCCTGCAGGCGAGCGATGCGAGATCAGGACCGCCTTCGTGCTCGAGCCGGGGAAGCGGTACACGCTCCGCGGCGGCGCGCATTTCGAGCCGTCCTTCCTGGGAAGGCAGATCCGCAGTTGCCGGCTTCGCCTGCAAGATGACGGCACCGGCCAAGAGGTGCCGATGCTGAAGCGAGAGTGAGCGATGGGACGTCAGGTCGATGACGGCGCGGCGCGTCCAGAAGGGCAAGGGCGGGGATGGCAACGGCGCGTGCGCCTGACCGCCTTGCTCCTTGCCGGCTCCTGCACAGCGTGGGTGGCGTGTGCTTCGGCGTCGCCGGAAGCGGCGGAGCAGGTCATTGTGGAACCCGCGCCAGCGCCGGGCGTGCGCCCATTGACCGCCGACGAGGAGAGTGTCGTGCTGCGCATGGCGCGCGGCCCTTCGGTCTTTGCCACGGTCTGGGCCGAGGGTGCGGCGCTGCTGCCTCAAGCCTCGGAAACGCTTCAACGGTCAGCGCTCCTGGCCCGCTGCACGACGCTGCGGCCGCCCGCGTTTTCCCTTCTCAATGCCGTGCATCGCCAAGCCGTCGAACGCGTCGCCGCGGGACAGCAGGCGGAACGCGCACGTATCCTCGGCCCGGTGGCCAGCCTGTCGCGGCACCGTGCCTGGCTGATCAGCTTCGCCATCTTGCCCACCCAGGAGCGCGCCGCGCTGCTTCATGATGTCGACGGTCCCCACGGCGCTCAGGTGCTGCAGGCCTTCTCGGATCAGCGCGTCTTCTTCGACCTCTTCGGCATGGTCGACGCGCCCAGCGGCGAACCGCAACCCGCGGCGCCGGTGTGGCTCAAGGCCTATTTCCAGGCGTCAGGGCGTGCGCCTGTGCTTCGCCGGGCCATCCAGGAGGGATTGCCGGAGATTCTTCCCGCCTTCGACCGCATCGAGGGCTTCGATCGACTCACCCCTGCCGACGCGTCTTGGCTCAAGCCGGTGGCGGCGACGCTGTCGGAGGGCGGGCGACCGATCCTCGATGCCTTGCTGGCCGCCTATCCGCCGGAAGTGAGGGCCGCGATCGAACGTCTGACCGCACTCGAACAAGAGGCGAGGGACTTCGACTCGGCGATGACGCTGTCGGCATTCCCGCTGCCGCGCGACCCGGCCAGGCAGGCCATGGATCGGATCTACCCGACGCCTGGTGAGCCGATGGAGCTCCAGTTCGGCAACGGCATGCTCCTTCCCGCCCGCGCGGAGTTGCCGAAGCTCTGCCCGCCGTCGCCTTGAGATGGAGTTCGTGGCGGAACTGCAGCGCCGTCTCCCTGTCGGACACAAACCGTTTCACGACCCTGGCAGCCCCTTTGCCACGGTTCCTTCGCCAGCCCTTGGCGACCGCGCGCCGGTTGCCGGGGATACCGAAACCAGGAAGGAACCGCCACGCCATGGACGCACTGATGCTTCGCCGCCCGTTCCGCAACGTGAACGAGGGCATGTCCGCGGGTCTCGCGACCGGCGAATCGCCGTTGCGATCCCCGTCCGACCGTCGACTCGACGGCGACGGCACGCCCGAATGGGCCTGGCGCCAATGGCAGCCGCTGTGGGGCGCGTCGCTGACCTCCCTCGATGAACTGGTGCCGGAAGGCCGTCGCGCCGTCGTCGTCGCGCCGCATCCCGACGACGAGGTGCTCGGCTGCGGCGGCCTGCTGTCGCTGCTGGTGACGCGGCATCGGGCCGGACTGCCGCCCGACCGCGCGCTCGCGCCGCCCGTCGAGCTGGTGGCCGTCACCGACGGCGAAGCCAGCCATCCCGGATCCGAGCGATGGACGCCGGCACGGCTCGCCGTGCAGCGCCGTCATGAGCGCGCCTCCGGGCTTCGGCGTCTGGGGCTGCATGTGCCCGTGCATTCGCTTTGCGTCCCCGACGGCCACGTCGCCGAACACGAGGACGATCTGGTGCTCGAGCTGTGCCGGCGCCTGCGGCCGGACGACGTGGTCCTCACCTCCTGGCGCTTCGACGGTCATCCCGACCATGAGGCGACCGGCCGCGCCTGCGCGCGCGCCGCGCTGCTGACCGGCGCCTCGCTGGTGGAGCTGCCGATCTGGGCGTGGCACTGGGCGCGCCCCGGTGACGCCTCGGTGCCGTGGCACCTGATGCGGCGTCTGCCGCTCAGCGCCCGGGCGCTGCAGGACAAGCGCACCGCGCTGGCGGCGCATCGCAGCCAACTGCTCCCCGACGGCGAGCATCCGCCCGCGCTGTCCGCCGAGTCGGTGAACCGCCTGCTGCGACCGTTCGAATTCGTGCTGCTGCCCGACCTCACCCATCAGTGACGTCGCCGGCGCGCGTTGACGCGGCGCAGCATGACAAGCCCGAGGACGGGGGCGTAGCATCGAGTCTCCTCGGACTCATGCCTCCCCGTCATGTCCGTCTGGCAATTCGATCTGGCCTTCGCGCAAGGCGGCACCGCGGCGTCGTGGCTGCCGTCTTCGCGCTCGGACGTCATGCACTACCTCGCGAGCCGCGTCGGGCCGAGCACGCCGATGCTCGAAGGCTGGCGCTATTTCGGCAACGAGGCCGGCAACTGCATCGACATGGTCTCGGACCCCGATGGCCGCTATGAATTGCACGCGCGGCTGGACGCCTGCGCCGGCGAAACCGACCAGTTCATCGAGGTCGTCTGCGACGTCGCCCACGCGCTCGGCTGCGAGTTCTTCAGCGAGGAACTGTCGGCCCTGGTGCGTCCCAGTTCACGGGCCTTGAAGGAAGCGCTGCAGCGTTCGAGTGCGTGGCAGTTCGCACTCGATCCAGAAGGCTTCCAGCCCAGTCGCTGATCCCGACGATCAGCGTCGCTCCGCGTCGTCGAGCGCCGCCTTCAGGTGCGGTGCCGTGCGTGATTCCGCGTGCGTCGCGACCTCGTCCGGCGTTCCCGCCGCCACCAGGCGACCACCGGCACCGCCCGCGCCGGGCCCGAGATCGATGACCCAGTCCGCGGCGGCGACGACGCGCATCTCGTGCTCAACGACGACGACCGTGTGGCCAGCCTCGACGAGGTCGCGCAGCTGCACCATCAGCTTGTCGACATCGGACGGATGGAGGCCGGTGGTGGGCTCGTCCAGCACGTAGAGCGTGTGGCCGCGCTGCGTGCGCTGCAGCTCGGTGACGAGCTTGATGCGCTGTGCCTCGCCGCCGGACAACTCGGTCGCCGGCTGGCCGAGCCGCAGGTAACCCAGGCCGATGCCCTTCAGCAGACCGAGCGGTCGCGCGAGCGCCGGCTCCTCCGCGAAGAAGTCGAACGCGGTATCGACCGTCATGCCGAGCACGTCCGCGATGCTGCGGTCCCGATACCGGACCTTCAATGTCGCCTCGTTGTAGCGGGCGCCGTGGCAGGCGGGGCAGGGCGCGAACACGCTGGGCATGAACAGCAGCTCCACGCTGACGAAGCCTTCGCCCTCGCAGGTCTCGCAGCGACCCTTGGCGACGTTGAAGGAGAAGCGGCCCGCGTCGAACTTGCGGGCGCGCGCGGCCGGCGTTGCGGCGAAGAGCTTGCGGACGTGGTCGAACAGGCCCGTGTAGGTCGCCAGGTTGGAACGCGGCGTGCGGCCGATCGGCTTCTGGTCGACCTGCACCAGGCGCCGGATCGTCTCGGCGCCGCTCGCGATCCGCCCGCCGGTCGCGGCCTGGACGTCGGCGCCGGCCTCGGGGTCCTCGTCGTCTTCTGCAGCGGCGGGCTCATGCCCCAGATGCGCGCCGACCAGGTCCACCAGCGCGCGGCTCACCAGCGACGACTTGCCGGAACCGGACACGCCGGTCACCGCGGTGAACACGCCGAGCGGGAACGCCGCGTCCACGTCGACGAGGTTGTTCTGCGTGATGCCTTCGAGCCGCAGCCAGTCCTCGGGTGTGCGGCGCGCCGGGCGGCCCCGTGCATCGTCGGCATCGGCCGTGACGCCGGGGAAAAGGTAGGCGGCGGTGCGCGACTCCGCGACATCGCGCAGGCCCTCCGGCGGGCCGCTGTAGAGCACGCGTCCGCCGAGTTCGCCGGCGGCGGGGCCGACGTCGACGATCCAGTCGGCGGCGCGCATCAGCGTGAGGTCATGCTCGACGACATAGATCGAGTTGCCCGCAGCCTTCAATGCGCGCAACGAGGCAAGCAGCGATTCCCCGTCCGCCGGATGCAGGCCCGCGGAAGGCTCGTCGAGCACGTAGATGACGCCGAAGAGGTTGGAGCAGATCTGCGTCGCCAGCCGCAACCGCTGCAGCTCCCCCGGCGACACGGACGGCGTGGCGCGTTCCAGCGACAGATGGCCGAGTCCCAGCGTCAGCAGCGGGCGCAGGCGCATCAGCACGTCGTCGACCAGGCGCCGCGCCGCAAGGCGCTTTTCTTCGCTCAGCCCGTCGGTGGCGGCGTCACCGAGATGGTCCGCCAGCTGCGCCAGCGGGAACTGCGACAGCGCGCCGATGTCGAGCCCGCCGAAGGTCACCGACAACGCCTCGCGCTTGAGCCGCTTGCCGTCGCAGACCGGGCAGGCGCCGCCGATCAGGTAACGCGACACGCGGCGCTTCATCAGCGCGCTCTGCGTGGTCGCGAAGGTGTGCATCACGTAGCGCTTCGCGCTGCTGAAGGTGCCCTGGTAGCTGGGCTCCATCTTGCGGCGCAGCGCGTCCTTGGTCTCGGCGGGCGTGAAGCCGGCGTACACCGGCACCGTGGGCTGCTCGTCGGTGAACAGGATCCAGTCGCGCGTCTTGCGCGGCAGCTCGCGCCAGGGTTTGTCGACGTCGATGCCGAGCGTGACCAGGATGTCGCGCAGGTTCTGCCCGTGCCAGGCCGGCGGCCAGGCGGCGACGGCGCGGTCGCGGATGGTGAGCGTGTCGTCGGGGACCATCGAGGCCTCGGTGACCTCGTACACGCGGCCCAGCCCGTGGCAATGCGGGCACGCACCCTGCGGCGTGTTGGGCGAGAAGTCCTCGGCGTACAGCATCGGCTGCTTCGCCGGATAACGCCCGGCGCGCGAGTACAGCATCCGCAGCAGCGACGACAGTCCGGTCACGCTGCCCACGGACGATCGCGCGCTGGGCGTGCCGCGCTGCTGCTGCAGCGCGACGGCGGGCGGCAGGCCGTCGATCGAATCGACCGCGGGCACGCCGACCTGATCGATGAGCCGACGCGCGTACGGCGCGACCGATTCGAAGTAGCGCCGCTGCGCCTCTGCATAGATCGTGCCGAAGGCGAGCGAGGACTTGCCCGATCCCGACACGCCGCTGAATACCACGAGCGCGTCGCGCGGCACGTCGACATCGACGTTCTTGAGGTTGTGCTCGCGCGCGCCGCGCACCTGGACGAAGGCGGCGCGGCCGGGGCGTTCTCCGATGGCATCGCCGATCGGCGCGGGCGATGGGGAGGGCTGCGGACCAGGGGAGGGCGTTTGGCCAAGGCGGGACCTCGATTGATCGGCGCGACGTGCACCGGGACGGCGGGGCCGAAGTATCGGTCGATGGCACCGTCCAGCAAGGCGGGTGCCCACGGACCCTGGATCGCGACGGGCATGGCTGTTGCCTTTGCAAGGTTCCACTTCAGAGCCGTCGTCATGAACCTTTCTACCGATGTGATGCCCGTGCGTTTCGAGCCTGCGCTCGAACGCGAGGAACCCAGCGAAGCGACGACCATCGACGAGCTGGTGAAGACCTTCGTCGGCATGGCCCGGACCGTGGCCGACACGGAAGGCCATGCCTTCCGCGCCGTGCATGCGAAGGGCCAGGGGCTGCTGCGCGGGGAGCTCACCGTGTTCGGCGGGTTGCCGGAGATCTTCGCGCAGGGCCTGTTCGCCCGACCCGGTGTGTACGCCGCGCTGATGCGCCTGTCGGCGCCGCCGGCGGAGCAGCTGACCGATGAGGTGTCGACGCCGCGCGCCGTGGCCATCAAGGTGCTCGGGGTTCCCGGGGATCGCCTGCCGGAGGCCTTGGGTCCGGACGCGCAGGACTTCCTGATGGTCAACGGGCCGGCGTTCTCCCGACCCGATCCCCGCGGCTTCCTGAAGGACGTGAAGATGCTGGCCGCCACGACTGAGAAGTCGCCGCGCGGCAAGGAAGTGCTGTCCGCGGTGCTGCGCGGCGCTGAGCACGCGCTCGAGGCGATCGGCGGGGAGAGTGCCAAGCTCAAGTCGCTCGGCGGTCACCCCAAGGTGCATCCACTGGGGGAGACCTACTTCTCTCAGACGCCCTACCTCTTCGGACCCTACGTCGCGAAGTTCTCGCTGCAACCGCTGTCGCCCGCGCTGACCGCGCTGGACGGCGCGGCGCTGGAGACCGAGGGCGACGACGCGCAACGCGAGGCCGTCGCGCAGTTCTTCGCCGCTCAGGCCGAGCCGGTGGACTGGGCGTTGCGCGTGCAGCTCTGCGTCAACACCGACGAGATGCCCATCGAGGACGCGTCAGTCAAATGGGACGAGGACATGAGCCCCTGGGTGCAGGTGGCGACGCTCTCGCTGGCGTCGCAGCAAAGCTGGCAGGGCGAGGCAACACAGGCCGAAGAGGACGCACTGGCCTTCAGTCCCTGGAACGGGCTCGCCGCGCATCGCCCGCTGGGCGGTGTGAACCGTGCGCGCAAGATCGTGATGGCGGCCTCGCGCGAGTTCCGCTCGACGTTCAACCGGTGCCCGATCCACGACCCGGTGCGGGTCGGCGGCGCGGCCTGATCGCATGAGCGGGGCGGGGCTGTCGGGGCAGGCCGGGAGCGGGGCTTGCTGTTGAAGAGGCAAACCTTCCCCTCTTTCAAGGAGCACCCATGACCGACAAGCCCCTCTCCGACACCGAGCGCCGCGAGAAGCTCTGGGACCTCATCAAGGACGTCAAGGTCGGACTGTTCACGACCCACCATGCGAACGGGCATCTGCACTCGCGCCCGATGACGTTGCAGAACAAGGACCTCGACGAGGGGAGTCGCTGTGGTTCTTCATGTCCCGCAGCGGCGAGCCGTACAGCGACATCGTGTCGTCGTCGCAGGTGAACGTCGGCTTCGCCGATCGCAGCGAGGACACCTATGTCTCGGTCTCCGGCGTCGCGGAGCTCAACGAGGACCGCGCCAAGCGCCAGGAGCTCTGGAACAAGGCGGCGGAGGCCTGGTTCACCAAGGGCGTCGACGACCCCGACCTCGCGGTGGTGCGCGTGCGCATCAGCCACGCCAGCTACTGGGACGTGAAGGCCTCCAAGCTGACACAGCTCTACGCGATGGCCAAGGCGGCGGTGACCGGCAAGCCGCCCACCGGCCTCGCCGAGACCGGCGAAGTACGCATGAAGTGAGGCGGTGACGGGATCGGCGGATCCGCATCGGATCCGTCGACGCCGTCGATCACCGATCGCCCCTTACCGGAGTACCCCATGCCCAGAGGCGACAAGTCGTCCTACACGGACAAGCAGAAGCGGCAGGCCGAGCACATCGAGAGCGGCTACGAGGAGCGTGGCGTTCCCAAGGCCGAGGCGGAGAAGCGCGCCTGGGCCACGGTCAACAAGGAGACCGGCGGGGGCAAGAAGTCCGGCTCCGGACGCGGCCAGCCGGAGAACCACGAGCCGTCCCGCAAGGGCGGACACCTGGGCGGCCAGGCTGCGGCCAGCCGCACGGCGGCGGAGCGCTCCGCCTCCGCGAAGAAGGCCGCCGCGACGCGCAAGCGCAATGCGGCGGCACGCGCTGGTCATCATTGAGAGTCGGTCCCCTCAAAGCAGGACGCCCGGCATGAGCCGGGCGTCCTGCGTGGGAGTTCACCGGGGTCGTTAGTCCTTGGACCGCTCCACCGAAGCAGCGCTGCCGGAGGCGTTCACTCGGCCGAGGCCACTTGCGCGTCGACCGCATCGGCGTTGCGACGGCCTGTGACGTAGACGGTCGGCAGTTGCTCGCGCTTCACGGTGATGACCACCGGGTCCAGCGTCACGATCGAGGTGCGCATCTCGCGTTGACCTTGTGCATGAGCGATCCCGAGGCCCAGGGCCAGCGCCGCGATGGCACCGAAGGCGACAGCCTTGACGGTGGTGTTGGTGGCGGAAGTCATGCTGAGGCGGGTGGCGTTCATGTCGATCTCCTGAAGGCGTTGGCTGTGTCGATGAAGTCAGTGTCGTCATCGGGGCCGAGCCTTTCGAGCGCCGAGCGACGAAGCTGCGCGGTGACGGCGTGAGGTGCATGGACGGCTGACAAGCCGTGGCGCGTCGATCGCCGTTTCCGCCCTCTACAAGTGAGAACGCCGACAGGACGCTGTCCTCTCGGCGTTCAATGCGTCGGGCTTGGCAGCCCGAGCGATGCTCAGCGGGCTGCGACGCCTTCAGTTGCGGCGCCCTTGTTGGCTTCCTTGGCGGCGTAGCGCTGCACCAGGGCAGCGTACGTCGGCGAAGCCTTCATCTCTGCATAGCGGGCTTGCGCCTTGGCGCGTTGGCCGGCGTTCAAGCTGAAGTCTTCCGTGCGGTCAACGGCGGCCAGGCCGGACTCGCGATAGATCTCCAGGTCGGCCAGCACCTCGGCGCGGGTCTTCTGGCTCTGCGTGATCGGGTCGAGGTGGCTGTAGCTCTGAGCGAAGGCCGGCACGGCGGCGGCGGACAGGGCGATCAAGGCGGTGGCGATCAGGGTCTTGGCGGTCATGATGATGTCCTTTGAGAGAGCGTTGGATCGGGGTGTCTGGGGTCTGGGACCGGCTTCGTTTGCCGATGACTGAAGGTTAGGACCACCTCCCTTTCTGATAAATGACTGGCACGCGAATGGGCCGTTGTGAAGCTCGCAACAATCGATCGCTTGCCATGTGCCGTGGCCTTCGGACCTTCTTCACTTGTCGACGTTCCAATGTGCAGGCGCAAGCAAGACGCCCGGCGTCAGCCGGGCGTCTTGAAGGAGCAAACCGAAGGGCGTCAGTCCGTGGATCGCTCCATCGAAACAGCGTGACCTGAAGCGTTCACTCGGCCGAGGCGACTTGTGTGTCGGCCGCGTCGGCGCTGCGGCGGCCGGTGATGTAGACGGTCGGCAGCTGCGCGCGCTTCACGGTGATGATTACCGGGTCCAGCGTCACGATCGAGGCGCGCATCTCGCGTTGGCCTTGTGCATGAGCGATGCCCAGTCCGAGCGCCAGCGCCGCGATCGCACCGAAGGCGACAGCCTTGACGGTGGTGCTGGTGGCGGAAGTGATGGCGAGGCGGTGGGCGGCGTTCATGTCGATCTCCTGAAGGCGTTGGCTGTGTCGATGGAGTAAGTGTCGTCATCGAGGTCCCGCCTTTCGAGTGCTCAGCGACGAACCTTCAGCGCGGCGGCGTGAACGGCACGAACGACGGATGAACCGTTGAGCCCACAAGGCAGAACGCCGACAGGACCGAGGTCCTGTCGGCGCTTGTGGACAGATGCGGCAACAATCGGGGGACGCACCAGACTCAATCACTCTGCATTGCCTTCCTCATGCTTCGATTGCCTATCGCCATTGCCTTCATGCTTGCCGTGATGCTTGCTGCCAGCGCGCACGCGCAGCAGAAACCGACTGTCGACCTGCGCTCGTTGGAGAGGCGTGCCATTGACGGTGACATGCAGTCTCAGTTCGATCTGGGGCGAGCCTACGATGAGGGAAAGATCGTCCAGCGGAATGGCATCGAGGCGCTTCGCTGGTTTCGATTGGCTGCCCAGCATGGCGATGATCGGTATCAGCTGTGGCTGGGCATGGTCCTGTCACGTGAAGGGCTCAATGCGGAGGCGCGCGAATGGTTTTCCCGTTCGGCTGAACAAGGCAATTGGGCGGCCGGCACCAATCTCGGGCGATTGCTTGCGCAAGGACTCGGTGGCGCGGTGGACAAGGAAGGGGCTGCGACGGTCTACGAGAAGGCCGCCGACGATGGAGGAGCCTCCGCAGCCAGGAATCTTGTCCAGATGTTGGTGAGCGGAGAACTCGGACCCCAGTCGGATGAAAGGCTCTGCTACTGGGCGGGACGTAGCGTCAAGCAACTCGGTCCCCGTTACGCTGATGCCGATGAAAGTCTGCGACGTTGGCTGGCCGACGCCGAGTCTCGTCTGAGCGCGGAACAGGTCGCGATCTGTCGAGACAAAGTGGCTGCTTTCAAGGTGGCCGACTCGACCGCCGGCCGGCGCGCCAAATAGGGTGGAGAGGATGCCGGGACGTCGTGCAAGCAAGACGCCCGGCATGAGCCGGGCGTCTTGAAGGGAGCAAACCGAAGGTCGTCAGTCCGTGTATCGCTCCACCGAAACAGCGCAACCTGCGACGTTCACTCAGCCGAAGTGTCTTGATCGACAGTCGTGCTGCGACGGCCAGTCACATAGACCGTGGGCAGTTGCTCGCGCTTCACGCTGATCACCACCGGATCCAGCGTGACGATCGAGGCACGCATTTCGCGCTGGCCTTGTGCATGAGCGATCCCGAGGCCCAGGGCCAGCGCCGCGATCGCACCGAAGGCGACAGCCTTGACGGTGGTGTTGGTGGCGGAAGTGATGGCGAGGCGGTGAGCGGTGTTCATGTCGATCTCCTGAAGGCGTTGGCTGTGTCGATGGAGTCAGTGTCGTCATCGAGGCCCCGCCTTTCGAGTGCTCAGCGACGAACCTTCAGCGCGACGGCGTGAACTGCATGCGCGGCGGATGAACCGTCGGGCGTGGCGCCCCAACAAGGTCCAGTGTCGACAGGACCGAAGTCCCGCCGAGGCTGGGCGGCTGGGCGGCTGGGCGCATCGGAGGCGCAATGCAAAGCGCCCGGCAAGGGCCGGGCGCTGGGACTGAAAGCGGGTGTCGGGCGGAGCGACGTCAGGCGGCGCCCTTGAAGACGGCCTCGATGCGGTGCCCGTCGGGATCGATGAGGAAGGCGGCGTAGTAGGTGGCGCCGTAGTCCGGGCGCAGCCCCGGGGCGCCGTTGTCGGTGCCCGCGATCGCCAGTGCGTCCGCGTGGAAGGCATCGACGGCCGCGCGGCTGGGCGCCGCGAAGGCCAGATGGAAGCCCGGCCCCGGCGCAACCACCGGCGAGCGCAGCTTCAGGCAGAACAGGTCCTTGTCGTCCTCCAGACCGTAGCCGATGGCCTCGTCGTCCTCGAAGACGCGGCGCAAGCCCAGCGCCCCCATCGCGGCATCGTAGAAACGGCCGCTGACCTCCAGCGACGTCGCGGGGAACGAGATGTGATGAAGCATGATGATCCTTTATGGAGGGCGCGAGTCTAGAGGCGTCGGCTTCCTGTGTCCTCGATCGCGTCCCCGCCTCGGAACCCCGACGGCGGCACGCCGAAATGCCGCCTGAACATCGCCGCGAACGCGCTCTGGCTCGAATATCCGCAGTCGAAGGCGATGTCGACCACCCGCGCGCCTTCCGCGATGCGCCGCAGCGCGAAGAGCAGCCGGGCCTGCTCGCGCCATTGCGCGAAGCTCATGCCGGTCTCCTTCTGAAAAAGGCGGTGGATCGTCTTCGCCGCGACGCCGAGCCGTTCCGCCCAAACCTGTGCCGTCGCCGCGTCCGACGGTTTCTCCGCCAGCGCTTCGCAGACCGCCTTCAACCTCGAGTCCTCGGGCATCGGCAGATGCAGCGGCAAGGTCGCCGCGCGCCGGAGTTCGTGGATCAGCAGCCCCATCAGCGTGCCGTCCCGCCCGCGCTCCGCGTAGTCGACGGGGACCCGCACCGCCTCCACCATCAATTCGCGCAGCAGCGGCGACACGTTGAGCACGCAGGTCCGCTCCGGCAGGTCGCCCAGGCGCTCCGCATCGATGTAGGCCGTGCGCATCCGCACCGCGCCGGACATCCGCACGCTGTGCCGCACGCCCGCCACGAGCCACAGCGCCCGGTTCGGCGGCACCACCCAGAAGCCCGCCGCCGAATCGACCAGCATCACGCCGTCGATCGCGTACAGCAGTTGCGCCCGGGGATGGCTGTGCCAGCCGGTGACCGCGCCGGACGGGTAGTCCACCTCCATCGCGACCGTCGGCCGGGCCGTGTCGTGGAAGTCCTCGAACTTCCGGTGTGCGCTGTTCGCCGTCATGTCCCAAAGTCTACAAGTGGTGTCGCATTGGAGGGAGACGGACGGGGCTGGAGTCCCTAGGCTTCAAGCTTCCCGAACCTTCGACCGCACGGCTGTACCGCAGACCACCGATTCCGCGTCCCTCGCACGTTCCGACGCGGTGCTGCCCGCCGCCACCCCGGCGGTGACCGGCGCACCCGCCACGCCCCATGCCCATGGCTTCCTGCTGCCGATCGTCGGCGCAGCCGCCTTCGCGCACCTGCTCAACGACCTGATCCAGGCCGTCCTGCCGTCCATCTATCCGATGCTGAAGGCCAACTACGCGCTGAGCTTCGGCCAGATCGGCTGGATCGCGCTGGTCTACCAGATCACCGCCTCGCTGCTGCAGCCCTGGGTCGGCCTCTACACCGACAAGCATCCCAAGCCCTACCTGCTGCCCATGGGCATGGTCGCCACGCTGGTCGGCGTCGGGCTGCTGGCGTTCTCGACCTCGTACGAGATGCTGCTCGTCGCCGCGGGCGTCGTCGGCATCGGCTCGGCGACCTTCCATCCGGAAGCCTCGCGCGTCGCGCGCATGGCTTCGGGCGGCCGCTTCGGCACCGCGCAGTCCTGCTTCCAGGTCGGCGGCAACGCGGGCTCGGCCGTCGGGCCGCTGCTCACCGCCGCCATCGTCATCCCCCACGGCCAGTCGGCCATCGCGTGGTTCATGCTGGTCGCGGCGCTCGCGATCTTCGTGCTGTCGCGCATCACCGACTGGACGCTGCGGCACGGTCAGGCGAAGGTCAACAGCCTGGCCCGCGGCGCGGTCGGCGGCCTCGGCCGTCGCGAGGTGATCCGCGCCATCGTCGTGATCGCGATCCTGATGTTCGCGAAGTTCGTCTACATCGCGTCGTTCACGAACTACTTCACCTTCTACCTGATCCAGCGCTTCGGCCTCAGCGTCCAGCAGAGCCAGGTCTACCTGTTCATCTTCCTGGCCGCCATCGCCGCGGGCACCTTCGCCGGCGGCCCGGTCGGCGACCGCATCGGCCGCAAGGCGGTGATCTGGGTGTCCTTCCTCGGCGTCGCGCCTTTCGCGCTGGCGCTGCCGCATGTCGGCCTGACGCTCACCGCCGTGCTCGCGGTCGCGATCGGGCTGGTGATGTCGTCGGCCTTCGCGGCGCTGGTCGTCTATGCGCAGGAGGCCGTGCCGGGCCGCGTGGGCATGGTGTCGGGCGTGATGTTCGGACTGATGTTCGGCATCGGCGGCATCGGCGCCGCCGGCCTGGGCCATCTGGCCGACGTGCACGGCATCGTCTGGGTCTACACCCTCACGTCTTTCCTGCCGCTGCTGGGCCTGGCGACCGCCTTCCTGCCCGACACGCGCAAGCCGCGCGCGGCCTGAAGGTCCGCCCGCCGGCCGGACCTGTGCCAGGCGCAGGGTCCGGCCATCCTGTCTTCCTGCATCAATCGATGCTGATCTTCCCCTGCTCGATCACCTGCTTCCAGCGCGCGAACTCGGCGGCCTGGAACGCGGTGAACTGCTCCGGCGTGTTGCCCACGATCTCGAAGCCGAGCTCCAGCAGCTTGGGCTTGACCGCCGGATCGTTCAGGCTCTCGACGACGGCGTTGCGCACCTTGGTCTTGATGTCCGCCGGCAACCCCTTGGGCGCGGCGACTGCCTGCCAGGAGTAGACCGTCACGCCCTTGTGGCCGAGCTCCTCCATCGTGGGCACGTCCGGCAGCAGCGGTGAGCGTTTGGCGCTCGTGATGGCCAGCGCACGCATCTTGCCGGCCTTGATGTGGGGCAGGGCGGTGTTGATGTTCATGAAGGTCGTGTCGACCTGACCCCCGAGCAGGTCGGTGATCGCCGGCGCGCCGCCCTTGTAGGGCACGTGGGTGGCGGTGGTGCCGGTCTCCTGCCAGAACAGCGCCGCGGTGAGGTGGTCCGAGGTGCCGGGACCCGCGGAGGCGAAGGTCATCTTCCCGGGGTTGGCCTTCATGAACGCGATCACCTCGGCCAGCGTCTTGAAGCGCGAGCCCGCCGGCACCGCCAGGACGTTGGGCGCCTGCACGGCGATGGTGATGTAGTCGAAGTCCTTGAGCGGGTCGTAGCCCGCGGTCTTCGTCAGGTGCGGTCCGATGACGAAGGGGCCGAGCGAGGACACGAACAGCGTGTAGCCGTCCGGCGCCGCGCGCTTGGCCGCCGCCGCGCCGATCATGCCGCCGGCGCCGGCCTTGTTGTCGACGATAAAGGTGCCGCCCAGCTTCTCCTGCAGCTTCACGCCGAGCGTGCGCGCGACCATGTCCGTGGAACCGCCGGGCGGGAAGGGGACGAGCAGCGTGACCGGGCGCGCGGGCCAGGTCTGCGCAAGCGCAGTGTTCATTGACAAGGCGCTCAGCAGGGCGAGCGCGACGCCCGCTTTCAAGCCGCGGGTGAGGGTGCGAAGGGATCGGATCATCGTTGTCTCCTGGTGTCGTTGTGTAGGCGATGGATCGGGATCAATCACGGTCAAGGTCGCTTGCCGACCTCCGTCTGTTCGCGCGTCCAGGCGCGCGCCTGCTCGCTGAGGCTGAGTCCCAGTCCCGGGCGATTCGGCACGAGCATCCGGCCGCCGGCGATCTCCAGGCGTTCGTTGAACAGAGGCTCGAGCCAGTCGAAGTGCTCGACCCAGGGCTCGGTGGGGTAGGTCGCCGCGAGGTGCACGTGCAGCTCCATCGCGAAGTGCGGCGCGATCATCAGACCGGCCTGTTCCGCCTGCGCGGCGATCTTCAGATACGGCGTGATGCCGCCGACCCGCGGCGCGTCCGGCATCAGATAGTCGGCGGCGCGGTGGCGGATCAGGTCGCCGTGCTCCATCGCGCTGGTCAGCATCTCGCCGGTGGCGATCGGCGTGTCGAAGGCGGCGGCGAGCGCCGCGTGGCCCTCGTGGTCGTAGGCGTCGAGCGGCTCCTCGATCCAGACGAGCCGCAGCGGTTCGAAGGTGCGGCACATGCGTTGCGCGGTCGGCCGGTCCCACTGCTGGTTGGCGTCGACCATCAGCGCCACGTTGTCGCCGAGATGCCGCCGCACCGCGTCGACGCGCTTCAGGTCGAGCGCGCCGTCCGGCTGTCCGACCTTCAGCTTGATGCCGCCGATGCCGCGCTCGATCGACGCCGACGCGTTGACCAGCAACTGCTCCAGCGGCGTGTGCAGGAAGCCGCCCGAGGTGTTGTAGCAGGCCACCGAGTCGCGATACGCGCCCAGCAGCTTGGCCAGCGGCAGGCGCGCGCGACGCGCCTTCAGGTCGTAGAGCGCGACGTCGAAGGCCCCGATCGCCTGCGTGGACAGCCCGCTGCGCCCGACCGACGCGCCGGCCCAGCAGAGCTTGTTCCAGAGCTTGGCGATGTCGCTCGGATCCTCGCCGAGGAGCGCGGGCGCGATCTCCTTCGCATGGGCGAACTGGCCCGGCCCGCCGGCGCGCTTCGAATAGCTGAACCCCAGCCCTTCATGGCCGTCGCGCGTGACCACCTCGACGAAGAGCAGGGCGATCTCGGTCATCGGCTTCTGCCGGCCGGTCAGCACCTTGGCGTCGCTGATCGGCGTGGCCAGCGGGAGGTAACACGACGAGAGCCGGAGCCACTCGATGCGGTCGTTGGAGCTGATGTCTGACATGACTGTTAACGTTAACATTCAGGTGGATGAAAAGGCGCTGAACGGATTGGCAGGCTATGCCCGGGGCTGTTCAGCGCCGCGATGATTGATGGTAACGGTAACATCGCCAGGTTTGCAAGATTCCATCGGCAAAGCTCGGACAATCGCCGCCGATCCCTCTTTCCGCCCTCCTTCCGCCCCTCTTTCCGACCCGCCCTCATCGATGCCGCCTGTCCGCCCCGGCGCTGGAGCCGTGACCCTGCATGACGTCGCCGCCGCGGCGGGCGTGTCGCTGATGACCGCCTCCCGCGCGCTGCGCACGCCGGAGGTGGTCTCCGCCGCCACCCGCGAGAAGGTGATGCAGGCGGTCGCCCAGACCGGCTACATCCCCAACCTGCTGGCGGGCGGCCTGAAGTCGCGGCGCAGCATGACGGTGGCGGCGCTGGTGCCGGTGATCTCGGTGCCGCAGTTCCTGCCGACGATCCAGGTCTTGACCGAGCAGCTGGACCGCGCCGGGTACCAGGTCTTGCTCGGCCAGACCGGCTACGACCACGCCCGCGAGGAGGCGCTGCTGAACACCATGATCGGCCGGCGCGTCGACGGCATCGTGGTGGCGGGCCTGCTGCAGCACGGCGACACGGCGCGCCGCCTGGCGCGGCTGGGCGTGCCGGTGGTGGAGACCTGGGACATGACCGAGCGGCCGCTCGACACGGTCGTCGGCTTCTCGCACGTGCAGGTGGGCGCCGCGGTGGCGGGCCACTTCATGGCGCGAGGATGGACCCGCGTGGGCCTGGCCACCGGCAGCGACCAGCGCGCCGGGCAGCGGCGCGCCGGCTTCCTGTCGGTGATCGGCAAGGAGGTGCCCACCGCCGTCACCGAGGTGCCGGCGGGTGTGCCGCACGGACGCCGGGCGCTGTCGGCGCTGCTGGACCAGGCGCCAGACCTGCGCGCGGTGTTCTGCAGCTCCGACGGCATGGCCGAAGGCGTGCTGACCGAAGCCCTCGCGCGCGGCCTGCGCGTGCCCGAGGACCTCGCGGTGATCGGCTTCGGCGGCGCGGAATTCTCGGCCTCGCTGCATCCATCGCTGTCGACGGTCCACATCGACGGCGCCGAGATCGGCCGCCGCGCCGCCGACGTGCTGATCGCGCGAGGCCAGGGCGGGGACTCCGGTCCCGCCATCGTCGACGTCGGCTTCCAGCTGGTGCTGCGGGGCTCGACGGGCGACGCGGCATAGCGACCCGACGACCCGGGCACCCGGCGATGTCGAGGCGCCGACGCCGCCTTTCCCAGACAGCCTCCTGATCGTCCACGGCAAGCGCCACGCTTGACCGAAGGGGTGGTACCGCTGCCATCTTCTCCATCAATCGCACGGGCATTCACGGCCCTTGCATGTGGCGACTCTATGATGAGAAGAGTTCTCATTTGCAATAATACGCCTCTCATGTCCGTCCGCTCTGACTCGTCCCTCCTGCTGACGCCCCTGTCGTCGGCCTTGAAATCGTTGCTGGGCGCCAGCCTGGCCGTCGGCGCGGCCAGCGTGATGGCCCAGGCCGCCGATGCGCCGGCCGCCCCGGCGCATGCCGCCTCGGCCGCCGCGAACACCGCCCTGGGCAAGGTCACCGTGCAGGGCAAGGCCGAACGCCAGAAGGCCGGTCTGGGCTCGCGCGGCGGCGTGGGCATCCTGGGCTCGCAGGACGCGATGGACATCCCGTTCAGCACGCTGAACTACACCGAGCAGCTGATGCGCGACCAGCAGTCGCGCACGCTCGCCGACGTGCTGCAGAACGACGCCTCGGTGCGCGTGATGACCGCCGCCCAGGGCTTCGGCGAGGACTTCCAGATCCGTGGCTTCGCCGTGCCCAGCGGCGACGTCGGCTTCAACGGCCTGTACGGCCTGTCCTCGGGCAACCGCATGCCGGCGGAGATCATGGAGCGCGTCGAGGTCCTGAAGGGCCCGGCCGCGATGGTCAACGGCATGCCGCCCGGCGGGAGCGTGGGCGGCAGCATCAACGTGATCCCCAAGCGCGCCGGCGACCAGAACCTGACCCGCCTGACGACCAGCTTCGCCAGCGGCGAGCAGCTCGGCGTGGCGATCGACGTGGGCCGCCGCTTCGGCGAGAAGAAGGAGTGGGGCATCCGCGTCAACGGCAGCTACCGCGACGGCGAGGCCAGCATCGACGACGGCAACGCGCGCCAGCGCTTCGCCTCGGCCGCGCTGGACTTCCGCGGCACGCAGCTGCGCTGGACGACGGACGTGTTCAAGCAGCACGAGAACATCCGCGGCTTCCGGTCGCAGACCGCCTTCCGCGCCGGCATCACGCAGTTGCCCAAGGTGCCTGATCCGCGCAGCAACATCTACGGCAACGCGCAACTGGCGCTGGACGATGAGATGCTCGCCACCCGCCTGGAGTACGACGTCAACGATCGGGTGACCGTCTGGGCCGGCGCCGGCTGGCGCGACAGCTGGTCGATGCAGGACTTCCCGACGGCACCTGCGGCTTTCCGACCGAACACGCAGGGCGAGTTCCGCGTGTTCGGCGCCTGGTACGACGCCTACTTCAATACGACCAGCGTGGACGCGGGCGCCCGCGCGCGCTTCGAGACCGCCGGCATCGGCCACACGATCTCGATCGGCGCGAGCCGCCTGGCCCAGGAGACGGGCAGCTTCTACAAGGCCAACGACGCGGCGACGGCGGTGCCGTCCAGCCTCTACAACCCGGTGCAGATGCCGGCGGTGACCGGTGCGCGCCTGGCCCCGACCAGGACTTCCGAAACTACGCTGTCGGGCATCGCCATCGCCGACACCCTGTCGTTCATGAACGAGCGGCTGCTCGTGACGGTGGGCCTGCGCGACCAGACGGCCAAGGTGGTGACCTTCCCCGTCTCGGCGACCAATGGCTACGACAAGAACGCGCTGGGGCGCCTGGGCGGTGTGGTGTTCAAGGCGACCGAGGACCTCTCGTTCTATGCGAACTACGCCGAAGGGCTGACGCGCGGCGCCATCGCGCCCACCAACGGCACCGTGTCGAATCCCGGTGAGGTCTTCGCGCCGTACCAGTCCGAACAGGTCGAGGCGGGTGTGAAGATGGACTGGGGCCGCTTCGTCACCTCCGCCAACGTCTACGAGATCAAGAAACCGAACTCCATCAACGTGCCGACGCCCGGCAATGCACTGCCCCGTTTCGCCTTCGACGGCGAGCAGCGCAATCGCGGCGTGGAGGTGTCCGCGCAGGGGGAGATCGTCCGCAGCGTCCGCTGGCTGGCCAGCGCGTCCTTCACCGATGCGAAGCAGGCCCGGACCAACGGTGGCCTGACCGACGGCAAGGACGCCACCGGCGTGGCGGACAAGACGGCGAGCGTCGGTGCCGACTGGGACGTGCCGTACCTGCCGGGCCTGGGCATCAACGGCCGCGTGATCTACACGTCCTCGGGCTGGCTGGACAACGCCAACACGCTGGCGGTGCCCGCGTGGACGCGCGCCGACATCGGCGCCCGCTACACGACGAAGATCGCCGGCGTGCCGACCGTCCTGCGCGCCAACATCGACAACGTCTTCGACCGCCACTACTGGCTGCTCAGCGGCACGTACGCGACGGTGGCCACGGGCCGCACGGTCGTGCTGTCGGCGTCGTTCGACTTCTGATCCATCGCTGTCATCCCGTTCATTCTTCGAGTCCTTCAGGAGACCTCATGAACAAGCGCTTCCGTCCGTCCCTGCCTTTGTCCTCACGCCTCGCCGTCCTGCCGTTGCTGCTGGCCGCCGCAGGCGCCGCGCAGGCGCACCAGATCTGGATCGAGCAACCCGCCGGCGCCGACGAGCGCGCGGTCGTCCGTTTCGGCGAATTCGGCGAGAACCTGCGCGAGGCCTCGCCGGGGCTGCTGGACAAGTTCGGCCAGGTGCGCGCGATCCGCCTGGACGGCAAGGGCGAGCAGCCGGTCGACGCGGTCAAGGGCAAGGACGGCTACGCGCTGCCGTTCCGCGCCGAAGCCGGCGAGTCGCTGCTGGCCGAGGACGCCGCCTATCCGCTCTACAGCTTCAAGCAGGGCGAGAAGCAGGTGACGAACTGGTACCGCCCGGCCGCGCGCCTGGTGACCGGCAGCGCCGCGCTGGCGCCCAAGCTGACGCTGGACGTGGTGCCGGCGGGCCAGCCGGGCCAGTTCAAGGTCTTCTTCCGCGGCCAGCCGCTGGCCAAGGCCAAGGTGTCGCTGGTGACGCAGTCGGGTTGGGCCAAGGAAGCCCATTCGGACGAGCAGGGCCTGGTGCGCTTCGACCTGCCGTGGAAGGGCCAGTACGTGGCCGAGGTCGCGCACACCGACAAGACCGCGGGCGAGCGCCAGGGTCCCAAGGGCGCCGAGAAGTACGACGGCGTGAACTACGTGACCTCGCTGACCGTGCTGAAGTCCGACGGCGTCGAGCCGATCGCGGCCGGCCCGGCCGCCGCGCCGAACAAGTGATCACTGGAGGAGCGCCGCGATGAACGCCGTCAGCGCCCCGTCGGGCCGCACGTCGAGGGCCGCGTCCGCGGCGTCCCGCGTCCTGGGCGTGCTGCCCCTGATCTCGCGCATCGTCGCGGCGGTCGGCGGCGGCTACGCGCTGGCGGCGCTGTTCAGCGTCGCCGTGCTCGCGCTGCCGGCGAGCACCATCCAGGCCGTCATCGGCGGCATGCTCGGCAGCTTCGCCGTCTACACCGGCGCGGTGATCTGGGTCTTCGCGGTGCGCAGCGCCACGCGGGCCTGGGTCGGACTGATCGTCGCCGCGCTGCTCCTCCTGCCTCTGGCCTGGTCCGTCTGGACCGCCGCCGCACCTGTCGCCTCGCCATGACTGCAGAAGTTCCTGCCGACGCTCGCGTCGACGACGTCGACGTCGCCCCCACCGCCACCGGCAAGACCGGGCCCCAGCCGCGCGGCATCCGGCAGACGATGTCGGACCTGCACATCTGGACCGGCCTGCTGCTGGGCTGGTTCCTGTTCGCGATGTTCCTCACCGGGACGGTCTCCTACTTCAAGGAGGAGCTGTCGCAGTGGATGCGGCCCGAGATCGCGCACCAGGCCGTGATGCCCGAGCCGGCCGTCGTCGCCGGCCGCATCGCCAAGGAGCTCGAGACGCTCGCGCCGGGCACCGCGCAGTGGAGCCTGCGCCTGACCGACGATCGCCACAGCGTGGCGAACGCCTTCTGGCGCGTCCCGTCGAAGGACGGCGGCCGGCGCGCGTTCAAGGACGCCAACTTCGATCCGCAGACGGGGAGAAGGTCAGCGCGCGCGAGACGCTGGGCGGCGAGTTCTTCTACCGCTTCCACTTCCAGTTCCACTACATGCCGGTGGTCTGGGGCCGCTGGCTCGCGGGCCTGGCGGCGATGTTCATGCTGGTGGCGATCGTCAGCGGCGTGATCACGCACAAGAAGATCTTCACCGACTTCTTCACCTTCCGCGGGGGCAAGGGCCAGCGCTCGTGGCTGGACGCGCACAACGCGCTGTCGGTCTTCGGGCTGCCCTTCCACCTGATGATCACGTACACCGGCCTGGTGACGCTGATGACGCTGTACATGCCGTGGGGCGAGCAGGCCGGCATCAACTCGCCGGCGATGAAGAAGCAGCTGACCTCGGAGATGAACGCCTTCCTGCAGCCGGCCAAGCCGTCGGGCGAGGCGGCGCCGCTGGCGTCGATCGAGGCGATGGTGCGCGAGGCCGAACGCCGCTGGGGACCGGGCGGCGTGGCCCGCGTCACCGCGGTGAATCCGGGCGACGCCGTGGCGCGCGTGGCGATCACGCGCGGCGAGGGCGGCCGGGTCTCGATGAGCCCGCAGTACCTGCTGTTCGATGGCGTCTCCGGGCGGCTGGTCGAGGAGAAGAACGGCGTCGGCGCGGCCGCCGAGACGCGCGGCGTGATGTACGGGCTGCACCTGGGACGCTTCGGCGACGGCGCGACGCGCTGGCTGTACTTCCTCGTGAGTCTCGCGGGCACGGCGATGGTCGGCAGCGGGCTGGTGATGTGGACCGTCAAGCGCCGCCAGAAGCTGCCCAATCCGGACCGGCCGTATTTCGGCTTCCGCGTGGTGGAGCGGCTGAACATCGCCGCCATCGCGGGTCTGCCGCTGGCGATGAGCGGCATGCTGTGGGCCAACCGGTTGCTGCCGATGGGCCTGGAGAAGCGCGCCGAGTGGGAAGTCCACGTGGTCTTTATCGTGTGGGCGGTGACGCTGCTGCATGCGCTGGTCCGGCCGGCGAAGCGGGCCTGGATCGAGCTGCTGTGGCTGGGCGCTGCGTCGCTGGCGCTGCTCCCGGTGGGCAACGCGCTCACGACGGACCGGCCGCTGTGGCACAGCCTCGCGAAGGGCGACTGGATCTTCGCGGGCGTCGAGCTGATGTTCTGGGCGTTCGCGGCACTGCTGGCCTCCCTGGCGATCCGCACCGCGCGTCATGTGCCCAAGGGCAGGCCGGTCAAGCCGGCCAGGCGCGAGGCCCCGGCCGCACCCGAGCGTTCGCCGGCCAAGGTGTCACGCATGCCGCCTCCGCCGCCGTCGGGCGAAGCCGGGATGGCGCTGCGTGCCGGCGGGGAGGGCGCGCGATGATGCACCTCCTGAGCCTGTCGATCTGCCTGGCCGCGTTCGCGGCGCTGGCGATGGGGACGGACCGCGCGCAATCGGATGTCCTCGGCCGCGAGCTGCCCGCGGCGACGACGCGGGCGCTGCGCACGGCCGGATGGGCGTTGCTGCTGGCGAGCCTGGCGCTTGTCGTGAGCCTGCAGGGCTGGAGCCTGGGACTGGTCAGCTACAGCGGTCACACCAGCTTCTCGGCGGGCGCCGTGTTCGTCGCCTTGATCGTGCACCAGCGGCGCAAGGATCAGCGGCGCGGGCGGTGAGCGGTCCGTTGCCGCCAGGGCAAACGCGCCATGGCTCTTCCGGGGTGTGGGGGAATCCCATCCGCCTGTAGTCCTTCGCCTGACCCGCTGTCGGCCAGCGTCCCCACCCCGGCTGGGGGCCGGCCAGCCTCGAAAAGCTGTCGCCCGTGACTCATCATTGAGTCATTCCAGGGAGACAAAAAATGAAGGTTGCACTGATCGAGGACAACGCGCTGCTGCGACGCCTGATGGTCTCGCGCCTGCAGTCCGAAGCGTCCATCACCGTGGTGGGACAGGCCTCCAGCGAGAACGCCGCGATCAGCACGATCGCGCTGAGCGCGCCGGACGTGGTGCTGGTGGACCTGAGCATCGACGGCGGCTCCGGCCTGGGCGTGATCGAGCGCCTGCGCGCCGCCCGCTTCCGCGGCCGCATCCTGGTGCTGAGCTCGGAAGACCGCTCGGCGTACGAGGCCCGCGTGCTGTCCTGCGGCGCGGACGGCTTCTACGACAAGGCCTGCGACTTCGAACGGCTCGTCGGCGAGCTCTGCACGCTGTCCAACAGCGCGTGGATGGCGGACTGAGTCCGGACGGCGTCGCGGTGGCGGCACCTGCTAGAGGCCGAAGCGCTCATGCCATCGCCGGGGCACCAGGGCATCGAGGACAAGGGCCGCGAGCATGGAGGCACCGAGCAGTGGATACAGCGTCCCCAGCGCGGCGGCCACGACGATCGCGCCGATGGCCGCGCGATCGCCCGCCCGACGCGGCGGCGCCGCGAACCGGCCGCGCGGGCGACGTTTCCACCACATCACGACGGCGGAGACGGCCAGACCCACGATGGACAGGCAGCCGGCGAGCATCACGAGCTGGTTCAACCCGCCGAATTGCCGACCCGTGTGGAGCTGGATGCCCCACTCGACCGCTCGGCCGACCACCCCATAGTCCCGATAGCCGACGTCGGCGAGCACCTGGCCCGTGTACCGGTCCAGATGGACCACGCGCTGTTGCGTGACATCGTCCGGCATGGACATCGCCGTGAAGACGCCTGTCGGCCCGATGGGCAGGCTCACGGGCGTGCCCGGCGGCAAGCCCTGGGCCGCAAGGAGGCGAAGCGCCTGGTTCAGGCCGAACGGCATGACCTCCGGTGCCGGGCTGGGCGCAGATGACTCGTCGCGGCCCGTCTTCGTGTGTGCGGCGTGATCGGGGGAGGGTGCCGCGGTGTCATGGCCGGCGTGCGCCATCGATTCCGGCAAGGGCGCCTGGATGAGCGTCCAGGGCGTGTCGCCCAGGCTGGACAACGGCGGCGTCGACGCGGGCTTGCCCCAGAGATGCTTCGGCAACCCCACGCCCCAGTCGTTGGTCAGTTGTCCGAACTGCTTGCCCCAGAAGGCGGACCAGGGCATCCCGGTGACGGCGAGAAACAGGATCGCCACGGCCGCCGCCGCGCCGGTCACCGCATGCAGGTCGCGCCACCAGAGGCGCTGCGACGTGCGCCCGCGCAGGGTGTAGACCCCACCCGATCGACCGCGCGGCCACCAGAGAAAGACCCCCGACACCACGAGCACGATGGCCCAGCCGGCGACGATCTCGACCGCGTGGTTGGCCACCGGTCCGGCGATGACGAGCGAGTGCAGCCGCTTGATCACCTCCATCAGCTTGCGGTCGTCCCGCTGCTGCCCCAGCACGCGTCCGTCCGCCGGATCCAGGTAGACGGTGACGACACCCCCGTAGGTGCGCACGCCCACCTCGGCGCTTCGGCCCGAGACGGCCGGCGGGATGAAGCGCACCGCGGAGCCGGGCTGCGCGGCCAGAGCGCGCTGCACCAGCGACTCGCCGTCCAGCCCGGGGCCCGACGTAGGCGGGACGAAGCGCCACCCGGCGTCCAAGCGCCACTCGATCGCGTCCTTGTAGAGGTAGAGGGCGCCGGTGACGGCCATCAGCACAAGGATCGGCAGACAGAGCAGGCCGGCGTAGAAATGCCATCGCCAGACGCGTCGGTAGAGCGACGAATCCGGCAGGGCGGAAGCGGACGAGGTCGACATCAGGGCTCCGAGGGGTGTGCAGTCAGGAGGGCCTCAATGCGCGTGGTCGCCGTGACTGCCCTGCTTGTCGTCCTTCGCCGGCATCGCCGCATTGAGCGCACGCACCGGCACCTTCACATCGACGGTCTGGCGGGCACCGCCGCGGTCCTCGAAGGTCAGCGTCAGCGGCACCTGATCGCCGGCCTTCACCTGCGCGGGCAGGTCCAAGAACATCAGGTGATAGCCGCCGGGCTTGAGCTCGACCGTCTTGCCGGCCGGCAGCTCGATCGCGGGGATCTGGCGCATGCGCATCACGTTGTCCTGCATCGCCATCTCATGGACCTCGGCCTTGGGCGTCAGCGGCGTGGTCACGCCGACCAGGCGCGTGTCCTTGGCCGCCGTCAGCTTCATGAACGCGCCGGTCGCCTTCTGCTGCGGGACGGTGGCGCGCACCCAGGCGTCGTCGATCTTCACCTGGGCATGGGCGATGGAGGCGAGCAGCGCGCCCGCGACGAGCAGCAGCGTGTGGATCTTGAAGGTCATGTCGATTCTCCGGAAAGAAATGAATGGAAGTTGAGAAGGTGCGCGGCCGGCCTGCGGCGCGTCAGGTGTCGAGCAGCTGGCGCACGTCCTCGGCGACGTCGGTGGCGCTCATCTCGTGCTTGATGGCCAGGCGCGCCTTGCCCTGGCGGTCGAAGACCGTGCTCAAGGTCGAGTGGTCCATCGTGTAGCTGCTGCCGGTGGGCACCTTGCCGTAATAGACCTTGAACTCCTTGGCGACGGCGGCGGTGCCCTCGAGATCGCTGTAGAGCCCGAGAAAGCTCGGGTGGAACGCGGCGGTGTAGGCCGCGAGCACCGGCGCGGTGTCGCGCTCGGGGTCGATGGTGACGAAGAGGACCTGGAAGTCCTTCGCCGCCTCGCCCAGCATCTGATGCACGGCCGCGGCGCGTGCGAGCGCGGTCGGGCAGACGTCGGGACACTGCGTGAAGCCGAAGAACATCATCACCACCTTGCCGCGGAAGTCGGCCAGACGATGCGGACGGCCGTCCGAGCCCTGGAGCGCGAAGTCGCGCGCATAACTCACCAGCGTGAGATCGATGCCGTGGAAGGTCGGGGAGGGCTTGCAGGCCGCGAGCGGCAGCAGGCAGGCGGCGAACGTCAGGGCCCGACGACGCGCGTCGGGGGCGGCGACGGCGTCGCCATGGAGCGGGCGCGCCGGGTGCGCGAGGGAAGGGTGTCGCATGATCGAAAAGGCGTGGGCCGACCCTGGCGCGTGAGCGCGCCAACGTCCGCAGACACGCACGCATGAGCGCGTGCGAGGACGGACAGGTCAGTCGAAGGAAGCTTCGCGTCCGGAACGGCGCGAAGTGCGCATCTGCCGCGAGGCGGCGATCAGGCGACGGCGGGAGGTCCGCGCGCGAGCGAGGGCGCCCAGGCGAAGAGCGGGCGCGGCGCGGTGAAGAACAGACGCGGACGCTCGAACTTCAAGGCGTCGGGCGGCGTCCATTGCACGGTGGCGGGCGGCAGGTCCGGCGCGCCGTGGTGGATGGCGCAGTACGGGCAGTCCATCGACGTCTTCATCGACGTCGAGCCCTCGCGCTCCTGATCGACCGTGCCGGTGGCATCGATCATCACGAGCCTGGCGCCGGTCGCGGAACAGATCTCCGCGAAGGTGGCGCCCTGGTGGACCAGCATGGCATGCGACAGCGACGGCAGGAGCGCCGCGAGCAGGATCGTGAAACTCACGAGCCATGCCCAGCGCCTGATCGATGTCCGCGTCGCCTGCATGCGGGGGATTCTATGCGGCTAGCTCAACGCGTCGTGAACCGGTAGACGTTGTCGGTCTCGACGAAGGTGGCGGTCACGGTCTGCTGCAAGGGGACGAACGCACCGCCCTTCAATGCGAAGGCCTCGAATGTCACGCCCTCCGGCGCCGGTGCGCTCTTCGGCCACCGGTAGCTCGCCCGGTAGAAGCCGACGCCATGGGCGACGTCCTTGTCGATGCGGGTCAGTCCCAGGCAGCTCGCGAACAGGCTGGGGAGCTCGAACCGCTTCGCGGCAGCACCGTAGGGCTGCGTGATCAGCGTGACCCGCACGTGGCGGACGGCCGTGCCGCTGGCACTGCCCGGCACCCCTTCGATGCACACCGCCTCGTCATTGGCATACACCGTGGCCGATCGTCCCAGCGCGGGCGCCAGGCCTTCGCCGTCGAACCGCTGCGCGCGGGAGGCCGGCAGGCGGCGGCCATCGATCGCCGCGTCCGGACCGGTGAGCGACAGCACGCGGGCCTTGCCCTGCGCGGTCCATTTCCAGAAATCCCCCGCGGGTTCTCCCAACCCGCCGGCGCTGCGCTTGCGTGCATCGCCCGCGGTGAACAGCGGATCCGGCAGCGTGGCGTAGAACGCCTCGTAGCCGTCGAAGATCTGCGGAGCCTCTCCCGCATCGGCGCGGGCGCCGGCTGCGAGGCCGGCGAGCGCCACGGCCACGCAGGCGTGGATCTGCTTCTTCTGAAGGTGCTGCCAGATCGTCATTCGTCTCACCGATAAGCCTTCCCGCCCGTGGCGGTGACGTAGTCCTGCGGATGCGTCCAGAAAATCGTGGAACCGTGCGCCGCCGTCGAGACCCAGATGGCGGTATAGCGGCCGCGCTCTTTGGTGTTGACCAGCACGCCCTTCTTCATCGCCGTCCACCAGGTGACGACTTCCTCGTTGGTCGTTTCCTTCACGCCGAAGATGTTGTGCGCCGGCGCGCCGAAGCGGAAGCCGTCCTTCACCTTCGGGTGGTTCTTGTAGTTGGTCTTGAAGTCCTTGCCGTCCCACCAGTACCCGCCGTTGGCCGGATCGGTGCCGCGTTGCGCGAGCGCATTCTCCGCGGCCTGCCGGGCGATCTTCATGCCGGCGTCGGCCTCGATGGCCGCTTCGGAGGCCGTCATGAACTGACCGTAGCGCACGTTCCCGTCCTTCACCGCGTAGGTGTAGTTGGGATCGGCGATCAGCAGCTGGTCGACGGTCTTGCCGCCCCAGGCCCGGCAGCGGTTCGCGACGGCCCACGCGATGCCGCCGATCTCGTCGGCGTCATTGGCGGTGGAAGCCTCGCCGTAGGCGATGGCGGCCAGCTTGCGTGCCTGCGCGTCCAGCGGCTTGGCGCGGGTCTGCGCCTCGTTCGTGACGCACACGGACCCGGGCGGCAGCGAGCGCTGCAGGCACATCGTGCCCTTGTCGATCTGGGGAGTATTGGTGTCGAGACCAAGAGGTCCAGGGGGCAGGGCGGGCACGGCGACGGGATCCAGCTGGGAGGTCCCCAGCTTAAGCCGGGGCCGGCCGTGCCTGCGAGTGACTTTGGTCCGGTGGGCTCTCGGTGGGCTGTTGGTGGGCGCTCAATGGCGCTCATTGGCGCTCTTTGGCGGTCATCGGGCGGTCAGTAGGTCTTGTACGGCAGGAACTTCCCGCTCATCACGATGCTGACACGGTCGCCCTTCGGATCGGGCTCGCGCTGCAGGTCCATGCGGAAGTCGATGGCGCTCATGATGCCGTCGCCGAACTCCTCGTGGATCAGTTCCTTGAACGTGGTCCCGTAGACGCTGATCAGCTCGTAGAAGCGGTAGATCAGCGGATCGGTCGGTACCGAGGTCGGCAGACTGCCCTTGTAAGGCACGACCTTGAGCCACTGGGTCTCCGCCTCGGTGAGGTCGAAGATCCCCGCCAGCGTCGCGGCCTGCGCGTCGTCGAAGGTCATCTGGCCGAGGCAGCCGGCCGTGACCCACTCCTTGCTCAGGCCGACCTGCTCGGCCACGTCGGACCACTTCAGGCCCTTGGCCACCTTGGTGGCGATGATCTTTTCGGTGACGTCGAGTCGGCTCATGGGATGCTCCTTGCAGGGGTGACGAGATGGCTGCGCTCCACCAGGAAGTCCATCAGGTGGTTGCGCATGGGGTGGTACTGGGGATCGTGATGCAGCGTGGCGCGCTGGCGCGAGCGGGGCATCGTGTTCACGACGATCTCGGCGACCCGCGCATTCGGGCCGTTCGACATCAGCATCACGCGGTCGGCGAGCAGGAGGGCTTCGTCGACGTCGTGCGTGATCATGAAGACCGTCTGCCGCGTGGCGGCGCAGATCTTGAGCAGCTCGTCCTGGATGGTGCCGCGCGTGAGCGCGTCCAGCGCGCCGAAGGGCTCGTCGAGCAGCAGCATCCGCGGCTCGATCGCGAAGGCGCGGGCGATGCCGACGCGCTGCTTCATGCCGCCAGAGAGCTGGCTCGGCTTCTTGTCGAGCGCGGGCGTCAGACTGACCAGGGCGACGTACTTGCGGACCTGCTCGTCGACCTTTGCCTTCGGCCAGTCCGGCCACTTGCTGCGCACTGCGAAGGCGATGTTCTGCCGCACCGTCAGCCAAGGCATCAGCGCATGGCCCTGGAAGACGACGCCGCGGTCAAGACCCGGCCCCACGACCTCGCGGCCGTCGACGATGACGTGGCCGTCGCTCGCCCGTTCCAGGCCGGCGAGGGTGTTCAGGATCGTCGTCTTGCCGCAGCCGCTGTGGCCGACGATGCAGACGAACTCGCCCTCGCGCAGCGTGAAGTTCACGTCCTCGAAGATGGTCGTGTCGCCGTAGCGCTTGGCGAGCCCTTCGACGCGGACCAGCACGGGCGCCGCATCGACCGCCGCCGCGGCGCCGTGTTCCATCGGATCAATCCGCATAGGTCACCGCCTTCTGCGCGCGGGCGAAGAGCCCGTCCAGCGCCATGCCCACGAGCCCGATCACGAGGATCGCGAAGACCACGTTGGGCAGGCTGAGGTTGTTCCACTCGTTCCAGACGAAGTAGCCGATGCCGGTGCCGCCGACCAGCATCTCCGCCGCGACGATCACCAGCCAGGCGATGCCCATGCTGATGCGCATGCCGGTGAGGATGGTGGGCGCGGCCGCCGGCAGGATGACCTCGAGGGCGCGGCGCAGCGGGCGGACTTCCAGCGTTCGGGCGACGTTGAGCCATTCCTTGCGCACGCCGGCGACGCCGAAGGCCGTGTTGATCAGCATCGGCCAGACGCTGCAGATGAAGATCACGAAGATGCCGCTCGCCGCCGAGTCCTTGATCGTGTAGAGCGCCAGCGGCATCCAGGCCAGCGGCGAGATCGGCTTGAGCACCTGGATGAAGGGATCGAGCGCGCGGTGGATCAGCGGGCTCATGCCGATCGCGAAGCCCAGCGGGATCGCGACGAGCGCGGCCAGCAGGTAACCCACCGCCACGCGTCCCAGCGAATATGCCAGCTGCAGGCCGATGCCCTTGTCGTTGGGGCCCCTGTCGTAGAACGGATCGGACAGGTGATGGACGACCGTCGCGCCCATCTGCGCGAGCGTCGGGAAGCCGCTCTTGGTCGCGACGGGCGTGGCGCTTGCGCCCGCCTCGGCGGGCACGGGCTTGCCCATGAGCTTGGCGTATTCGATCTGCTCGGGCGTCATCGCCGGTGCCGCGGCGGAGGCCGCGGACGAGGCAGCCCCGTGGTCATCGTCGCCAGGTGCCAGATGCCCAGCAGCAGCCCGAACAGCAGCAACGAGAGCAGGGCGGCGCGCGCGTTCAGCGAAGTCATCGACGATCTCCGCTCAAACGCGTTTGATCGCGAAGCCGGCCACGTAGGCATCGGGCTGCGCGGGATCGAAGGTCTTGCCCATGACGCTGAACTTCGGATACGCGCCGTCCGGCACGGCCTGATCGAGCGCCTTCATCTGCTTCTTCGCATCGGTGAGCAGGAAGACCTTCTCCGCGATCTGCCTGTAGTTCACGTCGCCCTTGAGGTAGCCCCAGCGCTTCATCTGCGTGAGCATCCACACGGCCATGCTCTGCCAGGGGATGGGGTCGAAGTCGGCGCGGTCCGGAACGACGCGCACGTTGCCCAGGCCGTCGGCGAACTTGCCGGTGAGCACCTGCGCGATCACCGTCTCCGGCTGGTTGAGATAGGCCTGGGGCGCGATGACCTTGGCGATCAGCTCGCGATTGCGGGCCTCGCGCGCCATCGCGGCTGAGGTCAGCACGGCGCGGTACAGCGCGGCGAAGGTGTTGGGATTCTTCTGGATGAACTCGGTGCTGGTGCCGAAGGCGCAGCAGGGATGGCCGTTCCACAGCTCCTTGGACAGGATGTGGATGAAGCCGACCTCCTCGAACACGGCGCGCTGGTTGAACGGATCCGGACCGAGGAAGCCATCGATGTTGCCGGCGCGCAGGTTGGCCACCATCTCAGGCGGCGGCACGACGCGGATCTGGATGTCGCGGTCGGGATCGAGACCCGCTTCCGCCACGTAGTAGCGCAGCAGGAAGTTGTGCATCGAGTACTCGAAGGGCACCGCAAACTTGAAGCCCTTCCACGACTTCGGATCGCGCTTGTCCTTGTGCTTCGTCGCCAGCGTGATCGCCTGGCCGTTGGTGTTCTGGATCGTCGCCACGTTCATCGGCGTGGCCGTCGCGCCCAGGCCGAGGCTGATCGCCAGCGGCATCGGGCTGAGGAAGTGCGTGGCGTCGTACTCCTTGTTGATCATCTTGTCGCGGATGAGCGCCCAGCCGGCCGTCTTCACGACCTCGACGTTCAGCCCCTGCTTGGCGTAGAAGCCCAGCGGGTGCGCCATGATCAGCGGTGTCGCGCAGGTGATGGGGATGAACCCGATCTTGAGATCCTTCTTCTCCAGCGCACCGCGCTCCTGCGCCATCGCCTGCAGCGGCGCGATCGGCAGCACGCTGCTGATCGCGGCCATCGCACCGCCGCGACCGACGGCGCGCAGGAAACGGCGCCGCAGCGCGTCCTGCGGGAACAGCGCCTTCACCAGCGCGGCTTCGACGAACTGGTTGGACTCGGCTTCAATGTCCGCCGTGTCCATCGCGTCGGCGCGCGTGCGCAGCGTCGCGGCCGCCCGGTCAGGGTCCAGCTCTCGGGCATGTTCAGCCTCGCTGCCGTGCCGCCCGCACGCGCAGCGCATCAGCAGCGGTCGATCAGCGTCGTAAGGGTCGTGGCGGAGGTCGCTCATCGCTGCTTTCCAGGTCGGTGGACGGAGGACTCCACTCTAGGAAAACGCGACAGATCGCGGCATCGTGCGCGGCGTGGTTCTGCTGTAGGGCGAGCACTACAAACGTCGCTGCCGATGTCGTTTCACCGGAGCCGTTCCACCGGGGCCGTTCCACCGATGGCGACTCCGGTCAGCCAGGCGCGGGCTCTCCACGGGGCATGGGGCACCCCTCCAGGGACCCCAAGCCCCATTCCGGCCCCACGGAGACCCGCTGACGTCGCCTCGTCCGGGACGGAGGTCAGGGGAGAGGAGTTCGCGCCTCACGGCGAAAAGCGTCAGTTCCACGTCGTTGCGCACACCGGTCTTCTCGAGGATGCGGGCGCGGTAGGTCGACACCGTGTTGGAGGAAAGGACGAGCTGTTCGGCGATCTCGCCGACGCTGCGTCCGGCGACCAGCATCTGGAAGACCTGGTGCTCGCGATGCGAGAGCACCTCGTGCAACGGGATGCCATCGTCCGCGGCGAAGCCGTCGCCGATGGCGGCGGCCAGATGCTCGGCGACGCTGGGCGTGATGAAGCGGCGTCCGCGCGCGACGGTGCGCACGGCATCGATCATCTGCTCGCTGTCAGCGCTCTTGTTGAGATAACCCGCCGCGCCCAGCTTGAGGCTGCGCACCGCGTATTGCCGGTCCGGATAGGTGGAGAGCATCAGCACCGGGAGCTTCGGGAACTCGCTCCGGAGCGCCTTGAGGATGTCGAGCCCGTCGCGCTGCGGCATCGCGATGTCCAGCAGCACGACGTCCGGCCCAGCGCCCGTCACCACGCCCGTACGGACCTGCTGGATCGCCTCGGGACCGTTGGCCGCCTCGCCCATCACGCGCAGGTCGCTGGCCTCGGCGAGGATCTGCTTGATGCCCTCGCGGACGATGCGGTGGTCGTCGCAGATCAGCACGCGGATCGTCATGACGGGGTTCCTTCGCGCGGGGCGTCGTCTGGCGGCGCAGCGACCGGTGATCCGTCTTGCCGTGGTCCGCTGTCAAGCGGCATGACCAGCCGCACCGTCGTGCCGCGCCCAGGCGCGCTGGCAATGCCGAGCCGGCCGCCGAACTGCGCCGCACGCTCGCGCATGCCGAGCACGCCGTAGCTGCGCGCGTCGTTGAGCGCCTCGTCGGGCGCGCCGATGCCATCGTCGCTGACCTGCAGGTAGAGCACCGGATGCGGCGGCGCATCGACGTCGATGCGGATGTCGACGCGCGACGCCTTCGCGTGGCGCGCGACGTTGGACAGCACCTCCTGGAAGATGCGGAACACCGCGATCGCCAGCCCGCCTTCGGGAGAGACGACGTCCGCCGCGACGAAGATGCGGAAGCGCACCTCGCGCTCGTCGCTGCCGGCGAGCTGGAACTCCTGCGCCTGCCATTCCAGCGCGGCCCAGAGGCCCTGGTGGTCGAGGATGCTCGGGCGCAGGTCCGTGATGATGCGGCCGACGGCATCCACGGCGGTGTCGACGAGGCCGCCCATGCGATGGCACTTCGCCACCATGGCGTCGCGCTGTGCGCTGTCGCCGACGCGGCGTTCCAGCCAGTGGACGTCCATCTTCAACGCGACCAGCAGTGAGCCGAGTTCATCGTGGATCTCGCGCGCGATGCGCTTGCGTTCGGTCTCGCGCACGGCCTCGAGGTGATGTGCGAGCTCGCGCAGCTGCGAGGTCCGCTCGGCCACGCGACGTTCGAGCTGGTCGTGACTGGCGCGCAGTTGCTCCTCGGCGAGCTTGCGCTTGGAGATGTCGACGAAGGTGACCACGGCGCCCTGGACCTCCCCGTGCTCGAAGAGCGGGTAGCTGGAGTACTCGGCGGGGAAGGCGCTGCCGTCGGCGCGCCAGAGGACCTCGTCGTCGATGCGGCAGGGATCGCCGCGACGGAAGGCGTTGAAGATCGGGCAATCGCACTCGCGGTAGTCGCTGCCGTCACCATGCGAGTGGTGGATCAGCGCATGCATGTTTCGTCCGAGCACCTCGTCGGTGCGCCAGCCCAGCGTGTCGCAGGCGGCGCGATTCACGAAGGTGCATCGCCCGGCCATGTCGATGCCGAAGATGCCCTCGCCGGTGCTCGCCAGCAGCAGCGCGAGACGGCGCGCGGCCTCGTCGGGCGAGGCCAGATCGTCGACGGCTTCGGAAGACGCGGCGGCGGGGGCGGGCAGGGCGGTCGGCGGGAACATGCCCGCGAGCGTGCAAGGGATGTGCCATGCCGGCGCGTTGCTGCCGCGACCGACCGGTCGGCGATGGGCGCGAGCCGGTCGGTGCCGCGCGCTCAGGCGCGGCGCAACTTCACCGACGGGAAGTCGACCGGCACGGCGAAGGCGACGTTCACGTAGTTGGTGAAGAGGTTGAGCGCGACGTGCGCGAGGATCTCGACGATGGCGCCGTCGTCGAAGCCGACATCGCGCAGCGATTGCACGTCGGCGTCGTTGACCTGCGCACGGTCGTTGACGACCTTCAGCGCGAAGCGCAGCGCGGCGGCGGTCTTCGGGTCGGCGGACTCGCCCATCTGCGCGGCGGCCATCTCGTCGGACGTGGCGCCGGCCTTGCGACCCAGCGCGGTGTGCGCGGCCAGGCAGTACTCGCAGGCGTTGCGATCGGCGATGGCGACGGCGATCTGCTCGCCGAGCTTCGCGGGGATCACGCCGCCGCCGAGGGCGCCGAAGCTGCCCCACAGACTCTTGATGGCGGCCGGCGAATTGGCCACGGCGCGGAACATCGCCGGCGTGGCGCCGAAGGCGGCCTGGATCTGGTCGAGCGCGACCTTGGCGTCGCCTTGGGCTTGCTTGGGATCGACAAGGGCGACGCGGGAAGTGGTGGACATGATGTTTCCTTTCAGGGTGGATGTCGGTGGATGTCGATGACGTCCTTGGAGGCGTCAGGCAGTGGCGTGGTGTTCGTCTGCTGCTGGACGTCAGTGTGGTCCCGGTGGTAGTACCATTGGCCGCGTTTCGTCCATCAAACGCATCCAAGCGTCCATGACAGGCACGTCCAGATCCTCAGCCGCAGCTTCGGCCGCGGTGACCGCCGCATCGAAGACAGCGAAGGCATCGGCAGCGTCAGGATCGTCTGCATCGCTGCCGCCGATCGACCGTCTGTCTTCGCTGCTGGAGCACTTCCGCGTTCGCGCGCGGCTGTTCCACGTCGGCCCGTTGTGCGGGGTGAATCCCTTCGATCCGGTGCCGGGGCGAGGCTTCCTGCATGTGATGAAGCGCGGCGAGATGGAGTTGCGTCACCCGGCCAGCGCCGGCCTGCCGCGCAAGCTGCGCGTGGACGAACCCTCGCTGCTTTTCTATCCGCGCCCGGTCGCGCACGAGTTCCGCAATCCGCCGCGCGAAGGCTCCGACTTCACCTGCGCGGAGCTGGAGTTCGACGGCGGTCCGCTCAACCCGCTGGTGCGCGCGTTGCCGCCGCTGGTGCTGCTCCCGCTGGCGCGTGTGGAGGGACTGGAGATGTCGCTGCAATTGCTGTTCTCGGAGACCGAGCGATTGCGCTGCGGTCAACGCGTGCTGGCGGACCGGCTGTTCGAGGTCGTGCTGATCCAGCTGCTGCGCTGGCTCATCGACCATCCGGCGGAGGCGGGTGTGCAACCGGGGCTGGTGACGGGCCTGTCGGACCCGCGCGTCGCGCTCGCGCTCGCGGCCGTCCACGAGGCGCCAGGCGAGGCGTGGTCGCTGGAGCGCATGGCCGTACGCGCAGGCATGTCGCGCAGCGCGTTCGCGGCGCGCTTCCGCGAGCTGGTGGGTCAGGCGCCGGCGGCGTACCTCGCCGACTGGCGCTTGAGTCTTGCGCAGGAACAGCTGCGGCTGGGCCGCTCGATCAAGCAGATCGCCGATCAGCTCGGCTACGCGAATGCGTCCGCGCTGTCGCGTGTCTTCACGCAGCGGGTGGGGCGGTCGCCGAGGGAGTGGCGGCAAGGGTTGGCCGAGGACTCTGCCACCCTGACGGAATGACAGTGGGGAGGCGTAGACCGTGTCCAGACAACAGAACGTCCAGCAACAGAATGCGCTTGCGGAATCTAGGATCCGCAGCAGCGCGAATCATTGGCGGATGGAACCGTGGCCGCCGGCATTGCTGCAGGTGGCGAAAGCCCGCGGCGTGGACTGCGATCGGGCGATCGTGATCCGATTGGAGATCGACTTCGCCGGCATGCCTCGGTTGTTCGGTCAACTGCTCACTTCGGAGGCCCGTTTCATCTACTTCGAGATGGAGACGGATGCCCGGCACATCGTCGTCCAGGGCGATGTGGAATGGAACGACGTAACGGACGAGCAGAACCTGTCGTCGCACAACAGGGGAACCGGCGCTGGCCTCGGCGCTATCGCGCTGAGGGTGCTGGAGGAGTTGAACGCCCGGACGATCTGATGCGGGTGCTGGACGTTCAGTGGCATCCGCCGCACCGCGGTCTTCCACACTGGGCCATCGACCACTTCCCCGATGTGAACCCCATGAAGATCGCCGTATTCGACACCTACGTCACCCGCCCCGACGGCCGCCTGATGCACTTCGACATCCTCGTTCCGGACGCGTCCCGCGCGCAGGAACAGGTGCTGGCTTTCGGCCGCAAGTACCTCGCCGCGAGGGGCTTGCCTGCGCATCAGTTGTCGGCCGAAGAGTGCCGCTTCTGCCACATGGAAATCGCGCCGGAGCCTGTCGTCGAGGAGATCGACCGGGAGGGCTTCGCGATCATCGAGTTGGCCAACTGCGAGTGAGGTCGCGAGCGCTGAGGTCAGGCGGTGCCTGACGGGCATTCCTGGCAGGCGAGATCTCTAGCGCACGAGCGCCTTGGCGATCTGCCCCAAGGTCTTCAGCGCCCCCTCGACCTGTGAGTTGTCGGGATGCCCGAAATTGAGCCTCAGGTGGTGCGTGAAGCGGTGATCGGCCGAGAACAGATGCCCCGGCGCAATGCTGATGTCATGGGACAGGGCGACCCGGTGCAGTTCCAGCGCGTCGATCTGGGAAGGCAACTCGACCCAGACGCAATAGCCGCCCTCCGGTTGGGTGACGCGGGTGCCTGGAGGAAAGCACTTGGCGATGGTCCTCAGCACGGCCTGACGGTTCGTGACGAGCGCTTGCCGGAGCTGCCGCAGGTGCCGGTCGTAGCCGCCCCGCCGGAGGTACTCGCTCAGGCCCTCCTGCATCGGCACAGGGGTGGCCAATGACGTCATGAGCTTGCGACGGCTGATGTCCCGGGCGAACCGGCCCGCGGCTGCCCAGCCGACGCGGAATCCCGGCGCCAGCGACTTCGAGAACGAGCTGCAGTGCAGCACCAGCCCGGTCTTGTCCCAGCCCTTGGCGGGCCGTGGGCGTGAACCGAAATACAGCTCGCCGTAGACGTCATCCTCGATGAGCGGGATCTCGCGCTCGGCGAGCAGCGCGACCAGTGCCGCCTTGGCGGCATCGGGCATCAGGCTGCCCAACGGGTTCTGGAAGTTCGGCATCAGCCAGCACGCCTTGACCGGATGGCGTTCCACGATGGCCGCCAGCGCGGCCACGTCGACGCCGGTGCGCGCATGGGTGGCCACTTCGACCGCCTTGAGCCCGCGTCGCTCCAGCGCCTGCAAGGCGCCATAGAAGGTCGGCGACTCGATGGCGACGAGATCTCCCGGCTTCGTGACCGCCTCCAGGCACAGGTTCAAGGCCTCCATCGCGCCGTTGGTCACGACGATCTCGTCCGCGTCGACCTTGCACCCGGCACCCAGGTAGCGCAGGCCGATCTGGCGACGCAGTTCGGCGCTGCCCGGCGACAGGTCCTCGACCGTGCGCCACGGATCCAGCCCGCGCGTGGCCTTGCCAAGCGACAGCGCCAGCTTGTCCAGCGGGAACAGGGCCGGGCTCGGAAACGCCGAGCCCAGCGGCACGACGGCCCGGTTGCGCGACAGCTCGAGCACCTGGAACACCAGATCGGACACCTCGACGCTGCGCTCTTCGGCCAGCGGGTCCGACGCGTGGGGCTCCGGGTGCTGCGGGATGGCCGCCTGGCTGACGAAGTAGCCGGATCGCGGCCTCGCCTCGATCAGGCCACGGGCCTCCAGCAGGTAGTAGGCCTCGAAGACCGTCGAGGGGCTGACACCGCGGTCCTTGCTCGCTTCGCGGACCGAGGGCAGGCGGTCGCCGGGGCGCAGCTGCCCCGCGGCAATGGACGCCGCCAGATCATCGGCCAGGAGTTCGTAGCGCTTCATGGGGTGGGGTGCTGATATGGCCCGTGCGTGGAACGATCGCACTGTATTGGCAACAGCGGTTCCCCAGTGAATATCCTCGCGGACACCCATCTGATCCGGTGTTTTTCAAAGAATCTGGATCTGTATTTTTCCGGACATCGGGAGCACAGTGATGGCTCGTCTGGTGGTCCTCTCCTCGCGATGGAGGGCGTCAGGCAATTACCTGGAAACGTCGAATCATGGAATGGGTCCCCACTGTCTTCATCGTGTTCAAGGCCAGCGTGCTGTGCATTGGCATGTTCTACGCCATCAAGTGGCACTACGACCGGGCGAAGAAGGAGAAGGGGGCGGAGAAGCAGCGCGCGGTGCTTCGCACGAGCGCCATCGTGGCCGTTGTCTTCTTGCTGTTGGTCGTCGGCCTCGTGGTCCTGACCTTCAGCCTCGGCACGAAGCTCGGTCTGGATCTGACGTTCTGATGAGGGAATGCCGCCGGGAGTCGTCGACTTGCCAGCTGAGATGCGGCAACGCGCCTGACATGGCGCGGGATCACGCCATTCGGCGTTTCGCCTTGCCCGACGCCACTCCCGTCCTGTTGTCCTGATCCGACCCACGGGCTGGCGTGCGGGGACGCGCCGCGGGCTTCCTGGCAACGATCTCCCGTGCGAGGTCGGCCAGCGTCCGCGCGCCCAGCCGCTCCAGCAGCGCGCGTTCGGCGTCCTGAAGGGCGTCGCCCAGCAACCCGTTCACCGCCGCCTCCACAGGACAGCTCGGGTTGTCCTGGGCGGGGCCGATCGCGAAGGTCGATGCATGGGCAATGGCGTCGTAGACGTCGCGTGCCGTGACGTGTTCGAGCGCGCGCGCCAGCACCCATCCGCCACCGCGTCCGCTCGTGGAACCCACCAGGCCCGCCGCGCGCAGGGAGGCCATCGTCCGTCGCACCACCACGGCGTTGGTGTGCAACATCTGGGCGAGCGTCGCCGAGGTGGTGGTGCCGCCGTGCAGATGCATGTGGATCAGCACATGCAGCAGGCGGGCGAGGCGGGTGTCCTGGGCCATGGGTCCTTTTGTGCAACTTGAAGAGTTACGATATTCTCCGGGTTCGACACTATCGCTCATTGCCGCCATGACCGCCGCTCGTGAATACACCCTGGAAGTGAACCGCATCCGTCTGCATCTGAGGGAGCAGGGCGAGGGCCCGCTGGTCCTGCTCTGCCATGGTTTCCCGGAAACCTCGCTGGTGTGGCGGCATCAGCTCCAGGCGCTCGCGGAGGCCGGCTTTCGCGCGGTGGCGCCGGACCTGCGTGGGTATGGCGGCAGCGATTCGCCGCCGGACGTCGGCGCGTTCACGACGCTCGACGTGCTGGGGGACCTGATCGCGCTCCTCGACGTGCTCGGCGAGCGTGAGGCCGTCATCGTCGGCGGGGACTGGGGCGCGACCGTCGCCTGGCAGGCGGCGCAATTGCGGCCGGACCGGTTCCGCGCCGTGGTCGCGCTCGGCGTGCCGCTGATGGGGCGCGCGCCGATGCTGCCGAGCCTGCTGTTCCCCAGGACGGAGACGGCGCTCTTCTACACGCACTACTTCTCCGAGCCCGGTGTGGCCGAGCGGGAGTTCGAGCGCGACGTCGGCAAGACGCTTCGTCGGATCTATTTCGCCGCTTCTGGAGAGGCCGGGCCTCGGGAGGATGCGCGCACGCCGAATCCTTTTGGCATGGTGAGCCGCGACGACGGCCTGCTGGCCGCACTGCCTGACCCTGACCAGCTGCCCGCGTGGCTGGCGGCTGCCGATCTGGCGGCGATGGTGGCGAGTTTCGAGCGCAGCGGTTTCCGGGGCGGCCTCAACTACTACCGCAACCTCGACCGGAACTGGGCGCTCCAGGCGGCGTTCGACGGACTGAAGGTCGAGGTCCCGGCGCTCCATCTGATCGGCGAACGGGACGCGGGTCGGGTCATGCCCGGCATGGATCGGATCATCGAGGCCATGCCGGCATTGGCCCCCCGGTTGACGGCCTCGCAGGTGATCGCAGGTGCGGGTCATTGGCTGCAGCAGGAGGCACCGGAGGCCGTCAACGCAGCGCTGCTCGGCTTTCTGCGCGGGCTGTAGCTCAGGGGAATCGTGGGGCGAGGGGAGGGACGTACACTGACGGTCCGTTGTTGGAAGGCCGGTGGCATGTCGGCCTTCCCGGAGCGGGCAACCTTAATGGCAGGCGATGGGACTCGAAACTCCATTCACCAAGTTAAGGCGTTTCCATGAAGAAGATCATGTCGCTGTTTCAGCGCAATCACGAAGGCAACCGCAAGGTCCGCGACGAAGTCACTCCCGGCGCCCAATGGGTGCTCGACGGTGAAGGCCAGGCCACCCGCAAGTGGGACGGTCTGGCCGTGATGGTCAAGGACGGCGCGGTATTCAGACGGTACGACGCCAAGACCGGTCGTACGCCGCCTGCGGGGTTCATCCCGGCCCAGCCGGACCCGGATCCGGTGAGCGGCCATTGGCCGGGCTGGGTGCCCGCCGAGGGGCCGGACTCGCGCTACATCCACGAGGCGGTGGAAAAGGCCGCCGTGCGGTACCCGCAGGGCATTCCGGACGGCACCTACGAGGTCTGCGGACCGCGCATCGGCACCCGCCACGGCGCGAATCCGGAGAACCTCGATGAGCACCTGCTCATTCCGCACGGCGAGGATGTGCTGGCGGACGCTCCGCGGACCTTTGCCGGTCTGCAGGCGTACCTGCGGGACAAGCCGATGGAAGGCATCGTGTGGCATCACGACGATGGCCGCAGGGTGAAGATCAAGAAGGCCGATTTCCCGTTCTGATGCACGTTGTCAAGGAGGAGCCGAGGCTCCTCCTTTTTATGCGCGGCACCGATCCCCGGGCGATCTCAGCGCTTCGCCTTGCCCTTCTCGATGTCCATCTTGCTGTCCGGATCCAGCGTGCGGACCAGGTAGCGCGTGCGGGCATCGAAGGCGCCGCGGGCGATGACGACGCCGGGATTCTCCGCGTGATAGACCGCCGCCTCGAGGATCACCGGATCCTTCGACGGCGCGATCAGCCAGCCGCCCGGCTCGACCTTGGGCAGCGGCGAGCACGACAACGGTCCAGTGTGTTCCGCGATGCCTTTCTCGGGATACCAGATCACGCACTGGCCCTTCTTGAGCGGCAGCAGCGGCGCCGGGATGCGGTTCTTGGCCGTGACGTTGAAGTAGGAGTTGTCCTGTCCGGGCGCGGCACGGCCCAGGTCCCGCTCGGGGTCGGAGGCCTTGCCGACGGATTGGGCCGAGGCGCCCAGACCGACCAGCAGGGCGGCAGCGCCGGCGAGGGCGACGGCAAGGGGGCGAAGGGACATGACGAACTCCTGTTGTGATGGCGGCCTCCTCCTGAGGCCTTCGCCGACAACAGGCAACCGGCATGCCAGCGCCGCGGTGCCCGGGGAACCCGACCCGGCCTGCAGGCGCGCGCGACCTATCATCGTGCCCGCCCGACCGGCAGGGAGTGAACAGCCGGCGTGCCCACGACGACTTCGGAGCCGCCTGCAATGACGCCTCTTTCCTCGGTCCGTCCCTCGGACCCCCCTCGGTCCCCGGCGCCGCGACCTGCCACAACTGCGACCTGGCGCTGCAGCCCGGCGGGCACTTCTGTCCCCACTGCGGCCAGGAGGCCACGCTGCACGCGGCCTCGATGCGCGAGTTCATCCATGAATTCGTCGGCCATTACGTCGCGCTCGAAGGGCCGCTGTGGCGGACCTTGTGGGCGATGCTGTTCCTGCCGGGCCGTCTGACGCGCGAGTACTTCCTCGGCCGGCGCCGCCGCTACGTCCAGCCGCTGCGCCTCTATCTGAGCCTCAGCTTCGTGTTCTTCATCGCGGTGCATCTGCTGCCGGGCGATCACGGGCTCAAGGTCACGCGCGACGAGCAGGCCGTCGCGCAGGCGCGCCAGGGCAGCTGCTCAAGCCCTGGCAGCCACTGCTCCGCCTGGCAACGTCGTCTCGACGGCGTCGGCGAGCGTCTGGCCAGCAGCTCCGCCGTGCAGGTGCAGAAGCGTCTGGACAAGCTCGCGCCGTACGCGATGCTGCTGATGCAGCCGGTCTTCGCCGGCCTGCTGGCGCTGATGTTCCTGCGGCGACGGATGAAGTACGCCGAGCACTTCGTCTTCGCGCTGCACCTGCATGCCTGCTGGTTCGCCGCCTACCTGCTGGCGCTGGTCCTGCCGGCCGCGGCGACGGGCATCGTCGCGCTGGTCCTGCTGCATGGCGTCATCGCGCTGCGGACCGTCTACGGCACGACCTGGTGGGGAGGGATCTGGCGGGGCGGGGTGCTCGCGGGGCTCTACCTGCCGCTGCTGCTGGTGGGCATGATCGCGCTGGTGTTCGCTTCAGCAATTCCTGGTTGACCACGCCTGCGTGGGGGCAGATTGACTGCCGAGTCCGCTGGCCCTCACCCCGCCCTCTCCCGCAAGCGGGAGAGGGAGTCAACCCGGGACGGTCGGGTTCCCGGCGGCCAGCAGCTCCTCCATCACGTGCTCCAGCTCGTTGAACTCCACCGGCTTGACCAGGTGGGCGTCGAAGCCCGCGGCGGCCGTGGCTTCGCGGTCGGAGCGCTGACCCCAGCCGGTGATCGCGATCAGCGCGAGCGGCTCGGCGCCCGGTGTCGCTCTCAGCTGCCGCGCGACATCGGTCCCCGAGAGCCCGGGCAGGCCGATGTCCAGCAGGACCACGCGTGGCTGCATGCGCTCGAAGACCGCCAGCGCCTCCTCGCCGCTGTAGGCGACGGTCGCGCGATACCCGACGCCGCGCAGGACTTCCGCGAGCGTGTTGGCGGCGTCGACGTTGTCGTCGACGACCAGGACCAGGGTCTGGCCGCGGGTCTGCGTCGCCGTCGGACGCGCACCGTCGCCGGACACGCCGGGCCCGTTGCCGAGAACGGCGAGCCCGGCCGCCACCAGCGGCAGGCTGACCGTGAACCGGCTGCCGTGTCCGATGCCTTCGCTCGCCACGGCGATCGTGCCGTCGTGCAGCTGCACCAGCTGCTTTGACACGGCCAGGCCGATGCCGAGTCCGGACGGTGCCGGACCGCGCGCATCGATCCGCGTGAACAGCTCGAAGACCCGCGACTGCATCGCCGGCGCGATGCCGACACCCCGGTCCGTCACCGTGATCTGCGCCCGACCCGACACCACCGCGACATGCACGTCCACCTCGCCCGGCTCGGGGCTGTACTTGGCCGCGTTGTCCAGCAGGTTGCCCAGCACCTGCTGCAGCCGCGTCGGATCGCCGTCGACCGGCACCGGCGTCGACGGCAGCGACAGCGTGACGCGATGCTTCATTTCGACGTACAGCGGCTCGATCGCTTCCAGCGCCTGCTTCACCACCGTGCGCAGGTCGATGACCTGGCGCTTGAGCTCCACCACGTTGCGCGTGATGCGGCTCATGTCCAGCAGGTCGTCCAGCAGCCGCGCCATGTGCGCCGACTGCCGCGCGATGATGTCCGTGGCCTGCGCGCGGGTGTCGTCGGATGAGGACTGCCGCAGCATCGCGACCGCGTAGCGGATCGGCGCCATCGGGTTGCGCAGCTCATGCGCGAGCGTCGCGAGGAAGGAGTCCTTGCGCTCGCTCTCGCGGCGCAGTTCCTCCTGCGCCGCCGACAGCTCGGTGACATCGACGGTCGCGCCGATCACCCGCTGCACCTGCCCGTCGTGCGCTGTGATCGGCCGCAGCGAGGTCAGCAGCTGGTAGGTCCTGCCGCCGTGCGACGTGCGCTGCGCCAGGTTCATCGCCTGGCCCGTGACCACCGCCTCGCGGACGATGCCGGCGAACTCCGGTTCGCCGACCAGGCTGCCGACCTCCGCGCCGATCAAGGCCTCGCGCGTGAACCCCATCGGCGTGTTGAAGGCCCAGGTGTAGCGGCCCTGGACGTCGCATTCCCAGGCCATCACCTTGCCGCTCTGCAGCGCGAGGTGGAAACGCTCCTCGGCCGCCTGACTCGCGCGCAGCGCCTCCTGCTGGGTGGTGACGTCGACCGCGACGCCGTAGGCATGGACCGCGCGGCCCTTCGCATCCAGGCTCACGTAGCCGTCGAACTGCGTCCAGACGACCTCGCCGTTGTCCGCGCGCGTGATCGGGCAGGCCAGGCTGAAACGCCCGCCGCTCTGCGTGGCGTAGCGGTAGCGGTCGCGGAAGCGCGTGGCGTCCTCGGGGGACATGCCGGCCAGCATGTCGTCGATCGACTTCCAGTGCTGACCGAACAGCTGCTTGGCGCCGCCGCCGGTGGTGGCGAAGCCGGTGACCGCATCCCAGTCCCAGGTGATCATGCGTCCCGCGGCCAGTGCGAGGTTGAGCCGCCGGCGGCTGTTGCGCTCCTTCTGCATCAGGCGACCGGCCCACGCCGACACCGACGCGACCAGCGAGCCCGTCAGCAGGAACAGCACCACCATCGCCGCGTCCGCCACCGAGTTGACCGGGAGCAGTTGCCCCACCGGTTCGACCCAGAAGTAGAGGATCGCGAGACTGGCCGCCACCAGGAAGGTCAGCGCCGGGGTCATGCCGCAGATCAGACCCACCACCACCAGCGACGGGAAGTAGGGCAGCAGCGGCTCGCGGCTGTTGAGCGCCGGCTGGAGGTACAGGTTGAGCCAGGTCGCGGCGACGAAGACGAGTACCGCCGCAGGCCAACGCAACCAGAACCTCTCGATCACCATGACCCCGCTCCTCCCCAATGCTCCCGCGGCCGTTCCGGATCGGAGGCCCGATCTGTTGTGCAGGCTCCCCGTGGACGGCGGAGCCTGGAGCATACCGAGGCAGGGAAGGGTTGGACCGCTGCGCGTGTCCCCGACGTGTGTCGGGCGATGACAGGGCGGTGCTGCCGGCCGGGCGGCGGTCGAGGGAGGTCAGCCCTGACGGGAGCGCCGCCGCGCCAGGCCGCCGATCGCCAGCACGCCCGCGATCATCAGCGCGTAGCTCGACGGCTCGGGCACCGCGCTCGCGGTCAGGAAGCCGCGGATCTCGCCGCCGGGGGCGAAGGTCGAGTGCACGTTCAGATACGCATTCCCGCCAGCCAGCCCCGTCGACAGGGCCGCGAAGGCGCCCGCGATCGAGCCGCCGTTGGCGGTGACGAAGGCCGCGTTCCAGCTGCTCGCCTGTGTCAGGTCGAAGGTCTGGTCGTAGCTGCCCGAGCTCACGCCGAGCGGGAAGTTCGGGAAGGTCGGCGTCGTCGTCGCCACGCCGGCGTTGCCGGCGCCCGCCGCCGCCGTGCAGCAATGGATGTGCGAGGCCGTCGTGATGCCGGTCAGCCCGGCGAAGGTGACTTGCACGCGCATCGTGAAGTCGTCGTCGTTGAAGGTCACCGTCGCCAGGCCGGTGCCGGCGGAGGCGTTCGGCGGGAACTCCGCCCCGCCGCTCAGCGACGCGGTGTACACGATGTCGTGCGCGAGGGCGGGCAGGGCGAAGCTCGTGGCTGCGAATGCCGCGAATGCCGCGGCGGCCAGCGGGAGGGACTTCAATGGCTTCATGGACGTCATGGAGGACTCCTGGGTTCGGCTCCGCAACGGGCTGCGCGGAACTCAGGCGGCGGTATACGTCGATGGCATCGGGTGTGCGCGCCTCCGGCAGCACGCCGTGGGGGATGAAGTCCCTGGCAGGGACGGGAGGCAACCGGATCGAGGAATTCCGGCACAGGGCCCGTTGTAACGGGGTGTGGACGTGAAAACGGCGCCGTGAAGGCGCCGTGGTCATCGGAGAGCGGGACTCTCGTTCAGGTCCGGCTTCAGGCCGGCTTGACCAGCAGCGAACGCGCCCAGGCGTCCGCCTCGCGGGCCGGGGTCTGGCCGCTCACCTGGATGCGGTCCAGCAGCTCGGCGACACGGCCGCGGATCTGGCCGACCTCGGCCATCACGGCATTCTCTTCGCCTTCGTTGCGGAACTCGCGCGCGACGCTGATGATGCCGCCGGCGTTCACCAGGTAGTCCGGCAGGTAGGTGATGCCACGGGCCTGCAGCGCGTCGCCGTCGGCGGCGGTGGCCAGCTGGTTGTTGGCGGCGCCGGCGATCAGCGCGGCCTGCAGCAGCGGGATGGACTGCGCGTTCAGCGTCGCGCCCAGCGCGCAAGGCGCAACGACGTCGACGTCGGCCGACAGGATCTCGTTGATGCCGACGGCCTTGGCGCCCAGCTCGGTCTGCGCGCGTGCGACCTTCTCGGCGTTGACGTCGGCGACGACCAGCTTGGCGCCGGCGCGGTGCAGGTATTCAGCCAGGTGCCAGCCGACCGCGCCCAGGCCCTGCAGCGCGACGCGCACGCCCTCGAGCGACTCGCGGCGCAGCACGCGCTTGACGCCTTCGTCGATGGACACGAACACGCCGTAGGCGGTCTTGGGGCTGGGGTCGCCGCCGAACGCGCCTTCGCGCGGGATGCCCGACACGTACTGCGTCTGGGCCATCATGCCCTTCATGTCCGCGGTCGTGGTGCCGACGTCCTCGGCGGTGATGTAGGCGCCCTGCAGCGACTGCACTGCCCGGCCGAAGGCTGCGAACAGCGCGGCGCGGTCGAAGTCGCCCTGCGGCTTGATGATCACGGCCTTGCCGCCGCCGAAGGGCAGGTTGGCCAGCGCGTTCTTCAGGCTCATGCCCTGCGACAGGCGCAGCGCGTCGTTCAGCGCGGCCAGCTCGTTGTCGTAGCTCCAGAAGCGGCAGCCGCCGAAGGCCGGGCCGCGCGCGGTGCTGTGCACCGCCAGGATCGCCTTGAGGCCGGTCACCGGATCGGCGGCCAGCAGCACGCGTTCGTGCGGAGCCTGGTCGGGCAGACCGAAGAGCGAGGAGGGGATGGCGTCGGTCGAGCCGGCGGCGAGCGCGCGGGCGAGGTCGGTGATGGCGTTCATGGGAACCTGCACTTGTGATGCGTGAAGAAGACCGGACCGTGGCGATCCGGCAGGGCCCGCCACGCTTGTGGCGCGCGGGTCCCGGAGTTTAGCGTTTCGCGCCTGAGGTCCGGCGCTCAGCGCCCCATGAAGGCGTCCGCGCGCAGCGTCACGACCAGCGTGTCGCGATGGCCGGCATGCGCGGGATCGAGGGGCTGGATCGGCGTGGTCTCGTGGATGACGCGCTCGTCGTCGAGCAGCAGCAGCGTCCACGGCTCCATCATCGTGAAGCGCTGGCCGCGCGGGCCGTCGGCCTCGAAGACGCGCGATTCGCCGCCCTTGATGCCGTGGCGCGCCAGCATGAACACCGCCACCAGGTCCACGCCGTCGCGGTGCGCGCCCTCGGGCGTCGGGCGGCCGATGCCGCCCGCGGTGTCGATGCGGAACTGGTGCGCCTCGACGAACCACGGACGTGCGCCCTTGAGCCGGTCCGCCACCGAGGCCAGCCCCAGCAGCAGCCGGGGCCAGATCGGCAGGTCGACCGCGGCGGGGGCCATCGGCTCGAACCAGCGTTCGATGCCGCCATGCAGCGCGTTGTAGTCCACCGGTTGCCAGTGCGCACGGTGCGGCGCCAGCCGTACCGACGGGTCGGCCTGCGAGTCCACGACGAAGCTCGCATGCCGCCGGAAGCGGTAGCGGCCGCCGTCGCGCAGGTAGGCGTCGGGGGGCAGGTCGTTCCAGTGGGTCTGCAGCCCGCGCAGGTCACCCGCCTGGCAGTGCAGCCAGTGCGTCAGGCTCTCGGGCGCGATGACGGTGTGGCCGAGGTCCTGCAGTTGCTGCTCGAACTGCGCGGCGCTGGAATAGGGCGGCGGGAAATGCTTCATGGCCGAAAGTATGGAACGGCGCGCCCGGGATGGCACATGTCACGCCAACAACGCGGGCTTCGCGGTGCGTTGAGCGTTCCGTTCAGCCGGTGTGCTTGTCGGCTTCGGAGGTGAACGCGTCGGCGTAGAACTCCTCGGCGGGCAGGCCGCAGGTGGCGACGAAGTCGCGCTGCGCCGACTCCACCATCACCGGCGCGCCGCAGGCATAGACCTGGTGCTTCGAGAGATCGGGCAGGTCCGCCATCAGGACCTGGTGGACGAAGCCGGTGCGGCCGGTCCAGCCGTCCTCGGCCTTGGGCTCGGACAGCACCGGCACGTAGCTGAACGAGGGCATCGCGGCCGCGGTCGCCTCGGCCCAGTCGTGCAGGTAGAGGTCGGCCTTGGAGCGGCAGCCCCAGTACAGCGTCACCGGGCGGGTGATGCCCTCGTCCTGGATGCGTTCCAGGATCGCCTTGATCGGCGCGAAGCCCGTGCCGGAGGCGAGCAGCACGATCGGCTTGTCGCTGTCCTCGCGCAGGAAGAAGCTGCCGAACGGGCCTTCCATGCGCAGGATGTCCTTCTCCTTCAGCGCGCCGAAGACGTGGTCGGTGAACTTGCCGCCCGGCATGTGGCGGATGTGCAGCTCGATCGCCGGCGGCGTGCCCAGGCGGCTCGGTGCGTTGGCCATCGAGTAGCTGCGCCGCGCGCCGTCGCGCAGGATGAACTCGACGTACTGGCCGGCGCGGTACTGCAGGTTCTGGTTGGCCGGCAGCTGCAGCCTGATCACGGCGACGTCGCCGGCCGGCTTCTCGACCGTGATCACGCGGCTGGGCAGCTTGAGCACCGGGTACTCGCCGGCACCGGGCACGGTGCGGGCCTCGACGGTGCAGTCCGTCTGCGGCTTCGCGCAGCAGGTGAGGATGAAGCCGGCCGCTTCGTCCTCGGGCGGCAGCGCCTTGGTCTGATGCTCGCCGTGCACGACCTGACCCTCCATCAGCTTGCTCTTGCACGAACCGCAGGCGCCGTCCTTGCAGCCGTAAGGCAGGCCGATGCCCTGGCGGATGGCGGCGGCCAGCACGGTTTCGTCGTCGTCGACGGTGAAGTTGCGGCCGGCGGGCAGGACGGTGACCTGGAAGCTCATGGTGGGGAGGTGACTAAACTAACCCGCCATTTTGCCCCAGCCCCGCCTCGATCCCCATGCCCGGTGCCAATCCTGCTTCGCCTTCCCTCCACCGCCGTGGCCGTCGCGGCCGTCTGCTGATCGTCGGTTGCGGCGATGTCGGCATGCGCGTGCTGCGGCAACTGGCCGGGCGGTGGACGGTGTTCGCCCTGACCAGCAGCGCGGCGCGGGTCGAAGAATTGCGGGGCGCGGGCGCGATCCCGCTGATCGGCAACCTGGACGACGCCGCGTCGCTGGGCCGGCTGGCCGGGCTCGCGGACCGCGTGCTGCATCTGGCACCGCCGGCCACGCAGGGCCGAACCGATGAGCGCACGCGGCGCCTGCTGCAGGCGCTGTCGCGCTCCGCGGCGCCGGCCCACCTGGTCTATGCGAGCACCAGCGGCGTCTACGGCGATTGCGGCGGCGCGCGCATCGACGAGACGCGCGCGGTGAACCCCTCCAACGACCGCGCCTGGCGCCGGGTCGACGCCGAGGACCAGTTGCGCCAGTGGGGCCGCGTGACGGGCGCGCCGGTGACGATCCTGCGCGTGCCCGGCATCTATGCGTTCGACCGCGACGGCGGACATCCGCGCGAGCGGCTCGGCAAGGGCCTGCCGGTGCTGGCCCGCGAGGACGATGTCTACACGAACCACATCCAGGCCGATGACCTGGCCCGCGCCTGCCTGCTGGCGCTGATGCGCGGCCCGGCGCAGCGGATCCTGCACGCGAGCGACGACAGCGAGCTGCTGATGGGCGACTACTTCGAGCTGGCCGCGACCCTGTGCGGCCTGCCGCCGCCGGCGCGCGTCACGCGGGCCGAGGCACCCGGCGTGTTCTCGCCGATGCAGATGAGTTTCATGAACGAGTCGCGCCGGATGGACAACCGGCGCCTCAAGCGCGAACTGCGCCTGCGGCTGCGCTACCCGACGCCGCGCGAAGGGCTGCTCGCCGTCGAGGGCTGAAGCGGAGCGCGGAAGGGCCTGGGCCTCATGGCCTCAGGGCCCGAAGGCGCTGAAGCTCAGAGAGGCGGGACGACTCAGCGCCGGCGGCTGCCGCGCCAGTAGTTGATCATCAGCCAGGCGCCGAGCATGCCGCCGAGGTGGGCGAAGTGCGCGATGCCGCTGCCGCCGCTGATGCCCAGGAACAGCTCGATCGCGCCGAAGATGGCGACGAAGTACTTGGCCTTCATCGGGATCGGCGGGAACAGCGGCATGATGACCCGGTCGGGGAACAGCAGGCCGTACGACAGCAGCAGCCCGAACAGCGCGCCGGACGCGCCGACGGTGGGCGCGAACGAGCCCATGAGCAGCGTGAACACCAGCTGCGCCACCGCGGCGGTCAGCGCGCTGGCCACCAGCAGCTGCGCATAGCGCTTGCCGCCCCAGATCGTCTCGAGCTCCGAGCCGAACATCCAGAGCCCGAACATGTTGAAGAACAGGTGGGCGAAGCTGCCGTGCAGGAAGGCGTAGCTGATCGGCTGCCAGAACTCGAATCTGCCGGAGTTCAGCGGCCAGAGCGCCATCAGGACGTTCATCGCGCCGAAGGGCGCATAGACGAACGGGAGACAGAACAGGCCCACGCAGATCAGCATGAAGGCCTTGGTCACCGGAGGAATGAAGGGCATGAGTCGGGCGTCTTCAGAAGGCGCCGCGAGCGGCGCGTTGGGAAGGCGCAATGGACCTGGGATCAAGCCAATGCGTCCGGACGAGTGTAGCCGTGCCGTGCGCGGGCCCCGGATCGGCCCGCGCACGGCGTCGCATCGGCTTTTGCGTCAGTGCGCCTTGACCAGCGTGAAGGCCGCGTGCCCACGCTGCTCCGCGTGCGCCCCCGTCGTCACCGCCATGGGCACGGTGAAGCTCGCCATGGCCTGGACCAGGGACGCGGCGCTGCTCGTCGGCGTGCCGGCCGCCACCGCCTGCGCCGGCGCCAGATAGCCGGCATGTTGCGCATCGGCAAGCTTCAGTGCCAGGTCGTGATGCGCCGCGTCGAGACCCTGGAGCGCGCCCTTGCTCATCTGGTTGACCCCGCTGGCCGGGATGGCAGCGAAGGACTGTGCGGGCAGGGCGTTGAGCTGATCAGCGGACATCCATCCCCAGGAGATGGAGACGGCCTTCACCTGCGACGCGGTCATGCCGGAGAAGGCGCTCGCCGACAACCAGTCCGGATGGTCCATCGCCGCGATCTGCTGCGGTGTCATGGCGGCGATGGTCGAGGCGGACAAGCCCTTCTCGGCGGCCGACCCCTCGATGTCCTTGAGGGCCTGGGCCGGCAGCGCGGCGATGGCCTGGGGGGACATCGCGTTGATCTGATCGGCTGACATCCAGTACCAGGTGATGGAGACGGCGGACACCTGCGCCGGGGTCATGCCGGAGAAGGCGCTCGCCGGCAACCAGTCCGGATGGTCCATGGCGGCGATCTGCTGTGGCGTCATGGCGGCGATGGTCGAGGCCGACAGGCCCGTTTCAGCGGCCGACCACTCGATGTCCTTGACGCCCTGGGCCGGCAGCGCGGCGATCGCCTGCGGCGTCATCGCGTTGATCTGCGCGGCCGACATCGCGCCCCAGGAACCGCTGATCGCGGGGACCTGCGCCGCGGTCAGCGCGCCGAAAGCGGCGACCGACAGTTGCTCCGGATGCGGGATCGCCGCGATCTGCTGCGGGCTGAGCGCGGCCACGGTGGCGGCGCTCAGGCCCTGGATCGCCGCGGCGGGGAGCTTCTGCAGATCCGCAGGCGACACGGCGGCCAGGGCTTGCGGCGACAGCGCATTGACGTCCGACGCGGTGATCGTGCTCCAGTCCACCGCGGGCTTGACGGGCTTCGGGTCAAGGATCGCCGCATGTGCGGCGTCGGCGAGCTTCAGGGCCAGGTCGTGATGGGCCTTGTCCAGACCCTGGAGCGCCTCCTTCGACATCTGGTTGATGCCTGCGGCAGCGATGGCGCCGAAGGCCTCCGGCGTCATGGCGTTGAGTTGATCGGCCGACATCTGTCCCCAGGAGGCGGTGATGGCGGAGACCTGTGCCGCGGTCAGCGCGCCGAAGGCGGCGGCGGACAGCTGCTCGGGATGCGGCAGCGCGGCGATCTGTTGCGGACTCAGCGCGGCCACGGTGGCGGCGTTCAGACCCTGGACCGTGGACGCGGGGAGCTTCTGCAGGTCGGCCGGGGCGATGGCGGCCAGCGCCTGCGTGGACAGGGCATTCATGCCTGCGGCGGTGACCTGGGTCCAATCCGTCACCGCGGCGGGCGCGGTCTTGATGTACCCCGCGTGCGTGGCGTCGGCGGACCGCAGGGCGATGTCACGGTGGATCGCGTCGAGCCCCTGGAGCGAGGCCTGGGTCATCTGGTTGATGCCGGCTGCGGGGATCGCCGCGAACGCCTCGGGCGACAGGGCGTTGAGTTGGGCGGCCGACATCCAGTACCACGATACCGAGATGGACGGCACCTGTGCCGCTGTCAGTCCACCGAAGGCGGCGACGGACAGCTTGTCGGGATGCGCGAATGCGGCGACCTGCTGCGGTGTCATGGCATGGATCGTCGACGCGGCGAGGCCGTTGAAGGCGGCCGAGGACAGGCCCTGGATGGCCGCGATCGGCAGCGCGGCGATCGTCTGCGGTGACAGGGCGTTGACCCAGTCGGCCGACAGATAGCTTCAGACCTGTTTCAGCGACGGGATCTGGGCGGCGGTCAGGCCGCTCGCTCCGGCCGGGCTCAGCCAGTCGGGGTGCGCGATCGCGGCGATCTGCTGCGGGGTCATGGCGCCGATGGCGGCGGCGCCCAGCCCCTGGAGGACGGCCTGGGGCAGGGTGCCGATGCTCGCCGCCGGGATGGCGGCGATCGCCGCGGCCGACAGTCCGTTGTACCAGTCGGCGCTGAGCGCCTTCGTCTGCGCGGTGAGCAGTCCGGCGACCGCGGACGCGGACAACTGGTCAAGATGAGGCAGCGCCAGCAGCTGTTGCGAGCTCATGATCTGCAGGGTTGCCGCGCTCAGACCATTGACCGTCGAGCCGCACAGTTGCTTTAACGCCGCCGGAGGGATGGCCGCGATCATGGCCGCCGACTGGCTGTTGATCCAGTCCGCGCTCACCGTGGACCAGTCGGTGGCAGCGAAGTGCGCCGTCGCGCTGCCGTATTCGGTCGGCGACTCCATCACGACGAATTCCCCGCTGCCGCTGATGGCGTCCAGTTCCTCCGGCGAGAGCTCGAAGACGTAGTTCGACCCCCAGGGATTCCTGAAGATGTACTTGTGATTGACGTCGTCGATGCCGGTGATCGCGAAGGCGTGTCCGCTCACCATCTGCGTCGAGCCGTCCGCACCCTTGGAAGCCTTGCCGTAGGACGCGTAGGTGACGATGCCCGACCCGTCCTCGAGCGCCGCCTTGACCGCATCCCATCCCGACGCGCCGGACGAGAAGCTGTTGCTGGTGCCGCCGGTCAGGGTCCTCATGGCCCAGGCCGAGACGCCGCCGTCGAGCTGCCCCATGTCGTTCTTCCAGTTCGTGTAGCCGTCTGCCTGCAGCAGGCCGCTGGCGCTGGCTTCCACGAACGCGTCTTCGATCAGCCGGGCCCATCCGCCCGCGGCGGTGCTTGCGCCGTAGTTGGCGACCTTGCCATCGACCGTGACGAAGACCGGCTTGTCCGCGCTGCCGTCGTAGAACTTGACGGCATAGGTGCCGTTGCCGTTCGAACTGATCAGGCCGTTGAGCCGTTCCGGCGCGGTGGCGGCCAGGGCCTCCAGCGAGGAGATCAGCCAGCAGTCGCCGATCTGGCCCTGCGCCACGCCGACGGCGGCCTGCTGGACGGAGCCGTTGAACAGCGGACTGTCGGTCACATCGGCGTACCCATTGGCGGTCGGGTTGTTGGTACCCAGGAACCACTTGCAGACAGCCTGGTTGAAGGCGTCCGCGCTCATGTTCACCTGCACGCCCATGCTGCCCATCAGGGACGACACGTAGGTTTGATTGCCCGCGGCGCCCTGGGCCGAGGCGAGCGTGTTGTTGAAGGCATCGAACTGGGCGGCGCTCAGACCGTCGGAGCCGATGTTCGAACACATCAGCTGAAGCTTGGCCAGCACGCTGTCGTAGTTGACCGAAGCGTCCTTGGAGGCCATGTCGATGTAACCGGCGTGGATTTCATCCGCGCTCTTGAGCGCGATGGCGCGGCGGGTGGCATCCAGCCCTTGCAGCGCGGCCAGCGACATCTGGTTGATGCCTGCGGCGGGGATCGCGGCAAAGGCCTCGGGCGACAGCGCGTTGAGCCAGCGTGCGCTGGTGGAATCCCAATCGGTGGTGGTCTGCAGCTGATCCGGACGCAGTTTGGCGACCGCGGACAGGGGAATCCAGTCGTTGTCCGCGATGGCGGCGAACTGGGCGGCGGTCATGGCCTGGAAGTCGGCGTCCGGCAGGCCGCGGATGACCGCGGCGCCGAGCGATCCGAT